>NZ_FTOG01000004.1 GCF_900156655.1 Rhodobacter aestuarii | reverse complement strand
GAAGCTAGAGCGCCGATATGTCTCGGTTCGCAGTCGCATTCGCGCCCAAACCGCCCACATATCTCTTCAGATATCCATCAATGTCAAAGAGCAAGGAAACAAAATCAACCAGTAGCGCCAATCACTCGCGGCGCTGCTAGCCAACAGCATCTCCATTTTTCCGTTCGCTTTCAGTGCCTTGCGACCCGTCCGGCGCACCGTCGCGGTGTGTTCCGCTTCGGTGAGGGGGCTTTTACGGAGACTGCCCGCAGCGCGCAACCCCTTTTTTCGCGCCTTCGTGCATTTTCTTTCACGCCCCTGCCGAAGCCCCTTTTTTCATTGGGTCTGAGGCGCGCGAAAATCTGCTCCAAGACTTCGCCACCCTGCTGTTGCGGCGCGACCAACACGGGAATCGCGATTCCCCAATCCGCAAAAATCCTTAGATGACCTTAGGGAAGGGCGCGAAATCCCGAGTCAGCGTCACGTCCGAAGCCCGATTTTCCGGAATCACTTGCCCCGATAGGCCTGCAACTGGCTCAGCCGCACATGCCGCAAGGCTTCGACCAGCATGGCCGCCAGAATCCCGAAGTTGAGGAATCCGCCCGCCCCGGTCATCGCGCCGAGAATACGCCAGTCTTTCGGCAAGATCACATCGCCATAGCCCAGCGTCGTATAGGAGGTGAGCGAGAAATAGACCGCCGCCTCCATCGTGTGGAACACGCCTAAGAGCCGGAAGCAGATCGCCCAAAGCCAGACGCCTACGGTGACCACCCCCATCGCCCAGAGCGATACGACCAAAAGCACCATCAGCAATTTGGGGCGATGCGGCTCGCGCAAGAGCCAGCCATGAAGGCGCGAAAAGCCCCACTCCATGATCCAGGCCGCCAAGCCTGCGGCAAGCACATTGGCCAGAATCATGACCGAGCCGATGAAGATCTGAAGCACCATCTGTATACTCCTATATACGGCGCTACTGCGGCCCTGCCGTCCTGTCCAGCACCTTGGTGCCGCACTGGACATAACGCCCCTGCTCGCCTATCTCAGCCAGACCATGGCCAAGAAATCTGATCCCAACTCCAAGCTGATCGCCGAAAACCGGCAGGCGCGTTACCATTATGCTATTCAAGACGACCTTGAGACGGGGATCGTTTTGATGGGCTCTGAGGTGAAAAGCCTGCGCGTTGGGCAATCGAACATCGCCGAGAGCTATGCCTCGGTCGAGAATGGCGAGTTGTGGCTGATCAACTCTTATATCGCGGCCTATAAGGAAGCGGGCGTCTTTGGTCATGAAGAACGTCGCCCCCGCAAGCTGCTTGTCTCCAAACGCGAACTGGCGCGGCTTTGGGCAGCGATTGGGCGCGAAGGCATGACGCTTGTGCCGCTGTCGATGTATTTCAACGACAAGGGCCGGGTGAAGCTGAAGCTGGGCATCGCCAAGGGCAAGAAGGTTGCCGACAAACGCGAGACGGAAGCGAAACGCGACTGGAACCGTCAAAAACAACGCCTTCTGAAGCAACACAGCTGAGGCTTGGCCTTGCCCCCATCAGCGCGCGAGTCTAAGCACGAAGCGATGACTGGAGGGCATGCGATGGCTTTGGACGACCCGAAAACGCTCGTTTCCACAGACTGGCTGGAGACGCATCTGCGCGACCCCGATCTGCGTATTCTCGACGGATCTTGGTTCCTGCCGCAAATGGGGATTGATGCGAAAGCCGCCTATGATGCGGCGCATATCCCGGGCGCGCGGTTCTTCGACATCGACGAGATCTGCGATAGCCGCTCTGATCTGCCGCATATGGCCCCGCCAGTTGAAAAGTTCGTCTCCCGGATGCGGGCGATGGGCGTGGGCGATGGCCATCAGGTCGTGATCTATGACCAGAAGGGCATTTTCTCCGCCCCGCGCGTGTGGTGGACCTTCCGGCTGATGGGCAAGGTGGATGTCGCCGTGCTGGATGGCGGCCTTCCGAAATGGGTCGCCGAAGGGCGCGAAGTGGAAGACATGCCGCCGATGCTGCGCGACCGCCACATCACGGTGCAACGCCAAGCGCATCTGGTGAAGGATGTCACGCAGGTGGCCCATGCTTCGAAACTGGGCGATCATGAAATTATCGACGCACGCGCGCATGGCCGGTTCATTGGCGCTGAGCCCGAGCCGCGCCCCGGTCTGCGCCAAGGCCATATCCCCGGCTCGAAAAACGTGCCTTGGGATACGGTGCTGACTGAAAACGGCACGATGAAATCCCCCGAAGAGCTGCGCGCGATTTTCGAAGCCGCCGGGGTGGATTTGTCAAAACCCGCCATCACCACCTGCGGCTCGGGCGTCAATGCGGCGCTCTTGGCTTTCGCGCTCGAACGCATCGGCCATCGCGACCATGCCGTTTACGACGGGGCCTGGGCCGAATGGGGCATGTTTAACGACCTCAAGGTCGCAACCGGAGAAGCATGATGTTCAATTCCCTCAAAGCTCAAGCCCCGGATAAGATCCTGGCCCTAATGGGTCAGTATCGGGCTGATCCGCGCCCCGAGAAGGTCGATCTCGGCGTTGGTGTGTACAAAAACGCCGACGGGCTGACCCCGGTGATGCGCGCGATCAAAACCGCCGAAAAACAGCTTTGGGAAGCCGAAACCTCGAAAAGCTACACCGCACTCGCAGGGGAACCGGCGTTCCACGCGGCGATGGCGGAAATGGTGTTGGGTGCGGACTACCCGGCCGACCGTTTGGCCTGCCTTGCCACCGTCGGTGGCACCGGTGCCTGCCGTCAGGCATTTGAACTGGCGCGGATGGCGAACCCGGATATGACCGTCTGGGTCTCCAACCCGACGTGGCCGAACCACCTGTCGATCCTCGCTTTCATGAAGCAGGAGTACAAACTCTACCGTTATTTCGACAATGACGCCCGCGCGGTCGCCTTTGACACGATGATGGAAGACCTTCAGGCGGTGAAAGCGGGCGATGTGGTGCTACTGCACGGCTGCTGCCACAACCCGACCGGTGCGAACCTGACGCTCGAGCAATGGGGCGCAGTGGCGGACCTTTTGGAGGCCAAAGGCGCCGTGCCGATGATCGACCTTGCCTATCAGGGCTTTGGCGATGGTCTTGAAGACGATGCCGCGGGCACCCGGTTGATTGCCTCGCGTCTGCCCGAGGTGATGATTGCAGCCTCGTGCTCGAAAAACTTCGGCATCTACCGCGAACGCACCGGCTGCCTGATGGTGCTGAGCGATGCGGCCAGCAAAGACGTGACGCAAGGCACACTCGCCTATCTGAACCGCCAGAACTACTCTTTCGCGCCCGATCACGGCGCGCGTCTGGTGACGATGGTCCTGACCGATGCCACCTTGAAAGCCGACTGGATGGCCGAGCTGGAAGAGGTGCGCAATGGCATGCTGGGCCTGCGCGAACAACTCGCCGCAGAACTGCGCCAACTGTCGAACTCGGATCGGTTCGACTTCTTGGCCCGTCACCGTGGCATGTTCTCGCGCCTTGGGGCGAGCCCGGAGGCGGTTGAGAAAATGCGCGTCGATAACGCCATCTATATGGTGGGCGACTCGCGGCTCAATATCGCTGGCCTGAACACGAAAACGGTGCCGCTGCTGGCCCGCGCGATCATCGACGCTGGCGTCTGATCTGCACAAAAACGCGTGAGAAGGGCGGTCCTGCGGGGCCGCCCTTTGCATTTTGCGCGTCCGGCCCTTGAAATCATAAGCACGCTTATAATATACCCGCTTATCTCTTAGAGGGTCCACATGAGCGATTGCGAACTTCCCCCCGAAAGCCTTGGCTTTCTTATGCATGATGCAACGCGGCTGCTGCGCCGCCGGTTTGAGGTACGCGCCGCAGAATTGGGCCTGACTTCGGCGCAATGGCGGCTCTTGGTGCATCTGATGCGCGGCGGCCCCCAACCGCAGGCGCGGTTGGCTGAATTGCTGGAAATCGAACCGATTTCGCTCAGCCGACTTGCCGACCGGATGCAAGAGGGCGGCTGGGTCGAACGCCAGCCCGACCCGCATGACCGGCGCATCCGTATTCTGCATGCCACCGACAAGACGCGTGCGGTGATCGGCCAAGCCAAAGAAATCGCCGAAACAATTTACGCCGATGCACTGGCGGGGCTGGACCCCGCCATCGTCGAACAACTGATGGCCGCGCTGCGCCAGATCATTTCCAACCTTTCCCACACGACCGAGACCGACCATGACCGCTGAAACAGTTGCCCCAAAGAAGTCTCCGAAGAAACTCCTGATGGCCGCCCTGCCGCTGGCACTTGTGGCAGGCGGTCTATGGGTCTGGCTTGCCTCGGGCCGTTACGAATCGACCGAGAATGCCGCCGTGCAACAAGCCCGTATTTCCGTCGCCTCCCAGCTTTCGGGCCGGGTGACAGAGGTCTTCATTGCTGACAATGCGGTGGTGAAAGCGGGCGCACCGCTTTTCCGCGTTGACCCGCAACCCTATGAACTCGCGCTTGCGCAAGCCGAAGCATCGCTTGCCCAAGCCCGGCTTGGGGTCGAACAATTGCGCGCCGCTTGGGCTGCTGCTGTGGCGCAAGAAAAGGTGGCGCAAGACAACGCCGATTACCTGCAAAGCGAGCTTGAGCGCCAACAGCAAATCACCGCGCGCGGCGCAGGCACGCAATCGGCGCTGGATGCCGCGCGCCATGATGCCTCCTCCGCGCTTGAAACGCTTTCCGCGGCCAAGCAAAACGTGGCCGCCGCGCTGGCCGCTTTGGGCGGCAACCCAGATGTCAAAACCGATGATCACCCGACCGTGCAGGCCGCGCTCGTGGCGCGCGACCAAGCCGCCTATGATCTGAGCCAAACCACAGTGAAAGCCCCCGCCGACGGCGTGGTCTATAAGGCGGGCAGCTTCAAAACCGGTCAGTTCGTCACCGCGGGCGCCTCTCTCTTCTCGCTCGTCGAAACCGACGACACATGGATTGAGGCGAATTTCAAAGAGACCCAAATCGGCCACATGGCCCCCGGGCAAAAGGCCACGATCGAATTCGACGCCTTCCCGGGCCGTGACTATGAAGCGGTGCTGGAAGCCGTGGGCGCAGGCACCGGGGCGGAATTTTCGATCCTGCCCGCGCAAAACGCCACCGGCAACTGGGTGAAGGTGACCCAGCGTGTTCCGGTAACCCTGCGCCTTGTGCCCGGCAGCAACCTTGAGGGGCTGCGCACCGGGCTTTCAGCCTCGGTCACGGTGGATACCAAAGCGCAGACGCATCTCGATGCGCTGGTGATGGGGCTCGAAGCCACCCCCGCGCAGGCCGCGACCGGAGAATAAGCCATGAGCGCGCCCACCGAGGTTCCGCACAAGGGGCTGATCACCGCCTCCTTGATGCTGGCCACCATCATGCAGGTGCTCGACACCACCATCGCCAATGTGGCCCTGCCCGCGATGCGCGCCGATTTGGGCGCCTCCTCGGATACGATCAACTGGGTTCTGACCTCATATATCGTGGCGGCAGCCATCGCCACGCCGCTGACGGGCTGGTTCTCTGAACGCTATGGCCGGAAAGAGGTGTTCATCGCCTCGATCATTGGCTTTGTGGCGGCCTCAATGCTGTGCGGCATCGCGTGGAGCCTTGAGACGATGGTGCTCTTTCGCCTTGCCCAAGGGGTTTTTGGCGCGGCCATCGTGCCGCTGAGCCAAACCTTCCTGCTCGATATCAACCCGCGCGAAAAGCACGGCCAAGCGATGGCGATCTGGGGCGCGGGGATCATGGTCGGCCCGATCATCGGCCCCACCTTGGGCGGATATCTGACGGACACAATCAACTGGCGCTGGGTCTTTTATATCAACGTGCCTTTGGGCGCGGTGGCGCTCCTCGGCTGTGCCGCCTACCTGCCGCATATGGCACGGCGCATTCGGCGTTTTGACTTCATCGGCTTTGCGGCTTTGGCCATCGGCGTCGGTGCGCTGCAACTGATGCTCGACCGCGGCGGCGAGGTGGATTGGTTCAACGCCGCCGAGATTTGGATCGAGCTTGGCATCGCGCTTTCAGGCTTTTGGGTCTTCGTGATCTGGATTTTGGGGACCGAGCATCCGTTCTTGGAACCCGGCATGTTCAAAGACCGCAACTTTGTCACCGGGCTCGTCTTCATCTTCGTGATCGGGATCATTCTTCTCTCGTCACTCGCCCTTCTGCCGCCGATGCTTTCGGGCATTTTCCAATATCCGATCATTACCACTGGCGTGGTGATGGCCCCACGCGGCATGGGCACGATGATCACCATGATCGCAGCAGGCAAACTCTTGCGCGTCGTCGATGCCCGCAAACTGGTGGTGACGGGGCTTTTGCTCACCGCGTGGTCGCTCTACATCATGACCGGCTTTGGCCCGCAGATGGATTCAACGCTGATCGTGGTCTCTGGCTTTGTGCAAGGGCTTGGGTTGGGGCTTGTTTTCGTGCCGCTTTCCACCGTGGCCTTTGCCACGCTTGATCCGCAATATCGCGGCGATGCGACGGCCCTTTTCAGCCTTGTGCGCAACATCGGCTCGTCCATCGGGATTTCGATTGTCACGCTGCTGCTCACCCGCAATACGCAGATCAATCACACCGAACTGGTGGCGAATATCTCGTTGCTCGACCCGGAGTTCGCCGCACGGATGAGCGGGCAATTGGGCGGGCTGATGCAGTCGCTCACCCTAACACGCGGCGAAGGCGCGTTTTGGAGCGTGATCAACCAATCGGTCAACGCCCAAGCCGCGATGATCTCTTACGTCGATGACTTCAAGGCGATGATGTGGGTCACGCTTTGCGCCATCCCTCTCGCGCTGTTCCTGCGCAAGCCCACCGCAAGACCGGCAGACTGATACAGGCAGAACGCAAACCAACCAAAGCAAAAGGCCCGGGATGATCCCGGGCCTTTCGTTTTCTTGGACCTTACTCTTACGAGTGGTAGGCGCTCTCGCCGTGGGTCGTGAGGTCGAGACCTTGACGCTCGTCATCGGCAGCCACACGCAGGCCGGTGATGGCTTTGACGATGTAGAGCAGGATCAGCGAGCCCACGCCGGCCCAAACGATCGTCAGCACAACGGCTTTGGCTTGGATGAAGACTTGCGAAGCGATCGAGAAGTCCGCGTCGCCGATGCCGCCGAAGGCCGGAGCCATCAGCACGCCGGTCATGATCGCGCCGACGATACCACCGATGCCGTGCACGCCGAAGACGTCAAGGCTGTCGTCGTATTTCAGCATCGACTTCACTTTGGTCACGAAGAAGTAGCAGATCGGCGAGACAAGAAGGCCGAGCACGATCGAGCCAACCGGACCCGAGGTGCCGCAAGCCGGGGTGATGGCAACGAGGCCAGCAACCATACCCGAAGCAGCGCCCAGACCCGAGGCTTTGCCACGGAAGATCGCTTCAACGGCAGCCCAGCTCACCACAGCGGCGGCGGTGCAGACGAAGGTGTTGATCATCGCAAGGGTCGCACCCGAGGTGGCTTCGAGGTTCGAACCGGCGTTGAAGCCGAACCAACCAACCCACAGCATCGCCGCACCGACCATGGTCAGCGTCATCGAGTGGGGGGCCATGTTCTCTTTGCCAAGGCCAAGACGCGGGCCAATGACGAAGGCGAAGACCAGAGCGGTGATACCAGCGTTGATGTGCACAACGGTGCCGCCAGCAAAGTCAACAGCGCCCCAGTTGAAGATCAGGCCAGCGCCATCCCACACCATGTGGGCGATCGGGAAGTAGACAACGGTCACCCACAGCACGGTGAACAGGATCACGGCCGAGAATTTCACGCGCTCAGCAAAGGCACCCACATAAAGGGCCGGGGTGATCGCGGCGAAGGTCATCTGGAAGGCGATGAACAGATATTCCGGGATCTCGACGCCATCGGTGAAGGTGGCCGCGGTCGAATCCGCGTTCACGCCCGACAAGAAGAGTTTGCCAAGGCCGCCCCAGAACGGCGAGGAGCTGCCGCCGAAGGCGAAAGAGTAACCCCAAAGCACCCAAACGATCATCACCACCGAGGTGATCATCGTGGTTTGCATCAGCACCGAGAGCATGTTTTTCGTGCGGACGAGGCCACCGTAAAACAGCGCAAGGCCCGGGATGATCATGAACAGAACGAGCAGCGTCGCGGTCATCATCCACGCCACGTCGCCTTTATCAACGATCGGGCCGGCAGCTTCGACGACTTCGGCAACGACTTCAGTCGCTTCCTGAGCGAAAGCGGGCAGCGCCAGCGCGGAAAGCGCCGCCGAGAGGCCCGAAATTTTTGCAAGGTTTTTCATTGTCTCTGGTCCCCCTGAGCTTGCTTAGAGCGCGTCGTCGCCGGCTTCGGCGGTACGAACCCGCACGGCCTGATTGACGTCGAGCACGAAGATTTTGCCGTCGCCGATTTTATCGGTCTTGGCGGCTTTCAGGATCGTCTCGACAACTTCATCGGCAAGGCCATCGGCCACGACGATTTCGAGCTTCACCTTCGGCACGAAGTTCACGGCATATTCCGCACCGCGATAAATTTCCGTGTGGCCCGACTGTGCGCCGAAGCCTTTAATCTCAGTCACCATCATGCCGCGCACGCCGATAGCGGTGAGCGCTTCGCGCACCTCCTCGAGCTTGAACGGCTTGATTGCTGCAATGATGAGTTTCACTGGATGTCCCTTCCTATTGTCAGCACTCCCCGATGCCCGGAGGCACCGCACTGCCGTAGAAGGCTTGGGAAGGCCGTCAGGCACAAGGATGGCCGCCTGTTTCCTAAGCAGGCAAAATCCGATTCAACGCCCAAAACGCACAATTTGTGCGCAGCGCACAATATTTAAGCTTTCTAAAAACCGAATCGTGAAAGCTTGTGGCTCGAAATGGCGGATCGGGCGGTGTAAGTTGCCCGAAACAACGGGCATGGAACGACAATGGCGGGAACAGGCGGGCGGCGTGGGCCGCTGGTGGCAGACAAGCGATACCCTTCGAAAGCGGCAGCGAAACCGAAGGCGAAATCCGCCCCAACCCGGAAGGCGAAGCCGCCGCGCAAACCGCGTAGCCCGCGCCCTCGCGGCCCGATTTCTGGCTTTATTCTCGGCCTCTTCAGCCTGATCTGGCGGATTATTTGGGGGTTCACCTGGCGTTCGGGCGCAGTGGTGGTGTTGATCCTTGGCCTTGCGACTTTTTACTTCTACGCGCAATTGCCCGACTACACCGCGCTTTTGGATGGCCGCAACCGAGGCTCGGTCACATTGCTCGACGAAAACGGCAAGGTCTTTGCTTGGCGCGGTGAAACCTTTGGCGGGCAAACCACGGCTGGCAGCGTCTCGCCCTTTTTGAAAAACGCGGTCGTCGCCACCGAGGACCGGCGCTTCTATCGCCATTTCGGCGTTTCACCACGCGGCATCGCCTCGGCGATCAAAATCAACCTATCCGAAGGGCGTGGCCCGCTCTCGGGCAACGGTGGCTCCACCATCACCCAACAGGTCGCCAAGCTACTCTGTCTTGGTGTGCCTTATGACCAAAAGCAGTGGAAGACCGAAGCCGAGTACGAAAACGACTGCCGCTCGGGCGGGATCACCCGCAAGATCAAGGAAATCCCCTATGCGCTGGCGATGGAGGTCAAATACTCCAAGGATGAGATCCTGACGATCTACCTCAACCGCGCCTATCTTGGCGCGGGGGCACGCGGCTTTGAAGCTGCCGCACAGCGCTATTTCGGGATTTCGGCGGCCAATGTGAATGCGCAACAGGCCGCGATGCTGGCCGGGCTTTTGAAAGCGCCTTCAACCTATGCGCCGACAACAAACCTCAAACGCTCGCAAGAGCGGGCAGGCATGGTGCTGGCCCTAATGCATGACCAAGGGTTCTTGACCGATGCAGAATGGCAAAAAGCCCGCGCCAATCCGGCCACGCTTTCGGAAGCCGCGCAAGCGCGCGCGGGCGGCTATTTTGCCGATTGGGTGATGGACAGCATTCCGGACTTTTTGTCGAAAGACACAACGGAAGATGTGGTCATTCGCACGACGCTCGACCAACGCATCCAGACCGCCGCGGAAGAAGCGCTTAAAGAGATCTTTGAAACCAAGGTCCGCGCAGGGTCCACCGCGGAAGCGGCGATTGTGGTGATGTCTGCCGATGGCGCGGTGCGCGCGATGGTGGGCGGGCGCGCCTCCAAAGTCTCGGGCGCATTCAACCGCGCCACGCAAGCGCGCCGCCAAACCGGCTCCACCTTCAAACCGTTCGTCTATGCGGTGGCGCTCGACATGGGCTGGACGCCCGACACGATTGTGGAAGACGCACCGTTGACGATTTCGGTGCCCGGCTCTGGGCCATGGACGCCGAAAAACTATGGTGGCGGCTATTTGGGGCCGATCCCGCTCTGGATGGCGCTTGCCAAATCCATCAACACCGCCACCGTGCGCGTGGGCCAAGCCGTGGGCTTTGACGCGGTGCGCCGCGCGGCCACCGATTTTGGCTTTGCCTCGAAACTCGCCGAAGGCCCTGCCGTGGTGCTGGGCGTGTCTGAATCGACGCTGCTGGAAATGACCGGGGCTTTCGCGGGCATTTTGAATGGCGGCTCCTCGGTCCGACCCTATGGGCTCACTGACCTGCGCCTGCGCGGCGATAAAGAACCGCTCTTTGGCGCCGGCGGTGGCATGGGTGAGCGGGTGATTTCGGAAAAAGCCGCGCGCGAGTTGATCTGGATGATGCACCAAGGGGTCGAGCAAGGCACCGGGCAGCGCGCGAAGCTTGAGGGGCGCGAGGCGGCAGGCAAAACCGGCACCACCCAAGCCGCGCGGGATGCGTGGTTCATTGGCTTTACCGCCGATTATGTGGCGGGCGTCTGGATGGGCTATGACAATAACAAGCCGCTCACTGGCGTGACGGGCGGCGGGCTTCCCGCCGATATTTGGCACGCAGTGATGACACGGGTGGAAGCGGGGCAGCCTGTGACCCCGCTGCCGATGGCCGACCCTGCCGAATGGCGCGGCCAGCCCGACCCTTATGCGGGCTCCAACGCCTATCCGGGGCAGGTTTGGTCTTCGGGCGACCCGATCCCCGAAGGCGGCGTGCCGGTGGTCAATGGCCAATTGATCCGCCCCGGCGGACCTGCGCCCGAACCACAGCGCCCGCAAAGCCTTGGCGAAGCGATCGACTCGCTCTTGCGCCAGCTTTACTAAAGACAAAACGCGGCCCTCACCGGGGCCGCGTTTTCAATTCTGCTGTCAGCCGTGATTAGCTGGCGTTTTTCAGATCCGCGATCAAAGCATCGATATTGCCGCGCCGCGCGTCCAGCATCGCGCCAATTTCGGTGCGCTCGGCCGCCAACATGTTCACGCCCTCGATGATCACGTTGAAGAAGAGCCGTTTGCCCGAACGATCCGACACATGCCACAGCACCTCAAACGGGGCTTGGCCGCGCAAATGCGCAACGGTTTTCACCTCATAGAAGGTTTTCACTTTCCGCGCGCCTTCTACCTCAAACCGGGCGCCAATGAACTCGCGGAACCGCTGACCATATTTGCGCGAGATGTAACCACGAAACGCCTTGGTGAAGGCCGACATCTGGCTCGCCGACGCCTGACGCGCGGCAACACCCAAGGCCGAGCGCCCAATCGTGGCCACATCGGCATATTTCGTGAAGATCGCCTCGAACTGCGCGTAAAGCCCCGGGCCGGTCTTGCCAGAGGCAATCGCGGCATTCACGTCATTCACCGCACGTGAAACCAGTTCCCGCGCCTCGGCATCGGTGAGCGCAAAAGCCGCACCGGGGCGCAATAGTCCCGCAGCCAGCACCGTAGCCCCAGCGCCAAGGATCAATTGGCGCCGATCATTCCGCATAGGGGTCTTCATAGGGATCCCAGGCTTCTTCATCATTCGTCTCCTCGCCCGCCAATTGGTGGCGGCGCATCTGCAGATAGAGCAACCGCTCCTGCGCGTAGCTGTCTGCGCTGTCATAATAGACCGATTCTACGGTTTCGCCGAACCGCTTGCGCTTGGCGACCTTGCCACCAAGCGTAAGCGCCATTGCCCCGGTCGCCTCGGCGCCCTCGAGGACTTGGCCAACCGGGTCCAGCGCGATGTCAACAACACTGCCCAAGGCATCGCGTTCGGTTGAGCCACCGAAGAAGGGCAGTTCCATATAGGCCCCCTCCTGCGCGCCCCAAACGGCAAGCGTCTCACCAAAATCAGTGTCGGTTTCGGGCAGCGAGAAAGACGACCCCGCCGGATCAAAGATGCCGCCGATCCCGAGGGTGGAGTTGATAACGAAGCGGAACGTGTTCTTGATTGCGGGCTCTGGACGCCCTTGCAGCAGCGAGTTCACGACCTTCCCGGGCAGGGAAAGGTTGCCGCCTGCGTTCGAGAAACTGCGCGTCAGAAGGGTGTCGCGACTGCGCGGCTGCCCCTCGCGGGCCTTGAACAAAGCTCGGTCCAAACCTTTGTTGAAGGCATGAACTTGCCGGTTTCCGGCCTCATAGGGATCATAGATCACATCTTGCTGCGGCACCGTGGGCCGATGCTCCCCACAGCCTGCTAGCGTCAAGCCCACCACCAATGCGAAACCAAAAAATCTACGCATTCAACCTCCGACCGCCCTTCGCATCGGCAGCGAAGATAGGTGACAAACCTCGTTTTTTGGGCCAAACCCTTTCCAAGGAATAAGGAGCCGGAACCGCAGAGACAAGGCACCGATACATTTTTATGGTCGCAACACATTACCCTTCTTGCGATGTTTCAATACGAGCAGGCTTTGCTCAAAAATCAATCGAGCTCGCGGAGACCACCGAATGAAACGAGACGAACTGGCAGCAGGGAAAGCGGAACTACGCGCCGCCCGAGCTGAAAACAGGCGCCTTTTCTGGGCCGTGGGGCTTTTTTCGGTCTTTGTGAACTTACTCATGCTGACCGGCCCAATGTTCATGCTGCAGGTTTATGACCGCGTTTTGGGCGCAAGATCCGTTGAAACGCTCACGGCATTGTTCCTGCTGGTCCTGTTCCTTTTCACCGCCATGGGGCTTTTGGATTACGCTCGCGGGCGCGTCACCGCCCGAATTGGTGCGCGGGTGCAAGCCTCGCTTGAAGCGCGGGTTTTTGATGCAGCCCTGCGCCGCAATGCGCTGGCGCCCAATGATGCGATTTCAACCGCCGCGTTGCGCGACCTTGATGCGATCAACAAGTTCCTGTCTTCGCCGGTGTTTTTGGCAATCTTCGATTTGCCCTGGGTGCCGGTGTTCCTTTCGGCCATCTTCCTGTTCCACCCGCTTTTGGGGCTTTTGTCGATCTGCGGCGGCGTGCTTTTGATTGCGGTGACGCTGATCAACCAATGGGTCACCTCCCGGCCACTGCAAATGGCGACCGGGGCGCAAATCGCGTCAGAACGCATGTCGGACCAGCTGCGCGAGGAAGCCGAACTCATTCAGGCACTCGGGATGCGCAATGCCGCCTTTGGGCGCTGGCGCAAGGCCCGCAGTCAGGCAGCCGATTCGATGCTGGGGGCGACCGATATGGGTGGTGGCTTCACCACCTTCACCAAAACCTTCCGCATCTTCCTGCAATCGGCAATTCTCGCTTTGGGCGCTTATATCGTGCTGCAAGGCGAGATGACCGCGGGGGCAATGATCGCGGGCTCAATCCTGATGGGCCGCGCCCTTGCCCCGGTCGAACAAGCCGTGGGGGGTTGGGCCATTGTATCGCGCGCCCGCGATGGTTGGGGACGGCTCGCACTCCTTCTCAGCACGATGCCGCGCCAACCCAACCATACCGCCCTGCCGCGCCCCAAAGCCGTGCTTGAGGCACAAACGCTCACCGTCGCGCCCCCCGGCTCCCAAAGCCCGACCTTGCGCGCGGTTTCCTTCCGGTTGGACCCGGGCCAAGCGCTTGGGGTGATTGGTCCTTCGGGGGCGGGGAAATCCACGCTTGCACGGGCGATCTGTGGCTTGTGGCGCCCCGCGAATGGTTCTTTGCGTCTCGATGGCGCGACGCTCGATCAATATGACCCGGATGTCTTGGGGCAGTTGATCGGCTATCTGCCGCAGCGTGTCACGCTGTTTGATGGCACCATTGCCGAAAACATCGCGCGGCTTTCTGATAACCCGAACCCGGAAATGGTGGTGGACGCGGCGAAACGGGCCGCCGCGCACAAGCTCATTCTCGATCTGCCCGAAGGCTATGACACCAAGGTCACGCAAGCTGGGGGGCGGCTGTCCGGTGGGCAAATCCAGCGCATCGGTCTGGCCCGCGCGCTTTACGGCAACCCGGTGCTGCTGGTTCTGGATGAACCCAACGCCAACCTCGATAATGAAGGCTCGCAGGCGCTCAACATCGCGGTGCGGGGCATGAAAGCGGCTGGCGGCGCGGTACTGATCATGGCGCACCGCCCTGCAGCGATTGCCGAATGTGACACGCTCTTGGTGCTCGACAACGGCATCCGGCGCGCCTTTGGCCCGCGCGAAGAGGTGCTCAAGGCAATGGTGCAAAACGCGGCTGAGATTGGGCGCAAACCCGGCCCCGGAGGTGTGGCATGAGCGAAGATCAAAAAACCACCTCCCAGAGTGCCCCCGTTGCCGCCGACACGGCCAAACCTGCGGCGCTCAAGCTGGCCTCTGCGCCTGCGGCCCCGGCAGGGCCTGACCGGCTCTCCCCTCGCGGCGCGCTGGTGATTGGCTTTCTGACCCTTGCCGTTCTTGTGGGCGGGTTCGGGGCATGGTCGGTGTTTTCCTCAATCGCGGGTGCCGTTGTGGCCAGCGGTCAGGTTGAGGTCGATCAACACCGCCAAGTGGTGCAACACCCCGATGGCGGCGTGGTGGCCGAAATTGACGTGAGCGAGGGCGATACCGTCACCGCAGGCCAATTGCTGATCCGGCTGGATGGTGAATTGGCGCAATCGGAACGCGCCATTGTTGAGGGCCAATTCTTCGAAATTCTGGCCCGTCGCGGCCGGCTTGAAGCCGAACGCGCCGATGCGCCCGAAATCACCTTCCATGAAGAATTGTTGCAAGAAGCCGCCCACAACCCCGACGTGGCAGAACTGGTCGACGGGCAGAAACGGCTTTTTGCGGCACGGCTTGAAACGCTGCAAAAATCGCTCGAACAGGTCGCAAAGCGGCGCGAACAGACCCAAGCGCAGATCGTGGGTATTGATGCGCAGCGCCAAGCCCTGCAATCGCAACAAGACCTGATCGAACGGGAACTGGCGGACCAACGCGGCCTTTTGGAAAAAGGTCTGGCGCAAGCCAGCCGCGTGCTGGCGCTTGAACGCGAGGCCGCAAACCTTGCCGGGCAAGTGGGCTCGCTTTTGGCCGAAAAGGCACAAGCCGAGGGGCGCATCACCGAGCTTGAGTTGGAAACACTACGGCTTTCCTCGCAGCGCCGCGAAGATGCTGAAACCCAGCTACGCGATATTGGCTACCGCGAATTGGAATTGGCCGAGCGGCGGCGCGCGCTGACCGAGCAAATCGACAGGCTTGAACTGCGCGCCCCTGTGGCTGGCCGGGTCTATGCACTTGCCGTCACCACCCCGCGCGCGGTGATCCGCGCGGCAGAGCCCGTGCTTTATATCATCCCGCAAGATCGCCCGTTGGTCGTGGCGGTGAAAGCCTCGCCAATCAATATTGACGAAATCACCGTGGGCCAGCCGGTGACGTTACGCTTCCCGGCTTTTGCCAGCCGCACCACGCCCGAACTTTTTGGCCAAGTGACGCGCATTTCCGCAGACGCGCTGACCGATGACGCAACGCGGGCCACCTATTTCCGTGTCGAGGTGATGATTGATCCCGGTGAGATCGAAAAACTCGGGGAATTGGAAATCCTGCCCGGCATGCCTGCCGAAGCCTATATCCGCACTGGCGACCGCAGCCCTCTGGCCTATCTGACCAAGCCCTTCACCGATTACTTCGCCCGCGCCTTCCGCGAAAATTAAAGCCGTTGCAACAACGCGGGCGTGGGCCAGGCATCTGCCGGTAGGCCCAGCCGCTTTTGCACACGTTGCACGGCTTCACGAGTCTTTTCCCCCAAGATCCCGTCGATCGGGCCAACATCAAAGCCCTGCGCCTGTAGCTTTTGCTGCAGCGCCTTCATCTGCGCCACGCTGAGCCCCGGCTCGGGCGATTGCGGATCGACCCGCGGCGCGCCCTCCAACCGGGTCGCGAAATAGGCGGCGGTGGTGACGTAGACGAAGCTCTTGTTCCACTCAAACAGCACTTTGAAATTCGGATAGGCGATGAAGGCAGGCCCTTTACGCCCCATCGGCAGCAGCACCGAGCCCTGCCCCCCCGCAAATGCGCCCGAGCGCGGTTTCACCCCCATCCGCGCCCATTCCGCAGTGGAGAGCGAGCGGTTCAGCCCGGTCTTCGACCAATCCATTTCCGCAGGCACCGCGATTTCTTGCAACCAAGGCTCACCACGCCGCCACCCCATGCCCGCGATCATCCGCGCCCCGGACATCAGCGCATCTGCGCTCGAGCCTTTCAGGTCCACATGGCCATCGCCGTCACCATCGACCCCGTTGCGCAAAATGTCATCGGGCAGCATTTGCACCTGACCGACTTCCCCCGCCCAAGCACCGATGGTGCGAGCCGGGTCAAAGTCGCCGCGTTTGAAAAGCTCTGCCGCTGCGATCACCTGTGGGCGGAACAATTGCGGGCGGCGGCAATCATGCGCGAGCGTCACCAGCGCATCGCGGGTGTTGAAATCGCCCTGCACCTGACCGAAGTCGGTCTCAAGCGCCCAGAATGCCAAAAGCACCCCGCGCGAGACGCCATAATCGCGCTCTGCCCGATCGAAGATCGCATCGTATTTCTGCGCCATCCGCGCGCCATTCGTCAGCCGATTTTGCGAAATCACCCGATTCGCGAAATCCAGAAAGCTCATCCGAAACACGCCCTGCGCCCGATCCGCTTTCAGCACCCGGCTGTCTTGTCGAACCCCTTTGAAAAAAGCATCCGCCTGCGCCGCGCTGAGCCCGTGGCGTTGCGCCTCTGCCTTCAGCCCGGCCACAAAACTGGAGAAATTCCCCCCGCATTGCGCCTGCGCTGTCACGGGGAGCGAAACAGAAAGACACATAGCTGTCATAAAAGAAGCAGAAAGAATGGAACGCATCAAAGCCTCCGACGTTTTGGGCAGGCTATCGCCTGAGGTCGGTCTGGGCAACTGTCGTTGCAAAGGGCTTCTCCCGACGAAAGTACACCTAGTTTACCCGACGATTAACTTGATTTTTACACAAGATGTCACACACTTGGGACAGGAGCGCCTTGGGAGGGGTAGCCCTTATTGGGAGATAGAGATGGAGTTCTTGCCGAACGATATCGCCGCTGGCCTGCGCCAAGCGAGCCATAAAGAAGGCCGCCGTCCGGCGCGGCTCGCGGTGCATGCTGCCGGGAAAGTCTGGCCCGTGCTGCGCCGCTGGGCAGGCGGTTTTTCGTTAGATGCCTCTGATGTTGCGCATCTGCGCGGCCATGTGGATTTTTATGAAGGTGACAAGCATGTCGCCACAGCGCTGATCATGGCAGCCGAGGTCGAAGGGCCTGAGTTGATCTGCACGACGAAGCGCGAAACCCCGGTACGATTCGGCCCGGCGCTCGACTTTGTGCGCGACAATGGCGCGGGCGGTGCGGCACTTGGCTATCTGCCGCCGATCTGATGTCCCTTAAAGGCGGTCGGGCAGGCTCAAGCCTTTGAGCACCTCGGCCGCCAACATCGGCTTTTTGCCCGCGCGCTGCGCTTGCAAGACCTGCACCGACCCGGTGCCACAGGCAATCTCGAAACCGCCCAAAACAGTGCCCGGTGCAGCGTCGCCTGCGCCGATCTCTGCGCGCAGCAGTTTTACCCGCTCTTCCCCCACAAGGCACCACGCACCCGGAAACGGCGAAAGCCCGTTGATCTGGCGCACGATCTCTGTGGCGGGGCGTGCCCAATCCACCTGCGCCTCTGCCTTGTCGATTTTCGAGGCATAGGTCACGCCCTCTTCGGGCTGCACTTCGGGCGGCAATTCCGGCAATTGATCCAGCGCCTCGATGATCAGCCGCGCGCCC
The DNA here is from genome assembly GCF_900156655.1 of Rhodobacter aestuarii. GTDB lineage: Bacteria > Pseudomonadota > Alphaproteobacteria > Rhodobacterales > Rhodobacteraceae > Rhodobacter > Rhodobacter aestuarii. The sequence goes on along the minus strand of NZ_FTOG01000004.1, from coordinate 266,430 downwards.
ATTGCGCTCAGCCGATCATGCACCTCGCCTGTGGTCTCGGTTGCACCAATGGCAAGCTGCTCGCGCAAACGCACCGGGCCGGTATCCAGCCCCGCTTCCATTTGCATGATGCAAATGCCGGTCTCCGCATCGCCCGCCATCACCGCACGGTGGATCGGAGCCGCGCCGCGCCAACGCGGTAAGAGCGAGGCATGGATGTTCAAGCACCCAAGCTTCGGCCCATCCAGTACCGCTTGCGGCAAAAGCAGACCGTAAGCCACCACAACACCGATATCGGCGCCCAGCGCGGCCAGAGCTTCCCGATCTTCGGCGGCTTTGAAGTTTACCGGGTGGCGCACCTCAAGCCCCAGCTCTTCCGCCCGCGCCTGCACCGGCGAGGGGCGCAAGGCCTTACCCCGCCCCGCAGGCCGCGGCGGCTGGGTGTAAACGGCCACTACCTCATGATGCTCGGCCAGCGCCTCAAGCACCGGAACCGAGAAATCGGGCGTTCCCATAAAAATGACGCGCATCAGGCTTTCTTTGCGTATTTGGCCGATTTCGCCACCAGCATCTTGCGCTTAAGCGCGCTGAGGTGGTCGACATAGGTCTTGCCGTTGAGATGGTCGATTTGGTGCTGCACCGAGGTGGCCCAAAGCCCGACAAAATCGCGGTCTTCCATCTCGCCTTGATCGTTGAGAAAGCGCACCGTCACCGCGCGCGGACGCTCCACCGAGGCCCAAACGCCCGGCAGGTTCGGGCTGCCCTCGTCATGCTTGAGCAACTGCACCGAGGCATGCAGCACTTCGGGGTTAGCCATCCGCACCACTTGGCCGCGCGCCTCAGAGGCATCGACAATAGCGAGCCGCATCATGATACCGATTTGCGGTGCCGCAAGGCCCACACCCTGACCGGGCATGGCTTCCATCGTGTCGATCATATCGTCCCAGATCATCCGCACCGTTTCGGTGATCGCCTCAACGGGCTCGGCGGGCGTGTGCAGGCGCTTGTCGTCGTAGCGGATAAAGGGGCGAACCGCCATTTCAGCTCCAGCTGCTCTTGGCTTCGCGGGCTTTTTCGCGCTTCCACTTTTCCAACTTGCGGGTGATCATCTGCCGCTTGAGCGGGCCCAGATGGTCAATGAACAGCTTGCCATCAAGGTGGTCCAGCTCATGCTGCGCGCAGGTCGCCCAAAGGCTGTCAAACTGCTCTTCGTGCATTTGCCCATCAAGGCCGAGCCATTGCATCCGCACCTCTTTCGGGCGGGTCACCTCGGCATATTGTTCGGGCAGCGACAAGCAGCCCTCCTCATGCACGTTCTTGTCTTCCGACACCCAAGTGATTTCCGGGTTCACCATCACCATCGGCTCTGGGATGCCCAGCTTATCCTTGGCGCAATCCATCACAAAGATGCGCTTGAGCACGCCCACTTGCGGCCCCGCAAGGCCCACGCCGGGGGCGTCATACATGGTTTCAAGCATGTCATCGGCCAATTGCCGGATCTCGTCGTCGATCGTCGCGACGGGATCGCAATGCTTCTTGAGCCGCGGGTCGGGGTGCAAAAGGATGGTTTTCAGCGTCATGGAACTGATCTAAGCCATGGCTCGCGCGCGTGCAATATCTTCGCAAGGGGCGGCGCGGGCGACCTATCCGCGCAGCCCCGTTCTCGAAAAGGCCAAATTTTCGGGAATATGTTCCATTATTTTACTCTTCACTGGAACATTGGACCGGATTATCACTCTCAACCGGAACACCACCCCCAAGGAGCCCGGCATGACCACCCTTCCCGACTTCGACGAAGTCATCGACCGCATCGGCACCCATTCGGTGAAATGGGACTGTATGGAAGAAATCTACGGCGTCTCGCCGCAAGAAGGCATCTCGATGTGGGTGGCCGATATGGATTTCCGCCCGCCGCAAGTGGTGGCCGAGGCGCTGCAAACCATGCTGTCGCAGGGCATCTTTGGCTATTGGGGGGACAACCGCGCCTATCACGCCGCGATTCAGTGGTGGATGGCGAACCGCCACGGCTGGACTGTGGAGCCTGAGTGGATTTTCACCACCCACGGTCTGGTGAATGGCACGGCGCTTTGCCTTGATGCCTTCACCCAACCCGGCGATGGCGTGGTGCTGATGAGCCCGGTTTATCACGCATTTGCCCGCGTGATCCGAGCCTCGGGGCGTAAAGTGGTGGAATGCCCGCTCAAGCTGGTCGAGGGCCGCTATGAGATGGATTTTGACGCTTGGGACGCGCAGATGGATGGCTCTGCCAAGATGATGATCTTGTGCTCGCCGCACAACCCCGGCGGCCGGGTCTGGACCAAGGCGGAACTGGAGGCCACCGCCGCCTTTGCCAAGCGCCACAACCTTGTGCTGGTTTCGGATGAAATCCACCATGACCTTGTGATGCCGGGCCACAAACACATTCCGATGGCCGTGGCCGCCCCCGATCAGCCGCTGGTGATGATGACGGCGACCTCGAAAACCTTCAACATCGCGGGCGGGCATTCGGGCAATGTGATCATTGCGGACCCGGAGTTGCGGGCGAAATTTGCGGGCAGCATGGCGGCGATGGGCATTTCCGCCAACAGCTTTGGCTTGGCAATGTCGACCGCCGCCTATTCGCCCGAAGGCGCGGCTTGGGTCGATGCACTGGTGGCCTATATCGACGGCAACCGGAAAGTCTTTGACGAAACCGTCAACACGATCCCCGGCCTGAAGTCGATGGACCTGCAATCCACCTATCTGGCTTGGGTCGATTTTTCCGGCACCGGCATGGCCACCGAAGAATTCATCGCCCGCGTGGAAAAAGGCGCGAAAGTTGCCGCGAACCACGGTGCAACCTTTGGCTTGGGGGGCGAAAGCTATCTGCGCTTCAACCTTGCCACCCCGCGCGCACGGGTGGTGGAAGCAGCCCAGCGGCTCAAAGCCGCCTTCGCCGATCTGCAATAATCGTCGCCAAAGAAGCGGCAACCTGCCCCGGCCCACGTGCCGGGGCTTTTCTTTGCGCGCATCGCTTCACATATTAGGGCTATACCGGTCTGGCGAGCGGAGGAGCCGCCCATGCCCATCATAAGCTTTATCCTGATCGGCATCGCCGCAGGCTTTCTGGCCACGCGGTTGATGAAGATAGATGCAGACATTCCCACCACCATCGCGATTGGCGTCTTTGGCGCCTTGATCGGCGGGCTGGTGCTGCGGTTCTTGATTGCGATCATGGGGCTGATGGCCGGGCTTGTCGGGGCGATTTTGGGCGCGATGGCGCTGATCTGGGCTTGGCAAACCTATGGGGGAAAACGCTGATGTGGGGACCGCTTCTCAGTTTCGCGGGCATGGCATCGCTGCGCACCGCACTTGGGTTCTTTGGGGTGGGGCTGTGGCTCATGTCGCGCCCCGGCGGCTGGGCGGTGGTGGTCGCGGCCATTTTGGTCGGCGTCAAACTGCTGCCGGGCGGCGATGATGCAACAGCCGCAATCCCTCCGGCGATCCCCTTTGATCTGCCTGCCAATGCGCCCGCCGACATATCGAAGCCATAATTCCACCGATACTGACCGCGTTTGACCAAAGGAGATTGATCTATGAACACCGAAGACCTTCTAAGAGATCCGTCCCTGTTTGGCGGCAACGCGGTGATGCTCGCCCTAGCCGCCTTTGTCATTTTGTCGATCTTCTTGGGCGTGCGAATCGTGCCGCAATCCGAAAAGCACGTGGTCGAGCGTTTTGGGCGGCTGCGCGCGGTGCTTGGCCCCGGCATCAACTTCATCGTGCCGTTTCTCGATAAGGTCGCGCATAAAGTTTCGGTGCTGGAACGCCAGCTACCCACCTCGCGCCAAGACGCGATTACTGCGGATAACGTGCTGGTGCAGGTCGATACTTCGGTCTTCTATCGGGTGATCGAGCCGGAACGCACGGTCTACCGGATTCGCGATATTGATGCAGCGATTGCCACCACCGTGGCCGGGATCGTGCGCTCGCAAATCGGGCAAATGGAACTCGACACCGTGCAATCGAACCGCTCGGGGCTGATTTCGCATATCCGCGACAATGTCGCGAATGTCGTTGATGACTGGGGGATTGAGGTCACCCGCGCCGAAATTTTGGATGTCAATCTGGATGAAGCCACCCGCGCCGCGATGCTGCAACAGCTCAACGCTGAACGCGCCCGCCGTGCGCAGGTGACCGAGGCTGAGGGGAAAAAACGTGCGGTCGAACTTTCGGCTGATGCCGATCTTTATGCCGCCGAGCAACAAGCCAAAGCCAAACGCGTGACCGCCGAGGCCGAAGCCTATGCCACCAGCGTGATTGCCGAGGCGATTGCGAAGAACGGGATCGAGGCTGCGCAATACCAAGTGGCGCTGAAACAGGTGGATGCGATTGCCAAGGTCGCTTCTGGCGAGGGCAAGCAAACCGTGCTTTTGCCCGCCTCGGCGCTTGAGGCCTTTGGCGAGGCGTTCAAACTCTTGAAAGGGCGGTCGTGATGTCTTGGCAAGAACCGTGGATTTGGGTTGTGGCGGGCGTTTTGCTGGGCGCGCTCGAAATGCTTTTGCCCGGTTTCATCCTGCTGGGCTTCGCCGTGGGCGCCATTTTAGTGGGCGGTCTTTTGTGGATCGGCGTGATCGGCGACTCACTTCCGCTCGCGGTTTTGGTGTTGGCGCTATCGGCATTGGCCGTCTGGCTGGTGATGCGCAAATTGATGGGGGTACACCCCGGTCAAACCCGGATTTGGGACCGCGATATCAACGAAAACTGAGGAAAACCTGCATACTCTTGCATACGAGACTGGACGCAACGCCGCATGCGGCGTAGAGACGCAGTATATACAGGAGAACAGCCATGTACGACGATTTTCCGCAAGAGGCCGAAGGCCTGAAGTTCTTTCTCACGAGTGCGATCGTCTGCCTCGTGGGCCTTGTGGTCTGGCTGTCGGTCGCGCAACCGATGGGGCTGGGTCACGGTGCTGCCGCTGCTGAAGCGTCCACCGGCCACTGAGCCAAAGCCGTATCTCACGGCAGAATGATTACGGCGGCCCAAGGGCCGCCGCGCGTATTTCTGGGTTTTGATTTTCGGATCAGATCGCCGCGATCTCTTGCAAAATCGCCTGCGCGGCGGCACGCGGATCTTCGGCTTTCCAGATCGGGCGCCCAACCACCAGATGGTCCGCCCCCGCCGCCAGAGCCGAAGCCGGTGTTTCCACCCGCTTTTGATCGCCCAGATCGGCCCCTGCGGGGCGCACCCCCGGCGTGACAAGCAGCTTGCCCGCAGCCTCAGGCAAAGCGCGGATCAGCGCCGCTTCGCGCGGGCTGGCAATCACCCCATCCGCACCTGCGGCAAAAGCATTGCCTGCGCGTTCCACGACCAAATCGGCCAGATCACCTTCACGGATCAGCGCGCCATCCAGATCGGCCCGGTCAAGCGAGGTCAGGATCGTGACGGCGAGAATCTTGAGCGGCTTGCCCGCTGCCCCCTCTTTCGCGGCTTTCACCACATAGGGGTCGCCATGCACGGTGAGAAAGTCGAGATCGAACTGCGCAAGGCCGCGCACTGCGGCTTCAACCGTGGCGCCGATATCGAACAGCTTCATATCGAGGAAGATTTTCTTACCCTGCTCGGCCTTAAGCTCATTGGCCAGCGCCAAGCCGCCACCCGTGAGCATGCCCAGACCGATTTTATAGAAGCTGACCGAGTCTCCCAGCTTCGCGGCCAGTTCCAGCCCTGCAATCGCATTGGGTACATCCATCGCCACGATCAGGCGGTCATCGGCGGGCAGGGGCATGGCAATCTCCGGGGCAAAGGGCTCTCGGCGGGGTTCTGCCCCCGATCCCCGGTTCGGTCAAGGAAATCAGAACCGACCGATACCTTGGCGTTGCGCCTCGCGCGTGAGCGCGTGCACCAAACGACGGTGCGCCATATCGGGTTGCGCTTGCACCCGCACTGGCACCCGAAGCGGCACCGGCATCCCCGGCGCGAAAAACTCCACCACCGCCTCAAACCGGCGCAGCGCGGCATTGTAGATCAGTTGCGCAATATGGATCGCGGTCGCGTGATGCATAGGAACCTCCAAGCCTTGGGGGCTCAGGATCAACGCACAAGGTTGGCAAAAGGTTTCCAACGGCACCAAAGGTGAAAAAAAGATTGCCTCGCCCCTCTCCCTCTTGAACCGGGGCCGCGAAAAAACCACCTTTTGATCAAGACCCGGAACCGGGGCGTGCCATGACGGGCGCCGCAAGAGCCGGGGGCTTCATAGAGGAGAGAACCGATGAACATGGAGAAGTTCACGGAACGGTCGCGCGGGTTCCTGCAAGCCGCGCAAACGATCGCGATGCGTGAAGGCCACCAACGCGTGCAGCCCGAGCATTTGCTGAAAGCCCTGATGGATGACGACCAAGGTCTGTCGGCCAACCTGATCCAACGCGCGGGCGGCGAGCCCAAGCGGGTACAGGAAGCGGTGGACGTTTATGTCTCCAAACTGCCCAAAGTCTCGGGCGGCGACGGGCAAGTTTATGTTGAGCAAAGCCTTGTGCGCGTTTTGGATGAGGCCGAAAAACTCGCCAAAAAAGCGGGCGACAGCTTCGTTCCGGTGGAACGGATGCTGATGGCACTCGCCATGGTGAACACCCGCGCGAAAGATGCGCTTGATGCGGGCGCGGTCACTGCACAAAACCTCAATACCGCAATCAATGACATTCGCAAGGGCCGCACCGCCGACAGTACCTCTGCCGAAGATGGCTATGAGGCGCTGAAGAAATATGCCCGCGATCTGACGCAGGCCGCCGAAGACGGCAAGATCGACCCGATCATTGGCCGGGACGATGAAATTCGCCGCACCATGCAGGTGCTGAGCCGCCGCACCAAAAACAACCCGGTGCTGATCGGCGAACCCGGTGTCGGGAAAACCGCGATTGCGGAAGGCTTGGCGCTGCGCATCATTGATGGCGACGTCCCCGAAAGCCTGCGCAACAAAAAGCTTTTGGCGCTTGATATGGGGGCGCTGATCGCTGGCGCGAAATATCGCGGTGAATTTGAAGAACGGCTCAAAGCGATCTTGAAAGAGATCGAGGCGGCTGCGGGCGAGATCATCCTTTTCATCGACGAAATGCACACGCTTGTGGGCGCGGGCAAATCCGATGGGGCGATGGATGCCGCAAACCTGATCAAACCGGCGCTTGCGCGGGGCGAGCTGCATTGCGTTGGGGCCACCACGCTTGATGAATACCGCAAATATGTCGAGAAAGACGCGGCCTTGGCGCGGCGCTTCCAGCCGGTGATGGTGGAAGAGCCCACCGTCGAGGATACGATCTCGATCCTGCGCGGCATCAAAGAGAAATATGAACTCCACCACGGGGTGCGTATTTCTGACTCGGCGCTGGTGGCGGCGGCGACGCTTTCGCACCGCTACATCACCGACCGCTTCTTGCCCGATAAGGCGATTGACCTTGTGGACGAGGCGGCCTCGCGCCTGCGTATGGAAGTGGACAGCAAACCCGAAGAGCTTGACGCGCTTGATCGGCAGATCCTGCAAATGCAGATCGAGGCCGAGGCGCTCAAACGCGAGGAAGATGCGGCCTCCAAAGATCGGCTTGAAAAGCTCGAAAAAGACTTGGCCGAGGTGCAAGAACGCTCTGCTGTGATGACCGCTAAATGGCAGTCTGAACGCGATATGCTGGAAGCTTCCCGCAACGTCAAAGAGCAGCTTGACCAAGCTCGCGTGCAACTTGAACACGCCAAACGTGAGGGCAACTTCGCCAAGGCGGGCGAACTGCAATACGGCCGCATTCCCGAGCTTGAAAAGCTTCTGGCCGAGGCGGAAACGGTGGCCGAAACCAAGATGGTGGAAGAAGCCGTCCGCCCCGAGCAAATCGCCGAAGTGGTGGAACGCTGGACCGGTATCCCGACCTCGAAAATGCTTGAGGGCGAGCGCGAGAAGCTACTGAAGATGGAGGAAGAACTCCACAAGCGGGTGATCGGGCAAGATGCCGCCATCACCGCTGTGGCCAATGCCGTGCGCCGTGCGCGCGCGGGGCTGAATGATGAAAACCGCCCGCTTGGGTCGTTCCTCTTCCTTGGCCCGACCGGCGTAGGGAAAACCGAACTGACCAAAGCCGTGGCCAATTATCTCTTTGATGATGACAGCGCGATGGTCCGCATCGACATGTCGGAATTCATGGAGAAACACTCGGTCGCGCGGCTCATCGGTGCGCCTCCGGGCTATGTTGGCTATGACGAAGGCGGGGTTCTGACCGAAGCGGTTCGGAGGCGGCCCTATCAGGTGGTGTTGTTTGACGAGGTAGAAAAAGCTCACCCCGATGTCTTCAACGTGCTGTTGCAGGTGCTGGATGATGGCGTGCTGACCGATGGCCAAGGCCGCACGGTCGATTTCAAGCAAACGCTGATCGTGCTGACCTCAAACCTAGGCAGCCAAGCGCTCAGCCGCCTGCCGGATGGGACCGATACCGCTGAGGCCAAGGCCGAGGTGATGGAGGCGGTGCGGATGCATTTCCGCCCCGAATTCCTCAACCGCTTGGATGAGATGGTGATCTTTGATCGGCTCAGCCGCGAGAATATGGACGGGATCGTGACGATACAGCTCGGGCGGCTCGAAAAGCGGCTGGCCGCGCGCAAGATCGCGTTGGCGCTGGATGAGGCCGCGCTCAAATGGCTCGCCGATGAAGGCTATGACCCGGTCTTTGGGGCGCGCCCGCTTAAACGGGTGATCCAACGCGCGCTGCAAGACCCGCTCGCAGAACTTTTGCTCGCGGGCGAGGTGAAAGACGGGGTGGAGGTCAAGGTCACCGCAGGCCCGGACGGGTTGGTGGTTGGGGGGCGCGTCTCTGCCTCCCAGCGTATCCAGCCCGAAGATCGGGTGCTGAACTGAACCAGTGGCGGGGGGCTCTGCCCCCCGTCGCGTTCCCGGATATTTACGCAAAGCCGAAGGGCCAAAAGCGGCGACGCCCCTCCCGCCCGGCTGCGGCTTAGGCTAGATTGCCGCCATCATGCCCGCTTTGTGCCGCGACTGCTTTGCCACTTTTGAGACGAGCCCGCCCCGCTGCCCCCGCTGCGGGCGGCCGCGCATGCTGGCACATCCCGAGCTTTTCAGCCTGTCGATCGCGCATATTGATTGCGACAGCTTCTTTGCCTCGGTCGAAAAGCTCGATGACCCAAGCCTTGCCAGCAAGCCGCTGATCGTCGGCGGCGGTACACGCGGCGTGGTCACCACTTGCTGCTATATTGCGCGCATCGCGGGGGTGCGCTCGGCCATGCCGATGTTTCAAGCCCGCAAGCTGTGCCCGGATGCGGTGGTGATCCCGCCCCGCAAAGAACGTTATGCCGAAGTCTCGGCGCTGATTCGTGCGAAATTCACAGCACTCACACCTTTGGTGGAGCCGCTGTCGCTGGATGAAGCGTTTTTGGACCTGACGGGCACGGAACGGCTGCACCACGCGCCGCCTGCGGTGAGCCTTGCGCGGCTGGTGCGCGAGATTGAAACCGAGATTGGCGTCACGGCCTCCATCGGGCTCGCGCATAACAAGTTCTTGGCCAAGATCGCCTCTGACCTTGATAAGCCGCGCGGCTTTTCGGTGATTGGACGCGCGGATACCGAGGCCTTTTTGCGCGACAAGCCTGCCTCGGTTCTGTGGGGCGTGGGCGAGGCGACGCGGGCCGCCTTGGCGCGCGCGGGGCTGCGCACCTTGGCCGACATCCGCCGCACCAGCAAAAGCGCTTTAGAGGGGCGCTTTGGGGCCACCGGCGCACGGCTCTATGATCTTGCGCATGGGGTGGACCACCGCAAAATCACCCCCGATGCCGAGATCAAATCGGTCTCGCATGAGACCACCTTTGCCAAAGATATTGCCGACCGCGAAGAGCTGGAAAACATCCTTTGGACGATGTGCGAAAAAGCCGCCGACCGGATGAAGGCGAAGGGTCTGCAAGGCCGCACCGTGGTCTTGAAACTGCGCCGGGCGGATTTTTCCGCGCTCAGCCGCCAAACCCGTCTTGATGAACCCTCGCAACTCTCTGACACGCTATTTCGCACCAGCCGCGCCTTGCTGGCGGCGCTGCCAGAGAAAGGGCCGTTTCGGCTGATTGGTGCAGGCTATACCGATCTTTCGCCTGCCGATGGCAATGACCCGATGGGCGATTTGCTCGATCCGCAAGCGGGCGCACGGAGCAAGGCCGAACGGGCCGCCGATGCGATTCGGGCCAAATATGGGTCAGATGCGATCCGTCTGGGGCGCGGCATGGCCAAAAGCTAAGCTATTCCGCCGCCATCTGCCCGGCATCGCCGCGACCCCGCACCAATTCGGCCAGTTCTGCACTCACCGCGCCGATCAACGCCGCAAACATCTCAAAATGCGGCAGCGGTTCGATGCGCTCTTCATCCATGTAAAGCGCGCGTGAAATCTCGATTTGGATCACTTCAATGCCCGATGCAGGCCGCCCGTAACGTTGCACGATATAGGCCCCGGCAAAGGGCGTGTTGCGCGCCACAGACAGGCCCGCGCGCCGAAACACCGATTCGACATGATGCATCGTCTCGCTTTTGGCCGAGGTTCCGAAACGGTCCCCCAGCACAATTTCGGCACAGCGTTGGCGCGGCGTGCTCGCCTCGCTCGGCATCGAATGCACATCAAAAAGAATCGCCCGCCCGAATCGGGCACGCCGCTCCTGCAACAGTGCCCCAAGCCGCGCATGATAGGGCCGCCAGACAGCCTCAATCCGCGCTTTCGCCTCGGCTTGCGGAATTTTTCCCATGAAAATTTCGCGCCCACCAGAAACGACGCGGGGAATCACCCCAAGACCCATCGCCGCACGTGCGCCCCCAGAGCCGCGCGCGACACCATCAATCAAGGCCGGATCGAGCTCTTCTTCGCCCCGGTTCAGGTCCACATAGGCGCGCGGGTAATTCGCTTCCAACAGCGTGGCGCCATGGTGCGGCACCATGCCCAGAAGCCGATCGACAAAGGCATCCTCGGAAGAGCGCAAACGCAATAAATCCAGCTGTGCACGGCGCACAAACTCTTGTGGATATTGGCGCCCCGAATGCGGCGAGGCAAAAACCACGCCCGAGGTCAGCACCTCAGGCAGGTGTAGCCGATAGGGGAGATGTGAGTGATCGGCTTGCGACATGAACGCTCCTTATGAGGCAAAGCTTACACCAATTTCTTTTCCTGCCAAAAGGCTCTTGAAAGCCGCCGCGACTCCTTCTATAGACCCCCAGACCGACGCGGTTCCGCCCGCGTCCTTTTCTTTCCGGGAAAGGCGAGACGCGGAATGCAGCAGGTTTTCGGGCGGTTAGCTCAGCGGTAGAGCACTACGTTGACATCGTAGGGGTCACTGGTTCGATCCCAGTACCGCCCACCATTCACCGCCCCTTCGGGGGCATTTGCTTTTCAAGGCGCACGTCGCCGCGAACAGGAGAAGGCCGATGAAGGTCCGCAACTCGCTCCGCTCGCTCAAGCAGCGTCATCGCGATTGCCAGATCGTGCGCCGTAAAGGCCGCGTTTACGTGATCAACAAGACGCAGAAGCGCTTCAAAGCCCGTCAAGGCTGAGGCGTCGCTTCGAGCAGGAATTCAAAAGGCCGCAGGGGCAACCCAGCGGCCTTTTAATTTGTTCGGCGACCAAAGGCGCAGATTAGCGAAGCCCGATGAGCGCCGGAATCTCCCCCAGATCCGCAATCAACTCTGCCCCCACGGCGGTCAGCGTTTCGCGCGCATGGTCTGAACCCTGCGGCGGCACCAAGCCAAAGCAGCGCATCCCCGCCGCAATCGCCGAGCGTGCGCCCGTAGCGCTGTCTTCCACCACAACGCAGTCGGTCGGCGCGACACTGAGGAAAGCCGCCGCATGCAGATAAAGCCCCGGGTCAGGCTTCGGGCAACCAAGCTCTTGGCCCGAAAAAAGCCGATCTTTTAGCCGCGCCCAAAGCCGCGGGTGCTGACCCAAGCTTGCTTCCATTTTGCGGTGATGTCCGTTTGAGCCCACGGCATAAGAAATCCCCGCGGCATCCAGGCGATCCAGCAAGGCCTCAATCCCAGGCATCAAGGGCGTGCCTGCGCGCAAATGGGTGTAGAGTTTTTCATAAAACTCCCCCACCCACTCGGGCGGCAGCCCCGCACCCATTTCATTTGCGGTTTGGCGCAGCTTTTCCATCGTCCCGCCGATGAAGCGCTGCTCCATTTCCTCAAGGCTCAAGTGCAGCCCATGCGCCGCAAGCTCCACCTGCAGCGCGGCAAAGGTGGCGGGTTCACTATCGACCAGCACCCCGTCACAATCGAACAAAACGGCTTTGATGGTCATGCGGGCATCCGGGCAAGGGTCACAAGCGTGTCGCCATAACGGCGTTGGTCGATTTGTTCGAGCGGGTCCGGCACGATCGGGGCGGTGCTTTCTTCCCACACGACGGTCGCCCCCGGCCCGATCCAACCGTTGGCAAGGCATGAGGCCAGCGCCTTTTCCCCGAGCCCCATGCCATAGGGAGGATCAAGGAAAATGAGGTCATAGCCCGCGCCCCGGCACGGCCCCATATTGGTGGCATCGCGCCGCCAGATATCGGTCACGCCCATCGCGCGCATCAGTTCCACATTCTTGCGCAGCAACACCCGCGCGGCGGTGCCATCATCCACAAAAGCCACACGGGCCGCGCCACGCGAAAGCGCCTCTAGCCCCAGCGCCCCGGTGCCCGCAAACAGGTCCAACACCCGCGCATCGGGGATCGGGTTGCCCTGGGTGCCGTTGATCAGCAGGTTGAAGATGCTTTCGCGCACCCGGTCTGTGGTGGGACGCAAATGCGCGCTCGCATCGCCCGCGCCCACATCGGTCAGTTTCAGGCCCCGCCGCTCGCCACCAATGATTCTCATTTCATCAGCACCTTGAGATCGGTGGCCGCCGCAACCTGCTCGGGCGTGACGGGTTTGCCCGCCTCGATCACCCGCTTACCCACCATATAGGCGCGCGGCGCGTTGAGCGCATCCACGGCAAGCAGTTTCCCTGCACGGAAATACCAAAAGGACTGCCCCTCAGCCGTGTTGGTCACGATCTGGTCGTAGCCCGTGCCCAGCCCGGCGATTTGCAGCTTGGCGTCGAATTGATCCGACCAGAACCACGGCTTGGGCACATAGGCTTTGCCCGCGCCCAGCATGTTCTCGGCCACCAACTCGCCCATATCAATCGCATTGCCGACGGATTCGAGCCGCATCGGGCCCGTCTCCCCCGGAAAGGCCGCGCAATCGCCCGCCGCCCAAATCGCCGGATCAGAGGTCCGCCCCTCAGCATCAACCGCGATCCCGTTTTCGACCGTAAGACCCGCCGCTGCGGCCAACTCGGTTGCGGGGGTCACACCAATCCCGGTGATGACGAAATCGGCGTCCAGCACCCGGCCATCGGCCAATTCCACGCCGCTCACGCGACCCGCGCCCGTCAGTTGCGTAATGCCAATACCTTCGAGAATTTCGACCCCATGCGCACGGTGCAGATCGCGGATCGCATCCGCCGTTTCCGCACAGGCGACCCGCCCCAAAATCCGCGGCGCAGCCTCGACCAAAGTGACGGCCAGCCCGAGTTTGGAAGCAACCGCAGCCGCCTCAAGCCCGATATAGCCGCCGCCCACAACCACAAGCTTGCGGCCTGCCGTGAACTCCCCCGCCATTGCATCGACATCGGCCAAGGTGCGCACGGTATAAACGCCTGCAAGGTCGCCGCCCATCGCGGCTGGCAGGCGGCGCGGCGGTGCGCCAGTGCAAAGTGCGAGTTGGTCATAGGGGAGCCGCTCCTCCCCGATCAGCACCTCTTTCGCGGCGCGATCAATGCCGGTGACCGTCACCCCGGTGCGCAAAGTCACATTATTCGTTTCATACCAATCGGGCGCGCGCAGCGTCAGCCGATCAAGCGGCATATCGCCCAGAAGGTAGCCCTTGGAAAGCGGTGGGCGCTGATAGGGGGCAACCGGCTCGGCGCCCAAAATCGTCACCGCGCCCTCGTAGCCCAAGCCCCGCAGTTTGGCGGCTAAGGATGCGGCGGCCTGCCCTGCGCCAATGATCACGATCCCGCTCATGGGTCTTCCTCTGGTCAGCTTCCTTGCCCCTCCTATATCGTTCCCCCAAGGCTTAGCAATGCGAAGGGAGATCGACATGAGCATTACGGTTGGGGACAAGCTTCCCGGCGCCACCTTCCTGAAAATGGGGGCAGAAGGTCCAGAAGCAGTGCATCTGGGGGACAAAATGGCCGGGCGCAAGATCGTGATCTTTGCCGTGCCGGGGGCCTTTACGGGCGTGTGCACCACCGCCCATGTGCCGAGCTTCATCCGCACCAAGGCCGCGTTTGATGCCAAAGGCGTGGATGAGATCTTGTGCATCTCCGTCAACGACCCCTTCGTGATGGACGCTTGGGGCGAAAGCACCGGGGCGACGGAGGCTGGCATCACGATGCTGGCGGATGCCGAAAGCGCCTTTACCTCGGCGATTGAGATGGATTTCACCGCCCCGCCCGCTGGGCTGATCAAACGCTCCGCGCGCTATGCGATGCTGGTGGAAGATGGCGTGGTGAAAGTGCTGCACCGCGAAGAAAGCCCCGGCACCTGCGAAATTTCGGCAGGCGAGAGCCTTCTAGCTGAGCTTTGAGATTTATGGGCCGGGGCAGCTAGCCTGCCTCGGCCTGCCCCGCTTGCGACGAAACTTTGAACGGCCCCATCTCGGCGAGTTCAGAAACATCATCGGCCACTGCCGCGCGTTCTTGCTCCAGATAATCGGCCACAGCCCGGCGCAACCCCGGATGGGCGATGAAATGCACTGAATGGGTGGTCACCGGCAAATAACCCCGAGCGAGTTTGTGCTCCCCCTGCGCCCCCGCCTCGACCCGTGCGAGCCCTTGGGCAATCGCCCAATCAGTGGCTTGGTGGTAGCACAGTTCAAAATGCAAAAACGCGTGGTCTTCGACACAGCCCCAATAGCGGCCAAACAAGGCATCGCGCCCAATGAAGTTGAGCGCGCCCGCCACTGGGCGGCCCTCGCGTTCCGCCACGATCAACAAGATATCGTCGCGCATGTCATGCAGCGCATCAAAGAAGGCGCGGGTTAGGTAAGGGCGGCCCCATTTGCGCGCGCCCGTGTCTTGGTAAAACGCCCACATCGCCTCCCAATGGGCTTCCGATATTTCGGCCCCTGTTAGCGCGCGGATCGTGCCGCCAAAGGCTTGCGCCTTCTCGCGTTCTTTGCGCAGCGCCTTGCGCTTGCGCGAAGCCAGCGTGGCGAGGAAGTCATCAAAGCTGCCGTAGCCACGGTTTTCCCAGTGGAATTGCAGCCCCGTGCGGTGCAGCCAGCCCTGATCTTTCGCCGCCTCCGCCTCCTGTGCATTGCAAAAGGTCAGATGCGCCGAGGAAAGCCCGTTTTGCACCGTCAGTTGCGCCAGCCCTTGCAACAGTGCCGCGCGGCCCACCTCTTCAAGCCCTGCCCGGCACAGAAGCCGCCGCCCCGGCACCGGGGTAAAGGGCACCGCGCCTTGCAGCTTGGGGTAATAGTTACCGCCCGCGCGTTCATAGGCATCGGCCCAAGCGTGGTCAAAAACGTATTCGCCTTGCGAATGGGTCTTTACGTAAAGCGGCGCAACAGCGACCAGCTCCCCCTCGATCGAGGCCACCAAATGCTGCGCTGTCCAACCCGTGCCAGGGCCAACCGAGCCAGAGCGCTCAAGCGCGTTTAAGAAACGATGCGTGGTAAACGGGTCAAACGGCCGCCCGCCCTCTGCCGTTTCCGGGCAGGCGCAAGCATCCCAATCCGCCTCCGAAATATCGGAGATGTGCGCATGGATACGGATTTCAAATTCTTCGCGCATAGCCCCACCTTCTTGCCGCAAAGGATGGGGCGCAAGCGCGCGCGGTCAAGCCGCGTAACCCTCGAAGGTGATGTTTTGCGCCACCTTGCGCGCCGTGGCCTCGGCTTCGGGAGAGCGGATCGTCCAGCACAGGATCGCGGCACCTTTGGCTTTGAGGTCCGCCACACGCTGCGCCCCCAAATCCGCCGCCTCATGTGAAATGAAGCAGGCCCCGACCCGGTCATAATCGGGGATGTCACGCAGTTGATCGCGCATCTTCACCGGCAACAGCGGCCAACCCGCCGCATCATAGGCCGAAGTGGTCAACCCCACCGGCACATCCGGCAGCAAAGCATGAAAAGCCGCGACCGAATGCGGGTTGAACGACATCACCGCAAAAGGCCCGGTATAGCCTGCCAAAACCTTGGCCGCCGCGGCTTCAAGCGCCCCGACAGAGGACCCCATCGCCCCGTCTTGATCTTTGATCTCGATCAGCAGCGGCACTTGCCCGGCGACAATCTCCAACACCTCTGCCAGGGTCGGAATACCTTCGTCGCCACCCAGAAGCGGCGTGGCAGCCAGCGCCGCCGCCGTGAGCCCGCAAACGCGGCCCGACGTTCCGGTTAGGCGCTTCAGGTCGTAATCGTGAAACACCATCGGCACGCCATCGGCCGAAGGTTGCAGGTCAATCTCGATGCCATATCCGGCAGCGACAGCGGCCCGCACTGCGGCACGGCTGTTTTCGGGCCGCCCCGCAGCAAGGTCATGGTAAGCCCGATGCGCGATCGGGTGTGCGAAAAACGCCTCGGGCAAACCCATCATTCGACCTCGAAGATCGCTTCGATTTCCACCGAAACGCCCATCGGCAGCGAGGCCGCCGAAACAGCCGAACGCGCATGGCGCCCGGCGTCGCCAAAGACTTCCACCATCAGATCGGAACAACCGTTCACCACTTTGGGCTGGTCAGTGAAATCTGCGGTCGAGTTCACAAAGCCCACAAGCTTCACGACCCGCTTGACCTTATCAAGATCACCGAGCGCCGCACGCGCTTGCGCAAGCAGCGCCAGCCCGCAACGACGAGCTGCCGCCGCGCCCTCTTCCACGCCCAGATCGGCGCCAAGCTTGCCGGTGATCAGCCCATCCGGCCCCGCCGCAATTTGACCAGACACGAAAAGCTGGTTGCCGGTGCGCACAAACGGCACGTAGTTCGCCGCGGGCATCGGGGCATCGGGAAGGGTGATGTTCAGCGCGCTCAGACGCGCTTCAATTGCGGAAGTCATAGTGTCCTCTGTTTACCAGTCGATGAAGTCTTTGAACTCGCCCAACACCACGCGCCACAGATCGATGGTGTCATCGAAATTGCGCCCGCCGCAGCCGTCGAAATCGAGGTTGATGTCATATTCAACGTAGGGGTCACCCTCGTCGTCGAGATAGGCTTTACCGAACCGTTTCTTGCGGTTCCATTCGTTGATCTTCCACGCGCTCATCGGGTCGCGCAGATCAAAGCCCGCAGAGAACTGGATCGAGTCGCAGCGCCCTTTGTTGCAGCCGTAGAAGTAGACCTTGAAGTTCGTGCCTTCGATCCGGCTCGACAGGCGCGGATCGCCAGAATTGTCCGTATCGCGCGAAACCTGCAGACCATAGGATTCCATGAAACTGCGGATCACGTCCGGGTCGCCAACAACCTGCGACTGGACCGGGGTGGCACCGACAAGTGCGGCAAGGGCAACCGCCCCGACGAACGAGTAATGTTTCATGCGAACCTCCATGTTTTTTGGTACCTTAGGCGCACAAATCCCGTTTGGCCAGATCAAGCGACCAGTTGCTCGGCGCGCTTGAGATCGACCGAAACAAGTTGGCTCACACCTTGCTCTTGCATGGTAACACCGAAAAGACGGTCCATCCGGCTCATCGTGACCGCGTGGTGCGTGATGATCAAAAACCGCGTATCTGTGCGCCGGGTCATCTCATCAAGCAGGTCACAAAAACGTGTAACGTTCGCGTCGTCCAATGGTGCGTCGACCTCATCAAGCACGCAGATCGGCGCGGGATTCGCCAAGAACACCGCAAAGATCAGCGCCATCGCGGTCAGTGTTTGCTCGCCCCCCGATAACAGGCTCAGCGTCGAGAGTTTCTTGCCCGGCGGCTGGCACATGATCTCTAGCCCGGCTTCGAGCGGGTCATCGCTTTCCACCAGCTGCAAGCTCGCCGCGCCACCCCCAAACAGATGGGTAAAAAGCGTGCGGAAACTTTCATTGACCTGCTCAAAGGCGGTCAGAAGCCGTTCACGCCCCTCGCGGTTCAGCCCCGAAATGCCCGAGCGCAGCTTGCGGATCGCCTCTTCCAGATCGGTCTTTTCCTTGGCAAGCGTATCATGTTCTTCCTGCACCTCGCGGGCATCTTCTTCGGCGCGCAGGTTGACCGCGCCCAAGGCCTCGCGCGCGCGCTTCAGCCGTGCGACCTCAGTTTCCAAATGCTCAGACGAAGGCATCTGTTCCGGGTCGGTTTCAAGCGTGTCCAAAAGCGCTTGCGGGGTCAGGTCGGTCGCCTCGGTGATCCGCTCGGCGGCATGGGCAAGCGTTTCGCGCGCGCCATCAAGGCGCGCTTCGGCACGGGCCTTGGCTTCACGCGCCTCGCCCGCCAAGCGCTCGGCATCGCGCTCGGCCATCTGGGCATCGCGCGCGGCGGTTTCGGCCTCGGCCAAACGATCGGCGGCAGTGGCGCGGCGTTCCTCTGCCGCGTCGATCGCGTCGTTTAATTCCTCGCGTTTCGCGGCGAGTTCCTCGGGCACTTCGGCGGCGTCTTCAAGTTCGCCCACCGCTTCTTCGCGCCGCGCGGCCAGTTCGGCAGAGCGTTTCTCAGCCGTTTCGAGACGATGCTTCCAGCCCGAGATTTCTTTTGTCACCTCTTGGCGGCGGCGCAAGCGCGCCTCGCCCTCACGGCGGATTTCATCATGGGCCGAGCGACGGGTCATCATCGTCACCCGCGCGGCTTCGACGGTGAGCTTGATCGCCTCCACCGCGCCCCGCGCGGCATCTAGGTCGGGCAGCGCGGCCAATTGCGCCTCGGCCTCGGCCAGTGCGAGCCGCGCGGTGCCCGCCTCATCACTGTAGCGTTTCGCCGCCAAGCGCGCGGCCTCCAGCTTGCCGCCAAGGATCGAGCGATCCGCCTCGGCCCGGCTCAAAGCCCGGCCTGCCTCGGCCAGTCGCGTATCGGCCGTGCGGCGTGCCTCACGCGCACGGGCGTCCGCCGCTGAGGCATCTGCCAAAGCGCGGGCCAGCATCTCATGCGCTTGGCGCGCGCCTTCGGCTTTGGCCGCCACCTCTTCAAGATCGCGCTTGAGTTCCACCAAACGGTTGAGTTGGCGCAAGCGCAAAGCCGCGGCGGTGGGCGCATCTTCCGCCCCGGCGCGGAACCCATCCCAACGCCACAAATCCCCCGCCATCGACACAAGCCGCTGACCGGGAGCTAGCTTCTCTTGCAGCCGCGCCCCCTCGGCGGCATCGGCAACCAAGCCAATTTGCGCGATCCGGCGCGCCAAAACCGCGGGCACCTCCACATGGCGTGACAGCGGCTCCACGCCCGCGGGCAAAAGCTGCAAAGTGGCGTAATCCGGCAACACGGCCCAGCCGGAACGCGCGGCTGCTTCAACCTCGGGGGCGCGCAGATCATCGGCCAAGGCCGCGCCCAGCGCGGCCTCATAACCGCTTTTGACCTTTACCCGGTCCAAAAGCTGATGCCCGGTTGCAGCCTCGCGTTCCACCAAACGCGCGAGCGCGGCGACCTCAGCCCGCAGCGCCCCAGCCTCGCCTTCCGCCTCGGACCAAGCCGCCCGCGCTGCACTTTCGCGCGCTTGCACCTCGGTGCGGGCTTCATCGGCGGCGGCCAGCGCCTCTTCCGCGGCTTCGGCTTGATCTTGCGCTTCCTCTTGCGCGGATTGCGCGGCCTCAAACACCTCTTCGGCGCGCGCCAGCGCCGCTTCCGCCTCTTCCCCGGCAGCCTCTGCCCGTTCGGCCTCGGCCTCCGCTTTTGCCACCGTGGCGCGGCCATCACTCACCAGCCGCTGCGCCGACCCATGGCGAGCCGCGAGCCGGGCCACATCTTCCGTCTGCTCGCTCAACTGCGCTTCGCGCTCGGCCAAGACCGCCGCTGCCTCGGCCGAGGCTTCGGCGGCGGCTTCCAGCTTATCTTCATGCCCTTCGGCGGCTTTGGCCAACTGGCCCAATTCCCACTCAAGTCGGGCGATGGTTTCGCCTGCATCGCGATTGAGCCCGCTTTCGCGTTCCATATCGCGATCAAGCTGGGCGATGCGACCCTTCAAGCTCTCAATCCGCGCTTGGGCTTGCGCCTCGGCATCGCTCAGCGCATCGCGTTGCAGGCTGAGCCGTTGCAAAATAGCCCCCGCGACGGCCTCTTCCTCGCGCAGGGGCGGCAGCGCTTCCTCTTTTTCGGCCCGCGCCTTGGCGGCGGCGCGCGCGGCAAGTTCCGCCTTTGAGGCCGCCATCAGCGCATTGCGCACCAAATCCTCGGCCTCGAGCCGCGCCAAATCCGCCTCGCGCCAACGGCGATACAAAAGCGAACCTTCGGCGCGGCGTAGTTCCTCGCCAATCGCCCGATAGCGCGCGGCTTGGCGCGCTTGGCGAGCAAGTGCTGCCAATTGGGTGCCCAATTGTTCAAGCACATCATCGACGCGGGCAAGGTTTTGCTCGGCCCCGTTGAGCTTCAACTCTGCCTCATGGCGGCGCTGATACAGGCCCGAGATCCCCGCTGCCTCTTCCAAAATCCGCCGCCGCGCCTTGGGCTTGGCGTTGATCAGTTCAGAGATTTGGCCTTGCCGCACCAGTGCCGGGCTATGCGCGCCCGTCGAAGCATCGGCAAACAGCATCTGCACATCGCGCGCGCGGACATCCTTGGTGTTGACCTTGTAGGCCGAGCCCGCATCGCGGGTGATGCGGCGCACGATCTCAAGCGTGTCGCTGTCGTTGAACCCCGAAGGCGCAAGCCGCTCGCTGTTATCAATCGAGAGCGACACTTCCGCGAAATGGCGCGCGGGGCGGGTGGCGGCCCCCGCAAAGATCACATCTTCCATACCGCCGCCACGCATCGCGCTGGGACGGTTTTCGCCCATCACCCAACGCAGCGCCTCAAGCAAGTTCGACTTGCCGCAGCCATTTGGCCCGACAACCCCCGTCAGCCCGTCATGGATGACAAGGTCGGTGGGGTCGACAAAGCTTTTGAAGCCGTTCAGGCGCAGACGAGAGAAACGCAAGATAGGGTCCGATTCCGGGTCGCAGGGCGCGCAGTTTCGGGGTTGGCGCAGGCCCTGTCAACGCCACCTCCCGTTGAATAGGACCGTGACCCGGAAGACGCGCCCCTTATCCACAAGATAGCGCTATCTTGTGCTTCCCCTGCGGAAGCCTGTAGCTGTTTGCGTCCAAAAGACGGAGATGCGCCATGGTTCCTGCTTTATCGATCATATTTGTCTTTCAACTCGTGGGTGAAGTGATCTCGCGCGGGTTGCACCTGCCGCTGCCGGGCCCGGTGCTCGGGATGCTCGGCATGGTGGTCGCAATCTCGGCCAGCGAGAAGCTGCGCGATTTGATCCGCCCGGTGGCGCAGGGACTTTTGGCGCATCTGTCGCTTTTGTTCGTGCCCGCGGGCGTTGGCGTGGTGGCACATATGCCCACGCTGATGGCGCATGGACCGGCACTGGCAATCGCGCTGGTGGTCTCGACGCTTCTGGCCATCGTGGTGGGGGCCATCGCCTTCAGCTTGGCTGCCAAACTGGTGGGGAGCGTGTCCGATGACTGATGCCGCGCTGATCTGGTCTTATCTGACGTCGCAACCGCTTTTGTGGCTCACCGCCACCTTGCTGGCCTATTGGGCGGGCGACCGCCTTTTTCAGTTGTCTCGCCGCAACCCTTTGGCAAACCCAGTGGTCATTGCGGTGATCTTGCTGGCGACCTTGCTGATTTCGACCGGCACCGCTTACGCGGATTACTTTGAAGGGGCGCAATTCGTTCACTTCATGCTTGGCCCGGCAACGGTCTGCTTGGCGATCCCACTGCAAGCAAACCTAAAAGCCATTCGCAAAGCCTTGGTGCCCATCCTTGTCGCCTTGGTGGCCGGGTCGTTTACGGCTGTGGCCTCCGCACTTGCCATCGCCAAGCTTTTGGGCGCCGATGACATGCTGCTGGCATCGCTTGCGCCAAAATCCGCAACCGCCCCGGTGGCCATTGGCATTTCCGAGGCCTTGGGTGGCCAACCCACGCTTACGGCGGTTTTGGTGCTGCTCACCGGGATGATTGGCGCCGTGTTCGTGACGCCCATGCTCAACGCGCTTGGCCTGAGAGACTGGCGCGCGCGTGGCTTTGCAACCGGGGTCGCCGCGCATGGCATTGGCACTGCACGCGCCTTTCAGGTGCATGACACGGCGGGGGCCTTTGCCTCGATCGGCATGGGGCTGAACGCGGTCCTGACCGCATTCATGGCGCCCTTGGTGCTGCACCTGTTCCTTTAGGATTTTGGCGGCTTGTAAGGGGCCATGCCCGCGCGCGCCAATTCATCGGCGCGTTCGTTTTCGGCATGGCCCGCATGGCCCTTGATCCATTTCCACGTCACCTCGTGGCGCGCTTGCGCCGCGTCCAACCGCTGCCACAGGTCCACGTTTTTCACCGGCTTTTTGTCAGCGGTGCGCCAGCCGTTCCGCTTCCAGCCGTGAATCCAGCTTTGCACGCCGTTTTTCACGTAAGCCGAGTCTGTCGTGATGGTGATCGCAGTTGCACGCGTCAGCGCCTCAAGCGCGGAAATCGCCGCCATCAACTCCATGCGGTTGTTGGTGGTGTCAGGCTCGCCGCCCGAAAGCTCACGCTCTTTCACCACGGTTTCGCCATCCATGGCGCGCATCAAAACGCCCCAGCCCCCCGGCCCCGGATTACCCGAGCAGGCGCCGTCCGTCCAAGCAAAAAGGTCTGGCATTAGGCGTCGTGGCGGAAGATCCGCGGGGTCTTGAATTCGATGCGCTCTTTCGCGGTTTCAACGGTTTCCACCGTCAGATCAAAATGATCTTTGAACGCGTTCAGAACTTCTTCGATCAGCGCATCGGGGGCAGAGGCCCCGGCGGTCAAGCCGACCTTTTCAAGCCCCTCAAGCGCCTCCCACGGAATATCGGTGGCGCGTTCGATCAGGTGCGAAACGGCGCAACCCGCGTTGCGGCCCACTTCGACCAAGCGCTTGGAGTTTGACGAATTCGGCGCACCAATCACCAAAAGCGCCTCGACCTGCGGCGCAACGGCCTTCACCGCCGCTTGGCGGTTGGTGGTGGCGTAGCAGATGTCGTCTTTGCCGGGGCCGACAAGGGTCGGGAAACGCGCCTTGAGCGCGGCGACAACCTCAGCCGTGTCATCGACAGACAGCGTGGTTTGGGTGATCCAGGCGATTTTCTCCGGGTCGCGCACTTCCAGCGTTGCAACATCGGCAGCGGTTTCCACCAAAAGCACTTCGCCTTCGGGCAATTGCCCCATCGTGCCGATCACCTCCGGGTGGCCCGTGTGGCCAATCATGATGATCTGAAGACCTTCCTCGGCATGGCGTTCGGCCTCAAGATGGACCTTGCTCACCAGCGGGCAGGTCGCATCGACATAAATCATATTGCGCCGCTCGGCCTCGGCGGGCACCGATTTCGGCACGCCATGGGCGGAAAAGATCACCGGGCGATCCACCGGGCATTCGTCAAGTTCCTCAACGAAAACAGCGCCTTTGTCGCGCAAAGTATCGACGACGTATTTGTTGTGCACGATCTCGTGGCGCACATAGACCGGCGCGCCCCATTTCTCGAGCGACATCTCGACAATTTTCACGGCCCGGTCCACGCCCGCGCAGAAGCCGCGCGGGGCGGCGAGGTAAAGGGTAAGGGCAGGTTTCATGATGCGCTCCGTCTTTGCCCCCAAGAGTTAATCGCCCAAGGCCGCGGCGTAAAGTGCGCCCCTGTCGCGGCGTCCATTGGGCGCGGGGCCAGTTCGCAGGCTATTCCCACCGCACATCGCCCAAGAAAATATAGCCCGCGCCGTAGATTGTTTTGATCAACCGGGGATTTTTGGGGTCTTCGCACAGTTTTGTGCGCAACCGCGAAATGCGCACATCCATCGCCCGGTCAAAGCTTTCGCCCGCCGCGCCCCCCAAGGTTTCTTGCATCTGCGCGCGCGAAATCAGCCGGTTCGGGCTTTCAAGGAACAGACGCAACACCTCCCCTTCCGCATGGGAAAAGGGGGTTTCAACGCCCTCGGCATTGATCAGCACATACCGCTCAAACGAGGCTTTCCAGCCCGCAAAATAAGCCACTTGCGCCGGGGCCGCGGCATCGGGCCGCGGTTTGCGCAGACGTGCACGGATCCGGGCGACCACCTCGGCGGGGTCGAAGGGTTTGATGATGTAGTCATCGGCCCCCAGTTCGAGCCCCGTCACCCGGTCCTGCACCTGTGCGCGCCCGGAAATGATGATGATCGCCGCGCCCGATTCGAGCGCGAGCCGATGCACCAGCGCGAGCCCGTCCCGATCTGGCAGACCAAGGTCGACCAAGCAGACATCAGGCTGGGCGCGCTTTAGCCCCGCTTCAAATTCGGTCGCGCGACCATAGGCGGTGGTGCGAAACCCCGATTCTTCGAGCGCATCCACCAGCATTCGGCGGATTTCCGGCTCATCATCCAAAATCGCAACATGCGGGGCGTTCGTGTTGGGGGCATTCATTGGCGCACTCCAGCGATGAGCGCGGCAAGCTCTGCCGCAACAAAGGGTTTTTGCAGCACCGGGCACGGCGCGGCGGCACGCAGACGATCCCCCGGCGGGAGCGAGGTCATCAGCGCGACCGGAATACGATCCCCAAGCCGATGCGCCAGATCGACCCCGGTTTCTTCTCCGGGCAGCTGAATATCTGAAAGGACCATGCCAATTTCGGGCAAGCTGCTCAGCGCCTCGGCCTCGGGCGCGCTCGCGGCCTCTAACACCGTGTGCCCCAATTCGCGCAGCATCTCGCGCACCGAGGTGCGGATATCGGCATCATCTTCAACCAATAGAACGAGCGTCGGCGCCAGCGCCGTTTCCACCGGGCGCAACGGCAGCCGCAAGGTCACGCAAGCACCGGGTTCGCAATTTTCCACTCGCACGGTGCCGCCCGCCAATTTCGTCTGGTCATAGACCATCGAGAGACCGAGCCCAGACCCCTCCCCCCCTTTGGTGGTGAAGAACGGGTCGAGCGCGCGGGTCAGCGCCTCGGGGCTAAACCCCGGCCCGGTATCGGTGACGGAAAGCTCGATCCAAGTATCTTGCACCGGATGCGCAGCAATGCGGATCGCGCCGCCCCGTGGCCCCATCGCATCGCGTGCGTTTAAAAGCAGGTTCAGCAAGCTGTCTTGTAACGGGCCGGGGTCGAGCAAGATCGGTGCGGCAAGCCCGTCGACATCCAGAGAAATCGCGACCCGGTCACCCAAAGTCGGGGCCGCCATCGCCACCAGATCGGCCACCAACGCGGGCAGGTTCACCGCTTGCGGGCGTAGCGCGCGTTTGCCGGAAATTGCGGCGATCCGGTCCAAAAGTGTGCCCCCCCGGCGCGCGGCAGACAGCGTGGCCCGCACCGCGCCCAAAGCCTCAGACGGCATGCCCTTGGTGCGCAAAAGCCGCCCTTGCAGCCCCAAGATAATGGTCAGCAAATTGGCAAAATCATGTGCCATGCCCGAGGTGATTTGTGCCGCCAATTCGCGCTTGGCACTTTGCGCAAGCGCCGCGCGCGCCTGCGTTTCCTCGGTCACATCGGTCGAAAGAATATAGACCCCGCAAACCGCGCCCGCAGCATCCCGGTCGGGCGTCAGCGCAATGCGGATGCGCCGCCCAGACGGGTCATGCGTGATCTCCAGCACATTCGCCTCACCCGCCAAAGCCTTGGTAAAGCCGGGCAAAATACGGCGGAAAGTTTCGCCCCCCAAAACCTCCTCTGCCGGGCAACCCTCGGGCTTATCAAGTGAACCCGGCATCACCGCGCTCAGTCGCCGGTTTGAAAAGGTATAGACGAAATCCGCCCCCATATGCGCGATATGCGCGGGCATCATTTCAGTCACCTGCCGAATCCGCGCGGCGGTTTGCATCAACTCATGCTGCGCCTCTTCCAAAGCGGCATTGGTCGCCGCCAATTCGCGGTTTGCCGCCGCGAGTTGTTCGGCATTTTCCAAGACCTGCTCCGAGAGTTCCTCGGAGCGGGCCCGCAAAAGCATTTCTTGCCGCTTAATCCCGGTGATGTCGGTGTAGACGGTGATCCAGCCGCCCTCGGCCAAGGGCGCGCCCTCCACCGCGATGGTGCGCCCATTGGCTCGGGTGCGTTCCATGTAATGGGGCGCAAAGATTCGCGCCTGCTCCACCCGCGTCGCGACCCAAGTGTCGAGATCATCCACCTCGCCATATTCGCCACGTTCCGCAAGCCAACGGATCGTATCGGCAAAGGTGGTCCCCGGCCGCGTCAGATGTTCGGGCAAATCGAACATCACCTGATACTGCCGGTTAGAGACCGCCAGCCGCAAATCATTGTCAAAAATAGACAAGGCCTGACCAATTAGGTTCAACCCGGCTTGTGTCAGCCTTGCGCGTGCATCCTCACTCATACCCCACGCCTCCCCGCCCCATCGCTAGCACCTTGCGAGCGCGGCGCAAAGTCCCTCCGCCGCGCGGTAAGAATTCGTAAGGATTGGGCAAAAGTCCCGAAAACTTTAACCCCGAACCTCCCCCCATGCCGGATGGAAGGGGAGAGCCATCCGGTCAGACGCCGGTTCAGCGGCGCGAGGGAGGAAAAATGGCAGATCATGGTGCTGCGGAGCAATCCGCGCAGTCGATTCCTGCGCTATTGGCGCGCAACGTCGAAAGGTTCGGGTCCCGTCCGGCCTACCGCGAAAAGGAATTCGGCATCTGGCAAAGCTGGACTTGGGCGGAAGCGGCCGATGAAATCCGGGCCATGGCGATGGGCTTTTTGAGCCTTGGCGTGGAACGGGGCGATCACATCGCCATCATCGGCCGCAACCGCCCGGCGCACTACTGGGCCATGGTGGCCGCGCAAATGTGTGGCGCGGTGCCAGTGCCGCTTTATCAAGACGCCGTGGCCGAAGAGATGGCCTATGTGCTGGAGCATTGCGGCGCGCGGTTCGTGGTTTGCGGCGATCAAGAACAGGTCGATAAGGTCGTCGAGGTCGAAGACCGCATCCACCACATTCAGCACGTTATGTATACCGACAAGCGCGGGATGCGGAAATACGACCATTCCCGCATGAATGCGCTTGATGACATTATCGCCGAGGGCAAAGCGGGCCATTTCCGCTATGAGGGCGAGATCGAAAAGCGCGTGGCCGAGCTGAATTACGACAGCACCTGCGTGATGCTTTACACCTCTGGTACCACCGGCAAGCCCAAAGGCGTGGTGCTTTCCAACCGCAATATCATCGAAACGGCGAAGAACTCCGCCGCCTTTGACCACCTTGGCCCCGATGAAGATGTGCTTGCCTATCTGCCGATGGCATGGGTGGGCGATTTCATCTTCTCCATCGGCCAAGCGATGGTGGCGGGCTTTTGCGTCAACTGCCCCGAAAGCCCCGAAACGATGATGACCGACCTGCGCGAGATCGGGCCGACCTATTTCTTTGCCCCGCCGCGCATTTTTGAAACCATGCTGACCAATGTAATGATCCGCATGGAAGATGCGGGCGATCTCAAGCACGGGCTGTTCAAGCATTTCATGGAATATGCCAAAGGCACCGGCGAAGAATTCGGGATGCCGCGCTATCGGGTGAAACGCTCCAAGCCCACATTGCGGCGGCGTTTCCGTTGGGCCTATCGCTTCTCGATGGGGATCGGGTTTGCCTTTGAAACGATGGTGGAAAACGCGGTGCGGCTCGCCATTGTGCGGCTGCGCCACCCGATGGAGCATCGCAAATATTTCAAAGCCAAAGGGCCTTTGCTCAACATCTACCCGCAACCTTTGCGCGATTACTTCAACTATCGCACCGGCGATGTGACGATTTACGCGCCGCTGAAAAATACGCTGGGGCTAAGCCGGATTCGCGTGGCCTATACCGCGGGCGAGGCGATCGGGCCGGAGATTTTTGAGTTTTACCGCTCGCTCGGCATCAACCTAAAGCAGCTTTACGGGCAGACCGAAGCCTCTGTCTTCATCACCCAGCAACCCGATGGGCAAGTGCGCGCCGATACGGTGGGCGTGCCAAGCCCCGGCGTTGAGGTAAAAATTGCCGAGAATGGCGAGGTGTTCTACCGCAGCCCCGGCACCTTTGTGGAATATTACAACAACCCAGAAAGCACGGCCTCGACCAAAGATGCCGAAGGCTGGGTGGCGACGGGTGACGCGGGCTTTTTTGAAGAAGGCACCGGACATCTGCGCATCATCGACCGCGCCAAAGACGTGGGCAAAATGGCTGATGGTCGGCTGTTTGCGCCCAAATATGTGGAAAACAAGCTCAAGTTCTACCCCAACATCCTTGAGGCCGTGGTCTTTGGCGCGGACCGTGACCGCTGCACCGCCTTTATCAACATTGACCTGACGGCGGTGGGAAACTGGGCCGAGCGGAACAACATCGCCTATGCCAGCTATCAGGAATTGGCGGGGCATCCGCGCGTCTATGAAATGATCCGCGAGCATATCAACGAGGTGAATGCGAGCGTGGCCCAAGACCCGATGCTGTCGGGCTGCCAAATCCACCGCTTCTTGGTGCTGCACAAAGAGTTGGATGCCGATGACGGCGAAATGACCCGGACCCGTAAGGTGCGCCGCAACGTGATTGCCGAGAAATTCGCCGATTTGATTGGCGCGCTCTATGACGGCTCAACCAGCATCTACACCGAGACCGAGGTCACCTACGAAGACGGGCGCAAAGGGGCGATCAAAGCCACTTTGCGGATTGAAGACGCCACCGTTGCGCCCGAGGCGCACGCTCACCGGGAGGCTGCGGAATGAAGGATATGGTCGAAGGCTACACCACCCCCGATGGTCGCCAGATCGGCGGCGTGTTGATGGAGTTGAAAAACATCACCCTGCGCTTTGGCGGCGTTGTGGCGATCAAAGACATCTCCTTTGACATCCGCGAGGGCGAAATTCGCGCCATCATCGGCCCGAACGGCGCGGGCAAAAGCTCGATGCTTAATGTGATCTCTGGCTTTTATGTGCCGACCGAGGGCGAGGTTTGGTTTCACGGCCAAAAACGCCCCGCGATGCGCCCCTATCAGGTGGCCAGGCTCGGCATTGCCCGCACCTTCCAAAACATTGCACTTTTCGACGGCATGTCCGTGCTCGACAACATCATGACCGGGCGGCTGACGCTGATGAAATCGGGCCTGCTCAGCCAAGCGATGTGGTGGGGCAGCGCAGCGGCGGAAGAAAATGAGCACCGCGAAAAAGTTGAAAAGATCATCGACTTCCTTGAAATTCAGAACATTCGGAAAACGCCAGTGGGCCGCCTGCCCTATGGCCTCAAGAAGCGTGTGGAACTCGCCCGCGCCTTGGCCGCAGAACCCAAGATCTTGCTTTTGGACGAGCCGATGGCGGGCATGAACGTCGAAGAAAAAGAGGACATGTGCCGCTTTATTCTCGATGTGAACGACGAGTTTGGCACCACCACAGTTTTGATCGAACACGATATGGGCGTGGTGATGGATTTGTCCGACCGCGTGGTGGTGATGGATTACGGCCGCAAAATTGGCGACGGCCCGCCCGATGAAGTGCGCAACAACCAAGACGTGATCGACGCCTATCTGGGGGTGGCCCATGACTGACCAGCTGCTTTACGCGACCGAAACGGCGCTGAATGGGTTGATGACCGGGGTGATGTATTCGCTCGTCGCGCTTGGGTTCGTGCTGATCTACAAATCTTCTGGCGTGTTCAACTATGCCCAAGGGGTGCTGGCTCTTTTCGCTGCGCTCACGCTCGTCGGCATTCAAAAAGGCCAAGTGCCGTTTGCGCATCTGATCAACGCCATGACCGGCGGCCATCTGGAAAGCTTCCCGTGGCAAGTGCCTGCGCTTTTGGCAATTTTGCTGACGGCCGGGGTGATGGTGATCATGGCAATCATCATCGAGAAATTGGTGCTCAAACACCTTGTGAACCAAGCGCCGATCATCCTTTTCATGGCCACCATCGGGCTCGCCTATTTCCTTGAAGGCTTTGGCGATGTGATGTGGGGCGCCGATATCAAAACGCTTGATGTCGGCCTGCCGCAGGGGATCAACGAAACGA
Organism: Rhodobacter aestuarii; assembly: GCF_900156655.1. GTDB lineage: Bacteria > Pseudomonadota > Alphaproteobacteria > Rhodobacterales > Rhodobacteraceae > Rhodobacter > Rhodobacter aestuarii. Next base: position 236,375 of record NZ_FTOG01000004.1, on the reverse strand, counting down.
TTGAAACCGTAACGGGCGACCTGTTCGGCTACGGCTTCTTTATCGACAATCTCGATCTTGTGGCCACGCTTGTCGCCGTGCTTTTGGTGACCGCGCTGACGATCTTCAGCCAATATTCCAAGCAGGGCCGCGCGCTGCGTGCTGTGGCCGATGACCACCAAGCCGCGCTTTCTGTTGGCATTTCGCTGCGCTTCATCTGGATCTTGGTGTGGTCCATCGCGGGCTTTGTGGCGCTGGTGGCAGGCATCATGTGGGGCTCCAAATCGGGCGTGCAATTCTCGCTTTCGCTCATTGCGCTCAAGGCACTGCCGGTGCTGATGCTCGGCGGCTTCACCTCGATCCCGGGCGCCATTGTGGGCGGGCTGATCATCGGCATGGGCGAGAAGCTTTTTGAGTTCTGGATTGGCCCGCTGATTGGCGGCGCGACCGAGAACTGGTTCGCCTATGTGCTGGCGCTGATCTTCCTCGTGTTCCGGCCACAGGGCCTGTTCGGCGAGAAGATCATCGAGAGGGTGTGACGATGCTGCACGCGCAAGTTGAAAAACCAGTTGATTGCTGGGCCGGGCTGCGACATCCTGTCAAACCTGCGCCCCGTCAGGGAGAGGCGGCGCGCACGAAAGGAAGGTTGCATCACGCGCAGCCTCATATCGTGGCTGCGCAAGAGGTAGGGAGGCCTCTTCGCAATGACGCTGAAAACCTGTTCCATCGCCTTCACCATCGGCTGGCTGGCGGCCCTGACATTTGGTTGGATCGCCCTCGCCGCCCCGCCGGAAGAACCGGCGCTGATAAGAACCATCAACATCATGTTTGCCGCCATGGGCGCCGGAGCCGGGATCTGGTCCTGGATGCGGATCAAGCGCGGCTGCTGACGGGGAGCGCATCGGCCCTTCCCCGTGTCACAAAACGGGGGAGAGGCTGATGTTTTACCGCGAAGCAGGTGATTTCAAGACAAGCTACCGGGCCGACAGTCAGACCTTTCCGATCCGGCTGGACCGTATGGGCTATTTCGCAGCGTTGATCGTTGCCTATGCCGTGGTGCCCTTCTTCATTGATGACTATTGGGCGAATGCGGTCTTCGTGCCCTTCCTGATCTATGCAATCGCGGCGATTGGGCTCAACATTCTGGTGGGCTATGCCGGACAGGTGAGCTTGGGCACCGGCGGTTTCATGGCGGTGGGCGCCTATGCGGTCTACAAGCTGATGACCACCTTTCCCGAAGTGCCGTTCTTCTTCCATGTCATTTTGGCGGGCGGCGTGACGGCCTTTGTGGGCGTGCTTTTTGGTCTGCCGAGCCTGCGGATTAAGGGGTTCTATCTGGCCGTGGCGACGCTTGCCGCGCAGTTCTTCTTGGTCTGGCTCTTCAACAAAGTGCCGTGGTTTTACAACTACTCAGCCTCGGGCCAGATCACCGCGCCGGACCGCACGATGTTTGGCATCTACATCACCGGGGCGCAAACCTCAGCCGTCGCGAAATATCTGTTTTGCCTTGTGATCCTCACGCTCGTTGCCCTGATGGCGCGCAACCTGACACGCGGCACCGTGGGGCGCAAATGGATGGCCATTCGTGACATGGACATCGCCGCAGAGATCATTGGCGTGAACCCGCTTTCGGCCAAGGTCACAGCCTTTGCGGTCTCATCCTTTTTCATCGGCATCGCCGGGGCGCTGTTGTTCTCCGTCTACCTTGGCGCGGCGGAAGTGGGCGAATCCTTCGGCATCAACAAGTCGTTCTTGGTGCTCTTCATGGTGATCATCGGCGGCTTGGGCTCGATCTTTGGCTCCTTTGCCGGGGCGGCATTTCTGGTGCTTCTGCCGGTATTCCTCAAGAACGTGCTTGTGGGGGCCTTGGGCTGGCCCACCGATGTGGCCGCGCATCTGGAACTGATGATCGTTGGCGCCTTGATCGTGATCTTCTTGATCGTCGAACCGCATGGGCTCGCCCAGCTGTGGCGCATCGCCAAAGAAAAACTGAGACTCTGGCCCTTCCCGCACTGAGGGGCCGGCGCAAGACCCGGGCAACCGGCTGACAAGAACAATACGTCACTGGGAGGAAGAACGTATGAAAAAGAGCTTTGCTGCACTCGCGGCTGCGGCCCTTGTGGCCACCGCGGCCCCCGCATTGGCGGATCTGACGGTGCCGAACCTGAGCTACCGCACCGGGTCTTATGCAGCCAACGGCATCCCTTATGCCGATGGCTTTGCCGATTACTTCACGCTGCTTAATGAGCGCGATGGCGGCATTGGCGGCGAGATGGTCGCGGTGCCCGAATGCGAAACCGCCTATAACACCGAAAAAGGTGTCGAATGCTATGAGGGCACCAAGGGCCAAGCGGCGCTTGCCTATAACCCGCTTTCGACCGGGATCACCTACCAGCTGATCCCCAAAGTCACTGCTGACCACCATGTGCTTTACACCCCCGGCTACGGGCGCACCTCGGCGGCGAATGGCTCTGTGTTTGAATGGGTCTTCAACTACCCGGCCAACTATTGGGATGGCGCTTCGGTCGCGGTGAAATACCTGCTCGATCAAAGCGGCGGCGATCTTTCGGGCAAGAAAATCGCGCTCGTCTATCACAACTCGGCCTATGGCAAAGAACCGATCCGCACGCTCGAGGAACTGGCCAAGAAACACGGTTTCGAACTGAGCCTGCTGCCGGTTGACCCGCCGGGCCAAGAGCAAAAATCGCAGTGGCTGCAAATCCGCCGCGACAAGCCCGATTACGTGCTGATGTGGGGCTGGGGCGTGATGAACCAAGTCGCGATCCAAGAAGCCGTCAACATCCGCTTCCCGATGGAAAACTTCATCGGTGTCTGGTGGTCGGGTTCTGAAAACGACGTTGGCCCCGCGGGCGACAAAGCGATGGGCTATAAGTCGATCAGCTTCCACGGCGTCGGTGACGAATTCCCGATCTATGCCGACCTGAAGCAATATGTCTTCGACCCCGGCAAAGCGGCGGGCGCGGGCGATAACCTTGGCAACGTGCTTTACTCGCGCGGCATGTATGCGGCGATGATCATCTCGGAAGCGATCCGCACCGCGCAAGAAATGGCGGGCCATTCGGCGGTGACCCCGGAAGAGGTGCGCGAAGGGTTTGAAAACCTTAACCTCACGCAAGAACGCCTGACGGAACTGGGCCTGCCGGGCTTCGCGCAGGAAATCCACGCCACCTGCGCCGACCACGGCGGCCCCGGCTCGGCGATGATCTTGCAATGGGATTCGAGCACCAAGAAATGGAGCGCGGTCTCTGACTGGATCACCTCTGACGCCGACGTTCTGGACCCGTTGATTGCCGAAGATTCGGCGGCCTTCGCGGCAGAATCGGGCATCACGCCCCGCTGCAACTAAGCCACTCACGCCAATGCCCCCGGCTTACGGGCCGGGGGCTCCGCATAGGGAGACTGCCATGCTCGACGCCGCCAAGACCGAAGCCGATACGCTTTTGGAAGTGAACAATATCGAGGTGATCTACAACCACGTGATCTTGGTTCTGAAAGGCGTCAGCCTATCGGTGCCGAAAGGTGGCATCACCGCGCTTTTGGGCGGCAATGGCGCAGGCAAGACAACGACCCTTAAGGCGATCTCGAACCTTCTGCGCTCTGAACGAGGCGAGGTCACGAAAGGCGCCATCGTCTACCGCGGCGAGCGGGTGCAAGATATGTCTCCCGCCGATCTGGTGCGCAAAGGCGTGATTCAGGTGATGGAGGGGCGGCATTGTTTTGAGCACCTCACGGTCGAAGAAAACCTGCTCACGGGCGCCTATACCCGCACAGATGGCCGCGCCGAGGTGATGAAAGACCTCGAAATGGTCTATAGCTATTTCCCCCGCCTGAAAGAGCGCCGCAAATCCCAAGCGGGTTATACTTCCGGCGGCGAGCAACAGATGGTGGCGATGGGCCGGGCGCTGATGTCGCGGCCCGAAACGATTTTGCTGGATGAACCCTCAATGGGCCTTGCTCCGCAATTGGTGGAACAGATCTTTGAGATCGTCAAAGCCGTGAACGAGGGTGAAGGCGTGACCTTCCTGTTGGCCGAGCAAAACACCAACGTCGCGCTGCGCTATGCACATTACGGCTATATCTTGGAAAGTGGTCGCGTGGTGATGGATGGCCCCGCCAAACAATTGCGCGAAAACCCGGATGTGAAAGAGTTCTATCTGGGCATGTCCGATGATGGCCGTAAAAGCTTCCGCGACGTGCGCAGCTACCGCCGCCGCAAGCGCTGGCTGGCCTGATAACCCTCTGTATACATTAAATTGCTGCGCAGCATTTTGCAGCGCAGAAACCCCCTGACCGCAGCGAAAGGTCCCCCCATGAGCCGTTACTATGACGATCTGGAAACCCGCTCTGCTGATGCCCGTGCGGCGGCCTTGGCGCAGGCGCTGCCGTTAGCGGTTTCGCGCGCGCTCACGGCACCCGGTCTCGCAGCGCATCTGGGCGCAGTTGAGGCGGCGCAGATCACCAGCCTTGAGGCGCTCGCCACCCTGCCCGTGCTGCGCAAGTCAGACCTTGGCGCAGCGCAAAAATCGGCAGCACCCTTTGGCGGCATGACAACCAAGCCCGCCCATGCCTTTGCGCATATCTTCCAGAGCCCCGGTCCGATTTACGAACCCGGCGACACCAGCGCCGATTGGTGGCGCATGGGGCGGTTCTTGCATGCTGCGGGCGTGGGCAAGGGCGACATCGTGCAAAACTGCTTTGGCTATCACCTCACCCCCGCAGGGATGATCTTTGAATCCGGCGCGCGGGCCGTGGGTGCGGCGGTGTTGCCCGCAGGCACCGGGCAGACCGAGTTACAGGTGCGCGCGGCGGTTGATGTGGGCACCACGGTTTATGCGGGCACGCCCGACTATCTGAAGGTGATCTTGGATAAAGCCGCCGAGATGGGCGAGCAGTTGGCCATCACCCGCGCGGCGGTCGGGGGGGGCGCGCTCTTTCCCAGCCTGCGCGCAGAATATGCCGAGCGCGGCATTTCCTGCCTGCAATGCTATGCCACCGCCGATCTGGGCAATATCGCCTATGAAAGCCCGGCGATGGAGGGGATGATTGTCGATGAGGGCGTGATTGTTGAAATCGTTCGTCCCGGCACAGGCGACCCGGTCGCACCCGGAGAGGTGGGCGAAGTGGTCGTGACCTCGCTCAACCCAGGCTATCCGCTCATTCGTTTTGCCACCGGCGATTTGAGCGCGGTTTTGCCTGGCGTCTCGCCCTGCGGGCGTACCAATATGCGGATCAAAGGCTGGATGGGCCGCGCCGATCAAACCACCAAGATCAAGGGCATGTTCGTGCGCCCCGAACAAGTGGCCGCCTTTGTCGCCGCCCACCCAGAAGTCAAACGCGCCCGCGTCATTGCCACGCGCGAAGGCGAGATGGATGCGATGACGGTGCAGGTTGAGACCGAAACCTGCGAGCCGGAGCGTTACGCAGCAGGCGTGGTTGAGGCGCTGAAGCTGAAGGGCAAGATCGAGCTTGTCGCGCCGGGCAGCCTGCCCAATGATGGCAAGGTGATCGACGATCAGCGCAAATACGACTGAGCCGGAGCAATCGCCCCGGCCCGTTTAACTTTCAACGCTTTGGGGCGAATTTAGCCCGCAATCTTAGCCCCAGGTCGGGTGGAACCGATCCGCCGGAGACAGGGTGAAAATCTCCACGCCGTCGGCGGTCACGCCCACCGAATGCTCAAACTGGGCCGACAGCGATTTATCGCGGGTCACCGCCGTCCAATCATCCGATAGCACTTTGGTTTCGGGGCGACCAAGATTCACCATCGGCTCGATGGTGAAGATCATGCCCTCTTCAAGCACCGCGCCCGCACCTTTGCGGCCATAGTGCAGCACGTTCGGCGGGGCGTGGAACACGCGGCCCACGCCGTGGCCACAGAAATCACGCACCACGCTCATCCGCTGCGCTTCGACATAGCGCTGAATCGCAAAGCCAATATCGCCAAAGGTATTGCCGGGCTTCACTTGCTCAATGCCGATCATCAGCGCGTCATGGGTGACTTGGATCAGGCGTTCCGCTTTGCGCGACAGGTTGCCCGCCACATACATCCGCGAAGTGTCGCCAAACCAGCCATCCAAAATCACCGTCACGTCAATGTTGAGAATGTCGCCGTCTTTCAGGATTTTCGGGCCGGGAATGCCGTGGCACACCACATGGTTCACCGAAATGCAGGACGCGTGCTTATAGCCGCGATAGCCGATTGTCGCCGAGGTCGCGCCCAGTTCTTCCACCCGGTTGCGCACGAAATCATCCAGAACGGCCGTGGTCGCGCCGGGCACCACCAAGGGCGCCACTTCATCAAGGATGCGCGCCGCCACATGGCCCGCCGCCTGCATCCCCTCATATTCCGCCACATCGTAAATCCGGATACCGTCTTTGGTCACGCGTCCTTGGGCGTCAGTCACTGCACATCTCCTGCTTCGTGGGCCCTAGATAGTCACAATCGCGCCGCTTGGCCAGAGCCGGGCTTTTCCGCAACGTCGCAGCCGCTTATACCGATGCGCGAGGAGAGATCACATGCCCAACCCGACCGCAGCTATTTTGATCATCGGCGATGAAATCCTGACCGGGCGCACCCGAGAAGGGAACGCCCATCACCTCGCGGGGGTGCTGGTGCAACACGGCATCGACCTGCGCCAGATCCGGGTGATTTCGGACGATGCGCCCACGATCATCGCCGCCGTGCGCGAATTGGCGGGCGCGCATGATCATCTGTTCACTTCAGGGGGGATTGGGCCAACGCATGATGACATCACCGCCGATGCAGTGGCGGAGGCTTTTGGCAGGCACATCGGCGTGCGCGAAGATGCGCGCGCGATTTTGGCCGCGCATTATGCCGCGCGCGGGGTGGAATTTACCGAGGCGCGTTTGCGCATGGCGCGCATTCCCGATGGCGCGGCGTTGATCGACAACCCCGTTTCCGGCGCACCAGGCTTTAGCGTGGAAAACTGCCATGTGATGGCGGGGGTGCCTAATATCTTCCAAGCGATGGTGGCGGGGCTGGTGCCGCGCCTCGCGGGTGGCAAGCCGCTGATCAGCCGCAACTGGCAATTGATGGTGGCCGAAGCCGCCATTGCAGATGAGTTACGGCAACTGGCGGCAGATCACCCAGAGGTCTCTTTCGGCTCCTACCCTTTCGTGACCGATGGCCGTTACGGCACCAATCTTGTGGCCCGCGCCACTGATGAAGCCGCGCTCGCAGCGGCCTATACCGCGCTGCAAGCCATGTTCCCGGAGGGGCAATGACCGATTTTTTCGCGGTCATAGATGCCACTTGGCCCGCGGCCTCCACCCGCCGGGTTGGGGGGTTCGTGATCCGCGAAGGGTTGGGTGGCGGATCGCGGGTCAGCTGCGCGAGCCTAGAGGGAGCGTTTGATCAAGCCGATATCGCGGCGGCGGAGGCTGCGCACCGCGCCCTTGGCCAGCAACCCAAATTCATGCTGCGCCCTGAAGATACTGCGCTGGATGCGGCCCTAGAGGCACGGTGCTATGAGCTTTTTGACCCGGTGGTGATCTATACCGTCCCCATCGCGCAATTGCCGCAAGACGTGCCACCCGTCACCGCCTTTGCCCATTGGCCCCCCTTGGCAATTGCGCGCGAGGTATGGGACGAAACCAGCATCGGCCCAGAACGCCAAGCGGTAATGGCGCGGGCAACCGGCCCTAAAGCGGTTGTGCTGGGCCGCAAGCAAGACCGCGCCGCTGGGGCAGGGTTCGTTGCGATCCATGAAGGCGTCGCAATGGTGCACGCGCTTTCGGTTCTGCCGAGCTTCCGCCGCCACGGCCTTGCCCGCGCCATGATGGCCGAGGCCACCCGTTGGGCCGCCGAACAAGGGGCCGAAACGCTCGCGCTTGTCGTGACCCGCGCCAATGCGCCCGCCAATGCGCTCTACCGTGCCTTGGGCATGGCTGAAACCTGTTCCTACCATTACCGCCGCGAGGTCACCGCATGAAACGCTGGCTCGCCCTGCCCCTGATTTGCCTTGCAGCGCCTGCGGTGGCCGCGCCATTGCAACTCACCTTGCCACAAGGCGCGATGGTTTCCGCTGAGCGCGCCGCCGCCGGAACCTCTTATGAAATGCGCATCGGGCCTTGGCAGGAAGCTACGCTTGCAAGCCAGCATCTTGAGGGCAGCCGCACCGATCGGGCTTGGCGGTTGCGCGGCAATCAAGAAACCTCGCTTCAGATCTTTGCGCCCCTGCGCGCACAGATCGAAGCGGCAGGCTATGCCGTGGTCTATGAATGCGAGACGGATGCCTGCGGCGGCTTTGATTTCCGCTACGCGCTCGATCTGTTGCCCGAACCCGAAATGCATGTCGATTTGGGCGATTTTCGCTATTTGGCCGCGCGCCGGGGCGATGATTGGTTGGCACTAACGGTCTCCCGCTCCTCGGAGTCCGGGTTCGTGCATCTGACCAATTTCACCTTGCAGGAAGTGGCCGCACCGGTGCCGGCAACGCCCTTGGCCGCACCACAACCCTCCCCGCAGCCACAAGCGGAACAGACCAGCGATCTTGGCACCTTGCTTGAGGCCGAAGGCGCGGTCCCGCTGGATGATCTGGTCTTTGAAAGCGGGGCGGCTGCGCTCGGCAATAAAAACTACGAAACGCTCGCTTCGCTGGCCGATTATCTGGCGATTCACCCCGATGCGCGCGTCGCGCTGGTTGGGCACACGGACAATTCCGGCTCGCTTGCGGGCAATATCGCGCTTTCAAAACGTCGCGCCGAAGCTGTGCGGCAACGGCTGATTTCGGTGCATGGGGTTAGCCCCGCACAACTGAGCGCCGAAGGCGCGGGCTGGCTTGCCCCGCGTGCGTCGAACCTGACCCCAGAGGGGCGCGAGCAAAACAGAAGGGTCGAAGCCGTATTGGCCTCGACCCCCAAGTAACAGCGCCGGGCGGAGAGGCGCCGCGAAAACTCACCAGTTGTCAGGACCTTTGTCGTTGAAGGTCTGTGCCAGAAAATCAATGAAAGCGCGCACTTTGGGCTGCGTGAACCGGCCCGGCGGGTAAACCGCATAGATGCCAAGCGTTTCCATTGGCAGATCGGGCATGGCCTCTTCCACCAAACCTTGCTGCATCGCCTCGGCGTAAAGGAACGAGGGCAGATAGGCGATGCCCAGCCCCGCGATCGCGGCATGCAGCAGCGATTGCCCATCGTTCACCGTCAGCCAACCGGCAGAACGCACCTGCCGCCGCTCGCCCGAAGGCGCGGTGATCTTCCAAACATTGCCATTCGACTGGTTCGAATAATGCAAAAGCTTGTGTTCGTTCAGATCGTCGATCTTTGTCGGGCGACCGTATTTCTCAAAATAGCCGGGGGCCGCGATCATCCGCTTGGCGGTTTCCGTCAGCTTTCGAGCGCGAAGCGTGCTGTCTTCCAACTCGCCAACCCGGATCGCCATATCAAAGCCTTCGGAAATCAGCTCCACATAGCGGTTATTGAGCACCATATTCACAGTGATCTCGGGATATTCTTGTAAGAAATCCCCAAGCACGGGCGAGAGCAAGTTGACCCCAAAATCAGTTGCCACCGAAATCCGTAACAGCCCCGAGGGCGCGACCTGCATGGAGGTCACAAGCGCATCGGCCTCCCCCGCGTCGTTGAGCACACGTCGGGCGCGGTCATAATAGGCGAGGCCAATCTCGGTGGGCGACACGCGCCGCGTGGTACGGTTCAAAAGCCGCGCGCCAAGCCGCGCCTCCAGCGCGGAAACATGCTTTGACACCGCAGATTTCGAGATACCCATTTTCTTCGCAGCATCAGTAAAGCCACCCTGATCCACAACAGTGGCAAAGGCTTCCATTTCGGTCAGGCGGTCCATCGGTTATCCATCGGCAATGTTTCCTGTTCTCAAAAGCTTTCACCCTCAAATCGGGCGCAAATGGGACACACCAAGGACAATACCGGGGAAATTGCGGGGTTCGGTTAAGGCATGGAAACGATTGTTGCCTTGGTAAACCTAAGGTTAGTTTTGCCCGATCCGCCTCTCATTTCCGCAACTTACCCGCCATGACGCGGCGTTGGGCGTGACAGCGCAGGCCATCTGGCTAATCTGACCCAAAGGGAGGACATCATGAGCCAGTATCCGCATCTGCTAAGCCCGCTTGATTTGGGGCATGTGGTGTTGCCCAACCGTGTGCTGATGGGATCGATGCATACCAATCTTGAAGAAACCGGAGATTGGAACCGGGTGGCCGAATTTTATGCCACCCGCGCGCGCGGCGGTGTTGGGCTGATGGTGACGGGCGGCATGGCCCCCAATCGCGAAGGCGGGGTCTTTCCCGGCGCGGCGGGGCTGTTCACGCCTGAAGACATGGCCAATCACCGGATGGTCACAGACCGGGTGCATGACGCGGGCGGGCGGATCGCGATGCAAATCTTGCATGCCGGGCGCTATGCCTATGGGCCAGAATGCGTCTCGGCCAGCGCGGTCAAATCCCCCATCTCGCCCTTTCCGCCAAAAGAGCTGGATGCAGCGGGGATTGAAAAGCAAATCACTGACATCGCCACCGCCGCGGCGCGCGCCCGCGAGGCGGGCTATGACGGGGTCGAGGTGATGGGGTCAGAGGGGTATTTCCTCAATCAATTCCTTGTGCGCCATGTGAACCGCCGCACCGATGACTGGGGTGGACCGTATGAAAACCGGATGCGCCTGCCCGTTAAGGTGATGAAACGCGTCCGCGCGGCGGTGGGCCAAGATTTCATCGTGATCTTTCGTATCTCTCTGATTGATCTCATTCCCGACGGCTCAACTTGGGACGAGGTGGTGACGCTGGCCAAAGCGATTGAGGGGGCGGGCGCCACGATGCTCAACACCGGGATCGGCTGGCATGAGGCGCGCGTGCCGACGATTGCCACCTCTGTCCCGCGCGCGGCCTTTGCATGGCTGACGGGGCGTTTGCGGCCCGAGGTGGGGATCCCCGTCATCACCTCCAACCGGATCAACACGCCGGAGGTGGCCGAGGGCATCTTGGCCGAGGGAAAGGCGGATATGGTCAGCCTTGCGCGGCCCTTCTTGGCGGACCCCGATTTTGTGGCCAAGGCCGCTACCGGCCGCGCGGCGGAAATCGCCCCCTGTATTGGTTGCAACCAAGCCTGCCTTGATCATACTTTCTCGGGCAAAATCTCCACCTGTCTTGTGAACCCGCGCGCCGCGCATGAAACCGAACTGGTTCTGGCACCGGCGGAAAACCCCAAACGCATCGCCGTGGTGGGCGCGGGGCCAGCGGGCATGGCCTGCGCGATCACCTTGGCCGAGCGGGGCCATGCGGTGAAGCTTTTTGAAAAAGGTGCCGAGATTGGCGGGCAGCTTTGCCTTGCCCGCACCATTCCGGGGAAAGAGGAGTTTCACGGCCTCACCGACTGGTTCGCCACCATGCTGAAAAAAACGGGCGTGAGCCTGCGGCTCAGCACCGAGGCGACAGTGCGCAATTTGGGCGAGTTTGACGAGGTGGTGATTGCCACGGGCGTTGCCCCCCGCAGCCCCGGCATTGAAGGCGAAGCATTAGCCGTGAGCTACGCTGATCTATTGAGCGGGCGCGCCGAAGCTGGGCCGCGCGTTGCAGTGGTGGGTGCGGGCGGTATTGGCTTTGACGTTGCCGAATTCCTGACCGTGAGCGAAAGTCCAACCCTCCACCCCGAAGACTGGGCGCGCGAATGGGGCGTGGGCGATCCGGCGCAAACCCCCGGCGGCCTTGCTAAACCCGCGCCAAGTCCGCCCACGCGGCAGGTGACGCTTTTGCAGCGCAAGCCCGAAAAGCCCGGTCGCCGCTTGGGCAAAACCACGGGCTGGATTCACCGCGCCGCGCTGAACGCGAAAGGGGTGAAGATGTTGGGCGGGGTGAATTACGAGCGTATCACACCCGAAGGTCTGCACATCACCTTTGGGGAAGCGCGTGAAAACCCTACCTTGATCGCAGCCGAAACGGTGGTGCTTTGCGCGGGCCAAGAAAGCCAGCGCAGCTTGGCCGATAGCCTCAAGGCGCAAGGGATCGCGGCGCATGTGATTGGCGGGGCCGATATCGCGGGCGAGTTGGATGCCAAGCGCGCCATCGACCAAGGCACCCGACTTGGCGCGATGCTCTGAGATCACAGCAAATTTCCTGCCGAAAGCGCTTTCGTTTTCTGCCGCGCCCGCTAGGGTCTGCGCATGCTTTGGATCAACGATAATTTGGCACTTGCCGATTGGGAGCTTTCAGAAAGCTTCACCCGCGCCCAAGGGCCCGGCGGGCAAAACGTCAACAAGGTGTCGACAGCGGTGGAACTGCGCTTTGAGGCAGAGCGCAGCCCGCATCTAACGCCTGCGGTCAAAGCGCGCCTCAAGCGGATTGCCGGGCGGAAATGGACCTTGGATGGGGCGATTGTGATCCGGGCAGAAGAGACCCGCTCGCAAACGCGCAACCGCGAACTGGCCCGCGAGCGGCTGGCCGAGATGATCCGGGCCGCGCTGGTGGCCCCAAAGCGCCGCATTGCCACCAAGCCCACCAAGGGCAGCCAGCGCCGCCGCTTGGCGGCAAAATCCATCCGCGGCGAGGTTAAATCCCTGCGCGGGAAAGTGGGCGAAGATGACTGATCTAATCGCGCGGCGTGAAGCGCTTTTGGGCCCGAATGTGCCCACCTTCTATGATGACCCCGTGCATATTGTGCGCGGCGAAGGTGTTTGGCTTTATGATGCCAAGGGACGGCGCTACCTCGATTGTTATAACAATGTTGCACATTTGGGGCATTGTCATCCGCGCGTGGTTGAGGCGATCGCGCACCAAGCCGCGCAACTGAACACGCACAGCCGCTATCTGCATGAAGGCATTCTTGATTACGGCGAGCGGCTGGTGGCCAAGTTTGACCACGGGCTAAGCCAAATGCTGATGACCTGCACGGGGTCTGAGGCGAATGACGTGGCTTTGCGCATGGCGCAGGCGGTGACAGGAAAGACGGGTTTGATCGCCACCGACAACACCTATCACGGCAACACGACGGCGGTGGCACATCTGTCCACCCGCCGCCCGCCGATTGGCGGCTACCCGCCTCATATCCGCCGCGTGCCCGCGCCCGATAGCCTCGCGCCCTTGGGCGGCAGCCCAAAGGCGCAGGCAAAGGCTTTTGCCGCGAATGTGGCCCAGGCGATTGAAGAGCTAGAGCAAGCAGGCCACGGCTTTGCCGGTCTGATGCTCTGCCCGATCTTTGCCAATGAAGGGATGCCGGGGCTCGCACCGGGGTTTCTGGATGCTACGGTCAACGTTGTGAAACGCGCAGGCGGGCTGATTTTGTGTGATGAGGTGCAGCCCGGTTTTGGCCGCTTGGGCAGCCATTGGTGGGGGCATGAGCTTTTGGGCTTTGCGCCCGATCTTGTGACCTTGGGCAAGCCGATGGGCAATGGGCACCCGGTGGCAGCCGTCGTGGCCCGGCCCGATGTGATGGCGGCCTTCCGCAATGCTTTTGGCTATTTCAACACCTTCGCGGGCAACCCCGTTTCTTGTGCCGCCGCCAATGCGGTTTTGGATGTGATCGAAGACGAAGGTCTGGTGGAAAACGCCGAAGCCGTTGGCGCCTATGCGCTGGGGCTTTTGCTAGAGTTGCGTCACCCGTTGATTGCCGATGTGCGCGGCTTGGGCCTATTCTTCGCGATTGAATTTGCACGCGATGGCCTGCCCGATGGCGCCTTTTGTGGCCGCGTCGTGGAAGCCGCGAAGGATAGAGGCATCCTTTTGGGCCGCGTTGGACGCGCCCAGCACATTTTGAAAATGCGCCCGCCGCTGCCGTTTTCGCGTGAAAATGCGCAGATGCTGGCAACAACCCTCAAAGATATACTGCAAGAGATGCCCGCATGATGGATGACGCCAAAGCCTATGAACTGGCCGGGGCTGCGCAGCGCGCTTGGCTGTGCCAAGGCGCGCCGCTGCAAATGGTTTGGCGGTCTGAAAATATCGTCTTTGCCACCGTGCATGGTTCGGGCGCGAAACTCGCTTTGCGGCTACACCGCCCCGGCTACCAAGACCCGGCGGCAATTGCCTGTGAACTGGCGTGGTGCGCAAAGCTTGCAGATGCAGGCGTGGCTGTGGTGGAGCCGCTGCCCGCCGCCAGCGGAGCATGGGTCGCGCAAGTGCAGGGGATGACGGCCTCTTGCCTGCGCTGGATTTCGGGCAAACCGCTCGGTGCGGCAGATGAAAAACTTGAAGGCTCCGCCGTTTTGGAACGGGCCGAGGATTTGGGCGCACTTTTGGCGCATCTACACAATGCAGCCGATGCGGGCGCTTGCCCCTCGCCCTTCCCCCGTGCAGCCTGGGATCAAGACGCGCTTTTGGGCCCTGCACCCCGGCTCGGGCCGTTTTGGGAGAACCCAACGCTAAGCGCGGAGGAATCTACCCTTCTTCAACAGGCCCGCGAGAAGGCAGCGCTGATGCTGCCCCGCGCCACCGATTATGGCCCGATCCATGCTGACGTGCTGCGCTCGAATGTGATGGTCGAGGCAGGCAAGCTTAGGCTCATTGATTTTGACGACTGCGGGCCGGGCTGGCGGCTTTATGACTTGGCGACGGTTTTGATCCAAAGCTGGGGGGATCCGCTTCTTGGGGAGCATGCGCGACGACTTGTCGCGGGATACCGCAAACACCGCGCATTACCCGATGACCAGCTCGAACTCCTGCCACTTTTCCTTTCCCTTAGGGCATTTAGCTCTGCGGGCTGGGTGGTCACCCGCGCCGCCCAAGACCCAAAGCGGCAACGCAGCTATGCTCGCCGCGCGGTTGAACTTGCCCGGCTGCTGCTCAAGGATGCGGCTCCTTGGGAAGGAGTCGCATGATGGAGATGCCGCACTTTCTCGGCACCCTCATGGGCAAGAAGCCAGACGCTTTGCAAGTCGCGGCGCTCTGCCTGCGCAGGCCCGATGCCGAGACTACGAAAGATGTTGAGGTGCTGTTGGTATCCTCGCTGGATACCGGGCGCTGGATCGTCCCGAAGGGCTGGCCGATGCGCGGCAAGACCTTGGCCGAGGCGGCGCTGCGTGAAGCTTGGGAAGAAGCGGGCGTGAAGGGCACCGTCAAGCACGAACCCGTCGGCAATTATGTCTACACCAAGGTGCGCAAGACCGGCCTCGATCAGCGCTGCCAAGTGCTTTGCTTTATTGTTGATGTTGAAGAGCTTGAAGACAAATATCCCGAAGCCGGGCGGCGCAAACGCAAATGGGTTACCCCAAAAGCGGCGGCCAAACGGGTTCAGGAAAAAGATTTGAAGCTGCTTTTGCGCACGCTCTCGTGAATGCGGCGTTGAATTAAAGGCGCAAACAGTTTAGGCCCCCGGCCCGAATGTAACAGAATCCTGACGGCCCGGTAACGCGCGGCCAGATGGGTCGTTCGGGGACCGCAACCGTGACCACACCTCCCATCAATCAGTGGAAAACCCTCGACAAAGATCTCAAGCGGATCGGTCGGATCGAGGAAGCCGCGCAGTTTGTTGCCAAGCCGCTTGTGGCGCCGGGGCTGTCGATCGCCTTCATCGTGCTGGCGGCACTGGCGGCGGGCGTTTTGATGGGCGCACAGCCGGGCGCGTGGATCGTGATCGGGGCGGCAGCGATTGGCGCCTATATGGCGCTTAACATCGGCGCGAACGATGTGGCCAACAACATGGGTCCGGCGGTGGGGGCCAATGCGCTGACGCTTGGCGGCGCGTTGCTGATCGCCGCGATCTTTGAAACCTCGGGCGCGCTTTTGGCGGGCGGCGATGTGGTCAAAACCGTCTCGACCGGGATTTTGGCCCCCGATGCGGTGCCCGATGCCGCGCATTTCGTTTGGGCGATGATGTCGGCGCTTTTGGCATCGGCGCTTTGGTTGCACCTCGCAACATGGATGGGGGCACCGGTTTCCACCACCCACTCCATCGTTGGCGGCGTTGTCGGCGCCGGAATTGCCGCAGCGGGCTTTGCCGCCGTGAATTGGGGGGCCATCGGCAAGATCGCGGCAAGCTGGGTCATTTCACCGGTGATGGGAGGGCTGATTGCAGCCGCCTTCTTGGCGCTGATCAAGGCCAAGGTGATTTATGTTGAAGACAAAATCGCCGCCGCGCGCCGCTGGGTGCCGGGCCTTATTGGGATCATGACGGGCGCTTTTGCGACCTATCTGGCGATCAAGGGGCTGAAACGCATCATCCATGTCGAGCCGTTTAGCGCGGTGATGATCGGCCTTGTGCTCGGCCTTGCGGCATGGGCGCTTGCGGTGCCGCTGGTGCGCCGCCAATCGCGCGATATGGAAAACCGCAAAAAGTCGCTCAAGAAGCTCTTCACGCTGCCGCTTGTGGTTTCGGCGGCGCTTCTCTCCTTTGCGCATGGTGCGAATGATGTCGCCAATGCCGTGGGGCCGCTGGCCGCAATTGTGCATGCGGTTGAAGCGGGCGAATTGGCCGACAACGTCACCGTGCCGCTTTGGGTGATGGTTGTGGGGGCGCTTGGGATCTCGGTCGGGCTGATGCTGTTTGGGCCGCGCCTGATCCAGCTTGTGGGGTCCGAGATCACCAAGCTGAACGCCATGCGCGCTTTTTGTGTGGCGCTTTCTGCCGCCATCACGGTGATTGTCGCCTCTTGGCTGGGCCTGCCGGTATCATCCACCCATATCGCCGTTGGTGGCGTCTTTGGTGTGGGCTTCTACCGGGAATGGCACTCCGAACGCCGCTCGCGGATGCTTGGCCTGCAAAAGGGCAAACCGGTCCCGCCCGAGGAACGCTCGCGCCGTTTGCTGGTGCGCCGTGCACATATGACCACCGTCGCCGCGGCTTGGGTGATTACCGTGCCCGCCTCGGCGCTATTGTCGGGGCTGTTGTTCCTGATGCTAAACGCGCTGGCCGGTTAAACCAGCACGTCCATGCGCTCTTGCGCGCCCACCTCAAACACCCGGCGGTAGCGCGAAATCTCGCCCGCCGGGCCAGTGGCTTTTTCTGGGTTGTCGGACAGTTTGACCGTGGGCCGGCCATTCGCCGCCACCGCTTTGCACACAAGGCTAAACGGCCCCAAAGCATCGCCGGGCACAAGGTCGCGGAAATCATTCGTCAACAGCGTGCCCCAGCCGAAGCTGACCTTCACCCGGCCTTTGAACCGTGCGTGCAATTCTTCGATCTGCGCCACATCAAGTCCGTCAGAAAAAATCACCAGCTTTTGCGTGGGGTCTTCTCCACGCGCCTTCCACCAGTTGATCGCCGTTTCCGCGCTTTCAAACGGGTTGCCAGAATCGATGCGAATGCCGGTCCACGCCGCCAGCCAATCGGGGGCGCGCTCCAAGAACCCCTTGGTGCCATAGGTGTCGGGCAAGATGATGCGCAGATTGCCATCATGCTCTTCATGCCAGTTTTCAAGCACCTTATAGGGCGCATCGCGCAACTCGGCATCGCTATCGGCCAGAGCCGCCATTACCATCGGCAATTCATGGGCGTTGGTGCCCACGGCCTCTAGGTCGCGCCGCATCGCAATCAGACAATTCGAGGTGCCGGTGAACGCCCCGCCTTGAGAGGCTTCGCCCAAGCCCTCGACCATCGCCTGCACGCACCAATCTTGCCACAAAAACCCATGCCGCCGACGGGTGCCGAAATCGGCGATCTTGAGCCCGTCGATGCGCTTGAGCCGCTCGATCTTTTCCCACACGCGAGTCATGCCGCGCGCATAAAGCACTTGCAGTTCAAACCGCTTCATCTCGCGCAGCACCGCGCGCGAACGCAGCTCCATCAAGATCGCCAGCGCCGGAATTTCCCACATCATCACCTCGGGCCAATTGCCCTCAAAGGTGAGTTCGTATTGGCCGTCGCGCTTTTCCAGATGATAGGGCGGTAATTGGAAGGTCTCGAACCATTCCATGAAGTCAGAGCGGAACATCTGCCGCTTGCCGTAAAAGGTATTGCCGCGCAGCCAAGTGCTTTCGCCCCGGCTAAGCCGCAGCCCGCGCGCATAGTCCAACTGCTCGCGCAACTCGCCCTCATCAATCAAATCCGCCAGCCGGATCGATTTGGTGCGGTTGATCAGCGAAAACGTTACCTGCGTATCGCGGTTATTGCGATAGACCGACTGGCACATCAGCAGCTTGTAAAAGTCGGTATCCAGCAAAGACCGCACAATCGGGTCAATCTGCCAGCGGTGATTGTAAACGCGGGTGGCGATATCGACCATGTCTTAGGCTTCCAAGGTCACGCCAGCGGCCAGCATCGCTGCACGCGCCGCATCCAGCGAACCGTTCAAATCAATCGCGCGACAGGCGCTTTCCAAAACGCGCACCTCAAAGCCAAGCTTCGCCGCATCCATCGCCGACCACGCCACGCAATAATCGAGCGCCAAGCCTACAAAGGTCAGCCGCGTCACGCCTCGGTCGCGCAAATAGCCCGCAAGCCCGGTTTGCGTTTCATGGTCGTTTTCAAAGAAGGCAGAATAGCTGTCGATCGGCGCGCGAAAGCCTTTGCGCAAGATCAGATCGGCCCGCTCCACATCCAGCGCCGTATGAAAGTCAGCCCCTTCCGAGCCCTGCACACAATGCACCGGCCACAGCGTCTGCTTGCCGTAGGGCATATCAATTTCAGAAAACGGCTCCGCGCCTTGGTGATTGGCGGCAAAAGAGGAATGGTTTTCCGGGTGCCAATCTTGCGTCAGCACCCGCACCGGGAATTGGCCCATCATCGCATTGACCTGCGGCAGAATTTCATCGCCCCCCGCAACAGCCAAAGCGCCACCGGGGCAGAAGTCATTCTGAATGTCGATGACAATCAACGCGTCGCGCGGCTCGGTCATACTGTCCCCCATCCGGTTTTCAGACCCAATGGGTAGGCCGCAGGCGCAGCAGGGTCAATGTTTCGCGCATTGGCGCCGTTGCCACAGGGGCACGGCGCCGCGCAAATAGGCAGGTTAGTGCGTGCACTTCTGCGTCAGATGGTTGCACCCTTGGGTGACTTGCGAGCCGGAACCCGGGAAGTCGAGCCGCGGCATATCAAAGCTCCACCCCCCCGCAACAGCGGCAGAAGCGGTCATCGTGGCAACCACAAGGCCGATAATGAGGCGTTTCATCGTGGATCTCCTTTTCTGAACCACTTGGTTCACATGATCTATATGAACTCATCGGTTCACTTTTTCAAGATGAAAATGAACTAGATAGTTCACATTATTCGGTTGTATGCTCCGGGAATGCCGCTACTTTAGAACAATTCTAACCAGGATGACGCCATGCTCCCCGGAATTGCCTCTCGCCGCCGCTTCAAAGACCTGTCCGAACAAGAGATTCTCGCGCTTGCGATTTCTTCAGAAGAAGATGACGCGCGGATCTATCGCAGCTTTGCGGAGCGCCTGCGCGAAGACTATCCGGGCACGGCAGCGGTGTTTGAGGGCATGGCGGAGGAGGAAGACGGCCACCGCAGGATGCTGATCGACCGTCATGCCGCGCGCTTTGGTCAGGTGATTCCCCTCATTCGCCGCGAACACGTGGCGGGCTTTTACAATCGCAAACCCGTCTGGCTGGCCGCGAACCTGTCGCTTGAAGCGATCCGTGCCGAGGCTGAGGATATGGAGCGCACGGCAGGCGCTTTCTACACCCGCGCCGCCCAGCAAACCACCGATGCCGATACGCGCAAGCTTCTCGGCGATCTTGCCGCTGCGGAACTCGGCCACGAAAAACATGCCGCAGCGCTGATGGAAGAAAACCTCGATGACGACACCAAGTCCGAGGAAGACCAAGCCGCGCATCGGCAATTTGTGCTGACATGGGTGCAGCCGGGGCTGGCGGGGTTGATGGATGGCTCTGTCTCCACCCTTGCCCCGATCTTCGCCACCGCCTTTGCCACGCAAGACACCAAAACCACTCTGTTGGTCGGTCTTGCCGCGGCGGTAGGTGCAGGCATCTCGATGGGCTTTACCGAAGCCGCGCATGATGATGGCGTGATCTCCGGTCGCGGCTCCCCGCTCAAACGCGGCCTTGCCTCTGGCATCATGACGACGGTGGGCGGTTTGGGCCACGCCCTGCCCTATTTGATCCCCGATTTCTGGACCGCGACCACCATCGCGATGATCATCGTGTTCGTCGAGCTTTGGGCGATTGCGTGGATCCAGAACAAATATATGGAAACGCCGATCTTGCGCGCCGTCACGCAGGTGGTGATTGGCGGCGCCTTGGTCTTTGCGGCGGGCGCGCTGATCGGCGCAGGCTAGGGGATGGTGCTGGCGCTTGGCGCATGCTAGCGCTGGCGCATGTGGGAAATCTTCCTCAAGACATTGCCGTTCTTTGGCCTGATCGGGCTGGGCTGGGGCGCAGGGCAACTGCGCTTTTTCCCGGCAGAGGCGACGGCATGGCTGACGAAGTTCGTCTTTTACTTCGCGCTTTCGGCGATGCTGTTTCGGTTTACCGCCACGCTGCCGCTTGAGGAACTTTTCGATCCCGCCTTTTTTGCCGCCTATCTGACCGGCTCTTTCTTGGTGTGGATCATCGGCTTTATCGTCGCCAAAGCCCGCACCCGCCCCTTGGCCGAGGCGGCAATGGAGGCGCACACCACGATGACCGGCAACACCGGCTTTTTGGGCGTGCCGATGCTGGTGGTTTTGCTTGGCCCCAAGGCCGCAGGCCCGGTGCTGATGGTGCTGGCCGCCGATATGATTGTCTTTTCAACCCTGATCACGCTGATCATCACCTATGCCCGCCACGGCCGGGTGGCCTTTGCGCCGCTGGCGCTGGGGCTGGTGAAGAACCCGATGATCGTTTCGATGGTGGCGGGGCTCGCTTGGGCGCTTTTGCATCTGCCGATGCCCGGCCCGCTGGATGAATTCACCAAACTTTTAGGCGCAGCCGCCACGCCCGGCGCGCTGTTTGCCATTGGCGCCTCGCTTGCCGGGCGCAGTGCCGAAAAGGTGGGGCCGGCGCTTTGGCTCTCCGCCGCGAAGCTGTTCCTGCATCCCCTTGCCGTCGCCATTGCGGCGCTGCTGATCTTCCCGGTCGAACCCTTTGCCGCGGGGGTGATGATTGCCGCCGCCGCCCTCCCGGTGGCGGGCAATGTCTATATTCTGGCCGCACATTTCAGCGTTGCCCCGCAGCGCGTGTCTTCGGCGATCCTCTTTTCTACTGCCGTGAGCATTCTCACCATTCCCGCCGTCATCGCATGGGTGCACCAATGACCAAAGCTGTTGTGTTCGACATCGGCAAAGTGCTGATCGAATGGAACCCGGAACCGTTTTATGAAGCCCACCTCGGGGCCGAGCGCGCGGCGGCTTTTTTTGCCAATAGCGGCATCCATGAGCATAACGAGCAAATCGACCTTGGCGCACCGTTCCGCGAAACGGTGGAGGCGCTCGCCAAAGCCCGCCCAGATTGGGCCGAGGCGATCATGCTGTGGCATGATGAATGGCTGACGATGGCAAGCCCCGGCATCCCGCATTCAGCCCGGCTTTTGGCGGCGCTGAAGGCCAAGGGCGTGCCGGTTTTCGCGCTTTCAAACTTTGGGCGCGAGACCTTTGAAATCGCCTGCGACGCCTACCCCTATTTGCGCAACTTTGATCGACTGTTTGTCTCTGCCCATCATGGGCTGATCAAACCCGACCCGCGCTTTTACGCGCTCTTGGAGCAAGAAACAGGTCTTGCGGGACCGGATCTGCTTTTCGCGGATGACAGGCCAGAAAATATTGACGCCGCCGCCGCACGCGGCTGGAAAACCCATCTTTTTGAACATCCCCAAGGCTGGGCCGACCGGCTCGTGGCCGAGGGCTTATTGACCGCAGAGGAAGCCGCATGACGCCCGCAATGATCGGCCCCGAGGCCGAAGCAAAACTGGACTGGATCGCGCTCACCGATGCTTTGGCGGCGGGCCACGCCCTGCCCCGCCCAGAGGTGGCCGATAGCTTCCTTTATCGTGGCAAAGACACGCTGTTGACCCGCTCTGCCGTGATTGACGGGCTGGGCATGTTGGTGAAAGCCGCGACCATCGTGCCCGGCAATGCGCCAGACCTTGCCACAGTGAACGGCGGCGTGATGCTGATGAACAATCAAACCGGGCTGTTGGATGCAGTGCTGGATTTTGGTCTGGTCACCAAATGGAAAACGGCGGGCGACAGCCTGTTGGCCGCGCGTCGCCTTGCCCGGCCCGAGGCGCGCAACATCCTGATTTGCGGCGCGGGCAATGTCGCAGCCTCAATGATTTCGGCCTATCGTGCAGCCTTCCCGGAAGCGTCTTTCACGATCTGGAACCGCTCACCAGCCGGTGCCGAGGCTTTGGCCGACCGCATGGGCGCAGCGGTCGAGATGGATTTGGAAACCGCGCTGGGACAGGCCGAGATTGTGGCGGGCACGACAATGGCGAAAGAGCCGTGGCTGCGTGGTGACTGGCTACAATCGGGCACCCATGTTGACCTGATCGGTGCCTTCCGCCCCGATATGCGCGAGGCAGATGATGTGGCGCTAAAACGCGCGCGGATTTTTTGCGATGCCCGCGCGACAACGGTGCATCACATCGGCGAATTCCGCGACCCTATCGCGCGCGGCGTGCTGGCTGAAACGGAGATTGTTGCGGATTACTACGACCTAGGCTTTGGCACCTTTGCCCGCCAAAGCGCCGAGGAAATCACGCTGTGCAAAAATGGCGGCGGGGCGCATCTGGACCTGATGACCGCGCGCTACATTTTGGACGCGGTGCAGGGTTAAGCGCCAGCCAAACAGAGCAATCGCCCGGGCGACCAGCCCGGGCCGCGCCCGACCCTTCCCCCGGGAGGGCGCATTGGGATGTCGCGCATCGCGAAAACGATGGAGGACTTACCCGATAAAGCGCTCATGCCCGGCGGAGCGACGCGCCCACCCAAGGTTCGGGCGCGTCCCTTTGTGTGCAGATCAGGCGCGTTTCGCAACCGCGACGCCCAAGACCTCAAGCACCTTTGCCTCGATATCCTCGGCGTTCATCTTGGCCGAGGCATACATATCCGCCGGATTCGCATGGTCGATGAACGTATCGGGCAGCACCATCGAGCGGAACTTGTAGCCCTGATCAAAGACGCCTTGCTCGCTCAGGAACTGTGCGACATGGCTGCCAAAGCCGCCCACGGCGCCTTCTTCGATGCAAATCAGCGCCTCATGCTCGGCCACCAATTGCAAGATCAGATCGGTATCAAGCGGCTTGGCAAAGCGCGCGTCAGCCACGGTCGGCGCCATCCCGCGTGCGGCCAAAGCCTCGCGCGCTTTCAGCACTTCGGCCAAACGCGTACCAAAAGACAAAATTGCCACCCGCGCGCCTTCGGCCACGATCCGGCCTTTGCCAATTTCAAGCGGCACGCCTTGGGCGGGCATATCGACGCCCATCCCCTCGCCGCGCGGATAACGGAAGGCAATCGGCCCCTCGTCATGCGCGGCCGCCGTGGCGACCATATGCACAAGCTCAGCCTCATCAGCGGCGGCCATCACCACCATGCCCGGCAGGTTCGCCATAAAGGCAATGTCATAGCTGCCCGCATGGGTCGCGCCATCCGCGCCCACGAGCCCCGCCCGGTCGATGGCAAAGCGCACCGGCAGGCGTTGGATCGCCACATCATGCACGATCTGGTCATAGCCGCGCTGCAAGAAGGTCGAATAGATCGCGCAAAACGGCTTCATACCGCCTGCGGCCAAACCGGCCGAGAAGGTCACGCCATGCTGTTCGGCGATGCCCACATCAAAGCAGCGGCGCGGGAACCGCTCGGCAAAGAGGTTGAGCCCCGTGCCTTCGGGCATGGCCGCCGTCACGGCGACGATCTTTTCATCGCGCGACGCCTCGTCGATCAGGCTCTCGGCAAAGACCTTGGTGTAGTTCGGCGCATTGGAGGGCGATTTGTGCTGCGCGCCGGTTTGCACGTCAAAGCGCGCGGTGGCATGGCCTCGGTCGGGGCGGTTTTCGGCGGGCGCATAGCCCTTGCCCTTTTTCGTCACCGCATGGATCAGCACCGGCCCGGTGGCGCGGGTCTTGAGGCTGCGGAACAGATGCAAGAGCGTATCAAGGTCGTGCCCATCGACCGGCCCGACATATGAGAAGTTCAGCTCTTCAAAAAGCGTGCCGCCCACGGCCATGCCTTTGAGCATTTCCTTGGCCCGGCGTGCACCCTCTTGGAAGGGTTCGGGCAACAGGCTGACAGCCCCTTTGGCCACGGCGCGCAGGTCTTGCATCGGCGCTTCGGAATAAAGCCGGGTCAGATAAGACGACAACGCCCCCACCGGCGGTGCGATCGACATTTCATTGTCGTTGAGCACCACAAACATCCGCTTGCCCAGATGGCCCGCGTGGTTGAGCGCCTCGAACGCCATCCCCCCCGTCAGCGCGCCATCGCCAATGATGGCAATCGCATCGCCGCATTCCGAACCCAGTTCGCGCGCCATGGTGAAGCCCGTCGCCGCCGAGATGGAGGTTGAGCTATGCCCTGCCCCAAACGCGTCATAGGGGCTCTCAGACCGCTTGGTGAAACCCGACAGCCCGCCCTTAGTGCGCAGGGTGCGAATACGGTCGCGCCGCCCGGTCAGGATCTTATGCGGGTAGCATTGGTGACCCACATCCCAAATGATCTTGTCGCGCGGGCAATCAAAGACGGCATGCAGGGCAACCGTCAGTTCCACCACGCCCAGCCCGGCCCCAAGGTGCCCCCCGGTCTCCGAGACCGCGGAAATGGTCTCGGCCCGCAGCTCATCGGCCAAGCGTTGCAGATCACGATCAGAAAGGGATTTGAGATCCGACGGCAAGCGGACCTTATCAAGAACGGGGGTGATTGGCGGTTGGCTCATCGGTCTTTACTTATCACGGGCGATCACGAAACGCGCGGCATCGCGCAGGGGTTCAGCGGCGGGGCCGTAGGGCTCCAGCGCCGCAACGGCTTCGGCAACCAATTCAGCCGCGCGCGCTTTTGCGCCCGCCAAGCCAAGGTGGGAAACGAAGGTCGCCTTGCCCGCATCGGCATCTTTGCCAAGGCGTTTTCCTGCCGCTTCCTCGCTGCCTTCCACGTCCAAGATGTCGTCCGCGATCTGAAAGGCAAGGCCGAGCGCTTTCGCATAGGCCGCAAGCGGCGCCCGGTCGGCCCCCGCCAAAATAGCCCCCGCCTGCGCGGCAAAGGAAATCAACGCCCCGGTTTTGCCCGCTTGCAGTTTGATAATGTCGTCGAGCGAAAGCGGCGCTGCAGCCGTTTCCGCGGCAATGTCGAGCGCTTGGCCGTAGACCATGCCTGCCGCGCCCGAACCCTCGGCCAAAGCTTTCACCAGCGCAATGCGATGTTCCGCATCGCCCAGCACCGGTTCGGCACAAAGTTCAAACGCCATCGTTTGCAGCGCATCGCCGACCAAAACGGCGGTCGCCTCATCCCATTTGCGGTGCACCGTGGGCTGGCCGCGACGCAGGTCATCATCATCCATGCAGGGCATGTCATCATGGACGAGCGAATAGGCATGCAATGCCTCAATCGCGAGCGCGGCGGGCATGGCTTGGTCATCGCTCAGCCCATGAATGCGGGCCGATTCCAGCACCAAAAATGCACGCAGCCGCTTGCCGCCTTGCGCAGCATAGGCCATGGCATCGCGCAGATCGCTTTGCGGAAACGCGGCAATGGTCGCTTGCATCGCGGTTTCCACCGCGTCTTGCACTTCCTTCAGACGTTGATCGAACATTACAGACCTTCCACCGGTTGCGTGCCTTTGGGCACCCCGCCTTCGCCAAGGGTGATCTTTTCGACCCGCTCCTCGGCTTCCTTAAGCAGCTCCGCGCAGCGCTCCTTGAGCAATGCCCCACGTTCCGAGAGCCGGATCGACTGATCCAGCGCCACTTCGCCGCGTTCTAGCTGATTGACCACCTGTTCAAGCGCGGCCATCGCCTGCTCAAACGTCATGTCTGCAATTTCGATTTCCGCCATCGGCCCCTCCAAGACCCTCTCGGAGTGCCACGGCGCGGCGCCCGAATCCAGCCCCAGACAGCAAAAAGGGGGCCTGAAAAGCCCCCTCGGTCGATAAGTCGCAAAGAGAAAGGGTCGCGGGATTTCCCTGCGACCCCCGAGATCTACGGAGATGGTCCGGTTAGGGTCTGGATCAGATCCTCCGTCCCAGCTATGGATGAAACCTTTGGGTCTGCCCTCAGGCCTCGGCCCCCATAACTGTCCCGACACCTCTCTCCAATATCACTCTAGACACTGGACCACCTCCTTTCAATGCGTTGCCGATAAGGAAAGGGTGGCACAGATTTGGTGTATGACAAGTAAAATTACGCTAACCGTGGCGTGACACGCCAAATAAATGCCCGGAAAGGCACCAGCGCGACGACCGCAAGCGCAATTTTTACGCACCAATCGGCCAGCGCGAGCGACACCCAGAGCGGCAGCGCGGGTCCAAGCCCCAAAAGCGGCAGGATTTCATTAGCCCAAGCCACATCATTGGCCGGCTCAAGGAAGGTCAATTGCGCGGCGAAGGCGATGGTGAAGAAGATCACCGTGTCGAGGCTCGAGCCAACCAAAGTCGAGGCGAGCGGCGCTTTCCACCAGCCGCCGCGCGCGCGCAGGCGGTTAAAGATCGACACATCAGTGAGTTGCGCCGTGAGGAAGGCCAGACCAGAGGCCAAAGCGACGCGGAAGCTCACCAGCGGACCGAACTCGCCCATGATTTGCGAGCCAATCAGCGAACAAATCACACCGACGACAAAGCCCGAGACCACAACCAGCCGCGCGGCGCGCGCGCCTTGCAGACGGTTCGTCAGGTCGGTGACCAGAAAGGCGAAGGGATAGGTGAAAGCCCCGAGCGTCAGCCATTGGCCGTAAAGATGCTGCACGAGGATGTTAGAGGCCACCACAATGGCGGCCATGGCAAGAATGCCGGGCAGGTAGCGCATATTGGATCACCGTTTTTACATGGTAGCGGGGACATGGTCCGCACCATGCGGACGGGGCGCGGATACGCCCGCGCCCGGCATCGGTCAAGCAAAACATCAGCGATTAACGCTGTATTCGACAATTTCGGTGCGCTGGATCGGCAAGAAATTGTCATCCGAGATCATCGTGAGCCGGATCGCCCCCTTGGCATCACGCCAGACCGCCAGCCCCTCGAGATTGTCAAACTGGCCCGCCGCGCTTTGCAACAGAACCTCACCAGCGGAGATTTTGTCGCCCGTAATGTCAAACACCCGCACCCGCGAGGCAAACCCAAAAAGGCCGCGAAAATCACGCTCCAACAGATAGAAACGACCATCGGGGCCGAAATCGGCGCCCACCGGCTTCCAATCTCCATCACGCGAAATGGCAAAGGGCTGGCTCCAAAGCCCGCTTCGATACCGCCAGATCGGGGTTACGCCCACGCTCCCCGGCACCTCTTCCGGCAGGGTATAAAGCGTGCCATCCGCTGCGACAGCTAGGGCCTCTAGCGCGCCGTTCCTTGGGAAGAACCGAAACGCCTCAGGCCGGGGTAAAAGCCCCGCAGGCCCAGCATCCGTTGGGAACACGCTAACCCGGGCCAAACCCTCAAACGAGATATAAAGCACGCCACCTTTGGTAACCGCCAAACCTTCGGAGTCGCCCGTATGATCACGCAACGCCCGACCAAGACTGTCATGCAAAACGACGGGGCCAGCGGTCTGCACACCGACGATTTGCCCTGACGCATCGCGCGCAAGCTGCCCGCGCCACAGCGTGGCACGGTCGGAAAGGGCAATGAAGCCGCGCCCATCCTCTGCCAATTCGAGCGCCGAAAAGCCCCCAAAGGCCTTTTCAGGTCGGGTCCATTCATAGCTTTGCAGAAAGCTCGCTTTATCTTGCGCGGTTGCCGCGCAAGCGCCCAAGGCAAGGGCGAAGGCCGCGATCAGGGCGCGGCAAGAACGGTGCGGCATTGGGCAGGCAAATCCGACATCACATAGGTTTTCGCGCTTTTCTTCACCGGCTGAGGCTTGGCCGGTTTCGCGGGCTTGCCCGTGGGTTTAGGCGGGTTGAGCATATCCGTCACCCACCAATTCAGTGTTTCGTCACAGCCATCACCGCCATTTGAAAGCTGCCGAACGGTGGGCTTTTGCGTTTCGCACAAACGCGAACCCGGAGGGCATTTGAGCCGAACATGGAAATGAACGTTATGACCGTAAAACGGCCGGATCTTCTGCAACCAAGCTTTATCAGCCCGAGTAGCTTGATTGCACATCGCAATCTTGGCAGCCGCCGCAACGAAGATGCGATCCACCCGCGGGTCCGAAGCCGCCGCCCTCAAAAGCGCCATATGCGCCGGGGTCCAATTGCCGTTCACGCGGGTTTGGTCTTCGGTGCGGATCGAGATGGACGAGATATTTTCGCGCTGCCCGCGGCTCAACCGCAGCGATTTGGGCGGCAACATCCAGATATCAACATCCAACCCGATCTGGTGGCTCGCATGCCCGCCGGTCATTGGCCCACCACGCGGCTGGCTGATGTCGCCGACGTAAAGCCCCTGCCAACCGGGCAAAGTGGCGGCATAGGCGGACAGGTCTTGAATGAAGGCAATCGTCTCTGGCTGGCCCCAGTTTCGATTACGGCTCAACCGCATCGCTTGCCACGTCGGCCCGGTTTCGGGCAATTGCAGCAGCCCCGACGCGCAGCCCCGTGCATAAGTGCCAATCGGCTCAGAAGCCCCCTGCGCGGGCATGGATTTAGAGCCAAAAAGTGTACGTGCCAAAGGCTCGGCTTGCAGCGGGGTGATGGTCAGCGCCAATAGGGTCAGGGCGGCAAACAGGCGTAGGGGTCTCATCTGGGCTCCTCTCAACTGTTGCGGGTATCGTCCCCCGCGCTTTTTACGAAGTCTAGCAGGATCAGCCCCAAAACGAAAAGCACGATGATCGGCGTGATCCCGGCGGATTGGCTGCCAGTCATTCCCGTCACCACCCCAATTGAGATCGGCGCAATGAACGCCGTGGCCTTGCCGGTCAGCGCATAAAGGCCGAAGCATTCGGTCATCTTCTCTGGGTCGGACTGGCGCACCATCATCGTGCGGGAGGCCGATTGCAAAGCCCCTCCGCCTGCGCCAATCAACCCACCCAAGATGAAAAAGGCGATATCGGGCAAGCTGCTTTCAGCAGGCACCGCAATACCAAAGACGCTGTCGCGCGAGATCATCACCACACCAATCACCACCGCCGTGAGCATCAAAAGGTTGAAGACGATCACCGATTTTGGGCCGAAGCGATCATCCGCACGCCCGCCAAGCCAAGCGAACAAAGACCCGGTGATCAGCGTCAAAATGCCAAAAATGCCGATCTGCGTGATCGACCAATTGAGCACCCCCGCCGCATAGATGCCGCCAAAGGTGTAGATGCCATTGAGCCCATCGCGATAAAACATTGATGCCGCCAGATACGCAAAGAGGCTCGGCTTTTTCGGCAGATGCGAAAGCGTCTCGCGCAGCTCTGGCCAAGCTTCGCGGGTGGCTTGCGCCACCGGCACCGCGCCCGCATGGCGCGGCTCGCGCACCCATAGGAAAAACGGGATCATGAAAACCGCATACCAAAGCGCGGTCAGCGGGCCGACAACGCGGGTATCTTCACGCGTGGCTACATCCAGCCCAAGGATAGGTTTAAGCCCGATCAGGGTCTTGCCCGTCTCTGGATTGGCTTGCAGCAAGGTAAGCATAATGATCAGGCACAAGAGCCCGCCAACGTAGCCAAAGGCCCAGCCCGACCCCGAAACCTTGCCGATATTTTCGCGCCCCGCGAGATCTGGCAGCATCGCATTGGTGAAGGCGGTGGCAAATTCCATCCCGATCATGCCAATCGCAAAGGACAACATAATCAAGATCAGGCTGAAATCACCGGGAATGGCAAACCACAACCCCGCCGCGCCCAGCACATACATGAGCGAAAAAAGCCACACGAAGGGGAGCCGTCGCCCGGTTCGGTCGGCAATCGCACCAAGGAAGGGCGAGGCCAGCGCGATGATCAGCCCAGCCGCCCCAACGCCATAGCCCCACACCGTTTGCGCGGTGGTGCCATCACCCAAAAGCACCTTCATGAAAGGGGCAAAAATGAAGGTGATCAGCAGTGTGTTGTAGGGCTGGCTCGCCCAGTCAAAGAACCACCATCCCCAGATGCGCTTGCGGTCCGTGATCATCATGCCCCCCTGTCCCGGATGGCAAGATCAAAGCCCTAAAGCGGCCAGTGGCGCAAGATTTACCTTATCCGTGGAATTTAGCGCGGCATTTCGGGCGGCCATGGGCGCTGTTGATCGGCGGCAGCCCAAGCCTGCACCCAAGCGGGCAGTTCGGGGCTCATGCCCTTGTGCCCCATATCTTCCACGACCTGTTGCGGCGGCACGATCCCGGCTTTGGACGTTATGGCCCCCCGGATCAAAATGTGGTTGCAGCATTCCTCGCCCCGCCACATCGCCTGTTCCATGTAGAAAAAGCGCGCGTCCCAACCCAAGCAACGGGTGCGCATTTCAAACCGCTGCAGCATCGTGATGCGCTTGCGGTAGCGCGTGGTATTGCCCGCCACCACAATCCCCCACCGGTTGCGCAGCATGGCCTTTGTCAGCCCGGTTTGTTCCGAAAGTGCGATCCGGCCCAAATCAAACAGCGTGATGATCCGGCCGTTGTTGAGGTCTTTCCAAGGGTCAATATCCCACGGCCAAGCCCGATGCGTGGTGGTGATCTGGTCCAAAATATCCATGCGCTTTCCGCGCGAACCGATGATCGCCTTCATCATACGAATGATCGGATACATGAACCCCTCCGTTCAGCTATATCCCCCTTGCCGCAGCGCAGCAGCCCGGTCAACCATGCCCTTGCGGAAAATGCCCCACGTCCAACAGTTGCAAGACGGGCGCGGCTCGCTTACCTGTCAGCTAACTTTGCGGAGGTTTCCGATGCTTTCTTCCTTCCTGCCCTATAGCGTGCTCGTGGCGCTGTCGCTGGTGTTCCAGATCCTGTGGTTCGTCATTTTGGCCCATGTGATCATGAGCTGGCTGATTGGCTTCAACGTGCTGAACATGCGCCAGCCGCTCGTTTACAAGCTGTGGGATCTGCTGACCCGCGCGCTTGAGCCGTTTTACGGCCCGATCCGGCGCATCTTGCCGCCGATGCAGGGCATTGATCTGACGCCTATGATCGTGATCATCGCCCTGATCTTCATCCAGCGGCTTTTGGGCATCTAAATGCCCGACCAGCCGGAGCGTGCGCCCGAGGCATTGCTTGCCTCGGTGTTCGGATTCCATGCCTTTCGACCGGGGCAGGAAGAGATCGTGCGCGCGGTTCTGGCAGGGCGCAACACTTTGGCGATCATGCCGACGGGCGGCGGGAAATCTTTGTGTTTCCAACTGCCTGCGCTGTGCCTAGACGGGCTGACGGTCGTTATCTCGCCGCTCATTGCGTTGATGCGCGATCAGGTGCGCTCACTGCGTGAGGCGGGCGTTGCGGCGGGCGCGCTCACCTCTGGCAATACCGAAGAAGAGACCGAAGAGGTCTTTGCTGCAATTGATGAAGGGCGCCTCAAGCTCCTTTACATCGCGCCCGAGCGACTCGCTGGCATTGGCACGCAAAACCTTTTGCGCCGCGCCAAGACCCGGCTGATTGCGGTGGACGAGGCGCATTGCGTGTCCCAATGGGGCCACGATTTCCGCCCCGATTATTTGCGCATTGGCGATCTGCGCCGCGCGCTGAATGTACCCTTGGCGGCGTTTACGGCCACGGCAGACGAAGAAACCCGCGCTGAGATTGTGACGCGGCTGTTTGATGGGCAGGCCCCGGCCACGTTCCTGCGGGGGTTTGACCGGCCCAATATCTCGCTCGTCTTTGAGCCCAAAGACCAACCACGCAAGCAAATCCTCGACTTTGCCGCTGCAAGGCGCGGGCAATCGGGCATTGTATATTGTGCCTCGCGCGCGAAGACCGAACAATTGGCGAAAGCGCTGCAAGAGGCAGGGCACCCCGCCTGCCATTATCATGGTGGCATGGAGGCGGAAGACCGCCGCGCAGTCGAGGCCCGCTTTCAGCGCGAAGACGGGTTGATTGTGGTCGCCACCGTCGCCTTTGGCATGGGGGTCGATAAGCCAGATATCCGCTGGGTCGCCCATGCCGATTTGCCCAAGTCGATCGAAGGCTATTACCAAGAAATTGGCCGCGCGGGCCGCGATGGCGCGCCAGCCGAAACGCTTACGCTCTATGGCGCCGATGACATCCGCTTTCGTCGCCAACAAATTGACGAAGGCATGGCCCCGCCGGAGCGTAAAGCGGCAGATCACGGGCGGCTGAATGCGCTTTTGGGGCTGGCAGAGGCCACGGGCTGCCGTCGCCAAAGGCTGCTCTCCTATTTCGGCGAAAGCTCCGAGCCGTGCGGGAATTGTGATCTGTGCGACACGCCGCCAGACCTGTTTGACGGCACCGAACCCGTTCGCAAAGCGCTGTCTGCCGCGCTGCGCACGGAGGAAAGCTACGGCGCGGGCCATCTGATCGAGATTTTGCTGGGCCAAACCAATGACCGGATCACCGCGCGCGGGCACGACAAGCTGCCGACTTTTGGCGTGGGCAAAGACCTGAGCCGCACGCAATGGCAGGCGGTGTTTCGGCAAATGCAGGGGTATGACCTCATTCGCCCTGATACCGCACGGCATGGCGCATTGGTGATGACTGAGCGCGCC
Source organism: Rhodobacter aestuarii (assembly GCF_900156655.1). GTDB lineage: Bacteria > Pseudomonadota > Alphaproteobacteria > Rhodobacterales > Rhodobacteraceae > Rhodobacter > Rhodobacter aestuarii. The sequence goes on along the minus strand of NZ_FTOG01000004.1, from coordinate 203,815 downwards.
CGGCCGATCTTGCGCGGTGAAGAAAGCATCACGTTGCGGCGCGATCTGGTGCGCAAGGCGCGCGCAAAACATGTGCCCAAGGCGCTGGTGTCAGATGAGGATGCGCCGCTGCTTTCGGCACTCAAGGCCAAGCGGCGCGCCTTGGCCGAGGCCGCTGGCCTGCCCGCCTATATGGTCTTTCCCGACCGCACCTTGATTGAAATGGCCGAAACCCGGCCGCAAACGCTCGACCAATTCGCACGGATCAGCGGCGTGGGCGCGAAAAAGCTCGAAAGCTATGGCGCTGCGTTTTTGGAGGTGATTGCCGGGGCCGAAGCCGCAACGCCCGTCCATCCGGCCCGGCGCAAATTGGCAGGGCGCGAGGCGGGCACGCTTTATGATGCGCTTGAGGCCGCCCAGCGCGACCTCGCCCGCGGGTCTGATGGCTATGATCGGTTCCTGACCTGCCCGGCCAATGTGTTGCGCCGAATTGCCGAAAAGAAACCCCGCACCCGCGCGGAACTGGAAAAGGTCGGCGCATTGGGCGAAGCGAAATTGGACCGCTTCGCCGAGGCGTTTCTGGCGATTATCGCGGAAGAGCGCTGATTACTCTTCCGGTTCCGGCAGCACCGGGCGCGCTTCCTCGGGTTGATGCGCCTTGATCCGGTCCGTGATCGCGGCCTTCTTGAGCGGCTTCGTCAGATAATGGTCGAGCCCCGCTTCAAAGATCGAGTCGCTATCGCCCTCCATCGCATGGGCGGTGAGCGCGCAAATCGGCACATGCGCCCCGGTGCCAAATTCCTCAGACCGGATCGCGCGGGTCGCCTCGCGCCCATCCATTTCGGGCATCGAGATATCCATGAAGATCAGGTCTGGCTTATATTTGCGCCATTCTTCTACCGCCTCACGACCATTGCCCGCAAAGCGCAGCTCGATATCCAGATCCTTCACCATCTTGCCGAACACCAATTGGTTGGTGCGGTTATCCTCGGCGGCCAAGATCCGCATCTGCCGCTTCACCGGCGCAGGCGGCGGGGGCGGCGGCGGTTCAGGTTCGGGCAGCGGCTCCGGTTCGGGCCCGACAGAGATTTTTTGCAGCATCCGGAACAGATCGGAGCGTAGCACGGGCTTCTCGAGGCAGCCAAAAAGGTTGCAATCCGCCTCTGCCTGCTCCAGCGCGGCATTGTCAGAGGTGAGCAGCAAAATCGGCGTTTCATGCCCCATCGCGCGCAGGCGTTTGGAAAGCTCGATCCCGTCAAGGTCGGGCATGTGATGGTCGGTCAGCACCACATCGAACTGCCCGCCATCATCAATGACGTTGAGCGCTTCTGCCCCAGTGCGGCACAGCGTGACTTCGAGCCCATAGGTCTCAAGCTGGCGTTCCAAAATGACCCGGTTCACAAGAAGGTCATCCACCACCAGCGCCGCGCGCAGGGTGACGGGCGGGGTCGGTCGGTCGACGGGTTCAGCAGGTTCGGCGCGCGGCAAGGTGACGATAAAGCCAAAGCACGAGCCCTCGCCCAGATTGCTGTCCACCCAAACCGAACCGCCCATCAGCAGCACCAACTGCCGGGTGATCGCAAGGCCAAGCCCGGTGCCCTCAAACCGGCGGTTCGAGGTGCTTTCCACCTGATTGAACTCGCCGAAGACATGGTCGATGTTGTCGGCGGAAATACCGATCCCGGTATCTTCCACGGTGACGTGAAGCTCATAGGCATCGTCTTCACGCTCAAAACCGACGACACGTGCTAGCACATGACCAGAGGTGGTGAACTTCACCGCATTGCCAATCAGGTTGGTCAAAATCTGCCGCATCCGCCCCGGGTCCGCCATGAAGCGGGTGGGCAAGAACAGGTCGTAATCGACCAGAAGCTTGATCCCCTTATCCTTGGCAGAGGGTTGAAGCAGCACCATGATCTCGTGCAGGCAGCGCTCCAGATCGAACTGTTCGGGGTATAGCCGCAGCCGTTCCGCCTCGATCTTCGAATAATCCAGAACGTCGTTGATGATCGTCAGCAGCGCTTCGCCCGAAGAGCGGATCGTTTCCGCGTAAAGCTGCTGTTCTTCGTTCAGATCGGTTTCGTAAAGCAATTCGGCCATGCCCACGACGCCATTCATCGGTGTGCGGATTTCATGGCTCATATTCGCCAAGAAGGCGGATTTCGCGCGGTTCGCTGCCTCGGCCTTATTGCGCGCCTCTTCCAATTCGCGCTCACGCTCAATGATCGGGGTGATGTTTTGCGACAGGCACACAAGGTCACCGTCGTCGCTCCACCGATCAATCATCTTGATATGCTGCCCCTCGCGGGTCTTGAGCACCATCGGCTCGATATGCTCGCGTTTGATTCGGGCAATCATGTCATGATGCCAATCAAGCGGGTCACGGCCCGCCATATCAATCATCTGATGATTGGCAACGATCTTGAGCACGGAATCGTAGGTGACGCCGGCCGTCACCGCGATCTCGCCATGAAAGAAAGACAGATAGGCTTTGTTCGCCACAACAAGCCGCAACTCACTGTCATAAACGGCAAAACCGTCCTGAATCGTTTCAAGCGCGTCCCAAAGACGGCGCTGCGCGATCATCGCAACCGATTCTGCGCGCTCCAGATCACCGCGCACACGATGGTTTTCCCCCTTGAGAGAGGCAGCCTCCGTCAGGGCCACTTGCAACCCGTGGCGTTGCTTCACGATCTGATCTGAAAGCGCCCGCGCATGCAGCGCAAGCTTTTGATTAGCGGCGAAAAGTTCGCGTTTCTTTTGCTCCAGCAGACGTTCTGCAGCCAACCGCGCGCGACGTTCTTGCGCCAATTTTTCCGACAACGCGGCTTCCATGCCCGGCACCCATTCAAAGTCTTTCCGGCAAAACTCGGCCATTTGGGTGAATTTGCAGTTAACGTTGTTGGGGTGTGAGCTTCACCGTTGAACGAAATTCCTTTGCGTGAGACGCTCTTGGCATCCAGTCCGGAGGATCAAATGCATTTGCCCAAAGCCTTGCTCGCCCTCTCGCTTTCTCTCATGGCCGCGCTGCCTGTAGCCGCCCAAGATAGGCCGCTGACCCCTGCAAAACGTCTCTCCATCGCAGAAGGGATGGACCTGAGCGGGCGCGATTTGGCGCAATTGTTCGACACCACGTTGGAAGCCTGTCAGGCGGCGTGTCTACAAATCCCGGCCTGTGAAGCGATCACCTTTAACGCGCGCAACAACTCGTGCTTCCCCAAAACAGAGATCACCGGAATGACGCCCTATCAGGGTGCCTATTCCGGGGTTGTGGTGAAAGCGGCCAAAGAGACGGAAGCCCGCGCCCGGATTCGTGCTGCCGATCTTGGCTTTCTGCGCGAGGGCACAATCGCTGCTGCGACCGAGATGGCCAATGCCATGGGGCGGCGCCATATGACGAATTTCTCTTCGCCGAACGAGTTGCAGCAGGCGTTGCAAGCCGCCCGCGAACGCGACGACCGAGAACGGGTGCAAGCCCTTACCGGCGCGCTTTTGGTGCTGAATGACTCCGCCGATTTGTGGGTGGATTACGCCACAATCGGACTGGCGCTCAGCAACACCCGCGCGACCGCGTCGCAGCAAGTGACCGCAGCGGTGAACGGCTATCTACGTGCCCCCAACAGTGCGGGCCAAGCGCAAGCGCTTTTGGTGATGTCAGACGCGTTGGAAAAGGCGCGCCGCACCAAGGAAATGCTGGGAGCTTTGAGGCTCGCAGTCACGCTTTCCAACCGGCAAGACATTGCGACCGCATTGGAAAAGGCTGAGGGAAAATACGGGTTCCGGATCTCTGAGCATCAGGTGGAGGCCGACAAAGCCAGCCCGCGCATCTGCGCCACTTTCTCAGAAAACCTTGCGAAAAGCGGGGTAGATTACGCAAGCTTTGTGCAACTGCCCAAAGCGGGGCTCAGCGTTGAAGCCGAGGCGAACCAAATCTGCATCAGCGGAATTGAGCATGGTGAGCGTATCTCGCTGACCTTCCGCAAGGGCCTGCCCGATGCGCGCGGCGATACGCTGGGCAAAGATGTCGAGATCACGGCCTATGTGCGCGACCGCTCGCCCGCCGTAAGCTTTGCTGGGCGTTCTTATATCCTGCCGCGCGGAGCCGATACCGGCGTGCCGGTGCAAACGGTCAACCTTGAGCATCTGGACCTAAAAATCTTGCGCGTTTCCGACCGCAACCTGATCGCGGCGATGCGCGATGGCTATTTTGCACAGTCGCTCGACAGTTGGGGGCTCGACTATTTCGCGGGCGAGATGGCCGAAGAGGTCTGGCGCGGCACCGCAGATGTGAAGCTGCAAGTGAACCGCGACATGACCACCCGCCTGCCGGTGCAAGAGGTGACCGGGGCCTTGGGCGCGGGGGTTTATGTATTGGTGGCGGCGGTACCCGGTGCCGACGAATATGAAAGCCCGCCCGCCGCGCAATGGTTTGCCATTTCCGATCTGGGGATGACGACGTTTTCCGGCGCGGATGGCCTTACCGTCGCGGTGCGTGGCCTTTCTGATGCCGCCGCCGTGGATGGTGCCAAGGTGGAACTGGTTTCCAAAGGCAACAGCGTGATTGCCACCGCCATGACCGATGCTGCCGGGCTTGCCCATTTCGGCCCGGAACTGGCGGCAGGCCAAGGCAATGCTGCGCCGGGTCTGCTTTCGGTGACACGCGGCGATGATCTGGCCTTCCTATCGCTTTCGGATGCCGAGTTTGACCTTTCGGATCGCGGGGTCGAAGGCATGCCGCCTGCCCCGGCTATTGATGTTTTCATGGCCACAGACCGGGGTGCCTACCGGGTGGGCGAAACCATCCACGCCACGCTTTTGGCGCGCGATTCCACTGCCACGGCACTTAATGGCCTGCCGCTTACCGCCGTGCTGATGCGCCCCGATGGCGTGGAATATGCTCGCTCTCTCGCCGAAGATGTGGGCGATGGCGGGCATCTGGTCGCGATGGATTTGGGGGCCGAGGTGCCGCGCGGCACCTGGCGGTTGGATATCTTTGCCGACCCGAAAGCCGCGCCGCTCACCTCTAAAAAACTGCTGGTCGAAGACTTCCTGCCCGAGCGGATCGACTTCACGCTGACCTTGCCCGAGGGCGTACTCTCGGGCGGTGATTTGCCCAAAATCGCGCTTGATGCGCGCTATCTCTTCGGTGCACCCGGTGCCGCGCTGGAAACCGAAGGCGATTTGACGATGCGCGCTGCCGCAACCGTGCCCGGCTATGACGGCTATCGCTTTGGCCGCCATGACGAACCCACCGAAACCTCTTGGGGTGGGCTCGATAGCGGCGAAACAGATGCCCGGGGCCATGCCGATATCTGGGCGGAAATCCCCGAATATGGCTTTGATCAAGGCCGTCCGCTGCAAGCCACCTTCACGCTGCGCGTGAAAGAGGGCTCGGGCCGCCCGGTGGAGCGCAGCATTTCGCGGCTCGTGATGCCGCCCAAACCCGTGGTCGGGATCAAGCCGATGTTTGGCGAGAATACCGTGGCCGAGGGCACCGAGGCGGGCTTTGAGATTGTCGCGCTCAATGACAAGGTGCAGCCCGTGGCGCTTCCGGTGCGCTGGGTCGTGAACCGGGTCGAGACGCAGTATCAATGGTATGCGATGGATGGCTACTGGAACTGGGAGCCGATCACGCATCGCACCCGTGTGGCCGAAGGCAGTGCCACCACCGGCACGCTCAACCCGCTTAGCGTTTCGGCCAAGGTCGATTGGGGCCAATATGAGCTGGTGATTGAAACCGGCGATGATGAGGTTGTGGCAAGCTACGCTTTCGATGCGGGCTGGTATGCGCCTGCCGATGTGCTGACCAGCCCCGATCGGTTGCAACTCTCTTTGGATCAACCCGCTTATAAGGCGGGCGACACCGCGCAATTGCGGGTGGTTGCCCCTGCCAAAGGGGTAGCGCTGGTGTCGGTCCTCTCCAACCGGGTGATTTCGCTTGAGGCGGTTGAAGTGGCCGAGGGCGAGAACAAAATCACGCTCCCCGTCACCGCAGAATGGGGCGCAGGCGCCTATGTCACGGCCTCTGTCCTTCGGCCCTTGGCTGAAGAGGCCCCCACCCGCGCCCCGAACCGCGCGATGGGGCTTGCCTATGCCAAGGTCGATCCGGGGCTGCGGGCACTGATGGCCAGCTTTGATATGGCCGATGCCTCTGACCCGCGCGCCCCCATGCCGGTGGCGCTCAAGGTCGAAGGGATCGCGCCGGGTGAAACCGTGCATGCCACAATTGCCGCCGTGGATTTGGGGATTTTGAACCTGACGGGCTTCAAAGTGCCCGATCCGCAGGCGCATTACTTTGGCCAACGTCGGCTGGGCGTCGGCCTGCGCGATATTTACGGGCGGCTGATTGATGGCCGCGCGGGCGAGGCAGGCGTGATCCGCTCTGGCGGCGATGCCGCGCGCGAAATGTCGATGCAGGCGCCGCCCCCGACAGAGGAATTGGTGGCCTATTTCTCGGGCGCTTTGACGGCCGATGAAAACGGGGTGATTCACACGAGCTTTGACATGCCCGCCTTCAATGGCACGGTACGGCTTTCGGCCTTGGTTTGGTCCAAAACCGGGGTTGGGCAAGCCAGCAAAGATGTGCTGGTGCGCGATCCGGTGGTCGTTACCGCCTCGCTGCCGCGCTTCTTGGCGCCGGGGGACCGCTCGCGCCTGTTGCTTGAGATTGTCCATGCCACCGGGCCTTCGGGCCGGATGGGACTTGATGTGAGTTCGATGGGGCTTGGCCTTGGCGCGGCGCCTTCGGGCATTGATTTGGCCGACCTTGGCAAAGCCGAAATCGAGGTGCCGCTGACTGCGCCGATGATTGAAGGCGTGCAAGAGGTGCGCGTGGCGCTCACCACCCCCGATGGCAAGCTTTTGGAAAAAGTACTGAAGGTGGAGGTGAAGAACCTCAGCCCCGAGGTCGCGCGGCAATCGCGGTTTGACCTTGCGGCAGGGAATACCTTCACCTTTGACGCAAATGTCTTTGCCGGATTCTTGCCCGGTTCGGCGCGCGCCACGCTCGCCTCTGGCCCGCTCGCGCAGTTCAACACACCCGCGCTACTGTCGGCGCTGGATCGTTACCCTTATGGCTGCACCGAGCAGGTGACCTCCAAGGCGATGCCGCTGCTTTACCTCAGCTCGGTCGCTGAGGCGATGGAACTGGCCTCGCCCGCGGATTTGCAAGACCGGATTGATACCGCCATTCGCAAGGTGCTGACCAATCAAGATGCCTCTGGCGCGTTTGGCCTGTGGCGCGCCGATGCGGGCGATGGCTGGCTTGATGCCTATGTGACCGACTTCCTGAGCCGAGCCCGTAAAGCGGGCCATGCGGTGCCCGACACCGCCTTCCGCAACGCGCTCGATAATCTGCGCAACCAAATCAACTACGCGCCAGATTTTGACGCAAACTCCAATGGTGGCGGACAGGAACTGGCCTATCAACTTATGGTGCTGGCGCGGGAAGGGGCGGCAGCCGTCGGTGATTTGCGCTATTATGCCGATGTGAAGGGCGATGATTTCGGCACGCCTTTGGCAGCGGCCCAACTGGGCGCGGCGCTGGCCTCTTATGGGGATCAAACGCGGGCCGATGCGATGTTTGCCCGCGCCGCGCGGATGATCCGTGACTATGGCAAAGAAAAACCCGGTTGGCGCAACGACTATGGCACCCAATTGCGCGACAGTGCGGCGGTACTGGCGCTGGCCTCCGAATCGGGGTCCAATGCCGTTAGCCTAGACACGGTTGGCACCTCGCTGATGGGGCGGCTCAACACCGGCACGCTGTCAACGCAGGAAGCCACTTGGACGCTGCTGGCCGCCCATGCGTTGATTGATCGCCCCGGCGCAGATGGGCTCACAATTGATGGTCTGCCCGCCGAGGGGCCGCTCGTGAAGGTGATTGACGCGGAGACCGCTGGCCGCTCGATTGCCATTGCCAATACCGGGGCGCGCCCGGCCACGCTGACGCTGACAACGGTGGGTGTGCCCGAAGTGGCGGAACCCGCAGGCGGCAATGGCTGGGCGATCAGCCGTAGCTATTACACGCTGCAAGGGGAGCGCGCCGACCCCGCGCTTGTGGCGCAAGGCACGCGGCTGGTGACGGTTCTGGAAGTTGCGCCGCAGGGCTATCAAGAAGCGCGGCTGATGGTTTCTGATCCGCTGCCCGCAGGTTTTGAGATCGACAACCCGAACCTGATCAGTGGCGGCGATCTGGCGGCACTTGATTGGCTGGAAGCCACCTCCGACACGCGGATGACCGAGTTCCGGCAAGACCAGTTCTTGGCGGCGGTGGATTGGCAGTCGAAACAACCGTTCCGGCTTGCCTATATCGTCCGCGCGGTGTCGCCCGGCACCTTCTTGCATCCCGCGCCCTCGGTCGAAGATATGTATCGCCCTGAGATGCGCGCGCATGGGGACACCGGGGTGGTGCGGATCGAGTGAGACCACGGCTTTTCTTTGCGGCCGCCCTTGCCCTTGCACTGGCTGCGGGCGGCCGCGATGCGTTTAACGACTGGATCGCGGCGACCGACTTGCCGCCCCTAACCATCGCTGTCGGCACTGAAGTTCTGGCCCGTGATGGCAGCCTGTTGCGTGCCTTTCCGGTGGCCGATGGGCGCTGGAGGCTGGCCCCCGGTCCGGTGGACTGCGCCTATCTGCAAGAGCTTGTCGCCTATGAAGATGGGCGGTTTTGGCAGCATGCGGGCGTGGACCCTTGGGCGGTTTTGCGCGCCGGGGCGCAGGTGCTTTGGCATCAAAAAGTCGTTTCGGGGGCCTCAACGTTAACGATGCAAGTGGCGCGGCTTTTGGAAGATGGCCCCACCGGCACGCTGGCGGGCAAAGCACGGCAGGCGCGGGTGGCACTGGCGCTCGAACGGCGGCTGAGCAAGGAGCAAATTCTTGATCTTTACCTGCGGCTCGCTCCCTATGGGGGCAACCTTGAAGGCTTGCGGGCGGCCTCCTTGTCTTGGTTTGGCAAAGAGCCGCGGCGGCTTACCCCCGCACAAGCGGCGCTTTTGATCGCCCTGCCGCAATCGCCAGAAAGCCGCCGCCCGGACCGCCACCCGAAAGCGGCCAAAGCCGCGCGCGACCGGGTGTTGGATCGGCTCGCTGCCGCAGGTGTTTTGGCCAAAGACAGCGCCGCAGCGGCCAAGGCCGAACCCATCCCAACCGCGCGGCGCGATTTCCCGGCGCTCGCCCCACATCTCACCGCACGGCTGTTTGCCGGTGCGCCCCAAGGCGCGCGGATCGAAACAACGATTGATCCGCAACTGCAGCGCGCGGCGGAAAAACTCGCCCGCCGTGCGGTGCGCGGGCAGGTCGGGCAAGTGTCCGTGGCGATGCTTTTGGCCGATCATCAGAACGGGGAGATTTTGGCCGAAGTTGGCGGCGCAGAATGGACAGACAGCGCGCGCGCCGGGTTTGTCGACCTGACCCAAGCGCCGCGTTCGCCGGGGTCTACGCTCAAGCCGTTTATCTATGCGCTGGCTTTTGATGACGGCCTCGCCCATCCCGAAACGCTGATCGAAGACCGCCCCGTTGCCTTTGGCCCGTGGCGACCGCAGAACTTTGACCGTGAATTTCGCGGCACCGTGACGGTGCGCCAAGCGCTGACGCTGTCGCTCAATATTCCTGTGGTCAGTCTGACAGAGGCTTTGGGGCCCGAACGGCTTTTGGCCACTTTGCGCCGCGCAGGCGCGACCCCCACCCTGCCCACGAGCGCGCCACCCGGATTGGCGATCAGCTTGGGCGGGCTGGGGATCAGTCTTGAAGACCTTGTGCAAGCCTATGCCGCGCTCGCCCGTCTGGGCCAACCGGTGCAGCTTTCTGCCGAAGCGGGTGGGGCACATCCGCTGGATGGGCAGTTGTTCGGAGCCGTGGCCGCGTGGCAAGTGAGCGAGATTTTGTCGCGTATCGCGCCGCCGCCGGGCGGCACGCCAAATCGCATCGCCTATAAGACCGGCACTTCGTATGGGCACCGTGATGCGCTGGCTTTGGGTTTTGATGGTCGCCATGTGGCGGGCGTTTGGATGGGGCGGGCCGATGGCACGCCGGTGCCGGGCGCCTTTGGCGGCGAGCTTGCCGCGCCGATCCTGTTTGAGATGTTCGACCGGGTTGGGCCCGAACGCGCGCCTTTACCACCGCCGCCGCCCGCTACGCTATTGCTGCCCAATGCGCGACTGCCGCAACCGTTACAACGCTTCCGCCCGCGTGATGCCGCTTTTGCCGAGGTGGTGGCGGGTGCGCCGGAAGTCACCTTCCCGCCCGATGGGGCCGAGGTGGAAACAGCGGGCCAAGGGCTGGTGGTCAAGCTGCGTGGCGGTCAACCGCCCTTCACATGGCTCGTGAACGGCGCGCCGCTGATTGTGGGCTCACGCACGCGCGAAACGGTGCTGAACCTGACAAACCCCGGTTACGTGAGCCTAACGGTTCTCGACGCGCAAGGCCGCGCCGCGCATCGGCAGGTTATCCTGCGCCGTTAGACGAGCGTCTTAGCCCGCGAACCGCCAAATGAAACACAGGCGCGCCCGACCCGTGTTGCTGCCCTTCGGCTCGACCATTTCCCACTGCCCGACCAGCTTGTGCTTGCTACCATGTTTCATTGTTACGCCCTTTGATCGTCGATGCCGCAGCATCGTCGAAAAGGGTTAACGAACCATGGGCTCCAGCAGCACGGGTTCCAGCGGCTGGCGGCCTTCGGGGGTCAAGAGCCACGCTTTACGCCCCTCGATCACTGCGGTGGACAGCGGCCCACCATAGCCAGCAGAACTATCTAGGTTGAGCCGGTTGCCATAATGGGTGGATTCATCAAGCGCGGTATGACCATGCACAATAAGCGCACCATGGTCGCGCGTATCGGTCAGGAACTCGCCCCGGATCCACACCAGATCATCTTCTTGTTGCGCCTCCAGCGGGATGCCGGGGCGAATGCCCGCATGCACAAAAACAGCGTCATCGCGGGTGTAGCTGGTGGGCAATTCTCGCGCCCAGATGCGATGCTCGGGCGGCACGGCGCAAAGTGCCTCGGTATGCACTTGCTCGACGGGGCGATTGCCCGGTTCGCGGATGCCATAGCTTGCCAACGTCTGCGGCCCACCGAGGCGCGGGTGCAGCCAAGTATATTCGGGCCTCAGGCGCGGATCGCGTTTCCACGGATCATCTAGAAAGGTCGAAAACATCCGGTCATGGTTGCCCTTGATCACAACAATGTTTTCGCCCCGGCTTTGGGCCTCGTACAAATGCGCGATCACCTGCGCCGATTTTGGGCCGCGATCACACAAATCGCCCAGCACCACCACTGGGCTATCGGCCGCGCCATCGCGGGCGCGGTCTTTTTCAATCATCTCGAAGGCGCGCAGCATCAGGTCATATTGGCCGTGAATGTCGCCAATGGCGTAAGTCTGCATAGTCTCTCCAATGGATAAGGCCCCCCGCGGTCGCGGAGGGCCCCGATTACCTAAGGTTAGCTAGCTCAGCGGATATTAAATTCCAACGGCTTCACTTGCTGGAAGAGACCGGTGGCTTCCAAATCGGCCACAGCCTCGGCCCCGAGCACCTCATCAAGATAGGCAATGGCAATCGCTTCGCCACCCGCCGCTGCGCGGCCAAGGGTAAAGTTCGCGACGTTGGCCTTGTGCTTGCCAAGCATCGTGCCGAGCGTACCGATGATGCCGGGCACGTCTTTGTTGGTGGTGTAGAGCATGTGCTGCCCCACCTCGGCGTCGATGGTGATGCCTTTGATCTGGATGAAGCGCGGTTTGCCATCCGAGAAGCAAGTGCCCGCAATCGACCGCTCGCGCTCATCGGTGACCACGGTCACTTTGATGTAGCCATCGAACACGCCCGATTTGTCTTGCGTCGTGGTCGAGATTTGGATGCCGCGTTCCTTCGCGATCACCGGGGCCGAGACCATGTTCACATCGGGGTTGGCGCGGCTCATGATGCCCGCGATCACCGCGCAATCGAGCGCTTTGAGGTTCATGCCCGAAGCGGTGCCGTCATAGGTGATGTTGATCGCTTTGATCGGTTCATCGGTCATTTGGCCGATGAAGGCACCGAGGTATTCGGCCAGTTTCACCCAGGGGCCCATGACCTTCGCTTCTTCAGCGGTCATCGAAGGCATGTTGAGCGCATTTTCAACAGCCCCGTCGAGCAGGTAGTTCGACATTTGCTCGGCCACTTGCAGCGCCACGTTTTCTTGGGCTTCCGAGGTGGAGGCGCCAAGGTGCGGGGTGCAAACCACGTTGGGCAGGTTGAAAAGCGGGTTTTCGGTGGCCGGTTCAACCGAGAACACGTCAAAGGCAGCGCCTGCGACATGGCCCGATTTCAGCATTTCGGCCAGCGCCTCTTCATCGACCAGACCGCCACGGGCGCAGTTGATGATGCGCACGCCGGGTTTGGTTTTGGCGAGGTTTTCGCGGCTCAGGATGTTACGGGTGCTGTCGGTCAGCGGCACGTGCAGCGTGATGAAATCGGCGCGCTTGAGCAGGTCTTCCAGTTCGACCTTTTCGACGCCCATTTTTTGCGCCTTTTCTTCGCCCAAGAAGGGGTCATAGGCTACGACCTTCATTTTCAGGCCTTTGGCGCGGTCGCACACAATCCCGCCAATGTTGCCCGCGCCGATCACGCCGAGCGTTTTACCGGTCAGCTCGACACCCATGAATTTCGACTTTTCCCATTTGCCCGCATGGGTCGAAGCCGAAGCCTCGGGGATTTGGCGTGCCACGGCGAACATCATCGCAATCGCATGTTCGGCAGTGGTGATCATGTTGCCGAAGGGCGTGTTCATCACGATGATGCCCTTTTTCGACGCGGCTTCTTTATCGACGTTGTCGACACCGATACCCGCGCGACCGATCACTTTGAGGTTGGTGGCTTTTTCGAGCAACGCAGCCGTAGCTTTGGTGGCCGAACGGATCGCCAGACCATCATAGTTGCCGATGATCTCGGCCAGTTTTTCTTTGTCTTTGCCGAGTTTCGGCTGGAAATCGACCTCGATGCCGCGATCTTTGAAGATCTGAACGGCGGCGTCAGAGAGGGCGTCGGAGATGAGAACCTTGGGGGCCATTTCTAGGGCTCCTGAATATTCAGAAAATTTGGGAAGGATGGGCGCCGCATGCGCCCATCACGTTCACAGATCAGGCGTGAAATCAGGCTTGCGCCGCGATTTCCGCTTCAAAAGCGTAGGCAACCCACGGCATCAGCGCTTCAACGTCCGATTTCTCGACCGTCGAGCCGCACCAGATACGCAGACCAGCCGGGGCATCGCGATAGGCGCCCATGTCCAGTGCAACGCCTTCTTTTTCCAGCCGTTTGGCCACGGCTTTGGCAAAGGCAGCACCGTCTTTGATGCGGTCGTCGGTGAATTTCACGCAAACGCTGGTGGTCGAGGCCGTCGCCGGATCATTCGCAAGGTTCGCGATCCAGTCATTGGCGTCGCAGAAATCCCAGACAACTTTGGCATTGGCGGCGGCACGGTCGACAAGGCCTTTCAGCCCGCCCACGGTTTGCGCCCATTTCAGCGAGACAAGGTAATCTTCGACGCAAAGCATCGAGGGGGTGTTGATCGTTTCACCTTTGAAGATGCCTTCGATCAGCTTGCCGCCTTTGGTCATGCGGAAGATTTTCGGCAGCGGCCATGCGGGGGCGTAGCTTTCAAGGCGCTCCACAGCGCGCGGGCTGAGGATCAGCACACCGTGACCACCTTCACCGCCCAGCACCTTCTGCCAAGAGAAGGTGGTGACATCGAGTTTGTCCCACGGCAAGTCCATCGCGAAAGCGGCCGAGGTGGCGTCGCAAATGGTCAGGCCTTCGCGGTCCGCCGGGATCGCGTCGCCATTCGGCACGCGCACACCCGAGGTGGTGCCGTTCCACGTGAACACAACATCGGTGTTAAAATCGACGGTGGCAAAATCGACGATATCGCCGTAGCCAGCTTCTTTCACTTCGGCGTCAATCTTGAGTTGTTTCACCACATCGGTGACCCAGCCGGAGCCAAAGCTTTCCCAAGCGCACATGGTCGCTTTGCGGGCGCCAAGGAGCGACCAGAGCGCCATCTCAACAGCGCCGGTGTCCGAGGCAGGAACGATGCCGATGCGGTAGTCCGCAGGCACGCCCAGAATTTCACGGGTGAGGTCAATCGCCTCTTTCAGCTTGGCTTTGCCAATCGCGGCACGGTGCGACCGACCAAGCGGCGCATCAGCAAGCATGTCGAGGGAGTAACCGGGGATCTTCGTGCAGGGGCCCGAAGAAAAACGCGGGTTAGCCGGCCGCGTGGCCGGAGCAGTCTGTGCCATCTGTGCTATCCTTCCAGATAAACGCCCCTCGTTGGGGAGGGGTGTCCCGCCGTCGCTGGTATAGGTTTCGCTGCACTGGCACAATATAGAAAATACCGCTAAAGCGTCGCATCAGACGCAAAAAGCGACACAGAATTCCACTATCGGAAACAGACCGGATAAAGCCCATGTTTATTGCCACTTTGCTTGCCAACCCCACCGCTGCCGATCTGACCGCCATTGCGGTTGAGTCGCTGCGCAATGCTTGGGGGGGCGGCGAGTTGCGCTGGCTCGCCCCCGGTATTGCGGCGGAATTCGCGCTGGAAAGCGTGCCCGAGAATCGCTGGCAAGTGTGGGAAGATCTTCAAGGCATGGGTGTCGACCTTGTCGTGCAACCGCAGGCCGGGCGTCGCAAACAGATGCTGCTGGCCGATATGGACAGCACGATGATCCAGCAAGAGTGCATTGATGAGCTGGCCGATGTGGCGGGCGTCGGCGCGCAGGTAAGCGAAATCACCGCGCGGGCGATGAATGGAGAGCTCGACTTTGAAGGCGCGCTGACCGAGCGGCTGGGGCTTTTGACCGGGCTACCGGAAAGCGTGATCGCGCGGGTGATTGCCGAGCGCATCACCTTCATGCCGGGCGGGCACGATCTGCTGCGCACGATGAAGGCCAATGGCGCCTATTGCGCGCTGGTCTCGGGCGGGTTCACCGCCTTTACGGCCTATGTCGCCGAAACGCTCGGGTTTGAGGAGCATCGCGCCAATGTGCTTGGCATTGAAAACGGCGCGCTGACGGGCATTCCGGTCAAGCCGATCTTGGGGCGCGAGGCGAAGGTGCAGGCCTTCCATGACATCACTGCCCGGCTTGGCCTCGCCCCCGAACAAGTGATGGCGGTGGGCGATGGCGCGAACGATCTGGGCATGTTGAAACTGGCGGGCGCAGGCGTGGCGCTGCACGCCAAACCCTCTGTCGCGGCGCAGTGCGATATTCGCATCAACCACGGTGACCTGTCGGCGCTGCTTTACATTCAGGGCTACGCGGTCGGCGATTTTGCCTGAAGCTCGGCCCCACCCTGCCAGATGCGGGCAAGCTGCCAATCTTCGGTGAAATGCAACAGATCGGCGGGATAGCCGGGGGCGATGCGCCCGGCCCTTGCCCCAATCACATCCGCGGGGCGAGCGGTCATCATCGCCAGCGCCTGCGCGGGCGGCAGACCCAAAGTGCCTAAGCAAAACCGCAAAGCTTGCGGCAGGCTGAGGTCTGCGCCAGCAAGCGTGCCATTTTCGGTGCGCAAGGCGCCATCGGCGCGCAAAATGCGCTGCCCGGCCAAATCGAACGCCGCCAAATCAGTGCCCGCGGCGGCCATCGCATCGGTGACAAGAAAGATCCGATCCCCGGCCAGTTGCAGCGCCAGCTTTGCAGTCTCCGGCGCGACGTGAATGCCGTCGGCAATCAACCCCACAGCGAAGGGCAGGCTCAGCGCCGCGCCCACGAGACCGGGCTCGCGGGAGCCAAGCTGGCTCATTGCGTTGAAAAGATGCGTCACCCCGCGCGCACCTGCCTGGCTTGCAGCCTGCGCTTCCGCAAAGCTGCATTCGGCATGGCCCAGAAACACCACAACACCCGCTTCGGTCAGCCGGGCGATTTGCTCGGGCGTCACCGCAGCCGGAGCCAGAGTAATTTTCAGCGCGGGCAAACCGGCGCGCGCTTCGCAGAGTGTTTCGAGGTCGTCTTGATCCATCGGGCGGATATGCTGGGCAGGATGGCAACCGGGGCGCTTGGGGTCCAAATGCGGGCCTTCAAGATGCAACCCCAAGAACCCCGGCACACGGCCCACAGCCGCCACGCCCGCCGCCAAGACCTTGCGCGTTTCAGCAGCAGAGGTGGTGATGAGCGTGGGCAAAACAGAGGTCGTCCCCAAGGCGGCATGGGCAGTGCAAATCGTGGCGATCTCTTGCACCGGGTCATCGCCCGCACCCAGCATCACCCCGCCGCCGCCGTTCACTTGTAGGTCCACAAGGCCCGGCGCGAGAACCCCGCCTTTGAGCGCGATCTGCTCTCCCTCAGGGCATTGCGCCAAGGGTGTGATCGCTTCGATCCGGCCATCGCAGACCACCAGCGCCTGGCCCTCATGAAAGGCTGCACCGTCAAAGAACCGCGCGCCAGTAAAGATCACTCTGCCCATATCGTTTCATCCATCGCCATGGCCAGCGCGCCATCGACCGCCGTCCCCAAAGGCTCGGCCCGAGGCCAATCGGGCAGCGCAAGCGTGGGGCCGAGCCCGCCTTGCCACACAACCGGCAAGGGCGGATCGCATTGCAACAAGCCAATTGCACGGCGCAGTTCCGCCTGCGTTTCTGCCATGACCTCTTGTGTCAACGGGTCATCCAGCGCAGCCGCCATTTTATAAACGAGGCGGGCATGATCCCCCGGCGTTTTGTTGAGCGTAAAGGCCACAAGTCCCGGCCCGCCGCCCAGATCCGCCAGCACCGTCTCGGCCAAAGGGGTGAGCGGCGTATAGCCATCCAGCATCCGGGTGATGCGGTTGAGCATTAGCCGCCCCATCCATGCGCCCGACGCTTCATCGCCCAACCGAAAGCCCCAGCCGCCGATCGCTTTCACCTCGCCATGCAATTGCCGCGCAAAAACAGAGCCCGTGCCAATCGCCGCCACGATCCCATCACCTTCACCGAGCGCCCCGCGCAGCGACGTGGCAATGTCTTGCACCACCTTGGCGCGAAACGGCAGTTCTGCCGCCAAGCGCCCCCCGGCGCCCGAAAGGTTTGCCCCGGCCACGCCCAAAACCGCGCGCACCTGAGCCACCGGATGATCCCCGATTACCTCAAGCGCCAAAGCCTTTAAGCGCGCTGCAGCGGTTGTGTAATCGGAGGCGATATTGGCAGGCCCACCTTCGCCGCGCGCCAAAACTTGACCCGACGCATCGGCCAAAACCGCGCGGCATCCGCTGCCGCCGCCATCAATGCCCAGATAGATCATCGTCCCTCCGTTTGCCGCAAGATGCCGCGCGGCTTGGAGCCGGGCAAGGCGAAACACGGCGAATATCCGCGTGCTGCCCGATCCGGGCTTGCGATCTTGGTAACGAGATTGTTAGGAGATTGCCCGAACACTGGGGGGCAGATGTTACGCAAATCGGTTTGGGCATTGGCGCTGGGAACAATGGCGCTTTCGGGTTGTGTGGCCGTGGTGCCGCTACCGATCATCAAACCCGCCGAGGTCAGCAGCCGCGCCAATGTATTGGATGGCAGCCTGACACTTGCCGCGCCTGAAGGCTATTGCGTTGATCCGAAATCGCGGCAAGACGGAGCCGAGGCAGCCTTTGTTCTTTGGGGCAATTGCGCCGCGATTGCGCGAGATGGGAGCGCACCGCAACCCAAGCACCGCGCCCTCCTAAGCGCCACCGTCGGCCCCATGCCCGACGTTCCGCTTGAGACTGCCCTGAAGAATTACGAGACCTTCTTCCAGTCCGAAGCCGGGCGCGCGGCGATGGCGCGATCTGGGCAGGCCGAAGACGTCGAAATTCTGACGGTGCAAGAACAAGAGCGACGCTTGTTGTTCAAAATATCGGACCGCTCCGCCGTAACGAAGGGGCCGCTTGATACCGTTTACTGGCGCGCGATCACCGGGCTGGATCGTCATATCGCCGCGCTGTCGGTGATGCCGATGCGCGGCAGCGCCCTAAGCGACAAGGCACAACTCTCCCTTTTGCAATCGCTAGAGGCGAGTATCCGCGCCGCGAACTGAATCTGGCTCACGCATAAGTTGTGACGTGCGGGAAAACCCCCATGTCGAATGATTTGCGGCTTCATTTCCACGCCTCGACATGCCAAATGGGACATGTGGGGTAGATTGTTTCGCAATTCGCAACGCCGCAGAGGCACTGTAGCACTATTGGGGCACAATGGTGAAAATGACGGGCAAGTCTAACACCTTCCTTGATCGGCTTGTGCAAGGCCGGATGCTCGCCCGCTGGGCCCGCGCCGCACGCCTTGCCCCCGCGCTTGAGGGACAGGAATTGCGGCAGCTGCGCTCTGATGCCCGCGCTCTCAAACGTGAAATTGACCGGGTTTTGTTCGCCGCTGAGGGCAAGCTTTCGATGCCGCTGGGCGGTGGGGATGGGATTGAGCGCCCCTTGGGCTGCGATTGGGCTTGGCGCCCCGAGGTTTGGCGTGGGCCAGTCTTTCCGCAAGGAGTCGCGGCCGCGCAATCGCGCGCGATGATGGGCCGCGAGGTTACGCTGTTTCATGATTGCAAAGTCTCGGAACTGACCCTGCGCCAAATCCGTAATACTGGCGTGCAAGACTTAGCTCCCTTTGGGCTGCGCATGGATGTGTTCCGCTTTGACGGGTCTTTCCTGTCGCTGGTACTGGACCTCCCCGAGGCAGGCGTGACAGGGCTGCGGCGCAACCATCTGATCCGGCTCGGGCTTGAGGTGGAGCTGGAAAAACCGCTTGAGATTTTCTGCCGGCTGAATGTGAAGCACGGCCCGAACACCGACCAATTGGTGCGCGAACTGCCCGTCCAGACGGGGCAGAATTTCGTCGAATTCGACCTCGCCTATACAAAGATGAATGAAAAGCGGGTCGAGAAGGCTTGGGTGGATATCATCTTCGAAGGGCCGCAGATGAACCAGATCGTGCTGCGCGACCTGACCTTCGCGCGCCATCCGCGCGCTGAAATTTAAGGGGGCGACATGCTGGAACAATCGCGCGTCCGCGCTGGCCATTGGGAAGGCATCTGGGCGGGAGCCGAGGCGCCCGATCTTCAGGTCTCGCATCTCGAAAAAGACCTGCCCGATCTGAGCGCCGAGAAGATGGAAAACGGCAAGTGGAAGCTGCGCCTGCCGATCCCGCCGGAGTTGTTGTCAGACGGCGTGCAGACCTTCTTGATCCGCATGGATGAGGAAACGTTGACCCATTTCACCATCGTCACCGGGGTGCCGCTGGAAGATGATCTTCGCGCAGAGATTGACCTGTTGCGCGCCGAGCTTGATATGCTCAAACGCGCCTTCCGCCGCCATTGCGTGGAAACCGGGGCTTAAGCGATTAGCCTTTCGCCGTTTTGCCCGGTGATGCGCAGGCGCATCAGCGTGCCTTCGGGCATGTCGCGATCAAAGCTGACCTCGGTGAAAAACTCCGTCCGGCCCAAACGCGGCCCTTCGGTGAGAATTTCGCGTTCTTGCCCAACTTCCGCTTCTAGGTGACGCAAAAGCGCCGCCTGCCCCGCCGCGCGCAGCCGCGCCGCGCGGTCTTTGATATCCGGCCCCGCCACACGCGGCATGCGCGCGGCCGGCGTGCCTTTGCGGGCGGAATACGGGAAGACATGCAAGAAGGTCAGCCCACAATCCTCGACCAGGCGCAGCGAGTTTTGGAACATCTCTTCCGTCTCGGTCGGGAAGCCTGCAATGATATCGGCCCCAAAGACGATGCCGGGGCGCAGCTTGCGCGCCTCTTCACAAAAGGCAATCGCATCATCGCGCAGATGGCGGCGTTTCATCCGCTTCAGAATCATATCATCGCCATGCTGCAAGCTCAGATGCAGATGCGGCATCAAGCGCGGCTCGGTGGCGATGGCGAGCATCAGGTTTTCATCCGCCTCGATACTGTCGATCGAGGAAATCCGCAGCCGGGCAAGATCGGGCACCAGTTTGAGGATGCGCATCACCAAATCGCCCAAACGCGGCGCGCCGGGCAGGTCTGCCCCCCAAGAGGTGAGATCCACCCCCGTCAGCACAACTTCATGGAAGCCCTTGTCCACAAGCCGCTTGATTTGCTCGACCACCACGCCCGCAGGGACCGAGCGCGAATTGCCCCGGCCATAGGGAATGATGCAGAAGGTGCAGCGGTGGTCGCAGCCATTTTGCACCTGCACATAGGCGCGGTGGCGGCCAAAGCCATCAATCAGATGCCCCGCCGTTTCCTTGACCGACAGAATATCATCGACCATCACCCGCTCGGTCTCGCCAATGAAATCGGCGCCTTTGGGGGCAAGTGCGGCCCAAGTCTCGGCCTGCATCTTCTCATGGTTGCCGATCACACGCGTCACCTCGGCCATTGCGGCAAAGGTCTCTGGTTCGGTCTGCGCAGCGCAGCCCGTAACAATGATCGGCACATCGGGATTTTCGCGCGCGAGCTTGCGAATCTCTTGCTTGGCTTTGCGCACCGCCTCGGCGGTGACGGCACAGGTGTTGACCACAACCGCCCCTTCGAGCCCCGCACCTGCGGCGAGTTCTTTCATCGCCTCCGTCTCATAGGCATTGAGACGGCAGCCAAGCGTGGCAAAAACGGGCGGCTTCATAGGCTGGCCAGAAATGCGGGCGCCAAAACGCCCTCAAACACCGTCGCGGTGGGGCCGGTCATCCAAACGCCATCGTCGCGCCAGTCAATTTCCAACTGCCCCCCATCAACATCAACGATCACTTTGCGGCCCGTGAGCCCCTTGAGATGCGCGGCAACGGCGGTGGCACAGGTGCCGGAGCCGCAAGCAAGCGTGATACCCGCGCCACGCTCCCAGACCCGCATCCGTAGGTGGTCCGGCCCGGTGAGCGAGGCAAATTCGACATTGGTGCGTTCGGGGAACAGCGGATGGTGTTCAACCTTCTGGCCCAGCGCCACCACATCCACAGCCTCGGCATCGGGCACAAAGAAAATGCAATGCGGGTTCCCCATTCCCACAGCGACAGGCTCGCCGGGCAGCGGCAAGGCCATCGGGTCGGCGGTGACGGGAATCGCCGCCGCGTCCAGAATCGGGTCGCCCATATTGACCGAAACGAGCCCGTCTTTCCGCCGACAGGCTGCCAACTGGCCCCGTTCGGTGAAGAGCGTGACCGCATCCTTGCCCAGATCGCGCATCACAAGGTCCGACACACAGCGCGTGGCATTGCCGCAGGCGCCCGCCTTTGAGCCATCGGAATTCCAAAATTCCAGTGTGAAATCTGCTCCTTCAGCGGGCAAGATCACCGCAAGCTGATCAAAGCCCACGCCGCGATGACGGTCCCCCAGCGCCCGCGCAAGCGCAGGCACAACAGGGTTTTCGCCCGTCCGGGCGTCGATGATCACAAAATCGTTGCCAAGGCCGTGCATCTTGAGAAAGCGACGACCGGCGGGGGAGAGGGGCGCGTGTTCCATGCGCGCCCTCTACACCCGCGCCCGAGTTTTTTCCAGTGTTGCAATTTTTTCGCGCTTTGGGCCTTGACCCCCCCGGCACACCCCTTTAGAGACCCGCTCCAGTGATGGGCCGTTAGCTCAGTTGGTAGAGCAGCTGACTTTTAATCAGCGGGTCACAGGTTCGAATCCTGTACGGCTCACCATCACTCTCCTGACATCGAAAAAAGCACATCCCCCTAGGGGGCTGGACTTTTTTCTGTGCCACCCCATCTGAACGGTTCCCGAGGATGGAGGCCCTATGACACGCCGGTATGAAAAAACCGAAGAGGCGCTGGCGCGCCTGACGCCAGAGCAATTCTATGTCACGCAAGAAAGCGGTACCGAGCGCCCCTTTACGGGCGAATATTGGAATCGCACAGAACCGGGGCTTTATGTGGATATTGTCTCGGGTGAGCCGCTCTTTTCTTCGCGCGATAAGTTTGAAAGCGGTTGCGGCTGGCCCTCGTTCACGCAGCCTGTCGAATCGGCGCATGTGACCGAGCATCAAGACCTGAGCCACGGGATGCGCCGGGTTGAGGTGCGCTCGACCCATGGCGACAGCCATCTGGGTCATGTCTTCCCCGATGGGCCGCGCGACCGGGGCGGGCTGCGCTACTGCATCAACTCCGCGAGCCTGCGCTTCATCCCCAAAGACCGGATGGAGGAAGAAGGCTACGGCGATTATCTGGCACTGCTGGAGGACTAAGATGGAAAAAGCGATTCTGGCCGGAGGCTGCTTTTGGGGCATGCAGGATTTGATCCGCAAACTGCCCGGCGTGAGCAACACGCGCGTGGGCTATTCGGGGGGGGATGTCGCCAATGCCACCTATCGCAACCACGGCACCCATGCTGAAGCGATTGAGATCGTCTTTGACCCGGCGGAGATCAGCTATCGGCGGCTGTTGGAGTTCTTCTTCCAGATCCATGACCCGACCACGCTGAACCGGCAGGGCAATGATCACGGGCTGTCTTACCGCTCGGCGATCTATTTTCTGGATGAAGCGCAACAGCAAACCGCGCTAGACACGATTGCCGATGTGGATGCCTCTGGCCTTTGGCCCGGCAAGCTGGTGACCGAAGTTGCCCCGGCAGGCCCGTTTTGGGAGGCCGAGCCGGAGCATCAAGATTATCTTGAGCGGTTCCCACATGGCTACACCTGCCACCGCATCCGCCCCGATTGGGTCTTGCCCAAGCGTCAGGAATAAGACCGCACCAGCGCGCCCGACAAAAGCACCCAGCCGTTCGCCACGACAAAGAAGGCCAGCTTGAAGGGCAGCGCCACAACCGCGGGCGGCACCATCATCATGCCCATCGACATCAAGATCGCCGACACAACAAGGTCGATGATCAAGAAGGGCAGAAAGACAAGGAAGCCAATCTCAAAGGCACGGGTGATCTCTGACAGCATGAAAGAGGGCACCAGCATCGAAAGCGGCGCGGTGCGAATCTCGCCCTCAAAGGCCACGCCATCACGCAGGGCAGAAAGTTGGCTGAACGTGTCAGGGTCCACACGGCCCGCCATGAAGATGCGGAAGGGTTCCACCCCACGCTCAAAGGCGGTGATCATGTCGATGCTGCCCGCAATCAGCGGCTCGATCCCGGCTTGGTAGCTGGCCATGAAGGTCGGCTCCATGATGTACCAGGTCAGGAACAACGCGAGACTGACGATAAGCATATTGGGCGGCGATTGCTGCAACCCCATCGCTTGGCGCAAGATCGACAGCACCGTGACGATGAAGGGAAAGCACGTGACCATGATCGCAATGCCCGGCGCGAGGCTGAGCAGCGTGATCCCGGCGATGAGCAGCAGCGAAGAATTGGTCAACGACCCCTCGCCGCCGAGGTCAATATTGATCGCCTGCGCGCCCGCAGGGAGCGTGCCGAGCAGAAAGACACCAACGATTAACGTTAATAGTCTGTAGTGACGGGCCATTTTCACAGCCCATTTTGCAGATCAACGACTTCGGTGAGCCGCACAGCCAATTGGCCGTTCGAATCGCCTTCCATCTCGGTCAACTCGCCACGCGCGATCAGCTTGTCGCCCACGTAAAGCTCGACCGGGTCTTCCACCCGACGATCCAACGGCAAGATCGAATCGCGTTTCATGCGCAGCAGGTCGCGCACAAGCGGACGCGCCTTGCCGACAGAAATGGTGATTTCGATCGGCACTTGCGAAAACGGGTTCGCGGTTTGGGGCATATCATCCATGAGCGGCCTCCTGCGGGTCTTGGTTGGCGCTGAAATAGGTTTCGATTGCGGCACCGATTGCGCCGATCACCCCGTCGAGGTCGATCCGCGTCTCTGTTTCGGCGAATTTCAGATACACCTGCCCCTCCCCCAAGGTGGGTTCGGCCTGAAAGATCAGGGGCAGGCTAGCACGATCGGCCATGACTTCTTCGATCATCGGCAGGCTGGCCGGGTTCGCCACAACGGCGATTGGCACGGTGGTCGCCTGCTCGGACAGGGGCTCAAGCTGCTCCACCACCATATGCGCGAGCGTTTGGCGCGCCATTTCGGGCAGCATCTTGGTCGCGATGCCCATCAACAGCGGGCGTAATGCGGCCAGAATTTGCTGGCGAGCCTCGTGATAGGTGAAGGACAGTTCCTGCAAGTTCTGGCCGAGTTCCGCGCGCAGCTTTGCCCCTTCGGCCGCTTGCGCGGCCACGGCATCATCCCAACCCGCCGTGTAGCCTTTTTCGAAAGCGGCAAGCCGTTCTTCCTCAAAGGCACGCGGGTCGATCTCGATCTGCGGCTCTTGCGGCGCGGTCTCGACCTCGAAGGATTCAAGTTGGATACCGCGACGCGTCATGCGCGTTCCTCCGCCTCGTTCATCCAAGCCCGCAGGATTTCAACCGATTCGGCCTGACGCTCTTCGATCAGTTTCTTGAGCCGTGCGACCGGATCGGCGTTGTCACTATCGCCACCAAAGCCGCCACCGAAGTCGCCCATCCCCATACTCATCGGCATGTCGCCAAGATCGAAGTCGGACACCACGGCCATGTTACCAATCGGCATATCATCCTCCGCAATCTCACCCGTCAGGGCAGGCGTTCCATCAGAGCTCGGGATGCCTTCGGCACCGATCATACCACCGGGCAGTTCGCCCAGTTCAGCCTCAGCCGCTGCGGCAGCCCGCTGCGCCAAGATCGGACGCATCACAAAGAGACCCAGCACCAGCGCCACAATCGCGGCCACAGCAATCTTGATCAGCTGCATCACATCCAGAGGAGAGGAGGCAAACATGCTGGCACTGGCTTCGGTGCCCAGATCGGTGATCGGCTCAAAGGCCATCGACCGAATGGTGATCACGTCGCCGCGCGTTTCATCAAAGCCAACGGCAGAGGCCACCAGTTCTTTCAACGCCGAGAGTTCTTCATCCGAGCGCGGCACGACCGCCGCAACACCATTGGCATCGGTGCCTTCGACCCCATCCACCAGCACGGCAACGGTCAGCCGCTTGATGTCGCCTGGGGTGCGCAGCACCTCGCGGGTGGTTTCAGAAACTTCGTAATTGGTGCGCTCGCGCGATTCGCTCGATTGGCTTTGCGATTTGCCACCATTGCCCGCATCCCCCGCCGGGAGGTTGGACGCCACGGTCACCGCCCCCGGTTTGGTATCGTCGGATTTATCCGAGCGCGCCTCGACATCGGTCGAAATCGGAACCCGGCTCCCCGGATCAATCAGTCGTTCGGTGATCGCTTCGCGTTCGGTCACGGTCTGGACGGAAACTTCGACCACCGCATTGCCATAGCCCACGCGCGCCTCAAGCAGCCGCTCGACATTCTTGCGCAGCTCTTCGGCACGATCGCCCGCCACTTGCCCGGTGACTTCATCGCCGGTCGCAATCAGCCCCGAGACACTGTCGATGATCGACACATCATCAGGCGACATGCCCTGAACCGCGGAAGACACAAGGAATTTCAAAGCCTTCGCATGGGTGGGCGAAAGCCCGCCCGAGGCCGTCACTACGGTGACGGAAGCGCTAGCATGGGTATCGCGGCGGAAAGATTGCGCAGCAGGCGCCGCAATATGCACGCGCGCTTGGCGAATCATCGGGTTCGAAACGATGGTCCGGGCCAATTCGCCCTCTTTCGCGCGCCAATAGGCAGCGTCGAACATTTGCGAGGTTGTGCCGAAGCCCGAAAGCGAATCGAGCAATTCGTAGCCCGCGCCCCCGGTTGCCGGAAGACCTTCGCCCGCAAGCGACATCCGCAGCTCATCACGCCGCGTCGATTCTACGTAAATCGAATCGCCACGCACTTGGTAAAGCACGCCGCGCGCTTCCAGCGCGGTCACGACCTCACCTGCGCGCGGCCCCTCGAGCCCCGCATACAAAAGCGCCATGTCAGGCTTCGAGGCAAAGCTCGAAAGCGCCAATACAGCTGCAAACATGAGAACTGTCGCACCAATTACGACCGCACGCTTTAGCGTGTCTAATCCCTGCCAAAGGGCCAAGAGTTGTTGCAAGACGCACCTCCTTCGAGCGGGCTTCTGCCCCGTCGTCGAAAGCATCTTTCTCCGATCGCCCTTAACAATCGGTTAGTGGGTGCCGGTCTATATCGGGGAAGAACGAAGAAATCGGGATACCGCCATGGCCGAGCCAGAAGCTGAAGGCGAAGAAGCGCCAAAGAAGAAATCTAAGCTGCCGCTGATCATTGGATTGGTGCTGATGCTCGTCTTGGGCGGCGGCGCATTCTTTGCCATTTACTCCGGGATGATTCTTGCCCCGCCCCCTGCAGAGGGCGCGGCGGCGCATGAACCCGAACCTGAACCCGAGCCGCTGCCGGAGATCGCCTTTGTGGCGCTGGATCCGATGGTGATCTCGCTGCCGGGTGGTGGCAGCCGCCACCTCCGCTTTACCGCGCAACTTGAAGTGCCGCTCAACTACCAAAAGGAAGTCGAGCTGGTGAAACCCCGGGTGCTTGATGTGCTCAACGGCTTCTTGCGTGCGGTTGAGGTGAAGGATCTCGAAGACCCTTCTTCGCTAATGCGTCTGCGCGCGCAAATGCTGCGCCGGGTGCTTGTTGTTGTGGGCGAGGGCAAGGTCAACGACCTGCTCGTGATCGAATTCGTGCTGAA
Source organism: Rhodobacter aestuarii (assembly GCF_900156655.1). GTDB lineage: Bacteria > Pseudomonadota > Alphaproteobacteria > Rhodobacterales > Rhodobacteraceae > Rhodobacter > Rhodobacter aestuarii. Next base: position 177,336 of record NZ_FTOG01000004.1, on the reverse strand, counting down.
CTAGGAGAGGCAGATGCTGCAGTATACCGCCGATATTCTCATGGGTCTGGGCGCGCTGGGTGCGACCATCTACTGCATGGTTCTGGCCCGCCGTCTGAAACGCTTCAACCAGCTGGAAAACGGCATGGGCGGCGCAATCGCCGTGCTGTCCGCGCAGGTTGATGACATGACCAAGGCGCTGAACCGGGCGCAAGCCACTTCGGCCAGCTCGGCCGAGCAGCTTCGCACGGTGACCGAACGCGCCGAACAAGCGACGCAACGGCTTGAACTGTTGCTCGCCACGATGAACCAAACCCCGGCCCCCGCCGCGGCAGCCCCCGCGCCGCCGCCCGCACCGGAACCCGCTGCGGATGCCCGCCGTCACCAACGCGTGTTGCGCCGTCGGCTGCGTCCGTCGGATCTGGAGGCCGCGGAATGAAACCCGCCAAAGCAGCCAAACAACCGACCAAAGCACCGGCGAAGAAAAAGTCGCGCAAACGGTTCGGACGCGGCAGCTTGGTGCTGATCGCGAGCTTGTTTGCCGTCTCGGGAGCGATTCGTTTTGGCACCGGGATCGCAGAAGCTTTCGCGACCGGCACCGGGGCGCATGACGCACCGCAAGAAACTGCGGGCGATTGCGTTTCCGAGCCGGGCGTCATGCTGATGCTCAAGGAAGTGCAAGCGCGCGAGAAAAAACTAGGCGAGCGCGAACAACTTCTGACGGATCGGTCGCAAGCGATCACGCTGGCCGAGCGGCGAATCGAAGAACGGCTGGCCTCGCTGGTTGAGGCGGAGCGCAACCTTGCGCAAACCGTGACCATGGCCGACGAAGCCGCCGATGAAGATGTGGCGCGACTTGTCACCGTCTATGAGAGCATGAAACCGAAAGAAGCGGCCCCGCTCTTTGCGGCGATGGCCCCGGACTTCGCCGCTGGCTTCCTTGCGCGGATGCGCCCGGATGCTTCTGCGGCGGTGATGGCGGCGCTTGAACCTCAGGTTGCCTATTCGATCTCGGTGATCATGGCCGGGCGTAATGCGGGCGCACCGCAGGAATAACCTTGCAGAGCATTTGTTAAGCCAAATCTGGCACAGTCGCTCCGTATGAATGGAGAACGGACATGATCGGCATTATCGGGATCGTCGTCATCTTTGGCATGGTCTTCGGCGGCTACGTGGCTGCCGGGGGCAAGATGGGGATCATTCTGAAATCACTGCCCTTTGAGATGATTATGATCGGCGGCGCTGCGGTGGGGGCCTTCTTGCTCTCGAATGACGGGGCCTCGGTCAAGCATACGCTCAAGGATGTGGGAAAGGTGTTCAAGGGCCCGAAATGGAAGCCCGGGGACTACCGCGACCTTCTGTGCCTGCTGTTTGAACTGATCCGACTCGCCCGGCAAAACCCGGTCGCGATCGAAGAACATATCGAGGATGCAGAAAATTCCTCAATTTTCGGGAAATACCCAAAAATTGTACATGACCACGAAGCGGTGGAATTGATCTGCGATACGATGCGCTCGGCCTCGATGAACTATGACGACCCCCACCAGGTCGAAGAGGTGCTCGAAAAGCAGCTCGAGGCGAACTATCACCACGCCATGCACTCAAGCCACGCGATGCAATCGGTGGCGGATGCTATGCCCGCGCTTGGGATCGTGGCCGCCGTGCTCGGCGTGATTAAAACCATGGGCTCAATCGACCAGCCGCCCGAAATTCTGGGCAAAATGATCGGCGGCGCGCTTGTGGGGACGTTCTTGGGCGTGTTCCTCGCCTATGGGTTCATTGGCCCCTTCGCGGTACGTATCAAAGCCGTGGTCGATGAAGACGCCAATTTCTACAAGCTGATCCGTGAAGTGCTGGTGGCCAACCTGCACAACCACGCCACCAACATCTGCATCGAAGTCGGCCGTCAGAACACGCCGCATCACATCCGGCCCAGTTTCTCGGAACTCGAAGAGGCGCTCAAGGCGGTGAAATCGGAGGCGGCATGAGGTTCTTCGCCCTCGTCCTCACCGGGCTGCTGGTTGTGGCAAGCCCGGTTGCGGCGCAACAGATTGACGTGCGCTCTGGCGAACACGCCGATTTCTCCCGGCTGGTCTTCATGTTCCCGCCCGGCACCGACTGGAGCACGGAACGTGTGGAGGGGGGCTATAAGCTCACCGCGCCGCCGCGCACCCGCTTCAACCTTGCCAATGTGTTTCGGCTGATCCCGAAAACCCGGATTCAGGCAATTTCCGCCGATATTGATGCCCGCTCGGTCTTTATTGAAACCACGCCGGATGTGCATCTTGAAGTCTTCCAACTGCCGATTGGCGCGGTGGTGGTCGACATCGCCGATGGGGCCGAGCCCGAACCGTTCGAGCCCGGCACCCCCAAGCCGCAGATCACCGCGCCGGATCATTCCTACCGCCCGGCTCCAAAGCTTGGCTATCTGGATCTTTATTGGTCCGATAAACCGACTCAAATGCGGCCCGAAGCGCAACCTGCCCCGCCGTCCGCCCCAAAGCCCGCACCGCAACCCGGTGAAGCAACGGAAAACGTCGCCTTCCCCGATGGGCGGATCAGCGCGGCTGAGATTGCTTTGATTGACGAATTGGGGCGCGCTGCGTCTCAGGGTCTGATCACCATGCAGATGCCCAAGCATCCAGTTGCAGACCCGCATCAGACAGATGGGCATGAAGCGGGAGGGCATGACATGCCCACAACAGAACCCGCGCATGGTACCCCGACAGAGGGCCATGATATCGAAGGCCATCCCGGCAGGGATGAATCACATCTTGCCTTGCAAGCAGAAACCGTAATCGACCGGGATTCCTCGGCGCATTTCGCGCCGGGGCGACTGGCAGATTCGGGTCATAGCTGCCCGCGCGATGCCGACTTTGATCTGCAATCTTGGCTGACCGAGGAAGCCCCTTCGGTACAGATCGCGCATGCCCGACGCGATCTTCTGGCAGAATTCGATAAGCCGCGGCTACGCGCGGTCGAACATCTGGCAAAGGTCTATATCGCGCTCGGCCTCGGCACCGAAGCAAAGGCCCTGTTCAAATCCTTCGGGCTGGAAGAAGAGGCCAATCCCGCGCTGACCATTTTGGCAGATGTGGTCGATGGCAACACCCCCGACCCCTATCCCGCATTCAAGGCTTTCACCGCCTGTGACAGCCGCGTTGCGCTTTGGGCGCTCGTTGCGCAACCCGAACCGCCGCAGCGGGAAACCGTGAATTTTGGTGCCGTTCTGCGCGCCTATTCGGCCCTGCCCCCGCCGATTCGGAACCTCATTGGCCCGAAACTCAGTGACCGTTTGATCGAAGTTGGCGCGGCAGATGTTGCGCAAACCGTGCGTTCGATGCTGGCGCGCGCGCCAGCGGAACATCGCAGTTCGCTCGAATACATGGATGCGCGGATTGATCTGTCCGAAGGCCGGGTCGAAGACGCCACCGAACGGCTTGATAAAGTCGCCGAATCGCATTCCGAGATCGCCGCTGAAGCGCTGATTTTATCGGTTGAGACCAAACTCTCGGAAGGGATCGCCATCCCCAAGAATGAGGTCGAGAACGCGAGCGCCCTAGCCAAGCAGCTCGGCGGCAGCGACATGGGCGATAAGCTTACCCGGGTCGAGATTCTGGGCAACGCCTCAACCGCAAAATTCGACCCCGCTTTTGAGGCGCTCGAACGCTGGGAAGAGCCCCTCGATGAAACGCTGCGGCGCGATACCCAAAACGATTTGCTCGCCATGCTGGCGAAATTGCCCGACGAGCAGATGTTCATCGAAACCTTCTTCCGTTTCCGCCCGCAATGGAGCCCGGAAGAATTGGAACCCGGAGTGCAGATCGCGCTTTCGGAGCGGCTGTCGAAAAGCGGGTTCGATATTTCCTCACGGGCAGTTCTGTCACCGGCAACCCGGCGCAGTGAGCCGGGTCGGTTGGCCATGGCACGTGCCGCCCTTGCGGGGCGCGATGCGGCGGCAGCCTATTCGCATCTGGTCGGGCTTCAAGGCGAAGAGGCAGCCCTTCTGCGCGGCGAGGCGCTTAGCCTTTTAGGCCAGCATCAAAACGCCGAGGCCGCCTTTGCCGAAGCGGGCGCGACCGAAGCGCGGCTGGAAGCCGCCTGGCGCGCAGGCAATTGGGACCAAGTGACCGATGGCGGTTCAGAGGCACAACGGCAGTTTCTTGAACTTTTCAGCGACACCGCCCCCCCGGCGCAAGACCGGGATGCAGCACCTTTGGGCCCGCTGGCCGCTGCACAAAAGCTGATCGCCCAAAGCGAGGCCGAACGCGCAGCCTTTGAAAAGCTGATGCAAGATATGAAGTAACCCGCGCCTCCGCGCGCATAAAAAAGGGCCCGCTTGCGGGCCCTTTTTTCGTGTCTGTTGCGCTTTTCAGCCTGCGGCTTGAAGCGCCTGCGCCAAGCGGGTGAAGCTGCCCTGCACCGCATCGGGCGCGTCTTGGGCAATGAACCCATCCAGCGCGGGCCAAACCCGGATCGCAGAATCAATCAGCGGGTCGCTACCAGAGGTATAAAGCCCCGCCTGAATCATCATCTCGGCCCGATCATAAGCCCCCAAGAGCTTGCGCGCCTTGGCGATCAACGCGTTTTCGGGCGGGGTCGCCGCATCGGGCAAAGACCGCGAAACCGAACGCAACAGGTCAATCGCCGGGAAGCGCCCCCGCTCGGCAATCGCCCGATCTAGCACCACGTGCCCATCAAGCGTCCCGCGCAAAATATCGGCCACAGGTTCTTCCATATCGGAGCCCGCGACCAGAACCGAAAAGACCGCCGTAATATCGCCCGTGCCCTCAAGCCCCGGGCCGGAGCGTTCCGCCAAAGACATGATCTGATGCGAGGTCGAGGGCGGATAGCCACGCAGGCTGGCGGGTTCGCCGCCCGCCAAGGCAACCTCCCTATGCGCCTCAGCAAAACGGGTGACGCTATCGGCCAGAAACAGCACATGCTTGCCTTGGTCACGGAAGTGTTCGGCCACCGACATCGCCGCCCAACCACAGCGGCGGCGCACCAGCGGAGATTGGTCAGAGGTAGCAGCCACAATCACCGCGCGCGCCATGCCCTCTGGCCCCAGCGTCTTTTCAACGAATTCGCGCAGCTCGCGCCCGCGTTCGCCAATCAGTGCGATCACCACAACATCGGCTTCCACGCCCTTGGCAAATTTCGCCAGCAGTGAGGATTTGCCAACGCCGGACCCGGCAAACAGGCCAATCCGTTGCCCACGCACCAGCGGCAAAAGCGTGTTGAAAACATCAAGCCCGGTTTCAACCCGACCGCCCAAGCGCCCACGCGCAGCAGCGGCAGGCGGCGTGGCGCGGACATTGCGGTCAACAGGGCCGCGCAAGAGCGGGCGGCCATCGAGCGGGCGGCCAAACGGGTCCACGATCCGACCCACCCAAGAATTATCAGGCGCAATACCGGCCTGACCGAGTAGTTCAACCCGGTCGCCAATCGCTACACCTTCCACGGCACCATCGGCCAAAAGCGTCACAGAGGTGCGCCGCAGCGAGATAACCTCGGCATCGAATCGCGCACCACCACGGGAATGGATCTGTGCGCGATCCCCTAGGGTCGCGCGCATCGTCAGGCCGCTGACTTCAATCGTGCCCTTGCCCACTTCGAAAACCCGGCCGACCGGATGCACCGCACCGACCTCGGCGATCTCCGCCTGCAACATCTCCAAGCCACCCAACGCCATTCTGGCCTCCATGGTTACCGAGCCGTATCGAGCTCGTCTTCTCGAAACTGTTTTTAAACGATTCTCCCTTAATCGTTGGTTGATAGCTCGGAGGAGAAACCCCGATGTTCGGTAAACTAGAAATGTTTCAGATGGCGCAAGGCATGGCCCGGCAGGCCGCGCTGCGCGAAAGTGCCATCGCCACAAATATCGCCAATGCCGATACGCCCGGCTACCAGGCGCGCGATGTTTCTGACTTTTCAGAAACCTATCGCAGTGAGCATGGCGAAGGGATGCGGGCCACACGATCCGGGCATCTTGGCGCGGATGGCGCGCATCGAGTCGAAGTCGCGCAGGTGCGTAACCCCGGCGCCAGTTCGCCCGATGGCAATGACGTCTCGCTTGAAGATGAGATGGTGAAAGCTGTCGAGGTTAAGCGCCAGCACGACCTTGCACTGGCGATCTACAAGTCTTCCCTCAACGTGCTGCGCGCCAGCCTTGGCCGGAGCTGACGATCATGGGCGACTTTTCCAATACCCTTTCCGTTTCCGCCTCGGGGCTCAAAGCGCAATCCATGCGCTTGCGCCACGTTTCGGAAAACATCGCGAACGTCGACACCCCCGGCTACCACCGCAAGGTGACCAGCTTCGAGGAAGTGGTGTCGCAAGACAACGGTGCCGCCGAGGTTCAACTCGGTCCCGTGCAACTCGACCCGAAGGAACTGGCCCGCATCTATGATCCGGGCAACCCGATGGCCGATGAGAACGGCTACTACGACGGCTCGAATGTCGATCTGGTGGTCGAAATCGCAGACGCGCGCGAAGCGCAACGCAGCTATGAGGCGAACCTCCGAATGTTCGATCAGACCCGGCAAATGTCGTCGGCTCTGCTTGATCTGCTGCGTCGTTGAAACCTGAAGGAGGTCCAGAATGGACATCAAATCTTCTGTTGCGACTCAGGGCTATGCACTGGCCCGATCCGCCGCGGCGCCGCAAGCCGGCAGCGGCAACTCCCAGCAAAGCACGCTTGGCAGCCTTGCCACGAGCTTCATGGAAACCATGCAAGAAAGCGAGCAAACGGCCAAAGCCGCAATGCTTGGCAGCGCCGATCCGCATGCCCTTGTGCAGGCGCTCGCACAGACAGAACTGGCGGTGGAAACCGCAGTGACGGTGCGCAACAAGGTCGTCGAGGCCTATCAGGAAATCCTGCGGATGCCGGTGTAACATGGAAGACCTCGTCTTCTTTGACACCATGCGCGAAGGACTGTGGGTCGCCGTGATGATCTCGGCGCCCATGCTGATCGTCGCGCTTGTGGCCGGGGTTTCCATCGGCCTGTTTCAAGCGCTGACCTCGGTGCAGGAAATGACGCTGACCTTCGTGCCGAAGGTCGGCGCCATGCTCGTGGTGTTCTGGGTCTCGATGTCCTTCATGTCGAAATCCTTGGTCGAGTTTTACACCGCCCGGATCATCCCCCTCATCATCGGAAGCTGAGCCATGGACAATTCGATCTACGCGGCCCTGTCGCGCCAATCGGGCCTGATGCGGGAAATGCAGGTGGTGGCCAACAACATGGCCAACATTACGACCACCGGCTTTCGGCGCGAAGGCGTGGTCTTTGCCGAATATGTCGATTCGCTTGATGGGCAAGAGCCGTCGCTCTCGATGGCCTATGCCCACGGCAAGCTGGTCGATTTCGAGCAGGGCCCCTTGGCAAATACCGGCAGCTCGCTCGATTTCGCGATCGAGGGTGAAGGCTTCTTCATGATCGAAACGCCCGAGGGCAACCAACTGACCCGTGCAGGCAGCTTTATGCGCTCACCCGCGGGCGAACTGGTCACCCCCGAAGGCTTCCGCGTGCTCGATAATGGCGGCTCGGCCATCTTCATCCCCGCCGATCAGGGCGAAATCGCGATGGCCGAAGATGGCACCATGTCCGTCAATGGCGCGCCGCTCGCCCAAATCGGGCTCTACCTGCCCGAAAACTCCACCACCATCAGCCTGCAAGCCGGCACCCGCTTCGCCGTGCCCGATGGCACCCTTGAGGCCGAGAACGCCCGCGTTTTGCAGGGCTTTGTCGAACAATCGAACGTCGATCCGGTGAAAGAAATCGCGCGGATGATCGAAGTGCAGCGGGCCTATGAGATGGGCCAAAACTTCCTCGACCGCGAGGACGAACGGATCCGTAGCGTCATCTCGACGCTCAAGTAAAGAATTAGGAGAGAGCCATGCGCGCCTTGCAGATCGCCGCCACCGGGATGAGCGCCCAGCAAATGCGGGTCGAGGTCATCTCGAACAACCTCGCCAACATGTCGACCACGGGCTACAACGCCCGGCGCGCCGAATTTGCCGATCTCATGTATCAGCAAGCCACCCGGCCCGGCACGGTCACGGCCAATGATGGCACCATTGTTCCCGCAGGCGTGCAGCTTGGTTTGGGCGTGCGCCCGACCGCGGTCAGCGTGAACCTTGCGCAAGGCTCGCTTACCTCAACCGGCGGTGAGCTTGATCTGGCGATTGATGGCTATGGCTACCTTGAAGTGACCCTGCCCTCGGGCGTGTCGGGCTATACCCGCGATGGAGGGCTGAAACGCTCTGCCGATGGGCAAGTCGTCACCTCCGATGGCTATCCGCTGGTGCCCGGCATCACCATTCCCGATGATGCGCGCACCATCGCGATCAACGCCGATGGCGAGGTCTATGCCTATTTCACCAATCAGGTGCAGCCGCAGCTTCTGGGCCAAATCACGCTAGCCAGCTTCACCAACGAAAAGGGCCTCGAGGCGATTGGCTCGAACCTGTTTTTGGAAACCGAAGCCTCTGGCCCGCCCACCGTCTCTACCCCCGGCCTAGATGGGCTGGGCACGGTGCGCCAAGGCTATCTGGAAGAAAGCTCGGTCGATGCGGTGCGCGAAATCACCGAACTGATCAAAGCTCAACGCGGCTATGAGATGAACGCCAAGGTCATCACCGCCGCCGATGAAATGCTGCAAGCCACCACGCAGGTGCGCTGATGAAACGAATCGCGCTTGCCCTTCTGGCCAGCTTCACGCTTGGCACAGTTGCCGAGGCGGGATCGGTCGTCGCTTTGCGCACCTTACGCGCGCAAAGCGTCATTTCTCCCGAAGATGTCACCTTGGCGGAAGAGACTATTCCCGGTGCCATCGGCGATCTGGATCAGGTCATCGGCCTTGAAACCCGCGTGGCCATCTATCCCGGGCGACCGATTCAAGCTGGAGATCTGACCCCGCCCGCGGTGGTCGAACGCAATCAGATGATCTCGCTCGCCTATCAGCGCCGTGGGCTCAGCATCATGACCGAGGGGCGCACATTGGATCGCGGCGCCATCGGCGATTCGATCCGGGTGATGAACGTCACCTCCAAATCCACCGTCTTTGCCACGATCGGCGCCGATGGTGTCGCTTATGTCCAATCCCAATGAGAGCCTCGTTCATGCGCCCCTTGATGATTGCCCTCCTCGCCCTCTCGCTTGCCAACTGCGGGCGTATTGAGCAGGTCGGCAAAGCCCCAGAGTTCAACCCGGTGGAAGGCGGCAACGAATTTTTCGCCATGACCTCCACCCCCATGCCCGACAGCATCGAGGGCCAACCGGCGGCGAGTGAAGCCTCGCTCTGGTCGGGCAACCGTGGCTCGCTTTTGGGAGACCGGCGCGCCGCCAGCCGCGGCGACATTCTGACCGTGGTGATCGAAATCGACGACAGCGCCCAGATTTCAAACTCCACCGGGCGCAACCGCTCTAGCTCGGATACGATGGGCGTGCCGTCAATGATGGGCATTCCGCAGCGGCTTGATGCGCGCTTGCCCGAAGGGGCCACCACCGCCAACGCCTATGAAACCGGCTCTTCGTCCTCCTACTCGGGCGATGGCACGGTTGCGCGCAATGAAAAGCTGACGCTGCGCGTCGCCGCCACGGTGCTTGACCGCCTGCCCAATGGCGTGCTGCGCATTCAAGGTGTGCAAGAGGTGCGGGTGAACTTTGAGGTCCGCGAACTTGTCGTGACCGGCTTTGTCCGCCCCGAGGATGTCAGCCGCCAAAACGAAATCACTTATGACAAGATCGCCGGAGCACGCATTTCTTATGGCGGGCGCGGTCAGATCACCGATGTGCAGCAACCCCGCTATGGCCAACAAATCGCCGATATTCTGCTGCCGTTCTAAGGAGTCCGCCCGATGCTGATGAAAATCCTCCCCATCATCCTAGCCTTGATTGGCCTTCTGGGGGGCGGTGCGGCAGGCTATTTCCTGCGGCCGCCACCCCCCGCACCGGAAGAAGTCGCCACCGAAGGCGGGGGCGAGCATGGGGCAGGCGCCGACGCCGGACATGCCGCTCCGAAGGCCGACGCCCATGCCGCCGATACGCACGGCGAGGAAGGCGATGGGCACGAAGCCGAACCCACGACCGAATTCGTCAAGCTGAACAACCAATTCGTGGTGCCAGTGATCAACGGCGGCCAAGTCGCCTCGCTGGTGGTGCTGTCGCTGAGCTTGGAAGTGACGCTGGGCAGCACCGAAAAGGTCTATGCCGCCGAACCGAAGATCCGCGATTCACTTCTGCAAGTGCTGTTTGACCATGCCAATGCAGGCGGCTTCAACGGCGCTTTCACCGATACCGCCACAATGGCCGACCTGCGCCGCACCATGCTTGAAGCAGTCCGCATGGTGATCGGCGATGCCGCGCTGGGCGTGCTCGTCTCAGACATCGTGCGGCAAGATACGAAATAAGATCCCGCGCCACGCAAAAGGAAAAGGCTGGAACCGTAAAAGGTTCCAGCCTTTCCTGATTTCTGGTGCCGGTGAAGGGACTCGAACCCCCGACCCCATCATTACGAATGACGTGCTCTACCAGCTGAGCTACACCGGCGTGATGGCGCGCAACTAGCACGCCATCGCAGGGATGTGTAGCCCTATTTTTCACCTTCCGCTGTGGCATCTGGCGTAATGTCAAAGGCTTCTTCCGCCTTCGGCTTGCCTGCGCCCACGATCAGCGGCAGCATTTCAGCCCCATTGGGCAGCGGAATGCCGCCCGAGGTCGGCTCACGCCAGCTTAGCGTATCGAAGCCGCCGCAATTGTCGCAGACCGGGCCCCATTCCGCTTGGATGTTTTGGCACTTGTCGCAGCACCATTGCTTGCCACGCGGCGCAGTGACGGCACGGGCCAGCCAGCCACGCACGACATCTTCGCTTTCGCCCTCGCCGCGTTCGATTGCCGCCATCAAGGTCAACGTGCGCGCGGTCGGGTTGGTTTCGGCCAAATTGCCCAGCGCACGGCGTGCCCCCGGGAAATCTTCTGCCGCGATGCACAGCTCAGCCCGCAGCAGCTTGGTTTCTTCATGGTCGGGGCGCAGCGACAACAGCTTTTCGAACCGCGCAAGCCGTTCAACCGCCGATTCCGAGGGCACGAGCGACGCAAAGACACCCGCCAGATCGGGGTGCGGTTGCGCTTCCCACGCTTTAAGCAGCACACGCGTTGCCGATTTGACATTGCCTTGATCGGCATAGGCTTTTGCCGCCATCGCCGCCGCCGGAATCAGGTCAGGCGAAGATTTGTTGGCCGCAATCGCCGCCTCGCGCGCCTCGATCGAAGCGTTCTGATCCAGCACCACTTTGGCTTCTTGCAGCGCCAGCACGGCGTCGCGGCGCTTGTGCACGTCTTTCGGGATCTCGCCCTGACGCATCTTGGCCAACAGCACGTCGCGCGCGCCTTTCCAGTCGCCCGATTCGGTTTGCAGCTTGAAGAGCGTGTTTTGCACTTCCGGGTGCTTCGGGTTCAGCGCAAACGCCTTTTGCGCCAGTTTCAGCGCGGTATCGGTATCCCCATCGCCCAGCTTTTGCGACAGAAGGCCGCGAATCCCCACAAAGCGGGTGCGCTGATCGTTCAGCATCCGACGGTAAACCTGTTCGGCCCGGCGCGTGTCGCCATTCATTTCCGCCGCCTGCGCGGTGAGCAGGTTGGTCAGATCGGGACGGCGCAGATAGCGTTCCGCCTTAGCGGCGCGCGACATCGCAAGACGCGATTCCCCCGAAGCAATCGCCAACATCCCCTCGGCCAAGGCTTGGTAGCCTTTGCGCTCACGGCTGCGGTCGAAATAGCGGCTGATCGCCGTTTCATCGCCGGTCACGAAGCGCAAGAACGCCACCACGAAACCAACGATTTTGAAGACAACCCACAGCACCACCACGATGATGGTGATCAAGATGGCGGCTTGCAGCGCACCAAGGTTGAACTCCTGCCCCAGCGCGACGATACGAATCGCCTCGCCCGAGTCAGACAGCATCGCCGCGCCAAAGGTGAGCCCGGCCACAGCGGCCAGGAACAGCGCGACTTTCAACAAAGACCAGAGCATCGCATTACCTCACTGAACGGATTGGGCCAGGTCAGAAAGCGCGGCCTGCGCCGCAACGCGACGCGCGACCATGTCTTTCCAAGATTGCATTTGGGCCTGCGCTGCCTCGGGCAGAGCCGCCAGTTCGGCCACGGCCGTCTCAAATTGCGCCGCATCCACGGCGGCTTGGGCGCGCGAAAGCACCGCATCAGGCGAATTGCCCTCGCGGGCGGTCAGCGACCGCGCTCCGGTTTGCGCAAGCAAGAAGGTGCCAAGCTTTTCGCCAAGGCTGTCGCCCGCATCGGTGGTGCGCGCCACGGCAAGCGCTTTACGCGCCGCCTCCGGGAAAGCCTCTTGCAAGGCGCCCACGGTGGGCACTTCGGCCTTCAACGCGGCTGGGGCGGTCATGCCCGCCGCCTCAACTTCGGCCACCGGGCCAATAAGCGTGGCACCGGCATCAAAAGCCGCCGCCACACGGGCCACCGCCGCTTGGCGCACAGCGCGCTGCGCCGCCGCCTCGGTTTCAGCGCGCATCTTCGCGGCTTCGGCCTCAGCTTCGGCAATCCGTGCCTTCGCCTCTGCGGTCGCGGCATCAAGCTGCTGCTGCGTCGCATACATCGGCGATTTCTTCATTTCTTCTTTCATTGCGGCGATTTCAGCTTCAAGCGCCGCGACCTGATCGGCGGCTGCCGCTGCTGCACCACTTTCGAGCGAGGCCAATTTGGCGCTCATCTCTTCAAGCGACGCTTTCAACGCCTCCACTTCCGACGCCCCCGCCGCAGGTTGGGCGGTCGCCGCTTCAAGTGCAGCAATTTTCTTGGCCTGCGCATCCAGCGCGGCGTGCAATTCGGCAGCGCCACCACCTGCGGGCAGAATTTTCTCGCGCAAATCGGCGGGCATGTTCGGCAAAGCGGCGACGGTCGCCCCCGCGCCAATCGCCGCAGCGATCACACCGCCCAAGATCACCGAAAGACCTTTGCGTGGCGGCGGCGGGGCTGCCGGTTTCGCCGCAACAGGAGCGGGCGTCTCTTCGACCTTTTCCGCTTCTTCCTGATCCGGCGCCGCTTCCATGGCTTCCGCAATCGCCTCGGCTTCGGTCTGTGATTCGGTCACAGTCTCGGTCTCGGCGACAACCTCCGCCTCTTCGATGCCGCCTTGCTCCGCCGCATCAAGCGCCTCGGCTGCCGGATCGGTTTCTTTCTCTGGCATTTCAAGGTCTTGAGCAGAGGTGGCTGCGTTGGGTTCAGTCTCGTCAGATTCCGGTTTCGCCATGGCCAATCCTCCAGTCCGCGCCGGTGCGCGCTTATTCTTCGATTGCGGGCAGTCTAGGGTCGGGCGTCGCGGGGCTCAACCGGAACTGTCTCGCATCAGTGCGACAAGTGCGTCTATTAGCCCCTCTGCCGAAGGCTTAGCCGCCACCCGCAACTCGGTATGCGCCAAACCGCTGCAAGCCTGCGCTGCCGCTTCGGAAATCGCCGCCACCCGAAGCCGCGCATAGGTGCCTTCGGCGGCGGCCGCAAAAAGCCGTCCGCTGTTGGGAGAAAAGACCGGGACCAGCAGGGGTTGCGCCCGATCCAGAAGCTCTTGCAGCTCCTTGCTCGGTGGCTGCGGCACCTGTGCATAGACCACGGCTTCTTGCACGTTTCGCCCAGCAGCGTTGAGTTTTTGCGCCAAGGGAAAGGCGCTTTCATTGCCTCGGGCATGCAGCATCGGCCCCGGATCGGGTTCCGCCGAAATCAGCGCAAAAAGCTGCTGCGCATTGGGCGCGGTGCCCAGCACCTCAAACCCATTGCGACGCAAAACTTCCGAAGTGCGCGGCCCCACGCAATAGACTGGTTTGCCCGCCCAGCCGGGGGCGTTCACCACCGGCGCAATCGCCTGTTCCGAGGTAATGATGAGTACATTTGCCGCAGGCAATTCGGCCTCAGTCGGCTCGATCTCGATCAAGGGCGCGATGGTGATCGGCCAATCCGCCCCAAACCGGGCCTGAAACTGGCGCGCAAAACGCTCGGATCCAGCGCGCGGGCGCGTGAGCAAAAGCCGGGGGCGAAAGGCATTTCTATCGGTCATAAGGGCCTCGGGTTGTGCGATGCCTTCCCCGGTGTTACCTGCGAAGAAAGGCCTGTGCAACAAAACCCCATGACCAAAGTGCTTACCTTTCTCGGCATCGAATCGAGTTGCGACGATACCGCCGCCGCGGTTGTGCGCCATGGCCCTGCGGGGGCCGAGGTGCTGGCCTCGGTCGTGGCGGGGCAAGTGGCGCTGCATGCGCCCTTTGGCGGCGTTGTCCCCGAAATTGCCGCCCGCGCCCATGCCGAAAAGCTCGATGGCTGTGTGGAAGAGGCTTTGGCCCAATCCGGCCTTGGGCTTGGTGATCTGGATGGCATTGCCGTCACTGCCGGACCAGGGCTGATTGGCGGGGTGATGTCAGGCGTGATGTGCGCGCGGGGCATTGCGGCTGGCGCTGGCCTGCCGCTTGTCGGCGTGAACCATTTGGCGGGCCATGCGCTGACGCCACGCCTCACCGATGGGCTGGCGTTTCCTTATTTGATGCTGCTGGTCTCCGGTGGGCATTGCCAATTCCTGATCGCGCGCGGGCCGGAAAGCTTCCAACGCCTTGGCGGCACGATTGATGACGCCCCGGGCGAGGCTTTTGACAAAACGGCGAAGCTTCTAGGCCTGCCGCAACCCGGCGGCCCGGTGGTCGAAGCGGAGGCAAAAAACGGCAACCCCAAAGCCTTCCCCTTCCCGCGCCCGCTTTTGGATCGGCCCGGCTGCGATATGTCATTCTCGGGCCTGAAAACCGCGCTGCTACGCGCCCGCGATGCAGAGGTGGCCGCGCATGGCGGGCTTTATCGCCAAACCCGCGCCGATATGTGCGCGAGCTTTCAGCAGGCCGTGGCCGATGTGCTGGCCGAAAAGACCCGCCGCGCACTGAAAACCTATCTTGAAGACGCCCCCGCAGAGCCTGCGCTGGCCGTGGCGGGGGGCGTCGCGGCGAACCAAACCATCCGCGCGAAGCTGGAAAGCGTATGTGCCGAGATGGGCGTACGCTTCACCGCGCCGCCTTTGAAACTCTGCACCGATAATGCCGCGATGATCGCCTATGCCGGGATCGAACGGTTCCGCGCAGGCACGGCGACCGCTGCCGATTTGGTGCCGCGGCCACGCTGGCCGCTTGACGCAACCGCGCCCACAATGCTCGGATCGGGTAAAAAGGGGGCAAAAGCATGAGCATTGCGGTTTTAGGCGCGGGGGCCTTTGGCACGGCGCTGGCAATCACCCTCGCACAGATTGGCGAGGTGGTGCTTTGGGCGCGCGATACCGCGCATGCCGAAGACATGCAGCAAAGCCGCTGCAACGCCCGCCGCTTGCCCGATGCGCATTTTCCGCAGCGGCTTTCGGTCACCTCTGACATTGCCTGCGTGGACGGGGTGGATATCGTGCTGCTCGCCATGCCGATGCAGCAAATGGGCGGCTTTTTGGCCAGCCATGCCGCGCGGCTCGATGGCAAAACACTGATCTCTTGTTCGAAAGGCATCGACTTGGCCACCGGCAACGGCCCGATTGAGGTGATTGAGGCCGCCTGCCCCAAAGCCACCGCCGCCGTTCTGACGGGGCCGAGTTTCGCCGCCGATATTGCGCGCGGCCTGCCCACCGCACTAACGCTTGCCACGCGCGAAGATGCCAGCGCGCTGCAAGCACAGCTTTCCACCCCAACGCTGCGCATCTATCGCACCACCGATACGATTGGCGCCGAACTGGGCGGCGCGCTGAAAAACGTGATCGCCATTGCCGCAGGCGTGGTGATTGGCGCGCAACTGGGCGACTCGGCCCGCGCGGCGCTGATGACGCGGGGCTTTGCCGAAATGGGGCGGCTCGCGCTCAAGCTTGGCGCGCGCCCCGAAACGCTGGATGGTCTTTCGGGCTTTGGCGATCTGGTGCTCACTTGCACCTCGGCGCAATCACGCAATTTCCGTTTTGGTCTCGCGCTCGGCAAAGGCGAAGATTTCGACCCCGCCACCACGGTTGAAGGCGCGGCCACCGCGCGCGCCGCCGTGCAACTGGGCCAACGCCACGGGGTGGATTTGCCCATCACCGCCATGGTCGCCGCGCTGGTGGCCAAAGACCTTTCTGTTTCCGACGCCGCTGCGGCGTTGCTCTCGCGTCCGCTCAAGGAGGAATGACATGCTTTACGCCGTAATCTGCCGCGACAAAGCCGGTGCGCTGCAAACCCGGCTCGACACCCGCGCCGCACATCTGGCCTATATCGAGGAAACCGGGATCGTGGCGATGGCCGGGCCGTTCCTTGAAGGCGGGCAAATGTGCGGTTCGCTGGTGATTTTAGACTGCGAAAGCCTTGAAGCCGCGCAAAACTGGGCGGCGGGCGACCCCTATGCCGCCGCTGGCCTGTTTGACAGCGTCACCGTGCAGGAATGGAAAAAGGTGATCGGCTGATGGCGAAATGGCTCTTTAAATCCGAGCCCAATGTCTGGTCGTGGGACATGCAGGTCGCCAAGGGGGACGTGGGCGAAGAATGGAACGGCGTGCGCAACTACCTTGCTCGCAACAACATGCGCGCAATGCAGATCGGCGATCAGGGATTCTTCTACCATTCCAACATCGGCAAAGAGATCGTCGGCATTGTCGAGGTTTGCGCGCTGAGCCACCAAGATTCCACCACCGATGACCCGCGTTGGGATTGTGTGGATATTCGCGCGGTGCGCCCGCTCAAACGCCCAGTGACCTTGGCAGAGGTCAAGGGCGATCCGCGCCTGTCGGAAATGGCGCTCGTGACCTCGATGCGGCTGTCGGTGCAGCCGGTCACGGAAGAAGAGTGGAAGATCGTCTGCGAACTTGGGGAAATCGACCCCTAAATAAATAGGAGGGTCCCGGCACCCCTACCAGGACCCTCCTCACCCCACGTGCTCCCCTACGCACCACACGTGAAACTGTCTATTGGGTTCTGGCCGTCCTGGCCGGTAAGTCGTTTCTAGGGGAAAGCATGATTCTCCGCAACCAAACAGTGCAAACAATATGACGTAATTCCAATGACTTGGCGTCATATTTCATTAACCAATTCGCCCAGCCCTTGCCGCACAGCCCCGCCGCGCTAGGCTTGCGCGCATGAGAAATGTGCTGATCGTCGCCCACGGCTTCCCCTCTGATCCTGAACCCGCGCAAGCCGCGCTGGAGACTTTGGCAACAAAGGTCGAAGCGCTTTTGCCTGATACAAAGGTGGGCGCGGCCACTTTGGCCTGCACGGGTGCGCTGCGCGAAGCGGTGGCCGCCCAACCCGACGCGCTGATCTATCCGTTTTTCATGGCAGAGGGCTGGTTCACCAAGGTGCAATTGCCGCGCCGCTTGGCAGAACTCGGCCATAGCGCAGAGATTCTACCGCCTTTCGGGCGCGAACCCGCCTTACCCGATTTGATTGTGCAAACGCTCAAAGACGCGGGGCCAGAGGTGATCTTGGTGGCGCATGGCTCGCAGGTTTCGCGCAGCTCGCACGATATGACCGTCGAACTGGCCCGCACACTTGCCCCCCGTCTGCCAAAGCAACATTTGCGACTCGCGTTCTTGGAAGAGATGCCCCACCTGCGTGAGGTCGCCGCACATTATCGCGCCGCCACCTGCCTGCCTTTGTTCGTGCTACGCGGCGGGCATGTCGCACAAGATGTTCCGCAAGCCCTTGAAGAAGCTGGCTTTAGCGGCACGCTTCTACCCGCATTAGGCGAGTTAGAAGATGTGCCCGCACTTATAGCGGAAAGCCTGCGGGCAAAGTGACACGCCCTGCCGTCAGGCTGTCATGTAACTGTCATACAACTTTTGCATAAGCGTCACGACCCGAGCCTAGGACGGGCGCCGAGGGCAAAAACGCCCGCAACGATTTTCAGGAGAGATCCATGAACACCGCGAAATTTGGCGTTTCGGCGCTGGCCATTCTGGCGGCTTCGACCTCGGGCGCTCTGGCCCGCGACCAGATCCAATCGGCCGGTTCTTCGACCGTTCTGCCCTACGCGACCATCGTCGCCGAAGCTTTCGGCGAAAACTTCGACTTCCCGACCCCGGTCGTGGAAGGCGGCGGCTCGGGCGCTGGCCGTAAGAAACTTTGCGAAGGCGTGGGCGAAAACACCATCGACATCGCGAACTCCTCCTCGCGCATCAAACAATCGGACATCGACACCTGCGCCGCCAACGGCGTGGAAGAAATCATGGAAGTCCGCATCGGCTACGACGGGATCGTTTTCGCCTCGAAAATCGACGGCCCGGAATTCGCCTTCACCCCCTCCGACTGGTACAATGCTCTGGCCGCCGAAGTGATGGTGGACGGTGCGCTCGTCGCCAACCCGAACAAAACCTGGCACGACGTGAACGCCGAACTGCCGGAACAAGACATCCTCGCCTTCATCCCGGGCACCAAACACGGCACCCGCGAAGTGTTCGACATCAAAGTGCTGGAAGCTGGCTGTGAAGCCACCGGCGCGATGGAAGCCTTCGTCGCCGCCAAAGGCGAAAAAGACGGTGAGAAAGCCTGCCTCGCGCTGCGCACCGACGGCGTTTCGGTCGACATCGACGGCGACTACACCGAGACCCTCTCGCGTCTCGACGCCAACCCGAACGCGATCGGCGTCTTCGGCCTGTCGTTCTACCAAAACAACACCGACAAGCTGCGCGTCGCGACCATGTCGGGCGTGGTTCCCTCGACCGAATCGATCGCCACCGGCGAATATCCGGTCTCGCGTCCGCTGTTCTTCTACGTGAAGAAAGCGCACCTCGGCGTGATCCCGGGCCTGCAAGAATACATCGACTTCTTCGTCTCCGACGAAATGGCTGGCCCGGAAGGCCCGCTGGCCGCCTATGGCCTCGTGTCGGACCCGGAACTGGCCGCGACCCAAGAAATGGTCGCTGCTGGCACCCCGATGGGCCCGCTGAACTAAGCTATAATCCTCCCGGGTGGTGCCTCAGGGCGCCACCCTTCCCATTTCTGGATCGTCCCATGACTCTCGGCCTTCTTGCGGCGCTTGTGCTTGTTCTCGCCATCGGCGGCTTCATTCTCGGACGCCAGCGCGCGCTGAGCTCGGCCAAGGGCGATCTGCGCAAGCTTCATTCTCTTCCCGGCTACTACGGCCAGACGGTGGCGCTGTTCACCGCCGTGCCCGCCTTTGTGCTGATGGCGGTTTGGCTCTTTGCCCAGCCCGCCCTAATCGAAACCCGCGTGGCGAAACTGCTACCCGGCGAAGAACACCTCGACCTTGTTATGACCGATGTGCGCAAGATCGCCGAAGGGCTCGATCTGATCGTCGCGCAAGGTTATTTGAGCAACAAAGCCATTTCCGACATGCGTGCTGATCTGAGCGATATCCGCTCGCGCATGGGCGATGTTGGCATCGCGCTCGGCTCCAATGTGAAGCCCACCGTTTTTGAAGCCGCAAAAAGCTATCGCAGCCTCAACCACATGGGCCGCATTGGCATGACGGTGGCGGTTCTGGCGGTGGCGCTCGCCGGTTTTGCGTCGGCGTTCTTACGCATCCAGCCGGAATTCCGTGCCCGCAACGTTTCGGAATCCTTTGTCAAAGTGCTGCTGATCGCCGCCTCGCTCGTCGCGATCGCGACCACGGTGGGGATCGTTCTCTCGCTCGTCTTTGAGACGGTGCATTTCTTCAAAATCTACCCGGCGGCTGATTTCTTCCTGTCGCTGACATGGAACCCGCAATTTGGCGGCGGGTCCGATCTGGGCATCTGGCCGCTGATTTGGGGCACGCTTTATGTCTCGCTGATCGCGCTTGCCGTTGCCGTGCCAATCGGCCTGTTCGCAGCGATCTACCTTGCCGAATATGCCTCCAAGAAACTGCGCGCCATCGCCAAGCCGCTTTTGGAAATCCTCGCCGGGATCCCGACCATCGTTTACGGTCTTTTCGCGCTGATCACCGTCGGCCCAATGCTGCGCGATTACTTCGCGCAACCGCTTGGCCTTGGCACCTCTTCCTCCTCGGTGATGACCGCGGGTCTGGTGATGGGGATCATGATCATCCCCTTCGTCTCCTCGCTGTCGGATGACATCATCAACGCGGTGCCGCAGTCCTTGCGCGATGGCTCCTACGGCCTTGGGGCAACGCAATCGGAAACCGTCAAACAGGTGATCTTGCCCGCCGCCCTGCCGGGCATTGTCGGCGCGATCCTGCTCGCCGCCTCGCGCGCCATCGGGGAAACGATGATCGTGGTGCTCGGCGCAGGCGCTGCCGCCAAACTCTCGATGAACCCGTTTGAAGCGATGACCACAGTGACGGTGAAAATCGTCTCCCAGCTCACCGGCGATACAGAATTTGCCTCGCCCGAGACGCTGGTGGCCTTTGCCCTTGGCCTGACGCTCTTTGTCTTCACGCTGATCTTGAACATCGTCGCACTGGTGATCGTGCGCAAATATCGCGAGCAATACGAATGACGCTGGCCGACATGTCTCACCACCGCCCCTCGCTTTACACGCAAGACGCCCGCACCAAGGCGCGCAATGCCGCTGAAAAGCGTTTCCGTATCTATGGCATCACCGCTGTGACCCTTGGGGTTCTGGCGCTTATTGTGCTGCTCACCTCGGTTCTGGGCTCGGGCCTTGGGTCATTCCGTCAAACGATGATGACGCTGCCCGTTACGCTTGATGCGGCGGTGCTCGATAAAAAGGGCAACCGCAATCCCGATGAAATGGCGAAAGCCACCACCATCACCTATGGCAAAGTTCTGGCCCAAGCGCTGGAAGCCGTGGTAGCGGAAAAGGGTCTGGCGCCGGAAGGCATGAAAGCCAAGGAAATCGGCTCGCTGATCTCCAAAGAGGCCCCCGCCGCGCTGCGTGACATGGTTCTGGCGAACCCCGATCTTATTGGCACGACGATCGAGTTTAACGTGCTCGCCAATGGCCGGATCGACGGGTTTTTCAAAGGCCGCGTAACGATGGAAAGCGCCGCGCTTGATAGCAACGTCAGCCCCGCGCAACTTGAGCTTGCCCAAGCGCTACGCGATGCCGGAATGCTGCGGCTCGCCTTCAACTGGGCCTTCATCACCAACCCCGATGCCTCGGAACTGCGGCCCGAATCGGCGGGTCTTGGCGTGGCGATCTTGGGCTCGGCCTATATGATGCTGATCGTGCTGGCCTTGGCTCTGCCGATTGGCGTGGCCGCCTCGATCTATCTGGAAGAATTCGCGCCGCAAAACCGCTTCACCGACCTGATCGAGGTGAATATCGCGAACCTCGCCGCCGTGCCTTCGATCGTCTTCGGTATTCTGGGTCTTGCGGTCTTCATCAACTACGCGGGTCTGCCGCAATCCTCGCCGCTGGTCGGGGGCCTCGTGCTCACGCTGATGACCCTGCCGACGATCATCATTGCGACCCGTGCCGCACTCAAAGCCGTGCCGCCCTCGATCAAAGATGCCGCACTTGGCGTGGGGGCCTCGAAGATGCAAACCATCTTCCACCATCTGCTGCCGCTTGCCCTCCCCGGCATTCTGACCGGCACGATCATCGGCTTGGCCCAAGCCTTGGGCGAAACTGCGCCGCTATTGCTCATTGGCATGGTGGCCTTTGTGAAAGAATATCCGGCCGCGCCGCCCGAAGGGTTCCTTGACCCGGCCGCCGCGCTTCCGGTGCAGGTCTATAACTTCACGCAACGCTCCGACCCCGCATTTATCGAACGCGCGTCGGGAGCTATCATCGTGCTGCTGGTCTTCCTGCTGGCGATGAACATCCTCGCGGTGCTTCTGCGTCGCCGCTTCGAACGGCGCTGGTAAGGATATGACGATGAACGACATGAGATTGACGGAGAGAACCGTGAACGCCAACGATATCAAGATTGCCGCCCGCAAGGTGCAGGTGTTCTACGGCACGACCCACGCGATCAAGGATGTCGATGTGGACATTCTCGACAAAACGGTCACCGCCTTCATCGGCCCCTCGGGCTGCGGGAAATCCACCTTCCTGCGCTGCATCAACCGGATGAATGACACGATCGACATCTGCCGGGTTGAGGGCGATATCCTTCTGGATGGCGAAGACATCTACAACAAAAAGGTCGATCCGGTGCAATTGCGCGCCCGCGTTGGCATGGTGTTCCAAAAGCCGAACCCGTTCCCGAAATCGATCTACGACAACGTGGCTTACGGCCCGAAAATCCACGGCCAAGTGAAGAACAAAGCCGAGTTGGATGAAGTCGTCGAAGCCTCGCTTCGTAAAGCGGCGCTTTGGAACGAGGTCAAAGACCGGCTCGATGCGCCGGGCACCGGCCTTTCGGGCGGCCAGCAACAGCGTCTTTGCATTGCGCGCGCCGTAGCCACCTCGCCCGAAGTTCTGCTCATGGACGAGCCCTGCTCGGCGCTTGACCCGATTGCGACCGCCCAGGTCGAAGAACTGATCGACGAATTGCGCGAAAACTTCTCGGTCGTCATCGTGACCCACTCGATGCAGCAAGCCGCCCGCGTTTCGCAACGCACGGCTTTCTTCCACCTCGGAAACCTTGTCGAATTCGGCGAGACCGGGCAAATCTTCACCAATCCGCGCGATCCCCGCACGGAAAGCTATATTACCGGCCGCATCGGTTAAGGACTTCACAATGAGCCAGCATATCGTTTCATCCTTCGACCGCGACCTTGAGGCCGCGCAGGCGATGGTCGTCAAGATGGGGGGCCTTGTCGAAAGTCAGGTGCTCGACGCCGCGCAAGCGCTGGAAGACCGCGACGAAGAACTGGCCGAGCAGGTCCGGCAACGCGACAAGCTGGTTGATCAGCTTGAAGAGATGATCAACACCGAAGCCGCGCGGCTGATTGCTTTGCGCGCGCCCCATGCCACCGACCTGCGCGTGGCGCTGAGCGTGATTAAAATCGCCGGCAGCCTTGAGCGCGTGGGCGATTATGCCAAGAACATGGGCAAGCGCACCAAAGTCATTGCCGAAATGCCCACGATCAATGCCTCTTCCGGTGCGATCAAGCGGATGGCGGTGGAAGTGGAAGGCATGCTCAAAGATGCCATCGACAGCTTCATCCAGCGCGATGCCAATTTGGCCGCCGATGTGCGCGCCCGCGATGTGCAGATCGACCAAATGTATAACGCGCTCTTCCGCGAGTTTCTGACCTATATGATGGAAGATCCGCGCAACATCACGCCCTGCATGCATTTGCATTTCATCGCCAAAAACATCGAGCGGATGGGCGATCTGTGCACCTCGATTGCCGAGCAAGTGACCTATCTTGTGACCGGCGAAATGCCCGATGATGCGCGGCCCAAGGCCGATAGCGTGACTGATTTCGTTCCCGGGGAGAGTTAATTTATGAGTCCGGCGCAACAGCCCTGTGTTTTGGTGGTGGAAGACGAATCGGCCCAACGGGAGGTTTTGCAATATAACCTCGAAGCCGAAGGGTTCCGGGTGGCAATGGCCGTCAATGGCGATGAGGCACTTTTGCTCGTGCGCGAGGAAAAGCCCGACCTGATCGTTCTTGATTGGATGCTGCCCAATGTCTCGGGCATCGAAATCTGCCGTCGCGTGAAGGCGAACCCCGATACCCGTGCGATCCCGATCATCATGCTTTCGGCGCGTTCGGAAGAAAGCGACCGGGTGCGCGGGCTGGAAACCGGGGCCGATGATTACGTCGTGAAACCCTATTCGGTGGTGGAGTTGATGGCGCGGCTGCGCACGCAACTGCGCCGCACCCGCCCCGCCACGATGGGCGAACGGCTCACCTATGATGATATCATCTTGGACGCCGCCGAACATCGCGTGTTCCGCGATGGCGCGCCGCTCAAACTTGGCCCGACCGAATTCCGGCTGCTGTCTACGCTGATGGAAAAGCCCGGCCGGGTTTGGACCCGCGACCAGCTTTTGGACCGGGTCTGGGGGCGCGACATCTATGTCGACACCCGCACGATTGACGTGCATGTGGGCCGGTTGCGCAAAGCGCTTATGGTCAACGGCGGCACCGATCCGGTGCGCACCGTGCGCGGCACTGGTTACTCCTTGGGCTGACTCTCAGCCCAAGGCATAGCCATAGCGCAGATTTTGCATCAGCCCTGCGCGGTCAAGAAAGCATCCACCTCACCGCGCTTTGGGATTGCGGCTGCCGTACCGGCGCGCGTGACCTTCACTGCCGAAGCCGCCGCCGCAAGCCGCATCGCCTGCGCGGGCTTCAACCCATCGGCCAGCCCGGCCACAAGATAGCCCGCAAAAGTATCTCCCGCCGCCGTGGTATCGACCGGCTCCACCTTGAAGGCGGGCTGGTCATGCTTGGTGCCATCAATCAAATCGTGCCAAACCGCGCCTTTGGCGCCGTGGGTCACGCAGACGGCCTTGACCGGCAGCGCCTCAAGCCGCGTGTCTAATGCCTCGCACAACTGCGCCGCTTCGACTGCGTTTAGCAGCAGAAGGTCGAGTTTATCCAGCACAGCGCTCACCGCTTTTGCCTCAAACGGCGCGGCGGAATAGGCGACAAACACCCCCTTGTGGCGTGCCAGTTCCACGGCTTCCACCTGCAAGCAGGTCTCGTTTTGCATCAAGATATAATCGCCCGGCGCCGCATCCGAGAGCGCGGCCTCCAACGCAGTGACCGGAATCGCCCGGTTCGCGCCGGCAAAGATCACGATGGTGTTTTCACCCGCCGCATCGACATTGATGATCGCATGGCCCGAGGCGGTTTCCACCTCGGCGACATGGGTGCAATCGACCCCATCAAGGCGCAATTCCTCGCGCATCCAGCGGCCATCGGCCCCAATCGCGCCGATATGGCGCACATCGGCCCCGGCGCGGGCAGCGGCCACCGATTGGTTGGCCCCCTTGCCGCCCAAGCCCCGGTCATAAGCGCTGGCAGCCAAGGTTTCCCCCGGGCTCAGCAGATGCGACAAACGATAGAAATGATCGGCATTGATGGAGCCGAGGTTGAAGATGGTCATGGCACCCCCTCACGGAAATTCCGGGCCAAGGGGCGCCCTGACCCGGTAGCAATTTTAGCGCGTCTGGCCCAGACGGCTGGCCGACAGCGCGGCCATATGCAGGATATCGTTGACCGTCGCCCGGTTCGAGCAGATTTGCACCGAATGCGGGATGCCGGTCAAAATTGGGCCGATCACGGTCGCGCCCGCCATTTCCTGCATCAGCTTGACCGAGATCGAAGCAGAGTGCCGCGCGGGCACCACCAGCACGTTGGCCGGCCCGGTCAGGCGGCAAAACGGATAGTGCTTCATCATCTCGGGGTTCAGGGCGACATCGACAGCCATCTCGCCATCATATTCGAAATCGACCCCACGCTCATCAAGCACCTGCGGCGCAACGTGCATTTTCATCGCGCGCTCAGACACGGGGTAGCCAAAGGTCGAGAACGAGGCAAAGGCCACCCGCGGCTCGATCCCAAGGCCCCGCGCAACCCGCGCGCCCGCCGTGGCGATATCGGCCAGATCATGCTCATCGGGCCATTCATGCACCAGCGTATCGCCGATCAGCACGACCTTGCCCTTGTGCAAGAGCGCCGTGATCCCCACCGCCCCATCGGAAGGTTTGGCGTCGATCACCTTGTTGATCAGCTCAAGCACATGCGCCGATTTGCGCGTGGCCCCGGTGATCATCCCATCCCCATGGCCATGCACCAGCATCAGCGCGGCAAAGACATGGCGGTCACGCGTGGCCAACTTATGCGCGTCTTCGCGGTCCATCCCTTGGCGTTGCAGGCGGCGGTAGAGGAAGTCTTTATAGGTCTCGATATGCTTGCAATTGGCCGAGTTGACGATTTGCAATTCGCGGTAGGCATCGCCGATCCCGGCAGCTTCAAGCTGCTCTTTCACATGCGCCTCGCGGCCCACAACAAGCGCGGTGCCCATGCCACCGCGCTGGTAAGCTACCGCCGCACGCAGCACTCGCGGGTCATCGCCCTCGGCAAAGATCATCCGCGCCTGCGCCTGACGGGCGCGCGCGTTGATCCCTTGCAAGATGGCCGCTGTCGGGTCCATCCGTGCTTTCAGGCTTTCGGCATAGCCGTCCATATCAATGATCGGGCGGCGCGCCACGCCGGTATCCATCCCGGCTTTCGCCACAGCCGGCGGGATCACATGGATCAAACGCGGGTCAAATGGCGTCGGGATGATGTAGTCGCGGCCAAAGGTCAGCTTGCGGCCATAGGCCATTGCCACCTCATCGGGCACGTCTTCGCGCGCCAGATTGGCCAACGCCTTGGCGCAGGCGATTTTCATATCGTCATTGATCGCGCGGGCATGAATATCCAGCGCCCCACGGAACAAGTAGGGGAAGCCCAAAACGTTGTTCACCTGGTTCGGGTAGTCCGAGCGGCCCGTGGCCACAATCGCATCGGGGCGCACCGCATGGGCATCTTCGGGGGTGATCTCCGGGTCCGGGTTCGCCATGGCGAAAATCACCGGATTGTCGGCCATGGTCGAAACCATATCGGGCGTCAGCGCGCCTTTGGCCGAAACGCCCAAGAACACGTCACAGCCCTTCATCGCATCTTCCAGCGTGCGCGCCTCGGTTTTGGCGGCATGGGCCGATTTCCATTGGTTCATGCCCTCGGTACGGCCTTGGTAGATCACGCCCTTGGTGTCGCACATGATGCAGTTGTCATGCCGCGCGCCCATCGCCTTCACAAGCTCAAGGCAAGCAATCCCCGCCGCGCCCGCGCCGTTGAGCACGATCTTACAGTCTTCAATCTTCTTGCCAGACAGTTCGAGCGCGTTGATCAGACCCGCCGCACAAATCACCGCCGTGCCGTGCTGGTCATCATGGAAGACCGGAATATCCATGATCTCTTTGAGCCGCTGCTCAATGATAAAACATTCAGGCGCCTTGATATCTTCAAGGTTGATCCCGCCGAAGGTCGGCCCCATCAGGCTCACCGCCTTGATGATTTCATCGGGATCGGTGGTATCAAGCTCAATATCGATGGCGTTCACATCGGCAAAGCGCTTGAACAGCACCGCCTTGCCCTCCATCACCGGCTTAGAGGCCAGCGCGCCCAAATTGCCCAAGCCCAAAATGGCTGTGCCGTTTGAGATCACCGCCACCATGTTGCCTTTGACCGTGTAGTCATAGGCGGTTTCGGGCCGCTCTGCGATCGCTTCCACCGGTACCGCAACCCCTGGCGAATAAGCCAAGCTCAGATCCCGTTGGGTGGTCATCGGCTTAGAGGCGACGATCTCATATTTCCCCGGGGTCGGATCGAGGTGATAGGCCAGCGCCTCTTCAGGCGTGACGCGGTTCTTGGTGGACATGGGCCAAACTCCTCCAGTGGGCGCCCTTTCCTTAAACCCCTTGGCCCAGTGCCTCAATCGGTTTGCACGGGGGTGCGGCCTTTTATAATGTGCGCCGCGCAGGGGGATTTCATGGCCAAAGACACCGTCACGCCCATGATGGCGCAATATCTGTCCATCAAGGAAGAAAACGCCGGGGCGCTTTTGTTCTACCGGATGGGCGACTTCTACGAGATGTTCTTTGACGATGCGGTGGCCGCTGCGGCCGCGCTCGACATTGCGCTGACCAAACGCGGGCTGCATTTGGGCGAAGAGATTCCGATGTGCGGCGTGCCGGTGCATGCCGCCGAGGGTTATCTGCTCACGCTCATCCGCAAGGGCTTCCGCGTCGCCATTGCCGAACAACTCGAAGACCCGGCCGAAGCCAAGAAACGCGGCGCCAAATCGGTGGTGAAGCGCGGCGTGGTGCGTCTTGTCACGCCCGGCACGCTCACCGAAGAAAGCCTGCTTGAGGCGCGTCGCCACAATTTCTTGGCCGCTTGGGCCGAGTTGCGCGACGAAGGCGCGCTGGCTTGGGTCGATATTTCGACCGGCGAGTTTCGGGTGATGCCCTGCCCGCTGCCGCGCCTTGGCCCGGAACTCGCCCGCCTTGCACCGCGCGAGGTGCTGGTGAGCGAGACGAAAGAGCAAGATTGCGCCGAAATAGTCTCTGATTTGCGCGCAGCACTCACCCCCTTGGCGCGGTCGAGCTTTGACAGCCAAGGGGCGGAAAAGCGGCTTTGCGATCTGTTTTCCGTCGGTTCACTTGATGCGTTTGGTGCATTTTCGCGGGCCGAGATTTCGGCGATGGGCGCTTTGGTCGATTATCTCGACCTCACCCAACGCGGCAAACTCCCCCTTCTGCGCCGCCCGCTGCGCGAAGAGGCTGGCAGTCTTGTGCAGATTGATGCCGCGACCCGGCGCAACCTTGAACTGACGCAGGCGCTTTCAGGCGGGCGTGAGGGCTCGCTTTTGGCCACGATTGACCGCACCGTCACAGCGGGCGGCGCGCGGCTGTTGGAGCGGCGCCTCTCTGCTCCCTCGCGTGATCTGTCTCAGATCCATGCCCGCCATGATGCGGTGCGTTTTCTGCTGGAACAGGGTCGATTTGCAGAAGATTTGCGCGCCGATCTCAAGCGCTGCCCCGATATGGACCGTGCGCTCAGCCGCCTTGCGCTTGACCGCGGTGGCCCGCGCGATATGGCCGCCATTCGCAATGGGCTGGAACAAGCGGGCCGCATTGCAGAACGGCTGGGCGAGACCGAGGCCCCCCCGATTTTGGCCGAAGCGGCGCAGCGCCTTGTTGGCCATGATGATCTGGTCGCGCTTTTGGATGCTGCCTTGGTGGCCGAACCGCCGCTTTTGGCGCGCGATGGCGGCTTTATTGCCTCCGGCTATGAGCCGGAACTCGACCAGACCCGGCAATTGCGCGACGAGGGGCGCGGCGTGATTGCCCGGATGCAGGCCGAATTTATCGAAGAAACCGGGATCGCCTCGCTCAAGATCAAGCACAACAACGTGCTGGGCTATTTCATCGAGACGACGGCAACACATGCCGAGAAAATGCTGGCCCCGCCGCTTTCGGCCCGGTTCATCCACCGCCAAACCACCGCCAACCAAGTCCGCTTTACCACGGTGGAACTGAGCGAGTTGGAAACCCGGATTTTGAATGCGGGCAACCACGCGCTGGAGATTGAAAAGCGGCTCTATGACAGCCTAAAAGGCGCGATTCTCGCCGCCGCCGGGCCGATTTCAGAAGCTTCGCGCGCCTTGGCCGAGGTGGACCTTGCCGCCGCCTTTGCCGACCTTGCCGCCGCCGAAGATTGGGTGGAACCCAACGTCGATGACAGCCACGCCTTTGAGATCGCGGGCGGGCGGCACCCGGTGGTGGAAGCCGCGCTGAAACGCCAAGGCGAGCCCTTTGTGGCGAATGATTGCGCGCTGACCGCAGGCACCACGCCCGCGATTTGGCTGCTCACCGGGCCGAACATGGCCGGGAAATCGACCTTCCTGCGCCAAAACGCGCTGATCGCGCTTTTGGCTCAAACCGGTAGCTTTGTGCCCGCGCGCCGCGCCCATGTGGGGCTGGTGAGCCAAATCTTTAGCCGCGTCGGCGCGGCGGATGATTTGGCGCGGGGGCGATCGACCTTCATGGTGGAAATGGTCGAAACGGCGGCAATCTTGAACCAAGCCGATGCCCGCGCGCTGGTGATTTTGGATGAGATCGGGCGCGGCACCGCCACCTATGACGGCCTGTCCATCGCTTGGGCGGTGATGGAGCATTTGCACGGCGTGAACCGTTGCCGCGCGCTCTTTGCCACCCATTACCACGAAATGACCGCGCTTTCCGCGAAGCTAGAGGGCGTCGAAAACGCGACCGTCTCGGTCAAGGAATGGCACGGCGAGGTGATCTTCCTGCACGAGGTCAAGAAAGGCGCGGCAGATCGGTCTTACGGGGTGCAAGTCGCCCGGCTCGCGGGCCTGCCTGAAAGCGTGGTGAGCCGCGCCCGCGTGGTGCTGGATGCGCTTGAAAAAGGCGAGCGCGAGGGCGGCAAGAAACAGGCGGTGATTGATGATCTGCCGCTTTTCTCGGTCGCCGCAGCGCCGCCGGCGCCCGCGCCGCAAGCGGCCGCCAAATCGGATGTGGAAGACCGTCTGCGCGACCTTCACCCCGATGAAATGACCCCCAAACAAGCGATGGATGCGCTTTACGAACTGCGCGCCCTGCTCAAATAAAAAAAGCGCGGCCCGATCAGGCCGCGCCTCAAAGCCCTCAGGCGTTGGAAACTTTATGCCTTCGGCATCGAGCTGACGCCCACTTTCGCCGGGCGCAGCAGCCGGTCATGCAGCATGAAGCCCGGCTCCATCACCTGAATGATGTCCCCCGCGACGGTGTTCGGCACCGGGGCCTCGAACATCGCCTCATGCTCTTGCGGGTCGAATTTGTCGCCCACCTGCGGGGCCACCGCTTTCACGCCGTGGCGCGCGAAGACATTGAGCAACTCGCGCTGGGTCAGCTCCACGCCTTCGATCAGCGCAGGCGCGGCCGCACGGACCTCTTCGCCGGCCGCATCCAGCGCGCGTTTGAGCGCATCGAACACCGGCAGCATATCGCGCGCCAATTTCGAGCCGCCATAGTTCTCGGCCTCACGACGATCACGATCAGCCCGCTTGCGGGCGTTTTCGGCATCGGCCAGCGCGCGCATGAAACGGTCTTTCAACTCGTCGCGCTCGGCGCGCAGCATCTCGAGTTCGTCGAAATCTTCTTCCAGCGCTGCGGCCAGCGCCTCGTCGAGTTGCGCTTGGTCTTCTGCCATCTCGTCTTTCTTCTCGGTCATTCGTCTCACCCTTTGCCCCGGCCCGACAGCATCCGCCCGACCAGTTGCGCCGTATAATCCACGATCGGCACGATACGCCCGTAATTGAGCCGTGTGGGGCCAATAACACCGACCGCACCGATGATCTTCCGATCCGCGTTCATATAGGGAGAGACCACCAAAGAGGAACCCGAAAGTGAAAAGAGTTTGTTCTCTGAGCCGATAAAAATGCGCACACCTTCGCCAGTTTCGGCCAGATCAAGGAATTGGGCGATGTCGCGCTTGCGCTCTAGGTCATCAAAAAGGCTCCGAACCCGGTCCAGATCGTCTTCGCCATCGAGCAGATTGGAACTGCCACGCACAATCAGCCGCTCCCACGGCTCGCCGTGATCATCCCATTGGGCGAGTCCGCTTTCGACCATATCGGCGGCCAGCGCATCCAATTCTTGGCGACGCGCGGCAATATCGGCGGCGACAACGCGGCTGAGTTCGCTCAGCGTATGCCCCTCGGCCAAAGCATTGAGGAAATTCGCGGCCTCGCGCATCGACGAGG
This sequence comes from Rhodobacter aestuarii, assembly GCF_900156655.1. Taxonomy (GTDB): domain Bacteria; phylum Pseudomonadota; class Alphaproteobacteria; order Rhodobacterales; family Rhodobacteraceae; genus Rhodobacter; species Rhodobacter aestuarii. Next base: position 146,207 of record NZ_FTOG01000004.1, on the reverse strand, counting down.
GCGTTTGCCCCGCAGGGGGCGTGAAGACGCGGTTTTCCACCTGACCATCAGCGGTGACCAGCACCACCAAGGCCCGGTCCGGGGCAAGCGAAACAAATTCAATATGCCGGATCGGCGCTTCGGCTTTGGGGGCCAGCACAAGGCTCGCCCCATGCGTGAGCCCCGAAAGCGCCGAGCCGACCCTATCCAGCGCCGCGCCCATATCCGCCTCGCCGCCCAAGGTGGCCTCCAAAGCGGCGCGGTCAGTGGCCTGCACCTCGCTCACTTCCATGAAGCCATCGACAAACATCCGCAGGCCCAATTGCGTCGGCACCCGGCCTGCCGAAACATGCGGGCTACCTAGCAGACCAAGGTATTCGAGATCTTGCATCACGTTGCGGATCGTCGCGGCAGAGAGCTTTTCACTCATCATCCGGGTGAGCGTGCGCGAGCCCACCGGATCACCGGTTTCCAGATAGCCCTCGACCACCCGCCGAAACACCTCGCGCGAGCGGTCATTCAGTTCGGAGAAGAGTTCGTTTTGGTTCGTCATGGCTCTTATGCGGCATTAAAACGGGGTTTCGCGTCTCGTCAATCTTGCCTTCGGGGTTGCATCACTTCGCGCGGGGCCTCAAATGGGGCCCAAACGCACGGGAAAGGATCAATCATGCGCCCCTCTGGACGTAATCTTGGTGATATTCGCTCGATTTCAATTGAAACCGCTGTGACCAAACATGCCGAGGGCTCTTGCCTGATCAAAATGGGCGACACCCATGTGCTGTGCACCGCCACGATCGAAGATCGCGCGCCCTCGTTCCTCAAGGGCACGGGCCTTGGCTGGGTGACCGCCGAATACGGGATGCTGCCGCGCGCCACCAATTCGCGCAACCGCCGTGAAGCGGCGGCGGGCAAGCAATCGGGCCGCACGCAAGAAATTCAACGCCTGATTGGCCGGAGCTTGCGCGCGGGCGTGGACCGCTCGGCTTTGGGCGAACGGCAGATTGTGGTCGATTGTGACGTGCTGCAAGCCGATGGCGGCACCCGCTGCGCCTCGATCACAGGCGGTTGGGTGGCTTTGCGTCTCGCCGTGAACAAGCTGCTGAAATCCGGCCTGATCGTTTCGGACCCGATTCTGGATCATGTCGCCGCGATTTCTTGCGGCATTTACGCGGGCCAGCCGGTGGCCGATCTTGATTACGCCGAAGACAGCGAAGCGGGCGTGGATGGCAACTTCATCATGACCGGCGCGGGCCGCTTGGTTGAGGTGCAAATGTCCGCCGAAGGCGCCACCTTCTCGCGCGAACAAATGAACCAACTCCTTGATCTGGCAGAAGCCGGCGTGGCGCAGCTTGTGGCGGCGCAAAAGGCTGCGGTGGCATGAGACGGTTCACCGAAAAGCGGCTTTTGGTCGCCACCCATAACAAGGGCAAGCTCGCCGAGATGCGCGATCTGATGGCCCCCTATGGGGTGGAGGTCGTGGGCGCGGCGGAAATGAACCTGCCCGAACCGGAAGAGACCGAAACCACCTTTGTCGGCAATGCGCGGATCAAAGCCCATGCCGCCGCCAAAGCGACCGGGCTGCCCGCGCTTTCCGATGATAGCGGAATCGAGGTCGATGCTTTGGATGGTGCGCCGGGGGTTTATACCGCCGATTGGGCCGAAACCCCGAATGGCCGCGATTTCGGGATGGCAATGGAGCGCACTTGGGCAGAATGCGAAAAGCTGGGCGCTCCCTTCCCGCGCACGGCCCGCTTCCGCTCCACCCTCGTGCTGGCCTGGCCTGACGGGCATGACGAAGTGTTTGAGGGCAAGGCCGAAGGTCAGCTAGTTTGGCCGATGCGCGGCGCCCAAGGCCACGGCTATGACCCGATGTTCCAGCCTGAAGGCTATGAGGTCACCTTTGCCGAGATGGACCCGGCGAAGAAAAACGAAATCTCGCATCGCGCCGATGCGTTCCGCAAGTTCGTCAAGGTCATGGAGGCCGAATGATGCGCCGTAACATTTCGGGCGGCTCGCCCTATGAACCCAAACTCGGCTATTCGCGCGCGGTCGTGCAGGGCGATTGGTGCTTTGTCGCGGGCACGACGGGCGTGGACCCGGAAACAAAAACCTTCCCCGATGCGGCGCTGGATCAGGCGCGCAATGCGCTCGCCACGATCAAAGCCGTGCTGGAAGAGGCGGGTTTTGGCTTGAGCGATGTGGTGCGGGCCAATTACATCATCACCGATGCGGCCTTCATGGAAGAGATCATCCCGGCACTGTCCGAGACCTTTGGCGAGATTCGTCCCGCCGCCACGATGATTGTGGCTGGCCTCGTGAACCCCGCGATGAAGGTCGAGATCGAAGTGACGGCCTATAAGGGATGAGCGATTGGCGGCAGGGGGGCTTTGGCCTTTACGTCCACTGGCCCTTTTGCGCCGCCAAATGCCCCTATTGTGACTTCAACAGCCATGTCGCCAGCACGATTGACCACGCACGCTGGCGGCAAGCCTATTTGGCTGAAATCGACCGGATCGGGGCGGAAACCCGAGGAAGGGTGCTCAACACCGTCTTCTTTGGCGGCGGCACGCCCTCGCTGATGGACCCAGAGACCGTCGCGCAGGTGATTGAGCGCATCCGCGCCACTTGGCCCACGGCGAATGATCTGGAAATCACGCTTGAGGCCAACCCCACAAGTGTCGAATCTGGCCGGTTTAGAGCCTTTTCAGAAGCGGGCGTGACCCGGCTTTCGATGGGCATGCAGGCGATGGATGACGAAAGCCTGAAACGCCTTGGCCGGATGCACAGTGCCGCCGAGGGGCGCGCAGCGTTTGACATTGCGCGCGCGCATTTTGACCGCGTGAGCTTTGATCTCATCTATGCCCGCCAAGGCCAAAGCCTTGAGGCTTGGGCGCGCGAGTTGAACGAAGCGCTTTCGATGGCGGTGGATCACTTCTCGCTTTACCAACTCACCATCGAAGACGGCACCGCCTTTGGCCGCTTGTTCGCAGCGGGCAAGCTGCGCGAATTGCCCGAAGATGAGCTGGCCGCAGACATGTACTTACGCACGCAGGAAATCTGCGAGGCGGCAAGGCTTCCGGCCTATGAGGTCTCGAACCACGCCCGCCCCGGCGCGGAATGCCGCCATAACCTCGTTTACTGGCGCTATGGCGATTATGCGGGCATCGGCCCCGGCGCGCATGGGCGGCTCAGCTTCAACGGCACCCGCTACGCGACCGAGGCCCCCAAAGCCCCCGGCGAATGGCTGGCCTGCGTCGAACGCGAGGGAAACGGCGAGACCCCGCGCGAAACGTTGAGCCGTGATGAAGAAGCGACCGAGTTTTTGCTGTTTGGACTGCGGCTGGCCGAAGGGATCGACCCCACCCGTTATGAACAGCTTTCGGGGCAAAGCCTGCCGGAACAGGCTCTAAATAACCTTGAAAGCTGGGGCATGATTGCGCGCGACGCACACCGCATCCGCGCCACCGGGGAAGGTCGCGCGGTGCTCAATGCCGTGATCCGTGAATTGATGCCTTAAGCCGTCGGCAGATCGTCAAGCATAGCGCGCCACGTTTCGGCGGCGTCTTCATCGCCCGCGCCCATCTGCACAATCAAGCGCCCCTCGGCGTCAAACGCCTCAACGGTTTCGCGGTCACGCCAAACGGCCGCCATGTGATCCATGCGCAGATGCAATTCGAGCCCCGGATCAAGCACATTGATCCACGGCCCGGCGGGCAGCACCCGGTGGATCGAGCCGCGATGGGTTTCCATGCATCCGTTGCTTTCCACCGTAAAGCGCACCGACAAGCCCAGCTCTCCCGCGCGATACATCAGCTTTTCAACCGCACCGCCCGCAAGCTGCACACCATGCGGCTCTGCGGCACGTGCGGCCGCTTTGGGCGCAAGGTTCAGCGCATCACTTTGATCGGGCAGCGCCAGATCGGCAACCAGCTTCGCCCAAGCCTCAGCATCGGAAGCCTCGCGCAGGTGCACCTTATGCACCGCCTCGCCGCTGGCGTCATAAATCTGGATCGAGCGTTTCGGCCCCTTATTCGTGGGCTCATCCCAAGCAAAGGCATGAATCCAACGCGCCGGATCAAGCTGCAATTCAATGGTGCCATTCACCACCTGCGCACCTTCGGGCGTATAGGCAAAATTGTCATATTGGCCGACCTTTTCCAGCACGCAACTGTCGTTGCGGGTCAGGGCCATCACCTCGCCCAGCGCCGTCACACGCGGCAACACAACCGACGGGTCGGCGATGATCCGCGTGGCATGGCTGCCCAAAAACGCCGCACAAAGCTCAGCCTCGGTGATGCCAAGGCCTTCGGCAAAATCACGGGCAAAGACGCGCGGTTTCTTGGCGCGCGCGGTGCGAATTTGGTCAGCGGTCAGTGCAGGCATTGGGTCTTCCGTTCATGCAAAACGCCCGGTCAAACCGGGCGCCCTTGTTTAGCATGCCTGAACCTAGGGTAAACCGCGCACCCCGCCGCAGGGGGCGCCTGCCCTGTTTAGAGCAGAATCGAGAAGCTGGAGCCGCTGCCTTGCAACAATTGCAGTGCCACGCTTTGCGACGACATGGTGCTGCCGGCAGAAATTTGCGAGCGCACAAGATAATTGCGCACCAGCTTATCCATCGTTTCAGTCTCGTTGAAGGTCGAGAAATCCGACGTGCCAAAGACGTATTCAGCCTTGTCTTTATACATGCTCAGCTGCTGGTCGACGTCCAAAGAGCCCACACTTGTGGGCAGACCCAGCGCCGTGCGCATTACCTCGCTCAAAGACGTGGAGCCGATCACCGTATACCATTTCGCATCGTTGCTGCTGGTCTTCGCGGCAAGTTCGGGCAATTCGCGCTGCGCGGCCATTGCCAAACGCAGGCTATTGTCGGAATCGCCCACCGCGACTTCGAACTGACGAGTCTCGTATTTGGTCAGGATTTCGTCGGCAAAGCTGCTGAGGCTGGTGCGGGGCACCTCGTAATCGCCAAAGCCAAAGGCTTCCGACATCTTGAGATAAGTCTTGTCTGCCATTTTATTGGCGAGAGAAGAGGAATCGAGCGTTCCTTCTTCCAGCACTTTGCGGATGAAATACTTGTTGTCGATATCGTTCGACAGCCCGAAGGCGCCGAGCGCCACCTTCAGCAGGCGGCGATCAGCGACAAGGTCTTCAGCCGTGGTGATACTGCCAATCTTCTCCCGAAAATACTCTTCATCGCGCTGAATTTCGGCAGAATTGACGAAAGCCGCCTTCTGCACATCCATCGTTCTGTTGAGCATTTTCCAGCCAGCGTAGCCGCTGGCGGGGATGATTGGCGTGTAACTCATGCGCTTTTGGCGGCGAGCAGCCGCTCCTCCCGTGGCAAAAGGGCACGCAAGCATTTCAGCGCTTGATAGTGCTGGTCTTCCAACACCGCAGCCGTCGCTTGATTGAGATAGGCACGGCTGTCCGGGTCGGTCAGCACTTGGCTCAATTGCTCGATCCCGCGCAGAAGCTGCATCCGCGCTTCGGTCGGTTCGGCATCACCCGAAAGCACCAGCTGCGCAATGTAGCACACGCGGCGCACCGGGGTGTTGACCTCCTCGGGATGGATCGCATCGCGCAGCCGCAGGATATGCGCATTGGGCGTCATGATCGCGAGCCGCGAGCGACGGTCGCCGTTTTCAATGACAGCGCCATTGATCAGCACCCGTTCTTTGGGCGCCAGTTTGAGCACAAGACCGGTCATTCGGCACCGCCTTCGCGGCGCAGGCCCCGCATGATGGCGGTATTGATATCAATCAGCACATCCACCGTACCGTCACCCTTGAGTACTTTGGCGCTGTGCTGTTGTGTGAATTCGTTGAGATAGAAGATCCGCGCCCGCAGCATTTCCGGCAGCTCGTTGTCAGGCTGCGCCACATCGACAGCCAAGGTCGTCCAAAGCTTGCGGTTGTCGTAAAGCGCCGAAACCAGCGCGGGGAAATTCGACTTCGCCATGCCCGCCGTAATTTTGAGGCGATGCGTCACGCGCGCGAAGATTTCGTATTCGGTGCCGCGCAGGGTGCGGGTGGGCTGACCGGGGTTTGCATAGGCCGTTTTGGCCAAAATTGTAGCGTTCACGGGAATACCTTCCAGTGGCGATTGGGGTCAGACCGCGGCTTTGCCGCGGAGGGGGGAAGGGGGCGCCTGTGCGGCGCCCCCGAAAGCTATTAACGGAACAGCGACAGGATCGACTGCGGTTGTTGGTTGGCAATCGACAGCGCCTGAATGCCAAGCTGTTGCTGCGTTTGCAGCGCTTGCAGACGGGCCGAGGCCTCTTCCATATCGGCGTCGACGAGCGAGCCGATACCGGATTTCATGGCCGAGGTCAGGTCGCTCACGAAGGCGGACTGGCTTTCGAGACGCGATTCAACCGCACCGAAGGACGCAGCCGCGTTGACGGTGGTCGTGATCATCGTTTCGATGGCGTCCAAGGACGCTTGGCCACCACCGACGGCGAAACCATTCAGCGCGCCCAAGAGACCACCCGAGCTGGCGGTCACTTCAATCGCGATGTTGAGGTTCCCGCCGGTCGCGTTGTTGATGGTCAACTGACCAGCCGTACCAGAAGTGTACGACGCGGTCAGACCAGCGATACCCGAGTTGTTGATCTGATCACGCAGAGCGTTGACCGCGATGTCGTTCGGGGTGTTACCCGCAGCGGCATCGGCGGTGGTCACGGTGTAGCTGAAATCGCGATCACCAAGCGTAATCTTGATCTCATCCCCGGCCACGGCACCCGCGAGCGTGAAGGCTGCAGTGCCAGCGGTTGCAACCGAACCACCCGCAGAATGCGTGTCGGTCGCAGCCGTCAGACCGGTAAGGGAGCCCAGGGTCGCGGTACCGGCACCGGGGGTGCTCCCAAGGTCAACGCCCGCCACGTTGATCGTGTTCACCGTCACAGAGCTACCGTTGCGGTCGAGCGAGCCAACAACGCCGGTCGACGGGGTCGAGCCATCGATCAGGTTGATGCCATTGAATTGCGCGCCGCTGACTTTCGAACGGATCATGTCGACGATTTGCGTGACTTCGGCGCCCAGCTTTACCTGATCCGCCGAAGGATCCTGCGCCGCGACGACTTTTTCCTTGATCGCCTTCAGGTCATCGGTGATCGATTCAGCCGCGGTCCGCGCCACCGACACCATCGATTGGCCAGTCGCGAGGTTGGTCGACACAGTCTCAAAGCCCGAAACGTCCGATTCCATCACTTTTGAAATGGCCCAGATCGCCGAGTTGTCTTTGGCCGAAGCCACCGATTTACCGGTCGAGATTTCGGACTGGGTTTTCGCCAGGTTCGAGTTGATGCCTTTGAGGGTCTGAAGCGCGACCATCGCGCTGGAGTTCGTGAGAATGCTGGACATGGTTGGTCCCTTTAGTTTGGCGCTTTGCGCCGGGTTTCACATGCCGTCCATTAAACGGCGCCAATGGCTTTCTGACCCATGCGGCGGCTTCTGAGCCGGACCGCGCCACCCCTCGGGATGCAGGGGAACACTGGCACGTGAAGGGCTAACGAAATGCTAAGGCCGCCCTTTCGGACGGCCCTGAATGCATCAGAATTTAGAAGAATGGTTTACGCACGCCGTTCGATCGTGCCTTTGGCTGCGCCGATTGAGCGGCCTTTTCCGTTCTGATCATAGCTCTTATAGCTGCGCGCCGCTTCGCGGATTTCGGCAAGCCGTTTGCGCACGGCTTGCACGCCTTTTAGCGCCGCATCCAGAAGCCGCTGATTTTCAAGCGCCATCGCCTGCGCTTGGGCCAGAAGCGGCGCGGGCGTCCCTTCCAGATCGGCCAGCACCGCTTCTTTGCGCGCGACCAAATCCGGCAGCACGCCGAATTCGGCATTTTTGATCACGTCTTTCTCAAGGCGAAGGATGTCGATCAACTGTGCGATCCGGTCCTCGGTCTCATTAGGCATTCTGCGCTCCTTTCTGCAGCGACTGAAAGATCGATTCGGCCAGTCCGATGCCGCCTTTTTCGACCATGATTCGGGCATATTCGTCGGTCAGGAAGGAAGAGAACTGCTCTTCCCCCACCCCGCCGTTGAAGCTTTCTTGCGATTTGCCCACGCCCGAAAGCTTGAGCATCTCGGCCAGAAAGCTGGCTTCGAGTTCTTTTGCCTTCGCGCGCATCTGCTCTTCGCTCGCCGCCGCCTTGGTGGGCGGTTTGGGAAGGTCGCTTGCGGCGACAGGGGCCGTGATAGTGGCCGTGGCGGGGCGCATCTGCATGGGAATCGCTCCAATTGCATCGATTTCCCCTAGTCTGCGCAGAACGAGGTAAAGAAGCGGTAACCTCCTGCTGCCATGGTGGCCAAAGTCACAGGCAGAAGTCGTGAGGCCATGAAAACAACTGCTCCAGAACAGATCCAGCTCTTCGCCACCTTGCCCGCCGAGCGTGCGGCACGGGGGCAAGCCTCCGATTCTGCGCAAAGCAAAGGTGATTCTGATGCCTTTGATGCGTTGGTCGCGGATACGCCCAAAACACCGGTGCCCGTGAAAGCTGCGGCCCAGACGGGCACGTCCGAGACAGCTTCCGCGCCCGTGCCGGAGCCGGTGCCCGAAGCGCAAGCCGAACCGGCAGCCGCGCGCCTGACCGGGCAAACCAGCCCCGCCGCGCTGGAAGTGTTCTGGCAAGACGCCTCTGCCACGCAAGATTGGGCTGCATCGGCGCCGAAAGCCGGCAAATCGGTTGTGGCGGAGAAAGCTGCAGATGCGGCACCGGATGCGGCTGGCCTTGTGCTGCCGGTTGCGCCCCAGATGCCGATGCCGCAAACCACGCCCGCCGATGCGCAAGAGGGGACGATTGTCGCCCCGGAAACAGCCGGAAACGCTGAGACCAAGCAGGTACTCGCGCAAGGCAACGCACCGCAGGGCGACATCAAGAAACACGCCGCGCAAGCGACTGACGCGATGCAAATGAGCCCTAAAGGGGCCCTTGCGGAACCCGCTGACGCGCCAGCCGCAAAAGACGCGAGCAACGCGATGCGTGCGGTCGAAGAGACCCGTTTGGGCGAAAAACGCACCGAGAAGACAGAGCAACCGAAAGCGGATTTGACCTCGTCCGCGCAGGCCGCGCAAACCACCTCGGTTGCCACGCATCCCCTTCGTGCGGCGATGGAGGTTCCCGCCACCAAGCCGCAAGAAACGGCTTCCCCGGTGCAACGCACCAGCACAGACGCAAGCCCCAAAGCCAACGCCGCCATGGCGGAGGCCGCCCCGCGCGACGTGGCTCCGCAAAAACCGGACCCAACTGCCGAGAAAACCGCCAAGCCCGAAGCCCTCTCCGCAGCGGCGCAAATCTTTGCAGCGGCGCAGGCACAAGGCGCAAACGAATCGCAGGCCCCCACAACGCCATCGGCCACGATGCAAACGGCAGCTGCACAAGCTGCTGCGCCCATTGCCAATGGCGAAGCGCGCACCGCCAAGACGACGCAAAACACTCTGCCCGCAACTGGGTCAGATGTTTCGGTGCGAACCGTCGCGGCGCAACCCGCGCCGGCCGCAGCAGCCCCCCCGCAACCTCAGCATCGCCCCTCGATGGCGGAAAGCCGGTTCGAGGCAGCTTTGGCCGAATCGACTCCCACGGCGGAGGCGGCCACAGAAACACCGCGTCCAACGGCGGCAGCAGCCAACCCATCCGCAGCGCCGCAAACCGTGGCCAGCGCCAGCACAAATAGCGCGCAACAGGGCGTGCCCGCGCAAGCCGCCGCGGCCGCCTCGCCGCAAAGCGAAACCCGGACGCAAAACCGGCTTCGCGGCGATGAAGGAGAGACTAAGGCCACCCCCGATGCGGCTGAGGCCCGAGCCGAGGTCAACCGCAAAAAAGATGTGGGCGAGGCGCTGCAAACAACACGCAGCACCGCCGCGACCGCAACGCCGGAGCAGACCACCGCGCAAACCACAACGGATTCGGTTGAGCCGTTTTCGCCGCTGGTGCAGGGGGAACGGAGCGATGCAACCACCCATAGCGGTGGTGTGCAAACCGCGAACCGAACCGTAGCCGCCTCGCCGCAGCACATTGCGCAGCAGCTTGCACAGGCAATGCCCAGCAGCCCAGATCAGCCCGTGGAAGTCTCCCTTTCGCCCGAGGAACTCGGCAAAGTGCGTATGACGCTGCACAGCCATGACGGGTCGATCACCGTGAGCGTGCAGGCGGAACGGCCCGAAACGCTCGACCTGATGCGGCGCAATATTGATAGCCTCGCGCGTGACTTCCGCGAGATGGGCTATTCCAACATCAGCTTCGATTTTGGCCAACAGGCCGATCAACGCCAATCGGCGCAGGACCGTGCCGAAGCCGCACGGATGTTCGCACCGGAAACCAGCTCGGAAACCGAGCGCCCGATCCGCTTCGACAATGCCACGCTCGCCATGCAACGCAGCACCAATACCGCCGCCATCGGCGGGCTTGACCTGCGCATCTGAGGACTTGCCATGACCACCGTCACCTCCGCCACCGCTGCGACGACCACCTCCACGACCAGCAGCAGTTCCACCGCCTCAAGCGGGCTGAACACCGATTACGAGATGTTTCTGAAACTGCTCACCACGCAGATGACGAACCAAGACCCGACCGACCCGATGGACAGCGCCGATTATGCGGTGCAGTTGGCGACCTTCTCGCAGGTGGAACAACAAACCAAGACGAACGAGCTTTTGGAAAGCCTCACCGCGCAATTGGGTCTGATGGGGATGAGCGAATATGCGGGTTGGGTGGGCATGGATGCGCGCAGCGAATCGCCCGCATATTTCAATGGCACCGATGCGGTGACAATCTCGCCGAACCCGGCGATTGGCGCGACGAATACCGTTCTGGTCGTCAGCGACGCGGCAGGCAACGAGGTCGCCCGCGAAACAATTCCGGTCTCGGCCGATGCGATGCAATGGGATGGGGTGGATTCCACGGGCAACTTCCTGCCCGCAGGCAATTACACCTTCAACCTTGAAAGCTATAACAACGGCACCTTGCTTTCGACCGACCCGGTCGAGACCTACAACCGCATTTTGGAAGCCCAAGGCACCGCAGAGGGTGCGGTGCTTGTGCTTGCAGGCGGTGCAACGGTCGGAACCGGGTCTATCTCGGCTTTGCGCGACGCGAATTAAAGCAACAGCCCCAACACGACGCCCACGGCCAAAAGCCCCACAGCCCCCGCCACATGCGTGCCCCGAACCACTTGCGGTTCGGGTGCCGGCTCGGCGGGTTTTGTGGCGTTTTCCAGCGCAGCGGTCAGCATATCGGGCAGTTGCGGCCCAAACCGTCCCAGCACCCGCGCCGTGCGCCCAAGGTTGCGCAACGCGGCCTTCGGCCCGACGTTTTCGCGGATGTAGCTTTCCACCACGGGTTTTGCCGTTTCCCACATGTTGATCGCCGGGTTGAGCGAACGCGCCACCCCCTCGACCACTACCATCGTGCGTTGCAGCAAAATCAGCTCCGTGCGCGTGGCCATGCCAAACCGCTCGGTCACCTCAAAGAGATAGGCCAGAAGCCGCGCCATCGAGATTTGCTTGGCATTCATGCCAAAGATCGGCTCGCCCACGGCGCGCAAGGCCAAAGCAAATTGCGTCACATCTTGATCTTTGGGCACATAGCCCGCCTCAAAGTGCACTTCGGCCACGCGGCGATAATCGCGCTGGATGAAGCCCATCAAGATCTCGGCGTAAACGTGGCGGGTGTATTCGTCGATCTGGCCCATGATGCCGAAATCAAACGCAATCACATCGCCGTTCGGCGCCACCTTCAGGTTGCCCTGATGCATGTCACCGTGGAAGTACCCGTCGCGCAGCGCATGGCTTAGGAACAGCTGCAAAACACGCGTGCCGATTTCGGTCACGTCATAGCCTGCGGCTTTCAGCCCCTCGGCATCGCCCATCGGAAGACCTTCGGCCCAATCCATCACCAACACCCGGCGGCTGGACAGCGACCAAACCGGCAGCGGCACACGGAACTTTTCGTCCCGCTCGGTATTGGCACCGAATTGCGAGGCCGAGGCCGCTTCAAGCCGCAAATCCAATTCGCCGACCACGATGCCTTCAAAGTGCTTGATCACATCAGTGGGGCGCAGCCGCCGCGAGGCGGGCGAGAGCCGCTCGATCATCTCGGCCGCGAAATGGAACGCGTCGATATCGCGTTGGAAGGCTTTCTCGATGCCCGGCCGCAGGATTTTTACTGCGACCTTCTCGCCGGTTTCGGCAAGCCGCGCGGCATGCACCTGCGCGATGGAAGCCGCCGCAACGGGTTCGGAAAACTCCGAGAAAATCTCATCGACCGAATGGCCCAGTTCTTCGGCCAAAACCGCCTTGGCCACCGCTTGGTCAAAGGGCGGCAGACGGTCTTGCAGCATCCGCAACTGGTTCGCCAGTTCCTCGCCCACCACATCCGGGCGGGTCGACATGATCTGCCCAAATTTGATGTAAGACGGGCCCAGCGCGGTGATCGCACGGGTCACCGGCGGCAGGTTCGGATCGCCCTTGTAGCCCAGCCATTTAAACGGCCAGCCCATGATCCGGGCGACGAGGCGCAGCCGGGGCGGCGCCTCCATTGCTTCCAGCGCCACCCGCATGGCCCCGGTCCGTTCGAAAGTCGCCCCGGTGCGGATCAGGCGCCAGATATTATGCGGGCCGCGCATTTTAGACCTTCCAGCCGGAGTGCAGTGCTGCAATGCCCATGGAAAGGTTGCGGTATTTCACCTGCTCAAACCCGGCTTCGCGGATCATCGAGGCGAAGAGTTCTTGGTTCGGGAATTTGCGGATCGATTCCACCAAATACTGATAGCTGGCGCGGTCATTCGCCACGATCTGCCCCATCACCGGGATCACATTGAACGAATAGGCGTCATAGACGGCCTGCATCAGATCATTGGGGATCTGGTTGAATTCCAGCACCATCAACCGCCCACCGGGGCGCAGCACACGGTAAGCCTCGTTCAGCGCATCTTGGATGCGGGTCACGTTCCGAATGCCAAAGGAAATGGTGTAAACGTCAAAGGTGTTGCTCTCAAAGGGCAGGTTCATCGCATCGCCCACCACCCAATTCAGGCGGTCGGCCATGTTGGATGCCTCGGCGCGTTTTTGCCCCTCGATCAGCATCGATTCCGTCATATCGCAAACGGTGGCGGTCGCCCCCGGCGCGCGCTTGAGGAAGCGGAAGGCAATATCCCCAGTGCCACCGGCCACATCGAGCAGCTTTTGCTCGGGGCGCGGCGCGAGCCAATCCATCATCGCATCTTTCCAAATGCGGTGGATGCCCATGCTCATGAGGTCGTTCATGATGTCGTATTTCGAGGCCACCCGCGAAAACACGCCATGCACCATCCCGGCCTTCGCGTCTTCATCCACAGTCTGGTAGCCGAAATGCGTCGTTCTGGTCTGATCCGTGCTCATCTGCCCTTGCCGATCCTTGAAACGTTCCCCCTCTTATAGGGGCGGCAGCGGCCGTGACAATGCGACAGGAGCGAAAATGCCTGAACTGCCCGAGGTAGAAACGGTGCGCCGCGGCCTTGCCCCGGCGATGGAGGGGCGTGTGATCGAACGGGCCGAGGTGAACCGCCCCGATCTTCGCTGGCCCCTGCCCGAGGGCATGGCAGATCGGCTGACCGGCGCGCGGGTCGGGCTGTTGCGGCGACGCTCCAAATACATCCTGGCGGATCTCGATACCGGGGAAAGCCTGCTTATTCATTTGGGCATGTCGGGGCGGATGCTGGTCTCGGGCGTGATGCTAGGGGATTTCCACCTCGACCACCCCGCGCCGCAAAAGCACGACCATGTGGTGTTGCATATGGAAGGCGGGGCACGCGTCACCCTTAATGATGCGCGGCGCTTTGGGGCGATGGACCTGGTGCGGACCGACCGAGAAGCCGCGCATTGGCTGCTTGCGGGGCTGGGACCAGAGCCGTTCGGCAATGACTTTCACGAGAGTTATCTTGTGACGGCGCTCAAATCTCGCAAAAGCCCGATCAAGACAGCGCTTTTGGATCAGCGGTTGATTGCCGGGCTTGGCAATATCTATGTCTGCGAGGTGCTGCATCGTGCGGGCATCGACCCGCGCCGCGCCGCCAATAGAATCGCGAGCGCACGGATCGCGGCGCTGGTGCCGATCATCCGCGAGGTGCTGGCCGAGGCGATTGAAGCAGGCGGATCAAGCCTGCGCGACCACCGCCAAGCCGATGGCGAGCTTGGCTATTTCCAACACGCTTTTCGCGTTTATGACCGCGAAGACGCGCCCTGCACCACCTGCGCCACCCCGATCCGGCGCATCGTGCAAGGGGGGCGCTCAAGCTATTTCTGCCCAAGCTGTCAGCGCTAATGGCCGGGTTTTTTAGCACTTCGCCCTGCCCTTAGGTAACGCTGCGCTACAGTGCCGCAACAAGTCTTGAGTTTCGCGCCCCACCTGCTAGGACTTGCCCCGATAACAAGGAAAGGCACCCGCAATGGCCTACCAGACCCTGATCGTCGAAATCGAAGACAGCGTCGCTCTGATCCGCCTTAACCGTCCAGAAGCCCTCAATGCTCTCAATTCCGAGCTGTTGGGCGAGTTGGCCGATGCGCTCAAGCAACTTGATGACAATGACAAGGTGCGCTGCATCGTTCTGACGGGTTCGGAAAAAGCTTTCGCGGCTGGCGCTGACATCAAAGAGATGTCGGAGAAAAGCTTCGTTGAGATGTACACGAGCGATTTCTTCGGTTCTGAGGCCGACAGCCTTCTGCGCACCCGCAAACCGATCATCGCCGCCGTTGCTGGCTACGCTTTGGGCGGCGGCTGCGAACTCGCCATGATGTGCGATTTCATCATCTGCGCCGAAAACGCCAAATTTGGCCAGCCCGAGATCAACCTCGGCGTGGTCGCGGGCATTGGCGGCACGCAGCGCCTGACCCGCTTTGTGGGCAAATCCAAATCAATGGACATGCATCTGACGGGCCGCTTCATGGATGCGACCGAGGCGGAACGTTCGGGGCTGGTGAGCCGCGTCGTGCCCGTGGCGCAACTGGTGCCCGAGGCGCTGGCGGCGGCGCGCAAAGTCGCCTCTAAATCTGCCGTTGCAACGATGGTGGTCAAGGAATGCGTCAACCGCGCCTATGAGACCACATTGCGCGAAGGCGTTTTGTTTGAACGCCGGGTGTTCCATGCGCTCTTTGCGACGGAAGACCAAAAAGAGGGTATGTCAGCCTTCTTGGAAAAACGCGAACCGCAATTCCGCGACAAATAAGGGCGAAAAGGCAGGCCGGGGCCCGAAAGGGGCTTTTCTTTCCGGCCTGTTTCCCCTATTGGCACCTCTCACATGCGCGTGGAGCCCGCTCAGGCTAGAATCATCCGGTTCGCTGGGACGACCGGGCTTTGCGCTATATATTCGCTTTAGTTCGGGAACACGGTACAATGGCCAACACGCCCCAGTCCAAAAAACGCGCTCGTCAGGCCGAGCGTCGCAACGACATCAACAAAGCCCGTCGTTCGCGTATCCGCACCTTCATCCGCAAAGTCGAAGAAGCGATCGCCTCGGGCGACTCCGACGCTGCGAAAGCCGCTCTGCAAGCCGCCCAGCCGGAAATGGCGCGTGGCGTGACCAAGGGCGTGATGCACAAAAACACGGTTTCGCGGAAAATCTCGCGTCTTTCGGCGCGCGTGAAAGCCCTCGCGAACTGATCTTTCGATCAGACCAACTACGCCTTTAGGATAGGCGCTCCGATTCCGGGGCGCCTTTTCGTTTTTTCTGCTTTTTCAAGTACTTAATCATGGGTGTGGCGCATTTGCGTGGGTGTCACAGATTCGTTTCATCAAAGTCGCCGTCAAGCATGAAGTTCGGTTGCACCTTCCCGTGAGGGCTTGCTAGCTTGGTTGAGCGATTCACGTCGCCTTGGGGGACATGACGCATTGCTGGTGTCGAGGCAGGGTAAGAATGCTGCCGTGACAAGAAGCCCACCGCTTCGACATCAAGATGCGATCCGACGAAAGAGGGGCGCAAGCCCTACTCGGCAGGTGATGCCGTGTCCGGTTTTTCCGGTCCATTCGTCGTGTCTGAAAACCTTTTCGCCAGCTGCGGCGAAAGGGCCATCGGAGACGTGGTTCATGATGTTGAGCTGAACAGCTGCGATGGAAGAAAAACATGACGAAAGAGCTCTGGGGGCAAGTGAGCAATGATCTGCGGAAAACGGTCGGCAAGACCAACCATGAAACTTGGATCGCGCCCCTTGAAATCGTCGCGCTGAAAGACGGCATCGTTTCCTTTGAAGCGCCCACCAAATTCATGTGCGATTGGGTGTCGCGCAATTATGGCGAACCGATTCTGAGCGCGCTGCGCAAGACCGGTGCGCCCGTCGAACGCATCACCATTGGTCTGGGCGCGGCGCGTCCGGTTGCCCCGGCCAACACCCCTGCCCCGGCGCCCGCTGCGCGCAAATCCGCGCGCGCGACTGAGGACAGCGAACTGCCCGGCGCACCGCTGGATGCGCGGTTCACCTTTGACAGCTTCGTGGTCGGCAAACCGAACGAATTGGCCCATGCCGCCGCGCGGCGCGTGGCAGAGGGTGGCCCGGTGACCTTTAACCCGCTGTTCCTTTACGGCGGCGTTGGGCTTGGGAAAACGCACTTGATGCACGCCATCGCGCATGAATTGCAAACCGGGCGTCCCGATCTGCGCGTGCTTTACCTTTCGGCCGAGCAATTCATGTATCGCTTCGTGCAAGCCCTGCGCGACCGCCAGATCATGGATTTCAAAGAGCTGTTCCGCTCCGTCGATGTGCTGATGGTGGATGATGTGCAATTCATCGCTGGCAAAGACAGCACGCAAGAAGAATTCTTCCACACCTTCAACGCGCTGGTGGATCAGGGCAAGCAGATCGTAATTTCTGCGGACCGCGCACCGGGCGAGATCAAAGATTTGGAAGAGCGCATCCGCTCGCGCCTGCAATGCGGCCTTGTGGTGGACCTGCACCCGACCGATTACGAGCTGCGCTTGGGTATTTTGCAATCCAAAGCCGATGCCTATTGCGCCCGCTATCCGGGCCTGAAAATGGCCGATGGCGTGCTGGAATTCCTCGCCCATCGTATCACCACCAACGTGCGTGTGCTGGAGGGCGCGCTGACCCGGCTCTTTGCGTTTGGCTCGCTTGTGGGGCGTGAGATCACGCTTGATCTGGCGCAGGAATGCTTGGCCGATATTCTGCGTGCCTCGGATCGTCGTGTCACGATCGAGGAAATTCAGCGCAAGGTGGCAGAGCATTACAACGTGCGCCTGTCGGATATGATCGGCCCGAAACGGCTGCGCACCATTGCGCGCCCGCGTCAGGTGGCGATGTATCTGGCCAAACACCTGACCACGCGGAGCCTGCCCGAGATTGGGCGGCGCTTTGGCGGCCGCGATCACACCACGATTATGCACGGAATCCGCAAGATCGACGAGTTGATGGCGACCGATCAGCAACTTGCGGAAGATATTGGCCTTCTGAAACGGCTGATGGAATCCTGAACCCTTGACGCCCCGCACAAAGCAACGGAATGTCCGGAAAAATCTTGTTCCGGCGCGCTGGCATGTTACCTTGCCGCCCCCGGGAACCGGTGAGGTATGGATATGAAAATCAGCATCGAACGCGCCGCGCTTCTGAAGGCGGTGGCACAGGCTCAATCGGTTGTCGAACGTCGCAACACGATTCCGATCTTGGCAAACGTGCTGATCGAGGCGGAGGGTGACACGGTTTCCTTCCGCGCCACCGACCTTGATATTGAGGTGGTCGATAAAGCCCCCGCGCAGGTGGAACGCGCTGGCGCCACCACCGTTTCGGCGGTGATGCTGCATGAGATCGTGCGCAAGCTGCCCGATGGCGCGCTGGTGCAATTGGCCGATGACCCCTCCGCCGGGCGGCTTTCGGTGATGGCGGGGCGGTCGAACTTCAACTTGGCCACGCTGCCGCGCGAAGATTTCCCGGTGATGGCCTCGTCCGAATATACCGCGAATTTCGCCGCCCAAGCGGGCGTGCTCAAACGGCTGTTTGATAAGTCGAAATTCGCAATCTCGACGGAAGAGACCCGCTATTATCTCAACGGCGTCTATATGCATGTCGCGACTGGCGAAGATGGCCAAGCGCTGCGCTGTGTGGCGACCGATGGCCACCGTCTGGCGCGCATTGATGCGACTTTGCCCGAGGGCGCGGCGGGGATGCCCGGTGTGATCGTGCCGCGCAAAACCGTGAACGAGTTGCGCAAGCTTTTGGATGATGACGAGGCGCAAATCGCCGTTTCGGTCAGCGAAACCAAGGTGCGCTTTGCCACGCCCGCCATCACGCTGACCTCTAAGGTGATCGACGGCACCTTCCCCGATTACACCCGCGTTATTCCGATGGGGAACACGCGGCGGCTGGAAGTGGACGCGCAAGAATTCGCCAAAGCCGTGGACCGTGTGGCGACCGTGTCGTCTGAACGCTCGCGCGCCGTGAAGCTGAGCCTTGATGAAGATCGGCTCGTGCTGTCGGTCAATGCCCCCGATGCAGGCGCTGCCGAAGAAGAACTGGCCGTGGCTTACGGCGATGAGCGGCTCGAAATTGGCTTTAACGCCAAGTATCTCTTGGAAATCGCCAGCCAAGTGGACCGGGAAAACGCCGTTTTCCTGTTCAACTCCTCGGGCGATCCGACGCTGATGCGCGAAGGCAATGACACTTCGGCGGTCTATGTCGTGATGCCGATGCGCGTGTGAGCCTGCGCAGCCTGACGCTTTTGCAATTCCGCTCGCATCGCCGGGCGGAATTTGCCTTTGATACCCGGCCTGTCGCGCTTTACGGGCCGAATGGCGCGGGCAAAACCTCTGTTTTGGAAGCGGTGTCGCTGTTTTCGCCGGGCCGTGGGCTGCGGCGCGCGACGGCCGAAGAACTGATCCGGCGGCAGGAATCTGTGGGCTGGAAGCTGCGTGCAAACCTCCCTGAGTATGAGCTAGAGACCTCCGCGCGGCCCGGCCAAAGCCGCGATGTGCTGATTGATGGCAAATCCGCCTCGCAACTCGCCTTGGGGCGGCTGATGCGGGTGCTCTGGCTGGTGCCGGCGATGGACCGGCTTTGGATCGAGGGGGCCGAGGGGCGGCGGCGGTTTTTGGACCGGATGACGCTCAGCTTCTTCCCCACCCATGCCGATGCCACGCTCGCCTATGAAAAGGCGATGCGCGAACGCAACCGCTTGCTGAAAGACGAGGTGCGCGACCCGGCGTGGTATCACGCGCTCGAAAGCCAGATGGCAGAGGCAGGCGCACAGATCGTGGCGCAACGGCTGCAAGCTTTGGAAAAGCTCGCCGCGGCACAGGCGGGCGCGGCCACCGCTTTTCCAGCAGCAACATTGGCCGTGGTGAACCAAGGCCCCGATGATTTGGCCGCCGCGCTGGATGCCAACCGTCGCCGCGATATGGCGGCGGGCCGCACGCTGGAGGGCCCGCACCGCGCTGACCTTACGGCCCTTTACGCCGAAAAAGACACGCCCGCCGATCAATGCTCCACCGGCGAGCAAAAGGCGCTTTTGATCTCGCTCCTTCTGGCCAATGCCCGCGCGCTTGCGGGGGAAAGCACCGTGCTTTTGCTTGATGAAGTCGCCGCGCATCTTGATGCCGGGCGCCGCGCCGCGCTTTATGACGAGATTTGCGCGCTTCCCGCACAGGTGATGATGACCGGCACCGGGCTTGAGCTTTTTGACGCTTTGGCGGACCGCGGCCAATATTGGCATGTGACCGAGGCGCAAGGCACCTCGCAAGTGGCGGAAACCCCGTTTCAAAACCGCTAAATATTGTGGCGAAGGCGTGACAAGGCAGGCGCAAAACACTATAAATCCGCATCGAATTGCAGGATAGGCGCGGATGACCGACACCCCCAAGAAAAAGACCGAATACGGCGCGGATTCCATCAAGGTTCTCAAGGGCCTAGAGGCGGTGCGCAAGCGCCCCGGCATGTATATCGGCGACACGGATGACGGGTCTGGCCTGCATCACATGGTCTATGAGGTGGTCGATAACGGCATCGACGAGGCGCTGGCGGGCCATGCCAACTATGTGGCGGTGAAAATCCACGCGGATAATTCGGTTTCGGTGCGCGACAATGGTCGGGGCATTCCGGTCGATATGCACGCCGAAGAGGGGGTTTCGGCGGCCGAGGTCATCATGACCCAGCTGCATGCGGGCGGCAAATTCAACAACACCGATGACGATGGCAACGCCTACAAGGTTTCGGGCGGGTTGCACGGCGTGGGTGTGTCGGTGGTGAACGCGCTGTCTGACTGGCTGGAACTGCGCGTCTGGCGCAATGACAAGGTCTATTACGCCAAGTTCGAAAAGGGCGAATGCACCGTCCATGTGCATGAGGTCGGCGACGCACCGGGCGAAAAAGGCACCGAAGTGCGGTTTTTGGCCTCGTCCAAAGTGGTGGACCCGGACGGCACCTTTTCCAACCTCGAATATAATTTCAAAACGCTGGAAACGCGTCTGCGGGAACTGGCCTTCCTCAATTCCGGCGTGCGGATCATCTTGGAAGATGAACGCCCCGCCGAGCCGCTGAAGGTCGAACTGCACTACGAAGGCGGCGTGCGCGAGTTTGTAAAATACCTCGACCGGTCGAAAACCGCGGTGATGCCTGATCCGATCTATATGACCGGCGAAGTGCGCGGCATCGGTGTTGAGGTGGCGATGTGGTGGAACGACAGCTACCACGAAACCGTGCTGCCCTTTACCAACAACATTCCCCAGCGCGATGGCGGCACCCATTTGGCGGGCCTGCGTGGCGCGCTGACCCGCACGATCACGAAATACGCCCAAGACAGCGGCATCGCCAAGAAAGAGAAGGTCGATTTCACCGGCGATGATGCGCGCGAAGGGCTGACCTGCGTGCTTTCGGTGAAAGTGCCGGACCCGAAATTCTCCAGCCAAACGAAAGACAAGCTGGTCTCATCTGAGGTGCGGCCTGCGGTCGAAAACCTTGTGAACGAAAAGTTGGGCGAATGGTTTGAGGAGCATCCCGCCGAGGCGAAAGGGATTGTTGGCAAGATCATCGAAGCCGCTTTGGCGCGCGAAGCGGCGCGCAAAGCGCGCGAACTCACCCGTCGCAAAACCGCGATGGATGTTGCCTCGCTGCCCGGTAAACTCGCCGATTGCCAAGAAAAAGATCCGGCTCTGTCTGAACTGTTCCTCGTCGAAGGGGACTCGGCGGGTGGCTCCGCCAAGCAAGGGCGCGAACGGAAGAACCAAGCAGTTCTGCCGTTGCGCGGTAAAATCCTCAACGTGGAGCGCGCGCGCTTTGACCGGATGCTGTCGTCGGATCAAATCGGCACGCTGATCACGGCGCTCGGCACCGGCATTGGCCGCGATGAGTTTAACATCGCCAAGCTGCGCTACCACAAGATCGTCATCATGACCGATGCCGACGTGGACGGCGCGCACATCCGCACCCTTCTGCTGACCTTCTTCTTCCGGCAAATGCCGGAACTGATCGAGCATGGCTATCTCTACATTGCCCAGCCGCCGCTTTACAAAGTGGCTCGCGGCAAGTCTGAGGTCTATCTGAAAGACCAACTCGCCCTGGAAGATTACTTGGTCGCCCAAGGGGTGGAAGGCGCGATCCTGCGGCTTGGTGATGGCACCGATATTGTCGGCGCGGACCTTGCGCGTTTGGTCGAAGAAGCCCGGCAAATCCGCCGCATTCTGCAAGCCTTCCCAACGCATTATCCGCAGCGCATTCTGGAGCAAACCGCCATCGCCGGCGCGCTGGTGCCCGGCTATGTCGATGCCGATGCGCAGAGCGCGGCGAACCAAGTCGCGGCGCGGCTTGACCTTGTGGCACTGGAATACGAGCGCGGCTGGAGCGGGCGGCCCACGCAAGACAAGGGTCTGCGGCTCGCGCGTGTGCTGCGCGGGGTGGAAGAGGTCCGCACGCTCGATGGCGCGGTGCTACGCTCGGGCGAGGCGCGGCGGCTTGCCCAGTTCACCGCCAGCCTGCAAGAAACCTATGGCGCGCCCGCGCGGTTGATGCGCAAGGATCGCGAGCAGTTGATCTATGGTCCGCTCGACCTTTTGGCAGCAATTCTGCAAGAAGGCGAAAAGGGTCTGACCCTGCAACGTTACAAAGGTTTGGGCGAAATGAACCCCGAACAGCTTTGGGAGACCACGCTTGACCCGGTTGCCCGCACGCTGTTGCAAGTGCGCGTGGATGACTTGGCCGAGGCGGAGGATATCTTCTCCAAGCTGATGGGCGATGTAGTGGAACCGCGCCGCGAATTCATTCAGCAAAACGCGCTGAGCGTGGAAAACCTCGATTTCTGATCCGGGACCATCCAGGCAGGAGGATAGATGAGCGAAAGCGACGATATCGACGCGAGCCTGAGCGCGGCCGAGGCGGCAAGCCTTGGCCATGTGCCCTCCCCCGATGACCCGCGCCTGTTGCGCGATGCTTTGGGGCGCTTCGCGACCGGGGTAACCGTGGTCACCGCGCGCGAAGAAGGTGGTGGCGAACCGATTGGAATCACGGTGAATTCCTTCGCCTCGGTCTCGCTCGACCCGGCCTTGGTCTTGTGGTCGGCGGCACGGTCATCGCTGCGGCATCGCCATTTTACCGCCGCGCCCGCCTTTGCCATTCACGTGCTGAGCGCCGATCAAGCGGAGATCGCGAAACGGTTTTCGTCTTCCTCGGGGCCGGGGTTTGAGGGGCTGGCTTACAAACTCAACGATCAAGCCGTGCCACTGCTCGACAAGTGCTTGGCGCGGTTTGAATGCACCACGGAAGCGATGCACGAAGGCGGCGATCACACGATCATCATCGGCCAAGTGGACCGCTTCACGCTGTGCACCGAAGGCGCGCCGCTGTGCTTTTTTGGCGGCAAGTTCGGCGGCTTCGCCCCCAAGACCTAAGTCCATAACTGCGTTGAATTTTATCCGTTAAGCGTGGCTTAAGCCCAACCTGCTACCTCTTGTCTCGGGTGAAAATGAGGTGGTGGACATGGCGGCGCGTGACAACGCGGCTCCGGTTATCATCAAACGTAAGAAGGTCGTCGGCGGCGACGGGCACCACGGTGGGGCGTGGAAAGTGGCCTATGCTGACTTCGTGACCGCCATGATGGCCTTCTTTCTCTTGATGTGGCTGTTGAACGCAACAACAGAAAAGCAACGCAAAGGCATCGCGGATTACTTCAATCCGACGATTCCGATCAACCGGATTTCCGGCGGCGGCGAAGGTGCCTTTGGCGGCGATTCCGTCTTCTCAGAAGACCAGATCGCGCAAACCGGCACCGGCGCGGCGGGGCAACGCCCCACCGAAGAACGGCAGGCCCGCGGCGACAGTGGCCTTTCTGAAGACAAGGCCGCCGAAGACGAAAAGGCCGCCTTCGAGGAAATGGCGCGCAAGATCGAACAAGCGCTGCAAGGCGTGGGTGGCGAATCGATGGTGAGCGAGCAGATGGCGCGCCACATCTTGACCAAAGTCACCGATGAAGGGCTGATCGTCGAATTCTTCGACCTGGAAGAAGAGCCGCTCTTCGTGCCCGATACCGCACAGCCTGAACTGATTCTCGAAGAGATCGCGCAAATGCTGACCCGTGTGTTCAGCTACGCAACCAATGGTGTGGCGATCAACGGGCATACAAGGGCCTATCCGTCTATGCTGCGGCAAAACCCGGTGTGGGACCTGTCGACCGAGCGTGCGCAGACCATGCGGGGCTTGATGGAAGGTGACGGGTTTGAAGCGGCGCGCATTCACCGTGTCTCGGGTTTCGCTGACCGCAAACCGGCCATCGAATCCGCAATGTCGGTGCGCAACAACCGGCTCGAGGTGATTTTGCTGCGAAACGGGCGTTAATCCGCCCGTTTCACGTGCCGCGGGGGCAAAGAAATCCAACGCATTTTAGGTGTTAGGTCCATCTTAACGACGCCTGCGGCAGTCTGGCGGTCGATCAAGGGACCAGCAGCAGAAAGGCGCCCCCATGTCTATTTCTTCCTCGCTCAACGCCGGTGTGGCCGGTCTTGCCGCCAACGCCACGCGTCTTGCGACGATTTCTGACAACATCGCTAACTCCGCCACCTATGGCTATAAACGGGCCACGGCGGATTTCGAAAGCATGGTGCTGACGCAGACGCGCAACTCCGGCACCTATTCGGCAGGCGGCGTGCGCGCCACCACGGGCCGTCTGATTGACGAGCGCGGCTCGCTTGTCGGCACCTCGAACGCGATGGACATCGCCATTTCGGGCCGTGGCTTCCTGCCGGTCTCGACCACGGCGGGGCTGATCAACGGGCTGGGCTCGCAGCCGCTGATGATGACCACCACGGGCTCGTTCCACACCGATAAAGACGGCGTTCTGCGCACCGATTCGGGGCTTGTGCTTCTGGGCTGGGCCGCGAACGCCGATGGCTCGATCCCGCTGCAACCGCGCGACACCACCGCCGGTCTGGAGCCGGTCGTGATCAACGCCAACCAAACTGCGGGCGACCCGACGACGGTGATGAACCTCGGTATCAACCTGCCCGCCACCGAAACCATGGCCGGCGCCAGCGACCAAAACCTGACCTCGTCGATTGAATATTTCGGCAACCTTGGCACGTCGAACACGCTGCAAGTGACCTTTGACCCGACCGTTCCGGCCACCGGCGCTTCGAACAGCTGGACGATGACCATCACCGATTCGGCCACCACCACCGACCCGTTGGGTCTTGGTGTCGGCGTTTTGGGCCAGTATACGATCAACTTCGACAACACGAGCGCGAACGGCGGCACCCTTTCGGGCGTGACCCCGCTTTCGGGCAGCCCGGCTTGGTCGGCCACCACGGGTGCAATCGACCTTTCCGTTGGCGATGGTTTGCAAAACATCACTGCCACCATTGGCCGGATCGGCGATACCAACGGCCTGACCCAGCTTGCCACCGATTTCGCGCCGACCTCGATCACCAAAGACGGTTCGCCGGTGGGCAACCTGACCGCGGTAGAGATTGACGAAAACGGCTTCATCAAAGCGACCTATGACACCGGCTTCATTCGCACCGTTTATCAGGTGCCGCTGGCCGATGTGTCGAACGCGAACGGGCTGACCGCGCTGGACAACCAGACCTTCCAAGTCTCGTCGGGTTCGGGCTCGTTCTACCTGTGGGATGCCGGTGACGGCCCGACCGGTGCCGTCGAAGGCTATGCCCGTGAAGGGTCTGCCGTCGATGTGGCGCAGGAACTGACCAACCTGATCCAAACCCAACGCGCCTATTCGTCGAATGCGAAAGTCATCCAGACGGTGGACGAGATGCTGCAAGAGACGACGAATATCAAACGCTAAGGCAAAACGCCTGAGTGAGAGGAGCTGACAAATGGTAGGCATCACAGGTGCACTGAACAATGCCGTGACCGGGCTGACCGCAGCCTCCCGGGCCGCCGAGGTTGTCTCCTCGAACGTCGCAAATGCGATGACCGAAGGCTATGCACGCCGCGAAATCTCGCTCTCCTCCGACACGCTCGGGGGAGATGGCGGCGGCGTGCGGATCAACGGCATCAACCGCATGGTCAACGAAACACTGCTACAAGACAAACGGCTTGCCGATGCGGCGGCAGCCGATGCCACGGCCCGCACCACCTTTTATGCGGACCTTGAAAACCAAATCGGCGATCCGACCACCGAAGGCTCGCTCAGCTGGACGATCAGCAAATTTGAGGATTCGCTTCTGACAGCCGCAAGCATGCCCGACAGCAGCGCGCGGCTTTCAAGCGCGGTGGATGCCGCGCGTCTGGTGACTGACAAACTCAATAGTGTTTCCGCAGACCTGCAGCAGACCCGGCTTGAGGCCGATCAATCGATCGCCAAACAGGTCAATACACTGAACGAAACGCTCGGCGAGATTGAACTGCTGAACCGCACTATCACCACGCAAATCGCCGTTGGGCGCGATGCCAATGGACTGATGGATCAACGCCAAATGCTGGTCGACAGCATTTCTGAAATCGTGCCGATCAAGGTCGTGCAGCGCGACAACAACCAGATCGCGCTGTTCACAAAAGGCGGCGGCATTTTGCTTGATGGCCACGCCTATGAGATCGGCTTTACCGGCGCTGGCGTGATGGCCGCAGATATGACGCTTGCGGGCGGTCAGCTTTCCGGCATCACCGTCAATGGCCAAGCGATGACCGTTGGCGAGGGCAGCCAGTTTGGCGGTGGGACACTTGGTGCAGCTTTTGCCGTGCGCGATACTCTGGGAACCGAGGCGCAGGCCAAACTTGATGCGGTGGCCCGCGATCTGATCTCCCGGTTTGAGAGCACCAGTGTCGATCCGACCCTGAACCCCGGCGATGCTGGGCTTTTCACCGATGGCGGTGGCCCGCTTGTGGTGGCAAATGAAGCCGGTCTTGCCGGACGCATCTCGATCAACGCGATTGTCGACCCACTGCAGGGCGGTGCCGCTTGGCATATGCGCGATGGTCTGAACGCGGCAACGCCCGGCGTGGTAAGCGACGCAACGCTGCTCAATGCGATGTCGTCGGCCATGACCACCCAAAGCGTTCCGGCCTCGGGCAATTTCGGCGCGCTGCAACGCTCCATGGCGGGGCTGTCGGCGGATCTCTTGTCCTTTGCCTCGTCCTCTCGGCAATCCTCGGAACTGACCCAAGGCTACACAAATGCGCGCCAAGAAGCGTTGCATGAAATGGCGCTCGCTGATGGGGTCGACACCGATTACGAGATGCAAAACCTGCTTGTCGTCGAAAAGGCCTATGCGGCCAATGCCCGGGTGATCCAGACGATCGACGCCCTCATCCAGCAACTCCTGGAGCTCTGACATGAAGTATATGTCCGTCGGCGACATGGCCCAGACCTACATGATGCGCAATCATAATGTGCAGCTCAAAAATACCATGACCAAGCTCTCGAATGAGCTGGTTACGGGTGTCTCCAGCGATGTCGGCGCCGCTGTCGGGGGTGATTTCACCGCGCTTGCGGCGATTGAACGGTCTTTGTCACGGTCGGATGTGTTCAACCAAGTCGCTGTGGAAACCAATCTTCTGGCGAGCAGCCAACAATCCGCGCTCGAACTGATGCAGGGGCATGCCAATGATCTTGGATCGTCCCTGATGTCGATCACGAACACAACGCATACGGCAGAAATTGCGACCGGCGCACAAGATGCGGAAATCCGCTTTTCCTCGATTCTGGATGCGCTCAACACCAATGTGGCTGGCCGTTATGTGATGTCGGGCAATACGACCGACACCCGTCCCGTGGCCGATTCAAACACCATTATGACCGCCTTGAAAGCCGCAACCAGCACAGCGCTCAGCGGCACAGATGTGGTGACGGCGGTCGATGCGTGGTTCGATCAACCCGTAGGCGGCGGCGGTTTCTTGGATGTTGCGTATTTTGGCAGCCAAAACCCGCTTGCGCCGGTGCAAATCTCTGACAGCGATAAAGCGCAGATCACGCTGACGGCCGCCGATAGCACCATTCGTGACCTTCTCAAAGGGTTCGCCTTGGCGACGCTGGTTTCGCAAGATGCGGTCCCCAACAACCAAACCGCGCGCGCGTTTGTGATGCAGGCGGCAGGGGAACGGATGGTGACGGCGGATGTCGCGCTGGCCACTGTGCGCGCGAATGTCGGTCTGGTCGAGGGCCAGTTGGAAAGCGCCCAAACCCGCAACACCTCGCAAAAAGCCGCGCTCGAAATCTCGAAGACCGAGTTGATCGGTGTCGATCCCTATGACGGGGCCACCGCGCTTGAGGCGGTGCAGTCCCAGCTTGAAACCCTCTACACGCTGACCACGCGCGTGGCACAACTGTCGCTGACGGATTACATGTGATGAAATCACTGATGAAGCTTCTTGTCCTCGTATTGGCACTTATCGTGCCGATGCTGACCGCCCCTGTTGCCGAGGCGGCGCCGATCCGGATCAAAGATCTGGTCGAATTCGATGGCGTCCGCGGCAACGATCTGGTGGGCTACGGTCTTGTGGTCGGCCTAAATGGCACCGGCGACGGGATGCGCAACGCACCCTTCACCGAAGACATTATGTCCAACATCCTCGAACGGCTCGGCGTTAACGTTACCGGTGAGCAATTCCGCCCCAAAAACGTTGCCGCCGTCATGGTGACCGCCTCGCTGCCGCCCTTTGCGCGCGCGGGCGGCAAGATCGACGTCACCGTTTCGGCGATTGGCGATGCGAAAAGCCTGCTTGGCGGGACGCTGATCATGACGCCGCTCAATGCCGCCGATGGTGAGATTTATGCCGTCGCTCAAGGCGCGGTGATTGCGGGCGGTGTGACCGCGCAAGGCCAAGGCGCGGCAGTCACCCAAGGCGTGCCAACCTCAGGCCTGATCCCCTCGGGGGCGCATATCGAACGTGAGATTGGCTTTGAGTTGAACAGCCTGTCCTCGATCCGGCTGGCGCTGCGCACGCCCGACTTCACCACCGCGCTGCGGATCGAAAAGGTGATCAACGGCGAATTCGGCAAACGCATCGCAACGATGGAAGATTCCGGCACCGTGACCGTGAACGTGCAAAATGCCGGCATGCGCTCGGCCGCGCATGTGCTGGGGCGGCTTGAAAACCTTGATGTCGAACCCGAACAACGCGCCCGCGTGGTGGTGGACCAACGCTCCGGCACCATCGTCATGGGCGAAGATGTCCGCATCTCGCGCGTAGCGGTGAGCCAAGGCAACCTGACGCTCCGCGTGCAAGAAACCCCGATTGTGGTGCAACCAAACCCGTTTGCCCGGGGCGAAACCGTGGTGGTGCCGCGCACTCAGGCAACGATCGAACAAGGTCCCGGCATCCAGATGGCCGAAGTGGCCGAAACCAGTTCGCTCTCTGATGTGGTAGCCGGACTCAACGCCCTTGGCGTCAGCCCGCGCGACATGATCGACATTCTCAAAAGCATCAATGCCGCTGGGGCGCTGCATGCTGAATTTGTCGTGAACTAAGATTTAGGCCAGAATAGAGCCTATTTTGACCCGATCCGGGGTAGCCCCGGATCGGGTTTTCTTTGCGTCATTGACTAATCAATCGTTTGATTGAATTCTATTCGCATGATTGAGCGAGTCGACACAAAATCCGTTTCCCTCTCTGATCCCGGAACAGCCGGGGCTTTGGTGCGCGCCGCCATCGCCATTTTCGGGCAAAAGGGGTTTGATGCCACCTCAACCCGAGAGATCGCCGCCGCAGCGCAAACCAATGTCGCCTCGATCGCATATCACTTCGGCGGCAAGGACGGGTTGCGCCGCGCCTGCGCTGCCGCCTTTGCCAGCCATATTGGCGGCCTTTTGAACCTCGACACCCTGCCCGAGCCCGAAACGCCACAGGCCGCCGAAGCCCTGATTTTGACGATTGTTGAGCGCTTTGCGGCGCATATGATCGCCGATCATGACATGCAGTCCCGCGTGGCCTTTATGTTGCGCGAAGTGGCAAGCGGCGGCAGCGGGCTCGATAGTTTCTATGAACAACTGGTGGTTCCCTCCCACACGCGGTTTTGCCGGCTGTGGGAAACCGCAACGGGCGAACCCGCCGAGGCGGAAACAACAAAACTGCTGATCTTCACCGCGCTGGGCCAGATCCTTTACTTCCGCATTGGCGCGCCCGTGGTCACCCGCCGCATGGGGTGGACAGAGATCGGCCCCGAAGAAACCGCACGCATCGTCGCGATTTTGAAATCAAACATCTCCGCGCTGATCGCACAGCACCGAAGGAGCAGTCTATGAGCCTGTGTTCTTTGCCGATCATTGCCTCCTTTTTGGCCGCCTGCGCGGCACCAAGCGTTTTGGCGACGGGCTATGTCGAGGGGGAACATGTCGCTTTGGCGCCGGTCGCCTTGGCCGAATTGCGCCTGCTGGAGGTGGCGCGAGGCGATCAGGTCGTGGCGGGCCAAACCCTTGCGATGCAAGAGGACCGCGACGCCATGATCGCGCTTGAGCAGGCCAAGGCAGCCCTTGCCCAAGCGCAAAGCCAGCTTGAAAACCTGCAACAGGGAAAACGGCCCGAGGAAATCCGGGTGATTGAAGCGTCGCTTACCTCTGCCCGCGCGCAATTGGTGGAAACGCGGCGCACCGCCGCGCGCTATGAAACGCTGGCCACCCGTGGTGCCGCCACAGAAGCCCAGCGCGAGGATGCGCAAACCGCGCTGAGCGTGGCAGAGGCAAAAGTGGCCGAAATAGAGGCTGATTTGGTCGTGGCCAAGCTGCCTGCCCGCGCCGCCGAGATCGCCGCCGCAGAGGCCGCGGTGCGCGCAGGCCAAGCCAGCGTCGATCAGGCGCAATGGCTTTTGGACAAGCGCAAAGTGCAAGCGCCCGCCGATGGGGTGATTTCCGATGTGCTACGCCATCCCGGCGAAATGGTCGGCCCAACGGCACCCGTCTTGACGATGCTGCCCGAGGGCGCGGTGAAACTGCGCCTTTATGTGCCCGAAGGCGAGATTGCCGCGATCCATCCCGAAACGCGCCTGCGCATCAGTTGCGATGGCTGCGCGCCGGGGCTCACCGCGCGGGTGAGCTACATCGCGGACGGGCCAGAATTCACCCCCCCGGTGATCTACTCGCTGCAAAACCGCCAAAAGCTGGTCTATCTGGTGGAGGCGCGGCCCGAAGGGACGACCAGCCTCAAACCCGGCCAGATTGTCGATGCCACCTTGGCCGAGAGTGCGCATGAGTGACGCCCCCGCCATCACCGTCACCGATTTGGTCAAGACCTTTGGCACCCGGACCGTGGTGGACCATGTCTCGATGCAGGTGAACCGGGGCGAGATCGTTGGCTTTTTGGGGCCAAACGGCTCGGGCAAAACCACCACCATTCGGATGATGTGCGGGTTGCTCACGCCTGATGGCGGCACTGGCTCGGTGTTGGGCCATGACATCTTGCGCGACCAGCGCGCGATCAAGCGCGAGGTCGGCTACATGACCCAGCGCTTCAGCTTTTACGAAGACCTGACGATCGCAGAAAACCTTTCTTTCGTGGCCGGGGTTTACGGCCTGCCCAAAGGCGCTGTGGACGATACGCTCGAAGATTTTGGGCTGAGCAGCCGCAAGCGGCAATTGGCGGGCTCACTTTCGGGCGGCTGGAAGCAACGCCTCGCGCTCGCCGCGTGCCTGATGCATACCCCCCAGCTTTTGATGCTGGATGAACCCACAGCGGGTGTGGACCCAAAAGCACGGCGCGAGTTTTGGGATGAAATCCACACCCGCGCAAGCGCCGGGCTCACCGTCCTTGTCTCCACCCATTACATGGATGAGGCAGAGCGCTGTCAGCGGATCAATTACATCTCTTATGGCAAGCTGATCTCGCAAGGCACAGTCGCAGAGGTCGTGCGCGATGCCGGGCTCACCACCATGATCTTGCGCGGCGGCGATTTGAGCGCAGCGCAAACCCAGCTTTCAGGCCGAAATGGGGTCGATCAGGTGGCCCCCTATGGCACCGATTTGCATGTGATCGGGCGCGATGGCCCTGCGCTGCGCGAAGCCGCGCAAGCGGTGGCACAGGAAACCGGGGCCACCGTGCATGAGGCCGACACCAGCCTTGAAGATGTGTTCATCCAGCTCATGGGTGCTTCAACGGACAATATGCAATGACACGGCTCCTGTCCTTTCGCCGCCTGATCACCATCATCCGCAAAGAAGCGGTGCAGATGCGCCGTGACCGGATCACCTTCGCGATGATGCTGGGCGTGCCGCTGATGCAGCTTTTGCTCTTTGGTTTTGCGATCAACAATGACCCCAAGGGCCTGCCCGCCGCCCTCGTGGCCACGGCGCAAGATCGGTTTAGCCGCTCAATGGTCAGCGCGCTGGAACTGACGGGCTATTACCGCTTCACCCACCCCTATGTCTCCGCCGCCGAGGCGGAGGAATTGATGGCCACGGGCAAGGTCAGCTTTGTTGTGACCGTGCCTTCAGATTTTGGCACCAAGGTTTTGCGCGGCGATCACCCGCAGATCTTGATCGAGGCGGATGCCACGGACCCTTCCGTCGCCTCGGGCGCGATTTCCACTTTGGGCACCGTGGCGACGCAGGCACTTTTGCGCGAAAGCGGCTCTAAAACAGCCCAAAGTGCCACTTCTGCCAGCGAAGTCGATGTCGTGGTGCATCGTCGCTACAACCCCGAAGGCGTCACCCAATACAACATCGTGCCCGGCCTTTTGGGCGTGATCTTGCAAATGACGATGGTGATGATGACGGCGATGGCGCTCACCCGCGAGGTGGAGCGCGGCACGATGGAAAACCTGCTGTCCATGCCCGTCACACCGATTGAGGTGATGCTGGGCAAGGTGCTTCCCTATTTTATTGTGGGCGCGGTGCAGGTCTCGGTGGTGCTGATCGCGGCGCGGCTTTTGTTTGGCGTGCCGTTCTTTGGCAGCTTGTGGCTGCTCCTGCTGGGTGTCTTCATCTTTGTGATGGCACTGGTGGTGCTCGGCTATGTGTTTTCCACGCTGGCGCGTACGCAAATGCAGGCGATGCAGCTCACGTTCTTTTACTTCCTGCCCTCGATCTTGCTTTCGGGGTTCATGTTCCCGTTTCGCGGCATGCCGATTTGGGCACAATGGATTGGGGAAACACTGCCGCTCACCCATTTCCTCCGGCTCATCCGGGCGGTGATGCTTAAAGGGGCGAGCCTTGGCGAGGTGGCGCAGCCACTCTTAACGCTGACGGGCTTTGCCTTTGTGTTTTCGCTTTTGGCGCTGAGCCGGTTCCGCCAAACGCTGGATTGAAAAGGGCCGCCTTTTGGGCCGCCCTTTCGTGGCTCAAACGAACCGGTTCCAAAGATTTTCGAGCCGTTCTTGGCGGCCCGAGCGCGGCTCGGGGTTGATGCCCTTTTCGCGCACCAAAGCCTCTATACTGGCCAAATCCGAGCCAAGCATCGCTTTTGCTTCCGACGTATCCCAGCCCGCGTAACGCGCGGCGCGGTTCGCCTCAAGACTGCCATCCTCCAAAAGCGCAGCGGCGGCCTTGAGCGCACGGGCACAAACATCCATCGCCCCGACATGGCCCAAGATGAGATCTTCCGCATCCAGCGATTGACGGCGGAGTTTGGCATCGAAGTTGGTCCCGCCGGTGACAAAGCCACCCGCCTTCAACACCTCATAATAGGCGCGCGCCATTTCCGGCACCGAATCCGGGAACTGGTCGGTGTCCCAACCGGATTGATAGTCATTCCGGTTCATGTCGATCGAACCCAGAATGCCGAGCGAAGCCGCCAGTGCCAACTCATGCTCGAAGCTGTGCCCTGCCAAAATCGCATGGCCCTGCTCGATGTTCACCTTCACCTCATTCTCAAGGCCGAAGCGCTTGAGGAATCCGTAAACCGTGGCGACATCGTAATCATATTGATGCTTGGAGGGTTCTTGCGGCTTTGGCTCGATCAAGATCGTGCCTTTGAAGCCGATCTTGTGCTTGTACTCGACCACCATCTGCAAGAACCGCCCGGCATGCTCGGCCTCGCGCGTGAGGTCGGTATTGAGCAGCGTTTCATAGCCTTCGCGCCCGCCCCAAAGCACATAGTTCTGCCCACCGAGCTTCAGGGTGGCATCCATGCAGGTTTTCACCGTCGCCGCCGACCAGGCAAACACATCCGGGTCCGGGTTGGTCGCCGCGCCTGCCATGAAGCGGCGATGGCTAAACAGGTTCGCCGTGCCCCAAAGCAGCTTGGTCTTGGAGCTTTCCATCTTCTCGCCGATGTAATCGACGATGGTTTGCAGATTGCGGGTGTTTTCGGCGAAATCCGCGCCCTCGGGGCGGATATCGGCATCGTGGAAGCAAAAGAACGGCGCCTGCAAGATGTCGAACATCTCAAAGGCCACATCGGCCTTCATCTTGGCTAGGTCCAGCGTGTCGCCAAACCACGGGCGTTGGAAGGTTTGCCCGCCAAACGGATCACCGCCCGGCCAAGCAAAGCTGTGCCACCACGCCACGGCAAAGCGCAGATGCTCTGCCATGGTTTTGCCCGCCACGACTTCCTCGGGGTTGTAGTGGCGGAAGGCGAATTCATTCGTCGACTCCGGCCCCTCGTAGCGAATTTGCGGGATACCCTTGAAGAAATCGGTCATGTCAGTCCTCGGATTGCGGCCTGCGCCGCACGGTAGCGGGCATGGCCTTCGTCAAATGCCGCACTCAAGTCTGAGACAGGCTCTATTACGGCAGAAATCGTGGGTTGGCGCGCCACTTCGGCACCTGCGCCCGTGGCCGCCATCAGCGCCAAACGGGCCGCGCCAAAGGCTCCGCCAAAATCCCCCGCCACAGGCAGGGAAACCGGCGTGCCCAAAGCGGTGGCAATCGCCTCGCACCAATAGCGCGATTTGGAGCCGCCGCCGACGGCCAGCAGGCTTTCAATCTGCGTGCCCGTCGCCGCCAAGGCATCGCGGCAATCGCGGATCGCATAGGTCACACCTTCCAGAACCGCGCGGGTTGCGGCGGCGCGGTCGGTCGCATGTTCGAGCCCGATAAACGCCCCACGAATGGCGGCATCATTGAGCGGTGTGCGCTCCCCCCCCAAATAGGGCAAGAACAGGGTCTTTCCGGGCGCTTCCAAAGCGTTCAGCCCCGCGGTCAGTGCCTGCGGCTCGGCCCCCACCAAACGCGCATACCAGTTGAGCGCATCGGTCGCCGACAAGATCACCCCCATCTGGTGCCATGTGCCGGGCAGCGCGTAGCAAAAGGTATGCACGGCGGTCGCCGCATCGGGCTGATAGCCGTCATTCGCCGCAAAGAGCACGCCCGAGGTGCCAAGGCTGACAAAGGCTTGACCTGCCTTCACAACCCCCACACCAATGCCAGAGGCGGCATTGTCGCCGCCACCACCAGCCACCACAACGCCAGCCGGAATCCCAAACCGTTGTGCCAATTCCGGGCGGAGTAGACCCGAAACTTCGGACCCTTCCACCAGTCGCGGCATCTGATCGCGGCGCATGCCGGAGGCGCTCAGCAACTCCTCCGACCAATCGCGTTTGCCCACATCCAGCCACGCCGTGCCTGCCGCATCCGACATTTCCGCCACATGCTCGCCCGTCAGCCACAGCCGCAGATAGTCTTTTGGCAAAAGCACCTTGGCGACGCGGGCAAAGATATCGGGCTCGTGTTTGGCAACCCAAACAAGCTTCGGCGCGGTGAAGCCCGGAAAGACGATATTGCCGGAAAGCGCGCGGAATATCGGCTGCGCATCCAACGCGGCCGCCTCCACATGCGAGCGGGTATCGTTCCACAAAATGCAGGGCCGCAGCACGTCATCCGAGGCATCAAGCAGCGTTGCCCCGTGCATTTGCCCCGAAAGGCCGATGCCGCGTAAACTGCCCAAGCCAAACCCAGCCAGTTCTGCCAGCACCTTTTCTGCGGCCCCGATCCAATCTGCCGGGGCCTGTTCGGACCAGCCCTCATGCGGGCGCGAAACGCTCAGGGGCGCGGTTGCCTCGGCCAGAACCTTTTGATCCTCGTCGATCAAAATGCCCTTCAGACCAGACGTGCCCAGATCGAGACCGAGATACATCAGAGCACACTCCCGTCTGGTTTTTTGCCCAGAATGATCATGCCCAAAATGTCTTCATCGGTGACTTCGTTCACATTCACCGTGCCGACAAGCTGGCCGTTCTTCATGACCGAGGCGCGGTCGCACAGCTTCATGACGTTGTGGATGTCATGCTCAATCAAGAAGATGCCCAAGCCTTGTGCCTTTAGCTCCTGAATAAGCTCGGCCACCATCTGCGTTTCATGGGGCCCAAGCGCCGCAGTCGGCTCATCCATGATCAGGATTTTGGCGTTGAAATAGACCGCGCGCGCAATCGCCACCGATTGCCGCTGGCCGCCCGAAAGCGCCTTCACCGGCTCTTTGAACTTGCGGAAATTGGGGTTGAGGCGGCCCATGATCTTGCGCGTCTCGGCCTCCATCTGCGCATCGTCGACAAAGCCCAAAGGCGTAACCAACTCGCGCCCCAAAAACAGGTTCGAGGCGGCATCGAGGTTATCGGCCAGCGCCAGCGTCTGGTAGATCGTCTCGATGTTATAGCGGCGCGCATCGCGCGGGTTGCGGATCTCGGCCTTGTTGCCGTTGATGTAGATCGCGCCGCTGTCCATTTGATAGGCGCCCGACAGACACTTGATCAGGGTCGATTTGCCCGCGCCGTTGTGCCCCAAAAGGCCCACCACCTCGCCCGGATACAGGTCGATGGTCACATGATCGACCGCCTTGATCCCGCCAAAGGCAATGGAGATGTCGCGCAGTTCGACAAGCGGGGTTTCTTGAGTGCTCATACCTTTTCCCCCGTGCGCTTGCGGTATTGAATATCGATCCAGACGGCCAGAACCAGTACGCCACCAACAACGATGTTTTGGAACGGCGCATCCACGCCCACCATCGCCATGCCCGATTGCAGCGATTGCATGATGATCGCGCCCAGAACCGCGCCATAGATCGTGCCGATGCCACCCGCCAAAGCGGTGCCGCCAATCACGGCTGCGGCGATCACGCGCAACTCATCGAGCGTGCCGATATCGTTGGTATGGTTGGCCAAACGCGCCTGCGCCACCATCGCCGAGATCGCACAAAGAATGCCCATCAAGGTGAAGATCTTCACCGTCAGCATCCGCGTGTTGATGCCCGAAAGCTCTGCCGCATCAGGGTTGCCGCCCGCCGCGAAGATGTAGCGGCCAAGGCGCGTGCGTTGCGCCAAAAGCGTCATCGCCACCGCAATCACGATCAACAGCAGCACCGAAATCGGCAGGCCGTAGTAATCGACATAGCCCTCGGGCATCACTTCGCCCGCTTGCTGGAACTGCCGTTTGAGCCGCCCAACCGGAATTTCATAGCTGTTGAGAATGCCAATGAACCCCATGATCGCAACGACAGCCGTGCCCATCAGCACGCCTTCGGCCCACATCGGTTTCACCGGGAACTCATGCTGGATTTTCGCTTGGCGCGCGCGCCACAGCACGAAAACCGCCGCAATCGAGAAGATCACGCCCAACACCCAGGACACCATGGCGCCCACCGTGCCATCGACACCGCCAACAAGGCGGAAGGTCGGGTCAAGCGGGCCAAGCGTCTGACCATCGGTCAGATACCAGCCGACGTTGCGCCAAATGAGCAAGCCGCCTAGCGTGACGATAAAGGCCGGAATGCGCTGATAGCCGATCAGCCAGCCGTTGAAAGCGCCGATCAGACCGCCGGTCAGTAAGCCGCCGATCACGGTGATCGGCATGATCAACGGATGCCCGAGCCCAAAGACCTGCGGCAGCAATTGCACCTGCATCACGCCCATCACGGCGGAGCACATGGCCAAAACCGCGCCGACTGACAGGTCAATGTGGCGCGTAACGATAACGAAAACCATCCCCGTCGCCATGATCGCCACCGAGACGGTTTGGATCGACAGGTTGAAGATGTTGCGGGCGGTGAGAAAGCGCCCGTCGGTGAACACGTTGAAGACAAGGCAGATCACGACGAAAGCGCCGATCATGCCCAAAAGCCGTGTGTCCACTTCAAGCGATTGCAACAGCGACCGCTTCGGGGCCGCCTCTTGCGGAGCCGATTTGTTCATGGGGGTATCCGATTTCTGACGGGGCGCGCAGCGACGCCTGCGCGGCGTCGAAGGGGGCGGCCCTTTTCGGGCCGCCCGCGGTTCAGATCAGTTGCAGGGCGCCGGGCCGTTGGTCACGCCTTGGCACAGGGTCTCTTGCGAGATCCAACCCGCGTCCACGACCACGCTCAGATTGTCTTGCGTGATCGGGACAGGCGCCAAGAACTTCGCCGTCATCGTGGTGCCGGAGGGGGAGGTCCATTCCACCGCGCCATCAACATCGCTCATCGCGGCGCCGCCAGCCATCGCCACGGCAATTTCTGCCGCCGCTTTGCCCAATTCGCGCGAGTCTTTCCAAACCGAAACGGTTTGCGAGCCCAGCGCGATGCGGTTCAGCGCAGCGTGGTCACCATCTTGGCCGGAAACCGGAACCACCATACCTTGCGCCGAAAGCGCCGCCACAGCACCGCCGGCCGTGCCATCGTTCGAGGCCACAACCGCATCGACATTGTTGTCATTCGCGGTCAGGATTTGTTCCATGTTGCGCTGCGCGTTCGCGGGCAGCCAGCCGTCGGTATAGGCTTCGCCGACAATGGTGATATCACCCGCATCAATCGCGGCTTGCAGCACCTCTTGCTGACCGCCGCGCAGGAAGTCTGCGTTCGGGTCGGTGGGCGAGCCTTTGATCATCACGTAATTGCCGGTCGGCGCTTTTTCGAACACGGCACGCGCCTGCATCCGGCCCACTTCGACGTTGTCGAAGGTCAGATAGAACGCCCGCGGGTCTTCGATCAGACGGTCATAGGCAATGACCGGAATGCCTTCGTCGGCAGCCGCTTGCACCGCCGGGCCAATGGCCGCGGTATCTTGGGCGAGCACGATCAGCGCATCCACCCCTTGCGCCATCAGCGATTCAATATCGGAAAGTTGCTTGGCCGAAGACGATTGCGCATCGGCGGAAACGTAAGTCGCACCAGCGGCCTCAAGCGCAGCTTTGATCGCGCCCTCATCGGTCTTCCAACGCTCCTCTTGGAAGTTCGACCAGGACACGCCGACGGTCATCTCTGCATAGGCTGTGGTGGCAAGGCCTGCCGTCAGCGCGACGGCGGCCAAAAGGGGTTTATACATGTCTTCCTCCCGTTTGTGGCCCTTGCGGGCCGACCGACGGATTCGTCGGCATGAAGAAAGGATGGCGCTCATAATTTTAGTTGTCAAAATAAAAATGCGGCGCAAAGATGGATTCGGATGCAAAAAGCGCCCAATCCTGCCGCATCGCAGCATTAATTTGCGTTATTTTAGCGCTAAACCTGCTGAAGCTGCGTTGTTTAGTTTATCGATCGAACGAAAGCTGCGCCATGAAACGAGTCTCCCCCATCGGAAAGGCCTCGATCGGATGTGGCCCGTTGATTCAACCGCTTAGCGAGACGAGCCGCCCGCTGCGGCAACAGATTTTTGAGCGCGTCCGCGCGGCTGGCCAGATGGCGCGGGTGCAATTGGCGCGCGAGCTGCAAATCTCCCCCGCCTCGGTGACCACGATCACCTCAGAACTGATCGAGGCAGGCTTGATCGAAGAGGTGCAAACGGTGCGGGAGGGAGAAACCGCGCGCGGCCGCCCCGCCGTGGCGCTGCGCGTGCCGCCAAACCGCCGCCTTGTCGTGGGCATCAAACTCTCGGACCGCGAACATACCGCCGTGCTGGTGGATTTCGCGGGCAATCTGATCGCGGGCGAAGCGATCCCGCGCAGCCCCGGCGCCATGGCGTTGGAGGGGATTCTGGATGCCGCCGAACGCCTGCTCGACCGCGTCTGTGCGAAGGGCGGGGTAAGCCGGGATAGGGTCGAAGCCTTGGGGCTTGGTGTGCCCGGCTTTGTCGATTGTGACAGCGGCGTGGTGCATTGGTCACCGATCCTTTCCAGCCGCCACGTCCCCTTGCAAGACGCTTTGCGCGCCCGCCTTGGCCGCACCGTCTTTGTCGATAACGATGCCAATCTGGTGACTTTGGCCGAGCTGTGGTTTGGCGCCGGGCGGCGGCTGTCTGACTTTGCCGTGGTCACTATCGAGCATGGCTTGGGCATGGGTTTTGTGATCAACCATCGCATCTATCGCGGCGCGCGCGGCATGGGGATGGAGCTGGGCCACACCAAGGTGCAGCTTGATGGCGCTTTGTGCCGCTGCGGGCAACGCGGCTGTCTTGAGGCTTATGTGGCCGACTATGCGCTGGTGCGCGAGGCGCAGACCGCGCTGAACCTGCCCTTGGGCGAAATGCAATCGGTCGGCGTGATGCTCGAAAGCCTCTTTGACCATGCCAAGGCGGGCAATGCGGCGGCGCGGTCAATCTTTCGCCGCGCGGGGCGTTATTTGGCGGTGGGACTGTCGAATATCGTCAACCTGTTTGACCCGGCGCTGATCATCTTGTCGGGCGAGCGGATGCGGTATGACTATCTTTATGCCTCCGAAACGCTTTCTGAAATGCATGCGATGATGCTCGATACCGGGCGCGACGCGCCACAGATCGAAACCCATGCCTGGGGCGATTTGCTTTGGGCGCATGGCGCGGCAGCGCTGGCACTGCATGAATTGACCGAACAATTGCTGGGCCCCAGCCGGGAGATGGCCGCGCAATGAAACGCTTTACCCTTTGCCTGATCGCCTTTCCGGCCTGTGCCGAGCCGATTTTTGTGGAGGAGGCCGCGAGCTTACCGCATCCGCAAATTTACGCGGGCGGGTGGGAGCATTTTGTCGGCGGCGGGGTTGCGGTGCTCGATTGCAACGGTGATGCAAAGCCCGATCTTTTTGCGGCAGGCGGAGAAAATCCGGCTGCTTTGTTTGTAAACCACTCCGCGGCCGGAGGGGCGTTTCAGTTCACTTCAGGCGAAATTGAACCTGTTTTGGGTGTGACCGGGGCCTATCCGCTCGACATAGATTCCGATGGGGTGATGGATCTGGCCGTGCTCCGCGCGGGGCCCAACCAGCTATGGCGCGGCTTAGGCGATTGCCGCTTTGAGGAGGCCACCGAGGCTTGGGGCCTGCCCACGCGTGACGATTGGACCACCTCTTTCACCGCCACATGGGAGACGGGGCAAAGCTTGCCCACGCTTTTCTTTGGCAATTATGTCGACCGCACCAATCCCGACGGCCCGTTTGAAGCCTGTGACAGCAATGCGCTGCTACGCCCAAATGGGATGAGTTATGCTGAAATAGAGCCTATTTCACCGGGCTACTGCGCGCTCTCAGCCCTGATCACAGATTGGCAGCGCGTGGGCGAACCGGAACTGCGCATCTCCAACGATCGCCATTACTATGTGCGCGGCGGCTATGAGCAGATGTTCCGCCTGAACCCACTGCAAGAGCGCCAAGATTGGCCGCATGTCTCGCTGTGGGGCATGGGGATTGCGAGCCGCGACCTGACCGGCGATGGCCTGCCCGAGGTAATGATGACCTCGATGGGCGATCAGCTTTTGCAGATCAACCGCGGCGATCATTTTGAAAACGCGCCCTACGCGCGCGGCACCTATGCGCAGCGGCCTTTTGTGGGCGATGATGGCCGCCCCTCCACCGGCTGGCACCCCGCCTTTGGCGATGTGGACAATGATGGTTTGGTCGATCTGTTCATCTCCAAGGGTAATGTCGACCAAATGCCTTCCAACGCGACACATGACCCCAATAACCTGCTGATGCAGGCGCCAGATGGCACGTTTCACGAGGTTGCCGATCTCGCGGGCATCGCCACCACACACCGTTCGCGCGGCGCGGCTTTGGTGGATTTGAACGCCGATGGGCTGTTGGATTTGGTGGTGATGAACCGCCGCGCGCCGATGGAGCTTTGGCGCAATGCAACCCAAGATACCGGCCATTGGGCCGAAATAGAGCCTATTCAGGCAGGCACCAATCCCCAAGCCGTGGGCGCTTGGGTCGAGTTGCGCGTGGGGGATAAGGTCGAGGCGCAAGAGGTCACGGTGGGGGGCGGCCATGCGGGTGGGATGGCCGGGCCGCTCCATTTTGGGCTTGGCACCGCCACGCAAGCCGAGGTGCGGGTGATTTGGCCCGATGGCGCGGTGGGGGATTGGCAGCCCGTCGCGCTGGATGCCCGGCAAGAGGTAATTCGCTAACTAGCGCTCCACCGGCAGCCCACTCGGCACGGTTTCAGGAATCCCAAGCCGCCCAGACAATGCGACCGGGTCCGAAAGCGTCTCTAAAAAGGCCAAAATCGCTTGAACCTCTTCGGGCGACAGCACCACCCCCGGCGCGGCGGCGGCGGCAATTTGCGCGACCTCGGCAGGTTGATCCATCTCCGCCCAATCGGGTTTGGTATCGGGCAAGGCGGGCAAGACCGCCTGCGCGCGATCATACTGCTCAAGCGCTTCGCCGCGTTGTGCATGATCGGCAATGAAAGCGCCCAAATCGTTATGGCTGCCCGCATGGCCCCAAGGCCCGGTTTGCAGCACATTGCGCAGACTTGGCGTGCGGAAGGCAAACAAATCCTCCGCCGCGCCGGTCACCCGAAAGCGGCCCTCGTCGCGCGAATGGCTTTCAAACCGCTCCGCCTTGCCGGGGCCAAGCTGCGGCGCGCCCATCGCATGAAAGCCTTGATCGGTCAGAAACGGGCCGGAATGACAACTGGCACAGCCCGCCGAACCGTAAAAAAGGTCTGCCCCCTTTGCCGCCTGAGGCGAAAATTCCGCCTCCCCGCGCAAGACCGCATCAAAGGGGCTGGAGTCAGAGCGCCACTCGAAGGCGATGAACTGCGCAATCGCGTTGGAAATATCGGTGAAATTGAGCGCGCGGCCCGCCGCGATTTCTGGGTAAGCCGCCTCAAACGCGGTTTGATATTCGGGGATCGCGGCCACCCGCGCCGAAATCCGGCTCCAGGCGCCATTGTCCCCCGTAATGAAGCCCGAACGGACCGCCTTCGCCACCTCATTTTCATTGTAATGCCCGGCCATTTCATCGGGCGACAGCACCGGGAACATGGTCTGCGCAGAAAGAACCGAGGCAAACCCCGCCACCATTTCCTCATCCATCGGCGTGCGGATGCCAGAGGGGCGGGTTGGGTCCACTCCGATCCGGCCATCGTGGAAAAGATGGGTGAAATCCTTGGCCCCAAGGTTAAACATCGCGGGCGAATTGCGCGGAATGCGTTGTTCGGGCGTGTTTTCCGCGCTCACATGCCGGTCGGCCCCCAAACCCGTCGCCCCCTCGCCCAGCCCAAGGCTGAGCCCATCAGAGGTGCCAAAGCGCGGATGATGGCAAGACACGCAAGCAATATTGCGGTTGCCCGACAGGATCGGATCATAAAACAACAGCTGACCGAGCCGCACCTCTGCCAAATTGACCGGGTCATAATCGGCATCGGTAAGCGGTGGCGGCAAAGCCTCTGCCTGCGCGGCAGAGGCCAAAATGAGCCAGAATAGAGCCTGTTTTAGCGGTCTTCCGACGATCTTGCCCATAGGTTGATGGCCTCGTCCTGTGCGTGAAGATCAATCTCGGCCAGTTCTTCGGCGGTGAAGCTCAGGTTCTCCAAAGCACCGACACAATCTGTCACTTGTTCGGGCTTAGAAGCCCCAATCAGCGCCGTAGTGATGCCGCCGCGCAAAACCCAAGCAATTGCCATTTGCGCCAAGGTCTGGCCGCGCCGCTCGGCAATTGCGTTCAAGGCGCGGATCTTTTCCAACGCCTGATCGGTCAGCGTAT
Organism: Rhodobacter aestuarii; assembly: GCF_900156655.1. Classification (GTDB taxonomy): domain Bacteria; phylum Pseudomonadota; class Alphaproteobacteria; order Rhodobacterales; family Rhodobacteraceae; genus Rhodobacter; species Rhodobacter aestuarii. The sequence goes on along the minus strand of NZ_FTOG01000004.1, from coordinate 103,095 downwards.
CCGGGTTGAGCGATTTGCCCTGCGCCGCCCGCGTGCCTTGCGGGATGCCTTTGAGGTATTTGTTCGTCAACAGCCCCTGCGCCAGCGGGGTGAAAGCAATCGAACCCACGCCAAACTCGGCCAAAGTCTCCACCAGCCCGTCCCGCTCCAGCCAACGGTTGAGCATATTGTAGCTGGGCTGATGAATGAGCAAAGGCACGCCAAGACCGCGCAAAATCTCTACCGCTTCACGGGTCCGCGCCGAATTGTAAGACGAAATGCCCACATAAAGCGCCTTGCCCGAGCGCCAGATTTGTTCCAGCGCGCCCATCGTTTCATCGAGCGGCGTCTCTGGGTCAAAGCGGTGCGAATAGAAGATATCGACGTAATCGAGCCCCATCCGCTTGAGCGATTGATCGCAAGAGGAAATCAGATACTTCCGGCTGCCCCATTCGCCATAGGGCCCCGGCCACATGTTGTAGCCCGCCTTGGAAGAGATGATCAGCTCATCACGGTAGCCGGCAAAATCAGTCTTCAAAATCTCGCCAAAGGCCTCTTCGGCAGACCCGGGCGGGGGGCCGTAGTTGTTAGCAAGATCGAAATGGGTGATGCCAAGGTCAAAAGCCGTGCGGCAGATGGCGCGCTCGGTAGCATGGGGCGTATCATGCCCGAAGTTGTGCCAAAGCCCGAGCGAGATCGCGGGCAGCTTCAGCCCAGAGCGGCCGCATTTGCGATAGGTCATGCGGTCATAGCGGGTGGCGGCGGGGGTATAGGTCATGTCTTTCTCCAACTGCGCCAAGCAGAGCACAGCCCCCGATGTTGCGCAAGCGGCCCAGTGCGCTAGGTTAAAGGCAGGCGCAACGAAAGGAGGGTCTATGCGGTTCCTCATCGGATTGATGCAAAGGCTTTCGCAGACCAACATTTTCCTGATCTCCGCCGGGGTCGCCTTCTATGCGATGCTGGCGGTCTTTCCGGGGCTGACGGCAACGATCTCAATTTGGAGCACCGTCGCCGACCCGATCGTAATCCGCGATTATTTAGGGGTCGCCGATAACTTCATCCCACCCGAAGCCTATGCGATTTTGGATGCGCAGGTGAGCGGGCTGGTGAACGGCCCCCGCGATGCCGTGGGGTGGGGCACGGTGATCTCGATTCTGTTTGCGCTTTGGTCCGCGCGCGCGGGCGTGGATGCGCTGATCAAAGGGTTGAACCTGATCCATGGCAGCGAAACCCGCACCACCTTCTTTGGCCTCGTCTTTGGCTACTTCATGACCGTGGCGCTGGTGGGGGTGATGCTGGCGGCGATGGCCACCATTGTCGCCGTTCCGGTGATTGTGAACTACCTGCCCTTCCACGCCACGATGAACTGGCTGCTGACATGGTTCCCGTGGCTGGCGATGGTGGGGCTGATGCTTTCGGTCCTTGGCGTGCTTTACCGCTTTGCCCCCTATAAGCCTGTGCGGCGCGATCCGTTCTTTTCCTGGGGGGCGGTGGTCGCCACGTTCCTTTGGGGCGCGGCCTCGCTGGGGCTAACCTATTACCTTGCGAACTTTGGCAGCTACAACAAGGTCTATGGCTCGCTTGGCGCGGTGATCGCGCTTTTGATGTGGCTCTATCTTGGCGCATTTTCGGTTTTGTTCGGCGCTGCGCTGAACGCCGAACAAGCTGAGCGGGTCAAGGCCGAGGCTTAGAAAAACGCCTGAAGCCCGGTGATGGCGCGGCCCAAAATCAGCGCATGCACATCATGCGTGCCCTCATAGGTGTTCACGGTTTCTAGGTTCACCATATGGCGGATCACCTGAAACTCTTGGCTGATGCCGTTGCCGCCATGCATGTCGCGCGCCATCCGCGCGACATCGAGCGCCTTGCCGCAATTGTTGCGCTTGATGACGGATATCATCTCGGGCGCAGCATTGGCTTCATCCATCAGCCGCCCCACCTGCAAGCAACCTTGTAGGCCAAGGCTGATCTCGGTCAGCATATTGGCGAGTTTGAGCTGGTAAAGCTGGGTCTGCGCGAGCGGTTTGTTGAACTGCTTGCGGTCGAGCCCGTAAGTCCGCGCGGCATTCATGCAAAACTCTGCTGCGCCAAGCACGCCCCAAGCAATGCCATAGCGCGCACGGTTGAGGCAGCCAAACGGCCCTTTCAGCCCTTCAACATTGGGCAAAAGCGCGTCTTCGCCAACCTCAACGTCCTCCATAACAATCTCGCCGGTGATCGAGGCGCGAAGCGAAAGCTTGCCCGCGATCTTCGGCGCCGACAGCCCTTTTAGACCCTTTTCCAGCACAAAGCCGCGAATTTTGCCGCCATGCGCCTCTGACTTTGCCCAAACCACAAAGACATCGGCAATCGGCGCGTTGGAGATCCACATCTTCGTGCCGGACAGCACATAGCCCGTCGCCGTTTTCTTCGCCACGGTCTTCAGGCTGGCCGGGTCCGACCCCGCATCGGGCTCAGTGAGCCCAAAGCAGCCGATCCATTCACCGCTGGCCAATTTGGGCAAATATTTATGCCGCTGTTCTTCAGAGCCATAGGCATAGATCGGATACATCACGAGGCTGGATTGCACCGACATCATCGAGCGATAGCCGCTGTCCACCCGCTCGATCTCGCGCGCAACCAGCCCATAGGCCACGTAAGAGGCACCAAGCCCGCCATATTCCTCAGGGATCGTGACCCCCAAAAGACCCATCGCACCCATTTCTCGAAAGATCGCCGGATCGGTCTCTTCCTCGGCAAAGGCTTTGATCACCCGTGGTTGCAGCTTTTCTTGCGCATAGGCGCGGGCCGCATCGCGCAGCATCCGCTCTTCTTCGGTCAACTGGGTCTCAAGCCGAAACGGGTCTTCCCAATCGAACCGGGCGAGGTCGGGGGCATCTTTGGGTTTCAGCGCCATGGGCTCCTCCTTGCGTTTCATGCTTTATGCGCGATGATATTGCGCAAAACTACCGTCATTCTGGCCGTAAATCATGCATGGAACACATAGATGAGCCTGCCGCGCCGCTATACCCCCTCGGTCTCGCTGCTGTCCGCCTTTGAGGCGGTGGTGCGCACGGGCTCGACCGCCGCCGCCGCACGGGAGCTTTCACTCACCCAAGGGGCGGTCAGCCGCTTGGTGCAAAACCTTGAGGGGCAATTGGGCGTGCAACTGTTCCGGCGCGAGGGGCGACGGCTGGTGCCAACCGAGGCCGCGCAATCTTACGCGCGCGACGTGCGCAAGGCGCTTGAACTGATCGCGCGCGCCTCTTTGGGCTTGCGGGCGAACCCCGGCGGCGGGGTGTTGAACTTGGCGATTTTGCCGACCTTTGGCACGCGTTGGCTTGCCCCGCGCTTGGCCGATTTTCTGGCAGAACATCCCGGCGTCACGCTGAACCTTGGCACGCGCATGCGGCCCTTTGATTTTGCGAGCGAAAGCTTTGATGCCGCCATTCACTTTGGCACGCGGCCTTGGCCCGATGCGGACCATCTGTTGCTGTTTGAAGAGCGGCTGATCGCCACCTGTTCGGCGGATTACGCGCGCGAAAACCATCTGAAACAGCCCGAGGATCTGCTCAATCAGTCTCTACTCCAGCTGGAATCGCGCCCAAATGCTTGGAACGCGTGGTGCGCGCATCATGGGCTTTCTGCCCCTGCACAGCGCGGGATCATGTTTGATCAATTCGCGCCAATGATGCAGGCCGCCGCGCATGGGGTGGGGTTGGCGCTTTTGCCCGAATTCCTTGCCAAGCCCGAAATTGCGGAGGGCCGGTTGGTGGCCGCCCCCGGCGAAATTGTCTCGGGCGTGGGGGCCTATCACCTTGTTTGGCCGGTGGGGGTTACCCCCTCCCCGGCGCTGGTGGCGTTTCGCGATTGGATCACCTGTGCCGCGGCTCAGTAATCTTTCTCAAAAAACAGCCCCAAGGCGCTCGCCCCATCAGACCCCACCGAGCCGCGTGCGGTGAGCTGCTTGGTGATATCAAGGTTCAGCGTGACCTCGGCCTGCCCGTTGCTATCAACAGACACGTCCGAATAGACGTTTTCGGAGATATATTTGCCCGCGCGCACCGTGGCATTGCCACTTGCATCGGTGCCAACATCAAGATCATCAAGCCCAAAGCCTTTGCGCAGCTTAGACACGATCCCCTCCCCGCCTTTGCCAGCCAGCGTCGCCACCGCCGTGGCAAGCTGCGCGGCTTGCAGCGCGGACAGGTTCGTCAGCCCCTTGTCAAACAAAAGCCGTGCCAGAACCTCTTCCTCCGGCAATTCGGGCGAAGACGCGATGGAAAGACCGGGTTCAGAGGCTGCGCCTTCCAGCGTCAGCGTGATCGCCGTGTCATCTTGATCGGTGGTGGCGGCAAACTTCACCCAAGGGGTGAGCGCGCCTTGCAACGCCACCTGCCCCTCGGCCAAGATGAAGCGCTTGCCCAGCACATCCAGCCGCCCGCGGATCAGGTTGAACTCGCCCACCGGCACAATATTCGCCGTGGTGCCCGTGACGCGCAATTGCCCGCCCAGTTCGGCATCAAGCCCACGACCGCGCACAAAAATCTGGTTTGGCGCCGAAACAGAGACATCCAGCGCGATGATCCGCCCCGGCCCGCTGCTTTCACCGCCGCCCGTATCAATCAAGCCAGCGCGGGTGCGGGTTTGGCGCACATCCGCAGGTTCATGCAGATGCGTCACCTCCGGGATCGTCGCCGCCCCACCAAGGCCCGAGGACGGGATGCGCAATTCGGTTTCCGCCAAGCTCAGCGCGCCAGAAATGCGCAAATTGCCCGTCAACCCGCCATTGACATTGAGGTTCCCCGAAAGCCGTGTGTCATAAAGCTGCGGGTCGCGCAGATGCGCCCGGTCAAGCACCAAAGACAGATCCGCCGGGAAGGGGCTGGCCAGTTGCACCGGGCCAGAAACGCGTAAGGTGCCGCCGCCCTCAAACTCCGCCTGCCCCGAAAGGCTGGCACTTCCGCCCGCAAGCTGGGCTTGCAGGGTGACGTTTTGCAGTGCTTGGCCCAACGTTGGCAGCGAAAGCCGCAGCCCTTGGCCGCGCAATTGCCCGGAAAGCGCCGAAAGCCCCGGCGCGCCTTGCAAGGCGAGGTCAAATGTCAGCGGCCCCTGCACGGAGCGCGGCTCGATCACCCCATTCAAAAGCGCCGATTCCGTGCGCCCGGCAATCGCCAGATCGGTGGTGGCAAAATCGCTGGCCACAGAGCCCTTCACCGTGGCCTCGGTCCCGCCCGGCCCGGTGCCGCGCAGATCAAGCCTGTAACTGTCTTCGCGCTGATCCAAACTGCCCGAAAGCGTGACCGGACCGGGGAAACCGGGCGCTAAAAGCGCGGCATTCGAAAGCTTCAGCGCGATATCGAGCAAGCTTTCATTCCCTGCGCGCGCTGTGGCGCTGGCCGTCAGTTGCGATGTGTTGATGTCAAGATTAGCCAGCCGAAAGCCGCGCTCACCCTCATCCACCGTCACAGAAAAGCGGCTCTGTCCTGCCAAAATTCGGTTCAACTGCGCTTGCGCGAGCGAAAGGTTCACCCCCTGCCCCGACAGCGTGATCTTGCGTGCCCCAAGCGGACCTTGCAGCACCAGTTTGGCATTGGCCGCCCCATTATAGCCGCCGCCAAGCTTACCCAAATCGCGCAAATCAAGCGTCGCGGTCAGATCATTGGCCGCGCTTGTCAGACGACCCTCGGCATTGAGCGAGAGCGCGTCAGATTTTGCCACAAGGCTGCGCAGGCTCAGCCCCGTTTCATCGCGCCGGGCAGAGGCGGTGATGGTGGCCCCGCCCGCCAAAAGCGCATCGGCCTGCGGTTGCGACAGCCGCAGATCAGGCGCGGTGATCGCGGCATCGGCGTCAAAAGCGCCGCTCAGAACCGTGTAATCCCCACTGATTTGCGCCGAAATAGAGCCTGAAAGCGCGCGCCCCGCGAGTTGCGAGAGGCTTTGCAGATGCTTGTGATCCGCGCGGATCACAGCCGAGACCACCCCCTCGTTCAACGAAAGTCGCCCGGTCGCTTCAAAGTCGCGCGTGGTCAGCCTGATTTGCGGCAGGTTGAGCGGTTTGCCCTCTTGCCAGAAAAACCGCACCGCGCCGGTAGCAAAGGCGCCCAAAGCCTCGGCCAGCGCGGGGTCGGAAAGTGCGATGCCCGTTGCGCCAAAATTCACGGTGCCGCCCGCCGTTGCGCTGCCTTCGACCGGCTGACCAATGCGGCCAGACCCGGAAAGGTTGATCCGATCGATGACATCTTCCGCTTCGGCGGTGCCACGCGTGAAACCCGTGATATCGCCTTGCAGCTTCCAACCATCGCCTTGCGCGCGGTTATAGCCCAGCGCCAAAGTGGCCGTGCGCAGACGCGTTTCGGGGCCAGAGAGGGGGAGCAAAACCGCCTCTCCCTCCAGCCCAACCTTGGCTTGTAGATCGAACCGATCCGGCAGGCCCGTGGGCAAAAGATCGACCGAACCCGTCACCTGCACCGCAGCGCCGTTCAGGGTCAGCTTCCGCAATTGCATCATACCGGTTGCGGTGCGGCTGCCGGCGGCTTCAAGCTGCGCATCCTTGCCGAAGAACTCTTGATATTCCGGCGGTAGAAGCGGCGAGACATCGCCCGCAAGCGCCACGTCAAACCCGCGTTCCGTTTCCCCCGCAACTTCGGTGCTGGTAAGCGCGATTTTACCCGAAAGGCGCTTTTGGCCTGCGGTGCTGAGCGCCACATCGGCGGCGAAGGTCTCAATCGGCCCCAACCCGCTCAGCGAAAGCGAGAGCGCCGGTTTGCCGGGCAGGTTCATCAGGGTCGCGGCAATGCCATCGGCCCCCTCGCTTACAAGCAGATCAACCAGCGTTGCATGCGTGTCATTGGCGTAGCTGGCAGCAAGCGAAAGCTGGCCCTTTGGCCCATCAATCCGTGCCACCTCCAGCTTGGTCTCCCCCGCGCCGCCCGCAAGCCGCATCGAACCGCTTAGCTTCAGCGCCACCGCTTGGCCCAAAACCGGGGCGCCCAGCGTCACCTTTTGCGCGTTGATTTTGCCGATTTGCACGGCAACCGGCAGATCGGGCAGAGCAAAGGGCGTAGCCTCAGGCGCGGTTGGATCCGGCTCACTTTGCGGCAGGCGTGGCAGATCGATGCTTTCGGCGGACAGCTCATCAATCAAAATCTCGCCGCGCAAAATCGCGGCCCGGTCCCATTGCAGCGCGCCGTTTTTGACCGTGATCCAAACACCCGTGTCATCGGCAATGGTCAAGCTATCGAAGGTCGCGCGCGACGACAGCGCCCCGGCAAAGCCCTCCAGCCGGATCGACCGACCTGCGCCGGAAAGATTATCTTCGATCAATCCGGTCAGATAGGATCGGTCGCGTTCGGTCTGATCTTCCTGTGCAAGCGCCTGAAATGGAAGGAAAAGAACAATAAGAAGCGCGAGAAACCGCATCAGAAGGTCTGCCCTATGCCAAGGTAGATTTGCGGGCCATCGCCCGTATCGCCGCTGACCGGGGCGGCCACATCAAGCCGGATCGGGCCAATCGGCGTTTTATAGCGCAGGCCAAGACCCGCGCCCGATTGCCAATCCCCTTCGGTATCGGAAAAGCCGCCCGCGCCGACAAAGCCCGCATCATAAAAGGCGACAACGCCGATGGATTTGGTGACGCCCACCCGGACCTCGCCAGAAAAGCCAAGGAAACGGTCCCCCCCGGTTTTGAGCGTGCCACCATCCAAAACCGAAACGCCCAAAGATTGGTAGGGCTGGCCGCGCACGGTGCCGCCCCCGCCGGAATAAAACAGGTAGTCGCGCGGTGTTTCCGCCAGATCAGAGCCGAAAACGCCGCCCAGCTGCGCGCGCCCAGCAAGCACCACACGTTCGCCAAAGGCACGATAGGCACGGAAATCGCCCGCCAGCCGTGCGCCTGACCCGGTGTTGGACAGGCCATAAAACGGCATCAAATCAAGCCGCCCGTAATAGCCCTTTGTCGCATCAGAACTGTTGTCGCGGTTGTCCCATGTCAGCGCGAGTGGGAGCGTAACAGCGCGGTAGATCGTGCGCCCAGTAGCATCGGTGATTTGGGACCATTCATAGCCAATCCCCGCCTCGCCAGTGAGGCGCGGGTTAAAGATATGGCTCAACCCAAAGCCCAGCCCAAAGCCGCGCTGGGTATAATCTTCTTCATCCGACTTGCTCAGTTCCGTGGTCAGATAGGCGGCGGTATCGGGGGTGAAGGTCGCAGGCCGATCAATCCGCGCGGCCAAGCTGTAATCCGCCCCGCCGGTCGAGCCGCCGATGCCCGAAACCTTGGCATCAAAGCGCAGCCGTTCGCCGCCGCCAAACAGGTTGCGATGCAGCCAATAGCCGGAAAGCGTCGCGCCATCGGTGCTGGAAAGCTCCGCCCCCACACCGATGCGGCGCGGTTTTGCCTCCACCACCGTCAGATCGGCATCCAGCAGATTGCCGTCGCGCAGTGTATCGGCCTCGGTCAGGGTGACCGAGGAAAAGATGCCAGTACGGCGCAGCCGATTGCGCACCGTTTCCAATTCCTCGGGCGAAAACCGCTTGCCGGAGGGAAAGCCCGCAATCGCGTAAAGCCGTTTCGCGCGCAGCCGCTTTTGCCCCTGCGCCTGCATTTGGCCAAACGTGGTCAGGGGCCCCGGCGCAAGGGTGATATCGGCGGCAATCGTGTTTGCGCGGTGATCGGCCACAATCGACTGATCTGACACGCGCGCTTTGGCATGGCCAAAATCGCGCCAGCCGCTGACGCCTGCCTGTGCCGCATCGACAATCACACTGGAACTTGCCACTTCGGGCACCCGGTATCCCTCTGGCAATTCGGTCTTTTCCGTCACCGGCGCAATGGCCGCTTTGGAAAACCGAAACACCGGGCCGGGCTCGACATGGATCGTGACGGCAGAGATTTGCGCGGGCGCATCCATTGGCGCGATCTGCGCCGCTTCGCGCCCATCAATGCGAATGGAGACGCGGCCGCCATAATAGCCCGCATCATAGAGCGCGCCGACAAGGCGGGCATAATCGGCACGCGCCGAAGCAAAGACATCTTGGGCATTGCTCTCGGAACTGGTGGCGGCGCTGCGCGTGAGCGAAGCGGCCTCTAGGGCAGAGGTGAGCGCCTTATCGGCGCCGGACGCTTCAAGCTGAAACGCGGTTTCTGCGGCAACGGGGGCGGCCAAGCTCATCCCAAATGCCAAGGCGGCAGCAAAACGATAGCGCGTCACTCTTCCCTCTTCCGCAGCAGCTTCCCCTTGATAGATGCAGCTTTGAACCGGGAATACCAGTGCCACGGGCGGAAATCCGCCCGTGAGATGCCTACCGGCACCGATTTCCGTGCCGGTCCGCTTAGCTGCGCAGGATCGAGCCGAAGATCCGGTCGAGATGGCTCGACATATAAAGGATCATCCATTTCGAAAACCGCTCGGGGTGACGATTCACCTCTGCTGCCAGATCATAAAGCCCAACCCAGCGGAGGTCCGACACCTCTTCTGGATCCGGCGCAATCGGCATTTGCGGCTTGGCGTAAGCTAAGTAAATATCGACCACTTCGTGTTCGATCATACCGCCCCCAACATCGGCGCGGTATTCCAGCTTGTCGGCATGCGCGGGGTAGAGCCCCGTGATGCCCAGCTCTTCCCGCAGCCTGCGCACAGCGCAAACCTCGGGACGCTCATCCCAATTGGGATGCGTGCAGCAAGTGTTCGCCCACAGGCCGGCGGAGTGGTACTTCAGATCAGCCCGACGCTGAATAAGTACCTGCTCCCCGTCCATGACGAAGATCGACACCGCTTTGTGGCGGAGTCCCTTGCGATGCACTTCTGTTTTATCCACCGGAGTCAGCGTGTCGCCGACCCAAGCAGGAATATGCTCGCTCATTTTTTCGATTCCGACCCAATGGAAACGTCCCCAAAGCATGCGCTCGGGGACGTTCTTTGTCAGCATGTCACCTTGTCCCTGAGACAGGTTGACGCGCCGGGCCGGTTAACGTGTTAACCCTTTGTTAACGGATCGCGTTAGCGATCACGAAACCGGGGCGTCGGCAGGCTTTTCAGTTTCCGCGCGACGCGCGAGTTCGGCACGGTAAAGCTGCACGAAATCAACCGGGTCAAGGTTGAAGGGCGGGAAGCCACCGTCACGGGTCACATCCGACACGATGCGGCGCACAAACGGGAACAATTGGCGCGGGCATTCGATCAGCAGGAACGGGTGCATCTGGTCTTCCGGCACGCCTTCGACGTGGAAGATCCCGCCGTAATCGACCTCAAGCAGGTAGAGCGGCGTTTCGGTCGCTTTGTTGGTGGCGGTGATCTTGAACTTGGTGATCACTTCATACTGGTTTTCGGCCGGGCGCTTGCGGGCATCGAGGCTCACTTGCACCTGCATCTCGGGCTGCACTTCGGCGCTTTGCAGGCCTTTGAGCGCAACAGCGTTTTCAAAAGACATGTCACGCACGAATTGCGCAAGGATGCTCATTTTGAGCTGTTGTTGCGGGGCGCCGTTCGGGGCATCGGTCATGGGTATCTCCCTATCGTTTGCGCTTGTTTAGCACCGGGTCTGGGTTGCCTCAATGGCGAGTCCAACCCGAATCCCCGCGCGACGACGGGTTTTTCGGATCAACTTCGAGGAATTCCCCCTCAATCACCGTGCCCGGCCCATCTTCATCGGCGCGGCGCGGTTGGCGCATATTGTAGCCCTGCACCACCACTTTGTTTTTCAACCGTGCGATCGCCAGCGCCCGCACCGGCGGCAGCAAAAGCAAAAGCCCCAGCGCATCGGTAAAGAAACCGGGCAGGATCAACAGCAGACCAGCAAACAAGATCAGCGCCTCATGCGCCAGAGGCACCGCCGGATCGCCAATGCCTTGCATCGCGGCGCGCAAATTCTGTGCGCGCTCCCCTTGCGAGCGCAGCACCATAAGACCGAGCGCAAAGGTCAACAGCACCGCGCCAATCGTGCCCCAAAGCCCCAAACGGCTGCCAATTTCAACAAACAGCCCAATCTCCAGGAGCGGCCAGGCCACGAATGCCAATATCACCCACATTGTTCTCTCCTATCGACGGTCTCGGGCATCGGTGGACTTGAATGCCCCGGTCCCTTACATAAGTGCGTAAGGTCGCCATACCACCACCCACGCGGAAAACCCATGAGCTCTGCCCTTCTTGAACTTGTCATCCTTGCGGCTATCGCGCTTTTTTTGATTTTCCGGCTCAAGAACGTGCTCGGCACGCGCGAGGGTTTTGAGAATGAAATCGAGCCCTTAGAGCGCCCAAGCCGCCGCGAAACTACGTCTTTCGAGGTGATCGAAGGCGGGCCGGACCGCGACATTGTGGATCATGTTCCCGAAGGCTCGGATGCCGCTGTGGCGCTGGCACAAATGAAGCGGGTGGAACCTTTGTTTGAGGTTGCCACCTTCTTGCAAGGCTCCCGCGCGGCTTATGAAATGATCTTGATGGCCTTTGAAAAGGGCGATCTGGAGCCCGTGCGGCCATTTCTCGCACCAGAGGTGTTCGACGCGTTTGAAGGCGCCGTGCAAGACCGCGAAGCCCGCGGACTGACGGTCCAGGCCGAGTTCTTGGGTCTGCGCGAACTCACCCTGACAGACGCGAGCTTTGACACCAACACCCGCGAGGCCGAGGTAACGGTACGCTTTGGCGGCGAGTTGATCTCGGTCGCGCGCGATGCCGCCGGTACGGTGGTCGAGGGCGACCCGAAAGTGCCGCGCAAGCAACGCGATAGCTGGACCTTTGCCCGCACCATGGGCAGCGCCGATCCGAACTGGCAGCTTGTCGCCACGGGCGGTTAAGCGATGCGCCGCCTCCAAGGTGGCCCAGCGCGCGGGAGGCGGCAATGAAACGACGGCGTCTGCTTTCGGCAGAAGAGCGTGAGGTTTGGGAAAAGGTCGCCGCGACCACCCATTCGATGCATAAGCGCGCGCCAATTTCTGCTGAAACAGAGCCTGAACCGGCAGAAAAGCACGGCCACCACCCGCCCAAGAAACCCCGGTTTGAGATGAAAGATTTTCAGATCGGCCCCTCTGCACCAGACCTAGGGTGGCGGGTGGATATGGCGCCCTCGCTTTCCGAACAACTGCACCGCCAGCCGGTGGTGATGGACCGCAAGACGCATCGCAACATGACGCGCGGCAAGCTGGAGCCGGAAGCCAAGATCGACCTGCACGGCATGACGATGGCGCAAGCGCATCCCGCGCTGATCCGCTTTGTGATGCAATCGCGCGACCGTGATTGTCGGCTTATTTTGGTGATCACTGGCAAGGGCAAGCGCGGCTTGGATGATGGGCCGATTCCGCAGCGCCAAGGCGTGTTGCGCCATCAGGTGCCGCAGTGGCTGCGCCTGCCGCCTTTGGGCACGGTGGTGATGCAGGTGACCGAGGCGCATCTGAAACACGGCGGCTCGGGCGCTTATTATGTATATTTGCGCCGCACGCGTTAACCGCCGCCCAGCGCGGTGATCGGCGACAGAATGATCTCGGTCGCATTTTCCACCGTCATCACCACACCGCTCGCCAAATTGGTGCGCGTTGCCTGTTCGCCTTCCAAGATCTTTGCCACCTGACCGGTGTTTTGCAGCAGCTTGATCAGCGCCGGATTGTTGGCCACGTTGAAATGACCATCGCGGGTGTTGAAAGCACCCACATCAATCAACGTCACCTTCAAATCGGCCACCCGCGCCACGTCTTTCAGGTTGCCCAACCGCGCCGCTTCCCCCGCGATCTGCGAAGAGAGTTTGAGCGCCTTATCCCGTTTTGAGGTGAAAATCACGAAAGGCTGCGGCAGCTTGCCAACGCTGCGCGCCTGTTCGCGAAACACATCCACGTCAATATCGGGCGAAATCAGCACCACGCCCGAAATGGCTGCGAGCGTCTCACGATCATGCGAAAGGGCCATCTGGCGCAGCGTTTCCATGCTCAGCGCCGACCCCATCGAATGCGCGACCAGCAAGATTTTCCGCGCCCCGGACCGGCGCATTTGCTGCAGCAATTCCTGCAACCCATCACGGGCAAAAAGCGCAGAATCGCGGTCATAGGCATAACCCAGCATATGCCCGCGCGAAGGCCAAGCATAATGCACCAAGGTCTCGGGTAGTTCAAAATCCTCGCCCATCTGCGCCAGCCGATAGATACCCTCGGCAAAATTGGTGTTGAACCCATGCACAAAGACCACCGCATCTCCGCCGCTTTGTATCAGGCTGCGGCGCAGGTCTGCGCGAAACGCGGCTGAGGCCGGATAGGTTTGTGCTTTCGAAATCGCGAAATCCGTCATCGGATCGACGCGCCGCCCTTTGAGCGGGTAGCGCAGGTCGCCTATGGCGCGCTCGGGCGGGATCGACACATCGAACCGGGCAAGTTGCAGGGTTTCGCTGCGTTCATAACCAAATTCAGCGCCGGTTTGCGGGTCCAAGCCGCGGGTCGAGCCGACAAACACCTTCATCTCTGCGCCGGGGGCTTGCTCAATAAAAGCCAGTTCCCCGCGAGGCGAACAGCCCAGCAGCACAATAAAAACGGCAAGAAAAATGCGGCGCATCAAAGCCTCCGGCCCGGTAGCTGGACGCAGGATAACAAAACCCGCGTCCTAAGCCAGAGGGTCAGAGCACGTAGCGGCTCAGGTCGGCCGATTGTGCAAGCGCACCAAGGTGTTTTTCCACAAAGGCGGCATCCACCGTCACGGTTTCGCCCGCGCGGTCCGGCGCGGTGAAGGAAAGCTCTTCAAAGACCCGCTCCATCACCGTGTAAAGCCGCCGCGCACCAATGTTTTCGACCGAGCGGTTGACCTCTGCCGCAATCCGCGCGAGCGCCGCAATGCCATCTTCGGTGAATTCGACCGTCACCTCTTCGGTGCCCATCAGCGCGGTATATTGGCGGGTGAGCGCATTGTCCGTTTCGGTCAGGATGCGGACAAAATCTTCCTCCGTCAGCGGGCGCAACTCCACCCGGATCGGCAAGCGGCCCTGCAATTCGGGCAAAAGGTCCGAGGGTTTGGAAATGTGGAACGCGCCCGAAGCGATGAAAAGGATATGATCGGTTTTCACCGGCCCGTGCTTGGTGGACACAGTCGTCCCTTCGATCAGCGGCAGCAAATCGCGCTGCACACCTTCGCGGCTCACATCGGCACCACGGGTTTCGGCCCGCGCGGCGACCTTGTCGATTTCATCCAAGAACACGATGCCCGATTGGCTCACCGCCTCCAGCGCCGCGTTCTTGACGGTTTCATCGTCCAAAAGCTTGTCGGCCTCTTCCGAGATCAGCACTTCATAGCTTTCGGCCACAGACATTTTGCGGCGCACCTTGCGGCCCCCGCCAAAGGCTTTGAACAGATCTTGCAAGCCTTGCATCTGCATTTCCATGCCCGGTGCGCCGCCCATCATCATTTGCGGGCCACCAGCGGGTTCGGCCACTTCAAGCTCGATTTGCTTATCGTCCAACTCGCCATCGCGCAGCTTGCGGCGGAACATTTCCCGCGTGGCTTCGCGCGCATCGGTGCCCGCCAGCGCCTCGATCACGCGTTCTTCGGCGGCTTTATGCGCCTTGGCCTTCACCTCTTCGCGCATATGTTCGCGGGTCTCGACCATCGCAACATCGGTCAGATCGCGGATGATCTGTTCCACATCGCGCCCCACATAACCCACCTCGGTGAATTTCGTGGCCTCGACCTTGAGGAACGGCGCTTTCGCCAGTTTCGCCAAACGGCGCGAGATTTCGGTTTTGCCCACACCGGTCGGCCCGATCATCAAGATGTTCTTCGGGTAAACCTCATCGCGCATATCGTCAGACAGGCGCTGACGCCGCCAACGGTTACGCAAAGCCACAGCCACGGCGCGTTTGGCATCAGATTGGCCGATAATGAAACGGTCGAGTTCAGAAACGATCTCGCGGGGGGTCAGATTGGTCATTTCGAAAGGCTTTCCACCGTCAGGTTGCCGTTGGTGTAAACACAAATCTCGGCGGCAATCGCCATCGCCTTGCGGGCAATCGCTTCGGCATCAAGATCGGTGTCAATCAGCGCGCGCGCCGCAGCAAGCGCATAGTTCCCGCCCGAACCAATGGCGGCAATGTCATGTTCGGGCTCCAGCACATCGCCCGCGCCGGTCAGCACATACAAATCGGCGCCATCGGTCACGATCAGCATGGCTTCCAAGTTGCGCAGATATTTATCGGTGCGCCAATCCTTGGCCAGTTCCACGCAAGCACGCGCCAATTGCCCCGGCGCTGCTTCGAGCTTTTTCTCAAGCCGTTCAAGGAGCGTAAAGGCATCTGCGGTGGAGCCTGCAAAGCCTGCCACCACCTCGCGCCCACCGGGGGTGAGGCGGCGCACCTTGCGCGCGGTGCCCTTGATCACGGTTTGGCCAAGGCTCACTTGCCCATCGCCCGCCACCACAACGCGGCCCCCTTTGCGCACGCCGATGATCGTTGTGCCATGCCAGCCGGGAAATTTTTCGTCGGTCATAAGATCCTCCGTTTGCGCCGATATGTGGGCCAATGGCGCGCCTTACAAGGTGACCGATTGCCCAGCGCCAAAGCAAAAGGGCGCCCGAAGGCGCCCCCGTGAAGCGAATGTGATCCGATCAGAGTTCGGATTCGATCCAGGATTTCAGCGCCGCTTTCGGGGCCGCACCGATTTTGTTGGACACAACCTGACCGTCTTTGAACATGAAAAGCGCCGGAATGCCGCGCACACCCAGTTGCGCCGGGCTGTCGGGGTTTTCGTCGACGTTCACTTTGACGATCTTCACCTTGCCATCCATTTCCGCCGAAAGCTCTTCCAGCGAGGGGCCGATTTGGCGGCAGGGGCCACACCATTCGGCCCAAAAATCGACGATCACGGGAATGTCGGATTGGCGCACTTCGGCGTCAAAGGTGGCATCGGTAACGGCGACGGTAGCCATGGGGCATCTCCTGCATTTGCGGTTGCGCGGAAGGTAGGGTTCTGCCGCTGTTCCGTCAAGAACTAGCGGGCAGCGCTAACGCATCATCCATTTGTGTATCCGAAAGCGGCATAATCTCGCCCGTCGTGGTCCACAGCAAAAGGCACTCCACCGCGCGGCCGGGATAGATTTGGCGCAACGCACCGCGATAGGCCGCCATTTGGCGCACCAACCCCAAAGGCACCTGATCGGCGGTTTGGGGCACCACGGCATTGGATTTGTAATCCAACACCCGCACCCGATCGGGCAAGATCTGCAACCGGTCCACGATGCCGTGGAGTTTTGGCCCGCCCAGTTCGGGCAAATCGGCGGTGAGCTCCACCTCGGCCAGCGTTGTGCCCGCAAGGAACCCCGCCGCCTTCACCGCTTTCAAAACCTTGCGGGCCTCGCGCAAAAGCGTCTCTGTTTCGTCATGATCGGCGTAGTCTTCGCCAAAGGCCAAAAGGTCTTTGGCAATCTCATCCCAGCGCTCTTCGGGCCATTGCGGCAGGTGTTCCAAAAGCAAGTGCAATTGCCGCCCGCGCCGCAAAGCGTCTTCTTGCGAAAGCAACGCCCCTTCGCCGGGCAGCGCCTTGGCCCCCCCAAGATCAGAGGCAGAGAGCGGCCGCTCTGCCGCCTCCGGTGCGCTCACACGTTCGCCCGCCCATGCGGGCAAGGCGACGGTTTGCGCCGCCGCCTTTTGCGCGGGCGTGCCGTTTGCGGGCCAATCCCCATGCGCGAAACGGCGAATATCGCCCAGCGCCTGCACCTCGGGTGAAAGCGCCGAAACAGTCTCTGTTCCGGCAGAATTCATCCCCGCTTCCATCAGCGCATACCAGCTTTCGCCGCTCTCATCCTCATCGCCCGCCAGCGCGATGATCAGCCATTTCTCGGCCCGGGTCATCGCCACATACAACAGCCGCAACCGCTCTTGCCGCTCGCGCGCGGCTTTGGCTTCTTGCGCCTCAGCCAAGGCGTCAGGCAGGGGTTTAAAACTGCCCTTCCAAAGCGCCGTGCCATCCTCTGTGCGCAAAATCTCTCCGCGGTTGGAGGCTTTGCGCGGCGCGGTATCGGGCAAAATCACGATCGGCGCTTCCAGCCCCTTGGAACCATGCACCGTCATCACCCGAAGCGCGCTGCCGGCCCCCTCAAGCTGGCGTTTGATGTCCACCTCTTCCGCGCCAAGCCAGGCCAAAAAGCCAGTCAAGCTCGGCACTTCGCTGCGCTCATAGGCCAAGGCCTGCGCAATCAGCGCATCAATCCCCTCTTCCGCCTCAGACCCAAGCCGGGCAAGCAATTTGCGCCGCCCGTCATGGCGAATAAGCAACCGCTCAATCAAATCATGCGGGCGCAAGAAATCTGCCTGATCGCGTAGGTCATGCAACACGGCCAGCACATCGTCCTGCGCGCTTTCACGCAAAGCCTGCCACAAAAACCCTTTGCGGCCATGCGCGAGCCGGAAGAGCGCATCTTCCCCCAAGCCAAAAAGCGGCGAGCGCAGCGCACCAGCCAGCGCCAAATCGTCCTCTGGCGTGGCCAAAAACGCCAAAACAGAGAGGATATCTTTCACCGCCAATTCGCCGCCAAGGCGCAGCCGGTCGGCCCCCGCCACCTCGATCCCGCGAGCTTTGCAGGCGCGGATAATCTCAAAAAACAGCCCCTGCCGCCCCTGCACCAGCACCAAAAAATCCCCCGCATGCACCGGGCGGGGCCCATCTTTATCGGGGATTTGCACACCTGCCGCGATCATTGCCGCAATTTCCGCCGCCACCGCGCGCGCCAGCACAACAGGCGCAGTTTCCGCGCCGGGCAGGTCCACCGGGTCCTCCCAATCGCCGGGTTCGACCTTTTCGGGCTTGGGCACCACGGGCCACAGGTCCACCCGGCCCGGCAGGTCTTCGTGAAAGGCCAAATGCTCGGGCACACCGCCCACACCCTCAGATGCCGGGCCTTGGAAGGTCAGGTCCACCAGCCGCAAAATCGCCAGCGACGAGCGGAAAGAATGCAGCAAAGCCGCATCTTGCAAGGGGCGCTGCACCGCTTGGAATTTTTCTGAAAAGCGGGTCTTTACCGCCTCAAAATGCTCCAAATCCGCGCCTTGGAAGGAATAGATCGACTGCTTGCGATCCCCCACCACAAAGATCGTGCGCGCCTCGCTGCGCGCGCCTTCGCCAGCGGTAAATTCATCGGCCAAGCGTTCAATCACCCGCCATTGCCCGGGCGAAGTGTCTTGCGCTTCATCCACCAAAATATGGTCGATCCCGCCATCGAGCTTGAACAAAACCCATTGCGCGGTGGCGGGGTTTTCAAGCAATGCGCCCGCGCGTTCGATCAAATCATCGAAATCCAGCCAGCCGCCTTGCGCCTTTTTCGCGGCCAAGCGGGGCAGCAGCACTTTGGCAAAGCGGTGCAACACTTGGGTCCGCTCCAGCGCTTGCAGAGCAATGGCTTGCTGGCGCGCTTCCAAAACTTGTTCCGCCAAATCCAAAAACGCCTCCGCCAGCGCGTCGCCCGCCGCTGCCGCGGCCCCTTTGGTCAAAAGGCCTTTGCGGACATGCGTGCCCTCTTTCACCAGAACCAGATCGGCCAAAGCCTCCAATTCCGGTAGCCCCGGGTCGGCAAAATCAATCGCCGCAAGCCCGGCGACGAGCTTTTGCATCGTCTTGCCCTTGTCGGTCTTGGCGGCGGCCATCACCTCAGAAATCAGCGCTGGCGTGCCCGCATCAAACACCCGCGCGGGCAGGGTTTGTAGCGTCAAACCCGCGGGGATTTGCAGTGCCTGCCGCAAAGTGGCTTCATCGAATTCGCCTGCAAAAGCATCTCTGTTCTGGCTGATTTCGGAAATTATGCTGCCCAAACTCGCGCCACTAAAGGCGCGCAAAAAGGCGTCAAATACCGGACGGTCGGTGCTGGTGGCAAGTTCTTCCAACACCTCTTCGCGCATCCGCTCGCCAGAGCGGTCATCAAGTTCGGCAAACCCATGCGAAACACCGGCTTCGAGCGGAAAGCGGCGCAACAGCGCGCCACAAAAGGCGTGGATGGTTTGGATCTTCAACCCGCCCGGTGCCTCGATCGCTTGGGCAAAAAGCCGCCGCGCGCGGGCAAGGCTTTCGGCATCCAGCGCACCTTCCACACCCAGCACCTGAAGTTCGGCACGCAGGCGCGCGTCATCCAGCATCGCCCAACCGCCAAGGCGCTTGAGCAGACGGTTTTGCATCTCCGCCGCCGCCGCCTTGGTATAGGTCAGGCACAGCACCTTTTGCGGCTCTGTTCCTGCAAAAAGCAGCCGGGCGACGCGGTCTGTCAGCACCCGGGTTTTGCCAGAACCGGCATTGGCCGACAGCCACGTAGAGCTGCCGGGGTCAGCGGCGCGGACCTGCCGCTCGGTCGCGTCGTTACGCTGGCTCATCCCACATCCTCCGGCACCGAAAGATCGGTGATATCCCATTCGCCGAAGCGCGAGATTTGGTCGTAATCGCTGCGCTCGCGCGTGGTCTCAAGCGCGCGGCGCGGCACAAAGCCCTGATCGCGGCGCAGATAGCGCGCCAAAAGCGCCTCCAACTTGGCCCAAGTTTCTTCAACATCTTCGGGCGCGAGCTTCAGTGTGCGGCATTCCCCCGTGCCACCGAGCCGAATGTAGCGCATCGCCGCAACTGCGCGCGGGCCAAGCTCGGCAAAAGCGCCGCGCGTGATCATTGCCGCTTCGAGCGGAAGCTGTTTGTCAAACGCGGCCACCTGCGGATCGGTTGGGACGGTGCCGGATTTGTAATCATACACAACCGCGCTGCCATCTCGCAGCACATCGATCCGGTCCGGCTTGGCGGTTAGGCGGAAGTTCAGTTTTGCCAGATCAACGCCGCCCTTAGTTTCAATCAGCGCGGGGCTGCCCTCGGCCCGGCGACCAAATTCCTGCGCCACCAAATTGGGGGCGATCCGCGCAATCCGCGCCAGCCACAACCGTTGCACAGAGGGCCAAGAGATCATCTCTGTCAGCGCGTCTTCGGCGATCTGCATCAAAAGCGCTTGCGCGTCTTCGGCTGTCATTTGCGGGTCAAAGGCATCGACAAATCGCTCCACCACCAAATGCAGCGCCTCGCCGCGCAGGCGCGGGTCTGGCTCTGGTGTTAGCGGGTCAAGCGGGTTGAGCCGCAGCACATTGCGGGCGTAAATCGCATAAGGGTCGCGGATCAGGGTTTTGATCGCGGTGACTGAAAGTTGCCTTGGCCGTGCATCCTCGGGCGGGCGCGGCGCGGGGCGCGGCGCAGGCGGCACGGTCACGGTGGGGGCTTCAAGAACCTGCGCCATCGCCATCCATTTGCCGCCCCGCGCGCGCATCGCTTGCAGCGCCTCGGGGCCCTGCGCATGGGGCAAGCCTTCCATCAGGTTCAATAACCGGTTGAGCCAACGCGAGGGCACGGTTTCGGCCTCCGCATCGCGGCGCGCGCGGCTCAGCACCACTTTCGGCGCGCCAATCGCTTGCTGAAAGTCATGTGCGGAAAGACCAATTTGCCGTTCGGGCAATAATAGACCCGCTTCCAGCCGCATTTGGCGGCTCAGCCACGGATCCGGCGCAGGAGCCTCGGGCCAGCTTTTTTCATTCAGCCCCGCCAAAATGGCAAGGTCAGCGCCATGCACCCGCGCCTCTAGCGTGCCGAGGAAAATCACCTTGGGATGTGCGGCAAGCGGGTTGCGCACTTGGCCTTTATCAAGCAGCGAGTCGATCAGATCGGCGTAGTTTCCGGCGCTGACCTCAAGCGCCTCTTCCGCCTCGCCGCGCAGTTCAGCAACCACACGCCACGCGGCCCGGCCAGCCTCGGCCTGCCACAATTCGCTCGCTTCGACCGTGCCAGCGGGGCCGGCGGCAAAACCGCTCAGAAGCGTCAAATGTGTCTCTAACCAAGCTGAAACGGGCTGCTTGGTTGGCGGCGCAATTTGCGCCAAAATCCTAGCAAGCCAATCGCCCCAAAGCGCGCAATCGCCGCCCACAGCCCCGGCCCAATCCTGGATGGCTTGCGGGGTCGGGAAGGCCGGGCCATCGCGGCGCAGCTTCAACTCCAAGTCACGGGTGAAGCGCAGATGGTCACCCCGGCTCGCACCCCCGGTCGCCACCAGCGGGTGTTTGAGCACGACCAAAAGCGCATCCAACGTGAGTGGCGCACAGGGCAGCCGCGCCAAATGCCGGATCAGCCGGCCCGGCGCCGAAAGTGCCAACGGAAGCCCGGCTGAATCATCGGGCACAATCCCCCAACGGTCGAGCGCGGCGGTGACGCGGCGGGTCAGCATCCGGTCGGGCGTGATCAGCGCTGCGCTTTGCCCCCGCTCCACCGCATCGCGCAGCACCAGTGCCAGAGAGAGTGCTTCTTGCCGTGGGTCGGCGGCCTCGATCAGCGTGATGTCTTGGCAAGCCTTTGGCAGGTCGGAAAGCCCCTGCCCCTCTTGCATCCATTGATCGGTGACCGGAGAGGGGCGCAGGGCAAGCGACACGAGCGCATTGCGCGCGGGCGCAGGCGGCGTGGCCTTTGTCCAAGGTTGGACCTGATCGGTGCTCATGGACAGAGCATCCAGCAAAGCACGGAAACGAAACTGCGGATGATCCTCAATCGGGAATGGGCCAGAATAGAGACTGTTCCAAGCCATTTTCGGCATATCAAAATCATAGCCGGGCAGCACCAGCGCGCCTTCGGGCAGGGTGGCGACGGCCTGCATCAAAAGCCGCGTCGCCCCGCGTGAGCCGGTGGAGCCTGCCACAATCACCCGCGGTGGGTTCGGCATCTCGGCCCAAGAGTGCGCAAAATGCTCAATCACCCGGCGCTGGCGCATTTCCGGGTGCGGGTCGCTGTCGGCGGCAAAAAACTGGCTGACGATGCGAATGAACTGCAGGCTTTGGCGCCAATGCTCGGCATGGCTGTCGCGAATATCAAGGCGCTCCAACGCCTCCGGCGCGACCCCCTCGCTGTGCATTTCATCCATCAAGGCGGCAAGGCTATCGGTCAGGGTAAAAATACCACTGCCGGTTTCAAACGCGGGCAGACCCCGGGCGAGCTGGTCCACCAAGCGCGCGAGTTCCAGTTTGCGGCGCAGGGGCGGCGCGGCAGGCGGCAGGCCCGGCACCGGAAAGCGCGACAGATCGGTGACCAAATGCAGGCGCGGCAGAAACCGGGTGCCGAGCCTGTCAAATTCCTCCCGCACCCTGCGCTGCATCCGGCCCGAGTTCAAAAACAACAGCGTTTGCGCCATTTCCTCGGGCGGGGCGTCGCCCAAACGGTCCACCAGACCGCGCACCAATTCGCGGGCGAAATCGACCCCACAAGGCAAGGCGAAGACTTTTTGCAGTTCAGCCGGCATCGCTCAGCATCCCTTCGGCAAGTGCAATGCAGTCGGGGCGGCCCACATCGCACCAGCCACCTCGATGCACCACCCCATAGGCGCGGCCCTCGGCAATGAAGCGATCCCACAAGAGGTTGAGCGAGAAAACGGGCTCCGAAATCGTCTCTATTCCAGCAGGATTGAGGATTTGCGCGCCAGTGTAAACGTAACCATTGCCGCGCGTGACGCGGCCTTCCTCGTCAAGGGCAAAGTCGCCCGCGCCCGCATAGCCAAGCGCGGCCTCGGTCGGCACAAGGGCGAACAAAACCTTCATGCGCGCGCCATCCCATGCGTCGCGCAAGGTGGTGAGCACATTTGGCCCAGTCCACGCCGCGTCGGTGTTGAGCGTGTAGACCGGCCCCGGCCCCAAAAGCGGCAACGCCTTGCGCAGGCCGCCGCCGGTTTCCAAGACCTTGCCGCTTTCATCGGAAATTTGCACCCCCGTGCCCGCCAGATGCGCCTGCACCTGATCGCCAAGGTAATGGGTGTTGGCGACCACGGTGCCGATTTTGGCACCCCAAACCAGATCCAGCGCATGGTCGATGAGCGGCTTGCCCGCCACCGCGATCAACGGCTTGGGGCGGTTTGCGGTGAGCGCCTTCATCCGGGTGCCAAGCCCGGCGGCAAAAAGCATCAGCGCGTCGGGGGCTTTGGACATGCGCGGGTCATCCTTTCGATCAAGGCGGCGTCTGGTGGCAAAAGCGCGGCCTCCACAGCTTGGCGCAGGGGGACAAGCGCTTCATGCGCAAGGTTGCGCTGAAGGTTCGCCCAAACCCGCGGCATCAACGGCAGATAACCGGGCTTGCCCGCCACCAAACAAAGCCGCGCAAAAATCCCCAAAATCCGCAGGGCGCGCTGCGCGCCCAAAAGCGCATAGCTTTGGCGGAAACTGTCCCCGTCAAACCCGCGCGCGGCGGCATAGCGAGCAACCTCGGTGGCCTCAATCGCGGCGGGAACATCGCGGCGAGCATCTTGCAAGGCAGAGACCAGATCATAGGCCGGATGGGTCGCCACCGCGTCTTGAAAATCCAACAGGCCCAGTTGGGCTGCACCCGCACGCTGCGGCAACCAAATCACGTTTTCCGCGTGGAAGTCACGCAAGGAAAGCACAGGCAAAATAGGCTCTATTTCGGCATAAAGCTGGGTAATAAGCGGTGCGATGTCCTGCGCCGCCCGACTGTCGCGCAGCGGATACCATTCGGGCAAGATCGCCGCCAAATCGCCAAGGCCAGGGCCATCAAGCGCGGGCAAAAAGGCGGGTGCGGGGCGGCGGTGCAGGTCCAACAGAAAATCGGTGATCGCGGCGTAATAACTCGCTTCGCGCTCTGGGTGGCGGGTGAGCAGCCGCGCCAGAAGATCATCACCAAAATCTTCCAAAAGCATCAGGCCCAGATCAGGATCGGCGGCCAGAATGCGCGGGGCGGAAAAGCCTTGCTCCAAAAGCCATGCATCAATGCGGCAAAAGCGGGCGAATTCATCGCCGGGCGGGGCGATCATCAGCACCGCGGTTTCGGCCCCATGCGTCAGCCGTTCATAGAGGCGTGCGGACGCATCGCCCGCAAGTGCTGCGCGCGCGGTCACCCCCCAACCCGAGCGGGTCAGAAACGCGCGGATTTCATCCTCTTGCGCCATCACAGCCCCTCAAGCCGCTTGGCCCACTCAGCATCGCCATGAAAAGCGACTTGGCGCGCGGCACCACCATCGGTAAGCGAAAACCGCAAGGTTAGAGCCTTTTCAGGCTGCAAACTGCCCAAACGCTCGGGCCATTCGATGAGGCAAATGGCGGTTTCAAACGCCTCGTCGAGCCCCAGCTCAATCACCTCATCCGGGTGGGTAAGGCGGTAAAGATCGGCATGCCAAATCTCGGGCGCCTCGCCATAGGTTTGCACCAAGGTGAAGGTCGGCGAGGGCACATCTTCCATCCGCCCCAGAAAAGCGCGGATCAGGCTGCGGGCGAAATGGGTCTTGCCCGCGCCAATTGGGCCGTCGAGCAGCAGCACATCGCCCGGCTCGACCAGCGCGGCAAACTGCACGCCAAGCTGTTCAGTGGCGTCGGCATCAGGCAGATTAAGGGTGCGGACTTCGGGTTGTGCGGACATGCGCGCACTCTAGCGGCACCGCTTGGCACGGCAAGCCCCCTCAGAACCAGGTCAGCGCAGCAAAAGCGCGGTGGACTCCGCCTGAGGCACTGGGCTTGGTTGCTCTGGCGCGATCAGCGCGCGGTGACGCGGCCTGAAACTGGCCAGCATTGCACCTCCGGTCATAGGCACAAACCGGCAATCGATCGGCTCGCCATCGATCCGGCGGATCACCTCCCCCTCGACCAAGCGGCGCACACCCAGCGTGGTGTTGAAACTGCGCGCCTCGGCCCAAAGCGAGGTTTGCTCGCATTGCGCCTGCCAAAGTCGGACCGCATCGGCAATCGTGCTGCGGGAAACAGAATGGGCGACGCCGGTCCCCCAAAGCCGACCATAGGCGGCATTGGAAGCGGTCATTTCCCCCGAAGACTGAAACACCGCCACCGCTTCACCCATTTGGTCAAGAACTTCTTGACCCTGTTCCAATTCAGCGCGCATCCGCCGGGCCATCGCGCTTTCAGCGGATATATCTTCGAACAAAAACGCCACCGCGCCGTCGGGATGCGGGCGCCCGGTCACGCGATAGGTTTGACCCGAGGGCAGGTTCCACGTTTCACAATGATAGCCCGAGGCCGCCGCTCGCTCCAGTTCGGTCATTTGCAGCCGCCAGGTGCGGTAATCTTTCGGCTCGGGCATCATCCGCGCCTCGCGCAGACGATCCAAGAAGGCATAAAGCGTGGGGCGCGTGGACAGGAATTCCGCCCCAAGCTGGGTGAGGTCAATCAGCGACGGATTGAAAATCTGCAGGCGTCGTGACCGGTCAAAGACCGCAAGGCCAATCGGCAAATCGGCGAAGGTCTTGCTGAGCGTTTGCACGAAATCGCGCAGCGCCGCCTCCGCCCGCACCGTGGCATCGGCTGGCACCGCAAAATGCAGCGAACCATGCTCCAACGGGTAGGAATGACAATCGAACCAGTCGATTTTATCGGGCGCTTGTTCCAACCGCATACGGCGCATGCTGCCCGGGCGCAGCGCGGGATCAAGGTCAAACAGGCGCGGCAGCGGCCAGATCAGACTGTCATCGCTTTCCGAAAACGCGCCCGAGCGCAGAACATAGGCCCGGTTCGCCCAAGTGAGGCTGCCCGCCGCATCTTCGCGCCAAATCAGCACTGGCGCGCGGTCCAGCGTTTGGCGCATGTGATCAAGCTCGTCTTCCAGCGCGCGTTGCGACAGACCATCAACCAAGACGCCCCGTCCCTCTGCCTCGGGGTCAATCAGCGTGATCCGGGCGAGGCCGTTCACATCCTCTGCCACAAGCTGCAATGGCAGCGTCCGCCCCTCTTCCAGTTTGGCGCGAATCTCTATTTTGCCGCGTTCGGAAAGCTGCGCCATGCGCTCGGCAAACCCCTCAAATCGAGGAGAGATAAAAGCGCAAAGCCGCGTCCAATCATTGGCAGCCATTGGTGCTGCATCCAGAAGAAGCCGTGCAGGCGGCGTGGCATCGACCAAATCCCGATCATCGAACAAAAACACCGTTTGTTCGAGCACCGGATGCACTGTGGTCGATTTTCTTGGCGCTTTTTTGCGCCCGGTAAGGAAGGTGACCGCCAGCAGCCCTATGGCCACAGAGCCGACGGAAGTAATGACGATGATGATCGCCTGAAGATATTCGACCTGCATGACTGCAGCCCCTCTCGCTGTCCCGCAGTCATGATTGATCAATAAAGGTTAATGGGTCGTTAAACAGGTTAGGTTTGATTCACCATTAGCTTTGGATCGGAACATTTTCGCCCAAGGGACCGGCTTCGGGCGCAAGCAACCGCCCGATGTGCCAGCGCAGTTCAACCATGGCCCCCGAACGGCGCGGCACCGGCGCGTTCTTCTGATAAGGCTCTGTTCCGTTGGAAAAGCGCAGTTTTGCGCCAGTCCGCTCCAGAAGTGTTTTGGCGATGAAAAGCCCTAGGCCCATGCCTTCATATTCGGGGCGCTCCATCTTGTTGGAGCCCCGGCTGGAGATGAAGGGGTCGCCAATGCGGTTGATCACGCTTGGCGCATAGCCCCGGCCATCGTCGCTGACGCGGACGATGATGCTGCGGTCGGTCCATTGCGCATCCACCCAAACCGTCGTTTGTGCAAAATCGACCGCGTTTTGCACAAGGTTGCGCAAAGCATGGACGAGTTCCGGGTAGCGGTAGATGGTCGGCTGGCGTTCAGAGCCGCCTTCGCCCGGAACACAGTCGAAATAGATATTCTTGCCCCGCTCCATATGCGGCTCGGCAGCCTCGCGAAGCACGGCCAAAAGCGGCGCAGTGCGCAGATGCACGTCATCTTTGCCCGCGCGCCCCATGGAGCGCAGAATATCGCGGCACCGATCCGCCTGATCGCGGATCAGGACCGCGTCGTCAAAAAGCTCCGGGTCATCGGAAAGCTCATCTGCCAATTCGCTCGACACCAGTTTGATCGTGGCCAAGGGCGTGCCCAGCTCATGCGCCGCCGCAGCCACCACACCACCAAGGTCGGTCAGCTTTTGTTCGCGCGAAAGCGCCAGTTGCGTGGCAAAGAGCGCATCAGACATGGAGTGGATTTCTTGGGCGATCCGGTGCGCATAGGCCCCCAAAAAGATCACGCCGATCACGATGGCGACCCAAGTCCCAAATTCGATCTGCATCGGCACGGTGATCAGCTCACCATCATGGGTGCTCAGCGGTTCCGCCACCAAAGCCACAAGCGTGATCATCAAAATCGTCGCGCCACCCAAAAGCAGCGTTGGCCGCAGCTTCAGCGCGGTGGCCGCAATCGTCACCGGCACAAGAATGAGCAGGGCAAAGGGGTTATTGAGGCCCCCGGTCAGCGTCAGCAACAGCGCCAATTGCGCGGTGTCGAACAGAAGCGTTGTCGTCACCTCAACCTGCGAAAGCCGCCGCGATTCCGGGTAAAGGTTGATCGCCGCAATGTTCGCCACCACCGCTGCACCCACGGTGATGAGGCACAGGGGCAGGTTCAACTCGATATTGAAAAACGTATGCGCCGCGACCAGCGCGGCGAGCTGACCGAAAATCGCCGCCCAGCGGAGCAAGATCAGCGTGCGCACCCGCACCCATTCCTGATGGCTTAGCGTTGCCGAAATATCGAGTTCCACCCGCTCGGGCGCTCGCAGCAGATCAGCCATCGCTAAAACCCTCTTCTTATTAAAAAATCCCTGCCTCTTGATATTCGCGATGGGCTGGGCAATCAATGGCTTGCTTGAAAGGATGTCGCATGGCCATTTCTGCGAAAACTGCCGCTGTCGGCGCCACGCTTGCTGTGGTGGCGCTGCTGGGGGTGACCTACACGCTGACGGTGGGCGCTGGCGCCGATGACCCCTTTGCCGAATGCCGTGTTGGGCCGCGCGCGGGCGCCGCCCAGATTGGTGGCCCGTTCACGCTGCTTTCGGAAACCGGGGCAACGGTGACCGACAAAGAGGTGATCACCAAGCCGAGCCTTGTTTACTTTGGCTACACATGGTGCCCCGATGTCTGCCCGATCGATTCAGATCGCAATGCAGAAGCTACCGAACTGCTTGAGCAGCGCGGCTACGACGTGACCCCGGTCTTTATTTCGGTGGATAGCGCACGCGACACCCCCGAAAGCCTGCAAGAATTCACCGATATCATGAGCCCGAAAATGATTGGGCTCACCGGCACGAAAGCGCAGATTGATGCTGCGGTGAAAGCCTACCGCGCCTATTACAATGTGGCCGACCCAAGCGACCCTGAAACGCTGATCGACCATTCCACTCAGACCTATCTGATGGACCCAAAATTCGGATATCTTGATTTCTATGATCGGGACACACCGCCCAAAGAGATGGCCGATAGCGTCGCTTGCTTCATCGACGCGCTGAAAACAAACGCAAAATAAAACGCATCTGATCAAGAGAAATTGACCCGCGCGACAGTTCGTCCTAGAAACTGGAAAACGGGTGGAAGGGGAAGACCATGGCCGACGAAGAATTTACCGAACTGGGTAGCGACCGCACGCTTCTTCTTGTTGATGACGACAATGCCTTCCTGACCCGCTTGTCGCGCGCGATGGAAAAGCGTGGTTTTCAGACCGAGATCGCCGAAACTGTCGCCGCTGGTAAAGCCATCGTGCAAAACCGCGCGCCAGCTTATGCGGTGATCGACCTGCGGCTGGAAGATGGCAACGGGCTTGAAGTGGTGGAAGCCTTGCGCGAACGCCGCCCCGAGGCGCGCATTGTCGTGCTGACCGGTTATGGTGCGATTGCGACGGCCGTGGCCGCTGTGAAAATGGGTGCCACCGATTATCTGTCGAAGCCGGCCGATGCGAATGACATTTCCAATGCGCTGCTCGCCAAAGGCGAAATGCTGCCGCCGCCGCCGGAAAACCCGATGAGCGCGGACCGTGTGCGTTGGGAACATATTCAGCGCGTTTACGAACTTTGCGACCGCAACGTTTCGGAAACCGCGCGCCGTTTGAATATGCACCGCCGGACGCTTCAGCGGATTTTGGCCAAACGCAGCCCGCGTTGACCTTTAATACTACTTGAATATTTCACAATAATAATCGATATCCGTAGAAACCCCCATGGAGGCTTTTATGGATATCGAAGACCTTTCGCTCAGCGAACTCAAGGCCCTGCGTGCGAAAGTAGACCGGGCGATCGTCACTTACGAAGATCGTAAGAAAAAAGAAGCTCTTTCGGAGCTTGAAGATGTTGCCCGCAAGATGGGCTATTCGCTCGCCGAATTGACGGAAATGACCGTGAAAAAACCGCGTAAAGCGGTGGCGCCGAAATACCGCAATCCGGAAAATGCCGAAGAAACCTGGACCGGGCGTGGCCGTAAACCGAAATGGGTTGAAGCGGCTCTGTCGGCAGGCAAAACCATCGACGATCTGCTGATTGCCTGATTGGGGCGTTGCGGGGTCACACCTCCGCTTTTAGCCACTCAATGAATGTTTTGGCCGCTGGGTTCACCGGACCTGGCGGCCTGACTATATAATAGCCCAAGCTTTCCTCGGTCAGCTCGTGAATTTTTACGAGCCAGCCAAGCTTCAAATCTTCTTGAATAAGGGATTCTGTTTCCAAATGGAGGCCAATCCCTTCGCGCGCTGCCGCAAGCGCCAATTCCTCGTTCGGAAAGTCCACAAACTTTAGCGCGGCGGGCTTGAGCCCCATGCTTTCGAGCAATTGCATTTGCTCTGGCCAGTCGCCCTCTCGAATCCACGGCAGGACCGACATCTCTCGCAAGGAAAGCCTTGTCCGCCCGCCCAGCAATTCGGGCGCTGCAACCACCACCTGCGGCGCAGCGGTCAGAAATTCGGATACCACCCCGCGCCATTTTCCCACACCGAACCGCAAGCCCAGATTGGCACCTGCGGTTTGCAGATCGACCACCCGCGCCTCTGGCAACAGCGAGAGCGCGATATCGGGATGCTTCTTCCAAAACCGCGCCAGCCGCGGCATGAGCCATTCAGAGGCGAAGGTCGGCGGCACCGTCACCGCCAGTGGCTTTTCAGACCCCGTGGCGCGCAGATGATCAGCCGCAGAAAGGATTGTCGCAAAGCCCTCGCCGAGCGCCTCGGCAAAGCGCTGGCCCTCTGGCGTCAGCGCCAGATGTTTGCCATCGCGCCACACAAGCGGCACGCCCAGATCGGCCTCTAACGCACGAACCTGCTGCGCTATCGCAGCATGGGTAACATTCAGTTTACGGGCTGCTGCACTGAAACCACCCTCCTTTGCCGTTGTGACAAAGGCACGCAGGGCCGTAAGGGGCGGCATTCTTTTCCAGTCGATTTCACTCATATGTTAGCCAATCTAACAGGTGGTGAAAAATTCCTGACTCGCTTTACGGCCCGCGTCAAGGCAAAGCAGGCGCAGAAGGAAGACAAGGAGATCCGTGATGTTCCGGATGCTTGGAGAAGTATTCACCTTGGCGATTGGCGGCTACGCGCCCCGCGCCCGTAAAGCTGGCGAATACACGTTCAACCGCTAAGCGCGGTCAGCAGGCTTTGATAGCGCGCCGTGAATTCGGCGCGCACCTCAGCCGGGGGACGCAAACGGATCGTCAGCCCCCGCGTATGCACCAAGTCAGGCTTGCCAAAAATCCGATCCGCTTCCGCTTTTGAAAACCCGGCAATCTGCTCGGCTTCCAGCCGGGCTGAAACCGTATCCGCCGCCTTGATCGCTTTTTTGATCGGCGTGGGTAATGCGACTGGCAGGCCAAAGCGCAAATGCACCGCCGCCGTCAGCCGTGCATCCAACTCACCATAGCCCGACCCAATTGCCGCTTTGACCGGGCTGATCATATCGCCCAGCACATATTCGGGCGCATCATGAAGCAGCGCCGCAAGCCGCCAGCGCAGATCAATGCCGGGGTTCATGCGGGCAAAAAGCTCTTCCACCAAAATCGAATGTTCGGCGACCGAATAGGCATAATCGCCAAGGGTTTGCCCGTTCCAGCGTGCCACGAAAGCAAGCCCGTGGGCGATGTCTTCGATCTCGATATCCATTGGCGTCGGGTCCAGCAGATCAAGCCTGCGCCCCGAAAGCATCCGCTGCCACGCCCGTTTCATTGCACCCTCCACATCGGTGCCTTCTGCTAGCCAATGCGGGCGCGGCTGTAAACGGGATGCGGAACTTTAAAGCCCCATCTGGCGTTAACCTTGTGTGCGACCAATCGAAAGGGGGCCCACCATGACCATCTCCACCCGCAAGATCACGTATATCGGCGCAGCCGTTGCGCTGGCGATGCTGGTTCCGGTGACGGTCGCCTTTTCGAGCATTGATCCTGATGAGGTTACTGGCCCCGCCGAACCGCAAGCTTGGGCCTCCAGCAATGCGGACTGGGGTCGCCCGATGGATGATCATGGAGCCGATATCGCCTATGGCGATTTGAGCGTCTTTGACGCGATTACGGAAATCGGCGCCGATCAATCGCCCAATGTGCCCTATTGTGATCGCCATGACCGTTTGGGCGAAACGCTTGCGCATGACTTTGGCGAACACCCCCGTGTCCAGCGCCCGCTTTCAAACAACCGTTCGGTGGCACTTTGGGCCTCTGATGTGATGGGAACTTGGACCGCCGTTTATACCCGTGCCGACGGTGTGGCCTGCGTGGTCTCTTCGGGGATCGGCTGGGAAAGTGGTGGAAACCCTATTGCTCTGCTCGGTTCTGCGGGCTTGCTAAGCAATGGCTAAGCACCGCGACCACTGCTCCGTTGCTGCGAAGCTGAGGGGATGGTAGACAGCGCCAACTGAAATTTGAAGGAAGGCGTCATGGTCGATTACATCGTCAAAGATATCAAGCTGGCCGACTACGGTCGCAAAGAACTCGATATTGCCGAGACCGAAATGCCGGGCCTGATGGCCTGCCGCGAAGAATTCGGGCCGAGCCAGCCGCTGAAAGGCGCGCGTATTGCCGGGTCGCTGCACATGACGATCCAAACCGCAGTGCTGATCGAAACGCTCAAAGCGCTTGGCGCTGATGTTCGCTGGGCCTCGTGCAACATCTTCTCGACGCAAGACCACGCCGCCGCGGCCATTGCCGCGGGCGGCACCCCGGTCTTTGCGATCAAAGGCGAAACCCTTGAAGAATACTGGTCCTACACCGACAAGATCTTCCAGTTCGAGGAAGGCACCTGCAACATGATCCTCGACGATGGCGGGGATGCGACGCTGTACATCCTGCTTGGCGCGCGCGTCGAAGCGGGGGAAACCGATCTGATCGCCACGCCGACCTCGGAAGAGGAAGTGTGCCTGTTCAACCAGATCAAAAAGCGCATGGTCGAAACCCCCGGCTGGTTCACCAAACAGCGCGAAGCGATCAAGGGCGTTTCGGAAGAAACCACCACCGGCGTGCACCGCCTTTATGACCTGCACAAGAAGGGCCTGCTGCCCTTCCCGGCGATCAACGTGAACGACAGCGTCACCAAGTCGAAATTCGACAACAAATACGGCTGCAAGGAATCGCTGGTCGACGGTATCCGCCGCGCCACCGATACGATGATGGCGGGCAAAGTGGCCGTGGTCTGCGGCTATGGCGACGTGGGCAAAGGCTCGGCCGCCTCGCTGCGCGGCGCTGGCGCGCGCGTGAAAGTGACCGAGGTGGACCCGATCTGCGCGCTGCAAGCGGCGATGGACGGGTTTGAGGTCGTGGTGCTCGAAGACGTGGTGCATGACGCCGACATCTTCATCACCACCACCGGCAACAAAGACGTGATCCGCATCGAGCATATGCGCGAGATGAAAGACATGGCGATCGTCGGCAACATCGGCCATTTCGACAACGAAATTCAGGTCGCCGCGCTCAAGAACCACAAATGGACCAACATCAAGGACCAGGTGGATATGATCGAGATGCCCTCGGGCGCGCGGATCATTCTGCTCTCGGAAGGCCGTCTGCTGAACCTCGGCAACGCCACCGGCCACCCGAGCTTTGTGATGTCGGCCTCCTTCACCAACCAAACGCTGGCGCAAATTGAGCTGTGGACCAAGGGCGAAGAATATCAGCCCGGCGTCTACATCCTGCCCAAGGCGCTGGATGAAAAAGTGGCTCGCCTGCATCTGAAAAAGATCGGCGTGAAACTGACCGAGCTGCGCCCCGACCAAGCCGACTATATCGGTGTGACGGTCGAAGGCCCCTACAAGCCGGAACATTACCGCTACTGATCCGGTGATCAGAAACGTTCAAACGGGGCCCTTGCGGCCCCGTTTTTTATTGCTTCGTTCTATTGTCCTGTCTCTAATTCTGTTTGCGGGATGGGAAACTCCAATCAACCTTGAAGTTACCGCGAAAATCATAAAACACGCAAAGGGAGAGAGACGATGGGGAAACGGGACGAATTGATCGCCAAATATGCCGAAGACCTGAAATCCAAATGCGGTATAGAGCCGGATATGGATTTGCTGACCAAAGTCACGATCGGCTGCGGCCCGGCGATTTATAGTGCGGATGCAGAAACTGTCGCCGCAACGCAAAAGGAAGAGTTGGACACCGTCCGCAAAAACTTCCTCGTCAAGAAACTCGGCCTGAAAGATGGCCCAAAGTTGGACGATGCGATTGACGCGGTCATCGAAATCTATGGCCGCTCAGAGCGGAACAAATACCGCGCCGTTGTCTATTACATGCTGGTCAAACACTTCCGCAAAGAAGCCGTTTACGCCTAATCAGATTGCCCAAGCGCCCGGTGATCCGGGCGCTTCAGATTTTAAAGCAGCGCTTTGATGCCCACAACATGGGCGTGATCGGCGGCTTTCACATCCGCCACCAAGGCTTCAAGCGTTTCATCCATCGCCTCTGGGGCAACGATCCGGTCGACAAGCCCCCACGCCAGCGCCTCTTCCGCGCCGACCTTCTGACCCGCCATCAGCAGCATTTTCGCCCGCGCCGGACCCACCAAGTTTTCAAGGCGCTTCGGGTCGGAGGGCTGCGGCATGAAGCCAAGCTTCATCACCGGATAAAAAATCTTCGTTTCCGGCACGGCAATCCGCAGATCACAGGCCAGAACCATCCCCATCGCGCCGCCCGCAAGCGTGCCATTCAGCGCAGCAATCGTGAGGCAATGGAGCGAAGCAACGCTGCCCGATAGCTTTTCCCAAACCCAATCGGTGGCAAGCCCGGCACGCGCCTCATCCAAATCGGCACCAGCAGAGAAGACCTTACCTTTGCCGCGCAAGATGAACGCATTCGCCTTGGCAGCCTCGGCGGCTTCTGCGGCTTCGGTGATCTGGATCAGCATGTCCCGCGTGAGCGAATTGGCTTTTTCAGGCCGATCAATCGTGACTGTCCAGATACCCTCTTGATCATCAACATGGATCATCGCCCAAACTCCCGATTTCTGCCGAACTCGTCCTAGCAACCCGTTCGGCCCTTGACCATTGGGAACACGCGTCAGAGGATGCGTGCGTCCATTTTCCACAAGAGGTCACATATGACACGGCTTCGCACCGCTGGCACAACGGCTTTCATCGCCCTTCTTTTGAGCTCGACGGCGCTGCGCGCCGATGTCACCCCGGAACAAGTCTGGGAAAGCTGGCAAAAACAATATTCATCCTATGGTTTCACCGTCGCTCCGGGCAGCGTGGATCGTTCTGGCGATACGCTTGCCATTCGGGACGTTGTCTTTACGGCGGCGGATCCCGATGGCTCCACCACCACGGTTCTGAACGTGCCCGCGCTTTTGCTTGAAGACCAAGGTGATGGCACCGTGAAAGCCTCGGTCGAAGGGGAAATCACCGGGACCAATAGCGCCAATGTGGATGGCGGTACCGAAACGGCGCATATCCGGATCGACAAAAGCGAAGCCATTGCCGTTGTGTCGGGCACGCCCGAGGCGATGTCTTACCTGATCGACGCGCCGAGCATCATGCTTGCGGTAAGCACAGAAAGCACGGTTCCGAGCGCGGGTGAGCCGGCCGAAGTATCAATGCAGCTCACCGGGCTTGCGGGCACCCAACAAGTGACCGCCGATGCCACGGCGCAAACCATGAAAACCGACATGAAAGCCGCCGGTATGACCATGCATCTGACGGGCACGGACCCGGAAGAAGGCACCACGGTCGTTGCCGATGTCGCGCTGACGGATCTGGCCATCCTTGGCACGAATGTGATGCCCGAAGGCGCCGATGCCGCCGAAATGGGCAATGCCATCGGCATGGGCATGAGCACCGACATGAAAATGGGCTATGGCGGCGTCACCTATACGATGTCTGCCGAAACCAGCGATGGTCCGGTGAACATTTCGGGCAGCGCGCAATCGGGCCAAGCCACGATCGCGCTGAGCCGCGATGGGTTCCGCTACATGGTTTCGGGCGACAATACCGCCGTTTCGGTGCAAACCGCGCAATTCCCGATGCCGGTTTCGGCGCAAATCGCGCGCGGTGAGATGGATCTGGCGCTGCCGCTTTCGGCCACGCCCGATGCGCAACCCGTTACCGCCAAGCTGGTGATTGATGGGCTCAGCGTCTCGGAGCAGCTTTGGGCGATGTTTGACCCGCAAGGCCATCTGGGCCACGGCCCGGCCACTTTGGTGATTGACCTAAGCGGCAAGGCCAAAGCGCTGATGGATCTGTATTCGGACGAAGCCGCAAAATCGCCGGTGCCGCCGATGCAGATCGACAGCCTTGACGTGAACAAGATCCAACTCACCGTTGCGGGGGCGGATTTGAGCGGCAAAGGCGCGCTGACCTTTGACAATTCGATGGGCATGCCGATGCCGCTTGGCGCGATTGACCTGCAACTCTCGGGTGCCAACAAGCTGATGGATGGGCTCGTTGCGATGGGGATGATGCCCCAAGATCAGGTGATGTTCGCCAAGATGATGATGGGTGTTTATGCCACGCCGCAGGGCGAAGACATGTTCAGCTCGAAGATTGAGTTCAAAGAAGGCGGGCGCATCCTCGCCAACGGGCAACCGATCCAGTAAAGCAAACCAACGCATGAGCCGCCCGGTCCACGCTGGGCGGCTTTTTCATTGAGGAACCGATGCCGCCAGTTTTGTCCGATCTGACCGAGGCGCTGCTTGCCGCCGCCAAATCCGCCGGGGCCGAAGCCGCCGATGCGCTGGCCGTTGAAGGCCGGGCTGTCTCGATTGATGTGCGCGGCGGCGCGCTGGAACAGGCGGAACGCTCTGAGGGCGTAGAAATTGGCCTGCGGGTGCTGATGGGCGGGCGTCAGGCTTGTGTCGCCGCCTCGGATATTTCGGCGCGCACCATGGCCGATATGGCTGAACGCGCGGTGGCAATGGCGCGCGAGGCGCCAAATGACCCCTATGCCGGGCTTGCCGATCCCACGCAATTTGCGCGCGCCTGGGATATTGCCGCCTATGAAATTGAAGACCCAAGCGCCGAGCCGGACCCGGCCGCACTTGAGGCAGATGCCCGCGCCGCAGAAGCTGCAGCGCTTGCGGTTTCTGGCGTGGCACAGGTGCAATCGGCCTCTGCCTCTTGGTCTGGCCGTAAGCTGCATTTGGCCAATTCAAACGGTTTTTCCGGGGGTTACGGGCGCACGTCTCGTTCTGTTTCTGCCGTTGCAATTTCGGGCGAAGGTGCAGAGATGGAGCGCGATTGGGCCGCTGAATCGCGCATTTTCCAAGCTGATCTGCCCGCTGCGGAAGAGGTCGGGCGCCTTGCTGGCGAACGCGCCGTGGCACGCGCCAAGCCCCGCCGCCCGAAAACGGGCGCCTATCCGGTGCTGATTGATGAGCGTGTGGCGGGCAGCCTGATCGGCCATCTCCTTTCGGCGATCAACGGCTCGGCGATTGCGCGCGGTGCCTCTTGGCTACGCGATGGGATGGGCACACAGGTGCTGCCCAAAGAGTTGAGCCTGATCGAAGATCCTTTCCGCCCGCGCATTTCAGGCTCGCGCCCCTTTGATGCCGAAGGTCTGCCGACGCAGCCCCGCGCGATTGTCGAAAACGGTATCCTCACCGGCTGGACGCTGGATTTGGCCACCGCGCGCAAACTGGGCATGCAAAGCACCGCCAATGCTTCACGTGGAACGACCTCAACGCCAACACCCGCCACCGGCAATGTGGCGCTGACCCAAGGAACCCACTCGCACGAGGAATTGCTGCGCGAGATGGGCACCGGGCTTTTGATCACATCGTTCATCGGTGCCACGATCAACCCAACGACGGGGGATTATTCGCGCGGGGCCAATGGCTTCTGGGTTGAGGGCGGCGAAATTCGCTATCCGGTGAACGAATGCACCGTGGCGGGCAATTTGCATGACATGCTGCGCGCGATCATCCCCGCCAATGATGCCCGCACACATCTGAGCCATGTCGTTCCCTCGCTTTTGCTGGAGGGATTGACCCTTGCCGGGGCCTGATTACGCCACCGATCTGGCACTTCTGAGCGAAGCCGCAGTGGCGGCGGGCGAACTGGCTTTGCGTTATTGGAAGCGCGCGCCCAACGCTTGGGAAAAGGATGGCGGCGCTGGCCCTGTGTCAGAGGCCGATCTGGCCGTGAACGATCTTTTGGCCGAGATTTTACGCGATGCCCGGCCCGATTACGGCTGGCTATCGGAAGAAAGCCAAGATGATCCGGCTCGGCTCGCCGCCAAACGGCTGTTTGTTGTTGACCCGATTGATGGCACACGGGCGTTTTTGGCCAATGAACCGGGCTTTGCCCATGCAATTGCGGTTGTCGAAAACGGCAAGGCGGTTGCGGGCGTCGTGCATTTGCCGGTGCTGGAACAAAGCTACACCGCCACGCTGGATGGCCCGGCGCAATTGGATGGAAAAACCATCCAAGCCACGGAAACAGAAGAAATTGATGGCAGCACGCTGTTGACGGTGCGCGCCGTTGATGAGCCGTTTCACTGGAATGGCCCCTGCCCCGCTTACAAACGC
Source organism: Rhodobacter aestuarii (assembly GCF_900156655.1). GTDB lineage: Bacteria > Pseudomonadota > Alphaproteobacteria > Rhodobacterales > Rhodobacteraceae > Rhodobacter > Rhodobacter aestuarii. Next base: position 65,431 of record NZ_FTOG01000004.1, on the reverse strand, counting down.
AGTTTCCGCCCTTCGCTTGCGTGGCGGCTGTGCCTTGTGGCAGAGGGGCGCTTTGATGCGAGCCTTTCGCTGCGTCAGGCATGGGAATGGGATGTGGCCGCCGCGAGCCTGATTGCAGAGCGTGCGGGCGCGGTCACAAGTGACCGGATTGGCACGCCGCTGAGCTTTAACACCCCCTCTGCGCGGGCCGATGGGCTGTTGGTCGCAAACCCGATTTTGCATGCGCATTATCTGGCGGCGCTGCGCCGATAATCGCCACGATCCGGGCAATCCTTACCGGTTATAAACCTTCTTTGCCTAGCTTCACCCGTAGCAAGAACTGCTGATCAGAGGGTGAAGCCCATGCCAAAATTTTGGCTTTTATCAATAATTTCCGTGCTTTGCATGGTTTTTAAGGTTGCGCCCTTGGCCGCATCCGAGTCGGCCACCACCGTCTCAGCCACTTGCGAACGAGTCGCAGAAGAAGCCTCCCGCCGCACCGGCGTGCCGATTTCTGTGCTCAAAGCGATTTCGCTGACCGAAACCGGCAAGAAAATTGACGGCAAGCTGCGGCCCTGGCCCTGGACGGTGAACATGGAGGGTGCTGGCCATTGGTTCGACACGCTCGATGAAGCCCGCGCCTATGTGTTCAAGGAATTCAAGCGCGGCGCGCGCAGCTTCGATGTGGGCTGCTTCCAGATCAACTACAAATGGCACAACCAGCATTTCTCCTCGATTGACGAGATGTTCGACCCGCTGGCCAATGCGCTTTACGCCGCAAAGTTTCTGGCTGAGCTTTATGATGAAAAAGGCTCGTGGAACGGGGCGGCGGGCGCTTACCACTCGCGCACCAAAGAATATGCAGAGCGCTATTCGGCCCGCTTCGCCGAACTGCGTCAGCGCTTTTTGGCCTCTGATGGGGCCGAGGGCATGGTGGCAATGAATGATGCCGCTTGGACAGGCGCCCCGCAAACGGCCACGCAACCGATGCAAACCGATATTCCCGAGATCCCCGATATTGTTGCTGCAATGAACGCCCCCACCGCCCCGCGCCGCCCGCCTCGGGTGAATACCTATCCCCTTTTGCAACGTTCTGGCACCGCCGCGCCGCCGCTCGGCGCCGCCCCCGGAGCAAGCCTTTTTGCGCTGTCGCTGAACAAAGGTGAGGGCAACTGATGCCGAAACTAACGATGCAGGCGATCTTCCAGCCCACCATTTTGCTGGCGCTGGCGCTGATGGCGGTGATCGTCATGATGATCCTGCCGGTGCCCTCTTGGGTACTGGATGTGGGCTTGGCCGTGTCTTTTGCACTGGCCATCTTGATCTTTACCGTGACGCTGTTCATCGAGCGGCCGCTTGATTTTTCGTCGTTCCCGACCGTGCTTTTGGCCTCGCTGATGCTGCGCTTGTCGCTCAACGTCAGTTCCACGAAGCTGATCGTGGGCAACGGCCACACGGGCACCGGTGCAGCGGGTAAGGTCATTCAGGGCTTTGCCAATTTCGTCATGGGCGGCTCGGTGATGATCGGGCTCGTCGTCTTTGGCGTGATCTTGATCGTCAACTTCATCGTCATCACCAAAGGCGCAGGCCGGATGGCCGAAGTGAGCGCACGCTTTGCCTTGGATGCGATGCCGGGCAAACAGCTCGCCATTGATAGCGATATGAATGCGGGCGCGATCGACCATGCCGAAGCCCGCGCACGGCGCGAAAAAGAACAGGCGGAAACGACCTTCTTCGGCTCGCTCGACGGTGCGTCGAAATTCGTGAAAGGCGATGCCGTTGCGGGCCTGTTGATCACGCTTTTGAACCTGATTGTCGGTCTGATCATTGGTTCGGTGGTGCATGGGATGCCGCTTGACCGCGCTTTGGAAACCTATGCGATCTTGACCGTGGGCGATGGGCTTGTGGGCCAAATCCCGGCGGTGATCATTTCCATCGGTTCGGCGATCTTGCTGTCGCGCGGTGGGGCCAAAGGCTCGACCGATGCCGCGCTGTTTGAGCAACTTTCGCGCTACCCCTCGGCACTGATGACGGTTGGCGTGCTGATGGCGCTGTTCGCGCTGGTGCCGGGCCTGCCCTTTGCGCCCTTTATGCTGGGTGCGGCGGCGCTGATTACGGCTTCGATCATGGTGCAGCGCAACAATGCCAAGAAGGCCGCGCGCGAAGCGATGAAGATGCCGGCCCCCACCGAAGAGCGGAAAAAGAAATCCATCGGGGATGTGCTCGATATCGACGATATCCACGTTGAATTTTCGCCCGACCTTGTGGCGATGGCGCTTGATCCGGCAACCGGACTTGATGCCCGAATTTCCAATATGCGCAACCATGTGGCGGCAAGTTACGGGCTAATTTTGCCCGAAATTCGACTGACCGATGATGCCACTTTGGACCCGGGCTGTTATCGCATCCGTATTCAGGGCGTGGAACAAGCCAAAGATCGGCTGTTCCCGGAAAAGGTTCTGGCGTTGATTTCCGACAACCGCGATTTTCTGCCCAAAGGCGAAGATGTGCGCGAGCCGGTCTATGGTGCGCCTGCACGCTGGCTGCCCGCCTCGGAACAAGAAGATGCCGCGCTTGCCGGTTCGACCGTGGTATCGCCGACCGAAGTTCTGGCGACGCACCTTTTGGAGGTGATCAAACGCAACTTCGGCCGCTTGATGACCCTGCGCGCGCTGCGCCGCCTGCTGGAAGAGGTTTGCAACCTCTCTGATCCGGCGCGGGCTGATAGCAACCGTCGTCTGCTGGACGAATTGATCCCCGATAAAGTGCCGACGGACCTCCTTTTGGCGGTGCTGCGTCTGCTCTTGGAAGAACGTGTTTCGATCCGCAACCTGATGGTGATTGTTGAAGCCATTGCCGAAGTGCGCGGTATGAACTCGCCCGAAGCGATCTGCGAACATGTGCGCCAGCGCCTTGGCTTCCAGCTTGTGGCAGAGTTCCGCCGCGAAGATGGCACGCTGCCGCTCTTGCAGCTTGCGCCGGAATGGGAAGACACTTTCTCGGCCTATCAAATCTCGGGCGAGCGTGGGCAAACCGATGTGGCGCTGCCGCCCGACAAGTTCAACCGGCTCGCCAATAACGTGGCTGAACGGGTCGCGCGGGCTGGGGAATCGGGAATTTTCCCGGCGATTGTGACCTCAACCCGCCGTCGTCGGTTCCTTAAAACCGTGCTTGGCGCAAAGGGGATCGGCGCGCCGGTGCTCAGCTTTGAGGAAATCGGGCTTGATGCGAAACCCTCGATGGTGGGGGTGGTGCCCGCATGAACCCGCTTTATGCAGAGGCTTTGCAATCGGTTCAGGGGTTTCTCTGGGCCGGTTTCATCGTTTTCTTGCGCATTGGCGGGGCGATGCTGGTGCTGCCCGCCTTTGGCGAGATGCTGGTGCCCGCCCGCGTGAAGCTGGTTTTGGCCTTCGCTTTCACGCTGATCGTGCTGCCCGGCGCGATGCCCTATATCAGCCAGCCTGAGACCAACCTACCCGCGCCTGTCTGGCTGTTCGCGGAAAGCCTGATTGGCCTCGCCATCGGTATGACGATGCGGATGTTCGTTTTGTGTTTGCAGATTGCAGGCATGATGGCAGCGCAATCTGTGTCTCTTTCTCAGCTTTTTGGCGGCACCACGGGCGAACCGCAGCCAGCCGTTGGGCAACTACTGGTGCTCGCCGGGCTGGCGATCGCGGTGCATATGGGTCTGCATATCCGCGTGACGGAAGTTTTTATCGGCTCTTATCAAGCGCTGCCGCCCGGCACCTTCCCCGATGCCGATTTGATCCGGAGATGGGAGCTTTCGGGTGTTGCACGGGCTTTCACGCTTGGCTTTTCCATCGCGGCGCCTTTTGTGATTGCCGGTCTTGTCTACAACATCGCGCTTGGGGCGATTAACCGCGCAATGCCGCAGTTGATGGTGGCTTTTGTCGGCGCCCCCGCGCTGACGCTTGGCGGGCTTGCGCTTTTGATGGTCGCGCTCCCCAGCGGGCTTCTTGTGTGGCATGATGCCTTTGTCACGTTCTTGTCTAATCCGTTCGAGGTGCGCCCATGAGCGAAGACGACGACGACTCAAAGGAATTCGACCCAACACCACACAAGATCGAGGAAGCCCGACGAAAGGGTGACATCGTCAAATCCGCCGAGATTACGGTCGCGGCGGTTTACGCTGGTTTTGTGGTGACCGCGCTGGCCTTTGGGGTCTATTCGCTCACAAAATTTGGCACTTGGGCCAGCGTGCTGCTTGATCAGGCGGATACGCTCTCGGTGCAGATCCTTGGTGGCGGCCCCGCTGTGGCAGGCGGGATCTTCTTTCAACTGATCCTGACGCTTGGCCCGTGGATTTTGCTGCCGATGGCGGCGGTGATCTTGGCGCTCGTCGCGCAGCGTGCGCTCGTCGTTGCCCCCGACAAGCTTGAACCCAAGCTGAACCGGATCGACCCGATCCATAACGCCAAGCAAAAGTTTGGCCGCAGCGGGCTGTTTGAATTCCTCAAAAGCTTCGTAAAGCTCGTCGTGATCTCAATCATTCTGGGTTATTTTATCATGCGGGAATTGCCGCTGATCTTGATGACCCAGCAATATGAAGCCCCGCTGATTGCGGGTGAATTCCTCAAGCTGATCGTCGAATTTCTGCTGTTGATGCTGCTACTTGCGGGTGTGATCGGCGCGATAGACTACCTTTGGCAATATTCTGAGTTCATGCGCCGCAACCGGATGTCGCGCAAGGAACTAATGGATGAGATGAAGCAATCCGAAGGCGACCCCCACATCAAAGCGCAACGCCGGCAAAAAGCCATTGAGATCGCCACACAACAGATGATTGCCGATGTTGCCAAGGCCGATGTCGTGATCGTCAACCCGACCCACTATGCCGTGGCGCTGAAATGGGAGCGCGGGGCGAAACGCGCCCCGGTCTGTGTGGCGAAAGGCGTGGATGAAGTCGCCGCGCGTATTCGCGCCGTGGCCAATGAAAACGCGGTGCCGATCCATTCGGACCCGCCGACCGCACGCGCACTTCATGCAGCTATTGAAGTGGGCGATGAAATCCGGCCCGAACACTACCGTCCGGTCGCCGCCGCGATCCGCTTTGCCGAGAAAATGCGCCGTCGCGCGAAAGAACGGGGGATGCGCTAATGTCCAACAAACGGCTCGAAAAACTGCAAGAGCTTGCCGCGATGGTCCGCGAACGCGAAATGGCCGAATTGGCGCGGCTTACCCATGCCAAACAAAGGCTTCAGGCCGAACATGCCCGCGTGGGCGAAATGGCAAAAGCCGCACGGCTTGAAGGGCAAGAAAGCCTGATGCTCGCCCAATCAGCCGAGACCTTTGGCGCTTGGAGCCGGGGTCGGCAGGCACAGATCGACGGGCTGATCGCAGAAATGCAGGTGCCGATTGACGCGCAAAAGGCCCGCACCGCCAAAGCCGTGGGTCGGCATGAGAACCTTGGCAAGATTTCGCAAAAGCTAAAGGCGGAAGAAGAGAAAAAGGCCGCAAACAAAATCTAACTGTCTGCGGCCTTTCTCTAACAATATATGGTGTCTTTCAGCCCATTTGGCTCAGGGTTTGGCACAGCCGATCCAGCTCATCAAGCGAGCTATAGGAAATGCTGATCCGCCCCCCTTCAGCGCCATCATGGTCGATCGAGACCTTCATACCGATAGTTGCGGCCAAATCCGCCTCAAGCGCGCGGGTGTCGGCGTCTTTATCCGGCGCCCCTGCCCTGCGCTTGCCGCTACCAGCTTTCGGCGCTGCCGTTTCACCACCCTTCACAAGCCGTTCGACTTCGCGCACCGATAGGCCGCGATCAATCACTTCGCGTGCCATTTTCACCGGATCTTCGGCGGTGATCAGCGCGCGCGCATGGCCTGCCGTCAGCTTACCGTCGCGCAAATGGTGCTGAACCTCTTCGGGCAGGCTCAGCAACCGCAACAGGTTGGCAATATGGCTGCGGCTTTTGGAAAGCGCCTCAGCCACCTTTTCTTGGGTGTGGCCAAAACGGTCCATCAGTTGGCGATAGCCCATCGCCTCTTCCAGCGGATTTAGATCGGCGCGCTGGATGTTTTCGATGATCGCGACTTCCAGCACCTCGGTATCAGTGAAATCGCGGATGATCACGGGCAGTTCGTGCAATTTGGCAAGCTGCGCCGCCCGCCAACGCCGTTCGCCCGCGACAATCTCGTAATGATCGGCTTTTTCAGGATGCGCGCGCACGATCAGCGGCTGAATCACGCCCTTTTCAGCGATAGAGGCACGCAATTCCTCCAAAGATTGCTCTGAAAAGCTGCGCCGCGGCTGATCCGGGTTCGGCACGATATGCTCGATCGGCACCAACATATCGCGGCGCCGGGGCTCATCTTCCGCTACATCTACCGATGCTGACTGCACATCGGCCATCAGGGCTGAAAGGCCACGCCCCAGCCCGCGCCGTTCCGGCTTCTTGCTCATCCTGCCACCTTTGTTTTTGTTGGGACATGCCGCGCCAGCAGTTCGCGCGCCAAATGCCGGTACGCCACCGCCCCTTTGGACGATCCATCATAGGTCAAAACCGGCAACGCAAAACTCGGCGCTTCGGAAATCCGCACATTGCGCGGGATCATCGTGCGGAACACCAATTCCCCCAACGTCGCCCGCGCATCCGATTCCACCTGCTGGGAAAGGTTGTTGCGCACATCATACATGGTGAGCACGATCCCCTCGATCCGCAGGTCTTTATTCGCCGTTTGGCGCACTTCGCGGATCGTCAACATCAGTTGTGACAGGCCTTCCAGCGCGAAAAATTCGGCCTGAAGCGGCACCAGCACCGATTGCGCGGCGACCATCGCATTGATGGTGAGCAGGCTGAGCGACGGCGGGCAGTCGATCAGCACATAATCAAAGGCCCAAGCGTCGATATCGACCTGACGTAGCGCATCATAGAGCAAAAAGGTGCGCTTTTCGGCGGAAACCAATTCCATATCGGCCGAGGAAAGATCGGTCGTTGCAGGCGAGATCCAAAGCCCGTCAAAATCGGTTTTCTGAATCACATCCGACAGCGGCGCCTCACCCAAGATCAAATCATAGGTCGAATAGCGCCGCGCATTGGTTTCAATGCCCAAACCGGTCGAGGCATTGCCCTGCGGGTCCAGATCCACCAGCAAAATCCGCTTACCCTGCTCGGCCAAAGCCGAGGCAAGGTTGATCGTGGTCGTCGTTTTGCCGACCCCGCCTTTTTGGTTTGCCACTGCGATGATTCTTGGCCCTGGCGGCCGCGTCGGATCAGACACGTTTCAAACCCCTGATTTTCAAGACAACCGCCTGCGGGTCGGTCAAGCTTTCCCGCGGCTCGCTGGTAAAGGACCATGAAGCCTCGGCCAAAGCAACCTCCTCTTTCCAGCGCTCGCCTTTCGGGAAGATGGCTGTGCCATTCGCGCCCAGGTGGCGCTCGGCAAATTCCAAAAGTTTGGGCAAAGCGGCCAATGCACGGGCAGAAACAACATCCGCTTGAAGCGGCGCGGTTTTCTCAATCCGCTCAGGCTTGACCTTGAGCCCAAGGCCCAATTCGCGCGCCGCGTTGATGAGAAAGGCCGATTTGCGCTTGTCACTTTCCACCAAGGTCAATTGCATCTCGGGCCATTTTTCCTTGGCCAGAATGCCGATGATCAGGCCGGGAAAGCCGCCGCCGCTGCCCAGATCGGCCCAGCTTGCAGGCGTCTCCTCGATACAGTGGAACAGTTGCGCCGAATCGAGGAAATGCCGCCCCCAAATATCATCGAGCGTTTGCGCGGAAACGAGGTTGATCGCCGGGTTCCATTTGCGCAACAGCGCTTCGAGCGTGGTGAGCCGATCCAATGTTTCACGTGAAACATCGAAGTGGCGCTGGAAGAGCTCTGCCCCGCTCATTTCGCTGCGGCCCGCTTTTGCTGGCGCAAATGCGCCAAAATCAGCGCCAAAGCTGCGGGCGTGGCCCCATCCACCCGGCCCGCTTGCGCCAAGGTTTGCGGCTTTGCACGTGCAAACTTGCCACGCAGTTCTTTGGAAAGCCCCGGCAGCGCGTCGTAATCAAAGTCCGCTGGGATTTCCCAATGCTCGTCGCGGCGCATCGCCTCAACATCTTGCTGCTGGCGCGTGATGTAATTTGCGTAGAGCGCCTCGCGGGAAAGCTGCTCGGCCACCTCTGCTGACACCGCCTCCAGTTCCGGCAAAGCGGCGGTGATGGTGGCAAAGTCGATCTCGGGGAACGACAAGAGTTCAAAGGCAGAGCGCTTGGTGCCATCTTGGTTCACCCGCAACCCGCGCTCATTCGCTTGCTTCGGCGTGAGCACCAGCGAATCGAGCAAGGCGCGGCCAGCAGCCAAGGCTTCTATCTTTTCTTCAAAAGCCACGCGCCGCTCTTCGCCAACGCACCCGGCTGCCACGCCCATCGGCGTCAGCCGCTGGTCGGCGTTGTCAGCCCGCAAAGCCAAGCGGAACTCGGCGCGGGAGGTGAACATGCGATAGGGCTCTGATACGCCGCGCGTCACCAGATCATCGATCATAACGCCAATATAGCTGTTGGTGCGGCTGAAAGTGACCGTTTCCTGCCCCAAAACTTGGTGGGCGGCATTGAGGCCCGCCACCAAACCTTGAGCTGCGGCTTCTTCATAACCGGTGGTGCCATTGATCTGGCCCGCCAAGAACAACCCCGGTTGCGCTTGCAGTTCCAGCGTTTGCGTCAGCGCGCGCGGGTCGACGAAATCATATTCAATCGCATAGCCCGCTTGCAGAATTGTCACCGCTTCCAAACCGCGGATCGAGCGAACGTAAGCCTCCTGCACCTCAAGCGGCAAAGAGGTCGAGATCCCGTTGGGGTAAACGGTGTAATCGTCGAGCCCTTCCGGCTCCAAGAATACTTGGTGCGAGGATTTATCGGCAAAGCGCACGACCTTATCTTCGATCGAGGGACAATAGCGCGGGCCGACCCCTTCGATATGCCCGCCATACATCGCCGAACGCTGCAGGTTGGTGCGAATCACCTCATGCGTCGCTTCATTGGTATGGGTGATGCCGCAGGAAATTTGCCGGGCATAAGGCTTGCGGTTCAGGAAGCTGAACAACACCGGGTCTTCATCGCCCGGCTGGCTTTCCAAAATATCCCAATTGATCGTGCGGCCATCCAACCGTGGCGGCGTGCCGGTTTTCAACCGGGCAAGGCGGGGCTCCAAATCCTTCAATCGTTGCGCAAGCCGGATCGAGGGCGCATCGCCCACCCTGCCCCCGGCGGCGCGCTGGTCGCCAATATGCATGATCCCGTTGAGGAAGGTGCCCGTGGTCAAAATCACCGCGCCCGCGGTAATTTCAGACGAATCGGCCAAGGTTATGCCCGCCACGCGCCCATCGCACAGGATCAGGTCGGTCACCTCGCCTTCGATCACCTCAAGGTTCGGTTGCGCTTCGGTGAGTTCGCCCATCGCTTGGCGATAAAGCTTGCGGTCTGCCTGCGCGCGGGGGCCTTGCACGGCGGGGCCTTTGCGGCGGTTGAGTAAGCGGAATTGAATTCCGGCCCGGTCCGCCGCGCGGCCCATCACCCCATCCAGCGCATCAATCTCGCGCACAAGATGGCCTTTGCCCAAGCCCCCAATCGCCGGATTGCACGACATCACGCCAATATCGGCGCGGCGCATCGTGACAAGCGCAGTGCGCACGCCCACGCGGGCCGCCGCATGGGCAGCCTCGGTCCCGGCATGGCCGCCGCCGACCACGATGACGTCAAAATGTTTCACGTGAAACACTCCTCACTTGCCGATGCAAAAACTCGAGAAAATCTCATCCAGCAAGGCCTCGACATCAACCCGGCCCAGAAGCGATTCCAGCGCCCGCGCCGCATTGCGCAGATGGTCCGCTGCAAGCTCCAGCCGCTCTTGCCCAAGCGCCAGTTCAACCTGAGCCGCATCTAGCGCATTTTGCGCGCGCTGCAAACAGGCGCGATGGCGCTCGCGGGTCATGACCCCTGCCCCGGAGGCGCGATCCGACAAGCGCTTGGTCAGTTCCGCCACCAGCCGATCAAGCCCCGCCCCCGTTTTGCCCGAGACGGAAAGCCCCTGCCCTTCGGCCAGATCAGCTTTGCCCTGCACCACAAGGTCATCAGGCTGCGGTACCAAAAGCGGCAGATCATCGCCATCCAGCAAGAAAAGCCGCAAATCCGCAGCCCGTGCCCTTTGCAGCGCGCGTTCCACGCCGATGGCTTCGACCTTATCTTCGGTTTCGCGCAAGCCAGCGGTATCGAGCAGCGTCACCGCCAAACCGCCAAGATCCATCCGCACTTCGATCACATCACGCGTGGTACCTGCAACTTCGGAGGTAATCGCCGCTTCGCGGCCCGCCAATGCGTTCAGGAGCGTAGATTTACCCGCATTCGGGCGGCCAACAATAGCGACCTCAAAGCCTTCACGCACACGTTCTGACGCGGAAATCCGCCCCACTTCGCGCGCCAAATCGCCCTGAACAGCGGCCAAAAGGCTTGAGACCTCGGGCGAAACATCCTCTGGCACCTCTTCATCGGCGAAATCAATCACCGCTTCCAAAAGCGCCGCCGCACGGATCAATTGCGTGCGCCAACGCTCGACCAACTGCCCGACCCCGCCAGACAGAACCGCCAAAGCCTGTTTGCGCTGCGCCTCGGTCTCAGCTTCAATCAGATCAGCCAAACCCTCGACCTGAGACAGATCAAGCCGGCCATTTTCCATCGCACGGCGGGTAAATTCGCCAGGTTCCGCCAATCGCAAACCGGGTTGCGCGGCCAAAGCTTGCAACACAGCCTGCACCGTGGCGGTTGCCCCGTGCACCTGCAATTCGGCGCAATCTTCCCCGGTGAAACTTGCGCCCTTTTCAAAGCACAGCACCAAAGCTTCATCGAGATAATCGCCCGCGAAACTCAGCCGCCGCAGCCCCGCCTGACGCGGCGCGGGCAAACGCCCCGCCAAAGCGGAAACGGCCTCCCAGGCTTGGGGCCCGGAAAGCCGAATAACCGCCACGCCCGCTTTGCCGCGGCCGCTGGCCTGTGCGAAGATCGTCGCCATCGAAACCCCTTTTGGACGAACGGGCCTTTAGCCGTTCATCGAATCGAAGAATTCGCCATTGGTTTTGGTTTGCTTCAGCTTGGAGATCAGGAACTCGATCGCGTCCGTGGTGCCCATCGGGTTCAGGATGCGGCGCAGCAGATAGGTTTTCTGCAGATCTTTTTGATCGGTGAGCAGATCTTCTTTCCGGGTGCCGGATTTGAGAATGTCCATCGCGGGGAAGACGCGCTTGTCTGCCACCTTGCGGTCGAGCACGATCTCGCTGTTGCCGGTGCCTTTGAATTCCTCAAAGATCACCTCATCCATGCGCGAGCCGGTGTCGATCAACGCGGTGGCGATGATCGTGAGCGAGCCGCCTTCTTCAATGTTCCGCGCGGCGCCAAAGAACCGTTTCGGCCGTTGCAGCGCGTTCGCATCCACACCACCGGTCAAAACCTTGCCCGAGCTCGGCACAACGGTGTTGTAGGCGCGACCAAGTCTTGTGATCGAGTCGAGCAAAATCACAACATCTCGTTTATGTTCGACCAAGCGCTTGGCTTTTTCGATGACCATCTCGGCCACAGCCACGTGCCGCGTTGCCGGTTCGTCAAAGGTCGAGGAAATCACCTCCCCTTTGACCGAGCGCTGCATATCGGTCACCTCTTCCGGGCGTTCGTCGATCAAGAGCACGATCAAATAGCACTCCGGGTGGTTTACCTCGATGGAATGGGCGATGTTTTGCAGCAAAACGGTTTTACCCGTGCGCGGCGGCGCCACGATCAGCGAGCGCTGCCCCTTCCCGATCGGAGCAACAAGGTCGATGATCCGGGCGGACCGGTCTTTGATGGTGGGATCTTCGATCTCCATCTTCAGACGTTCATCGGGGTAAAGCGGGGTCAGGTTGTCGAAGCTGACCTTGTGGCGCGCTTTTTCCGGCGACTCGAAGTTGATTTTCTCAACCCCGGTCAGCGCGAAATACCGCTCATTCTCGCCCGGTGCACGAATGACGCCCGAGACCGTATCGCCGGTGCGCAGGCTGTATTGACGGATCATATCGGGCGAGACGTAGATGTCATCCGGGCCCGGCAGATAGTTCGCCTCGGGCGAGCGCAAGAAGCCAAACCCGTCTTGCAACACTTCCAACACGCCATCGCCGCCGATCACGATGTCTTCCTCGGCATGCTCTTTCAGGATCGAGAACATCATCTCGCCCTTGCGCATGGTGGAAGCGTTTTCGATCTCCCATTCCTCGGCCATCGCCAAAAGGTCTTTGGGGCTTTTCGCCTTAAGATCGGAAAGGTTCAAACGTTCGGTCATCTCGCATCCATCCGCGAAAGGCGCCACAGCCCGAGCGGGCGCGGCGCGATATAGGTCATATCTCGGCTAAACCGGTCGGCCGGACGGCCGGGGCTAAGGCGCGCATACGCGTAAACGCGCTGCGAGTCAATGAAACTGGGGTTTCCGCCCTGTTAGAACTTCAAGATCACGGCCAGAACGATCAACACCATCAGCAGCGTCGGAATTTCGTTCATCATCCGCCATTGGCGGCCTTTGAGGTTGTTCGTGCCATCAATGAAGGTGAAGCGCGCCTTGGCGAGATACAGATGGAAGATCGTCATCGCGATGATTCCAAAGCCTTTGGCATAGGGCCAGATCGAATCCCACCACACAACGCCCGGCGTGAACACAAGGCACAGGCCGAAGAACCAAGTCGAAATGGCGGCCGGATGCATGATTGCCTTCATCAGCAAACGTTCTTGATGCTGGAACAGAAGATCCATGTCGCTGCCACGGGTTACGCCCTGCTTCTTCAGCCCTTCCACGTGGTAGACGTAGAGACGCGGCAGGTAAAAAAGCCCGGCCATCCAAGCCAAGACAGACATCACATGCAGTGACTTGGTCCAGAGGTACATGTCCGAGAGAAAACTGCTCACCAGGTCAAGAATTTCGGTCACGTGCGCCTCCTGTCTTCTGGCTCTCTTCTTAAGAGAAAATATTAAGAAAAGAAAAGAAGATGATGATGTTTGCCCTGTGGATAGTGTGGATTAAACAGTTCTCCCCAAGCTTCAAGGCTAGCGGATGCATCCAGATGCTGAAATGGCCGATCCTGTTGAAAGACAAAATATTACCCACGTTTTCAGAGATTTGCTGAATTGAACCCTGTGGATGATTACGAGGGACGAATCTGTGCCAGCCTGTGGGCTGCGGCGCTTTCCCACACCCCGGCGGCCTGCGGTTCCACATGTTAAGAAAGTCTTTACTTTTCTTGACAAACCCCCGGACAAATGGGGAGGAAATGGTGCTCACAGGCTCGCCCACAGTTCTGCCCCCGTGCTTTTCCCAATGGTTGTCCACATGTCCCCTACCCTCATCCTTGCCTCCGCTTCTGAAATCCGCGCGCGCCTGTTGCGCGCCGCGGGTCTTTGCGTTGAGGTCGCGCCCGCACGGATTGATGAAGAGGCGATCAAACAGGGTCTTTTGCACGAAGGGGCGAAGCCGCGTGATGTGGCGGATGCTTTGGCCGAGGCGAAAGCGGCGCGGATCGGGCGCAAACAGCCCGAGAAATTGGTGATGGGCGCGGATCAGGTGCTGGAGTTGAGGGGCGAGATTTTTTCCAAGCCCGTAACCCCGGAAGACGCGATGGAGCAATTGCGTCGCCTCTCTGGTCAAACGCACAAACTTTTATCCGCTATGGTGGTAATGCGCGATGGCGCACCAATTTGGCGGCATGTGGCAGAGGTCCGGCTCACCATGCACCCGTTGAGTGAGCCGTTCATTGCAGACTATGTTGCGCGCAATTGGCACAGCATTCGCCACGCGGTGGGCTGCTACAAGCTCGAGGAAGAAGGCGTGCGGCTTTTCTCCTCGGTCGAAGGCGATTACTTTGCCGTTCTGGGCTTGCCCCTTCTTGAATTTCTAAACTGGCTGCGCGCCCGCGGAGAGCTGACAACATGACCGAGCACAAAAAAATTCCCCTCGCCGGGGTGATCGGCCACCCGATTGCACATACCCGCTCGCCTGCGCTGCATGGCCATTGGCTCAAAACCTATGGGATCAAGGGGCATTACGTGCCCATGGATATCGCGCCTGAGGATTTGGAAACCACCCTGCGCGTGTTGCCCAAGGCGGGGTTTGTGGGCTGCAATGTCACGATTCCGCATAAAGAAAAGGTGCTTGCGCTCGCTGATAGCGTGTCCGATCGCGCGGCGCTGATCGGCGCAGCGAATACGCTCGTTTTTCACCCCGATGGGCGTATTTTTGCTGATAATACAGATGGGTATGGCTTTATTGCCAATCTCAAAGATGGCGCGCCCAACTGGCGGGCCGATCTTGGTCCCGCCGCTGTTGTGGGCGCTGGTGGTGCTGCCCGGGCAATTGTGTCTGCGCTGATTGAGACCGGCTGCCCCGAAGTGCGCATTGCCAACCGCACCCGCTTGCGAGCCGAGAAACTGCGCACCGAATTTGGCGCCCGGATCGTTGTCTATGATTGGGCACAGGCGGCGAAAATGATGGAAGGCGTGGCCACGCTGGTGAACACCTCCTCGCTTGGGATGCCCGATACGCCCGAATTCCGCATTTCGCTTGAGGCTTTGCCGCAAAGCGCTGTGGTTACCGATCTGGTCTACACCCCGCTTGAAACCCGGCTTTTGAAAGAGGCGGCGAGCCGTGGCTGTGTCACGGTGGATGGGTTTGGGATGCTGCTTCATCAAGCCGTGCCGGGGTTTGAGCGTTGGTTTGGCCACCGCCCCGAGGTCACCGCCGAACTGCGCGAACGGGTACTTTCGGCATGACCCACCCCTTCCGTCTCGGGCTCACAGGGTCGATCGGGATGGGCAAATCCACCACCGCGCGGTTGTTTGCCGAAGAGGGCATTCCGGTGTGGGATGCCGATGCCACGGTGCATGGGCTGTATCAAAAAGACGGTGCGGCGGTGCAGGCGATCGCACAGGCTTTTCCTCAAGCGGTGCAAGATGGCGCAGTGCAGCGCGCCCTGCTGAAAAAGGCCCTAGTGGAAGACAAACAGGCTTTCTCGCGGCTAGAGACCATCGTGCATCCTTTGGTGCGCGCGGCGCGGGCGGCGTTTTTGCAAGCGCATGCGGGTGCAGAAATCGTGCTTCTCGATGTGCCGCTTTTGTATGAAACGGGCGGCGAAAAAGACTGCGATGCGGTTTTGGTGGTTACCGCAGACCCACAGGTACAGCGTGAACGGGTCTTGGCGCGCGGGCAAATGACCGAAGCACAGCTTGATCTGATCTTGGCGCGCCAAATGCCCGATGCGGAAAAACGTGCCCGCGCGGATTACATCATCGAGACGCGCAGCCTTGATCAGGTGCGGGTGGCTGTGCGAGACCTGATCAAAACCATCAAGGCTGCCCATGCGTGAGATCGTTCTAGATACCGAAACCACAGGCTTTGAGCCCGGCGAGGGGGATCGCATCGTCGAAATTGGCGCGGTGGAGCTTTACAACCATGTGCCGACGGGCCGCACCTATCACCAATACATCAACCCCGAACGCGCAATGCCGCAAGAAGCCTTTGCCGTGCACGGTTTGGGGGATGATTTCCTGCGCGACAAGCCCCGGTTCATCGAGGTCGGCCAAGCATTTTTGGATTTCATCGGCACTGATTCGATCCTTGTGATCCACAATGCCGCCTTCGATATGAAATTCCTCAATGCGGAGCTGGGCTGGGCGAAAATGCCGCTCATTCCGATGGAGCGCTCGCTCGATACCGTGGCGATGGCGCGGCGCAAATTTCCGGGCTCGCCTGCCTCGCTTGATGCGCTTTGCCGCCGCTTCAACATTGATAACTCTGCCCGGACCCTGCACGGCGCGCTTCTTGATGCCGAAATTCTGGCCGAGGTCTATCTGGAGCTGATCGGTGGGCGTCAGCCGGGTTTTGGGCTCAATATCGCCGAAGCAGGCACGAAAAACGGCGAAGATGGCAGCGATTGGCGGCCTCGTCCGCGCCCGGTGCCGTTGCCCTCGCGCATCACCGAGGAAGAAACCGCCGCGCATGAGGCTTTTGTGGCGAAGCTTGGTGACGCCGCGATCTGGAACCGCGTCAGCTAGGCACGGCCAGACACAAAAGTTTCATATTTCTCGGCCTTGCGGCAATTTTGTCATTCCATACCGGGCGCGCAGACCTTACATGCATTTGCGTTCTCGGTTTTGGGGGAGGGGCCCATGCTGGACTTCACGGTGATCCGCGCGACCTTGGCCGAGGCTTACGACCTTGCGCCGTCGCTTACGCTGGCTCAGGAAATGGCCGATATCCATGCGCGCATGGATCGGGTCGTGCCTTTGCCCGACTTCGCGCGTTACGCGCCCTATATCCGTGCGATCAATCGCCTAAAGGCCGAGAAGAACGCGGTGATCTTGGCGCATAACTATATGACGCCGGAAATCTATCATGGCGTGGCCGATGTGGTGGGCGATAGCCTGCAATTGGCGATTGAGGCGACGAAGGTCGAGGCCGAAACCATCGTGCAATGCGGCGTGCATTTCATGGCGGAAACCTCCAAAATTCTGAACCCGGCCAAACGGGTGCTGATCCCTGATGTCACGGCGGGCTGTTCTTTGGCTGAAAGCATCACCGCCGAAGGCATTGCAGAGATGCGGGCCAAATACCCCGGCGCGCCAGTGGTGAGCTACGTCAACACGACCGCCGAGGTGAAAGCGGCCTCTGACATCTGCTGCACCTCGTCCAATGCGGCGCAGATCGTCGCGGCTTTGCCCGAAGACACGATCATCATGACGCCCGACCAGTATTTGGCGCAAAACGTGGCGCGCGATGTGCCGCAAAAGAACGTGGTTTGGTGGGCGGGCTCGTGCATCGTGCATGAACAATATACCGCCGAAGATCTGCGCGGTTTCCGCGCGGGCCACCCGGAAACGCGGATCATCGCGCATCCCGAATGCCCGCCGTCGGTTGTGGCAGAGGCAGATTATTCCGGCTCTACCTCGGGGATTATCGACTATGTGGCGCGCGAAAAGCCCGCCCAGGCGATGCTGGTGACCGAATGTTCGATGGCCTCCAACATCGCAGATGCCTATCCCGAGGTTGAGTTCATGGGGCCGTGCAACATGTGCCCCTATATGAAGAAAATCACGCTCGAAAAGATCTTGTGGGCGCTGCATGCGGGCGCGGAAGAGGTGGTGGTGGACCCCGCCATTGCCGCCAAAGCGCGCGTGGCCGTGGAACGGATGATCGAGCTTTCGCGGACGATTGCGAAGTGAGCACCCCCATTTTGGACACCCGGCGCGTTATCATTGTGGGCGCGGGGCTGGGCGCGCTTTATGCGGCGCTGAAACTGGCGCCGCATCCGGTTTTGGTGATTTCACCGGAAACCTTGGGGGAGGGCGCTTCTTCCGCTTGGGCGCAAGGCGGTGTGGCGGCTGCCATGGCCGCGACGGACAGCCCGCAATCGCACGCAAGTGACACAGAAATTGCCGGCGCTGGCACGGTCGATGCCGCGATTGCGCGGCTGGTGACGGAAGATGCCAAAAGCCGAATCCATGATCTGACCACGCTCGGCACGCCGTTTGATCGCGACGGGCAGGGCGGTTACGTCATGTCGCGCGAGGCGGCGCATTCGGTCGCCCGCGTTGTGCGCGTGAAGGGCGACCAAGCCGGGCGCGAAATCATGGAAACCCTAATTGCCGAGGCGCGGCGCTGCCCCTCGGTTCAAGTCGCCGAAGGGGTTTTGGCCTCTGGGCTCGCGGTTGAAGCGGGGGCCGTGACGGGTGTTTGGGTGGAGCGCGCGGGCGCACCTTCGGGGCGGATTTTGCTCAAAACCCCGGCTGTTTTGTTGGCGGGCGGCGGCTCGGGCGGGCTCTTTGCCGTGACCACGAACCCGCCGCGCATTCGGGGGCAGGTCATTGGCATGGCGGCGCGGGCAGGGGCCCGAATTGCGGATGCGGAATTCGTGCAATTCCACCCCACGGCCATCGCCACGGGTGAAGACCCGGCCCCCTTGGCAACCGAGGCTTTGCGCGGTGAAGGCGCGGTGCTTTTGAACAACCGGGGCGAGCGGTTCATGCTGCCCATCCACCCCGATGCCGAACTTGCGCCGCGCGATATTGTGGCCCGCGCCGTTTATACCGAACGCCAAGCAGGTCGGGAGCCGGTTTTGGACACGCGCGACGTGCTGGGGGCAGAGCTACCCGCACGCTTTCCGGCGGTGGCCGAAGCCTGCCTTCAGGCTGGAATAGACCCTGTTTTGCAGCCGATCCCGGTTGCCGCTGCGGCGCATTACCATATGGGCGGTGTTGCGGTGGATGAAACAGGCTGCGCCTCGCTGGATCGCCTTTGGGTCTGTGGGGAGGCCTCTTCTACCGGGCTGCATGGGGCGAACCGCCTCGCCTCGAACGGGCTTTTGGAGGCGTTGGTTTTTGCGCGTATCTGCGCAGAAGGTATTGCCGATTTGGTCGACGAAACACCCGCCCCCGAAGTGGTGCTGGATTTCCCCGACGGCGGCCAAGAGGTCGATGAAGATGCCGTGCAGCGCTTGCGCCAAGCCATGACCAATGGCTGTGGCGTGGTGCGCAGCGCAGAAGGCCTGACCGAAACGCTGGCCACCATTGCTGACATCGAAGCTCAAGCCACTTGCGAAACCCTGCGCAACATGACCGCCACTGCGACGCTTATCGCCACCGCCGCGCTGGAACGGACCGAAAGTCGCGGCGGCCATTTCCGATCAGATTACCCAAAAATAGACCCTATTCAGGCCAAAAGGCGGTTTTTGACCCTGCCTGAGGCGCTCATCCTTCGTACCCGAGCATTGGAGACAAAATGACCCCGTTGCCCGATTTTCTGCTCGAACCCGTGGTTCAAGCCTCGCTGATGGAAGACCTGTCGCCGATGGGCGATGTGACCACCCGTGCCGTGGTGCCCTTTGGTAAAACCTGCCAAGCGCGGCTCAATGCGCGCGAAGATGGCGTTGTCTCCGGCATGCAGGTGGCGACCATCGCCTTTCGGCTGGTGGATGCGGGGCTGAAAGTGGAAACGCTTGTGCCCGACAGCCACCCCTGCGGTAAAGGGCAGTGCTTGATGACCATCACCGGCTCTGCCGCGTCCATTTTGATGGGCGAGCGGGTGGCGCTCAATTTTGCGGGTCGGATGACCGGGATCGCCTCCCTCACCGCCGCCTTTGTGGCGCAAACGCATGGCACCAAGACCCGCATCACCTGCACCCGCAAAACCACGCCGGGGCTGCGCGTGGTCGAAAAGCTGGCCGTGACCCATGGCGGCGGCCACAACCACCGCTTTGGGCTGTCTGATGCGATCTTGATCAAAGACAACCACATTGCCGCCGCCGGGGGCATTCAGGCGGTGCTAGAGGCCGCCAAAGCCGCGCGCAGCCATATGATGCGGGTGGAGCTAGAGGTCGATACGCTGGATCAGTTGGAAGAGGCGCTGGGCGTCGGCGGGGCCGATGTGATCTTGCTCGATAACATGGACAGCCCGACGTTACGCCAAGCGGTGGCCTTGGCCGAAGGGCGCGTGGTGCTCGAAGCCTCGGGCAATATGCGGCTCGAGCGCATTGCCGAAGTGGCCGCGACCGGGGTGGATTACATTTCCTCTGGTGCGCTCACGCATTCGGCGCGCACCTTTGATTTGGGGCTCGATTTCTAAGCTAGATGATCTGCCGCTCGCGCAGCGCCGTCATCACCACCTTGCCATAATCGGCGGTGGCGTGGTTGGGGTCATCTTTCACGAAGCGCGAGGGGAAACCGGGCTCATCGGCGAAGAGTTCCACCATCGGGTCAAACACCGTCAGACCGCCTTTGCGCATCAAACGGATCAGAATTTCGCGGGCTTTATGGCCGTTGATATCAATGCCAATGGGCGGTGGCGGTACCACAAGCACATCGGCTTCGCGCGCCATGCGTTTGAGCACGCGGATATGTTGCGTGCGGTGATGCTGCACATAGGCGGTCAGAAACGCTTCGGAGGCCACAAGACCCTCTTCCGGCATCGGCTCGACTTCGCTCACCACATGGTGCCCGGTCCAGCGCAGCCCGCGCACCAACATACCCAAGTGAAAACCAATGGTGGTAATCACCGGCACGCCGAGCGTGAGGATATTGGTCACGCCTTGACGTTCGCGAATGCCGTCGATGGAGCGGCGACCCATCGGGGTGTTTTTCGGCACAATCCCATCGGCGTTGAAACCGAACTTTCCATCATGCCACCCCGCGCCGCCGCAGCGGAACACCTCGGTTGCAATGCCAAGCTCTTTCGCCCCGTCTTCCAGCGCGATGGTGTGGCTGTCGCCGACCAGCAAAACCTCAGGCTTCATTGAACCGCTCCAAGATCATTTCTTCGCAAACCAGCTCTTCTTCTGCGGCCTTTTTATCGGCCGCTTCACGGGCGGCACTATCGGATGTGGTGCGGCCATGCGCGGGGAGCGTGAGGTTTAGCCCTTTGAAGAAATGCCCCATCACAAGGTCCACGCCTTGAGCGGCGATGCCGCGCATATTGGGCTCAAAGAAGGTGCCGCGTGTGGGTGGGCTGGCGATAATTTCATAAGAGGGGAAGTAATCCACCGCCGCATGTGCGCGCGCCACATCGCCCGCCACCGCACGCAAAACGGATTTGGAATATTGCGTGGCCACAAGCACATGGTCGCCCGAAGCGGTGGCGACGAGCGGCACCGGCGAAACGGTCAGCAGCACCTTCAGATCGGGGTTCATTTCCCACATCAGTTCCAGCGCCAACTCCAAATCACGCAGGATCTCGGGATAGGTGTAGTTCTTGAACACATGCACCTCGGGATCAAAGGTGCCAACGCCAGTGCCGGGGCAAATGGAATAGCTTTGCCCCGTGCGAGAATTGATCCATCCTTCCGTGAGCCCGAGCGTGAACACGAACACATCCGCCTCGGTGATGCAGCGCTTGAAGGCACGCGCGGTGGACAGAACCGAGGCGCGGGCCTCGATCTCGCTCACAAAGCCTTCGGGTTCGATTTTGGGGCGCAAAAGGTCATGCACATGGCCCTTTTCATCGGTCCAAAGCTCCACCGCCTCGGGGCCAATATGGCCCGCTGCGAGCCGCGCCCAAATCAGCAGCTGCGCGGCGGTGTAAATATTGCCGGTGCGCGCCGAAAAGACCCCGTAATTGAAGCTGCGCGCAATCTCAGGCGGGGTGCGACCGGGGGCCGGTTCGGCATTCAGCCAGTTCATTTTGCGCGTCATCAGCGCGCGGCTGATGTGTTGCGCAAAGCATGAACCAAAAGTGGCAAAGATCGCATCGGCGGGCAGATCCCAGGCCGAGGTCCACAGATCAGAAAAGCCAAACAGCCCCGGTTCGGCTACGGCACTGCGCCAAAAGCCACGGGGGGCAATATGCTTGTAGGGATTGTCGCCGCTTGTCATCTTCTGCCCGAATTGCTGCGTTTCAATAGCGAAAGCATCGCAGGCAGCCGAACGGCTGGCAACAGGCAAAAGCTTGGAAGTTTTAGAGTTTAGCGCGCGATATGCGGGCGGAAGGTGTCAAACACCTGCTCATAGACCGCGCGTTTAAAAGGCACGATCTTTTCAATCAGCTCTGCCGGTTCCATCCATTGCCAGACCGAAAACTCGGGGTGTTCGGTGGCAATGTTGACATCGCTGTCTTGGCCCAGAAAGCGGAACAGGAACCACTTCTGTTTTTGGCCGCGATATTTGCCGCCCCAGATTTGGCCGATCAGTTCCTCGGGCAGATCATAGGTGACCCAATCCTCGGTCTTGGCGATCTTTTCCACCAAATCGGCGCGCACGCCGGTTTCTTCGGACAACTCGCGCAGCGCGGCTTCTTTCGGCTTTTCACCTGCATCAATGCCCCCTTGTGGCATTTGCCACGCATGGCCCGGGTTATCGATGCGCTGACCCGCGAAAATCAGCCCGTCGGCATTCATCAAAACAATGCCGACATTCTTGCGATAGGGCAGGGCGGAAAGATCTTTGCGCGACATGAGCGGAGCCTTTGCGGAAAAAGGGGGCCTTGCGGCCCCCGATGGTGCTTATTGCTGCGGGGCTTCCGCTTCAATCGGGGTCAGCGTAGCGCCCGCCACAGACAAACCTTTGATGATGTCGATCGCATAGGCCATCTGGAAGTCTTCAAGGCGCAGTTTTGCGGCCTCTTCGGCTTGCAGACGCTCTTCTTCGGCCTGTTTCTTCTCATCCTCGGTCATCGAGTCATTCGACAAAACGCCGCGCAGATCGGCTTCCGAACGCATTTGACGTTCGGTCCCGGCCTCATCTTCGGCAGCGGGGGTTGCGGGCGGTTGCGGCACGACGATATCGGGTGCAATGCCAAGCGCTTGGATCGAGCGGCCCGAAGGCGTGTAATAGCGCGAGGTGGTGAGCCGCATCGCGCCTTCGCTTGCCACCGGGATCACCGTTTGCACAGAGCCTTTGCCGAAGCTTTTCGTGCCCACGACGATGGCGCGGTGATGGTCTTGCAAAGCGCCCGTCACAATTTCCGAGGCCGAGGCAGAGCCACCATTGATCAGCACGACAATCGGTTTGCCATCGGCCAGATCGCCCGGCGTGGCGTTGAACCGCTCGCTGTCTTCGGGGTTGCGGCCACGGGTCGAGACGATCTCGCCTTTATCCAAGAACGCATCCGAGACCGCGATGGCCTGCGTGAGCAGCCCACCGGGGTTGTTGCGCAGATCCAAGATCACGCCATTGAGCTTGTCGATCCCGCCCGCTTCTTCAGCCACTTTGGCAAGGCTGTCTTCAAGGTTCGGGAAGGTTTGGTCGTTGAAGGTGGTGATCCGCAAGATCGCGGTATTCGCCTCAAGCCGGCCTTTCACCGCCGTCAGTTTGATCGTGTCGCGGGTCATCGTCACGTCGAAGGGCTCGTTCTTGCCTTCGCGCACCACAGAAATGGTGATTTCGCTGCCAACCGGGCCCCGCATTTTGTCGACCGCTTGATCAAGCGTCAGCCCCATCAGGCTTTCGCCATCCACTTGGGTGATGAAATCGCCAGATTCGATGCCCGCAGCGGCGGCCGGGGTGCCATCAATCGGCGAAACCACTTTGACCACGCCGTTCTCTTGCGTGACCTCAATGCCAAGGCCACCGAAGGAGCCACGGGTTTGCACTTTCATATCGGCGTAATCATCGGCCGACATGTAGCTGGAATGCGGGTCCAGCGACGAAAGCATGCCGTTGATCGCCGCTTCGATCAGTTTTTTCTCATCGACCTGCTCAACGTAATCGGTGCGAATGCGCTCGAACACATCGCCAAAAAGATCAAGCTGTTGGTAGACCGAGGCGGGTTTTTGCACCTCTTGGGCCAGAAGCGGCGCAACCTGTGCCGAGAACAAGGTTCCCGCGATTGTGCCGCCCAGCGCGGCCATAACGAACTTTTTCATTCTCAACCCTTGTTCTGGCTTGTTTGGGCGAACCACGATGCGGGATCGATCGGCTCCTTGCCCTCTCTCAACTCGATATAAAGCGTTTCCGTGCGGCCCGCACCACTCCCCATCCGCGCATTTCGCACGAAATCCTCGCCAAACTCTTGTGCGCCGGGCTCTAGCCCACCCATCAACCCAATGGGCGCACCTGCCGCCAGCACATCGCCGGTTTCACCATAGACCGCGCCAAGCCCGGCCAGAACCAACAAATACCCCTCCGCAGGCTCAAGGATCATCACATTTGCGTAGTCCAAAAGCGGGCCGCGATAGCGGATTGTGGCGGGCCAAGGCGTTGTGACAAGCGCGGCAGGCGCGGTGGCCACCACCAGACCGGGGCGGCGAATACCCGCGGCGTCGGCTTCATTGAAAGCGCGCAGCACCCGGCCCAAAACCGGCATGGGCAAGCGGCCTTTGGCACCCTCGAAATCTTCCATCGGAGGGCCGATGTCGCTGTCGAGATCCACGATCCCGGAAGCAAAGCCCTCTAGCGTATCGACGCTTTCGACCAATTGGCGCAGTTCTTCGGGTTCTTCCAAATAGCGCTGGGGCAGGCCCTTGCGCTCCGATATCGCTTTTGACAGCGCCGTGCGCGCAGCCTGTACCGAGCCAAGCCCAGTTTCCAGCACTTGCGCTGCATTGCTTTGCACGGCGCGCAAACTGTCAATTTCTGCTAGATCGGCGCGCAACAGATCGGCCTCGGCATTTAAGGCCGGGGTCACAGAGCCCAAAATCATGCCAGAGCGGGCCGAGCCAAGCGGCCCAGAGGGGTGCAACAGCAACAGCGGCCCCTCGGATTGGCTCATCGTGCTCATGACCCCCAAGAGGCGGCCAATATCTTCGCGCTTGGCTTCAAACTGCGCGCGAATTTCGCCTTCGCGAATGGCTGCGCGGCGCAGCCCGTCGCGCAGCGCGCCAAGCCCGGTTTCATAAGCGGTGATCGTTTGTGTGAGCGCAGCGACCCGATCAGCCCGCGATTGCGCCGCATCAAGGGCCGCGATCGCGGCGCGCAGATCATCAGCGGCCTGTTGCGCGACATCCGCAGCAGGGCTGGCCATTGCCACCCCCGCCGAAAGACAAAGCGCAACAACCGCCGCCCGGATCATGCCGTGATCAGGCTTTCGCCGGTCATTTCTTCCGGCACGGGCAATTGCATCAGTTGCAACAGCGTCGGCGCCAGATCAGCGAGCCGCCCTTCGCGCAGCTTCACGCCCTCAGGTCCACCCACCAGCGCCACCGGCACAAGGTTGGTGGTATGCGCGGTATGCGGCCCGCCCGTTTCCGGGTCGATCATGGTTTCGCAGTTGCCGTGATCTGCGGTCACGATCATCGCCCCGCCGGCCTTTTCCAAAGCTTCCAACACTCGGCCAATATCGCGGTCAATCTCTTCGCAAGCCGCAATCGCAGCGGGAAGCGAGCCGGTATGGCCAACCATATCGGGGTTGGCATAGTTCACGATGATCAGGTCATAGCCCTTCTCAATCGCCGCCACGAATTGATCGGTCACCTCGGGCGCGCTCATTTCGGGCTGCAAATCATAGGTCGCCACTTTGGGCGATTTCGGCATGAACCGATCTTCCCCCGGCCAAGGCGCTTCTTTGCCGCCATTGAGGAAGAAGGTCACATGCGGATATTTCTCGGTTTCCGCCAAGTGGAACTGCGTAAGCCCTTGTTTGGAAACCCATTCGCCCAAAGTATTGACGATGTCGCGCTTGGGGTAGGCGGTGGTCATATAGGCGTTGTGATCGACCGAATATTCCACCATGCCCAAAAGCGCAGACCATTGCGGGCGGGTGGAGACATCCATTTCTTCAAAGCCCGGCTCGGCCAAAGCGCGCAAAATTTCGCGGGCGCGGTCGGCGCGGAAGTTCAGGCAGAAGAAACCATCGCCATCTTGGGCGCCTTGGTAATTGCCGATCACCGTGGGTTTGATGAACTCGTCCATTTCCTTTTTGGCGTAGCTTTGCGCCACGGCCTCGGCCGGGGTGGGGGCCGAGAACCCTTCGCCACGCACCATCGCGCCATAGGCAAGGCCCACGCGTTCCCAACGGTTGTCGCGGTCCATCGCCCAGTAGCGGCCAATCACCGTGCCAATCGTGCAGCCCTCGGGCAGGCGGGCGACAAGCTCATCGACAAAGCGTGCGGCGGAATCGGGGGCCACGTCGCGACCATCGGTGATGGCGTGCAGCACCACCGGAACCCCGGCTTCGGCCACCATTTTGCACGCGGCCAGCACGTGTTCGATATGGCCATGCACGCCGCCATCGGAGACCACACCCATCAGATGCGCGCGCCCGTCTGCCGCTTTCACTTTGGCGATAAAATCAAGGATCGCGGTGTTTTGGAAAAAGCTGCCATCTTCGATCGCAAGGTCGATCTGGCCCAGATCCATCGCCACCACGCGGCCCGCGCCAATGTTCGTGTGCCCCACTTCCGAATTGCCCATCTGCCCGGTCGGCAGGCCCACGTCAGGCCCAAAGGTGATCAGCGTCGATTTCGGGCAGGTGGAAAAAACCCGGTCGAGGTTGGGCGTATGCGCTTGCGCGGGGGCATTCCCCTCGGTTTCAGCACGTTCGCCCCAGCCATCAAGAATGCACAGAACAACGGGTTTCGGACGGGTCATAGGCGCCTCCAGAGCATTTGTTCCCCGTTTACGCCGCCAACCCGTTCTCGGCAACCATTGGGTTTACGGAGGGAAAGCGCCGGTCGTTTTCTGTGCCAAGTGGCGCGTTCAAACCCTGTGATAGGGCGTTCCGGCCAGAATTTGTCCGGCGCGGTAAAGCTGTTCAGAGAGCATCACCCGCACCATCATATGCGGCCAGACCATGCGCCCGAAAGAAAGCGACCAATCCGCCTTGGTGCGCAGGCTTGGCGCAATGCCATCAGCCCCACCAATCACAAAGGCCAGATCGCGGGCATTGTCGCGCCAGCCGCCCAGTTTTGCCGCAAATTCGGGGGAGGACACCACATCGCCGCGTTCATCCAGCGTGATCAGCACCGCACCTGCGGGCAGGGCGCGCTCCAGCAGTGCGGCCTCCGCCTCCATGCCCAAATTGCGCTTATCTTCGACCTCAACGACCGAAGCCGGGCCAAGCCCTTGGGCTCGCCCGGCTTTGCCGAACCGATCAAGATAGTCGGAAATCAGCGCAAGTTCGGGCCCTTTGCGCAGCTTACCCACTGCGCAGATCGTGACCTTCATAAGCGCGCGTCAGACTTGGCTGCCCGCAGGCATCCACATCTTTTCAAGCTGGTAGAATTCGCGCACCTCGGGGCGGAACACATGGACGATCACATCGGCTGCATCAATCAGCACCCAATCGCCTTGATCCTTGCCCTCGATCTTGCAGGTGCGACCGAAATCTTCCTTCAGCCGTTCCACCAGCTTCTCGGCGATGGCGCCCACTTGCCGCGACGACCGGCCCGAGCAGATCACCATGTGATCGGCAATCGAGGAACGGCCGCGCAGATCAATCTGCACGATATCCTCGGCCTTATCATCATCGAGGGATTCGAGAACGCGCGCCAGAACCTGGTCGCTCGTGGGTTCGGCAGCCGCCGCAGCATTCGCGGTCATGGCTGCCACCGATGCGCCCGAAGTGCCAGACGCGACAGAGAGTTGAGACAGGACATTGTCCTCCGAAGGCTCACGCGCCGCAAAAGCCCCGGCGCCGGGCTAAACAAAGAGTAGCATCCGATGTGTTAAATCTCAACTGATGGCAAGAGGTATTGGCGCCGCAGCTTTTGTTATGGTTGCGAAAGCGCTGTTTCATCGCGTGACATTTCCTTGCGGGACTCAGGGCGATGCCCTATATCGCGCGGCATGATCCGCATTTTCGACATGGATGATCGCGCCCGCCTTCGTGAGCGCTTCTACGGCGAAAGCCGCTCTGTCCTTGCCCGACTGTGAAGTTGGCGCGGGGCTGATGCCCTATGTCTGACCGGCTTCATGCCGACCGATCTTCTAGCTATCGAAAGAGAGAGCCATGTCCGCTCCGAAGACCCTGTATGACAAGATCTGGGATGCCCACGTCGTTTCTGAAGACGCCGATGGCACCTGCCTGCTCTATATCGACCGCCATCTCGTGCATGAGGTGACCTCCCCGCAAGCCTTTGAAGGGCTGCGGATGGCGGGGCGCCAAGTGCGCTGCCCGGAAAAAACCATTGCCGTGCCGGATCACAACGTGCCCACCACCGAGGGCCGTGAAACCCATATCGACAACGAAGAAAGCCGGATCCAAGTCGAGGCGCTGGATAAAAACGCCCGTGACTTTGGCATCAACTATTATCCGGTGACCGATATCCGCCAAGGGATCGTGCACATTGTGGGCCCCGAGCAAGGCTGGACCCTGCCGGGCATGACCGTTGTGTGCGGCGACAGCCACACCGCGACGCATGGCGCTTTTGGCGCGCTGGCGCATGGCATCGGCACCTCGGAAGTGGAGCACGTTCTGGCGACGCAAACGCTGATCCAGAAAAAATCCAAAAACATGAAGGTGGAAATCACCGGCCAATTGAAGCCGGGCGTGACCGCCAAAGACATCACCCTTGCGGTGATTGGCAAAACCGGCACCGGCGGCGGCACCGGCCATGTGATCGAATATTGCGGAGAAGCGATCCGCGCGCTGTCGATGGAAGGCCGCATGACCGTTTGCAACATGGCGATTGAAGGCGGCGCCCGCGCAGGCTTGATTGCGCCGGATGAAACCACCTTTGCCTATGTGATGGGCCGTCCCCATGCGCCGAAGGGCGCGCAATGGGAAGCCGCGCTGACTTGGTGGAAAACGCTCTTCACCGATGAAGGCGCGCATTTCGATAAGGTCATCACGATCCGTGGCGAAGATATTGAGCCGGTCGTGACCTGGGGCACCTCGCCCGAAGACGTGCTGCCGATTTCGGCAGTGGTTCCCGCGCCGGAAGATTTCACCGGGGGTAAAGTCGAAGCCGCGAAACGCGCGCTTGATTACATGGGCCTGACGCCCGGCCAAAAACTGACCGATATTGCCATCGACACCGTTTTCATTGGCTCGTGCACGAATGGCCGGATCGAAGACCTGCGCGCTGCGGCGGAGATCGTGAAGGGCAAAAAGGTCAAAGAGGGTATGCGGGCGATGGTCGTGCCGGGCTCTGGCCTTGTGCGCGCGCAGGCCGAAGAAGAGGGGCTCGCGCAGATCTTCCTCGATGCGGGCTTTGAATGGCGTTTGGCCGGTTGCTCGATGTGCCTCGCCATGAACCCCGATCAGCTGGGCGAATATGAGCGTTGCGCCTCCACCTCGAACCGCAACTTCGAGGGCCGCCAAGGCTACAAGGGCCGCACCCATCTGGTGAGCCCGGCGATGGCGGCAGCGGCGGCCTTGACCGGCCACCTCACCGATGTCCGTGAGATGATGTAAGGAGCGACAGACATGGAAAAGTTCACCAAGGTCACCGGCATCGCCGCGCCCATGCCGCTCGTCAACATCGACACCGACATGATCATCCCGAAAGGGTTTTTGAAAACGATCAAGCGCACGGGTCTGGGCGTTCATGCCTTTGACGAGATGCGCTATGACCGCCAAGGCAACGAAATCCCGGATTTCGTGCTCAACAAGCCGCAATATCGCAAAACCGAAATTCTGGTTGCGGGCGATAACTTCGGCTGTGGCTCTTCGCGCGAGCATGCCCCTTGGGCGCTGGCCGATTTCGGCATAAAGGTGATCATCTCGACCTCGTTTGCGGACATCTTCTTCAACAACTCGTTCAAAAACGGGATGCTGCCGATTGTGTTGCCGCAAGAGCAGGTTGATCTGCTGATGTCGGATGCCGAAAAAGGCGAAAACGCCCGTATGACGGTGGATCTGGAAGCGCAGGAAATCACCACTTCGGATGGTCAGGTGATCAAATTCGAAGTGGATGCGTTCAAAAAGCACTGCCTGCTCAATGGGCTCGACGATATCGGCCTGACGCTGGAAAAAGCGACGGCAATCGACACGTTTGAAGGCCAAGCCGCGCAAAGCCGCCCTTGGGTCTAACACCCTTTAGTGGGTGCCAACCCATTGAAACACAACATGAAGGGCCGCCCATTGGGCGGCCTTATTTTTGTACCTTTATTGATGCATTCCCGCACCAGTTGGACCCACAAATCGCCCGAAAGGTATCCAAACTCTATCCCAAAGGTTGCAATGCAGAACGCATTTGGGCAGAATCATGGCAGAAACAAGGCAGTTCGCCGCAATAGGCGAAAACACATGGCACAGGTTCGGCAAAGTATCGGATCTGGCAGAGGCAAAGGGCAAAACCGTGGTCGGACGCTATTTTGGCGCGCTGATAAGGGCGATTTTGATCGTCGTTGTCATCGCACTGCCATCCATGATTCTCCCCGCAGTCAGCGCCGATACCGGGCAGATCGTGACCCTGATCGCGTTCTTCGCCGCCGCGCTGACCTTCTTTGAATATGCGTCTGTCTATCCGGGGCTGGTCGAGTTTCGTGACGCCCCGCCCTTTAACCGCATTCGCTATGTGTCGCTATTTGCGACTGTGGGGCTTTTGTCTGTCGTGGTCTTGGCGCGCAGCGAGGCTTCAACCTTTGCGAGCTTTGTTGATGTTCTGGGTGCAGCGATGGCCCGTTCCATCGACTTGCCTTACAGCCCGGTGCGGCTCTTGGTGCTGATGCTGCCCGCCAATGCAAGCGCCGATCAGGTGGAACTGGTGCGCACGGCAGGGGGGCTTGCCTATATGACCTCACTCGTCACCCTGGGCTATTTCGTTGTGGTGATCCGCGCGCTGGGCTGGCCGATGCGGGGTCATGGGTTCAACGTTTGGGTGAACCTGCCCACCTTTGACCCGACAACCGGCGGCGATGTGGTGGAGCGTTTGCGCCGCGATGCTTGGTTCAACATTGCTTTGGGCTTCCTTTTGCCGTTCCTTATTCCTGCGGTGATCAAGGCAATCTCGACCGGATTTGCGCCGGTCACGCTGGAATCGCCGCATACGATGATCTGGACGGTGACGGCATGGGCTTTCCTTCCTGCCAGCCTGTTCATGCGCGGCATCGCGATGGGCCGGGTGGCCAGCATGATCGAGGAAAAACGGCGCACCTCGGATGCGTCTGGTCTGCAGCCGGCCTGATTTCTCTCCTTTGCGGGACCTCTGCCGGTGCCGACGGGCTGCGGCTGGCGATCTATTCCGCCAACTTTTCGGCCAAAGGGCCGGGGTTGGTATTGCAGCAGTTGGAACCTGGCCAAGATCCGCAGATTGAGGCGGCGTTTGCGGTCATTTCCGAAGCGGCCGCTGATATCTTGCTGCTCACAAATCTGGATTGGGATTACCACGGTGAAACGCTTGGCGCGTTGCAAGCGCGGTTGGCGGGGCAGGGGCTCGACTATCCCTTTGCCTTCGCACCGCAGCCCAACACTGGGCTAGACACCGGTTTTGACCTTGATGGCAATGGTCGCTTTGGCGAGGCCCGTGATGCGCAGGGCTATGGCTGGTTTACCGGCCAGCATGGCATGGCGCTGCTGTCGCGTTTTCCGATTGAAGCAGAGGCCACGCAGGATTTTTCGTCCCTGCTCTGGCGCGATGTGCCGCAAAACCAAATATCCGGCGCGGCTCTGCCCGAGGGGGCGGAGGATGTGCTGCGGCTTTCCTCTACCGCGCATTGGGATGTGCCGGTACAGACGCCGGAGGGCGTGCTGCATCTGTGGGCCTATGCCGCCACGCCCCCGGTTTTTGATGGGCCGGAAGATCGCAATGGCCGCCGTAATGCCGATGAAAACCGTTTTTGGTTGCACTATCTCAACGGCACTTTGCCGCAAAAGCCTGCCCCCGAGCCCTTCGTTTTGCTGGGGCTTGCCAATCTGGACCCAAACCGGGGCGAGGGGAAGCGCGACGCGATCCTTGACCTGCTTATAGACCCGCGTTTGCAAGACCCCGCGCCTAAGGGGCCGGGCGCGCCCGCATCAAACCCCACCGCTACGGCAGATTTTGGCGAAAGCATTGGCCCCTTGCGGGTCGATTACATTTTGCCCGCTGCCGATCTGACGGTTCTGGACGCCGGGTTGATCTGGCCCGCACCCGCACAAAAGGGCGTGAAACGGGCGCTTCTCTGGGTCGATCTGGCGCGGCGTTAAGGGCCGCGCTTGACCGCGCGTCGCCCAAAGGCTAGGCCGCTTGCAACCCTTTATCCGTTGGAGAAGATCATGGCCAATCCTTCCATTCTCATCCTCGCCGGTGACGGCATCGGCCCCGAAGTCATGGCCGAGGTGAAGAAAATCATCACGTGGTATGGCGACAAGCGCGACCTCGCTTTTGATGTGAGCGAAGACCTTGTCGGCGGTGCGGCTTATGACGTGCACGGTGTGCCGCTGGCCGATGAAACCATGGCCAAAGCGCAAGAAGTGGACGCCGTGCTCTTGGGTGCCGTGGGTGGGCCGAAATACGATGTGCTCGACTTTTCGGTGAAACCCGAGCGTGGCCTGCTGCGTCTGCGGAAAGAAATGGATCTGTTCGCCAATCTGCGCCCGGCGCAATGCTTTGACGCGCTGGCTGATTTCTCGTCTTTGAAAAAAGACGTGGTCGCGGGTCTCGACATCATGATCGTGCGCGAACTGACCTCGGGTGTTTACTTCGGCCAACCGCGCGGCATCACCACGCTGGAAGATGGCTCGCGCGTGGGGATCAACACCCAGCACTACACCACCGAAGAAATCCGCCGCGTGGCGCGTTCGGCTTTTGAACTGGCCAAACGTCGCGGCAATAAAGTCTGCTCGATGGAAAAAGCCAACGTCATGGAATCGGGCATTCTGTGGCGCGAAGAAGTGCAATGGGTGCATGACAACGAATATCCGGAAGTCGAGCTGAGCCACATGTTCGCCGACAACGGCGCGATGCAGCTTGTGCGTTGGCCCAAACAGTTCGACGTGATCCTGACCGACAACCTGTTCGGCGATATTCTGTCTGACTGTGCCGCGATGTTGACCGGCTCGCTCGGTATGCTGCCCTCGGCCAGCCTTGGCGCGCCGATGGAAAATGGCCGCCCGAAAGCGATGTACGAACCGGTGCACGGTTCGGCCCCCGATATTGCGGGCCAAGGCAAAGCCAACCCGATCGCCTGTATCCTCAGCTTCGCGATGGCGCTGCGCTTCAGCTTTGACCAAGGCGAAGAAGCGACCCGCCTTGAAAAAGCGATCGAGAAAGTGCTGGCCGATGGTGTGCGCACGGCCGATCTGATGGGCCCCGAAGGCGGCACCCCGGTTTCCACCGCGCAGATGGGCGACAAAATCATCGAAGCGCTGGAAGCCAGCCTCTAAGCAAGGCGCGGAAATTTCAAACAAAACGCATCGGCGCGGGGCGAAAGCCTCGCGCCTTTTGCTTTCGCGCTTGCCGGGGGGACGCATTGCCGCATATGGGGAAAAAGGAGGTGCGCATGACCGACGCAAGCAAAAACAATGCGAAAGGGGCCCTGCTGGGGCTCGCCTCTATGGCGGTTTACGCCACCCATGATGCGGTGGCGAAGCTACTGGGCGGGCATTACGCTGCCGTGCAGATCATCTTCTTTTCTGCATTGCTCAGTTTCCCCGTGCTCACTGTGATTTTGCTGCGCGACAAGCGCGAGGCGAGCCTGCGCCCGGTGCGCCCCGGTTGGGTTTTGGCCCGTGCGGCGGCGACCGTCGCTACCGGGGTTTGCGCCTTTTACGCCTTTTCGCATCTGCCGCTTGCGCAGGTCTATCCGATCCTTTTTGCGATGCCGCTGTTGATCACCATCTTCGCGATCCCGATCTTGGGCGAGAAAGTGGGCCTGCATCGCTGGGCTGCCGTGATCGTGGGGCTGATTGGCGTCTTGATCGTGGTGCGCCCCGGTCAGGCAGAGCTTGGTATGGGGCACCTTGCGGCACTTGCAGCAGCGATTTGTGGCGCCACGGCTTCCGTCATCGTGCGCAAGATCGGCAAAGAGGAACGCTCGGTCGTGCTGCTCCTTTCGCCGCTTTTGGGGAACTTCGTCGCGATGGGCTTGGCCCTGCCCTTTGTTTGGGTGCCGCTCGAGATTTCCGCGCTGGGCCTGATGGGGGTGATTGCGCTGTTTGGTCTTACGGGGGCGTTTTTGTCGATTCTCGCCTATCGCACCGGTGAGGCGGCGATCGTCGCGCCGATGCAATATTCGCAGATCGTTTGGGCGGTGTTGTTTGGCTGGGTGTTCTTTAACGAAGGGGTGGATGCGGTCACGCTTTTGGGCGCCTCGGTGGTGATTGCCTCGG
Organism: Rhodobacter aestuarii; assembly: GCF_900156655.1. Lineage (GTDB taxonomy): Bacteria > Pseudomonadota > Alphaproteobacteria > Rhodobacterales > Rhodobacteraceae > Rhodobacter > Rhodobacter aestuarii. The sequence continues at coordinate 31,820 of NZ_FTOG01000004.1, read as the reverse complement.
GCCTTTACATCGTTTGGCGCGAAAGCACCGCGCATACCTCGCAATTTACCCCGGTTTTGCGCACGCGTGGGCGGACAGAATTTGTCACTGCACCCCGCGCCTCGATCTTGCAACGCGCGCTTAATCCCAGCGCGCGGGGTGGGCGCTGAAACGTCGCGGCATAAAAGGTCACGAATCCCCCTTGCAAATACCTGCGGGGTTCGGTAACTCGCCCCTCACGGTCGGAGCGTAGCGCAGCCTGGTAGCGCACCTGCTTCGGGAGCAGGGGGTCGGAGGTTCGAATCCTCTCGCTCCGACCATTTCCCGAAAATCCAAACTTTCGGTGACAAGCCTTTCAAGGGCTTGCGCATGCGCGGTCGCCGAGAACCGCCGATGCACAGCATTGGCGTGATGCGCCACAATTTCGCCACGCTTCGTTCCTCCTTTGACCCGGTGACGTTCGCAATTTGCCCCCGTGTGTAAGGGGGATGATCATGCAGATCGTGTTTTCGGATCGGTTTACGGCGGGGCTTGCGCTGTTGGACACAGACATCAGGCAGCTTGATGTGGTCACCACGGCCAGCGGCAGCTTTCTTTACACCGCCACGGGCGTGAATGGCGGGCTTGCTTGCTATGATCTTTCTACCGCTACGCCCGTGTTGCTGGACACGGCCTATTTTTCTTCTGCGATGCGCTCGATGGGGATGGTGGGGCTCGACTGGCTGACCACCAGCACGAACGCGCGGCTGATCTTCGGCATTACGCAGGCGGGCGATATGCTGACGGCGAATGTTGCCGCGCCCGGAGATTTGGGCAGCTTGGCGACGATCTATCTGGATGATGCCTATTCGCCATGGCTGCAAAGCGGGCTGGTCTCCACCCTTCTCTCCAACGGGATGCAGATGGTCTATGTCGCCGATGCGATCAGTGGCGCGCTAGAGGGCTATACCGTGTCCGACCGTGCGCGGGTGGCGCATGTGTCGAGCACCCCCGGCGATGCGCTGCCAACACTCGGCCCAGTGCTGCTGGAAACCGTGAACGCTCATGGCACGGATTATCTGTTGCGGGCTGATAATGCGACGGATGGGGTCGACCTCTACCGGATTGAGGCGAATGGCAGCCTGACCCGCACCGGGCAATTGGGCGCGGAAAACGGGCTCGGGGTGAACACACCCACAGTGATGGAAACTGTGCAGGCGTGGGGCGAGACCTTCGTGATTTTGGGCTCGTCGGGCAGCAGTTCGCTGTCCGTGATGCGGATCGCAGCGGATGGCAGCCTCCAGCCCACCGATCATCTGTTGGATACGCTTGAGACCCGCTTTGGCACGATTTCCGCGCTGGAAGTGGTGACGCTGGGCGACCGGGTCTTTGTGGTGGCCGCAGGGGCCGATGGAGGGCTGACACTCTTCACGCTCTTGCCACAAGGCCAGCTGCTTTACCTGCAAACGCTGGAGCATCAATTTGGCTTTGGGTTGGAAAACATCACTGCGCTTGAAAGCAGTGTTGATGGCACAACGCTCAGCCTTTTCGCGGCCTCTGGCACGGAGGCGGGGCTCAGCCGCCTGACGCTCGACCTTGCAACCCTTGGCGTGACCGAAAGCGGGGCCAGCACGGGCGCGGTGATACGCACCGGCGATGCGCTGGATGATTTTCTGATCTCCAACAGCATTGGCGCCGATACGCTGCTTGGCAATGCGGGCGATGACATTCTGGTGTCGGGGCCGGGTGCGACGCAGATGTTTGGCGGTACAGGCAATGATCTGTTCGTCATCCGCCCCGGCGTGGCGCGGCACTATGTGATGGATTGGGAGGCCGGGGATCGGTTGGATCTGAGCGCTTTGCCGATGCTGCGCAGCACCGCGCAATTGGAGGCAACCTCCACCAGCCGCGGGGTGTTGCTGCGTTTCCAGGGATACGAGATTGAGATCGTCGCCCGAGACGGCCAGCCGATGGGGCTATCGGACATTTTCTCCGGGCTCAGCCTTGGCGGCGCGGATCGGGTGATGGTTCTTGGCACAGGAGAGGGCCAATGGCTGCTGGGCGGGGTCGGGCCGGACACACTGCGCGGCGGCACTGGCGATGACACGCTATCGGGAGAGGGGGGTGATGACCGACTTGAGGCTGGCGCGGGGGATGATGTGCTGGATGGCGGGTCGGGCAACGACGCGCTTTTTGGTGCGGCGGGGAATGACACGCTTTTGGGCGCAGATGGCCATGATTTCTTGGCGGGCGAAGCCGGAAATGATGATCTCTTCGCGGGCGCGGGGAATGATTTGGTGCTTGGCGGCACAGAGAACGACACGATCCGGGGCGATGCGGGCAATGACACGCTTTTTGGCGAAGATGGGGATGATCGTCTCGAAGCGGGTGCCGATGACGACTATCTCGATGGTGGCCTTGGGAACGATGCGCTTTTCGCCTCTGCGGGAAATGACACGCTGATAGGTGGTGCAGGCCATGATTTCCTCGCCGGTGAGGCCGGGGCCGACGATATTTTTGGCGGTGAAGGCAATGATCTGGTGCTCGGCGGCACGGAGAACGACACGATCCGGGGCGATGCGGGCAATGACACGCTTTGGGGTGAAGATGGGGATGATCGTCTCGAAGCGGGTGCTGATGATGACTATCTCGACGGTGGTCTTGGGAACGATGCGCTTTTCGCCTCCGGGGGCAATGACACGCTGATAGGTGGTGCAGGCCATGATTTCCTCGCCGGTGAAGCTGGGGCCGATGACATCTTTGCCGGTGAAGGCAATGATCTGGTGCTCGGCGGCACGGAAAATGACACGATCCGGGGCGAGTCTGGCAATGACACGCTTTGGGGCGAAGACGGGGATGATCGTCTCGAAGCGGGTGCTGATGATGATTATCTCGACGGTGGCCTTGGGAACGATGCGCTTTTCGCCGCAACCGGGAACGACACACTTTTTGGTGGCGCGGGCCATGATTTCCTTGCCGGTGAATCGGGTAATGATGTTCTGGAGGGCGGTGCAGGCAATGACTTGTTGCTCGGCGGGGGCGAGAATGACACGCTTTCCGGCGGGCTTGGCGATGATACGCTTTGGGGTGAAGCGGGGGCGGATGTCTTTGTCTTTGCCTCGGGCGATGGCGCCGATGTTATCGGGGATTTCTCTGCGGCTTCTGGCGACCGGATCAACCTCACAGGGCTAACGAGCGTGGCCGATTTTGCCACGCTGATAAGTTCCGCAAGTACGCTATCCGGGGCGACGCTCTTGGACTTTGGCGTTGATGGGAGCCTAACCCTGATTGGCCTTGGCCCCGCTGAACTTCAGGCGGATTGGTTCGTCTTTGCATGAAGCAAAGAGCATTATGCGATGAAATCCGGCGTGAGCCGATGGCAAGATTTCCTTAACCATGCCGCGTTATGCCTTGAAAAACAGGCCCTTCACGGCATAGGATTTCGCCAATAGGTTGTGATGTATCCCCCTCTTTCCCGATCCGCACAGGGTCACGGGCATCTTGCCCTTGGCCCAAAAGTCACCCTTGGCCGTTTTGACGGGCAGGACCCATGATTGAGACCCTCAAAAGACGAGCACAGGTGATTGCCGCGCTGATGCTGCGGGATATGCGCACGCGGTTTGGTAGCAGCCATCTTGGCTATATTATTCAGATCTTGTGGCCGCTCACGCATTTGGTGGCGATCACCTTGATTTTCTCTTTTTTGCGGCGCACCACGCCGATATTTGGAGCAGAAAATTCCGTTTATATTGCCACAGGGGTCTTGCCATATATCTTGATGATCTATCCGTCGCGCATGACGAGCTATGCGATCGACACGGGCCGACAAACACTGGTCTTCCCGATCGTCAAGCCGCTAGATATCATTCTGGCGCGCGCCTTCGTTGAAATTCTGACGGCCTTCGTTGTTGTTATTCTCTACATTCAATGGAGCCTGCTTTACGGTATCGAAGTGCTTCCCGAAAACTATGAACTGGCTGCTGAGGCAATTTTGGCGACGGTCTATTTGTCGACAGCGCTTGGTATTTTTGGAAACGTGTTTCTGGCTTTGTCAAATTTCTGGGGAACGCTTTTGGCGATCATGATGATTTTCGCCTATCTCCTTTCGGGCATTTTCTTTCCGATGGCTAGCCTAAAGCCAGAAACACAAGCTATTTTGTGGTGGAACCCAGTCGCGCATTGCGTCGAATGGCTTCGCGCCTCCTATTACATCGGTTATGGCCAAGAATTTGTGTCGAAATCCTATGTATTTTGGACTGCGACAGTGCTTTTATTCCTAGGGCTTTTAGGCGAAAAATTCCTGCGTGGAAAGTTGATTGCCGGATGATCGACCTAGAGCATGTGACAAAATTCTACAAAAACCGGGGGCGGCGTAAGCTGATCCTTGATGATGTCAGCTTCTCGATGCTCTCGGGTACCAGCTACGGCATTATTGGCATCAACGGCGCGGGCAAATCGACGACGATGCGGCTTTTGTCGGGGTCAGAATTGCCCAATTCCGGCAAGATTCGGCGCAATGTGCGCGTGTCTTGGCCGCTTGGTTTTGCGGGCGGGCTTCATCCGCGCCTTTCAGGGCGAGAAAACACCCATTTCATTGCAAGGCTTTACGGTGAAGATATTCGTAAAGTCGCTGATTTCGTCGAAGATTTTTCCGAACTCGGATCGGACTTCGATCTGCCGACGGGGCTTTATTCCTCGGGGATGATGCAACGCTTGGCGTTTGGCCTTTCTATGGCGATCGAATTTGAATGCTATCTGATCGACGAGGTCATGGTAGTGGGTGATGCGCGTTTTCAAGAAAGATGCGCGTCTGAATTTCAAAAACGAAAAAACACGTCTGATGTCGTGATTATTTCCCATTCGATGGAGATGATCCGGGAGTATTGCAACAAATGTCTGGTTTTGGCGCATGGGGTTTTGCACGAGTTTTCCGATGTGTCGGATGCGATCGAACTTTACAAAAAGCTGAACCAGTAGGGAAACCGGGGCAATGGCCATGACGCAAGGACCAAAAGCAGGAACTCCGCCGGTCGATGCGCATGCGCGCCGTGATCTTGAGGCGGCCAAGGCTCTTTCACAAGAAGTGCGGGCACAAATTCGGGAATTGATCCCACGCGCACGCACGGCAGCAAGTCGTGCTTACGGGGGTGGGGGCTTCAAACCCCGCCGGATTGACCGCGTTTTGATGCGGGTTTTGACGCTTGCGTTTTTGGTGATTTGGGTGATCCCCGTCGTGGGCGGTGGCGTATATTATGGTTTTCTGGCGGCTGACCAATATGTGACGGAATCGCGTTTTTCGATCAATGGCGGCAGTTCCGGGGTCGACCTCGCTTTGGGTGGGGTCATTGGCGGCACTTCAAGCAGCTATTCCACCTATGCGGCGGAATATATCAAAAGCTCGAACGTGGTCGAAGATATTCGTGATTATGTCGATCTCAAGTCGGTCTTTGGCAAAGTGCAAAATGATCCGATTTCGGGGCTCAAGCCGGAAGCGACGTTGGAAGAAACCGTCGAGTTTTGGCGAAATCAGATCAAGGTGAAAACGGAAAGCCTCAGCGGGCAAGTCACCTTCCAGTTGCGCGCCTTTACGCCTGAAGATTCGCTCGCACTGCATGAGGCCGTGCTGGCGAAAACAGAAGCGAAGATCAACGAAATCTCGGATCGGATGCGGCAGGTGCGCTTGCAAGAGGCAGAGGTTGCAGTGGCACGCGCGCGCACCGCGCTTGAGGCCGCGCTGAAAGATCTTGCCCGGACACGCGAAAAGCATGGGATCTTGGATGTTGAGTTGAGCATTCGCAGCTACGAAGAACTCATTCAAAGCCTGCGTTCGGAACGTGCAAAGCTGGAGCAGCGTCTTGCCGTTTCGAGGATCACCACGCCCAATGCGCCGGAAGTGACAATCCTTGCCTCCCAACTCGATATTCTAAACGGGCAAATCGATGCGCTGAACGCGAAGATGGCCTCGCAAACCTCTGGGGATGCCGAAAGCCTTGCTGCAATCGCAGTCGACATTGGGCTGCGTGAAACCGATGTCACGATCGCGCGCACCGAACTGGTTGCCCGGCTTGCCGATCTGGAAACCGCCACATCGGAACTGGTCGAGCAAGACATGTTCGTTGAGATCAACGTGCGCCCGACGTTGCCGCAAAAGGCGACCTATCCAAAGCGCTGGCAAAGCTGGGCCCTGATCACGGCGGCGGCAACGGTGCTCTATCTGGTGACGATGGGGCTTGGATATCTTGTCAGAGACAACATGGGGTAGGGGCAAATGCAGTTCGCCATAGATGCAGACCACGGCAACAGCATTTTCTTTTGGCTGGTGCCCGATAACCCCGACATGGAAATCCGTGTTTTCGTGGGAAACCCGGAGATTGGCTATCGGGAAATTGCGGCCAACCAGCATCGGCAAGACCTTGTCGATTTGGGCTTTCATGAAAGCGGCTGGGCGGGGTTCCGCATTGATGAAAGCAATTTCCCGGAAATTGCGCAGCTCTCAGAACTGCAAATCATTGATGCAGACAGCCTCGTGCCGATCTATGCGCGCAACCGCGGCGGGCGTTTCCCATCCTCCCGGCTTCTGATCTGGGACTTTTGGGGCTATCCGCATGCGCGAGATATTGCGCCTGTGATGGCCCGGCACGCGCTGAGCTATGAAACGGTGGATGCGCTGCCCAGCGAAACCGTCAACGCGGTGTTGAGCAGCACGCTTTCGACTTCGGTTGCGGCGGCAGGGCGGCTCCCGTGGCGGCGGGTGCGCCCTATGGTCGAGAGCCTGAACTATACCTGCTATGCGCTGATCGGTGATCCTTGTGCCTATCTGGCGCGGCGGTTGGTCGATTTGCAGCGCCCTCTGCGCGATGCCGCGCAAGGCATGTCTCGGTCGGAAAATCTGCGCAAACTGGCCCAAGACCTCGATTTGGGAAGTGATCGTGGCATTTCTGCTTTTCTCAAAGGGCTGATGGATGAAGACCGTCTGGCCCTGCGCAGTCCGATGACACGGGCTTTTGCGCGCGGTGCCGGGGAGGATTGTCGCCGCCAAGACATTGTCTATGCGCTGCAAACGCTGTCGCATTTCGACCTTGTCTGTACAGACAAGACCAAACATCTGTTTTCGGCCTATTTCGCGGCGCCCAAAGCATCGGTGCCCACGGCAGAGCAGATTTCTGAGGCGCAGCCGGAGCAAGAGCTGATCGACCGTTTGCGACGGCTCGGTCCGGTGGATGATTACCTAAATGAAGACATCGCCCTTTACGAGTTTATCTCCGAGGCGATTGCAAAGGCCCAAGCGAAATCAGAAGGACAGCGCAATGCCCAAAGCGCCTGAGATTTCCCCCACCCGCGCGGCGCTCCCAGAGCAAATGCCCGCGACCGCCCCCAGACAGGGGAAGGAAACGCGGCGCTGGCGCTTTTCGCGGCTGATGGGGTTGAGCCTTCTGATCTGCGTAATCCTCCCGACGCTGCTCTTTGCCTATTACACGGTCTTTCATCGCAGCCCGCTTTACATGAGCGAGGCGCGGTTGATGGTGAGTTCTGCGGATAACAGTTCCAATATCTCGGGCGCGGCGTTGAATTCTTTTGTTCGTAAGATCGGCAAAGGGACGAGCCTGCCAAACCATGGTGATGTGTATAGCGCGCGCGATTACATCTTGAGCCGCAACATCATCTACGAAATTGGTGGCAAGGAGAGGTTGATCCAGGTCTTTTCCGGCGCGGAAACAGATGCTTTCTCACGGCTTGATCCGACGGGTTCGATCGAAGATTTCTGGCTTTACTGGCAAGACCGGGTGACGGCCTATGTCGACCCGACATCGGATATTTTGATTGTCCGCGTCCATGCGTTCCAGCCTGAAGATGCCCAGAAGCTTATGGAAGATATCGTCGCTTCCACAGAGAAACTGATCAACGATATGTCTGTGCGTCGGCGTCAGCAGGCGTTGGAAATGGCGCGGGCAAAGGTTGCGGAATCACTTGATGAAGTGGCCCGCACGCGCGCGGAAATGCTCGAGTTGCAGCAAGAGACGGGGGTTATTGACCCGCTCAAGACCGCCGCGCAGATCACAAAACTGATCAGCGAGTTGAAACTGGAGCGGATTGAGCTTGAGATTGATCTCTCGACGCGTGGCTCTTCGGGTCTGCGCAATGACACCCGCAATCAGGAAACCGAATATAAGATTGGGGCGATTTCTCGTCAGATCGAAGATTTGCAAGGTCAGTTGGTGAACGCCGGGCGGGCCGACTCGATGATTTCGGTGCTGCGCCACTATGAGCTTTTGGCACTGAACGAAGAGTTTCAGACCCAGATCTACACGATTGACCGCAACGCCTATGAAAACGCGAAGCGTGCATTGGAAGAGCAGCAAAAATATCTGAGCGTGATCGTTAAAGCGCTACTGCCTGAAAAGCCGATCAACACGAACCCCACGCGTGAGATCATCATGCTGTTCTTTGCGCTCTTAGTGCTTTGGGGGATCGTGACCCTGACCGTCTCGGCCATTCGGGATCGGTAATCCATCTCTCGCAACCGCTCACAAAAAAGCCCGCCCGATCCATGACAGATCGGACGGGCTGCGCCTTGGTGTGGCGGGAAAGGTTTACAAAAGGCCGAGGTGGAAGGCCGCGAGTTGCCAACCCACCAGATGGTGGCCACCATAGGGGCGCGACAGCAGCAGTTTGCGCATCTCTTCCGATTCATCGGCATCCATGAGGTCCGACAAGCGCAGCAAATCCTCAACATTCAGCAGACCGCGATAGACGCCATCGTTTTTGATGATCGGTAGCCCCATCTTCAGCAGGATCGTCGGGTTTTGGTGGATGTGGCTACCCGTCAGGAAGCCATCGCCAAACTCATCCGCCACCATCACGGCAATATCCTCGGCGCGAAGCGCGTCGGTGTTGCCGATATCGGACAGATATTTCGCCAGATCTTCGACACTGCGAATATAGTCCTCATGCGGCTCGCCAGAGGTCATGATCGTATTCTGTTTGCTGCCGTGAACCTGATCAGAGCGGTTCACAAGATAGCGGGTTCTGAATTTTTCGATCACGTTCTTCAACGAGGCGCGCGGCCAAGGGTTGATGTCGGAAGCGCGCACATTGGCGATCGAGAAATCGACCAGTTCCGGGTTGGCGCGCAGCGCGCTGATATAGCGTTCGCCGCTATACAAAGACGTGAATTGATCGGGGCTGCTGACGCAGGCTTTGAGCGTTTTGGAAAGCCGCATCTCGCCACGCTTGATCACGGTCGGGCGGCGATCCGACAGCCGATAGTCTTTCCAATATTGCTGAAACTTCGGATTACGCAGAATCGGATTCGCCATCGTGATGCAGAACGAGCCAAGATGGTGTTCTTCATCATAGTTTTCGGTGCTGCCCAGAACCTCTTTGCCCGAAGAAACCATGTCACGCAGGAACTTTGGCAGGCGCTCCCGCGTAAAGAAGACACTGTCATTCAGCATCAAAACATTGGGGCAGGTTTCGGCCCAGCCGCGCGCAAAAAGGTGCAAAAATCCGTCACGGTAGCTGGCAAAGTCGCGCCCGAAATTGGGTCGCTCGATATAGCAATCAATCAGGCCTTCCACGGCGCTCGGATCGGCAAGCCGCATCGTGTTGACGGCGAGCACATAGAAACCCTCTGCCTGTGCGGCTTGTAGCAGACGCTGAACGTCGGGGCGCAGACTTCCTTTTTCGTAAAGCGCTAAAAGCAGCACATTGCGCCCGTCATAGGCCTTTTCGCATAGAATACGAGGCTTTAGCGACCGGGTCGCATAGCGTTTGCGCTCCGACTGGGCGGTAACGATGATCGAGGCAAGTGGAAGAAAGGACGCTGTGACCAGCCTGTCCAGAATTTTCATCTTTTTCGTCCTCTCAGTGACAAGTTCGGCAAGCAGGCGCAGCACCCCCTGCAGTTGTGCCGCGCAACTTGGTGAACAGTTGGACGATATTGGTTAAGAAAAACCTTAACCGGGTTTACCAATTTGTTTGATCTCGTCAGGGTTGTGTAAAGGGCTGTGCGGGCAGCTTGCCCCTATGCCGAATCACAACAATCGAATTTCAGGAGCTGATGCCATGCAGATTGAAGACACGCCGCTTGCCGGTTTGAAGCTGATCACCCCGCGCCGGTTTGGTGACCATCGGGGGTTTTTCTCAGAAAGTTACTCTGCGCGGGCCTTTGCGGAGCACGGGATCGACACGGTTTTCGTGCAAGACAACCATTCCCTCTCGATGACACCGGGCACGATTCGCGGGTTGCATTTCCAAAACCCTCCGCATGCCCAAGACAAGCTGGTGCGGTGCGGAAAAGGCTGCCTTTTTGATGTGGCGGTCGATATCCGCAAAGGCAGCCCGACCTATGGCAAATGGTTTGGTGCCGAGCTGAGCTTCGAAAACGGTCGGCAACTGTTGGTGCCCAAGGGCTTTGCGCATGGCTTTGTGACCCGCACCCCGGAAACCGAGATCATCTACAAATGCTCAGATTACTACGCGCCGGAAACCGAGGGGGCGTTGATCTGGAATGACCCGGAAATCGGGATCGACTGGGGCATGGGCGATCTGGAGCCGGTGCTTTCCGCCAAGGATGCAGTGGCGGGAACGCTCGCCGCGCTCGACAGCGCTTTTGTCTGGGAGGTGTGACAAAGCGCCACCCAGCGCGCAATTAACCAAGTTAACTTCTTGTTGACCAAACCGGTGCAAAACGGGGTCAAACAGTGAGGAACCAATATGAAGATTTTGGTGACAGGCGGGGCCGGTTTTATTGGCTCTGCGGTGGTGCGTTTGGCGATTGCGCGCGGCCATCAGGTGGTCAATCTTGATGCGCTAACCTATGCCGCCTGCCTTGAGAATCTGGCCTCTGTGGCCGATGCGCCGGGCTATGCGTTTGAGCAAGTTGATATCCGCGATGGTGCGGCTTTGGCGCAGGTCTTTGCCCGCCACAAGCCCGATTGGGTGATGCATTTGGCGGCTGAAAGCCATGTGGACCGCTCGATTGATGGGCCGGGCGTGTTCATTGAGACCAATGTGATGGGCACCTACCAAATGCTGGCCGCCGCGCGGCAGTATTGGGAAGATGAAGGGCGGCCCGAGACCTTCCGCTTCCATCACATCTCGACCGATGAGGTATTTGGCTCCCTGCCAAATGACCCAGAGGTCAAGTTCACCGAAGACACAGCCTATGATCCCCGCAGCCCTTATTCGGCCTCGAAAGCTGGGTCAGATCATCTGGTGCGGGCGTGGCACGAAACCTATGGCTTGCCGGTGGTGCTGACCAATTGTTCCAACAATTACGGGCCGTTCCACTTCCCGGAAAAGCTGATCCCGGTGATCATTCTCAACGCGCTCGCGGGTAAACCGCTGCCGATCTACGGCGATGGTTCCAATATCCGTGATTGGCTTTATGTCGAAGACCATGCCGATGCACTTTTGCTGGTGGTGGAAAAAGGCGCGCTGGGCCGCAGCTACAATATTGGCGGCGAGAACGAGCGCACCAATCTGCAACTTGTCAAAACGCTTTGCGGCATCCTTGATCAAAAACGCCCCAAAGACAGCGGCTCCTACGCCGATCAAATCACCTTCGTGACCGACCGCCCCGGCCATGATGCGCGCTACGCCATCGACCCAAGCCGCATCCGCAATGAGTTGGGCTGGCGGCCCAGCGTCACGGTGGAAGAGGGTCTTGAGAAGACCGTGCAATGGTATCTGGACAATGAACCGTGGTGGCGCGCGTTGCAAAACCGTGCCGGTGTCGGTGAACGTCTGGGCAAGGGGTAAGCGATGCGCATTCTTGTCTTTGGAGAAAGCGGGCAGGTGGCAACGGAATTACGTCACCAAGCCGAGGTCACGGCGCTGGGCCGTGATCTGGCCGATCTGAACGATCCCGACGCTTGCGCCGCCCGTGTCACCGCGATGGATGCCGATGTGGTGATCAACGCGGCCGCTTATACGGCGGTAGATAAGGCTGAAAGCGAAGATGAACTGGCCCATGTGGTCAACGGGCTTGCTCCGGCTGCGATGGCGCGCGCCGCTGCGGCGCGGGGGATTCCGTTCCTTCACATCTCTACCGATTACGTTTTTTCCGGTACGGGCGCCGCGCCCTGGGTGGAAAGTGATCCGGTCGATCCGCCCAATGCCTATGGCCGCTCGAAACTGGCCGGTGAAGAGGGCGTGCGCGCCGCTGGCGGGCGTCATGCGATCTTGCGCACCTCTTGGGTGTTTTCTTCGCATGGGGCGAATTTCGTCAAAACGATGCTGCGGCTCAGCGAAAGCCGCGACACGCTCAATGTCGTTGAAGATCAGATTGGCGGCCCTACCCCCGCCGCCGATATCGCGGCAGCGCTTCTCGCTATGGCCAAGGCGATGCAAGCCGGTCACGCGGGCGGCACCTATCATTTCGGGGGCACGCCCTGGGTGAGTTGGGCAGATTTTGCCCGTGAGATTTTTGCCCAAGCGGGGCGCAAAATGGTGGTCAACGGCATTCCGACAACGGACTATCCCACCCCTGCCGCGCGCCCGTTGAATTCGCGCATGGATTGCACCGCGATCCAAAACGATTTTGGCATATCGGCCCCCGACTGGAAGGCGGGCCTTTCTAAAGTACTGAAAGATTTGGGAGTGTAAGCCATGCAACGCAAAGGCATCATCTTGGCGGGCGGCTCAGGCACGCGGCTTTACCCGATCACCACGGGCGTCTCGAAACAGCTACTGCCGATCTATGACAAGCCGATGGTCTATTATCCGCTTTCGGCGCTGATGCTCTCGGGTATCCGCGAGATTGCAGTGATCACCACGCCGGTTGATCAAGACCAGTTCAAGCGCACCTTGGGCGATGGCAGCCAATGGGGGCTGAGCCTGACTTATATCGCGCAGCCCTCGCCCGATGGGCTGGCACAGGCCTATCTGCTGGCAGAGGAGTTTTTGGCTGGCGCGCCTTCGGCGATGGTTTTGGGCGACAACATCTTTTTTGGCCACGGCCTGCCGAAACTTCTGGCCGAGGCGGATGCGCAAACCGAAGGCGGAACCGTCTTTGGCTATCGCGTGGCCGACCCGGAGCGCTATGGCGTGGTCGATTTTGACGAAGTCGGCAAAGTCAGTGCGATCATTGAAAAGCCGACCGTCCCGCCCTCGAATTACGCGGTGACGGGGCTTTACTTCCTAGATGGCACAGCCCCTGAGCGCGCTCGCAAAGTCACGCCTTCTGCGCGCGGTGAGTTGGAGATCGTCTCTTTGCTTGAGATGTATCTGGCCGAAGGGAAGTTGAAGGTTGGCCAGATGGGCCGCGGCTATGCTTGGCTTGATACCGGCACCCATGCCAGCTTGCTTGATGCGGGGAACTTCGTCCGCACTCTTTCGCAACGCCAAGGCACGCAAATCGGCAGCCCGGATGAGATTGCCTATGAACTTGGCTGGATTGATGCGGATGCGCTGCGCGCCCGCGCCAAGCTCTTTGGCAAGAACGATTACGGCGATTACCTGCTGAAGGTGCTTGAGGGGTAAGGCAATGGAACGCGCCTCGGTCACGATTGTCATGGCGACCTATAACGGGGCCGAGATGCTGCCGATGCAGCTGCAAAGCTTTGCTGCGCAAAGCCTGCGCCCCGCGCGGTTGGTGGTCAGCGATGATGGTTCCCGTGATCAGACGCGCGATCTGGTGCACGATTGGGCCAAGGCCCATCCCGAGATCGAAGTCGCGCTGCGCGACGGGCCAAAACGCGGCGCCGCACAGAACTTTCTGTCGCTGCTGCGGCTTCCGGTCGAGGGCGATTTTCTCTCGATCTCCGATCAAGATGACATCTGGCTTGAGGGGAAGCTTGAAGCCGCGGTGACGGCTTTGCTGCAAATCCCCGCCGAGACGCCCGCGCTTTATTGCGGCCGGACTTGGGAGGTATACGGCGATTTGAATCGGCGCCGCCTGTCACGTGGTGCGCCGCGTGGGCCGAGTTTTGCCCATGCTTTGGTGCAAAATATTGGCGGCGGCAATACGATGGTGCTCAACCGCGCCGGGGCCGAGGCTTTACGCGCGGCGGCGCAGGTCACCGGCGAGATTGTTGTGCACGATTGGTGGATCTATCAGGTGATCACCGGGATCGGCGGTGTGGTGCTGTTTGATGAAGTGCCACATATGCTTTACCGCCAGCATGCGGGCAATGAGATTGGTGCGAACCGTGGTTGGCGCGCGACGATGATGCGCGCGCGTGCCCTTGCATCGGGCCGGTTTTCCGCGTGGTGTGCCTGCAATGTTATGGCGCTACGCCAGATTGAACCGCGGCTCACCCCTGAAAACCGCGCACTTTTGAACAGCTTTGACGCCGCGCGCCGAGCCCCACCCTTGCAAAGTTTGGCTGCGATCCGCCGCGCGGGCCTCTATCGGCAGGGGGTGCGCGGCCAGCTATCGCTTTATGCGGGCGCTTTGATGCAGCGGCTTTAGTTTAAACCCAGTGCCCGACCGCCAGCAGATCGATGGAAAACGCATCGGCGGTGGGATCTGCGCCTTGCCGGATCACTTGCACACCAGATGCGGCTGAGTTCGAGACATCGCCCACCGTCGCGAATGCGCGGCGTCTTGCTAGGCTGTTGCCCGGCGGGGCAACGGCGCGGGCGGTCACGACCGGCGGTGCGATGAAGGGGGCGGGAAAGCTCCAACTGCCTTCCGCGCTGCGAAAGGGATCATCCCAAGTGCCGGTGCCGCTCGCGGTAATAGTGCCCAGCGCCCGGGTGGCAAAGCAAAACTGTGTGCCATCGGCAAGCCGCAGGTAATCGCCATCGGCGGTGGTGCCGCGTTCCAAAACTGCGCCATCGGGCAGGCCACCGTTTTGCGACACGGGGCCCAGAAGGTTGCCGGGGCCATAGCCATAATCGGCCCGCATCAGCCGCCCCGGCGTTGTGTCGCTGGGGGATTGTTGGATTGCCGCGCCGCTCGCCAGCCCCGTGGCGGCCGCAAGGCTCAAAGCGGTGGTCCACCCGCTCCCATCCGCACTCACCTTGATGGCAAAATCATCGCTGCCTGTGGTGCCCATTTCGGCCCGACCACTCCATGAGGTTTGAAACAGCAGGCTGGCGGTATCGCTCGGAAGGGCTTTGTTGATTTTCATCTGATGGCCTGCGCCATCGTGGCTGAAAAGGCTGGCCTGAGCAAAGAGGGTCAAACGGTTCGTTGTATCGGCGCTGGCGTTGATCCCAACGCCGGCCAGATTGTCGAAGCTTTGTGCGGGT
Source organism: Rhodobacter aestuarii (assembly GCF_900156655.1). Taxonomy (GTDB): domain Bacteria; phylum Pseudomonadota; class Alphaproteobacteria; order Rhodobacterales; family Rhodobacteraceae; genus Rhodobacter; species Rhodobacter aestuarii. The sequence continues at coordinate 16,661 of NZ_FTOG01000004.1, read as the reverse complement.
GGCGCCCAATGGCTGCCATCAAAGACCACGAGCGCCGCGTCTGACAGATCGCGGGCAGACCACCCCGGCTGCGGCGTGGCAAAGATCCAGCCATTCTCGGTATAAAGCGCCACCGCATGCGCATGCCCCGCCCAAGCAGCGGTGGGGGCCGATCCGATGATGTAGCGGTCCCCCGGAGCGGGTGTTGCGGGTGGGGTGTTCTGGTTCCGGTTCAGAACGGCAAGCTGCACCACCGCATCCAACAAGATCAGCGCCTCGTTATGGGTGACGTGCTTTTGCGCTTGTGAGGGCAGGATGTGAGGCAGCCCCAGCAGTGGGGTTTGATCGGCCATGTGACTCTCCGCAGGTGAAGGATTTGCCTCACCCTTCCGCTGCGAAGATGAAAATCGGCCAAGTGCCGCGCGCGCCGCTCAAGCGGAACGCGCAACACTTTTGCGGTTTAGGCAAACAGGAACCAACCCGCTTCTAGGTCCGGGGCGGTGTAGCCATTGAGGGTGAGGCTATCGCCCGCGCCGAAGTCGAGGAGTGTTGACCCCGAAATTGTGCTGGCATAGCTCATCAGATCGGTGAAGTCTGTCACAGCGGAAAGCCCTGTCAGATCAATAAGATCGCCCGCTGCTGCCAAGAAATCGGCAATCACATCCGCACCATCACCGGTGGCAAAGACAAAGTGATCCGCCCCGCTTTCACCATAGAGCGTATCATTGCCCGCCCCACCAACGAGCGTGTCATTATCTGCGCCGGCCAAAAGCAGATCATTATCGGCCCCACCATACATCAGGTCGTCGCCTGCTTCGCCGGCCATGAAATCTCCGCCATCCCCGCCATAAAGCGTGTCATCGCCGGTGGCTGCAAAAAGCTGGTCATTGCCCGCGCCGCCATCAAGGACATCGGCGCCGTCGCCCGCTTCCAGCCGGTCATCCCCCGCCTCGCCCCAAAGCGTATCATTGCCATCTTCGCCGCGGATCGTGTCATTCTCGGTGCCGCCCAAGAGCATGTCATTATCCGCGCCGCCGTAGATGTCATCATCCCCGGCTTCCCCGGCGATGAAGTCGCCGCCTTCGCCGCCAAACATCACATCATTGCCGCTGGCACCAAAAAGCTGGTCATTGCCGAGCCCGCCGAACAGGAAATCGGCGCCATCGCCCGATTCCAGGCGATCATCGCCCGTCTCGCCCCAGAGCGTGTCGTTGCCGTCGTCGCCGCGCAGGGTGTCACTTTCGGAGCCGCCTAGCAGCAGGTCATTGCCGAGCCCGCCGTAAAGATCATCATCCCCGGCTTCCCCTGCGAGGAAGTCATCGCCATCCTCACCACGCAATGTGTCGTTGCCGGTCGAGGCAAAAAGCTGGTCATTGCCCGCGCCACCACCCAAGAAGTCAGCGCCATCGCCCGCTTCAAGCCGGTCGTCGCCGTCCTCGCCCCAAAGCGTATCATTGCCTGCATCGCCACGGATCGTGTCGTTTTCGGTGCCGCCCAACATCAGGTCATTGCCAAGCCCGCCGAACAGATCATCATCCCCCGCTTCGCCAGCAAGGAAATCATCGCCATCCTCGCCGGACAGCGTGTCATTGCCCGTGGCCCCAAAGAGCACATCATTGCCCACGCCGCCGAACAGGAAATCGGCGCCATCGCCCGCTTCCAGCCGGTCGTCGCCGTCTTCGCCCCAAAGCGTGTCATTGCCGTCTTCACCGCGGAGCGTGTCATTTTCGGAGCCGCCAAACAGGGAATCGTTGCCAAGTCCGCCAAAAAGCTCGTCGGCCCCAGTTTCGCCCGCCAGAAAATCGTCACCGTCTCCGGCCTCTAGGCGATCATCCCCGTCTTGGCCCCAAAGCGCATCATTGCCGCCTTCGCCACGCAGGGTATCATTGCCAAGCCCGCCATCCAGCCGGTTGGCCAAGCTATTGCCAGTAATCGTGTTGGCAAGCGCATTGCCTCGCCCGTCAACGGCGCTTCCGGTCAAGGTCAGGTCTTCCACAAAACCGGTGCCGACGCTCGCAGCAAGCGAGAAGCTGACACTGCTGAAGATCGTATCATTGCCACCCGCATCACTTAGATCGACGGTGCTGACGGTTTCCAAAACCACGTCGGCAGCGTTATCCACCATGTAGAAGTCATTGCCTGCGCCGCCCAAAAGCAGGTCTGCCCCGGCACCGCCCGCTAGCGTGTCATCGCCGTCACCGCCATCGAGCGTGTCATCGCCGCCATTACCGGCCAAACGGTTCGCAGCGGCATTGCCGATGATGAAATCGTTGCCCTCGCCGGTGATGCCATCTTCAATCACCGTGTCGCGCGCGATCGCCAGATTGCCGACAAGCCCTGCGATATTCGAGAAGCTTTCGGCCAGCAGGCTCAGCACCTGATCTGCGGTCGAGTAAGAGACATCAATCGTATCAAGACCACCGCCGTCATAAATCGTCAGCGCGACGGGGTTGCCCCCATAAAGATCGCTGCTCGTGCCCGGCACCAGCGCGTCAAAAAGCGGGCTGAGATACCCTGCCGAGCTTGCGCCCGCACCATAATAGGTATCGCCTGCAAACAGTGTCGAGGCGCCATAGATCGATTGGATTGCAATGACATCAGCCAGCATCGCGCTGACCACCCCGGCATAGGAAGCCGAGGTCGTGTAGTTATCTGTCTGGCTGAAATAGGACATGACCGATAGCTGCCAGCTATCATTGCCGAAGGTGGCGTCATTGGGGAAGCTGGCGGTGCCGTCGTAATTGCCCATATGGCCAAGGCCCAACGCGTGGCCCAGTTCGTGCACATAGGTTTGGAAGCTATAGCTATCGAGCGTGGTGCCATAGCTTGTGAGCCAAGCCGACGAGATATTCACCACCGATTGCACAATATCGCTGCCCGACGTGGTGAGAGAGGTGAAGGCCCCCGATTGGCTATCGTCAAAGACAATATCCGCAGTGCCAGTGGCAGCGCTGAACTGCACATCTGCCACGGCCTCCCAAGCGGCCATCGCCCAAAGCGCAAGCTGTTGCCCCTCGGCGCTCAAGCCTTGCAGATCATAGGTGATGACATTGGAGCCGCTGGTATCAAAGGAGCGGGCAGAACTGCCAAGGTCGCTCCAATAGCCGTTCACAAGATAATCGGCCATCTCATCTAGGCTGCCATCGGCGGGCAAGCTGGGCGCGGCGGTCTGCACCACGTTCAGCGTGTAGCTGCCAGTGAGCATGTCAAAGGCATCTTGTGCCTGAATGTAGTAATAGCCGCTGGAGGTCGCGGTATGGGTGATCACCGCGCCATCGCCATCATCATCGTCATAGGCGAGCGTCTGCCCATCGCTGTTGAGCAAGGAAACGAAGGGATCGGCCAAGGTGCCGCCTGTCAGTGTGATCTGATAGCTCGCACCTGCATCCATCCAAAGCCGCACCGCGTCCTGATCGCCCGCGCTAGAAATCGCCCCGGAAAAGCTATCGCCCACTTGGATCGTATAGCTGGTGGCTGTGCCCGCGGCGGCATCGGTCGTCTCGGCGAGTGCAGCCTGCACCGTGGTGGTTTCAAAAGCGCAAGCTTCCGAATCCCGTTCAATCATTTGGCACATGTCGCACATAAAGCGATCCCCCACTCAGAACAGGAAGGAGACGGTCACGCCAAACAGCGCCCAAAGTCAGACGCGAGGTCAAACAAGGGCGCGGAGGCATTCGCTGGCGTCAAACGGGCGCCACACTGCCGTCTTTCCTTCCGATCAAGATGGCCGAAGGCGGCCACGGAAGAAGAGACTGCACCCGGCTCATGCCTGCGACAATCCAGATAATCCTTAGAATTTATTAGGAAATACTTTGTTCACCATGCGTGCATTCACTTGCTGAAGCAAGCGGCCCGCCCATCGGCACGGATCGTGGCAGCGCCATCTGCAATGGCTGTGGCGCGGTTGGAGACAAAGCGCGAGGGTTTTGCCGCAGAACGTCCTTTGGGATCAGGCAAAATTGCCGCGAGCAGTGCCGCTTGGCGCGGTGTCAGCTTGTCTGGTGTGGTGCGGAAGTAATGGAAAGCGGCAGCATTCACGCCAAACACGCCCTCGCCAAATTCAGCGACATTTAGATAGATTTCCAAGATCCGCCGCTTGGTCCAGATCGCTTCTACCGCCGGGGTGAGCAGTGCTTCCATCGCTTTGCGTGCCCAACTGCGGCCCTGCCACAGGAAAACGTTCTTCACCACCTGCTGCGACAGTGTCGAGGCGCCGCGGTTGGCCCCTGAGTCGATCGCTTGCCGGATCGCCCCCATGTCAAAGCCCCAGTGGTTGCAGAAATTGGCATCTTCCGCAGCCACCACAGACCGCAGCATCACCGGGGCGATGTCTTCTGCATCGGTCCATTCTTGGTCAACACCGCCAAGGCGGCGGCTTTCGCTCCACATCGTGTAGGTCGTGGGCGGGTTCAGAAAGTCATAGACGACGATCAGGGCCAGATAGGCCGCCAAGATCCCGAAGGCGAGCCGCACGGCCCAGCCAATTGCAAGCCGCCACAGCCCGGTGATCTTGCTGCGCAAGCCGATGCTGGTCTTTTTCTGTGGTGATTTTTTCTTGCTTCGCCCCATGCCGCCATAAGCCATGCCGGGCGCGGGCTGGTCAAGCTTTTGCCCGGCCCCCGCGCGCCTTGGCCACGGGGCAAAACAAAAGGGCGGCGCTTTGCAGCACCGCCCCTCATCATACTTTGCGGGCCTTACTCGGCCGGAACCGCTTTCGGCTCATCCGACAGCGGGAAGGGCAGGTGCATCAGCATTTCTTTCGGGCAGACCTGCAAGAAGTTCTTCTTCTCGGTCTCCCAATCGGTCAGCAGCGCCAGGCCTTTGGCCGAGCCGGTTTCTTTCACATGCCGCTCGATCAGGCCTTTGAGTTGAGCTTCCCAATGCGGATGGGTCACGGCGCAGGTCACTAGGCTTTCGAGGTTCATGTAATCTTCGGCCACGCTGTCGGGGTCGTAAAGATAAGCCATGCCCCCGGTCATCCCGGCGCCAAAGTTGGCGCCGATGCTGCCCAAGATCACCGCAACGCCGCCGGTCATATATTCACAACCGTTCGAGCCGCAGCCTTCGACCACAACCTTGGCACCCGAGTTCCGCACCGCGAAACGTTCGCCCGCGCGGCCCGCCGCAAACAAGAAGCCATCCGTGGCGCCATAAAGCACGGTGTTCCCGACAATCGTGTTCTCGGCCGCAACCAGCGGGCTGGCCATCGGCGGGCGCACCACGATGGTGCCGCCCGAGAGGCCCTTGCCCACATAGTCGTTGGCATCGCCCGAGACTTCGATCTTCAGACCCGGAGCCGCGAACGCGCCCAGCGATTGCCCGCAAGACCCCGTCAGCTTCACCGTCAGATGGTCGGGCTGCAGCGCGTTGCGCATCCCGAAGTTTTTGACGATGTGGCTCGAGGCGCGCGTGCCGATGGTGCGCAGCGTGTTGCGCACCGCGTAGCTGAGCTGCATCTTTTCGCCGTCTTCGAAGAAGCGGTGACCATCTTTGATGATTTCCGCATCCAGCGTATCGGGCACGTAGTTGCGCGGTTTGGAGCGGTCGTAGACGATTTTGTCCCAGCCATCAACGGTGATCAGCAGCGGGTTCAGGTCAAGGTCGTCCAAGTGGGCCGAGCCACGCGAGACTTGGGTGAGCAGGTCGGCCCGGCCGATGATTTCATCGAGCGAGCGCGCCCCGATCGAGGCCATGATCTCGCGCACTTCTTGCGCATAGAAGGTGATCAGGTTCACGACCTTATCTGCGGTGCCGGTGAATTTGGCGCGCAGTTTCGGGTCTTGCGTACACACGCCCACCGGGCAGGTGTTCGACTGGCACTGACGCACCATGATGCAGCCCATCGCGATCAGCGCCGCGGTGCCGATGCCGTATTCCTCAGCACCCATCATCGCGGCCATGACAATGTCACGCCCCGTGCGCAGGCCACCATCGGTGCGCAGCGTCACCCGCTCGCGCAGGTTGTTCATCGCCAGCACCTGATGCGCCTCGGTCAGGCCCATCTCCCACGGCAGACCGGCATATTTCACCGAAGTCGCGGGCGAGGCCCCGGTACCACCATTGTGGCCCGAGATCAGGATGATATCGGCTTTCGCCTTCGCCACACCGGCGGCAATCGTGCCAACGCCCGAGGAGGCCACGAGCTTCACCGTCACCTTGGCGCGCGGGTTGATCTGCTTGAGGTCGTAGATCAGCTGCGCGAGGTCTTCGATCGAGTAAATATCGTGGTGCGGCGGCGGCGAGATCAGCGTCACGCCTTTGGTCGAGTGCCGCAGACGTGCGATGAGTTCCGTCACTTTCATGCCCGGAAGCTGGCCACCCTCACCGGGTTTCGCACCTTGGGCGACCTTAATCTCCAGCTCTTCACAGGCGTTGAGGTATTCGGCGGTCACGCCAAAGCGCCCCGAAGCCACCTGTTTCACCTTCGCCGAGGGGTTGTCCCCGTTCGGTTCGGGCACGAAATGCGCCGGATCTTCGCCGCCTTCGCCGCTGTCAGATTTCGCACCGATGCGGTTCATCGCGACGTTGAGCAGCTTGTGCGCTTCGGGCGACAGCGCACCCAGCGACATGCCGGGGGTGACGAAGCGTTTGCGGATCGCGGTGATGCTTTCCACTTCTTCGATCGGCACCGGTTTGCCCAAAGGCTTGATGTCGAGCATGTCACGAATGTGGATCGGCGGGTTTGCCCGCATCATCGCGGAATATTGCTTCCACATATCATAGCTGGAGCGGTCACAGGCCGCTTGCAGCATATGCATCGACTGCGCGCCCCAAGCGTGCGTCTCGCCGGTTTTGCGGGCTTTGTAGAAGCCGCCAATCGGCAGAACGTCTTGGCCGCCAAGCCAGCCTTTGGCGTGGACTTCTTCAAGTTTCCGCTGAATGCCGTAAAGGCCCATGCCCGAAATGCGGCTTTGCATGCCGGGGAAGTATTCGGCCACCATCGCACGCGACAGGCCCACCGCTTCAAAGTTCAGACCACCGCGATAGGACGAGATGATCGAGATCCCCATCTTCGACATGATCTTCAGAAGGCCCGCGTCAATCGCATCGCGATAGCGGCGCAGGTTGTCTTCCAGCGAGCCATCCAGCAGGCCACGCTCGATCCGGTCGGCAATGCTGTCTTGCGCCAGATAGGCGTTCACCGTCGTGGCGCCCGCACCGATCAGCACGGCGAAGTAGTGGCTATCAACGCATTCGGCCGAGCGGATGTTGATCGAGGTGAAGGTGCGCAGGCCCTTTTTCGTCAGCCACGAATGCACCGCCGAGGTCGCCAAGATCATCGGCATCGCGACTTTATCGGTGCCTTGGTGCTCGTCGGTCAGCACTAGGTGCGACGCGCCCGAGCGCACGGCATCTTCGGCCTCGGCGCGGATACGCTCCAACCCGGCGCGCAGGGCATCTTGGCCCGCGCCTGCCGCAAAGGTGCAGTCAATCGCCGTCACCGTGGTGCCAAAAGCTTTCATCATCTCGCCGAATTCGGCATTGGCGACGAAGGGGCTTTCAAGGCTCCAGATTTCCGTCTGGGTCGCGTTTTCTTCCAACACGTTCTTGAGGTTGCCAAAGCGCGTTTTGAGCGACATCACGCGGCTTTCGCGCAAGCTGTCGATCGGCGGGTTGGTGACCTGGCTGAAGTTCTGCCGGAAGAAATGGCTCAGCGGGCGGTATTGCTTCGAAAGCACTGCGGGCGGCGTGTCATCGCCCATCGAGGCCACGGCTTCTTTGCCGTCTTCCGCCATCGGCGAAAGGATATTTTCCAACTCCTCAACCGAGTAGCCCGCCGCAATCTGGCGTTTGCGCAGGTCCGCGCCAGTGTGCAGCGCTTTTTCCGGCACGTCGCGCAAGATCGCGTTCAGTTCCACCACTTTGCCGACCCATTCGCCGAAGGGTTGGCTGTTGGCGAGACGGTCTTTGATATCGCGGTCGTGGTAGAGTTTGCCTTCGCGCATATCGACGGCGATCATTTGGCCCGGGCCAAGCGCCCCTTTTTCCCGCACGGTCATTTCGTCAACCGGCACCATGCCCGCCTCAGACCCGGCAATCAGCATGCCGTCGCCCGTCACCACATAGCGCATCGGGCGCAGGCCGTTGCGGTCAAGGCCACCGCAGACCCAGCGGCCATCGGTCATCGCCAGCGCGGCGGGGCCGTCCCACGGCTCCATCACCGCGTTGCAATAGGCATACATGTCTTGCCACGCTTGCGGCATGTCGGAGGCCGACTTCGACCACGCTTCCGGCACCAACATGGTTTTTGTCATCGGCGCCGAACGGCCCGAGCGCACCATCAGTTCAAAGACCGCGTCGAAGGCGCCCGAGTCCGAGGCCCCCGCCGGGATGATCGGCTTGATGTCTTCGGCGGCATCGCCAAAGGCATTGGAGGCCATGCGGATCTCGTGGCTTTTCATCCAATTGATGTTGCCCTTGATCGTGTTGATCTCACCGTTGTGGGCCAACATGCGGAAGGGCTGCGCCAGCCACCATTGCGGGAAGGTGTTGGTCGAATAGCGCTGGTGATAGATCGCGAAAGCCGAGGTGAAGCGCTCGTCTTTCAGATCGGGGTAGAATTCGGCCACTTGCTCGGCGAGCATCATGCCTTTGTAGATGATCGAGCGGCACGACAGCGAGCAGATATAAAGCCCGTTGATCTGCGCGGTGACGGCGGCTTTCTCGATCCGACGGCGGATGATGTAGAGTTCGCGTTCAAACTGCTCGTCGTCGATGTCTTTTTCGCAGCGGATCAGGATTTGCTCGATTTCCGGGCGGGTGGCATTGGCCTTCTCGCCCAGCACCGAGGTGTTCACCGGAACGTGGCGCCAGCCATAGATATAATGGCCCATGCGCAGCACTTCGGTTTCGACGATCGTGCGGCAGGCTTCTTGCGCGCCAAAATCGGTGCGCGGCAGGAAGACTTGGCCAACGGCGACCAGCTTTTCGCGGTCCGGCTCATGGCCGGTGCGGCGGATTTGGTCGTAGAAATAGGGGGCCGGGATTTGCACATGGATGCCCGCGCCGTCGCCGGTTTTGCCATCGGCATCCACGGCGCCGCGGTGCCAGATCGCTTTCAGCGCATCAATGCCCGAGGCCACAACCTTACGGCTCGCTTTGCCATCCAGCGCCACCACAAGGCCGACGCCGCAAGAGGAATGTTCGTCTTCGCTTTTGTAAAGCGAATGCTCGTCCATCCACTTGCGCTTGGCTTCCTCAGCGGCAACCCAGGCTTCATCGTAGTTCATCATCTCACTACCTCCTTCGAGGGATGGTCAAGCAGGGGCGACAGATCGGTTAGCATCATGTCGCAATCATATTCGGGGGTGGCGGCGGCAAATCCAGCCTCGCCGGGGAAGGCAAAACTGACCGGTGTGTCATTGCTGGACGAGCGGTCGCCATAGCTGTTTTGATAATCTTCGGTGGCCCCGAAGAAGACGCGCATTTTGCGGCTGATCAGCTGCATGCCCTTACGGGTGGCTTGGTAATTGCCCTGATCATCTTCGATCCGCATTTCAAAGCGGCAATATTCGAGCGGAACGCCATCAACGTTGGTGGCTTCCCCGGTCAGTTCATCAAGTCCAATGAAACGTTGCGCTTCGCCAGTGTTGGAGCGGGTGACGAAATCATACTCGTCTCGCCCCTCGGACAGCAGCGCCGAGAAAGAGGCGTTGTCGGCAGAGCCTTCCGCATCAAGCAGTTCCAACTCGCCCGAGTAAAGCGAGACGCTTTCCACCCAGCGGGTTTCCGCGTCGATATGGCTGAGGAAATATTCCCCCTCGCCATCGGCAAAGGAAATCCACTGATCGCCAGCAGGATCGCCCGCACAGGTGTAATAGTTTGCCACCTGACACGAGCGCATCTGCACCGTCATATTGAGCGTACAGCCCGAGGGCGGGGTGAACACCGTTCCGGCATGTGCAACCGGGGCCGCGAAAAGCGCCCCGATCCCTGCCAGAATGGTCCAATGCCGCAGCATGGCTCTACCCCTTGTGAAATATTGCCCGGGCGCTTGTGGCGCACCGGCTGTGATCATTCCGCCGCGACGCGCTCTGCGCCATCAAGGAAACGGATGATCTGCTCGCCCGCTTCGCGGCCATCGCGGATCGCCCAAACCACGAGCGAGGCACCGCGCACGATATCGCCGACTGCGTAAACGCCGGGCAGGCTGGTCGCATGGGTGCCAAAGCCCGCTTTGATCGTGCCCCAACGGGTCGTTTCAAGCTCTTCGGTGCCCCATTGCTCGGGCAGGTTTTCGGGTTCAAAGCCAAGCGCGGTGATCACCAGATCGGCTTCTTCCTCGTAAATGCCGCCCTCGATCGGTTCGGGGCTTTGACGGCCCGAGGCATCAGGCGCGCCAAGACGCATTTTCTGCACTGTGACCGAAGACACCGGGTTGCCAGAGAAGCCCTTGGGCGCAGAAAGCCAAACGAATTCGGCGCCTTCTTCCTCGGCATTGGTCACTTCGCGTTGGCTGCCCGGCATGTTCGCGCGGTCACGACGGTAGAGACATTTCACCGAGGTGGCACCTTGGCGAATGGCCGTGCGCACGCAGTCCATCGCCGTATCGCCGCCACCGATCACCAGCACCCGTTTGCCTTCGGCGTTGAGCGTGCCGTCTTCAAACTCGGCGACTTCGTCGCCAAAGCTTTTGCGGTTCGAGGCGGTCAGGTAATCAATCGCGCGCACGATCCCTTTGGCGTCGCAGCCCGGATCGGTCAGCGCGCGGGTTTTGTAAACGCCGGTCGCGATCAGCACCGCATCATGTTTGCCGCGGATCGCATCAAAGGAAATGTCGGTGCCGACATTGCAGCTCAGCACAAATTCCACGCCGCCGTCTTCGAGCTGTTTCACGCGGTTCATCACCACGTCTTTTTCCAGTTTGAAGCCCGGGATGCCGTAGGTCAGCAGCCCGCCCGCGCGGTCATTGCGGTCGTAAACGGTCACTTGCACACCGGCGCGGCGAAGCACATCAGCGGCTGCAAGGCCACCCGGGCCGCCGCCGATGATGCCAACCGATTCCGTGCGGTCGATCGCCGGTTTGATCGGCTTGACCCAACCACGATCCCAAGCGGTATCGGTGATGTATTTCTCGATCGCGCCGATCGTCACCGTGCCATGGCCGGATTGTTCGATCACGCAATTGCCTTCGCACAGACGGTCTTGCGGGCAGATGCGGCCGCAGATTTCCGGGAAGGTGTTGGTGGCTTGGCTGACCTCATAAGCCTCGGCCAAGCGGCCCTCGGCGGTCAGGCGCAGCCAGTCGGGGATGTTGTTGTGCAGCGGGCAGTTCGAATGGCAATAGGGCACGCCGCATTGGCTGCAGCGGCTCGCCTGTTCGGTGGCCTTTTGATCCGCGAATTCGCGGTAGATCTCATCGAAGTCGTGCGAACGCACGGCGGCATCGCGCTTCTCGGGCGTCTCTTTCGCCGTGCCGACGAATTTCAGCATGCGTTGCTTTGCCATGGTTCCACCTCCCATTGGGGTACATCCGGGTTCGCCCTCTTACACCTGGATCAATCAAATTGAAAGTCAGCATGTGTGACCTAAATGTGGGAAAATGGCAGTGCGACCTGCGGCAATGAGCCGAAAACCCGGAAAAATAAGGAAGCAATGCTTACCTATTCGCGATTTTCCCCAGATTTTAGGAGTGATTCGCGGTCAATGAACGACGCCTGCGGCCACCAAGGCCAGCAGCGCCCCCCCGAAGACGATACGATACCACGCGAAGATCGTGAATCGATGCGTCCGAATGTAGCCCAAGAGCCATTTCACCGCGACGAAGGCTGTGACCGTGGAAACCGCGAAGGCGATCCCGAGTGCGGTCCAGTCTTCATGTGCGGACTCGCCGCCCAATTGTTTGAGCAGTTCATAGGCGGTGGCCGCATACATCGTGGGGATGCCCACCAAGAACGCAAACTCAGTCGCTGCCGCACGGTTTGTGGTGCCCAAGAGCATGGCAATGAAGATCGTCGAGGCAGAGCGTGACGTGCCCGGAAACACCCCGGCGATTATCTGCGCCACGCCAACCGCAATCGCGACCTTCATGGTGATGACAGCGCAATCGGCTTTGCGTTCCGCCAAACGCTCGGCCACGATCATCCAGACCCCGCCCAGCACCAGCGCGATCGCCACCGGCATCACGGTTTCGGGCAGTTCAAAGCCAAGTTTTTTGACCACGAGGCCCAGCACGGCGGTGATGCCAAAGGCGACGCCAAGCTTGATCATGTAATCGCGGTTCTCGGCATCGCCGAGCCCGGTAAAAAGCCCAACGATCCGGCGCCAATAAATCAGCGTCACGGCAAGGATCGCGCCCGCCTGAATCGCGATGTTATAGGTATCGGACCGCGCGCCGAGCCAGTTCTCGGCCAAAAGCAAGTGCCCAGTGGAAGAGATCGGAAGAAATTCCGTGATCCCTTCGATCACACCCAGAACGACGTCGGCCCAATATGACATGGCTTAGCTATGCTTGCGCAGGTTTTTGGCCGAGGCTTGGATCGCTTCATATTGCCCATGCGGGCGGAAGCGCCACAAGTAGTCCGGCAGCACCGCGCCCATCGGCGTTGGCGTGATGCCCAGATCCGCAAAGCTCTTGGCGTTCTTGCTCACAACATTATTGCGATAAAGGTTCTTGAGTTGATCCGTGGTCAGGATGCGGTTGGTGATCAACCCGCCGGTGAGCCATTGCACCGTGTCGCCCGCCGTTGCGACCGCTTTCGAGACCGCGCCGGGCAGGCTGATGATCAGGTTCTTGCGCCCAACCACGGCGAGCATCCGCTTCATCAGCTTTTCAAAGGTTTCCACATCCGGGCCACCCAGTTCATAAGTGCCTTGGGCTTGCCCGAGCACGCCCATCACCGCGGCTTTCGCCACGTCGTCCACATAAACGGGTTGGAATTTCGTCTCGCCGGCGGTGATCGGCAGCACCGGGCCCAGCTTGGTCATCGCCGCAAAGCGGTTGAAGAAATCATCCTCCGGCCCGAAAATCACCGAAGGCCGCAAGATCAGCGCAGTCGGGAAGGCTTTCAGCACCGCCTGTTCGCCCCAGCCCTTGGTGCGGGAATATTTGCTGTCTGAGTCGGTATCGGCGCCAATGGCCGAGATCTGCACCAGCCGCTCAACGCCCATTTCCGCCGCGATCGTGGCAATGCGCTCGGCCCCTTCGGCTTGCACCGCCGAGAAGGTGTTGCGCCCCTCGTTGACCAAAATGCCAACGCAGTTCACCACCGCATCCGCGCCTTGCATCGCCGCGCGCACCGAGGCGCTGTCACGCACATTGCAAAAGAAGGGCTCGACTTGGCCAACCGCGCCATAGGGTTTGACGAAAAGCGCCTCGTTCGGGCGGCGCACCGCCACGCGCACGCGCCAGCCCTCTTTTGCCATCCGCCGGGCGATATAGCGCCCCACGAACCCCGAACCGCCATAGATCGTGACAAGCTTGGACATCGCCTCGGCCCCTTGATTGCATACCGTTGTATCCAGATTTAGCCGCAACCCCCTCTCCAAACAAGTCAGAAGGCGGTTGAGTCATCTGGTTGAATTATTTCTTTCACCCCCCGTTGACAGCCCCCGCAGCTACGGATACATCGCCCCCCAGACACCTGCCCAGGTGGCGGAATTGGTAGACGCGCACGGTTCAGGTCCGTGTGCCGCAAGGCGTGGAGGTTCGAGTCCTCTTCTGGGCACCATTTACCCCCTACCAAGGGTAAATATGCAAACAACTTCATAAGGTTGCTGTCCTTCAAGGTCCACATTAGGGTCCACGGAAGGTACACACCTATGGGGTTGTTTTTGTCTTTGAAGTACATCAGCGAGCTTGCGCCGGGGCGATATGAATTCCGCCGACGCATTCCAGAATCGGCCAAAGCCGTCCTTGGTCAGGCCGAGTTCAAGCGCGTGTTCTCCGCCGCAAGCCCTAGCGCCATTGCTCGCGAACATGCGCGTATCATGGGGGAATTCAATCGTCTGGTTGCTTCGGCGAAAACGGGCGGTGTTGCTGGGGCGAAGACCCCGAGGGAAGCCGCAGAGGCGCATCTGAGGCGGGCAGCGGAGTTGCTGAGCGGTGTCTCTGGTGCGCGAGACGATGATGAACGGCGTGAGATTCTCGCCGATGCGCTGATTGAAAGTGGTGCAGACGCTGGCCTGTATCGCGCCGTTGTCTTGCCTGACGCGCCGTTGCCCGGTCACACTCTCGAAGATGCCCGAAAGCTCTACGTCAAAGAGAAGCTCAACGGCGGCGAGGGTGTCGATGAACAAAAGGCGGCGGCACGGGTCGAGCGCGTCTTTGCGCGTGTCCGCAAGGCCCTAGGCAAGCGGGCGGAGACCTGCACCCTCGAAGATCTAAAGCGAGAAGACGCCCGCAAGGTGCGTGACCATATGCTTGCCAGCCCAAAGCAGGGTGGCGGTACTCTCTCGGCGGCGTCGGTGCGGCGGGAACTGAACATCCTTTCCGCTATCGTCAGCTACGGCATCAAGGAATTCGATCTTCGCGGCAAGGTGAGCAATCCATTCGAGGGATTGGAGATTCGCAAAAGCCAAGGCGCAGCCCCCGAAAGCGAGGCCGACAAGCGCGACCCCCTGCCTGCGTCGGTTGTTGCGGCGATGCATGGCAGACTCACCGACGAACCCGATTTGATATGGCGGCTGCTTGTCGGGACGGGATGCCGCCTCGCCGAGGTCGTCGGCCTTCGGGTCGAAGACATTGTTCTTGCTGATGATCTGCCCTTTGTTCGGGTCGCTTGGCATGAAGAGCGGCGCTTGAAGACCTCTGCGTCTATCCGGGTCGTGCCGCTTGTCGGCGATGCATTGGAAGCCGCTACGGACGCCGTTCGGTTGCCCCGCAAGGTAAGATGGTCTTTGAGCGTTATGCGCGCCCACGCGGCGTGGATGCCGCCTCACAGAACCTCATGAAGCACCTGCGCAAGGTCACCAGAAACCCGCGTCACGTTTTGCATTCGCTGCGACACAACATGAAAGATGATCTGCGGCGCGCCGGGGCCGAGAAGGTCGTGCAAGACCTCATCCTTGGGCACGCTTCAAGCTCGGTTGGGGAACGCTATGGCGGTGAAGCCGCGCGCCTTGAGGTAGCCCATAGGGCGATGAAAGCGGCGCTTAGTCTGCGCGTGGATGCCGTAGGCAGGGTGACCAAGGCTTCGACAGGCGAGAGCGTATAGCGCCGTGGGGTGTCCAAATTGGCTATGTCAGGGTGGACAGGCGCGCCCTCTCTCGGTGAATTGCCGCATACGTTCTCGAATTGATTGAGTGCGCTTTATTTGCATCTAAAGCCGACAAATTCAGCAGGCAATGAAGGTCAGTACCACTTCCATTGAGCTTGCTCCCAGCGTGGTCGTCCCCGAAGCACCCCTTCCACTGCCTCCTGAATTGTCAATTTGCGCGCTTCTTGTGTGTATCCCAAGCGCAGCAGCGGCTGTGCTGGGTAAGAAGCCTTATCTTCAAGAAGCAAGCCCAGAACCATCAGTTCCTCAGATTCGGACAATAGCTCGCCATGCTTTTTATACCAATCCATGTTGTCGTAGGCGAGCGCCTTAGCTAGGCGGCTCGCAACAGGATGCTCGGAGACGACCCAACAGCAGGCCACCGACGAATGCCGATACCTTTCAGTTCTCAAGCGAAAGTCGGCGAGGTGCTGGCTCGATAGCTGCACTTCAAAAGCTGTTTTCTGTCCAGTTGGGAGCGTGACGAGAACATCCGCTATCCACTCCGCACCGTCAGGCGAGCGTCCCGCTGCCTCAATTTGGCTGTCGAAGCCTAGTGTTCGTGCGGCCTTGAGAATATCGATCTTGAGTCTGGTGTGGGCATAACTTTCTGGTTTTGGCTTTACCCCTGTGTAGCCAGGGTAATGAGCGAAGAAACGCAATCCCTTGATCGAAGTCTTGGGTATCGCGGGCCATTGGGAACGGGGCATCAATAAGGCTCCAAGGGGGGCTGTACGGAGCGTTTCCCACGTCTCGTCGGTTAATGAAAATGCTTCGATCAACGCACCAGTTTCGGCGCTGAATGCTATCTGGCTCACATGTCATCCCCTTGCCACGCTACGAACACTATCAAAATAGATGCGCAAAGTCAGCATGGCGGGTAGTTCAACTCGGTAAACATCCCGCCGCAAAAATCTGTGACAGCAAGATGGATATCTACTGCTCGCGCCTGTCCCCCGGTAGGGGTGGGGTGACCCTGGCCGAGGCGATCAAAGCCTTGCTCTAGGGCGGCGGCGGTCGCCGTGATCATCGCCCAGCTCGTCAGCGTCCCCGCTTGGTCATCCTTTGGGGCGCCTCTCCCTGCCCAGCGCATAGGTGACCGCTAGGCTATACCGTAGCGTACATCTCAGAAATGCCCGAAAGGGCTGTCCGTAAGGGTTGACTTTGGCTTTCGTACAGGCCCTCTATCGGTCAATACCTTTCCGTACAGCCCGAGGCCACCATGTCCCGCACCATTCTTTACGCCCGTGTCTCCACCGAGGACCAGAACAGCAGCAACCAATTGGCCCAGGCCGAGGCCGCGGGCTTCACCTTCGACAAGGTGGTGGTCGATCACGGCGTCTCCGGTGTCTCGGTGCCGCTGGCGGAACGCCCCGAGGGCAAGCGCCTTTTCGACATGTTACACCGGGGCGATGTGCTGGTGGTGCGCTGGGTCGACAGGCTGGGGCGGAACTATCAGGACGTCACCGACGTCATCCGCCACTT
>NZ_FTOG01000021.1 GCF_900156655.1 Rhodobacter aestuarii | reverse complement strand
CCCATCATCCCGAAATCCTCCCATCCCCTCATATTTGAGTGAATCGAAAGACTTGCCGCAGCGCAACACGGACTTTTTCAACGGCATCGGCGGATTCCGGCCATTCGTTGCGTATGAAAAGGCAACCGCGCGCCCAAGCGCGAGCGGACGTTTAGTCGGACATAGTCTGCGGAACCCTGGCTAACGAATGGGTGGGCGGGTCCAAGGAAGTCGCTACGATGACAATCGGTTTTCTTGAATAAAACCAAAGTCGTTATCAGGGTGGGCCGAGATCGTTGTTTATTATGAGCCGCAGCAGGGTCGCGCAAAGCCTACTCGACTTTTACTCCGACGCAGCATTTCGTGGGTGAGGTCTTTAACCGTCGTTTTGCTGAACATATTCTCAAAAACTAGGAAACAGAGCCGCACCCGCGCACCAAGAAGGAGGCGGGTGCGTCATGGGTATCTTACTCGGATGCAGAAACCCCGCCGATGGCATAGATGCCGTCAGCGCCTTGGCCCAGCATGATGATGATCTTGTCACCGGGGGCGATGCCTTCGGGAACTTTCACGCCTTCCATCATCGGCATATTCATTGTCATCGCAGGCCAGCCGATTTCGGCAATCGGGCCATGGCTGACGTTGATCGTGTCCTCACCGATGGCATTCAGCGTGGCCTCGGCATGAACCATTTCGGCGGCCATCGGCATCGCGGAATGATCCATTTTCGAGTGGTCCATCTGCGCCATGGCCGCAGGGGCGAAGGCGACAGTCAGAACGGTGGCGAGCAGGGTTTTACGCATGATGATCTCCATAAGATGCGTGTGGATCAGTGACCCAAGGCGGAGGCCGCCTTCGGGGGAACGGGATTTTGGGCCAGGGTGTGATTGGTCCGCGCCAATGTGATCCGTTTCCAGATCACAAAGAGTGCGGGGATGACGAACAACGTCAGAAAGGTCGCGGTTGCCATGCCGCCAATCATCGGGGCAGCGATGCGGCTCATGATCTCGGACCCGGTGGCGGTGCCGTACATGATCGGGATCAGACCGGCGAAGATCGTGGCGACCGTCATCACCTTAGGCCGCACGCGCAAAAGCGCGCCCTCGAACACCGCCTCTTCGATATCGCTCTGGGTGAGTTTGATGCGCTGTTCCCCAGCCCGCGCGACGCGCTTCTCCCATGACAGGTTCAGATACAGCAGCATCACAATCGCGGTTTCGACCGCAACACCCGCCAAAGCGATAAAGCCCACCAGCACAGCGACCGATAGATCAAAGCCCAGATACCAGATCAGCCAGACCCCGCCCGACAACGCCACCGGCAAAGCGGCAAGAATGATCGCCACCTCGGTCATCCGGCGGAAGGCCATGAACAGCATCAGCGTGATGGTCAAAAGGGTCGCGGGCGCCACAAGCGTCAGACGATCCCGCACCCGTTCGATATATTCATATTGACCGGACCACGCGATGGAATAGCCCGGCGGCAGGGTCAGCTCGCGCTCGACCGTGGCGCGGGCCTCGGAGACGAAACTGCCCAGATCGCGCCCGGCGATGTCGATGAACACAAAGCCAGTGCGGCGCGCATTTTCCGAGCGGATCATGCCCGGACCGTCGACGATCGATATTGCCGCAACCGATCCCAGCGGCACATGCGCGCCCGATGGCGTAACCATCGGCAGATCGCGCAGGGCCTCGGGACTATTCCGCCAATCCTGCGGGTAACGCAGGTTGATCGGATACCGCTCTAGGCCCTCGACGCTTTCGGAAACCTGCATGCCGCCGATGGCCGTCTGCACGACCTCTTGGACCTGCGCGACCGAGAGTCCATAGCGGGCGGCGGCCTCGCGATCCACATCGATCTGGATAAAGCGCCCGCCGACCGGGCGTTCCGCGTAGGCCGAGGCCGTGCCCTGAACCCCCGCGACGATCCGCTCGATCTCGATCCCGATGCCTTCGATCACCGACAGATCCGCGCCGGTGATTTTTACGCCCACAGGGGTTTTGATGCCGGTGGCCAGCATATCGATGCGGTTCTTGATCGGCTGGATCCAGACGTTGGTGACGCCGGGCACCTGCACGATCCGGTCCAATTCATCGCGGATCTTCTCCATCGTCATGCCCGGACGCCAGTCATCCTCGGGCTTCAGCTGAATGGTTGTTTCGATCATCGTCAGCGGTGCGGGGTCGGTGGCGGTTTCCGCGCGACCCAGTTTGCCATGCACGGTTTTCACCTCCGGCACGGTACGGATCAGACGGTCGGTTTGTTGCAAAACCTCGCGCGCTTTGCCGATAGAGACGCCGGGGTAAAGCGAGGGCATATAGAGGAAGTCCCCCTCTTTCAGTTCCGGCATGAACTCGGTCCCGATGCGCTGCATTGGCCACCACATCGAGGCGATGACCACAATCGCCAGACCCGATGTTGCCCAAGGCCAGGCCACCGCCGCATCCAGAAACGGGCGATAGGCCCAGATGCACAGCCGGTTCAGCGGGTTGCGATCCTCGGCGATGATGCGCCCGCGCACGAACCACCCCATCAGCACCGGAACCAGCGTGATCGACAGAATGCAGGCTGCCGCCATCGCATAGGTTTTGGTGAAGGCCAGCGGCTTGAACATCCGGCCCTCTTGGCTTTCCAGCACAAAGACGGGCAGGAAACTGACCGCAATGATCGCGAGCGAATAAAACAGCGCAGGCCCGACCTCGGCGCAGGTCTCGGCCACGATCCGCCAGCGGTTCTCGGGCGTGAGTTTCTCATGCTCCAGCCGTCTGTGCATCGCCTCGATCATCACAATGGCCGCATCGACCATCGCACCGATGGCGATGGCGATGCCGCCCAGCGACATGATATTGGCGTTCACCCCTTGCAGGCGCATGATCAGAAGTGCGGCCGCGATGCCCAAGGGCAGCGACAGCACGATCACCAACGACGAGCGCATATGCAAAAGGAACGCCCCGCAGACCAGAACGACGACGATGAATTCTTCGGTCAGCTTATGTTTCAGGTTGTCGATGGCCCGTTCAATGACGCCTGACCGATCATAGGTCGTGACGATCTCGACGCCCTCGGGCAGCGAAGGGCGCAATTCCTCCAGCCGCGCCTCGACCGCGCGGATCGTGGCCAGCGCGTTACCGCCCCAGCGCATGATCACAACGCCCCCCGTGGCATCGCCCAGCCCGTCAAACTCGCCCACGCCGCGACGCATTTCGGGGCCCATGCGCAGGTCCGCCACATCGCCCAAGGTCAAGGCAGCACCTCGGTCATTGACCATCAGCGGCGCGCGCGCCAGATCCTCCAATCCCGAGACATAGCCCGTGGCGCGGACCATATATTCGGCCTCGCCCATTTCAACCACAGAGCCGCCGGTTTCGCGATTGGCCGCCTGAATGGCGCTGCGCACCTGCGCCAGCGTTAGCCCATAGGCGCGCAATTTATCAGGGTCTATGACCACTTGATATTGCCGCACCATGCCGCCGATTGTGGCCACCTCGGATACGCCATCAATCGTCTGCAATTCATATTTCAGCCACCAATCCTGCAAGGACCGCAATTGCGAAATATCATGCGCCCCGGTCCGGTCGATCAGCGCATATTGATAGATCCAGCCCACGCCCGTGGCATCGGGGCCAAGTTCGGGCGAGACCCCTTCGGGCAGGCGCGAGGTGATCTGCCCCAGATATTCCAACACCCGCGAGCGCGCCCAATAAAGATCGGTGCCTTCCTCGAAGACGACATAGACATAGCTATCGCCAAAGAAGGAAAACCCGCGCACATCCACTGCCCCCGGCACGGCAAGCATGGCGGTGGCCAAAGGATAGGTGATCTGGTCCTCGATCACCTGTGGCGCTTGCCCGGCATAGGGCGTGCGCACAATCACCTGCACCTCAGAGAGGTCGGGGATCGCGTCCACAGGCGTGGTTCGTAGCGCCCAGATGCCCGCAGCGCCCAGCACCAGCGCGAAAAGGACGACGATAAAGCGGTTCGCGATAGAGAGGCGAATAACCGAGCCGATCATTGGCCAACCTCCGGGGCTGCGATCTGCACCAATTCAAGCGACATATCGGCGCGTTGGGCGAACTGCAGGGTCAGGGTCTGACCAATCGGCAGGGTCGCGGGATCAAGGCCCTCGGCCAGCGGGAACTCCATCGTCATGCCGGGCATCCCGATGGCCCGCATCGGGCCGTGGGTGATCCGCGCCATACGGGTATCAGCGGTGACGGCCTCAATCGTGCCGGATGCCTCGATCAGCGGCGCGGGGGGCGTGACGCTGGCCAAGCGCAGGCTCATGTCATCGGCCTGCTCGAACATGATGGGCATTTCGGTATCAAGGGGGATTGACGCCGGATCAAGCCCCTCGGCCAGCGCGAAATCCATCGTCATCGCGGGCATTCCAATGGCCTTCAAAGGCCCGTGCGAGATGGTCGCCATGCCAGAGGCCGCATCAATCGCGGTAATGGTGCCTGTGGCCTCAATCAACCGCGGCGGGGCTGCGGTCGTTGGGGCATCGGTCGGCGCGCTTTCGGGGCGCACCGCGACGATGGCGAACATCCCATCACTGTCGCGCGCCAGATCAAAGGCCACGGGTTCGTTCAGCGGCACGCTGGCCGGATCAACGCCGATCAGCGCCATATCCATGCGCATCGCACCCCAGCCCAGTTCGGGGATCGGATCATGCGACATGCTCAGACGTCCATCGGCGGTCACCCCGGTGGCCACGCCATGTCCCGTCGCGGCGATGCCGTCATCGCCCATCAAGTCCCCAATCCACAATTGCCCATCCGCACCGCGATGCAATGTCGCCTCGACACCATCTCCGATGCTGACGCTTTGCAAATCCACCTCGCGGGCAACGGTGAAGCCTGTTTCCATCGCGGGCCAATCCAGATCGGCCACCGGCTCGTGCGCGATCACGATGCGCCGTGCAGCAGGGTCGACGGATACGACCTTGCCGCGTGCCAGTACAGGGGCGGTTTCGGTTGGGGCCATGCGCATCATGCCCGCATTCAGCACGCTTTCGCTATCGATCAGGAATTGCGCCGAGGCCACAACCTCTTCGCCCGCCTGAAGACCCTGAATAACCTCGGTGCGTCCGCCCGCGCCAAAGCCATCGCGCAGGCCGGTGGTCACCAACCGGGGCCGGAACGTGCCATCACCGGTTTTCAGGATCACCCGTTCGGCGCGTCCGGTGCGGATCAAGGCTTCCGAGGGCACCGTCACCGCCATTCGCCGATCCGCCCCTTCCAGCGTGACCGAGCTGAACATGCCGGGGCGCAATTGCCCGTTTGCATTGTCAAACACCAGCCGGACCGGCAGCGTCCGCGTGCCCTTATCCAGTTCGGGATAGATGTAATCGATCTGCCCCGCAAAGGTGGTGCCCGGCAGATGGTCGAACCGCGCATTGGCCCGCATGCCAAGCGACAAACGGCCCAAATCGCGCTCGAACACCTCGGCTATCACCCAGATTTTTGCCGGGTCGGTCAGCGTCAGCGCACGCACGTCGGGCTTAAGATACATGCCCTCGGCAGCCTCGAGCGCCACGACAACGCCGTCTTGCGGGGCGTAAATGGCGATATTGCGTTCGGCCTGACGCGTCGTGGCGATCCGTTCGATCTGCTGATCCTCCAACCCGATCGAGCGCAGACGGTTCTTCGCAATCTCGACGATGCGCGAATTGGGTTCGGCCTGAATGGCGCGCACCAATTCGGCGGTCGCGGCCCCGACCTCCGGGGAGAACAACTCGAACAACAGATCGCCCTTGGCCACGCGATCCCCAATGGCGCGCACCTCTAGCCGCTCGATCCAGCCCTCCACGCGTGTGTGGATATGGGCGGTGCGGTGCTCGTTCCACTCGGCAAAGCCCACGGTGCGGATCTGCGGTGCGATCTCGTCGGATGTGGCCAAAGCCGTGCGCACCCCGATGGCGTTGATCTCGGCGGCATCAAGCTGCACCACCGAGGGATCGCCCGCCGGTTCGCTGCCCTCATAGACCGGGATCAGATCCATCCCCATGGGGGATTTTCCCGGTGCGTCGCGGCGGAAATTCGGATCCATCGGCGCGACCCAATAGAGGATCTCCGGCCCGTCCGATCCTGCGGTTGGCGCGGCTGTCAGATATAGCCGCTCCAGCGTGACCCCGGCGCCAAGCCCCGTGCCCAAAGCCAAAAGGGCCAGGGCCAAATAACGTCCTTGCATAATTGCCTCATATGCCTGTCGGTGGGCCGCCACGCGGCCAAACCGGCCCGTGCCGTTCATGGCGCGGACCATTGTCCCGTTCAGCGCATTCGCCCCGATCAGGCGATCTGCGCGCTCAGGCCGTCAGACGTGGAGGACGCTCAAGCATCACAGGCGCAAGTGAAGGGGCTGTTTTCGCCGCATCAGGGGCGAACGGCGCAGGGATAACCCGCCGCGTTTCGCGCAAAACTGCGAAGTCAAAACACGAGCCCGCGCAGCACACGGTGCCACTACAACCTGAAAACTGGTGATCACTATGGTCGGCAGTTAGACTGGGCATGGCAGGAGCGGATGTTTCATGCCCTAGCATTTGGTGGTGGGCCATTTGCCCATCGGACATCGCAGCCGCATGATGCGTCGTGACCGCGTCCGACGGCGTGGCGGCAAACGCGCGTAAGGGCAACGATTGCACTGCAATGGCAAGAACCAGCCCCAACGCCATCAGGCGCAGGCCCAATCTTCCTTGCCCCAGAACGGACAGGAAAAGCTGAGTGACCCGTCTTTTCATTCCCCCACTCATGCCGAGGCCGCGCAAAAACGCAAGTCCCGTGTTGCCGCAGGCGGGCTTTGTGTTATGACAATCATGCGAGCGATGTGGGAAGGAGCCGATTAATCCCGAAAAGGCCCGATTAATCCCGAAAAGGATCGTGACAGGCCTTACAGGTCACCCCGATCTGCTGCACTGCGCTGCGCAAATCCGTCAGATTTTCCGGCGCACCGACCTCGGTGACGGCTACGGAAAGATCAGCACTCAGATTTTCAAACCGATCAAACTCTTGCCAAATCGCGGGGAGGGCCTCGGATTTTGGATCGGTCTCGGGGGCCTGAAACAACGCCGGGATTCGGGCAGCATCCGCGCTGATTTGCTCAAGGCTGCGGACGATTTGGGCGGCATCAAAGGGGCGCTCTTCTTTGGCCATCGCCGCAAGCCCCTTCATTTGGTCCGAAATCGCTTTCATATTCTCCATTCGGGCCAGAACCGCGGGATTTTTCACCCCGCCATGCGCGAAGGCCATCGTCGCCACACCAAGCGCGATCAAAGCGAAAATCACTGTTTTCATCGGGTCCTCCTGCTGGCCTTATCCTCAGTCGTGCAGGACGAAGGTTTACGAAACAAGACTTGCATCCCCTGAATAGGCTGCGTCATTCATAGACATTGGTCTTAGTCGTCGGGCTTGATCGGCGCCTGAAAGGTCGTCTTGGAGGTTTGTCAGATGCTCACCCGCCGCACCTTTTGCACTGCCGTTTCCGCGGCGACCGTGCTGCCTGCGGGCTTTGCCCAAGCCAAGAACCCCGCGCTATTGACCGCGCAAAAGGGTCCGGTGCAACTGGCCCCATCTGGCTATCCGCAGACCGAGGTCTGGAGCTATGATGGCAGTCTTCCGGGGCCTGAACTGCGCCTGCCGCAAGGCGCGCGCCTGACCAAGCGCTTGGTCAATGCACTGGATCAGCCGACTTCGATCCATTGGCACGGCATCTGCATCGACAACGCGATGGATGGGGTTGCCGGGTTGACCCAAGATGCCGTCCCGCCGGGTGAGACCTTCGATTATAATTTCGCGCTGCCGGATGCCGGAACCTACTGGTATCACGCGCATACCAACTCGATGGAGCAAGTGGCACGCGGGCTTGCGGGCGCGCTGATTGTGGACGAGCCGACCCCGCCGGATGTCGATCAGGACGTGGTTCTGATGCTGGATGATTGGCTGATCGATCCCCAGACAGGCCAGTTTTTCGCAGATTTCCAAAACCCGATGATGCTTAGCCACGCGGGGCGAATGGGCAATCTTCTGGGCGTCAATGGCCGTTACGATTACACGCTGACCGCGCACCGTCACGAACGGCTACGGTTGCGGCTGATCAATGCAGCAAACGCACGGATTTTTACATTGCACGCTGAAGGTCTGTCGGGCTGGGTCGTCGCACTGGACGGGATGCCACTGGTTACCCCGCAGCCGATCACCGACGCGCTGATCCTTGCCCCGGCGCAGCGGATGGATCTGATCGTCGATGTCACCGCCGAGGACGGGGCTGCGGCAGGCCTGTTCATCCCGTAAGAGGATCGCACTTGGGGTGCCTTGGGTCGGATTGAAGTGATCGGACACTCTGCGCAGAACCGCCGCGAAGTACCAAACGCATTGCCACCCAATCCCCGCATGGGCGTCGTCGATCTTGATCAGGCAATCCGGCTAGAAATGCCGCTTCAGGGCGGTGCGATGCGCGGCATGATCGGTGCGCAGTATCAAGGCCGCGAGATGGATTTCGACGAGTTGGTGCGCGAAGGGCAATATTGGGCCTTGGCGTGTGGGTTCGCCCCGAAGGCATCATTTGATCTGATTGTCGGCGGAAGCGCCTGCCGGGCTTTCTTTTGAGGCCCGCGAAACGGCTTTCTCTCGGGATTTCACCCCGGGATCGCCTCCATCAATCCCCGGATGCCGACCAGGGCGATCATCCGCTTTATGTTGTAAGCCAGCACGTTCAGCGCCATCTCGGTGCGCACGTTGTTCAGGCGGCGGGTCAGGAAATGGGTGTAGCCCATCCAGCCCTTGATCGTGCCGAACGGGTGTTCGACCGTGCAGCGGCGCAGTGTCATCGGATCCGGATCGCGGCTCAACCGTTCCCGCATGGCGTCGATCAGAGGCTCGTGCTCCCAGCGGGTGATCCGGCGCTCCGTGCCGGTGGTGCAGCGACCTTTCATGTGGCAGGTCTGACAGCCGTTGATCCAGTAGCGGCGAACCTGCAGCCCCCCTTCCTCGCGGGTGGTGCGATAGATGAGTTCGTTGCCGGCCGGGCAAGTGTAAATGTCGCGAGCCGGGTCATAGAGGAAATCGGCCTTCACGAACCACCCCTTGGCCGCATTGCCCGAGGTTGCGGGGCGCGGCACCGTCGTGGTGATGCCCGCGGTGTGGCACGACAGGATTTCGGCGCCGCTGAAATACCCCTTGTCCGCGAGGACGTTCAGATCTTCTCGGCCCAGGGCAGTTTTGGCGGCGATCGCCATCGGGCTGAGCTGATCTCGGTCGAAACCCTGATTGGTGACCTCATGCGCGACGATCAGATGGGTCTCGGTGTCGACCGCGCTTTGCACGTTGTAGCCGACCATGCCGCTGTGCCGGGCGCTGGTCGCCATCGCCCGGGCATCGGGATCGGTCAGGGAAATCTGGCCATCAGGAGCGTCGGCGAGCGCCTTTTCCATCGCCTGCAATCGTGCGATCTCCTGCCGGATACGGCCGTAGCGACGGGCAAGATGGGCCACCTTCTCCGCGCGGACCTCCCCGGCTTCCTGCCGGTCGATCCGCACCATGACGTCGATGTAGCGGGCGACATCGGCCTCGAGATGGGCAAGGCGGCTGGCGATCTTGTTCTTGGTGAAGTTCTTGTCGCGATTGTTCACCGCCTTGAATTTGCTGCCATCGATGGCGACGGCAGCCCCCTTGAGAACTCCGATCCGGCGGCACAGCTCGACAAACCGGGCGCAGGTCTTGCGGATCGCGACGCCGTTCTGGCGGCGGAATTCAGCGATCGTCTTGTGATCGGGGACCAGGCGACCGGTCAGCCACATCACCTCGACATTGCGCGCGGCTTCTCGTTCCAAGCGGCGGCAGGAGGGGATCCGGTTCAGGTATCCATAGATGAAAAGCTTGAGGAGAACCGCAGGATGATATCCGGGCCGCCCTGTCCGGGCAGACGACGCGCGCACGAAACCAAGGCTGGACAGGTCGAGTTCCTCGACGAAAAGATCGACGACGCGGACCAGGTCTTCCTCGCCGATCCAGTCCTCAAGGCGGTCGGGAAAAAGCACCGTCTGACCACGCTGCACGCCCTCGATGAAACCTGCCATGCCGATCCTCCCGCTCTCACGGAATGGTAGCACAGTGCAGGGTTTTGACACAGCCTCGGCCGACCTCGTCGATCAAGTCGTCGTCTTCGAAATGCGTCCGGTGCGCAATCAGTTCGACCGGCTTCAGTGGTCCCGCAGGCCGCGGAGCGCGGGTAGATTCGCGAGCCGTCGCGGCAGATCGGTACGGTTGTGCAAGATATCGATGATGATCACCTGCGCTGCATCCTCGATGAACACCACGAAATGCTGACCCACTCGCGCGAAACGCAGATCCTCGGGCAGGTCGGCATCGACAAGCCGGCGACAATCCTGAGAAGGAACTGTTCCTGCGGCTATGTCGCGGCAGGTGGCGATCAGGTCATCTTCATAGGCGGCGGCCTGCCTGGGCCCGAAGGTCTCGAGGGTCCAATGGGCGATTTCGATCAGTGATGTTTCCGCCGCGCGCGTCAGCCGCCAAGGTTTAGGCGTCGGCATATCGGATCAGAGGCTCGCGCGCGCAGCGGTAAAGGCGCGGCGGATCGCCTCTTCACCACTGCCCTCGGCGAGATCGCCGCGCCGGGCCTGATCGAGCCCGCCCGCCAAGCGGTTGCGCAGCTCGCCCAGCTCCGCCTCCTCGCGCTCGAGCAGACGCAGCCCAGCTCGCAGGGCCTCAGAAGCGTTCTGAAAGCGACCCGAGGCGATGAGCCGGTCCACGAGGTCGGATTGCGCGTCCGTCAGAACGACGTTTCGGGTGGCCATAGGTGTCTCCATTCGAGGCGATGGCAATATATGCCATCGCGGCCTTGATGTCGACACCTGCATGCAACTTCTGCGCATCACGCATACTCCGCGACGATCGCCCGCGTCGTCTGAACTGCGGCCGCAAGCTCTGCCTTGTCTGACTCTTTTAGCCCCAATCCTGCGAGATCGAACGACAGCTGGCCAGAGCCACCCCCGCCCGCCGCTGCGCGCGCTGCGCGGCCTCGCGCTCGGCCAGAGAGCTTGGGAAGAGGCTCCTGAGTTTCGCCGCTTGGCCCCTCTGCTGCCTTGGAAACGGCAAGTGCCCCCTGCGCCCCCGTGGCCGCACGAACCTCCAGCAGCTCTTGCTTGAGCTTCTCCACGGTCTCCCGCGTCTCGGACATCTGCCGATCCCGTCGCAAGCTTTCTTCATCGGGGTAAGGGAAACTTCCCGCCTGAGCCGCATGAAGTGCTTTCAGCGCCGGGTCCTCGAAATACTTGATCCGCCGCGCTCGGATCGGCATTTGCGCGTCGATCACGAGGATCACCTCGTCCAGATCCATGCGTCGCGCCTGATCTTCGGTCAGAAGCGGCGTATCCTCGGTCCGCTCGGAAACGCTGCGCCCCTCGAACGGATTGCGCCCGACCGCGCGGGAGCGGGTCACCACGCGCTTCGTGGTCTTGCCGACGGCCTGGCTCAACTCCTCGATGGTCTTTTGTTCGGACGGGGTAAGGTAGAGCTTCACGCCTGCACCGCCCTGAAGCGATCGACGGGTGTTTTCACCATAGATTTCGTCCAGCGCCGGGATGGTCTGGGTGACGATGGCGAGGTTCGCGTTCTCGGCCTCGAGCTGCTTGAGCCGATTAGCGTCCGAAAGGTCCATGCCGCCATACTTGGCCTTCAGCTTGTAGAACGTCGCAGGGCTCAAACCGTGCTTCCGGCAAAGCTCCGAGGTCGGCAAACCCGCCTCCTGCTCTTTGATCATCCCGATAATCTGCGCCTCGGTGAAACGGCTCTTTCGCATTCGTCTGCTCCTTCAGGTTGGGCAGACTCTACATCAGATTGAGGGAACCTCCGGGGGGCAGGTCACCGTCAAAACGGAAGCTTCTAGAACGTCTGGATATGTCTGAGACGACCTTGCAAAAGCATATTCGCGACTTGGAAGCACAGGGTTTTCTGAGGCGCGAGCAGCAAACGACAGCGGCAGGGGACTTCGGATCCAACATCTATCATCTCGATGGGCTGGTTCGGAAACTGAAGAAGCTCGCCCCGGATTTTGACGATGAGCGGGCTGAACGTGAGGCCGCGCGTCAGAAAACAGAGCGCCCGAATGCACGGGCAAATGCGCGGGCAGCGGCCGCCAAGCAGCGTGCGACAACTGCAAAGACCGAGGACTGAGATTGATGTCGATGACCCCGATCCTGCATCCTTCGGGTGCCCACGCATTCGGGCGGCTGCTTGAGATGCGCGCGCCAGGCATTATCCTGCCGGCCGGCGAGACGCGGTGCTGCGGGCGCTGAAGGATCATCCGATCTCTCAGCGCCGGGCCTGCGTCCTGATCGGTGTCGATCCGAAGACGGTGCGGCGAAAGAG
>NZ_FTOG01000015.1 GCF_900156655.1 Rhodobacter aestuarii | reverse complement strand
GCGCCACAAAACACCGGCGCGGGGTGGAGCAGCCCGGTAGCTCGTCAGGCTCATAACCTGAAGGTCGTAGGTTCAA
This sequence comes from Rhodobacter aestuarii, assembly GCF_900156655.1. GTDB lineage: Bacteria > Pseudomonadota > Alphaproteobacteria > Rhodobacterales > Rhodobacteraceae > Rhodobacter > Rhodobacter aestuarii. The sequence goes on along the minus strand of NZ_FTOG01000015.1, from coordinate 58,386 downwards.
ATCCTACCCCCGCAACCAAAATTATACAAATTATCAAACGTTTAGTGCGATGGTATTCCAATACCGCCGGCCTTTCGCCGTCTACATCAACGCCACATCAACACCAAAACAGAAAAACCGCAACGGCGTGCATAAGCGGGCAGTCGCAGGCAGCGGATCAAGAGTTCCCCAACAGCAGCACGCATGGATCAGCTTTCGGCGTTAGTATCGTCGTCCGTTGACGACCCCGCGTCACGCTCACCCGGAAGTTTTGGCGAACATCTTCAGCTATTTGCTTCCTATCGTTGTCACGCACAATGCGATGTGGGTTAGCGATGATCTTTCGATTGCGGATCACTGGCCAGCCTTCAAAGATAATGACTTCGTCGAATTGCTTTCCCTTCGCTTTGTGCATGTTCATGATCACGACCCCCGTCTCTGGTTTGATACCCGTCGCGAAATGGTCCTGTACGAAGGCTTGGCGAACGATTTCAAGTGCGTTCAGGTATGCACCATTGTCACGCCAATCTTGGGTGAGGCTCTGCCTGAGCTGCGAGCCGCGTTCCAGGATGCGGATGTTGCGCACTTCCGATCCGACTTCGCGTAACCGCGGGCAAGGCCCACCTTCGAGGACCGCGCGCATGGTACGCCAATCCTTATCTGGGTCACCGGTCAAGACCGCGGCACGTGCGGCTTCATAGACGGTCGACACGGCCTTGATAACGCTCTTGGAGTTTGGTGCCTTGCCGGATGCAAGCGCAGCATTCCACTTCTCATGGGCCTTGGCGAGATCGTCTGCTTGCTTCAATGCGCCGTTTGTCGGTTTTTCGCCGCCTTTTCCACGGTAATAGCTGCACAGCAGCTCGATCAAATGCCCAAAATGCTTGGAATCTCTAGGTGTTTGGAGGAGATGCGCAACGATCTCTGCACCTAGGATGGCCGCGTCCATCTCGACGACCGCAGTATGCACGATAGGGGCCATGCCCGCGGGGGGGGATCTGAAGCTGTCCGACACCAGACGAGTCATCTTTCGTGTCGGCACAAGGACTGCGAGGGACCAGTCTGCTTTGCCGCCTGCTACCAAGCGTCCGCGCGCGGCATATGTCGTTGTAACAAGCTTTGACATTGCCGCGTCCGGGTATGGCTCGAATACTTGGCAGTCAATGCCGACATAGCTGCTCTTCTGGAATGTACCTTTCAAGATATCATTCCCGAATAAACCGATTTCGGTTCCGGCGCTGCGGTGGTTGGTCGTGCCGAAATCGACCTCGACGGGTGCGAACTTCTCCCGAAAGTGGTTGAGTCTTTCCGGGTCAGCGCCGATGAAATCGAAGATGCGCTGTTCGGGATCGGCAAGCGCGATGAGCCGTGAAAATTGGCCGATCGCCTCAACGATGCGCCATTGGGCGGCATTTGTGTCCTGGAACTCGTCCAGAATGACGACTGGGTACATGGTCGCAAAGAGTCGGCGGAGGCGCTCGCTTCCGGTGAAAAGGTCGCCAACATACGTCGCGAACAGATCGAAGCAGACGCGGCCTTCCTGTTCGGCTAGGCGCCGCCGTTCCGTATTTTCTGCCGCGTGTTTAGCTGCCCTTTCGGCATCGGACAGGGCGCTGTCAGCCCCGAAGCCAAGGCGAATAGCCGACAGAGCAATCGCTTCGCTTGGCGGCGTGAGGATCGTCAACCGCCGGGGCAGACCGACAAGGTAACCGTGGGTCTTAAGGAGGCGCCAGAACAGCGAATGATAGGTTTCGACCTCGATACGGCTCTTCAACTGGCGCGGGATCTGCTGTTCGTATTCGATGGCTTCGACAACACGCGAAACGCTGGCGCGAGCAAAACTGAGAAACAGGACCTGCTGACCTGGTCGCAGATCCCTCGCGGCAATTCCGGCCGCTTTGTGAATAGAGATCGTTGTCTTCCCTGACCCCGGCCCCCCTGTGACGAGGAGATGGCCGCCTGCAGCAAGAACGTCTTGTTGTTTTTCAGTCAGTTCCATCCGCAGGCGCCCCCGGTTCGCCAGCTTCGGTTTGTGCGGCCGCCTCTGCAGGCGGCGGGGGATCGCAGATGTCCTTAAGTCGCGTGCAGGCCTGCCTAAGCCATTCCGGTATTTCGTCTTCGGAGCACTGTGCAAGGAAATCGGAAATGCCCCAGTTCCCTTTGTTCTTCTTGAAGTATGCCGCCAGCGCATCGGTCGCCTGAGCGACTGGATCGGGGAAGGTCTGCGTAAGGTCCTGCGGCCAGTCGATGGTCGCGGCGAAACGCTTGAGCGCATCTTCGGTCGTGCCTTTGAGGACCATTGCCTCAAATCCCTTTTCGCCGTGCATAAGCAGGCACTCGACTTCTTGCTCGATGGCGGCTTGGTGTGCAGCTTCCTGTTTGTCACACAAAGCGAATGTGCGCTTGCCAAGGTCGCGATAGAGCCTAGCCATACCAGGTATGTTTGTCTCACTATCGGCGTCAACGACGCAGACGCCCATAGCTTCGAGGGAACGGTAGGTATCCGGTTTCAGTTCACTTAGCCGTCGGCAAACAACAGGGAACGCTGATGCCTCTGTCGCGCCTTCTGCAACCAATATCCGGCGGGCGAGAAGCCCTTCGCAGAACCGCACCCGGAACTGCTGCCGGTACCGCTTGAGCTTCACGTTATCGGGCAAGCTGATTGGCTTGCGAGAAAGCACACCTTCAGAGTCGCGCCCTAGTACGACAGTTTCCTCGATGGCAAACTCTTCAAGTACATAGGGGGAATGCGACGTGAAAAGAGCCTGAGAGGCGAGCTGACGGATTTCATGAACGATCCGCTTTTGCGCATACGGCGGAATGGCGGTTTCCGGTTCTTCCATCGCAAAAATCACGTTCTGCTTGTCGGCTGCAATCTGCGACAGCATTGCCAGGACAAGCATGTTGATGGTGCCTGTTCCCTGACGGTAGTACGGGGCCGCATGCTGGCCTTCCCCTGTAGCTATGAAGGCCGTGATGACTTTCCGAAGGTGATCGCGGGTCAGGTTTGAAACCTTCAAATGTGGCTCAATGCCCCATTCCTTTGGCACGTACTTCTTCAGGGCGGTGTTAATGCTTTCGAGTACGCCAGTAATGCCAAGGTCTGGATCTGCAGCCACGGAGAAGCCCGACAGTGTCGCGAGCGTGTCTTCCCACATTTGCGGCCGGACTTCTTTAAGCCGGAGGATAATGTCGAGCAGGCTGCCGCGCTCAAGGCTGAGTGCGCGCGTGCCAGTGCGAAGGGATCGAAGGTATAGGAAGCCACAAGCCTGCTTGTCCTTCTTCGTGAAAAGGACTTGCGTGCCCCCGTCCAAGAGGCTGCGCGTGAAGTAAGTTCGCCCCTCGAAGTCATCTTCTTCCGCGTCGTACCAGCCATGGAATGTCACACGGAGCGCTTCGACAATATGGGCCGGGTCGATGCCTTCCGGGTTTGGTGCATCATAGAAGGTATCCGCTTTGGAATCCCAAAACTCTACGCTGTCACCAAAGCGGGCCAGCTGCTCTTCGCTCAAGTCGGCAATCGTGACTTCAATCTCGATGCGCGGCGCTTTAGCGTCATGATCTTCAGCAGGAGCAGGTTCATTGGGGCCCAAAGCTGCAGCAACCGCATCGCCGTCGTCGCCTTCAGCCGCATCCGGAGCCAACTCGGCCAAATACTGACCCTGATGAAAATCATGCTCATCAATCGGTGGCGTCCGGTTCAGTCGATCAGGACCAAGTGCAAGGTCCAGCGCCTCAAGAATTGTCGTTTTGCCAGTATTGTTGTCGCCGATTAGCACCGCATGCTTGGGCAAGTGCAAAACGGCGCCTTTGATGCCACGGAAATGATTGATACTTATCCGACATACTCGCAAAAGCCGCTCCTCAATGATCTCTGAGCCAGTTCACATCGAACGATACCGGCTTTCTGACGAGGAGTCACCGGCGATCAACCAAAGGGTGAATTAGATGCAGTTGATGATGTCCATGCTGACCGAGGTGACGGTAGGCTAAGCTGCTATCAGGCAGTCGGACTCAGTCAGGGTGGGGCATCGCTAGGTTCGGATTTCAACGGCGGGCCCGCGCCTGATCGCGCAGAACAGCGTAGTCGCTCAGCATCCGGACAAGCACGGCGTCTTCCGGCCGCGCTTCGAACTAGTCAGCCGCGCGCGACTGCTCCGCACTTGTGTAATCGACTACCTGCACCGGGAAGGCCAAGGTTCCAGGTGGTGACCGACCAAGGATATCCAGGCCACGACGTCGCACGAGGGCCTGATCGCAGGTGCACATTTGTGCCCATTTCGGCGTGCGACAGCGGCGGTGGTCCTGTGTCAACGTATTCGGGCAGCGATTCCCTGCGGCTCATTGAAACCGTGAACCAGCGAAGCGGGCCGGGGGTGCCGGTCGGTCGAGGCGTTGGCGCTTCCTGACCGGCGCTGCCCGGCCCGTCTCGCAAGACGGCCCTCAATAGTCCGTCTCCACATAGACCCCGGAGCAGTCGTAGGCGACGGCCGCGGCGGTGGTGCTGTTGTTGAGGTAGTTGCGCGGGCTCAGAAGTTGGGCCGACGCGGGCATGTCGGTGGTGATCGTGGCCTCGGCCGCCGTGCCGGAGACCTCTTCCACGACCCGGATCCCGACCTCGGTCCCGTTTGGCGCCGCGACGATGGTGAGGGTCAGGACGTTCGTCGTGCTTGCCACCGGAAAACCCGCGCCGAGATCGATCAAGGTCGGTGCCCCCGCGCCATCGTTGTGGACGATCTGCCAGTTGTCATGGGTGCCGCGCTCGAAGCCGATGCCCAGCGCGTTGACGACGGCCGAAAGCGTCAGGGTCGTGGACAGCGCCGAGACCGACCCGATCAGGCCGAAGAACCCCGTGCCGGTGGGTTGCAGGGTGACGAGCGAGAGCCGGTTCACATAGGTGAAGCCGCCGAGCCCATCCGCATTGCCGCGCCAGCAGACCCAGCCTGCCGAGCGTTCCTCGGCCGCAGCCCCGGCGGTGGCGGCCGACGTCATGCGCCAGCGCCGCATCGATGTGGAGAGGTTCGTGGTGGCGAGCGTCGGCGTGGCAGCGGTGCCAACGGCGCTGCGCGGCATGCCGTTGGTGTTGATCGTCGTGCCGCTGGAAGGGGCCCATGTCGCGATGCGGTTCACCCCGAAATGCGGCTGCAGCGGGAAGAACCGCCCCGACGGTCTCTGGACATCGAGCCATCCCGCCCCGGCGCGGTTGCGGGCATAAAGCGCAAGCTTGCCGGAAGGCGGCGGCGTGGGCACGGCATCGAGCGCGGGGAGCACGAGGGGTTCGGGCATCTCGACCCGACCACTCGCGCGGTCGATCTTTATCGCGTCGTAGAAGGAGGAGCCATCCGGGCTGACCTTGATGCTGAAATCGTCGCTCCCGAGAAGCCCGATCAGGGCCCGCGCCGACCAATTGGTCTTGAAGGCGAAGCTGGCGTCATTGGCGGGTGCGGCCTTGTTGACGGTCGCCTCGATGCCCGCGCCCGCGTTGTTCAGCAGCACCGCGGGGGTGTTGACCGAGAGCCGGTTGTAGCTGTCGGCCGCCGCCCCGCCGAGGCCCAAGAGCTGGGCGGTCAGGTTGGCCTGCGGCATGCCGACCTGCGTGACGGCATTGGCGAAGGTGACGGTGGGCGTGTTGACGACGGTCGTGCCGCCAGCACCTGCCGTGGCCGAGCCGATGTTGATGACGGTGGTCGACCCCGACGCGCCGCCGGTGCCAAGGTTCACGGTCTTGGTGACGCCCGTTGTCGTCGCCCCGGTGCCCATCCCATAGGTGGCGGTCGTGGTCGCCGTGCCGACGCTGGCGGAAGCTGCTGAGACAGTGACCGTGCCCGAGGCAGTCAGCGTGCCCGAAAACGTCTTGTTGCCGGTGAAGGTCTGGGTGCCCGCCAAGATCGCGAGTTCCGAGGAGGTGTTCGGCAGGGTGAAGCTGCGCGTGCTGCCCGCGCTGATCCCCGCCAGCGAGAAGGTCGCCTTCTTCGTCGGATCGGCATCGTTCACCAGGCAGAAGACGGCATCCGAGACGTCGCGCGGCTCACCCACCACCTCCCAGGCACTGCCGGTCCAGACCAGAAACAGCCCCTCGGCCGCGACCCAAGTGAGCCATCCGGGGCGCGGCACGAGGCGGATCCACGCGCCGTCGATCCAGAAGGCGATGTTCATGTCCCACCCGGCCCAGAGACCCGTTGCGCCCGAGGCCACCAGATGGCGGTTGCCGTCGGCCGGGCTGGCCGGGGGAGTGGTGTGCGTGCGGTCGAGGACCGAAAGCTGCACCATGGCATCGAGCAGACGGAGCGCTTCGTTGTGGGTGACATGCTTCTGGGCTTGGGCTGCCAGAAGGTAGGGCAGGCCCAGATGGGTCGTGGTGTCGGACATGGAGGTTCCGGTGGGTTGGGGTCAGAAGTGCAGCGTGACCTCGGCAGGCGTGCCGCGGCCGAGGCGGTTCGAAAGCTGGTAGATGCGGAGCGCCAGCGTCTGATCAGGGCCGAGCAGCGCGCCCCAGTCGGTGAGCTGCTGGGCGGCGGTGTAAAGGACGGAGGTCGTGCTGCTGGTCAGCGTGCGCTTGACGGTCGTCCCGTCGAGGATCTGCACATCGTAGCTCTCCAGGTCTTCGGTCAGCGGCACCTCGACCTGTTCCCAGGCATCGGCGACCAGCGCGCGGGATCGCCGCGTCCAGCGGATCGTCAGATCGCCCGGGTTACGCCCCGTTCGCCAGGGCTCTTCGACATGCACCGGCGCGAAGGGCACGAGGCCGCGCCCGGTCGGCGTGAAGCCCAGCGCGGCGAAGCTGTCGTCGTTGACGGCGCGCGCGGCTGGCCCCACACGCCAGTTCCAAGGCAGACCAAGGTCAGTCTCGGCAATGGGCAGCGAGGCCAGCGTGGTGTCCAGTACCACGACCCGCGCCCCGGCAAGGGTGGGATTGCCCATCGCGTGTTCCGTCCCGCGCTGGCCGCGCAGAAGGCGGGTCAGGCGATAGCGGCCCGGGGCGACAAGTTCAGCTCCGCCTGCCTGGACGATCTCCCAGACCCCGGCCGCTGTCTCTACGGCAAGTGCATTGGCCCCGCCGAAGAGGGAGACATCCGTCACGCTCTCCAGCGTCCCGGACAGAAGATCGACCACCAGCGCGTTGCCCAGATCGAAGCGCGAGGTCGGCCCTGGAAAGAAATCGAAGGCCAAGGTGCCAATCCGTGCCCGACTGCCGAAGGTCGTCAGGAGGTTGAACCCGTCGGTGGATGCGCTGCGGAACACTGCGATCTCGCCCGGCCAGGGGCTGGCATGGGCCGCGATCCAGGGGCGATGCGCGGCAACCTCCTCGCTGATCTGCGGCAGATCCAGCATCACCACCTCGGGCGTGCCGAAAACGACGGGGCTCGCAACATTCGCGGGCCGGGGATCGCCGGGCGGCAGGTCGTAAGCGGCGCGGTCCTGGCGCACCGCCTCGATCCCGCGCGCTTCAGCATCGGCAATGGAAACGAGGCGGAACTCGACCTCGCGGCCGTCATGCGCCAGCCGGATCACGTCGGCCGGATCGAGGGCCAGCATAGAGGGCGGCAGGCGGACGGTGGCGCTTTCCCGGCCGATCCAGGCCTCCATCAGCGCGCGGCGGCAGCGCCGTTCCGCCTCCTCGGGCGGGATCGCGATGGGGAAGCTCTCCGAGGCGATGCGCGTCGTATCGACGGTGATGCGCCGGGCCTCGACCTGCGCCGCGTCGTAATCTTCGTCGGCGCGCGCGACCTGCCACTTCAGGGCCTGCGGCAGTTCGGTTTCTTGGCCGCGCGTCAGTTCGAAGGCCTCGCCCTCGCGACTTGAGACCAGATCATCAATGGCCAGCGTCGCGACCGAGGCGCGGCCGCGCATGATGAAACGGATCACGCCCTCGGTCTCGATGGCGTCGAAGCCGAAATGTCGGGCCAGCGTGGAAATCGACGTGCGGGGGGACTCAATGGCCCCGATCACATAGCCCTCGACCGCGCCCCAGAGACCCGAGACGTCGATCAGGCTTTCCGCGAGCCCAGCGCGCAGGCACAGGTGGCGCACGAGGGCGGCGAGCGAGACCGCGCCGAGCCGTCCGGTGAGCCAGTGACCGAGCCGCCAGTTCGCGCCATCGGTCCAGACGCCAGTCAGTTCGGGGAAGAACGGATAGGGCCGCGCGTCCCAGGTCCAGGCGGCGCATTCCGGCACATGCACCATGCGGCCGCCATAGACGGACGAGGTCGGGTTATTGGCCGGAGTTCCCCACCAAAGGTAGCTGGCTTCGAGAGAAGCGCGCTGGATCGCATCGTCGCGCCAGCCCCGCGAAAAATGCGGCGTGGCGCTCTCGGATGACTTCGGATCGAAGAAGACATTGGGCTGGTTCGTGCCCCGATCGATGGAGGGACAGCCGAGTTCGGTGAACCAGATCGGCTTCGATTGCGGCACCCATGCGGTGGGCGGGCCGCTCTCGACCCCGCCCGGGCGGTTGACATGCGAGTTCGACCACCAGGCGCGGAGATCCTTGAAGCGGAAGACCCACGGCTTGCCCGCGGCTCCATCGGTGATCGGGGTCCGAACTTGCGCCGACCGGTCGGCGGCCGAGGCATAGAACCACTCAAAACCCTCGCCACCGGCGATGTTCGCTTGCAGATAACCGCGGTCATAGATCGCTGGCCAGCCTTGGAGGGCATCGGCATGGTCAAACCCATCGCGCCAGTCGGAAAGCGGCATGTAATTGTCGATGCCGATGAAATCGATGTTCGCATCTGACCAGAGCGGGTCGAGGTGGAAATACACGTCCCCCGTGCCGTCAGAGGGCTGGTGGCCGAAATACTCCGACCAGTCGGCCGCGTAGCCGATCTTGGTGCCCGCCCCGAGGACGGAGCGCACATCGGCCGCGAGCGCCTTGAACGCGGTTACCGCCGGATAAGCGTTGGCGCCCGAGCGGATCGTCGTGAGGCCGCGCATCTCGGAGCCGATCAGGAAGGCATCGACCCCGCCTGCGACGGCGCAGAGATGGGCGTAATGCAGCACCATGCGGCGGAGGCCCCAATCGCTCGGCGCGCCGGTGAAGGTGACGGTGTCGCCAGACGGCGAAAACTGCGCCGGGGTGGCTGTGCCAAAGAAGCTTGAGACCTGCGTGGCCGCGGCGGCGGTCTTGTCCACGGTGCCCGCGGAACCTGCGGCCGGGGAGCAGGTGATCCGTCCGCGCCACGGGAAGCTCGGCTGGCCGAGCGTCGCGGCATTGTCGGAATAGGGATCGGGCAGCGTGTTGCCAGGCGGCACATCCATCAGCAGGAATGGGTAGAACGTCACCCGCAGCCCGCGCGCCTTCATCTCCCGGATCGCCTCAACCACCGCGAAATCCGCAGGCGTGCCGCCATAGACGGGCCGATCCTCGGCGTCGCGGCTGACCAGATGGGCCGCCGCGCGGGAGACCCCATTGACCGTCCAGACCTTGGGGCTGGTCGTCTTGGTCGCCACCTCGACGCCCGGCTTGATCGCGCAATCGCCCGCGCGCAGGTCATTGCCGAACCAGGCGACGACGAGGCTGACGCTTTCGACCGCAGGCGCCAGAGCCTGCAGCCGGTCGAGCGCCACCACCATGTCGGCGGTGTCGGAAACCGCGTTCAGGTTCTCGGCCACTTGCGCCCCGGTCTCGCCCTTGCGGATCGCCTCGGTCGCATAGGTGAACTCGCCCGAGGCCGGGATCATCGTCACCGCCTTGATCAGCCCCTCGGCGGTGTCCGGGTCGGCCAATGGCCGGAACACCTCGAAGCTGAGCTGTGGCAGGCGGTTGCCGAAGCTGGCAAGCGGCAGTTCCTCGAAGACGACGTAAGCCGTGCCGCGGTAGGCGGGGGTGTTGGCGGCCCCCATCTTGGTCGCAATGAAGGGATCGGCGGTCTGCGTCTCGCTGCCCGGATACCAGCGCCAGGGGATGCCGGTCATGTCGAGCGGTTTGCCGTCGGCCCAGATGCGGCCGATGCCGGTGATCGGCCCCTCGCAAAGAGCGACGGCAAAGGACGCATAGTAGAGATATTCGGTGGTCTTGACCTTGCCGCCGCCCCCGCCCTTGCCGCCGCCTTGCGTCGTGGTCTTCGTCTCTTCGCGGAAATCTGTGGCCCAGAGGATGTTGCCGCCGATGCGCATGCGCCCGTAAAGGCGCGGGATCACCGCGCCTTCGGTCGAGGAGGTGATGCGCAGCGTGTCGAGCCGCTGACCCTCGATCCGTTGCGCAGGCGCGAGCGACGACACGATCCAGCTGTCGACGACCGAGCCCACGGTCGAACCGACAAAGCCGCCAATGACGGCGCCGGAAAGGCCAAGGATCGTGCCGCCGAAAGCCCCGCCGATGGCGGAGCCGACGGCGCCGAGGACAAGCGTTGCCATTTGGGATTCTCAGCGTGCCGGGAACAGGAAAGCGAAAGCGATGCGCCGCCGCCATGTCGGTGTCAGCGGTTCCTCGATCACGCCCAACCGTTCATAGGCGTGGAGGAAGGGGTCCGGGCCGGTGAGGATGCCGACATGCTTGGCGATGGCGCGGGGCCTCATGCGGAAGAGGATAAGCGCGCCGGGCAGGGCATCGTCCGGGGCAATCTCGGGCATCATGCGGCGAGCGCCCTCGGCCAGCACCTCGCGCGGGCCCATCTCGCCCCAATCCCGGCTGTAGGGCGGGATCGGGAACGGTTCCGGCCCGACGACCTCGCGCCAGACGCCGCGCGCAAGGCCGAGGCAATCGCAGCCCACGCCCTTGAGGCTCGCCTGGTCGTGGTAGGGCGTGCCGAGCCAAGAGCGCGCCACGGCGATGACGCGGGAGGGATCGGCGGTTGGTGCTGTCGCGGTCATAGCACCGTCCCCTCATGGCCGCCGTCCTTCGTCGCGTAACGCAGAACGGCGTCCTGGCCGGGGATATGCGGAAAACCCCGAAAGTTCGCGACATTGGCGAACTTCGCCCGGCAGGTCGCAAAGCTCTTGTCGCAGCCCGCGCGGATCGTGAAGGCATCACCCTCGCTGATGGCCCGCACCGGCGCTTCGAGCAGGGTCAGGACCGCCACGCCATCGAGAAGGACATGCGAGAGCACTTCGGCCTGCCGCCCGGCATTGGCGCCGCTCGTCCATTGGATCCGTCCATAGGAAAACCAGCCCGCAGCATAGGCTTGCAGCCCTTCGGTCGTGAAGGCGCGATCACGCTGCAGCGCGACCACCGTGCCGGTGCCGGTGTAGATCGGCGCCTCGGCATTGATGCCGCAGCGCGCATCGCCCAGCGCCGCGTCGCAGGTTGCCTGAAACGTGCGTCCGACAGTCTGGCCCAAAACATGGGCGAGGCTGCGCACCTCGGCCACGAAGGCGAGCCGCCCGCGCCGGATCTGCCCGATGGCGCCGCGCCGCAACAGTGCGCGCTGCGCCGGGGCCGACCAGTTCACCCGCCAGACCTCGACCGTGCCATTGTCCCAGCGGCCATCGAGAATGTCGGTCTCGGTGATCCGGTCGGAGGTCAACACGCCCTCGGCGTCCTGCGCATCTACCGAGAGATCGGAGCCCGACCGCACCTCGGAGGCGGTCAGCCCGCTCTCCGGCTCGAAGTCGGTCCCATCGAACGACAATGTCCTGTCGTGATCGGTGAAGCCGAAACTCACGCCGTCAGCGCGGGTGATGCGCCAGCACCAGGCGAGCGTTGTCGTGCCCTCGTCGAGGTGGGCCTGAAGGTCTGGCGGGAGGGACTTCATTTGTCCTGCCCGGCAAAGCCGCGCTCGATGCGGTCGCGCAGGCCGATGAGGCCGAGCCCGAGGCTGATCAGCGTCATCGGTGCGGCGTCGCCCGAGCCCGAGAGCAGCGCGACAAGGTGGGCCAGCGCGGCGAGTTGGCCCTGATCGGGCAGGAAGAGCGCGCCGGTGCCGGTGGTGAGGGCAAGGCACCCGGCCCACCAGGTCAGGGATTTGGGGCGAAGGTAACGCATCGAATGTCTCCTTGGGTCAGAAGGGGAAGGGTTCACAGTGTGTTGGGCGGAGAGAGCAGCGCGAGGGCGTCCGCCTCGCTCAGCCGCCGCAGCGGGCGGGCGAACCCCACCCTTCCGTTGCGATCGACCGACCAGACGGTGAGCGGGCCGGTGGGATAGTGGCCGTCGCGGAAGAGATCGCGCTCGGCCTCGCGCCGGGGCCGGATCGCTGCGGGGCGCAGCCAGCCCATGAAGGCTTCGGCCGCGGCGCGGCGATTGCCCGCGTTCAGGTGGCGGGTGAGGGCCGCCTTGGCGATGCCCCCGGTGTTGTAGTGAAAGCTGACCAGCGCATCGAACTCGTGCGGGGCAAGCGGCACCTTCACGGCGCGCAGCACGGCTGCCTCGTAGCTTGCGATGTCAGCGCGAAAGAGCCGAAACGCCTCGCGGATCGCGGCGGAGACATCCGTGGGCAGGCCGCGCGGCATCTTCGCGGGATCAGGCGGCCCCGCCGCCGCGGTGTGGCCGATACCGAAGGTCCAGATCTTGCGCAGATCGAGATAGGGCCCGGGCACGATGCCTTCGTGCCGGGCGAGGGCCAGAAGGCCCCGGTTGGTCATGTGCATGGGATCACCCGAATGTGGAGACGAGAAAAATCAGCGCCGCGACGATCACGCCGATGCGCAGGCGATGGCGGAACGCTTTGACTGGATTGGCAGAATCGCAGCGGATCGTGCGCGCGAGGCGGATGAGCTCATGCATCGGGGTTGCCTCCTTTCTTCGCGTGCAGCCGGGCGAGGGCGACCTCGATGAAGGCCGGGCCAAAGACACCGACGAGATAAGCGGCCGAGCCCGCCGCGCCCCCGGCCGCGATCGCCTCGGGCGGCAGGTTGAGCCAGCGCGCGACGAGCGCCATCGAGAGGCTCCCCATCCCCGCGGCGATCAGCCCGCCGAGAAGCACATGGCGCAGCGCGTCGCGTAGCCGCATCTTTGTGGTCAGCGCATTGGTGGCGCCGCCGAGCGCGCCCCAGGCGGCGAGGATCACCGCTGTCGAGGTGAGCAGATCGCGCAGCACTGCGCCGACAAAACTTGTGTCGTCATTCATGGCCGGATCTCCGTGAGGGGGATGGAGGGGATCGAGCCGAGCCGTTCGAGATCGAGGGTGATGTCGAGCGTGTCGGTGTCGAAACGGACGGGGACGTCGAAGTCGAAGCCTGCGGTGAGGGCGATGCCTGCGGCGGGCGCGGTGGCGAAGGTGATGAGGCCGGTCGTGTTTGAGACCGACCAGCCGGAGGGCTGCGGGGCGCCATTCAGGGCGATGGTAACGGTCCCGGCGACAGGCTTTGTGATCGCGCGCGTCCAGCTTTGCGCTCCGGAGCTGTAGCGCTTCGTCAGCTGAAACTGCGTCGTGGTGCCATCGCCGGTGCCGATGGCCTGATCGGTCGGGCCCGGAATTTGTGAGGGCAGGCAGGATTTGAAATCGGCCCAGTCCTTGAAGCGAAAGCCGTAAAGACGGCCGTTGCGCGCTTCGAAGAAGGCGACGACCGCCGCCAGATCGTCGGCGCGGCGGATGCCATAAGCGACGTCATAGCGGCGGCGCGAATTGGCCCAGCTGGCATTGCGCTCCTCGGCGCCCGAGGCCAGTTCGACGATCTGGGTGCGCCGCTCCGGGCCGCCGCGCGCCCCGCGGCTGATCGCATCGGGGAAACGGATCTCGTGAAAGGCCATCACATCCCTCTTCGGCCGAGCGAGACCGCCCGGGCGATATCGGCGGCGACTTGGGTGCGGGATTGCCGGAAGCTCTCCGCGTCGCGCGCCATGATCGTGACGTTGACGGTTGGTGGCGTTGCGCCGCCGGTCGTCGCCTCCTCGCGCTTCGAGAGCACCCGCTCGCCGCGCTGCAAGATCGCGGGCACTTCGTCGGGACGCAGACCGGCCCAGCCGCCGGAATGCATCCGAGGGGCATTGGCAAAGGCTAAGGCAGGGACCATCCGACCCGGACCCGCGGCGCCGACGGTGCCGCCCGCGTGCAGGATGCTCGCGAAGATCCCTCCGGCGCCGCCCAGCGCACCGGCAAGCACATTGGCGAGGGGGCCCAGAACAAAGCGCCGCGCCGCGAGTTTGGCGAGATCGGCGATCATCGAGGTGACCAGATCGCGGAAGTCGAGCTTGCCGGTCTTCACGAAGCTGCCCACGGCCTCCTCGGCCGAGGAAAAGGCGCCGACGAGGGCGTTGCCGATATCGCCGCCGATGTCGCGCGCCTTGGCGGCATAATCGGCCAGCGCATCGCTCGCGGCACGCCAGAGCGGCACCGCGCGCTCCGCCCCTTCGGCGGCTGCAGTGCCTGCCGCACGCGCGGCGCCACCGGCGCCCCGCGCTGCCTCGGCGGTCTCGTCGAGTTCCGCACCTAGCCCGTCAGCGGCACCGGTCGCGCCGGTCAGAGCCGTTTCCGCATCGGTGCCGGTGCGCGTCACCGCATCCTTCAGCGCCTGCCAGGAGGCGAGCGGGCGCCCGGCCGCGTCAGAAAGCATGCCCGAGGCCTCGCGATAGGCTGCGGCCCGGGAGCGGGCCTCATCGGCCATGGTGCCGAGGCCCAGATCGGGCGCTTCGATATATTTGCGCCCGAGTGCTGCCGAGAAGGCATCGGCGGCCGCCGTGCCCGCGGCCGATGCCGCGCCATCGAACGGATTACCGATGCGCCCCAATTCCACCGGATCGAGCGTGCCGATCTTCACCCCGCCTTCGCCCACGGCCCAGTCGGGCAGAAGGTCCAGGGCGGCGTTGAGCGCGGTGATGAAGCGGTTGATGCGGGTGACGACGCCGTTCAGCATCGCCTCGACCCCCGAGATCAGCCCGTTCGCCGCCTGAAACGCAAAATCACCGATCGCCCCCGGCAGCTTGCCCCAGATCGCCACCGCCGCGTCATAGGCGCCTTGAAACACCGCCGCCGTGCGGTCGCCAAAGCTCACGACCCCTGCGATGGTTCCTTCAAGTGCCGAAAGGGCATCGGCCTTCACCCCCTGCCAGCCCGCCGCCATCCGCGCCAGCGCCGCATCGAGCGCGAGGCCAATGCGCGACCAGACCTCGCGCGCGAGATCTGAAAGCAACCGGAACGCCTCGCCCACGCCCCCAACCCGGGCCGCGAATTCGGAGACCTGATAGACGAGCTCGCCCACGACGACGATCAGCGCCCCGATCCCGGTGCGAATGAGCGCGCCGCGCAAGACGACGAGCGCGGTGGCAAGGCCGCGCACGGAAAGCGCCGCCGCAGCAAGGCCTGCTACCCAGCGTGCCCCCAGGAAGGCGGCGAAGGTCGCGGCAGTGGCGGCGAGCCGCCCGAGGTTCTCGAAGACGAGGCTGATCGCGCGTCCGAGTGGGCCGCTCGCGCGCGCCACATCGGCCAATGCATTGGCCGCCGCCTCGAGCGCGGGGGCGACCGCCACGGTGAGGCGGTTGGTAAGCCCGGTCCAGATCAGGCTCAGCCGCGCGATTGCGTCACCGGTGCGCTCGATCTGCGCCGAGTCCGCAGCGCTCACCGCCACCCCGAAATCTTGCACATCTTTGGCCGCATCGCGCAGCGTGGCGGTGTCGATGCGCAGGAAGGCGAGCGCGGCGCGATCGCCAAAGAGGTCCGAAGCCACGGCCGCGCGCTCGGCCTCGGGCACGAAACGGTTGAGCGCGTCCTGAATGGCGATGATGCGCTGATCGAGCGGCAGCGCCTGCAAACCGGCGGCTGTCAGGTGCAGCTTCTCGAGCGCGCCGACCGCCGTGCCCGAGCCGCTCGCGGCCTCGGAAAGCCGGGTCGTGAGCTTCTTCGTCGCCTGCTCGATCTCGCCCATCGAGACCCCGGCAAGCTCGCCCGCCCATGTCAGCACCTGCACGCTCTCGGTCGTGGTCTGCATCGACTGCGCGAGTTTGGCCTGCGCATCGACATTGGCAAGCCCCGCGCGCACCATCGCCACGCCCGCCGCCGCGGCGGCCACGGTCACCGCCGCGAGCGCAACCCCGGCCTTGCGCGCGAACCCAGCCATGCGCGTGTTGGCAAGCTCCATTTCCGACGAGAGACGCCCGAAGCCACGCGCCCCGGCCGCGCCGATGCCTTCCAGCTCGGCGCGCACCTGCCGCCCGCCCTCCGCCACAAGGCGGACAGACACTCGTTTCTCTGCCATCGTGAGGCTCCCTAAGATGATGCGTCATTGACTTATGCGCCATTGGCGCACATATTGCGCCATGGCCATCGTTACAGTCGTCGAAACCCCGGAATTCGAGCGTCGTGCCCGCAGCCTCATGTCGGAGGCGGAGCGGCTCGAAGTGATCGACTTTGTTGCCCGCAATCCGATGACCGGCGTTGCGATTGGCGGCGGGGTGCGGAAATTCCGCTTCGCCCGCCCCGGCGGTGGCAAGAGCGGCGGCTATCGCGTGATCCATTTCTACAGCCCCGATGACGGGACGCCGATTTTCCTGATCACCGTCTTTGCCAAGAACGAGAAGGCAAACCTGACGGCTTCGGAAACGGCGATGGTGCGCGAACTCGGGGCCGCGCTGGCGGCCAGTTACAGGAGGACAAGATGACCGAGGCATTTGCGAGCATCGAACAGGGGTTGAAGGAGGCGCTGGCCCATGCCCATGGCGAAGGGCGAGGACGGGTGCATGAGATCGACTTGCCTGAGCCCGATGTGCAAGCGATCCGGTCGCGCACGGGGCTATCGCAAACCGATTTTGCGCGCAGCATCGGGGTAAAGAAGGGCACACTCCTGAACTGGGAGCAGCGCCGCCGCAGCCCGGAAGGTCCGGCGCGGGTGCTGCTTGCGCTGATCGACAAAGATCCAGACATCGTTCAGCGGACGCTGGCGCGCTGAGCCCTGCGCGAGGCGCGGCATTCAGGGGGCCGCCTGCGCGGCGATCTGTTCGTTGAGCCTGCGCACCATCACCGCCTCGATCTCGGGCAGGGTTTCGGCGGCGATGAGGCTGTTCACGCCCAGCGCCTCGGCGAGTGCGAGTGCCGCGCCCATGTCCCAGCCGATCACCGCGCCGGGGACGAGCCGCAGCTGCCCTCCAAGGCGTTGCACCAGATCCCAGATCTGTGAGCCCTCGACCGTCTGCGGCTGGTTCAGTCTTGCGGGACAATCGGGGCAGGGGCCTTGGCAGGCCGCGCAATAGCCTTCGCCCCCGCCGAAGGACCAGTCGGCGAGGGCGCGGAAGCGTTTTTTTCGGCATCCAGCATCAGGCCGCGCGCGACGTAGCGGGTCTGAAACGCCTCGAACACCGGCCAGATGTCGAGAAGCGCCTCGATGCCCTCGGGCGTCACCGCCGTCGGGGCGCCAGCTTCGTCGCCCACCCCCTCCCAGTCGAGAATGGCCAGACGCGCCACGGCTTTCGCCATGGCCAGCGCCAGTTCCTCCTGCGTCGCGCCCTCGGGCAGAGCGGCAAGGTCGGGATCGGCGCGCGCCGCCACCATCAGAGCGGTCGTGAGCGGCGCAAGCTTCAGCCGCAGGCCCGGGGCAAGGTCCAGCCATTCGGGCTGGTTCGAGAGGTTCAGACGGATCATGGGACGGCCTTTCTCCAAAACAAAAGCGACGTGCCGGGGCACGTCGCTCAAAGGGCAGGGTAGGAATTCTGCCGCGGGTCAGTTCATTGCAGGCAGCATTTCTTGAACTTCTTGCCGCTGCCGCAGGGGCAGGGATCATTGCGGCCGGTCTTGCCGGTGACGATGTCCTCGAACGGATCCTCGCTCCGCGGCATCAGCGACGACACCACCTTCAGCCCCTGATCGGCCTGCCGCGCCATAAACTCGGGCGAGAAGCAATACCACGAGGACAGTTCGGCGATGGTATCGGTGATCAGCTGGTTGCTGGGCATCTGGGTGAACCAGTCGGGATGCCCGGTTGCAATCGTCTTGCCGAGAAACTCGGTGAAATCCTCGTAGCGGGCATAATCGGGCGTGATCAGCCCGCTGTCGAAGACCGCGCGCACCGCAGTGTCCATCTTGGTCAGCCCAAGTGCCGCGATGCATTCCGCCCAGGGCCACCAGATCTCCTCGCCCGTCACCGTCGCGGTCAGATCGAAGAACTCCGTCAGAAACACTTCGATCTGCGGCCGCAGGCCCGGGGTCTCAAGCGCCAGGATCACCAGCGTGTCGAACATCTCGCCGCGGACGTAAATATCGCTCGCATCGTCGAGCAGGATCTCGAAGATCGGTTGCAAATCGCCATCGAAGACCCCGGCCATGACACGGGCCGAGGCTTCGGTGATCGAATCCCCCAAAAGCGCCTCCAGAAAATCCGGCTCGCGCCGCAAGAGCCGCGCCAAAGGCCGATAGGCGCGGGTTTCGCGCCATTCCGCGAGCAGGAAAAAAGCGAAGAGAAACGCGTCCATGCCGTCGAGGTCGCGCGTGCGCGCCTGCTGTAGCCGGTCGATATAGTCGAGAAACACCGGCACCATGGCCTCGCGCTCGTCTCGCGCCGCCTCGATCGCTGCGCGCGGCAAGGGCCCCTGGCGCTCGAATGTGGCCATGATTTCGGCGGGTGTCATCGGCAGCTCCTCTGGATCGGGACTCAACTGGAGGAATATCGCCAAATTCTGTCCGCCTCCACCGCTTGATGCGCTTCAATAGCTCGTAACGGTGTTCACAAGGGTGGCGGTGCACATGCGCGCGGGGCTGGTGGCCTTCGCCGCCTGCCAGTCGAAGCTCGCCTGAATGCCCTGCGGGCCGGGGATCTCGATGCGGGGCCGCGGCAGATAAACGGCATGGGCGGTAAAGGTGAAGCTTGCGTTGGCGCCAAGGCTCCAGGCGAATTCGAGCTCGCAAGGGGTGCCGTCGATGGCTTGGGTCACCAGCGTGCTGTCGGCAAAACGCACCTCGATCTTGCCTGTCAGCGCCGCCATGCCGGGATCGGCGCCCTCGATCTTGCCGTCGTTGCGGATCGTCTCGATCCGGTCGAGGCCGTTGGCATAGGTGACCTCGGCCGAGACGACATTGCCAAGCGCCGCCCCGTTGCGTTTGACCGCGCCGTTGAAATGGCCAAACCGTTGCAGCGCGAGCGTGGTCGGCGTGCCCGCGGCGGTGACCGTATCGATGGCCTCGCCCTGCGCGATCAGCCGCGCGGTTGCCGTGAGCAGCCCCGATCGGCTCATCTGCCAGCTCAGCTGATCGACCATGCAGCCGGTGTACATCGCATAGCGCGGCACCTCCGGCATCGCCACTTCGATCGCCATCGAGGGCAGGGTCCAGTTCCCCGACTGAAACGTGTGGGTCTTGGGCGTGGTGCCGGTGGTGGTCGGCGCGCCGAAGGTGCCTTTCAGCCAAAGACCGAAGTTCTCGACGTCGATCGGCACCACGACATCGCCATCGGCGGTCAGCGCATCTTTGATCGGCGCCGTCGGGTCACGCCCCTGGCCCAGCAACTCCGAGGCAATGAGCGGCTGCTCGGAGCCGAGCGAAGTGCTGGCGAAGGGCAGCGTGCGAAATCCCGAGGCCGGGGCGGTGCCGTAGACGGATTCGAACGCAAGCGCCATCTGCGCCCGCGCCCCTTGGGCTCTTGCCATCATTCTCTCCTTGAGGTCAGGGGTTTAGCCGAGCGGATCGGCCGTGGTGTACTGCAGAACGACAGCGATCACCGCCGCCTTCAGCGCCGCGGCCCCCTCGATGGTCAGATCGACCGGGCTTGGGGCCTCCGGTTCGACCCAGTCGCACAGGCCGCCGAGCGTCCGGTCTGCGGCGAGCGCCGCGCCGATGGCGGTGATCAGATCGTCAAAGGCGCTGGCCCGGCCGGGGCCCGCCTGCACGACGACCTCCAGCTCGGCCCGGTGCTGGTAGTGATAGCGCAGAGGCGACAGCGTCACTTCCGGCTCGCCCGGCTGGCCGTCGCGCAGGATGATAAGCCCGGCCGCAGGGATCCGCTCGGGCAGCACCTCGTCGCGCAGGGTGAGGGCGGCAAGCGGCTGCAGCCGCGCGTGCAGCGCGGCGAGGACGGTTTCGCGGGTGGTGGGCATGTTTTCTGGTGAGGTGGACGCTTATTCCTTGGAAATCACGTCCCACATTGCGAGCATTTCCCGCATGATCCGTTTGTCGGCGTCAGACACGACATAGTCGTCATAAAACTGCTGCCCATTAAAACGAACGACAGCACGCTTCGACTCCGCAATCTTGCGCGCCAAGGTCTCGGCAATCGGGCCTCTGATGCCCGCGAATTCCCAGATCTCAGTGTCGTTGTCTCGGAGCCACTGTCCCGCGGGTATCTGGCTCGTCTCGCCATCAATGTTGATCGATGCGCTCTCAACGAAAAGCCACCCGTTGCGAGATGTGTAGTTGAAGAACAACTCCATCGTTTGCTGTCCCGACGCGGTTTCAAGCAGATAGAGTGTCACGTAGTTTCGAATGTCTTGGTAGCGCGGCGAAGATGGGTGGCGGGCCCATGACGACCCATCAAATTCAGCGGTCGTACGCACGAGACGGCTCTTGAGTTGGCGAGCCGTTTTCGCCAGTTGTTCACGTTCCGCGGCGATCGCTTGCTCGTAACGGGCGGCCCTTTCCTTGTAGGTCGGATTTTCAGGATTTATTCTTGCAAGAGCTTCATATGCGCGAAGGTTGCGTTCCGCCTGTGACGCGGGGATCGGTCGGGCATAGTTGCTGATCGCTGTTTCGAGCGCATCGCGGTCAGGCCCCGAAGCTGGAGTGAATGCACTATCCGAGACAATATCGCTCACGATCTTGTCCATGTCCGCGTTCTCCTCGCCAACGCGGGCAAGGTATTTCGTCAGTTGCGTGTCCGTTTCGGCGGTGGGTGTCGCTGTATCTGCTTTCTCTTCGCCCGATATCGGCGACAGGCTTCCGCCGCCGACCATCGACGCCGCCCGGGTGCGAGCAACGCTCAGGTCGGCCCCCTCAATCGCTCCCGCGAAAGCCAAGCACAATTCGACTTCTTTGGACCAATCAGGGTTCTGCAAAGGCCCCCAAGCAATCATTGATGCGGCGGCGGAAGTATAGGCGTCGGCATCTCGGGCAAGAAACGCGTCGCGGCAAGCAGAGCGAGCCGCATCAACATCCCCTTGAGATGGCTCTGCAGCTGCTGGAGGGGTGATGAGGGCCAGCAGAGGGGCAGCGAAGAAGAAATTGCGCATCACCTTGATATCTTTCTTACAAATCAGCCAGGAACTTAATCTAACAGGCTCGGCGGCGTTGAGTAAATCTCCGCTTTCTGTTGCCATCGCTGAGGAATCGGCTCCGATGCTATGCGGGGATCGGGCACTGTGTCTCGTTTGTTTGATTCTCCGCTCTATACTGCCGGTTCGCTGATCATTTGAGGATGCTATATCCGCTTGGTCTATTCCCACCCCGCGACGATCCGCCCTTCCACCCCATCCATCACCCGTTCGGCATCCCTCGCCAGATCGAGTCGCTTGCGTAGCTTGACCTGCGGCACCAGCAGGAACACCGGCATCGTCGTCAGCCCCCGGCCGGTCTTCGCGCGGGACGCCACAGCCCGCCCCTTTGAGTTCAACCGCCCCTCGGCCACCAGCAGGCTCGGACCCCTGCGCCGGTAGATGAAGCGGAGCCTCAACCCGGTGCGGCGTTCCCATTCGCCGGGGGTGATCCGCCCGCCACGGGTGGATTTGCCTGCGGCCGGGGTGGGGATGGCGAGCCAGAAGCCGTCTTTCGAACGGATGAGGGGCCCCGTGTCATGCGCGCCGACGATTACCGGGGCGTTCGACCAGACGAGCGCCGCCGCGTTCAGGCTCTCGCCGCCCTTGGGATAGGTCGCAAGCCGGATCGAATTGCCAAGCCTTGTGCCGAGCCCCGATTGCACGATCTGCCCGCGCCAGGCGGATTTCAGGCCCGCGCCTGCCGCGTGCAGCGCGGTGGTGACGGCCTTTTCGCCCGCGCGGATTTCCTCCTGCATCAGGGCCGCCAGATCGGTGCTGATCTCGAGTTTCAGCTTCATCAGGCCCCCTCCGGCCGCAGGTCCAGCGTCCAGATCAGCCGCTCGCGGTCGCGCAGCGGCTCGCCCTGGATCCCGAACCGCTCGGCGCCGATGACGATCAGATCGCCTGGGCGCGGTGCGGGAAGGTCGGCAACCCGCACGTCCACCACAGTCGTGTCGCTGACAAAGCGCCCCGCGCCGAAGTCGGTGATGCGGTCGGGCGCGCGACGGATGATGCGGACCCTGCGTTCCTCGGAGGTGGTGGCCGAGATCCAGAGGGCCGGGGCCGCCATGTCAGCCTGGGTGAAGATGCGGTCCATGGCGGCGGCAAAGACGGACATGACAACTCAGTTCGAACTGTGGATCCGGACGGCGAGGCGGGGCCGCTTGTTCACCGGCAGGATCGAGGCCTCGGTCATCACGTCGATCCAGCGGCCCTTCTCGTCGAGATGCTGGCGGGCGTAAAGCGGCAGGCCGATGGTGTTGGCGGTTTCCAGGAGGTTCGCCGGGCCGCCATAAGTGGTGAAGGTGTCCATCGTGCCCAAGGGGAAGGCGATTCCCTCGTTCGCCGGGACCAGCCGCTCGGTGGCTTTGGTCGAGAGAGTGACGGTGCCGGAATATTCCTCGAAGAGGATCCCGCCGAAAGGGAAGTTGCGCCGCACATCCTCGCGTAGCGGCTGGGCGCCGGTGGCGGCGTAGAACTTGTAGGCCTCTTCCGTCTTCGGATGCGCGATCAGCTTGTCGAAGAACTCGCGGCTGACGAGGGCATGGACCGAGGTCATGGCCTCGCCCAGCAGATTGTCCTCAATGGCGCGCAGCACCTCGCGCACCTTGCCCTGCACGTTCGTGCCTGCCGTTCCCAGCACGAAGTCGACCGAGATCTGCGCCAGGCCGAATTCGGTGAAGTAGTTGTAGAGGGTGGTGCCCGCGCCGTCCTTCACGATGCCGCGCAGCGCGTTCATCTCCATGTATTCCCGCGTCTGGGCATGCTTGCGCCGCATCAGCAAGAGCTTGCGGTTCATCACCTCGACCAGCGGATCGGCCGCGTCGAAGGCGCCGAGCGCAGGTTGCCCCTGGATGTCGGCGGGCAGGATCACGTCATCATGCGGGATCCAGGGCATGGCAAAGCTGCGCATGGACCGGCCTTCCCGGGTGCCGACCGTGGCGGGGCCGCCGAGGGGGACGGAGGGCAGAAGGCTGAGGACGCCCTCGTATTGCTCGATGATCACGGACCGCTGGCTGACGCCTTCAAAGCGGAAGAGGCCGATCTGGGCGAGGCGGGTGTAGAGGTTGGGCAGGATGTTGATGGCCTGCGTCATCTCGGCCAGCGAATAGCCGCCAGCGTCGAAGGGATTGCGGACGAGGGTCATGATGGGGCTCCGAGGGTGAAGGGGGTCAGACGCCGTCGCGGGCGATGATGCCGACGGCGGCCAGCTGGCCAATCTTGGTGGTGATCTTTGCGGCATCATCGACGGTGGCGTCATAGGCGAGCCCCGCGCGCGAGACGATGGCGGGGCCGCGGGCAACGACAATGCCGGTGGCATCGGCGAGAGTTGCATCGACGGCGTAGAGAAGGACGGCCGTCGCGGTTTGCGCGCCATCGGTGCCGCCGCTGGTCGCCAGCTTGTATTTGCCGCTGGCGGTGATTTTGCCCAGCACCGAGCCGACGGGATAAGGCATGCCCGCGAGCAGCGTCACCACTTCGCGGGTGTAGTTCGGGTTGACCTCGTATTTGAGGACGTCGCCCATGCTGGGCGGTTCCGTCAGGACGGGCATGGTTCAGTCTCCACGGTTTCGGGGGATGGGGCGCTGCGCGGTTGGGCGGGCGCGGAAGAGATCGGCTTCGGTATCAGCGCGAGGCAGCGGCCGATTTCTTCGCGGCCGCGACGATGGGGCTGTCCTTGGCGCCCGCGGCCGGGGCGGTGGCGATGATGCCCGCGGCATCGCTGCGCGCGGCGAGATCGGCCAGCAATTTGGCGCGCAGG
Organism: Rhodobacter aestuarii; assembly: GCF_900156655.1. Lineage (GTDB taxonomy): Bacteria > Pseudomonadota > Alphaproteobacteria > Rhodobacterales > Rhodobacteraceae > Rhodobacter > Rhodobacter aestuarii. The sequence goes on along the minus strand of NZ_FTOG01000015.1, from coordinate 34,603 downwards.
GCTTCGGGTTTCACGCCCTTGGCCACGGCATCTGCGGCATCAATCTGGATGCCGAGGCGCGCGGCTTGCGCACAGACCTGTGCGACCTCGGCCGCCTCGGCACGGATGGTTTCGGGCGACATGACGGCCGCCGTGGTTTGTGGCGGTGTGATCGCCGCGGGCGAGGCCGGTTCCGGCGGGGTGGTGGCAGCAGGCGCAGTCGCAGGCTGCGCATCGTCTTCAGGGGTGGTGGTCATCATCGGGCCCTTTCCCTTGGGGTTGGATTTGAGGGTGGCTGTGCCGCGGGGTGCGGCGGCGAAAGCGCGGAAGGCGGTGACGGGATCGGCCACCTCATCGGCGAGACCGGCAAAGACCGCCGCCTCGCCTCGAAAGACCGCGGCCTCGGTGCCCAGCGCCCGTAGGGTGTCCAGGCGACTGCCGCGCCCTTCGGCGACGGTTTCGGCGAAGAGCTGACGCAGGTCCTCAAGCTCGCCCGCGATCCGGGCGCGGACGGCCTCGGGCAGAGGCTGGTAGGGGTTCGCATCGACCTTGCGCGCGCCTGCGTGGATCAGCGTGACGGCGATCCCCTTCTGGTCGAGCGCCCCGCTCATGTCGCTGTGCATGGCCACGACGCCGATGCTGCCGACAGCGCCGGTTCGGGGCAGGACGATCCGGTGGGCCTGGGAGGCCAGCGCATAGGCGGCCGAGAGCGCATGATCGGCGACGAAGGCGTGGACCGGCTTCTGCGCCCGTGCTGCCCGGATCCGATCCGCTAGATCAAAGGCCCCCGCGACCTCGCCGCCGAAGCTGTCGATATCGAGGGCGATGCCGCGGATCGCCGGATCGGCCAGCGCCGCCTGCAGCTGCGCGGCGATGCCCTCGTAGGAGGTGAGCCCGGAGGACTGCCCGATCCATGCCCCGCGATGCACCAGCGTGCCTGCGATCTCGATCACAGCAATCCCATCCACGACTGCGAAGGGCTGGCCGCCATTCCTTGCCTGGCGGTTGGTCAGGTCGTCGCCAAAGAGCGAGGCCCGGGCGGGCAGGGTGGCGGCATCCCGATCTTCGGCGGCGATTTCCAGCCCTTCGATGCGGATGTCTCGCCCGGTGATCCGGGGCCCCAGCCCGGTCAGGAAAGCCAGCGCCTTGGCGGGATCGACCATCAGCGGTGTATTGAAGACGCGCTGCGCGATCTGAGTGTGGTGCATCATGCGTCCTCCGCGGGCCGGGGTTCCCGGTCCTCGCCATCCTCTTCCTGATTTCCGTCGTCCTGCTGATCCTGCCGCTGACCTTCGGCATCACTCGGCGCAGAGCTGCCACCCGCCGCCTGCGCGGGCGATCCCGGCCGCCGGAAGTCGAGGCCCAGTTTCGCCTCGCGCTTCCGCTCCGCCGCGATTTCCCGGTCGACCTGTTCGGCGTCGTAGCCGCGCTCGGCGATGGCCTGCGTGCGGGACTTGAGCCCCCCTCGATCTGCAGGATCTCGGCCGCGGCATCTTTGGCCGGATCGATCCAGTCCCACTTCGTGGGGAGCCAGTCGCAGGCAAGGTATGCACGCCGGTCGGTGGCATAGCCCGGCAGGTCGATAGCCCCCGCCAGCACCGCCATGTCCATCCAGCGCGTCCAGACGGCGCGGCAGAGCTGATAGACGATCACCGAATGCTGGAAGGCCGAGATGCGGCGGCGGAAGTCGACCAAGGCGATGCGGGTGTTCGAGAAGTTGCCCTTCGCGGTGTCGCCGGTGAGATAGCCATAGGGCACGCCCAGCGCCGCGCCGATCTGGAGGAGCGTGCGATACTGGAAGGGTTCATAGGTGCTGCCGGAATCTGGCGTCGAAGGCGTGGTGACGTCTTCTCCGGGATCCAGCCGCACCACCTGACCGGGTTCGACCTCCAGATCGTCCTCGGCCGGATCGAGGGCGGTTTCTGGCGCGGGGGAGGTGATGAACATCGCGAACATCGCCGCGGTCTTCTTCCGCTCGAGTTCCGCGTCGTCGTAGAGATCGAGGGTGAAGAGCTTCACCACGGCCGCGGCGAAGCGCGACACCCCGCGCAGCTGGCCCGCCTCGACCGGGTCGAGGATGTGGATCACCTCGGACGCAGGCACGCGCACCGTTTCTCCGGCCAGCCCGGGATCGGTACTGTCGCCCGGATGGCGGCGCAGGAAGTGATAGGCCACGCGGCGGCCGATGCCGTCGAATTCGATGCCCTGCCGGATCGATCCCGCCCCAGGCAGCACGCGGGTCATGTCCTGCGGCAGCATCTCCGAGGGCAACATCTGCAGCTGCAGCGGCACGGTCAGTCCGTCTTCCGCGCGCCGCGTACGAATGCGCAGGAAGACCTCACCCGCGAGGAATACCTCCCGCGCGGCCCGGCGCTGCAGGCCGAAGAAGTCGGTCAGCCCCTCGGCATCGGCCTCGTCCGTCCAGGCGAGCCAGAGCTTTTGCTGCTCCTCCTTCTTTGCCGCATCCGCGACCTTCGACGAGGGCTTGATGCCGTCGCCGACGACATGGTTCGCGAAGGCATCGACCGCGTTCGCGGCATAGCCGTTGTTGCGGACCAGCCAGCGCGCTCTGGCGGTGATGGTTTCGCCCGAGGCGGCGATCAGGGTGTTCACATGTGCGCGGGTGGCGCGGAAGCCGCGCATGCGGCGGTGGGATTGCGCAGCATCAAACCCACCGATGATCGAGCCAAGGCGGGCGCGGAAGGCGTCGAGCACCATGGTCAAAGCCCCTTCGTGGCAATGGTGCCCCAGCGACGACGGCGGGCAGACGTGCCGCTGGCCGAGGCAATTCGCCCCTCCAGATCCCGGATCGCGGCGGCAAGTTCGGCATCCGAGGCATAGGTCACGGTCTTGCCGTCGTAGCTGACGCTGCGCAGCCCGGCGAAGCGGGCTTCCTGCAGCGCCGTCAGCAGGGCCTGCATACGTTCCAGGTCCATCAGTCCCTCATGAAGTTCGGGGTGTAAGCCCGCCGTTTCCGGCGCGGCGTGCTCAGGTTTCCGGCCTTGGGTGCGGCCGATGCCGCCGTTTCCGTCGCCGTGGGCACGGCCACCGGCAGGCGCGTTTCCACGCCCGCCTGCGCTTCCAGCCGCCGCCAGGTCGCCTCGTCCCATCGGTCGGCGCCGAGGATCCACGCCGCGGCGCGGGCATAGACCCGGCAGTCGAGCGCCTCGTTCCGCTCGCGCATCTTCTGCCATTCCTGATGGGCATAACCGCGCTTGTTGCGGATGGTCACCAGCTGTTCGGCCACAAGCTGCTTCAGCCATTCGGTGTCGGCCCAGCCGGGAAGGTGGATGGTGCCGGGGGCATCGAGGACGCCCGAGCCGCGCGCATCATCTGACGGTCGCTCGATCCGCAGGAAGCGGTAGGTCTCCGCCTTGAAGGTCGCCGTGGCGACCGACCATAGCCGCGCGCCCCGGCGCAGGCGTTTGCCGCCGATGGTCGCATCGACGAAGGTCGGGCCGGAGACCGGTGCGGCGCGGTTGAACCCTTCGAGGCCCTTCAGCGGTGCGACCTGTTCGAAGCCCACCTTGCGCGACCAGGCATAGACAGCCGCGGCCTCATAGCCTGTGTCGATGGCGAACTGCGCCACGGTCATGAAAGCGCCGTTCGCATGCTGCCACGACCGGCCGAGCAGGGACGTCAGCTTGTCCCATGCGGCGGGATCGTCGGGCCCGCCCGGAATCACGATGTGATCGATGAGCCAGCTTTCCAAGCCTCGCCCCCAGGCCCAGATGTCGACCTCGATGCGGTCCTTCTGCACGTCGGCCCCGGCGGTCAGGAACAGCCCCGCCATCGGCACCGTGCCCACCTTCCAGGCCTCGCGCCGATCTGCCAGACGCTGCCATTCCGGCGCATCGCCCGACTCGACCCATGTCTCGCCCAGAAGCGTGTTGCGCGCCGCGCGCAGCATTTCCTCCGAGCCCTGCGCCGCCAGCCATTCCCGCGCGACATCGGCCCAGGTCTTCCAGCCAAGCGGCGAATAGAGCGCCGAGAGGTGGAAGCCGATGGCCTTCGGGTCCGCGGACACGGCGGTGGCCCGCCATTCGCCCTTGGCCAGCATCTCGGTCTTGTGGTGCTCGGCGATGGGGCGTTCGCAGCCCTCGCAGTAATAAGCCGCGGTTTCTGGCTTCCCTTTTGCCCAGCGCAGCCGGTCGAACTGCAGCCATTGCATTGCCCCGCAGTGCGGGCAGGGCACGAAGTAACGCCGCTGGTCCGATGCCGCGAATTCCCGTTCGATCCGGCTCAGCCCCCGGATCGTCGGCGTCGAGACCATGAACACCTTGCGCCGGTGCGAAAAGGTGGTCGTCCGCGCCTCGGCCAGCGTGACTGGGTCGCCTTCCTCGTCGGCCGAGGCGGGATAGGCGTCGACCTCGTCGAGGAAGACATAGCGCGCGGGCATCGAGCGCAGCCCGGTCGCTGAATTCGCGCCGGTCAGCACCAGAATGCCGCCGGGGAACTCTTTTGAGAGCATCGAGTTCCCGGCGTCCCGCGACCGGGCCGGGCTCACGCGTTCCCGCAGCGCCGGGCTTTCCGCGATCAGCGGGTCGATCCGGCCGCGCGAGGACCGCTTTGCCATCTCGACCGTGGGCAACACCGCCAGCATCGGCCCCGGTGCATGGTGGATGACGAAGCCGATCCAGTTGTTGCCCGCTTCCGTGGCGCCCACCTGCGCCGCCTTCATGAAGCTGATGCGCTGCGCCGGATGGCCGGGCGAGAGCGCATCCATGATGGCGCGCAGATAGGGCGTGCGCGCGGTGCGATACCGCCCCGGCTCGGCCGAGGCGCGCGAGCCAAGCCAGCGATGCGCATCCGCCCATTCCGACACCGTCAGGTTCGGATCAGGGCGCAACCCCTGCCGCCAGACCCGGAGCAGATCCTCGGCGCCGTCGAAGCCGAGGTCGAGACCCTCTGTCAGATCGTTGTCATCATCCGAGCGAGACCCGAAGATCGGCGAGGGCGTCGAGCTGCTCTCTGACATGGGCTTCCAGCACCCTCTGCAGGATCGCGGTCTCGATCGTCACCGATGCCCCGGATTGCCGTTCCACCTCCGCCATGATCTGCGCCGCCATCAGCGCCGCCACCCGTCCGGGCCAGGTCACCCAGGCATCGCGTTCCTGCCGCGCGAGGCGAAACACCAGCGTTTCCGCCCGCGCCCGATCGACCAGCGCGCCCTTCTTCTTCTGGACGGCCAGCTGACGTTCCTGCGCCGCATAGACCGTGAGCGCCGTGCGCGCCTTGATATACGAAGTCGTGTCGCCGGGGCCGCTGGCCAGCCCTTCGCCACCAAGCGACCGGCGCTGCTGGTCGGGGTCCGTCATCTCCGCCCGCCGCACATCCGAGGCCGCGGCATTGATCGACCCATCGTCAAAGACCACCAGCCGCCCGTTCTTGCGCGCCTTCTGCACCCCGCCGCGCGAGAGGCCGGAATGGGCCGCATACTCGCGTTCGCTCATGCCTTTCATGGTGCTGTTGCTCGGATCAAGTCGTTGAATATAAACGGGAAAGGGGCGATGTTTTCGTTGATTATACTTTCCGCAAGAGCGACTCTGAGATCAGGAACTCACCCCCGGATCGGAGACCGGATCATGACCAAGACCACCTCCCACAACGCCCCCGAAACGCTGCTCCTCGAGATCGCGCAGCGCCATTTCTTCATTGAGACGCTCGAGCCCCAGAACAGCGACGGGCTCGATTTCCACGAGGTCGCCGTCTGGGCGATGCGCGCCGCCCTTGAAGAAGCCTATGCTGCGGGCCTCGCCGCAGCCCGCCGCTGAGGGGGGGCTGCGCGATGACCTGCCGCCGCAATAACGACAAGGCCCTCGACGCCTTCATCGCCGCCAAGGCCGAGATCGACACCATCCTGGAGCGCCTGAACGCTCTGAGCGCCGATCACTTCGAGACACACCCCGACGAGATCCATTGGGGGCATGTGGGCACGCTCAAGCACTACGCGGGCCTGCTGCGCCAGATCACCGACAGCGCCTTCAAGGAAGGCGAACACGCCGCCTGACGCGCCACGCGGCGCGACGGCCGCCCCGTCCGATGCGGGGGTGAGCCCGGACCGTGGCCCCAGTGGGGCCGCGTAAGCCGGGCGAACGTCCGTAGAAGGCGCGCACAGCGCGCGCCCAGAGCCACGGAGGCCCCGATGACCACCCCGTCCGACACCCAATCCCGGATCCTGTCCCGTGCCGCGACCCGGCCGGGGAACCTCGCCCTGCCGCTGCCCGAGGGTTTGGTCGGCGCCGCCGCCAAGATGGTCGTCGGCAAGATGATCGCCCGCGGCTGGCTCGACGAGGTCGAGGTCAACCTGCGGCGCGGCGAACCGATGTGGCGCGAGACCGGTGAAGGCCACGGCACCACGCTGATTGCCACCGAGGCCGGGCTCGAGGCCATCGGGATCGAGCCGCTGGTGGCCAGCGCCGTCGCCAGCGCGCGGAAGGCGAAGCCGAAGCCGGAACCGCTTCAGGCGCCCAGCGACACCGGCACAGTGAAACCCGTCGCCATCCGCGCTGGCACCAAGCAGGCCCAGATCATCGCCATGCTCCAGCGTCCCGAGGGCGCGTCCATCGCCGAGATGGTCGAGGCCACCGGATGGCTGGCCCATACCGTCCGCGGTTCGATCTCGGGTGCTCTGAAGAAGAAGCTGGGCCTGTCCATCACCGCCGAAAAGGCCGAGGGTAGGGGGACGGTCTATAAGAGCGTGCGGTGACAAAGAGGACCTTATTCCTGAACATCGGCATCGATGCGGCTTGCGATCCGAGGCCAAAGTCTGACAGGTGCCAATCGAAGCGCCAGAAAAAGGATCACTTTCGTGTTCGTTCACTACTCCGATGTTATTCTCACCGCAGCCGACCTCGCAGCTTTCACGTCGCGCTTTCCGGACTTGAAGATCAAAACGGACGCGCCCTTGAAAGTACACGTGTTGGGTCGAGATGACGTCGAATTCGGCGAACATGCGGATGTGCTCTCGCAGGAGGCAAAAGATGCACTCACACAGGTGGTATTGTCCTTCGTGGAAGCCCGGAGGATTCCTGACTGGCTAAAGGAGGCGCAAAGGGCGTTCTCCAACGCCGTCCTGTCTGTGCTGAAAGCGCAGGACAGCGTTTTGCTTTGGCACAACCTGAACGGAATTTCTCTGCATGATGAAGATTTTGACGCGACCGTGGCCAGAGTTGAAGGTTCTATTGGACAGGTCCGCAAAATCGATCTTTCGGTGTTTTCGGCACCCTATTCAGATCAGGATTTGGAGGGGGTGATCGAGATCAACCCCGATTGGTTCGAAGTAGCGATACGTAGCTTTGGGAGCGGTGGGTCGAAGATCGCCAAGCTCCGGGTAGATCTAGAAACGCTGTTCCGCGATCCACAAGATCGGTGGAGTGGCGAAATTCGCAATTTCGAACTTGGCTCGGAAAAGAAGAATTTCTACAGGCTCTGTGTCTATCGGTTAGAGGGGGCATCAAACTTTCTGAAGAGTCTGGTCGATGACTTGAATGCGCCATCGGTTGTGACGGGTGACATCGCTCGGAACATGCTCGTCCGCTCTCTGGCGGGAACAGAGCCACAAGCCGCATTAGATATGCTTGGTGCGCTCGGCCTCAAAACCCTTACAGCACCCCCCTTTCAGGATCGGAACCGGGTCGACAGACTCTGCTATGCTTCCGGAATCACTGGCGGCCAGCTCGAAGAGGTGCGCCTCGAGATGAAAGAGGCTTCGATCAGAAAGCCGGACCTGTTTGCCAAACTCGGAAGCCTGGGGCGAAAGCAGGCCCGGAGGGACAAAGAGATCACGGCGTCCTGGCCCTCAAGCGAATACTCCAGACTATGCCAGGCTATCGGCTTACGCTGGCCTTGAGTCCCGTCGACATCTCCCACCGCCGCACCGCGACGTCGCAATAGACCGGGTCCAGTTCCACAGCTAAGCAGCGCCGCCCGGTGCGTTCGGCTGCGATCAGCTGGGTGCCGGAGCCGCAGAAGGGCTCGAACACCAGGTCGCCGGAATCGGTGAAGGCCTCCAGCACCGCCTCGACCAGCGCCACCGGGAACACGGCCGGGTGCGATCCGGCCGCGCCCAGCCCGCCTTTGTGGCGCATGATGCGGAAGACGCTGTCTGGGATGCGGTGGCTCTGGATCGCGTTGCCGGAATCGGTCTTGCGGTGAACCGTGCCGTCGGCCCCGCGCAGGCCGCCGCCGCCGAGGGTCTCGCCCGCGTGTTTGGACAGGGAAGATCAGGTTGCGCGTGCCGTTGCTCGGATGCAACATGGGATCTGTCATGGCAAGGATTGCCGCCCTTGTCGTTGACCAAAGATTGGGGGGGGGGGATAGCCATTTTCAACGAATTTTGTTGCAAAGGTATCCCGCCCATGTCCTTGACCAAGATTACCACCGTTTTCGCCACCACCTTTGCCCTTGCCACTCCTGCACTGGCCGACCCTACCTTGGGTCTGGGCCTGTCTTTCTCTTTTGGGGGCGGCAAGCCGCAGACGGGCATTGGCTTGCGGGTGTTTTCGGATGACGAGCGCGACAGTTTTGTCGGCTCAGTGGGCGTTGATTACATGTTCGGCACGCAATCCTTCCGGGGCACGGTGGGCGGGGCCTATCTGGGCAACGATACCTACCTTGGGTTGGACATGGGGTTTGACTTCAACGGCGGCGGGTTTGGCTTCGGCTTTGGCGCGGGTGGGGTGGGGACGAAGGCTGGGGCGGCGGGTAGTGGCTGCACCCTGTCTGGAGGTGCTGGCTGCTTGGACTGATAGCGTGAAAAGAGCGCCCCGTTCTTTGGCGTTCTAGTTCCCTTAGAAGAGCCCGAGCTGGCGGGGGGCGAACTCCAGATCGCCGGGATCGCCGAATGCCTCAAGGTGCACAGGGAACACGGCCGACTGCGCTTCGGCCACGGAACGGGGCGCATTCATGCAGCGAGCCGCTTGGCCTTGAGGGCGGCGAAGGTCTCGCCGGTTTCCGCCAGCATCGCCTCTTGGCCGCTGAAGGACTGCCAACGTTCGATGGCCACATCCACATATGCCGGGTTCAACTCGACCCCGAAGCAGACCCGCCCCGTCGTTTCGGCCGCGATCAGCGTGGTGCCGGATCCCATGAAGGGCTCGTAGACCACCTGGCCGGGGCTCGAGTTGTTCAGGATCGGACGGCGCATGCATTCCACCGGCTTCTGCGTGCCATGCACGGTGTCAGCGTCCTGATCCCTGTTGGCGATCTGCCACAGCGTGGTCTGCTTTCGGTCCCCGGCCCAATGGCCCTTGCCCTTCGCGCGCACCGCATACCAGCAGGGTTCGTGCTGCCAGTGGTAATCGCCGCGGCTGAGGACCAGCCGGTCCTTCGCCCAGATGATCTGCGACCGGATAGCGAAACCCGCGGCCGCCAAGCTTTCCGCCACGGTCGCCGCGTGCAGCGCCCCATGCCAGACATAGGCGACGTCACCGGGGAACAGAGCCCATGCCTCGCGCCAGTCGGCGCGGTCGTCGTTCAGCACCTTGCCGGTGCGTTTCGTCTTCGCGGCCCCCGCCTGGTTGCGCCAGGAGGGATCGTACTCCACGCCGTAGGGCGGGTCGGTGACCATCAGCAGGGGGCGCACATCACCCAGCAGCCGCCCCACGACATAGGCCGCAGTGCTGTCGCCGCAGATCAGCCGGTGCGCACCTAGCTGCCAGAGATCGCCCGGCACCGACACCGGCGTGACTGGCACCTCGGGAACATCGTCCTCGCCCTCGACCGGACCATCCCCGCCCAGCGCCTCGGGATCCCGCAACAGGGCGTCCAGATCCTCGTCGCTGATGCCAAGTAGCGTCAGGTCGAAATCCTCGGCCAAGAGCCCCGCGATCTCGTCGCGCAGCATCGCCTCGTCCCATTCGCCCAGTTCCGTCAGCTTGTTGTCGGCGATCCGGTAGGCTCGGCGCTCGGCCTCGTCGAGATGGCTGAGCCGGATCACCGGCACCTCGGTCAGCCCAAGCATTGTCGCGGCCAGAACGCGGCCATGGCCCGCGATTAGCTCGCCGTCGTCGGTCACCATGCAGGGAACGGTCCAGCCGAACTTGGCCATGCTGGCGGCGATCTTCGCCACCTGTTCGTCGCCGTGCATCTTGGCATTGCGGGCATAGGGGCGCAGCCGGGCAATCGGCCAGGACTCAACCTGGCTCGGCGCGAAGACGAGGTGCATGGGAGGGGGCTCGGATGTGGGGACAGAAAATAAAAACGCCCGCGAGGGGATCCTCCGGGCGCAATTCTTCGATGATCCAAGGGTAGGTCAAGGAGGGCAGATCTGTCAATCCGAAAAGTGAAGCGGATTCAACGGCTTCTCAGAAATTGGCTTTCGGCGGTGGCTTCTGGCAACCTGGCTTCCCCGGAGGTGGCTTCCCTGGCTTCCCGCCGGGAATCCACCCCGGCCAGATCGTGATTCCGCAAGCCGCTGATCTGACTCAAGAATTCCGGCATCAGCACGCAAGGTGGCTTCCGCCTGGCTTCCCCGGTGAAAATGCCTCACGCTAGCGAACCGCCGCGCTGCGCCCCCCCGCATACGTTCAGGGCCGGGGAGGAACCAGAGGAGGGGGGCGAGCCTGTAGTTCTTGACAGGCGCAGTAGACCCAGAGCATAAAATAACAAGGAAATCAGTAGCAGTGACGCGGTGCTCCGTATAGGTGCCTGCTCTGATCACAACTCGCGCCACACGCCAGTTGAAACACTAGACGCGCATCATAAAACGCGGCGGAGAGCTTCGGTAAAATTTTTTAGGCCACTTCGGCCCGAAATGCCACGCACGCCAACTTCCACCGCTCTAATCAAAATACTATCTGCTTCAACTCTCGAAAATTCGGCAGCGTGGCCGACCTCATCCCTAAAGTGAACCGCCTCCTTGACCGGCCTTGGATAAACAAGCACCACCTCAGAAATTCCAGTCGCGCGAGAGAAGGCCAGAGATTCATAAATGTCCGCATTGGAAATCGATGTGGCGGAGCGATCTACGTGCCCCTTATACTTTGCGTCTACGATGATCCGACGTTGCCCAGAACAATCAGCAACGGTAGCGATAGCGTCAGGAACGACGTTAAGCACTCTGACTGCGCCATCCTGCGTGCGCGTCCCAAGCCTATTTGGTGACTGGAGTAGCACATTCTTGGGCATAAGCGCATTGCGGAGCGATAGCGAAACGAGCTGCTCCCAAACTTGCCATGTCTGCATGACGTAGCCTGGCGCAAGAGCGTTCTTCGGATCATATGCCCCGCCAAGCCCCCGCAGGATGTCGAGAGAAAGATCAAATGTTGGTTGCCAAGCGCGCGAACGGCTCGGCATTCGCCTATCCTGAAGACGTGATGGCCTTTGCTGATGCGGAAGATGTTGCGCAAGACGCTCAAGACGTACGCGGGTTTCGACGTCGGGTACAATGGGCGCAAGACCTGCCGCAGCCGCCCTGATTACAGCATTGTAGGGGTTTTCGCGGGTGAAGGAGGTCACCGATTGCGAAAAGCCTTCCTCCGTTGGAACAGACAGATCCTCGGGATCAAAATCCCCTTCAATGGCAAACTCGCTGTGGGGCAAACGGCGATAGGTTCGCAGTGGTCTACGCTGGTTTTTCCAGTACATTTCGATGAGAGAGCGACCGATCAGTGTCGCAAGATCTGAAGTCGCGGATGCCGATGATTTCAATCCCTCGTTGTCGAGTAGCCGCCCATGGTGTGAAAGCGTGGCTAGAAAGAAGAAGTCCTCACGCCAACCGGGTGCACTGCCGAGAAATTTCGGCGCAATCTCGAGCTCAAGACCTGACGCAAGGACAAGCAAACCTGCCACATTCTGAAACTGAAAGCGGTCGGCATTAATGGATAGCGGAACACTCTCAAGTCCGAGGATCCCGCGTACACGGTCTCCTGCACGGAGCAAAAGCTCGCGCGCGGCCGACGCGGAAACATCGCCACGCTTGGCAATTTCCTCGTGGAGAGCCGAAGGCTTCGCATACTCAATAGCTGTAAAGCGCTGCCATTGGCGCATGACGACTAAACCGCCTTTTGGGACAAGGCGACCAACAGATCATAAACCTGCGAAGCATCAATGCTCACCGGACCATTGATCATGGCACGGGGCGCATCCCCGAAGGACGTCTCTTCCAAGCTGTAGGGGTTTCCGGCAATGCCGCGATCTGCGTTCAAGACGATCGCGGTTCCGCGTACGTCACCGAAAAACGCTTCATCGATGTGATTTTTAACCGTCCGCCATGCTGTCGCAAAATGAGCAAGAGCGTCAGCCACGTTTGAGGGTTTGGCATTGTTGGCCATCAGCACGCCATGACCAATCCTAAATTCCGGTCCTCGTCCAAGCGCAATTCTTTGGTTTATCGCATCGAACGCTTGGATAGCAGCCTCGCTCACATCGTGTGCCGAGCTTGGGCTCAGTGGCAAACTTGCCATCGGTGTCGCGGCAACACCGAAATGCGCTCGCAAGACCGAAGATTTGGGTTCCAGATTGAACGGAGCCCAACGACGAAGGAAGGCTACATCCAGCGGCTCGACCGAGACATCCGCCTGGTTCATTGCTGCAAGAATGTAGAGCCGCGATGGAAAAGCATACTCGATCAGATCACCGTCCACCGGATTGATCAGATCGAAGAACTGTGTTGCAGCCGTCCGCTTGCCGTCCGGCGCAAGGCGCTTGTCGGATTCGATAGCCACGATAGCTCCGCCGAATACTTGTACGGTCGGGCCGCGGTTAATCTCATCGATAATGAGGAGCGCCGCGCTATCCGGCTGCTTTGCATACTCACTGGCACGGTAGAGAATGCCTTCGGTAATTCTGAACGTGCCCGGCGGCGTGCCGACGCGGACGTCAGGCATCACGCCTGTCAGGAAATCCCGGTACTTGCTGGACTGATGAAGAACGCAGCGAAAAACTTTCCGGTTGGCGGACGTCCCGATTGCACCCGGCAGCGTTGTCGTGGGCGTTGGCGGGATGGGGACTGGTGCACCTGGTTGATGCGTCGGCGTGCTGGAGTACCCCTTGGCTTCAAAGAGGCTCGCAACCTCGCTCAGCAGCATGGACTTGCCCGTGCCCGGCGGCCCCGCAATCAGGACGTTGCGGCGGTTCTCAAGCAGGTCCAGAATATCGTTGGCGTCAGCCATGTGGGTATTGCTCTTTTGTTACCAAGTCTAGAAAGGCTGACTTGCACCCGTCGTCGAACCAATCCTGCGCAAACTTCTTGATCTTCGGGTCCCAGTTTTGGGTAAGAAGGCTCGTCTCGGTCGTGAAATACAGCCAAATATCTCGATTGGCTTGCTGGAACATCATGAACACCGAACGACCGCCATTGGGATCGTTTTGGATCAAGCCATCAAGAGCAAACTCGGAGATGCGTGCTATTCGGCATTCATTCGGGCGCGCGTATGTGGCAGGCCATATCTCCATCGTGGCGCTCTTATCGCCAGTCGGTTCATGCCAAGTGACCGTGCCACTCAGAACCTCAATTTGAGAAGTGACCCCTTTTGCCTTGCGGGTCTTGGTTGTCTTGTTCGGGAACATGCGCCGAAAAAAAGGCAAGAACTCGGTTTCCGGTCGAAAACGCAGATCGCGAGCGCCGCCCCCGCTGTCCGCGTCATTTGACTTGGCGATAAACTTCCGGCGATCTCCGTCTTCGATATTTTGAAGGAGAACCCGCTCAATGGTCTGCGAACTACTGCTCACCGCACAACCTCGTTGAATTTTTCTCGAATATTGCTGACGAACTCGGAGCTGACATAGGGTATTGCGCCGAGTTTGCGCGCGGGCTCTACCCGCTGGGCGATTTGTTCATTTTGTTCATTTCCCGCTTCTGCGTTCCGGAGCCAGGCCGAAAGCAGGACGTCTTCTGTGATGGTGGACGATGTCTCGCCATGTATTGCGGGTTGGCCGCGATCCAACAGAGGAAAGTCCTGCAAAATGAGCCTTAGGTCATCCTCGGAACAACCATATGCGCGTGCGACCAGAACGTCCGCTTCGCAGCGCAGTTCGGCAATGCGCCAGACATTCTCGAAGCTCGAATTTTTTGACTGATCAAGCTCATGCAATTTTCGGGCGACGCTAATCAGGCGCTGCGCAGGTAGTGAATTGATATCAAGGTTGGGGAGTCGAAGGGAGAGCAGGACAAAGTAATTTACCGTCGTCGTGACGATGCGCCGAAGAAGCCAATCAAAGGGAAGAGAGTTGACAATGGCCAGCCAAAGGAAAAGTCGATCATCCGATGGGTCATTGGGAAAAGAAATCGTCGGGACCTTGTTTCCGCAGATAACTCCTGGCGGGATCAACGCAGCCATCATAGACCGTTCATTAGTTTGCCCTGTGATATCACAAAAGCCCACGCGCATGCGCCGAGAGCGCCGCGTGGCTTCTGCGGATGCTGCGCTTAACGGCAGCCAGAACTGTGGAGCGACCCGGCTTTGTCCTGGTTGAATATTTTGCCAAACGGCGCTTCGTCCTTCACCAGAGACGTAAGATTTGCACCCTAGACGGTGCGGTTGGACCATTCTGCCCTCAATGACCGGAAGGCATCCTTTTTCTGGCCGTTTAACAAAGTAACGGCGGCCATGCGTCATATCGATCTCACGGCAAAACTCGGGATACCAAGACGAATCCTCTGATGAGATCACCAACCCGCCATTCTGCATTTTCTTGAACAGATACCATTCCTCTGCCGAGCGCACCTCGGGAAGAGTAAGGTCGGAGCGCAAATGCTCGATATCCTTGAGCGCAAGACGTACCTGCGGGGCGGGTTTCACGCGCTCGCTATCGGCGGTTGCATGGCCAATCTTCACTGCCGCGAGCGCCTTGCTGGAACTCGCCTTGCGGCGGTAATTCACGACTAGAAACTTAAACCGCGTGTCGATGGCGAAATGCCGTGCACGATTTTCCATTATGGTGAAGGCAAGATCATCCGTACCCTCTACGAGTGCCCGCCGCAGAGTTTCAGTGCTGAGCGAGCGGATCAGACCCGCCGGAACCAAGAGAGCACCGTGTCCGCCTACCCGCGTCAGCTTGTAAAGAAGCTCGACAAAGGCGACGTAGAGATCAGGCTCGCCCTTTGCCAGGACAGGGTAGCGATCAATAAGTGATCCCGCCATTGCGGCGCGCTCGGTTTTGGCTTCTTCGTACCCAGCAAGCGATTGCAGGCGGTAGCTCGTTCCGTAGTCGCGGGTTTCGCCGTTCGCTTTGGCGTATTCATGCCTTGTAAGCTTGACCTTTTCCCAAGGAGGGTTCGCGATCACAACGTCAAAACCGTCCTCGCTTAACTCAAGCCAACGGGCGTCTGGGGCAAGCAGGCTGTCCTGTGCTCGCCAGTGGGCGTACATCGCTGCAATGGCATCCAGGTCATCAGTGAGCGATGCAAGTGAAAGCCGAGTGCCACGTAGAGCGAACGCTGAAAGATCGGCGGCATAAACGGACTCGCGAAGCCATTCGCTGGCTAGTAGACGATCCGGTCCACAGGCTACGATGGAAACGGCTGTCAGCAATATCCCGGCACCGCAGGCCGGATCGAGAACCTTTGCCCCTTTCGTGAAATGCGCCTCAACGCTGTGAGCGAGATGCAGGGCTAGCCGAAAGTCCGTGTGATACGCACCGCTATTTCGCTGCTCACTGTGATCAAGGGCTTCCCGAGCCAGTGCGCTCAAGCAAAGTGAGGGGTGGATTCCGGTATCATCCAACAGCTGAACAAGCGTTTTCGCATCGTTAAGCAGGCGCTCGGGAGCCATCAAAGGTTTGATCGCGAACTTTGAGCAAAATGCGTGAAAATCAAAGCCACCAAGGCGGGAGGATGCCGCTTCCAAGAGTTGGAAGCGCAACTCATCGCTATTCCCGCGATAACGTTTCAGGCATTGAGAAATGTAGGCATCGGCCTTTGCGAGGCGCTTACCTTCAGCTGTACTCGATGGTTTCATGCGGCGGCGCGCTTTGCTTCCTTGGTCTTTTCGATGCAGAAAAGCAGCTCTACGACGTCGGAGGCGGCTTTGCTGGCGGTTTTGTTGGGGCGATAGCGACCGATATTCTGGAGCGAGTGAACGCTGAGTTCTCCGATGCCAGCTAGAGAATCGGAAAGCGATTTGATCGGGACGTGACCTTCGGTGCTATAGGAAAGAAAAATACGGCGAGCCGGGAGTTCAGAAATAAGACGCTCAATAGCCTTCGCGGCTCTGACTTTATAGCAAAAGTCAGATGCTTTTTCTCGCCATGGACGAATGCCGCAGACCCCTTCAACTTGAGGCTCATCACCAAGGGCGATGGTTTCAAGAATGTGATAATAGGCTGCGTATTGGCGTTTGGTGTAGGGAGGGTCTAGATAGACCGTATCCTCCGGCCTGCACGGCACCTGATGAACGTCTCGCGTGCTCATGGTCGCATGCGGAGAGACCTCGAGATATTCACCAGGCTCGATCACCAAGGCATCTAGCGATTGCCTCTGCCATTTGGATAGGAAGCAGCCATAGGTTCCGGCAGTATTTGCGACACGGTTTGAAGCGCGCATCAAATCGGCAATGAGAACGCGCTCTTCATCTGGCGTAATTATATCGCCTTGCCGCCAGGCGCGAATATTCTGCCGCATGCCATCAATTTTTTGGGCGTTCTCTTCGGTGAAATACATCCGGGAGACGTCGCAATGACCTGATGATGCTGGGCTGTACTCGCGCCAAATGAAGCCGCGCACGGGCACTGCTTCATTAAGAGCGGCAATCGCGTTTTTGTAGCCCGAAAGCCCCTTAAAAGGGATATCGGCTTTGGACGTCACGCGCGCGTAGGACATGATGGCCGAGGAAGCCAAATGATCGTTAACGTGAACGGGCCAGCCAGCGCGGGACGCTGCTTCGGCAACTGCTCCTGTCCCCGAGAAGGCATCTACGAACACACCGCCGTCAGGCGCGCCGATGTGATCGATGATGGCTTCAACGATGCGCGCCTTGGAGCCAATATACCGGAATGACATGGGCTCAGCTTCCTTCTCTCTCTTAATCTCGCAGCCACGTCAGAACGCAAGCAAAACGGTGGCTATTTTTATTAGCTTGCTCAGACTGAAAACGCCTTACCTCTTGTAGACTGCTCGCATGAGTGGTGCGCTGATTGAAGGAGATCATCGGCCGCCAGCATGCCACAAGGTAGCAGGATAGGGCAATATCTCGTGGGCACAAGGCTTACACATAGGCGTCTGGGTCGGTGGCTTTTCTCTTGTGATCGTGAACAGGGCTTGAGCTCCCTATAAGGGGGTCTTTGCGGCGCAGGCGCAAGCTTGTTAGGCGGTGCATCCCAGCCCTTAGCACACGATACATCGGACAGCAGCTCCATCGGCACTCAACGTTGATCACATCGCTTTTTCCAAGGCCGCACCTTCGGCATCACCGCCGTCACCTCGACCTCCCGCAGCATCCCGCCCGCGATCAGCCCCTCGCGAACCCAGCCCAGCGCCTGCCACCAGTCCTCATAGGCCCGCCGCGCTGAGGCGATCCGCTGCGGGTGGGGCGAGAAAGTAACGGGGCAGGCCAGAACCTCGACGGTGCGCCATTTGCCGTCGCGGGTCAGGATACGCTCAATGCCCACGACGATTGTCGTCGCGCGCTCTCCATGTTGATTGCGCTTCATTTCGACCGGCACGCAACGGGGCACGGCGCCGGGCATCCAGTCGGGCGTCAACCCCGCGCGGGCCAGTTCGGCGACGCGGATCGCCATGCGCTTGCCGCCGAGCGTGTCGGGGATCCCGGCGACGGTGGCGGCGATGACCTCTGCGTCCTCGTGGGTGTAGCCGCCGATCTTGTGCTGGCCACCGTCGATCTTGCAGCCCAGAGCGGCGCGTTGGAGGAGGACGTATTCGAGGCCGAAGCCAAAGCCCTCCTCGGTGACGTCCTTGGGCAGGGGAAGCTCCAATTGGGCTTTCTCGATCCTGAACGCCCATTCCAACGCCGCCTGCACGCCCAGCGCGCGTTTCGCGCGTTTGCCGCCTGTGTGGCTGACCGGTCGATGCAGACTCATCGCACGCCCCGTTCGCGCAGGCGTTCGGCCGTGACCAGCCCCCGGGCCAGCATGGCGTCGCGCATGGTGTTGCTGATCGCGCTGACCGGCAGGTAGCGGTCGGAGTTGATCAGATCGGCGTAGAAGGCGGCAGGATCGGAAATCGGGGGCGCGGGCGGGGCAGGGGGCGCCTTGGGCTTGCCGCGCTTCCCACCGGTATGCTCGGACTTGCGCCCTGCTGCGCGCTGCATCGCACGGTCGAGCGCCTTCGGCCCATCGGGCGGTTCGGGGTGTTCCTGGCGGGATGCCTCCGCGGCGGCGATGATCTCGGACTCTGTCAGCCCCAACTCGTCGCGCCAGCGTTGAACGTGTAGCCGGGGCGGCCAGCCTTGCCACCAGCCGGGCAGGGCGGCGGGATCGAGGCCCAGCGCGTCGAGCAGCGCCCCGAACACCTCATCGGAAATCGCCTCGCGCGCCTGCGCGCCCTCCTCCTCCTTTACTGGTTCTCTTAAAGGTTCCCTTACAGGGTTAGTGTCCGAAATCCGGACACGGCTTTCGGCATTTTCCGGACACGGGGTCCCCGAAAAATCGGACACGGCTCCGGCACAATCCCCGTGTCCGAAATCCGGACACGGCAGGGTGTCGGTCTGGCCTTCCATGGCCGAAGCGTCTGTGCTGTCGGGGCTTTCTGCGCGCGGGGTTTCTCCGTGTCCGATTTCCGGACACGGCACCACATCCACAGGTGTGAAGCCCGGCTCAAACCCCAGAATGTAGCGGGTGGGCAGCTGGCGCTTGGTCACTGGATCGAGCCGCGGCACGCGCCGCAGCAGGCCCAGGGTTTCGAGCTGGCCAAGGTGATCGTTCAGGGTCGATCGGCTGATCTCGCAGTCATGCGCCAGCCGGTCTTGCGAGGGGAAGCAGCCGTAATCAGGGTTGAACCGATCGCAGAGGTGCCAGAGCACGATCTTCGTCGTCGGCTTCAACCCGCGCTGCTTGATCGCCCAGTTGGTGGCCTCGTGGCTCATGGCGCGGGCCTCCGCTGCGGAGGGACGACGCGTGTGGTGAACCCAAACTCGGCCGCCGCGCGCAGCGCATCCTCGAGGCTGCGCACCAACGCCCAACCGAAGCTCTGCGCCCGCACCGCATCGCGAAACGCCTCCTGCTCTGGCCGCAGTCGCCCCTTGGGCGCCTTCAGCTCGAGAAACAGGATGCGGCCTTCGCACAGGATCATCAGATCGGCGAACCCGGCATGAACGCCCATACCGACGAGGATCGCCTGGCGCTTCGCCCCGCGGGGCCCGGCCTCGGTCACCTCGTTGGCGCAGTGGTGAATGATGGCCGAACGGGGCAGGGCGACGCGTAGGGCTTGCACCACGGCGCGCTGCAGATCGGCCTCGGGGGTGCCGCGGCGATTCATTGCGCGGCCCTCCCCTGATCTTCGCGCTGGGCGCGGGCGATGGCGCGGCGCGCATCGAGCACCAGCAGCAGGCGCTGGGCATCGGCCCGTTCGGCTGCGCTCTCGCCATGTGTGGCGAGGACAGTGCAGGCGAGGCGAAGCAGATGGTCGCTATGATGCGCGGCATCGGCGATCACGGCACGGGCCTCCGCTATGCGATCGGCGGGCCAGGCGGAATTGCGGGGCAGGGCGGTCATCACCGGCGCCCCCCGATACGACGGCGGCGCGGGGTGGCCTGTTCCTGCTCCTCCAGCCATTCCTCGACTGCGGCGCGGCGATAATAGACCTTGCGCCCGGCGCGCACGCAGGGTGGACCCGTCCGCATCGCTTCCCAGCGGCGCAGAGTGTCGACCGAAAGGCCGAGTTCCAGTGCAAGGTCGAGGCGGCTGATCCAGCCGACCAGGAGTGTTCGGGGTTTTTCCTGCGGCTCTGGCATTGATCCGAGGTTCGGCATCGGGCTCTCCCATTTCTGGCTCCCGGGGTGGGAGCCGGTTGCGAGAACCATCAGGGCAGAGCCGGAAGGGTGGCGCATAGGCGCTGACCGGCGCAGAGAGCGCCGGAGGCATGCCACCCCTTGTTTTATTGGCAAAAACGCGATTTTACCGAAGGCGCGGCGGAAGCCGGTGAAGAGGGGCGGCCGGGCGCACGCGGCCCCGAAACTGCATCCGGCTGCGAACAGTCGGATTTACAGATGATTTACCGGCATTGGCGGGCAAAGGGGGGGTGGCATCCGGCGCGCGCACCTTGCCACCCTCTGATTTCCTTGGTGATTTACAGAATTGCGGCGGTGAAAACCGGCGTTATTCCACGCCGCTCTGGTTCCTTCCGTGGAGATTCGGGCCTCAAACGCTGAAGGGGCTCTGCGCTGGGCGGCGAGGCGATGCGAAAACACCAATAAAACAAGGGGTGGCACGCCTCTGGCAATCTTTTTGCCGGTCAGCGCCTGTGCGCCGCCCCGGCCCGCGTGCTTGGCTTGCAATTCAAGCGAAACCACGCCTCATGTCGGATGCCAGAAGGACCAGAACCATGCCCGAACGCATCAAGCTGACCGAGAAAGTGCTCCGCGAGGCCGAGCCTGCGCCCGGCCGCGATTACCAGATCTTCGATACCGATCTGCGCGGTTTTGCCGTCTGCATCTACCGTGGCGGTGGGCGCGCCTTCACCATCGACTACCGCCATGCCGGGCGGCAACGGCGCATGACCTTCGCGCGCTGGCCGGAATGGTCGGTGGCCGCCGCGCGCGAGCGGGCCAAGGAGCTGCGGCGCGAAATCGATGCCGGGGGCGATCCCTTGGGGCAGCGCGAGGCCAAACGTCAAGCTCCGCGCATTGCCGATCTGATCGAGCGCTACTGCGCCGAACATCTGCCGAAACTCTCGGCCCATAATGCGGCGGACCAGCGCTCGTCACTGATGAAGTTGGTGGCCCCGTTCTGGGCGCGCAAACTGGTGACTGAAATCACGCCGAGCGACGTTGACAAGCTGCTGGCGCAAATTGCCGAAGGCCGGGCGCGCCCGCACAAGGAAAAGCCCAACAACCGCGCGCGCAAATTGCAGGGGCCGAAGCCCACGCCGGTGCGCGCCAACCGGGTCGGGGAGATGCTGCGCAAGATGTTCACGCTGGCCGTCCAGTGGGGCTGGCGCGAGGACAATCCCGCCCAGCGCTTCTACCGCCGCACCGAAACCCCGCGCGAACGCTTCCTCTCCAAAGACGAAATCGCCAGCCTCGCCGCGGCGCTGGACGCCGCCGAGGATCGGCGCGCGGCCGATATCATCCGGATGTGCATGCTGACCGGAGCGCGGCTCGGCGAGGTGCGGCAGGCCCGGTTTGAACAGTTCAACCTCGAACACCTGAGTTGGTCAAAGCCGCCGACCATGACGAAACAGCGCCGCGCCCACCGCGTGCCAATCTCGGACGAAACCGCCGCGATCGTGCGCCAGCGGCTGCTGCTGGTGCCGAAGGGCTCGCCGTGGCTCTTCCCCGGCGACACGCCCGGCCAGCCGGTGCAGGAGCTGCGCCGGTTCTGGGCGCGGGTGCAGAAGCAATGCGGGCTAGAAGATGTCCGCATCCATGACCTGCGCCACACCTTTGCCTCGCTCCTGGTCAGCGGCGGTGCCTCGCTGGAAATGATCGGCAAGCTCTTGGGGCACAGCCAAATGCAGACCACCTTGCGCTATGCCCATCTGATGGACTCACCCCTGCGCGCCGGGGTCGATGCCGTGGCCAACGCCTTCCGGCCGAAGCCCCAGTTGGTTCACGACAGGAATGATCGGGGCGACCGAAAGACCGCATGATCCGCACCAGCGTTGCGCGGCGGGCACAGGTCTTGCACGGTGCGAGGGAGCCGTTTGCGGCTTGATTGACGAAAGCTCGGGGGGGGGGGGTAGCGTTTCTGGGCATTTGTTTCCAAAGGTATCCCGCTCATGTCTCTTGCCAAATCCCTCTTTGCCCTCGCAGCCGCCCTTTCCCTCGCCGCCCCGGCCTCGGCCGATCCGACCTTGGGGCTTGGCCTTTCCTTCGCCTTTGGCGCGGGCAAGGTCGACACCGGGATCGGGGTCCGTGTTTTTTCCGATGACGCGGAAGACAAATTCGTCGGCAGCGCGGGGGTGGATTATATGTTCGGTTCCCGCACATGGCGCCCGACTGTCGGCGCGGCCTGGCTGGGCAACAACAGCTACATCGGCGCGGACGTGGGCTTTGGCCTGAACGGCGGTGGCATCACCTTCGGACTGGGTGCAGGTGGGGTGGATACAACCCCGCAGGCTGCAATTAGCGCCTGCACTAATCCCGCAGGCTGCGCCTGAAATACTCACGTTTTTTCGAACCGAACACGAGTAATCCCATGACCAAACCCCTTCTTGCCCTTACCACCGCCCTTTCCCTCGCCACCCCCGCCTTGGCCGATCCGAGTTTGGGGCTTGGCCTTTCCTTCGCCTTTGGCGCGGGCAAGGTCGACACCGGGATCGGGCTGCGCGTTTTTTCAAACGACAAGCAGGACAGTTTTGTCGGCTCGGTGGGCCTGGATTACATGTTTGGCACCCAATCGTTCCGGGGCACCGCAGGCGGGGCCTATCTGGGCAACGACACCTACCTTGGGCTTGAAGGTGGGATCAACTTCAACTCGGGCACATTCGACTTTGGAATTGGTGGCGGTGGAGTAGGGACGAAGGCCCCGGTGGCACCATCTGACCAAGGCCCGGTGGAAATCGTTTGACCGGCATAAAAGAGTTTGGGGTTTCATCTTTCCCCGCATGTATCCCCCCCTTGGCTTCAAGAACTGCGCTTGTTGTCGTCGCGAACAGATTTTGACCCATTCGGGAAATTTGGGATGAAACACCGGGACTGATGCGTTTGCATCAATAGGGTTCCGTCCGGCGGTGATGAATCCCTCACCCACCGTCCCGCCGCAAAGCGCGCCAGATCGGCGTGACCTTGCGGCGGATGCTGCGCTCATCGGGCATCTTCTTGCCGTCCGACCGATCCGCGAACCAGTCCTGCATCTCGGCGACCAACTCGGCTTGCGTGGCAGGCAGGCCGCGATCATGGATGCGCAGGATCAGGGCGACGGTCATGCCCTCCCAGTCGTAATTGGTCGAGGCGCCCGCAGTTGTTGTGACGCGCCGCACCATGTCGTTTTCTTCCTCGAAGGCGTGCACCTCCTCCGCGAGGATCATCATGTCGGCGATCGCGACCGGGATGCCACCGGCGGGATCGGTGATCAGCAGCCAATCCACCCGGTCGAGGGGCAGAATACGCCGAACAATACCCTCTGTCGGCCCGGTTCCGCAGCGGCGGAACAAGGGGAGAAGGTCCATGGGTGATAGCACGACTTTGCCTGCGATGACCTCCTGACCGCAGCGCACCGGGAAGATGCCCGTGAGAATCCGGAACCGGCCTGAATCTGCCCAGCCTGCAATGTCCGCGATGTTACAGCCCCAGCGAGCTGAGACTTCATGCAGGGTAAAATAGACACGCGGCGGCAAGGCCATAATGCACCATCCTCGATCAGATCAAGGGAGGGGATCAGCTCCAAACCGTCTGGCAACCTTTGTTCTGGGCGGGAGGGTCACCAATACGGCGGAATTAAGCCGATCGCGCCCCTGCTGGGTGGTGTGTCATGAATGCCGTATCGATGGTTTTTTTGCTTTTGGCTGAGGGCTGCTCACCTCGGACGGACAAGCTGCATGGACTTCCGATTCGGCGCAAGAGGGGGGCGCAAAGGAAGCTGTGGATAACGCGTGGCGCGGGGACAAGCTTCATGATCACGATGTATCCTTGCTCCCCGGTATGCCCCTTCCCTTAATAATTGTTATAAAAACAAACGCTTGGGCCGCACTGCTGCATGACGTTATTGACGAAGGTAAAATGGGTGAAAGGTGAAATCACACTATTTACATCGCCTCATTGAGGCGATATGGGTGTTGAGGTAAAGTGAAAATCACGGAATTTACCTCAATGCGGAAAGTCGTCAGAGAGTATCAGCAGCTATGCCGTGCTGAAGGTGTCGAGCTTCTCAATATCGAGCCGCGCGGCTGTCACTACGCCCTCCACTTTGAAAGAGGGTTCCTCATCGCGGCTTCCACGCCCTCCGATCATCGCGCGCGACACAATCTCCGCGCGGCGATCCGCCGCCTGAACGCTTGAAAGAAACGATCATGAATATGCCCAACCTTACCCCGGAAACGATGACTGCCGACGAACGCCGTGAGGCGTGGTTTCAGCGCGAACTGATTGGCTATGCGCTGGCTGCCAACAGCGACTACACCGCAAACTGGGACTATGGACATGAGTTGCTTGAGTTGCTCGCCTCGCGTTTTCGCGTGATCGAGTTGATCCTCGGCGCAGACGAAGTTGCACCGCATCTGTTTGCCTTGCTGCACGGTCCCGACGTTGAAGGTGAGACTTGGCGCGAAGCTTTCGAGACTTATGACCCCGTACTTACGCCCCATTGGACTGGTACCAAGCTTATCGATAATGCCGGAATTTATGGTCTCTACGGCGTCACGCCGAAGGAGGTTCGGTTCGACGAGCGTGACGGGTGGCTCGAGGAACTTGCCAGGCATCTGGAGCAGTTCCGGCAGTTTGCGCAGCCCGAGCCGCAGGGGGTAATCGCGCGGATCATCAATCTCGCATTGTCGCGGCGCGCCATCGACACCGGTGTCGGTGAAGTGGATCTTCAGTCACTCGCTCTTTTCGGCGGTGTAACCGAAGGCCGGATCCGGAACATCCTCTCGAGTAACGATGGTGGGCTTGAAAAGGTCGGTTCGCGTGTAACCGCCACCAGCGCAGCGGCGTGGCTCAAGGGGCGGAAGGAGTTCTTTGCCTCGATCTGGCCGCAGCCCGATGAAACGCCGCCCGAAGCGCCGAGCCCAGATTTTGCCGATGATGTCGTTTTCGTGCCGGTTGCCGCAGATGGAAGTCATTTCCATCCCGGCCTCGCGCGCGGCGGCAAGTTCATGGTCGGTGCGAAGGGTGAAGAGGTACAGTATGCCTCCTTTGACGAGGCGCTGATCGCTTTGCACAAGATGGCGACCCCGCGCTGGCGCCGCCCGAACGAGGCAGGTAACTGGGGTATTGTCTCCGGGCGGGACTGGAAGCGCATCGAGCGCCGCCAGTTGATGTCTATGTGCGCGGGAGTTTGATGATGTGTTTCTCCGCCAATGACCTGCTTTCTGCCCTGCTCGAAGCAGCGCCCCGCCCGACAGTTCAGGCGCCGCGTGATGCGCGGGGCCTTTACGGCCTCGTCGATCACCATGGTGATCTGCGCTACATTGGATCGACCAGTTCGACGGAACAGACTTTTTACGAGCGGATTCATCAGCGCCATCGCACCGGATCAGAAGGAATGAGCCACTACTTCTCGGCCATGTACAACACCGGTCGTATGTGGCGCGACCGCAAGGATGCGCTGACCAAGGCGGATGGCGACATTGCCAAGGCGTTGCGCAACGAATTCGTCGTCGATCACTGCCGCGCGGTCTGGCTTCCCTTGCCCGACACGGTGGACATCACCCGGCTGGAGGCCGAGGTCATCGCTCTCGCGCCCGACCACGCCATCGCCTGGAACCGGCGCAGGATGCAGGTCTATGACGAGCCGGTCGATCTGGTTGAGGCGACGCTGCGCCGCCTTGGCTGGGGGGCGCGGGAATTGGCCGCAATCGAGCGGCAGCGCCTGCGTTTTCTTTCCTCGATGGTTGGTACCGTCGCGACGCCTGCGCCGAAGCCCGCGGCCATCCGGCAGACGCGTGTCACGCCCTTTCCTGAGGGCCCGTTCCGCTTCTTTGCTTTGGACGTCGAGACGGCGAATAACGACCGTGGCAGTATTTGCCAGATCGGTGTTGCCTGCGTGCGCCCCGACAATTCTATCGAGACCTGGGTAACTTACGTCGACCCGCAGGTGGAGCGCTGGGTGTTCACCTACCTCCATGGGATCAGTGCCCGTACGGTGCAGGGCGCCCCGACCTTTGCCGAGGTGCTTTCGGTCTTGCGGGAGGCGCTGAATGGCGGGACGGTCTATCAGCACTCCGGCTTTGATCGCAGCGCCATTGCTGCCGCCTGTGGCAACTGCGGCCTGCCGACCCCTCAGTGGGACTGGCGCGACAGCGTCCATGTTGCCCGCGCCGCTTGGCCCGAGTTGCGGGGCAACGGTGGCCATGGCCTCGCAAGCCTCAAGCAGCACCTTGGTCTCGTGTTCGAGCATCATGACGCAGGCGAGGATGCCCGCGCAGCGGCAGAGGTGGTCCTGCGCGCCGAAGGCGTTCAGCCTGTTCGCACGGGGCCTCGAGTTCAGACAGGCCAGATCACGATTGCAGACGACGAGGAATTCGACCTGATTGAGGACGGAAACGAAACCGTGATGCGCGTCCGCGAAACCGCGGCCGCATCAATGCCGTCAAACGCCGTTCCGCGTCAGCATGCTGCGCGCCACATCGGCACGACCGAGATCACGCAGGGCAACATCGACAACAACCACATCTACCTCAGGAGTTTCTTCGAGAAGTTTCCGGCGGACGCAATCGGTGGATCAAACCGTGCTTCGGCCGCCCAGCGCGAAATTGCCGTCGACTGGGGCGGTGGTACTGTGGTCATGACCGACCTCGACGGCGCCAAGCGGTTCTTCCGCAAGCGTAGCTGGATCCGGGAGTTCTTCGAGCGGCATGGGGTTCGCGCCGGGGATATGGTGACGGTCGAGGAAGTGGCACCCTACAGTTACCGTGTGGCGCTCCAGCGGCGTAATCCCTAGAAATGGACGCAAAGCTGCGGGATTCCCGACTTAGGCAGTGTCCCGCGGCTTCGCTCCAGGCGATCAGGTGAGTGAAGGGCAATGGCCGAGCGCAACGATATTTCCAGCCTTCTGGCCTTCATCCGCCGGGAAGGTGGCTGCGGGGCGTGAAAAGGTGATCGACTGGCTGAAGATGCTAGAGAAACGCAGCGCCGGGCATGGCGAGGGACCCATCGCCGAGTACGATTTTGGCTGGATGTGGGGCGAACTCGGGCTCTAGGATCATCGGCAATGAAGGCCGACAACACGGTCTGCGATGATGAACAGCGGGGGAAGGCGCGCAGGCTACATCAACGCCACATCAACCTGCGACTGCGCGCATGACGCTGCGTTTGCTTGTGAATTCGTGTGAACATTGTTGCGTGCGCAGATGAAAATCGCGCCAAAACAAGCGTTTGCGGCGCAACGTGTTGGTTTTTATAAGTTATTGGAATCGCAGGAATTTTGGCTCATAACCTGAAGGTCGTAGGTTCAAATCCTACCCCCGCAACCAAAAAATCCGACACCCCGCCTACGCCAAGGCGGGGTTTTGCTTTTGAAGCATCCCCCAAAGACAAAATCGATCCCAACTCCCCATAAAGTTCAATCACATGACCGCCCGGCGCTCCCGCGTCAGGATGAAGGCGGATCTCCGAAATCAGACCGCGGAGAAGAGCGATCGCCTCCGGACGCGTCGCGTCATCGGACAGGCTCGCAGCAAGGGTCGAGACTTTCTGGCGATAGACATCCGCCAGGCCCGGATGCAGGGTGATGGGATCCGGGGCAGGGGTGGCCGCAAGCTGTGCTTCAAGTTGCGTGCGCTCTGCTTCCAGCCCGTCCATCTTCTCCTTCATGCTCGGGTGGAACATGCCCGCAGTGATCGCCGTGACGATGTTGTCGATCTCTTTCGTCACCTTTGTCAGTTTGCGCTCTGCGTCGCCTCTGGCCGAGAGGGCGGCCAAGCGTTCTTTTTGAACTTCTCGCTGAAACTCCGCGATGAATTCCGCCAGAAGAGCGGGATGCAAAAGCTTGTCGCGCAAACCTGTCAGTACCCGCTCTTCGATTTGTTCGCGGTGGATCAATTGGCGGTTCTCGCAGGTGCCCCGATTGCGCGCCGCAGAGCATCCATATTTGACTTTATTCATCAGCGTGTAGCCAGCGCCACAGCACCCGCATTTGAGTAAGCCCGAGAACAGATGCGTCGGTCGGCGCCCGACGCCAAACGCGTTATGAGCCAACGACTCTGAAGCACGTGCTTCGAAGATATCTTCGCGGATCGCACCTTGGCGCTGTTTGACCCGGGTCCATTGGTCGTCGCTGATGATCCGCAGATGGCGGGGGATTGATGTGCCAGGGCACGATCGAGGTCGCCGAGGGTTCTTGGCCGTTCGGTTGTGAAGATGTTTCTGAGGGCCTCGCTCAGCCTTATCTTGGGTGCAGTCGTCAGCCGACGGGTGATGACCGGCGGGTCGAAGCGCGGGATCTGGGGGTTGAAGTAGTCTGGTAACGGCAAGCCGAGGCGCCGAGCCAGCATTTGGTGATTGCGACTCGTCCGAATGTCTCCGGTCTCGGGGCGCAGGCGGGATCCGTCAAAGCCACGCAGTGCGATGGCGACATGCACATGGTCGCAGTTGGCATCGGTATGACGGGCTGCGACCCACGGAGTGCGCAGGGCGGGCAGGCCCATCAGATCGAGCTGCGCCATGACAATCGCATGCCATGTTTCGCGACTGGCTCGCAGACCCTCTGGCAGCGACAGTGTCATGTGGATCACTCCCGCACCATCCGCCAGGCGATCCAAGCGGTTGCGCATGGACACGGGATCTGCGCGGAGGATGGTGCCACCGATGAACTCCGCACCGTCACGGAGGTCATAGTCGGGCAATACGCCGGCCGTTTTGTGGTAGGTGTTATGCGCGCGCATCGATCAGCTTTTCTTAATCCTGCGGAGCTCCAGCGTGACCCCGTCGAGGAGAAGCGCCAGGTGGTCGAGCTGTTTGGGATCGATATCTTCGGTGTTCAGCGTCACACCGACCTGACCGACAAGATCCGCGATCGCCTGTGTGCCGATTTCGGGTTCCAAAGCCCGTCTGCGGATGAACACAGTGCGGCTCTCTGATCCGGCAGACTGGCGTAGCGTTTCCAGCAGCGAGAGCTCCTCCTCAAAGAAGCGGACCTTGACGTACTTTTCCCGTCGCGCGCTCATGCCCGCCCACCGTCGGAGTGACCGATAATCTGGGGGCACGTAGAGCGGGTGCGGGCGCAGATGTTGGCCTGGTTGTTAGTCAACGTGGTTGTTCCTTTAGCAGTTTTTCTGGCCAACATTGTAACTGCTGCAGGATGCCACATCGCGCCAGAATGGCGGCTCGAGGCCGTCTCACGTCGCTATTATGTGGATAACCGCGCTGACCTGGTGAGCCGAGTGGCTGGTGAATCGCCCAGCAAGTGCCGGCTGAGTTGACCTTGGCGGGAATTCCGTAATTTCCGCCCAAGGGGCTCACAGACCAGACTGGCCATGTCTAATACGTTTATCGGATCGCAATTGTCGCTTCGGGCCGAGCAAGGGGCACTTGCGCGCGAAAGAACCTAAGGGGGAGGGCCCTCGGGCGGGCAATCACGAGCCGAAGCATCCGATATGTCGAAAATTATTTTCTGAACCTGGCCATCATCCTCGCGAAGAGGCCCTTTTCGCTCCAACGCATCCAGCGGCTGTAAAGTGTTTTGTGAGGGCCATACTCCTTCGGCGCATCACGCCAACGCAAGCCGCGCGCTTCCCGGCCCACAAGGACCTGTCGGGCTTCGACTTCGCGGCCAGCGAGATCAACGAGGCCCTCGTCCGCCAGCTTCATCGATGCGAGTTCCTCGATGGCTCCGAGAACGTGGTCCTGATTGGCGGGCCCGGCACCGGGAAAAGCCATGTCGCGACCGCCCTCGGTGTCCAGGCGATCGAGCATCACCGCAAACGTGTGCGCTTCTTCTCCACGGTCGAGCTGGTGAATGCGCTGGAGCAGGAAAAGGTAAGCCGAACGAGACCGGGAGCGTGATCAGCTCGTTGATCAGATCGAAGACTTGCGCACTCGCCTAGACGGAGCCGAGGCCGAGCGGGTGCGCCTGAATGCGCTTTTGACCGATCAACGAAATACAGAGAAGATGCCGAGGCGACGTGGGTTGTGGGCATCCTTTTGGAGATGAGGTGAAAAATGGTTCATGACTTCAAACCTAATGATCCAGTCGTTCGAAAAGACGACCCGACCGGTACGATCTTGTTTGTAGACCGAGTTTTTGGTGATGCAATTACCTGCACAAATCCCCTCGACGAGCGACAAAAAATATATTTGGACGCATGTCAAATTGACCACAAGAAATATTTCAAACAAGACGATGGAAAGGAATAAAACAATGGGTGATCGAGACCTTCCGATATACAACCCTGATAGCCCAGGTGATCTTGATGATTATTGGGAGTCCAGCGCTTCTTATGAAGAAGCGAGAAAAAACCGAGAAAAATCAATTGATGATAAAATTGGCAATATAGAATCTGCGTCGGACTGGCTGCGCGCTCTGTCCATATCTTTGGCAGATGAAGATGATTATATATTTGATAGGCTAATAGAGATCGCACATAACTGGAAGCATGACGCGAAGGCTCAACAATGTATGATCAATATTTACGGAAACATCGTTGAGCTTCGAAATAGTTTTTGGTAGTGGCACCAGTGGTATGGCTCACTACTTTTCATTACATTCCTTCCTTATCTTATTGATTCTGCTTATAATGCCTCCTGGTTGTCGGGCGAGATCTTCGGAGATCTCGCCGATGGATCGACCTTCAATCAGCAGGGCCATAAGTCTTTCTTCTTCGCGTGGGGACCATGCTCTATAGGCATTCCTGTGTGTTTTCCTGATGTCCGCTATGACATAACTTTTTTCTTCATGAGAGGCGTCTAGCTATTGATTGTCACTGAGAACTGACCCGGTATGGGCATAAATTGTCACTGAGAACTGACCCATGTGAACACACTGCCCCGACATTTTTGGCTCGGGGGATATGGAGTGATCGACATGGGATTTTTGAGTGTTATTCGACGCTGGGCATTGCGTGACAAAATGCCAATCAGAGAGATTGCCCGCCGCACGGGTCTATCTCGGAACACGGTGAAGAAGTATCTGCGCGAGGGCGCTGTTGAGCCGCAGTTCAAGACGCCGCCGCGACCGACCAAGCTGGACCCCTATGCGGATCGGTTGTCTGCGTGGTTGCTGACGCAGACGCGCAAAGCGCGCAAGGAGCGTCGAACCGTCAAACAGATGCACGCGGACCTGGTGCATTTGGGGTATAATGGTTCCTACGAGCGTGTGGCGGCTTTTGACCACCGCTCTACTCGACCGTCTCACGCAACGCTGCCACATCTTGGAAACGGGCAACGACAGCTACCGTTTCAAGGCCAGTTCCAAAGCTACCAAAAAAACGCGAAAGGAGACCGCAACATTGACCGCGTCATAGACCACGACGCATAACTGAAGGTGGGTCAATTCTCGGTGAAAATACCGGGTCAGTTCTCAGTGACAATCAACACCCGGACCAACTCGCGCTGTTCTAGCTTTGTCCACGCATTTCGGCGCGCCAGATGCACTGCTTTTTACCTTTACTTCAAGGGCTTGGCAGCGCATCCAGCTTAGCCGTTCAGAAACCGCGGGCCAACCGCAACGGCGGGTTCGACATAGCGATAGGCAAAGCTAGCTTGGGGTCAGGATGCATTGATTTCAGTTGCGCTGCGTGTTTCACGCCTCCGAAAACGGGGCGATGACATGAGCGATCTCTTCTGGCTGACCGACGCGCAGATGGCGCGTCTGGCTCCCTTCTTTCCCAAGTCACACGGGAAGCCTCGGGTTGATGACAAGCGGGTGTTGAGCGGGATTATCTTCATCAATCGCAATGGCTTTCATATGATACGATATGGACCGCACTTCACGTTCTGCCATTTCGGCCTTCAGCAGCTGCGATAGGATGGGGATCGCCGCGTCGAACGCTGGCGCGCCCTGTTCCATGAGGTCATGCACAGCCTGCGCCATGCCTGGCATCTTCAGACTGCGGAGCATGATGACGAAGCGCGCATTCACGTCGCGCTTCTTGCCAGCGCCCACACGGTCCACTGCCGTGCGCATGTTGTCGTAGATCCCGCGACCCGGCACGCCTTCGAACACCCTGAACGCATGCCAATGCGCATCGAACAGCATCTCGTGTGTCTGCAGCAAATACGCCCTGACCAGGAACGCGCGGCTATGCGACAGCTTGATGTGTGCGACCTGCAGCTTGGTCCGTTCTCCTCGTTTCCCGAGCTGCAGCTATCCGCTGCGCATGCCCAGAACCCGACGGCCGGCAACGGCCCAAGGACGAAGCCGCTCCGCGGCATTGGTGCCCTTGGCGGGTGTTCGTTCGGCAATGATATGAACGTGGTGCATTTGGCTGCGGGCCTTTCTGCCTGACGATCGGGGTCTTCCCCTTCATCAGACAGGAGGTTCCCATGACGGAGGAAAGAACCACCCCGCTGCGCCAACGGATGGTCGAAGACATGCGCATCCGGGGCATGGGCGAGAAAGCCCAGAAATCGCACATCCGCGCCATCAAGGATTTCGCCCGCTTCCTGAACCGCTCCCCCGACACCGCCACGCCGGAGGAATTGCGCGCGTATCAACTGCACATGACCGATGCAGGGGTCACGCCGTCGACCTTCAACACCCGCATCGTGGCGCTGCGGTTCTTCTTTGGCATGACCTGCGGGCGCGAGGAGATGAAGCGGTTCATGCAGTTCCGGCCGGAGCCGCGTCGATTGCCGGTGGTGTTCAGCGTGGAGGAGGTCTCCGACATCCTGATGGCGGCCCCCGGGCCGGGGCTTAAGTATCGGGCGGCGCTCAGCATCGCCTATGGTGCCGGGCTGCGCGCCGCCGAGGTCTGCAACCTCAAGGTCGGGGACATCGACAGTGACCGGATGCTGATCCATGTCGAACAGGGCAAGGGTAAGAAAGACCGCAAGGTCATGCTGTCGCCCAGCCTGCTGAAGCTTCTACGCACTTACTGGCGCGAAGCGCGGCCCCAAGGATGGTTGTTCCCGGGCAAACCCCGGATCAACCCTATTTCTCCGCGCCAGTTGAGCCGCGCCTTCCATGAGGCGAAGACCCTGGCCGGGGTGAAGAAGGCCGCCACGTTACACACCCTGCGCCACAGCTTCGCGACCCATCTTCTGGAGGCAAACACAGATGTCCGGGTGATCCAGGTGCTGCTGGGGCACGCAAAGCTCAGCACCACCGCCCAGTACACCCATGTCGCCACCAAGACGATCCGCAGCACGGTCAGCCCCTTCGAGGCTCTCTCGAAGCTGCACGATGAAAGCGTGCAACGAAGTCCGCAATAGCCCCAACCGGGGGTGCCCCGGCCAAAGCTGGAATTGGCTGACATCTTCCGCACCCATGGCCCGGCGTGGCGACGGGCCAATGCGGGGCATGTCAGACTGACCCAGCTGAAGGTGATGTCGGCCATCGAAGCCTGCCGAACCGAGGCGCTTGGCGGGCATGTGGCCGGTTGCGCCAACTGCGGCCACCAGCACATCGCCTATAACTCCTGCAAGAACCGGCATTGCCCCAAATGCCAGGGGCCGGCGGCGCGCGACTGGATGGCCGCGCGCGCCGAGGACCTGCTGCCGGTCGAATATTTCCACGTCGTCTTCACCCTGCCGGCCGAGATCGCGCAGATTGCCTATTGGAACAAGAAGGCGGTCTATGACCTGTTGTTCCGCGCCTCGGCCGAAACGGTCATGACCATCGCGGCCGACCCCAAACGCCTCGGCGCACGGCTCGGCATGACGGCGGTGCTGCACACTTGGGGTTCGGCGCTGACCCACCATCCCCACATCCACATGATCGTTCCGGGCGGCGGCCTGTCGCCCGACGGCACCCGCTGGATTGCCTGCAAGCCCGGATTCTTCCTTCATGTGCGGGTGCTGTCGCGCTTGTTCCGGCGCCTCTGTCTTGAAGGGCTGATCGCCTTGCACCGCGCGGGGGATCTCGCCTTCTTCGGCGATCTGGCGGGGCTCGCAGAGAGCGCCGCCTTTGCCGCCTGGCTGGCCCCGTTCCGCAAATCCGAATGGGTGGTCTACGCCAAGCCCCCCTTCGGCGGCCCCGAGGCGGTGCTGGCCTATCTCAGCCGTTACACCCACCGCATCGCGATCTCGAACAGCCGCCTGCTCAGCGCCGACGCCGGAACCGTGGCGTTTCGCTGGAAGGACTACCGCATCAAGCAGGGCGACCGGCAAAAGGTGATGCGCCTCGCCACCGACGAATTCATCCGCCGGTTCTTGATCCATGTCCTGCCCGACGGCTTTCACCGCATCCGGCATTACGGCTTGCTGGCAAGCGCCAATCGCAAGGCCAATATCGCGAAGATCCGCGCCCTGCTCGGGGTGCCGCAACCTGCGGCAGCGCCCAAAACTGCGGCTGAACCCGCCCCCCTGTCCCTGCGCGAACCATGCCCCTGTTGTGGCGCGCAGATGCGGATCATCGAGATCTTCCGGCACGGACAGACGCCGCGTTCACGGGCACCACCGCGGGAGCAGGCCGCATGATGAAACGCCCATCCCTTTGCCTGATCCGCCGCCGGTGCTTGCCTGGGCTCCGAACTCAAACCAATTGTGCCGCGCCCCAAGATCCGCGACCAGCCCGGTCAAAACGCCCGCGCAAGGCGTTGCGTACACAGCCTTCTCGTCGGAAAAGTCCTGTTCGGCGAAGAGACCCAGGCCCCTGTCGCTGGTCTCAAACGCATCAGGTCTTCGCCGGCAGCGATCTTTCCCCATAGATCCCCCTTAGCGAGATGGCGCAGCGCAGCATTCATCTCGGAGATGCTGGCATCTGTAGCTTCACCAATCTGGTTTAGCCCACGGCAGATCTCGGCAAAAATTCC
>NZ_FTOG01000007.1 GCF_900156655.1 Rhodobacter aestuarii | reverse complement strand
CTTTCAGGTAGAAGCCTTGCAGGTCGGCAGGCTGGTCGAGCCCGAAATCCTTGCCTTCCTTGATGTCGTCGAGATCGGCCATGAGGGGTTCCTTTTCGGTCAAATTCGGCGCGAAGATAGCGCCCTTGCCCTAGGGTTCCTAGAACCACAGCCGCGCCAAGCGCCGATCTGGCTGCGACCTATCGCCCGCCCATCACCCCTTAAAAAGCCGCAAAGCGGACAGCGCCGCATCCCACAAATCGAACACCCGCACGAACAAATG
The DNA here is from genome assembly GCF_900156655.1 of Rhodobacter aestuarii. Taxonomy (GTDB): domain Bacteria; phylum Pseudomonadota; class Alphaproteobacteria; order Rhodobacterales; family Rhodobacteraceae; genus Rhodobacter; species Rhodobacter aestuarii. The sequence continues at coordinate 261,997 of NZ_FTOG01000007.1, read as the reverse complement.
CTCGCGCGCCACAAAGGGGCGTTCTTTCGTGCTCACCACGATGCTTTCCACCGTATCGAGCAAGCGCATCAAGCGGCGGCGATGCAGACCAAATGCGGCTTGCAGCGGATCAGCCAAAAGCCCCGCGAAACTCGCCACCACCGCACCAAGGCAAACGAGGGCAAGCCCGGTCGTGACAATCATCCAAACCGGCGGTGCTGCCGGAAACAGACCATACCAAACCCCGCCCAAGGCCGCGCCCAAGGGAAAGGCGGAAACCGCTGTTTCGGTGGAGACAGCCTCGGCCACATCGGGGGCCATCGAAATCATCCCCGGTGTCAGCGCGTGAAATAAAAGCCCGCCAATCGCCAGCGTCAACAAGGCTGTGGTGCCCTCGGCCACCGCAGAACGGGTGCCGGTATACTCCCCCACCGCGCGCATCACCCGTTGCGCCACCAAAGGCGCATCCTCCCCATGCTGGCGGATCAAATCCCCCAGCGGGTGCGCGCTGCAAAGCGCTTTAGTCATCTCATGGCGCGCTGGCGTCGCGTCGTCCCCAAGAGGCACCTCCAACAAATCACGCAAAAGCGCGGCTTCAACCCGTGCAGAAACAGAAGTGCGCAGCAAAATCGGGCGCGCGCGGAGCCATTGCGCGACCTGCGACGCGCCAAATCGGTCCAGCAGCAGCGCCGCGGCCCGCACCAGCAAAAGCACCGGCGAGAGGACGATATTGATCGGCGCGCGCACAACATCTGCGCCCAGCGCGGCCCCATGCAGCCGAAAACTGCCGCGTCCCTGCAAATGCTGCGCAACAAAACCCGCAACACGGGCGCGCCGTTCGGCGAAATAGCTCGTCTGTTCCACGACAGAAGACACCGGCGGCGCTCCTAAAAGGGCCAGCCCATCCGGCCCATAGCAAAGAAGTAATCCATCGCGCGCCAGATGGAAGCCCGGCAAACCCCTTTCCGAGACCTTGCCCGCGCACTACACTTTCCCCATGTCTGCACCGAACACCCCTGCAACGGCCCAAGCGGCATTGCCCCCGCTTGAAACGCTGGTCGCCTGCCCGGCCTGCGACTTGCTCATGAGCGTTCCAGAGCTCACCTCCGAAACGCGCTGCCGCTGCCCGCGCTGCCACCACCTGCTTTACGCGCCGCGCAAACAGATCTTTGCCAAGGTGATCGCGCTTTCGCTCACCGTCGCGATCTTGATGGTGGGGGCGGTGTTCTTTCCGTTTTTGCAAATCTCGGCAGGCGGCATCAGCCATGCAAGTTCGATTTTTGACGCGGCGCTCGCATTTTCTGATGGGCTTTTGCTGCCGCTTTCCGTGGCGGTGATGGCACTGATCGTGGTGTTGCCAATGCTGCGGGTCACGCTTTTGATCTATACGCTCTGGCCCCTTTCCCAAGGCCACCGCCCGTGGCCGCAAGCCCGCCGCGCAATGCATTTTTCTGAAGCCATTCAACCTTGGTCGATGGCCGAGATTTTCGTTGTGGGCGCTGTGGTGGCGTTGGTGAAATTGGCGGGCCTTGCCACAGTTACACTCGGCCCCGCCTTTTGGGCCTTTGGCCTTTTGGTGGTGGTGGTCACCGTGAAAGACAATCTCATTTGCGATTGGACCCTATGGCAAGCGCTCGACACCCCACGCTAACCGCCAAGGCCGCCGGGCTGATTGGATGCCGCGCCTGTGGCCGGGTTTCGCCCGGACAAACCCATATCTGCCCACGCTGCGGCGGGCGGCTAGAGCCCAATCGCGGCTTCGGCCTCCAGCGCGTCTGGGCATGGTTGGCCGCCGGGGTCATTTGCTACATCCCCGCAAACCTCTACCCAATGCTGCGCACCGCCACCGTGGCCACCGGCACGGCCGAAAACACCATTGTTGGCGGTGTGGTCGAGCTTCTTCACCACCATGCCTATGGCGTGGCCGCCATTGTCTTTGGCGCCTCTGTCGTGGTGCCGATGGCCAAATTTATCGCGATTGCGGTTTTGGCGCTCAGCCTGCGCAGCCATGCGCGGCTTTCCAGCCACCGCCGACACCGACTGCTCGAGATCATGGATTTCATTGGCCGCTGGTCGATGGTCGATGTTTTCGTGGTCGCGATCCTGTCTTCGCTGGTGCAACTGGGCTATGTGGTCAGTATCCATCCCGGCCCTGCCGCCGCCCTGTTCGCCCTTTCGGTCGCCTTCACCATGCTGGCGGCGCAAAGTTTCGACCCCAGATTGATTTGGGAAAAAGACCAAGGACCAAGCGCGTGAGTATCGACCCAAACCAGCCCTCCACCCCCGCGCAGCCCGAGATCACCGCCGCCCCGGCCTCTTGGCTGAGCCGATTTTCGATCGTTTGGGTGGTGCCGATCTTGGCCTTGATCGTCTCGCTTGGGGTCGCGTGGAAAACCTTCCACGACCGGGGCGTGCCGATCCAGATCACCTTTTCTGATGCCGCCGGGCTGGTGCCGGGACAATCCGTGCTGAAATATCGCCAAGTCGTGGTCGGCAAGGTCGAGAAGGTGGGCTTTACCGAAGACCTGACCGCCGCCCTTGTGACCGTGCGCGTGGATCAAGACATGGCCGCGCATATTGACAGCGAAGCGCAGTTTTGGCTCGCGCGCCCGCAGATTGGCTTTAGCGGGATTTCCGGTCTCGATACGGTTCTGTCGGGCGCTTTTATCGAGGGTCTATGGGACAAACGCTTTGCCGGCCCTCCGCCTGCGATTTTTAAGGGGCTGGAAACGCCGCCGCTCGCCGTTACGCCGGGCTCGGGCACATGGATCACGCTCACCGCACCGGATGGCGGCTCTTTGATCGAAGGCGCGCCGGTGCTCTATCGCGGCATCAAGGTTGGCCAGTTGCGCAACCTGCGCGTCAACCCCACCGGCGATGGGGTGCGGATCAATGCCTTTATCGAGGCACCTTATGATAAGCGGCTCACCTCCTCGACGCTATTTTGGAACACCTCGGGCTTTTCGGTCTCGCTTGGGGCTTCGGGCGTCAAACTGAATGTGCGCAGCCTGTCTTCGCTGATCCAAGGTGGGGTGGAGTTCAATACGCTGGTCACGGGCGGTGCCCCACTCGGCGACAGCCCCTCGTTTCCGATCTTTACCGACGAAGAAACCGCCCGCGATTCTATCTTTGCCGATACGGCAGAGGCACGCGTCGCGCTTTCGATCCGGCTTGATGGCTCCATCCGTGGCTTGGCGCTTGGCGATCCGGTCAACCTGCGCGGGGTGAAAGTCGGTGAGATCATCAATATCGGGATCGAAACGGTCACCGGGACCGAGGGCGATGAAACCGTGGTGCAGCGCGTCGACTTTGCGGTGACGCCCGAACGGCTGGGATTACCGCGCAAAAGCGATACGGAGGCAGTGCTCGCGCTGCTTTCGGAAGAGGTCAGCCAAAAGAACCTGCGCGCACGGGTGGCGAGCAGCGGGCTTCTTGGCAGCTCGCTCGTGGTCGAACTGGTCGCGGTGAAAGATGCCGAACCCGCCAGCATCGACCTTGATGCCAAGCCAAACCCGGTGCTGCCGACCACCGCCCCGGATATTTCCGACTTCTCGGCCTCGGCCGAGGGTGTTTTGGCGCGTATCAATGCCCTGCCAATCGAAGAGGTGATGGATTCGACCATCTCGCTGCTCGACACCACGACGAAGCTGATCGGGCAGGAAGAAACGCAACAAGTGCCCGGCGCAATCTTGGGTCTTGTCGAGGATGCGCGTGGGGTGATCAGCTCCCCCGATCTGCAAGCCGCCCCCGCCGCGTTGCGCAAAGCGCTGGAGGAAACCGGCGACTTTATGGCCGATCTTGCCGAAGCGGGCACGGTGGACAGTATCACCGGCGCCATGACCACAGCGAGCGAAGCCGCGCAGGCGGTGACAGACAGCGTGGCGGGCGTGCCCAAGCTGATTGATACGCTCAATGAGATTGGCGAAACGGCAAAGACGCTGCCATTGCAAGAAATCACCCAAAACGCCGCTGATCTGACCGCCTCGCTCAACAAGCTCGCCTCTTCGGCAGATATGGAAGCGCTGCCAAAATCGCTGACTGAATCTTTGGATGCGCTCACCGTCATGCTCAAAGATCTTGAGCAAGGCGGGGCCACAGAGAACCTGAACCAAACCCTTGGCTCGGCGCGCGAGGCCGCCGATGCGGTGGCCGAGGCCAGCACCAAACTGCCAGACCTGACCACCAAGCTGGAACGGGTGATCCGCAATTTGGATGGCGTTTTGGCGAGCTATGGTGAGCGGTCTGATTTCAACACCGAGACGGTGGCGACCCTGCGCCAATTGCGCAAAACCGCCGCCTCTTTCGACACGCTGATCCGAATGATTCAGCGCAATCCGCAATCCATCATTCTCGGGCGGTAAGACATGACATTTCCCCTTGGCACCAAGACCCTGATCCTGAGCCTTCTGGTCTGCGGCACGCTGGCTGGCTGCGGAGATAATTCGGCGCTTTATCTGGTGGAACCGCCTTTGCCCGGTGAAGAGCTTCCCAACCGTTTGGGCCGGGTGGAACTGCGCGAGGTCGTGCTGCCACAATATGCCACCGCGCCCGAAGTCACGATGCAAGAGGCCGATGGCGCGCTGCGCGCCCAGCCCTACGCGCTTTGGGCCGATGCGCCTGCTGCGGCGGTCACGCGCGTGCTGGCGGGTCAAATCTCGGCGCTGAGCGGGGCGACGGCAGTGCCCGAACCTTGGCCGCTGAGCCAAGGGCCAGACCGCGAATTGAACATCCGCGTTTCGCAGATTTTGGCCGGGGCGGACGGGCTTTTTCACCTGAGCGGGCAGTATTTTGTGACACCCGTGATGGGCCCGGGGCGCGATGTGGCGCGCAGCTTCAACATTTCTGTCCCACTTGAGGGCCAAGGCCCCGCCGCGGTAGCCGCCGCCCAAGCCCGCGCGCTCCAACAACTTGCCCGCCAGATCGCGGCGCTCGACTAATTCACAAATAAAGTACCAAACCGCCCGCGTCTCGCGGGCGCTTTGCCATGGCTTGTGCCGAGGCACCCAATTCCACTCACCACAACCGCCGCACAGATTTGGCCAAATAATTCCCCGCGCTGGCGCCTTGACAGCTCAGCGGCACGAATGCCTAGTTATGGTGGAATTATTATTCAGTGCCGCAAGAAACTTCACGCCTTGCGGCCATGACACTGCGCCGCCGCGGGAGCGGCGCGGCCCGTCTACCCCCTCGCCCGCAAATTTTGAGGTCCGGCCATGACCGCGCGCACGATCCTTGCCATTGATGAAGGCACCACCAACTCCAAGGCGGCCCTGTTTTCCCAAACCGGTGCGGTGCTCGCCACCGGGTCGCAACCGGTGCCCATTCGCCACCCACAGCCGGGTTGGGTGGAACAAGACGGGGAAGAGATTTGGGCCGCAACGGTTGCGGCGATTGGCGCCTGCCTTGAAAAGGCTCCGGGCAACGAGATTGCGGCGATCGGGATATCCAACCAACGCGAGTCGATCCTGATCTGGGATCGCGCCACGGGCGCACCGCTCGGCCCCGTGGTTACGTGGCAATGCCGCCGCTCTGCCGCAGCTTGCGAGGCGCTCAAAGCCGCGGGCAAAGAAGATCAGGTGATCGCCCGCACCGGCCTGCCGCTTGACCCATTGTTCCCCGCCACCAAGGTCGGCTGGCTGTTGGAAAACCATGCCCAAGGCCGCGCCCCGGAGGACATTTGCATCGGCACGGTAGACAGCTGGCTGATCTGGAAATTCACCGGCGGCACCGTGCATGCGACCGATGCATCGAACGCCGCGCGCACGCAATTGTTCAACATTGCCGAAGGCGTTTGGGATGCGGAGCTTTGCGCGCTCTTTGGCGTTGATATGCAGATGCTGCCCAATGTCTATGACAGTGCGAGCGTCTTTGGCACCACCAGTGGCGTGGCAGGCCTGCCCGATGGTCTGCCCGTCGCGGCCGCGATTGGCGACAGCCATGCCGCGCTTTTCGGTCATGGCGCGCATACAGCGGGCGATGGCAAAGTGACCTTTGGCACCGGCTCTTCGATCATGACCACCGTGCCCGAGTTTGTCATACCGCCCAAAGGCATCACCACCACGATCGCTTGGAAATATGCGGGCCAGATCACCTATGCGTTTGAGGGCAATATCTTGGTCTCTGCCTCGATCCTGCCTTGGACGGCCGATCTTTTGGGCCTGCCCTCGGTGGATGCGTTGATCGCTTTGGCGGAAACATTGGATACGACCCTTGGCGTCTCGCTCGTGCCCGCGCATGTGGGCCTTGGCTCGCCGCATTGGGATAGCGAAGCGCGCGGGCTGATTTCGGGCCTGACCTTCGGCGCAGGCCCCGCCCATGTGGCGCGCGCGGCGGTGGAAAGCATCGCCTATCAGGTCAATGACGTGTTCGAGATTGTGCGCGCAAATGCCGGCCAAGAGATCGGTCGCCTTTTCGTTGATGGTGGCCCGAGCCAAAACCGCAAGCTGATGCAGATGGTGGCCGACATTATCGACCATGCGGTCACCACCTCGGAAAGCCCCGATGCCTCGGCGCGCGGCGCGGCCTATCTCGCGGGTCTTGCTGTGGGGCTGTGGCCAGATCTTGAAACCGTGGCGCAGCTTGAACCGCATGATGCGGCGCTGGCCCCGCAGATGGCCTCTGAAAAGCGGGCCGAGGCGCTCGCCACATGGGGCAGCGCGATCCGGCGCGCCACCGCGCGGACCTGACGGAGCCCGCCCCGGTGTCGCGCAGCAACGAATTGCGGATGATCGCCCGCGTTGCCCAGATGTATCACGTCGAAAAGCAACGTCAGGCCGAGATCGCCAAACATCTGCGGGTGTCGCAAGCCACCGTCTCGCGGATGCTCAAACGCGCGGTCGAAGAAGAGATCGTGCGCACCACCGTTGTTGCGCCACCGGGCACTTATTCCGCCTTAGAAGGCGCGCTGCGCACCCATTTTGGGCTGCATGAGGCCATTGTCGTCCCTTGTACGGAAGAGCGCGATGGGGCGATCATGGCGCGCATTGGCGAGGCGGCAGCGCATTTTCTGGAAGCCACGATGCAGGCAGATGAGATCATCGGCGTCTCTAGCTGGTCGGAAACCATCTTGAAAATGGTCGACAACATCCATCCGCTGAAAGGCCCCAAAGCGCGCTTTGTGGTGCAGATTTTGGGCGGCATGGGGGAACCCGCGATGCAATCGGAGGCGACACAACTCACCACCCGGCTTGCCAAACTCACGGGCGCGGAACCGCGCTTGCTGGCCGCGCCGGGCGTGGCGCAATCGCGCGCGGCGAAAGACGCGATGATCTCTGACCCTTACGTCCGCGCAACGTTGGAACTGTTTTCGCGCGTCACTTTAGCGGTGATCGGCATCGGCAGCATCGAACCTTCGCGGATGCTGGCGCGTTCGGGCAACGTTTTCTCCGCGCCCGAATTGCAAGAAGAGGCCGAGGCGGGCGCGGTGGGCGACATCGGGCTGCGCTTCTTTGATGCGCAGGGCCAGCCCGTGATCACCGCGCTTGATGAACGCGTGATCGGGATGCCGCTTGATGCGCTGCAAAAAGTGGATCGTGTGCTGGCCTTGGCCGGGGGGCCAAGCAAAGTCGCGGCGATTGCGGGCGCGCTGCGCACCGGAGTGATTGACGTGCTGGTGACCGATCGCTTCACAGCCGCACGGCTGTTGGCGCACGAAGGGCTCGAGACTGCGGCCCTCGCCGACACATTCTAAGATCAAAATAAATATCGTTCCTGCATCAAAGCCCCCTTGGAGAAAGCCCTGAACCCCGCCTATCCTTTTGGCGGGTCGGAACGTTCAGGAGCGCATCGTGAAAAGCATCAATCGGGCCGCCTTTGGCGTGGCAATCTGGGGCATCAGCCTCGCGCTGCTGTTGGTTGCTGGCAATATGATCTACAGCGCCGCGACCGGCCCGCGCATCACGCCCCCCGGCAAAACCCCGCGCGAGCGCGCCTATTCGGTCACCGTTGCCCCGCTTGTTGCGCAAGAGGTGACGCCAATCATCACCGCTTATGGTTTGGTGGAAAGTGGTCGTAGCCTTGAATTGCGCAGCGCGGTGGCGGGCACCGTGGTGGAGCTTTCGCCAAATTTCCGCGATGGCGGCGCGGTTGCAGCAGGCGAATTGCTGTTCCGCATTGACCCGGCCCGGCTCGAAAGTGCGGTTGCACTCGCCGCGAATGACCTGCGCGAGGCCGAAGCCGAACTGGCCGAGGCAGGCTCTGCGCTGGAACTCGCGCGGATGGAAGCCGCTGTCGCGCAAGAGCAACGCGATATTCGGGCCGAGGCCGCCACCCGCCAGAAAGGTTTAGCAGATCGGGGTGTCTCTACCGCAGCCGATCTGGAAGCGGCAAAACTTGCCAAGGCCGCTGCTGAGCAAACATGGGTGAACCGCCTGCAAATTGTCGCCGGGGATGAAGCGCGGCTCGCTCAAGCCAAAATCACCCTTGATCGGCGCAAAATCGCGCTGGCCGATGCTGAACGCGCCTTGCGCGATGCCACGGTGAGCGCGCCTTTCGCGGGCCAAGTCACCGAGGTGGCGGCGGTCGAGGGGCGGCTGGTTTCTGCCAACGAAAAACTGGCGAGCCTTCTGGACCCGGCAGCCCTTGAGGTGGCTTTCCGTGTCACCAACACCCAGTTTTCGCGGCTTTTGAATGGGCAAGGCAATTTGCGCAAAGCAGAAGTAACGATCCGGGCGCAAAGCGGGCAGCAAAGCAGCACGTGGCAAGCCACGTTGGAACGTGCCGGGGCCGAAACCGGCACCGGGCAAGTGGGGCGGCTCGTTTATGCGCGGCTGGTTGAGCCGGACCCGACGCAAATCCGCCCCGGTGATTTTGTCAGTGTTGAGGTCGCGGAAAAACCGCTCAGCAATGTCGCGATGATCCCGGCGGCGGCGGCCTCTGCCGATGGGCGCATCTTGCTTTTGGGCGAAGGCAACCGGCTGGAAGAGGTGCAAGCGAAACTTCTGCGCCAGCAAGGCGATAGGTTGATCGTGGGCGAGGTGCCCTTTGGCCGCAGCTATGTGGAGCGCCGCGCGCTGCAATTGGGGGCGGGTATTCAGGTCACCCCCGTCGGCCCGCCGCCTGCGCCCGGTGCGGCCCCGGCGCCTGCCCCCGAGGCGGAGACGGTCACACTAAACCCCGAACGCCGCGCCAAGATCATTGCCTTCATCGAAGCCAGTGCCACGATGAAACCTGAGATGCGTGAGAAGTTCCTAGAGGAACTCAGCCGCGAGGCGGTCCCGCGCGCCACGGTCGAAAAGTTTGAAGCCAAAATGGCTGAAAGCCAGTGACAGGGGCAAGCTGATGGAGCGCAACGACACCGGCATTCTTGCCTATTTCACCCGCCACGCCACCGCCGCCACCTTTTTGATGGTGGTAATGCTGGCGCTTGGGCTTTTTGCCACCACCAAGATCCGCTCGCAGTTCTTTCCCGATGTGGTGATCGACACGGTCACCGTAAGCGTGGAGTGGGACGGCGCAGGCCCCGAAGAGCTTGATAATGCCGTTGTTGCTCTTTTGGACCCGGCCCTTCAGGGCGTTGAGGGGGTGGTGAGTTCCGCCGCTGTTTCCAAGGAAGGCGCAACGACGATCACCCTGACGCTTGAACCCGGCTGGGATATGGCGCGGGCCACCGAGGATGTGAAAGCCGCCGTCGAAACGGTGAAAACCCTGCCCGATACCGCCGAAGAACCCGTGGTGCGGCGCGGGGTTTGGAAGGACAAGGTCACCGATGTGGTGATCTCTGGCCCGATTGCACCCGATCAACTGGCGGGTTTGGGCGATGATTTCGTGGCGCGGCTGTTTCGCGCCGGGATCACCCGCACCACCATCACCGGGGTCGCGGCCCCGCAAATCGAGGTTTCGGTGCCAGAGCTGGCGCGGCTGCGCCATGACATCACCTTGCGCGATATTGCTGACGCGATTGCCCGCCAAGTGGAGGCGCGCCCCGCAGGCGATATGGCGGCAAGTGCCGCGCGGCTGCGCGCGGGCGATGAGGCGCGCGAAGCAGAGCGCATTCGCAACCTTGTGCTGCGCACCAACCCCGATGGCTCCAAGCTTTATGTGCGCAATGTGGCGAAAGTTTCGGTCACCGGCGCCGATGCGGAGCGCGCCTATTACCTGAATGATCAACCTGCGGTTCTGATCCGGGTAGATCGCACCTCGGAAGGCGATGCAATCAAGATTGAGGCCGCAGTGCGCGCCTTGGCAGAGAGCCTGCGCCCCGAATTGCCCGAGGGGGTGGACATCCGCCTTGTCAACACCCGCGCGCAAGACATCACCGACCGACTTGATGTGCTGATGCAAAACGGCCTGACCGGGCTTATTCTGGTACTCGGCACGCTCTTTTTGTTCCTGTCGGCGCGCACCGCACTTTGGGTGGCGATGGGCATTCCCGTCTCGATGCTGGCGGCCATTGGCGCGATGTATGCGATGGAGCTGACCATCAATATGATGTCGCTTTTTGCGCTGATCATCACGCTTGGCATCGTGGTCGATGACGCCATCGTGGTTGCCGAACATGCCGATTTTCGCTACCGCCATCGCGGGGCGGATGCCGCCTCGGCGCCGGTGCAGGCGGTGCGTCGGATGCTGGGCCCGGTCTTCAGCTCCACCACCACCACGGTTTTGGCCTTCTTGGGGCTTTTGTTCGTGGGCGGCGAATTTGGCAGCCTGATCATCGACATTCCCTTTGTTGTCTCGGCGGTGCTTTTGGCCTCGCTCGTCGAAAGCTTCCTGATCCTGCCCAATCACATGTATCACGCGCTCGCCGCCAGTGACCGTCCGCGCTGGTATGACAAGCCCAGCGCCTGGTTCAACCACGGCTTTGACGTGATGGCGGCGCGGGTATTTGAGCCGCTGATCGGCTGGGTGATCCGGCTGCGCTACCTTGTGGCGGCAGCCATGATCGTGGTGCTGTCTTTCTCGGTTGCGATGATCTTGCGCGGCGAGGTGGTCTGGACCTTCTTCACCGCGCCGGAAAGTGGCTCGGTCGGCGGCAATTTCGCCTTCCTGCCCGGCGCGACGCGCGAAGAAACCCGCGCAATGACCCGCGAATTGGCCCGCGCGGTCGATGTGGTGGCAAAACGGCACGAGGCCGAAAGCGGCATCAACCCGGTGGTGCATGCGCTGACCCAAGTGGGCGGCACCACCGCGAAGGGCCTGCCCGGCGAAGAAACGATGGACCCAGACACGCTGGGCGCCATCGACATTGGCCTTGTGGGGGCGGATGAACGCAATTTCACCGCGCTCGAATTTGTGCGCGAGGTGCAGCAAGAACTCAACCGCCCCGCCGGTCTGGCGATCTTGAACTTCCGCACGCAGGGCCTGGGCCCGGGAGGCGACTCGCTTTCGGTGAATTTCTACGGGGCGGATAGTTTCACCCTCAAAGCCGCCGCCGAAGACCTGATGGCCGCGCTTGGCGCCTTTCCCGAAGTGACGGGGCTGCAAGACAGCCTGCCCTATGGCAAAAACGATGTCACGCTGACGCTCACCCCCGCAGGCGAGGCGCTTGGCTTTTCCACCGAGGCCGTTGGGGCAGAACTGTTTGCCCGGCTGGGCAGCATCACAGCGGCAGAATTTCCCGCAGGCACCCGCACCACAGCGATTGAGGTGGGCGCGCCAAAGGCCGAACTAAACGCCGATTTCCTGCAATCCACCCTGATGCGCAGCCCAGCGGGCGCCTATGTGCCCTTGGGCGAGATTGTGACGGCCAAAAGCGAAATCGCCTTTTCCACCGTGAACCGTGAAAACGGGCGGCGGCTGATCACCGTCACAGGCGCTTTGTCGGAAGATAATCCCGAACGCGCCAGCGAAATTGCCCGCACGCTGCAAAACGAGATCCTGCCCAGCATTGCGGAACGCTACAACCTTGATTGGGATCTGGGCGGGCTGGCGCTGCAAGAAGATGCCTTCTTGGATGAGGCAATCTTGGGCTTTGCCATGTGTATCTTGGGCATTTACCTCGTGCTCGGCTGGATTTTTGGCAGTTGGACCACGCCGGTCATTGTGATGAGCGTGATCCCCTTTGGCCTGATTGGCACGGTCTGGGGGCATCTGGACTTCGGCCTTGCCATGTCGCTTTTCACGATCATCGGGCTAATCGGCATGTCGGGGATCATTATCAACGATGCCATCGTCTTGGTGACCACGATCCAAGACTATGCCAAACGCCTGCCGATGGCGGTGGCCGCGCGCATCGCCGCGCGCGAGCGGCTACGCCCAATTATGCTGACCACACTCACCACCGTCTTGGGACTTGCGCCGCTGATGTTTGAACAAAGTCGGCAATCTTTGTTTCTCAAACCCACGGTGGTGACGCTGGTTTATGGCCTGAGCACCGGGTTCTTTATTGTGCTCACATTGGTGCCCGCGCTGATGGTGATCCGCCATGATGCCGCGCTGGCACTGAAAACCGCGCTACGGCTTGCCCAAGCACCGCAAAGCCCCGCCGCTGTTCGGCAAGGACTTTGGGGGGCGATGGGGGCCGTGGTTGTGGGGCAAGCCATGCTCGCTTGGGCATGGTTGCAAGCGGGCAGCTTGGACACCGCAAGTTTCTTGGCCGCTGCGGTGGGCCTTTCGGTTTTGGCGGCGGCGCTTATGGCGCTTTGGGGTGGGTTGGCGCCGAGGCTCAGGCGCTGATCTGAGCCAGCCACTCACGGATGAGCGCGATACTCTCGGGCTCATCGAGAAACGGGATATGCGCGCGGTCGGGCACCTCGGCAAACAGCATATCGGGGCGGCGGCGGCGCATTTCGGCCACCGTATCCCGGCTCAACAGGTCTGAATTCGCGCCCCGCAACAGCGCCAAAGGTAGGCCCGCGCAGGCCTCAAAAAGCGGCCAAGCCGCTGGCACCTTACCGCCCTGAAAGGCCGCAAGGAAAGACTCGCGCAACGCCGGGTCGTAATTGATACGCAGCCCCTGCGCGGTCTCATGATAGTGCCGCGTAACCTCTTCGGCCCAACGGCTGGCGGGCACATTGGCAAAGCCTGCCATCAGGCGCGGCAAAGCCTCGGCAAGCTCCGCATAGGTCTTGGCGACCGGATTGCGGCCCAGATAATCAAAAATCCGCATCAGCCCGTCATGTTCGATCACCGGGCCAATATCATTGAGACAAATGCCCGTAAGCCGTGCGCGCATCTCGGGCACCGCCGCCATATACATGGCGATCATCCCGCCGCGCGAGGTGCCCAGCAGCGCCGCCTTCTCGAGCCCCAGATGATCCATCAGCGCCACCAGATCGGCGGCTTCTTGGATCACGGTGTAGCTGGCGGCCCCTGTCCAATCGCTGCCACCCCGGCCACGATAATCGGGGCGGATCACCCGCAGCCCGCCCGGCAGATGCGGCAGCAGATAGTCAAAATCGGCCCCCGTGCGCGTGAGCCCCGGCAACATAATCAACGCCGCGCCTTCGCCCTGATCACGCCATGCCAATTTTGCCCCGTCGGGCGCGATAAACTGCTGCAACTCCATAGCCTTCCCCCCATGATGCGCGCATTATCACGCCATCATAGCGACTGGGGCGGGGAAAACCATGAGCGACAACAGGCTAGAACAATTGCAAGCGCGCCTTGCCGAGATAGAGGCGCAGGTCGAAGAGGCTTGGGAGCAAAGCCGCGCGCAATGGCGCTACCGCTTCACCCAAGGCCGGATCGAGTTTGAAGAAGGCGTGCGCGATGCGCACCGTATGGCACGGGTGCGATGGTGGTTGTTTTTGCGCCGCACCCGGCTGTTGGTGGTGCTGACCGCCCCCTTTATCTATGCGGTCTTCATCCCGTTTGTGCTGCTGGATCTGTTCGTGACGATTTATCAGCGCGTCTGTTTTCCGGTTTACGGCATCGCGCTGGTGAAACGGCGCGATCATGTGGTGATTGACCGCCAGAACCTTGCCTATCTCAACATCGTGCAGAAGGTGAACTGCATGTATTGCGGTTATGGCAATGGCGTTGTGTCCTATGTGCGCGAGGTCGCCGCGCGGACCGAACAATATTGGTGCCCGATCAAACATGCCCAGCGGGTGAAGGGCGTGCATCCCTATTACGGCAATTTCTGCGATTTCGGCGATGCCGAGGGGTTCCAAAAGCAAAGCCCGAAACTGCGCCGCGCGTTGCGCGATTTGGACCAAGACACCGATTAAAAAGGGCGCCCGAAGGCGCCCATTTCGCTTAGATGTTTTCCGGTTGCGGCATGCCCAACACGTGGTAGCCGCAATCGACCATCAGCACCTCGCCCGTGGTGCACGCCCCGTAATCTGAGCACAGATAAGCCGCCGTGCCGCCGATGCTTTCAAGCGTCGCATTGGCGCGCATCGGGCTGTTTGCCTCGGTATGGCGGAAGGTCTTGCGCGCGCCACCAATGGCGGCCCCCGCGAGCGTTTTCATCGGGCCGGGCGAGATCGCATTGACGCGGATGCCTTGCGGGCCAAGGTCGTTGGCCAAATAGCGCACGGCACTTTCCAGCGCCGCTTTCGCCACACCCATCACGTTATAGAACGGCGTCACCCGGTTCGAACCGCCATAGGTGAGCGTGATCAGCGAACCGCCCTCGGGCATCAGTTCGGAGGCGCGGCGCGCCACGTCAATGAAGCTGTAGCAAGAGATCGCCAGCGAGTTTTTGAAGTTCTCGCGCGAGGTGTTGATGAAACGCCCCGTCAACTCGTTCTTGTCCGAATAGGCGATGGCATGGACCACGAAATCAATCGTGCCCCATTCCTCTTTCAGCTTCGCAAAGGCGGCATCAAGCGAGGCATCGTCGTTCACGTCTACATCAACGAGCAAAGACGCGCCCACCGAGGCGGCGAGCGGTTCCACCCGCTTGCCGAACGCTTCGCCCTGATAGGAAAACGCCAGCTCTGCCCCTTCTGCGGCCAAAGCCGAGGCGATGCCCCAAGCAATCGAGCGCTCGTTGGCAACGCCCATGACAAGCCCGCGCTTGCCCTTCATCAAATCCGCCATGTCAAACCTGCAAGATCAGTCGCGATAGGTGCTCATCACCAGCGTGGCGTTGGTGCCGCCGAAACCGAAGCTGTTGGAAAGCACGGAGTCGAATTCGACGTTTTCGCGCGTTTCGGTGCAGATTTCCTCGGGTTTGATCGCCGGGTCCAGTTCGGTCACATTGGCCGAACCGGTGATGAATTTGCCCTGCATCATCAGCAGGGAGTAAATCGTTTCATGCACGCCGGTCGCGCCGAGGCTGTGTCCGGTCAGCGATTTGGTCGAGGAGATCGGCGGCACATTGCCTTCACCGAAGACGCGGCGCACCGCTTCCACCTCGGTCACGTCGCCCGCAACAGTCGAGGTGCCATGCGCGTTGATGTAGCTGATCTTGCGGCCTTCGGGCAGCGTGCCAATGGCAAGGCGCATCGAGCGCTCGCCACCCTCGCCCGAGGGGGCCACCATGTCGTAGCCATCCGAGGTGGCACCGTAGCCGGTGACTTCGGCATAAATTTTCGCGCCGCGCGCTTTGGCATGCTCAAGCTCTTCAAGCACCACAACGCCACCGCCGCCCGCGATCACGAAACCATCGCGCGTCACGTCGAAGGCGCGGCTCGCGGTGGTCGGCGTGTCATTGTATTTCGACGACATCGCGCCCATCGCGTCGAACAGGCAGCTCAGCGTCCAGTCGAGTTCCTCGCCGCCGCCCGCAAAGACGATGTCTTGCTTGCCCATTTGGATTTGCTCAACACCATTGCCGATGCAATGCGCCGAGGTGGAGCAAGCCGAGGTGATCGAATAGTTCACACCCTTGATCTTGAAAGGCGTCGCCAAGCAAGCCGAGTTGGTGGACGACATGCAGCGCGTCACCATGAACGGGCCCATCCGCTTGGGCGAGCCTTTTTGCACAACGATCTGGTGCGCATCAAAGAAGTTGGAGGTCGAGGGGCCACCCGAGCCCATGATCAGACCCGTGCGCGGGTTCGACACATCGCTTTCTTCCAGCCCCGAATCGGCAATCGCTTGCTCCATCGACAGGAAGTTATAGGCCGCGCCGCGCCCCATGAACCGCAGGTTGCGCTTGTCGATATGGTCTTCGAGCACAATTTGCGGCGCGCCATGCACTTGGCTGCGGAAGCCACGCTCGGCATATTCGGGGGCAAAAACAATGCCCGAGCGCCCGGCGCGCAGGCTTGCGGTGACTTCCTCGGCATTATTGCCAATGGGGCTGACGATGCCCAGACCGGTGATAACGACACGCCGCATGGGGGCCTCCTGTAATTTCGGGGTCAGCTCTCGGAGAGCGCGACCTTCATGTCTTTGACCACGTAGATCACTTCACCATCGGCCTCGACGATACCATCGGCGACGCCCATCGTCAGCCGCCGCGTTTGCAGGGCTTTGGTGAAATCGACCTTGTAGGTCAGCATTTTGCGATCGGGGCGCACCATGCCAGTGAGCTTCACTTCGCCCACGCCAAGCGCATAGCCCCGCCCTTGCCAGCCACGCCAGCCAAGGTTGAAACCCGTAAGCTGCCACAGACCATCAAGGCCAAGGCAGCCCGGCATGATCGGATTGCCGGGGAAGTGGCAATCAAAAAACCACAGATCGGGGGTGATATCGAACTCGGCCACAACATGGCCCTTGCCGTGCAAACCACCATCTTCCGAAATCTCGGTGATACGGTCCATCATCAGCATCGGCGGTGCGGGCAGCTGGGCATTGCCCGGCCCAAAAAGCTCACCACGCGCGCATTTGAGCAGATCTTCCTTGCCGAAGCTGGTCGGATAGGCTGACATCGGCTTTCCCCCCTTGACTTTGTTCACCCCCTCTAGCACCCCCCTTACCGGGCGCGCAAGGGCCGCCCCTGGCGGAAAGCTGCGTCAGAATCTCGTTGTTTTTGGGTTCTACTTGTTCTTATATTAGTTACAGGTAGCGTAGGGGTGAGATGTCATGAAGACGATCGAACAGGAACGCGGTCTGCGCTGGCTTTCGGCTGGCGGTTTGCGGCCGACCCGGCAGCGCATGTCTTTGGCGTCTTTGCTGGTGGGCGATGGCCATAATCGCCACGTCACGGCCGAAGGGCTTTATGCCTCCGCCCTTGAAGCGGGCGAGAAAGTTTCTCTGGCCACCGTCTACAACACGCTGCGCGCCTTTTGCGATGCCGGGATCATGCATGAGATCACCGTGGACGCCGGGCGCAGCTATTTCGACACGAGGATGGACGATCACCCCCACTTCTTCTGGGAGGGGGAAAACCGCATCTCTGACGCGCCGGTGGAAGAGCTGGAACTCGTCCGCGTTCCCGCCGCCCCACCCGGCACCGAAGTGAGCCGCGTTGATGTGGTGATCCGCCTGCGCAAAGCCTGAGGCGACAAGCGATTGAACGAAGGAAGGCCGGGGCATTTGCCGCGGCCTTTTTTGTTTTTTGGGGGGTAAGCGTTGAGGAAGGGGATACGGAGGCAATGCGGACATTAGGTCACATGGAGTCCGCACGTGCCATTGGACAACATCCCGATATCATCCAATGATATGACAGACGCTTGAACGCTGGGACGGGAACATGAGCCAAGCAATCGTTGAAATCGGCTTTCTCGTGGGTTTTCTGACGACCTGGCTCGGTTTCGCCTTTCTGCTCTTTCCGATGGTCCTTCGCTTCGTTTTGGGAGGAACATGGTTGAACAGCCTTTCGGAGCCTTACTCCGAAAGAATGAGGCGCGCTTCTCTTTTCATGAACGAAGAAATCTCACGCGCTGGCAGATCCCGCATTGGTCGGATCGGTCAACTCTTGGCGGCAATTGGCATCTCCGTTCTTATCATGACGGGCATCGTTTGGATCACACTTCGCATCCTTGAAAAACAAGGTATACCTGCTTGACCCAAGCATGTGTCGAATGCCCGCAAAGGGCTCAAACCGGACAAGCCCCCAAGAGTCTAGCCGATCCCCCCCCTCAAAAAAGAAAGCCCCGCAATGCGGGGCTTTCTTTTGTTTCATGTGCGCGCGTCTTAGGCGTTGGCGGCGCGGATTTGGTCGGCGCGGCCTTTGTCATAGCCGATGCCTTTGTCTTCAAAGAGTTTGTCCAACTCGCCCGACAGCGTCATCTCGGTGACGATATCGCAGCCGCCGACAAATTCGCCCTTCACGTAAAGCTGCGGGATCGTCGGCCAGTCGGAAAACTCTTTGATGCCTTGGCGCACCTCGGAATCGGCCAGAACGTTCACGTCTTTATAGGCCACGCCAAGATAGTTCAGCACCCCGGCCACGCGGCTCGAGAACCCGCATTGCGGCATCTCGCGGGTGCCTTTCATGTAAAGCACAACATCATTGCTTTCGATGTCAGCCTTGATTTGGTCGATTGCGGTCATGATCTGGTTCCTTTGCTCCGCCCTCGCGCAACCCGCGAAGACCGTGTCTGAAAAGGCGCGGAAATCCTTGAAAGAAAATCTGTATCAGGCGGGACAGCCCAAAAATCAGTTCAAGGAGTATCCCCACTCACTCCGGGGCCTTCGTGGTCAGCGCCAGCGCATGGAGCGGCGCATCCGGGCCATCCATCGCACCTTTGAGCGCGGCGAAAACGGCGCGTTGCTGTTGCACCCGGTTCATCCCTTTGAAAGAGGCGTCGATCACCTCGGCCCCCCAATGGTTCCCGTCACCCGCAAGGTCGGTGATGGTGATCTTTGCTTCGGGGAACCCGGCGCGGATCAGGGCTTCAATGTCGGTCGCTTCCATCGGCATGAGGCACTCCTTCGTGTTGGCTTCAATCTAGGCGGCGGCGCTGGCTGCGGCAAGAGGCCACGCAAGCACTCGGCACGTAGCGTGCCAAGCGGTTAGGGCTGCGGCGGGGTCAACCAATGCACCGGCGAGGCGGTCGCCAATTCCAGCAAATCATCGGCATAAACCGCATCAAACTTGGCGCGCTCCTCTGCGCTCCACGGATCATAGCGGGGGTTGTTCCCATCTAGCGGGGCAATCCGACGCGCCCGACGCATCACGATTTTGTGGTCGCGCTCCGGGTCGTTTTCCATTCGGTTGTGCAAAAAGTTGGCGGCGCGATGGCTCAGCCCCGGGCGCATGCGCAGATCATAGGGGGTGACGGTCGCGCCAAACCCTTTGAGCCCGGTGGCCCAGTCGATGATCTGCGGCATGACGGCGGGATAATCCTCATAGGTCCAGATCGTCAGATCATCGGTTGCCTGCAACATGCGATTGGTCAGCCACAGCCAGCGCGGCATATCGGGCGGAATGCCCGCGACGAAATCCCGAAACGGGGTCCAAGGCGCAAGCAGCAATTGCTCGCTCCAGCAAGAAACAAGGAAATTCGCCGGATTGCGGATGGCAAGCCCCACCCGGACCTCGGCCCCGCCAAAACAGGCCAAGGCATCGCGCAACCGCCGCGTGGCAAAGGGGTAGATCAGCCCGCCCTGCCCCAGCAGGAAATTGCGGGTGGGCACGCCAAGCACGTTTTCTTCCATCACCACGACATGGCGCGCGCCGGGGCAAAGCTGCCCAATCGCGGCACGCGCCAGCACCTGCGCCTCAACCGGCGACAACTGACCGGGCTGCATCGCCGGGCGCAAAAACTCGCGCACCTCTTTCGGGCCGATCACGCCGACCCCTTCGGCGGCCAGCCGTTCGCGCACGGATAAAAGCGTCGTCTGAAGATGTGTCGACGCGGTTTTATGCGCGCCGACCATAAGCGTAACCGAGATCATGCGGGCCACCGGCCCCGCCTCACCCTTCTACCGCCGCAGCGAAAGCGGACCGATAGAGGGTCGAAAGCTCAGCCATCGGGGCGCGGTCAGCGCCAAAGATCACCTCGGCGCCACCAAAAACGCCCACGCGTTCCAGCGGCACACCCGCGGCCTGCGCGGCGGCTTCCAGCGCCTCGGCCCCTGCCTCATCACAGGCGACGAGGTAGCGGGCTTGATCTTCGCCATAAAGCGCGGCGATGCCCGCTTCATCTAGCTGGATGCCAATGCCCGCCGCTTCGGCCATTTCAAAGGCCGCAAGCGCCAAGCCGCCATCGGCCAAATCGGCAGCGGCTTTCACCACGCGACCATTGGCACGCAGGAACTCGCCGTGCTTGCGCTCATCGGCCAGATCGACCGGCGGGGCATCGCCCTCTTCCAGCCCAAAGGCTTCCGCCGCCAGCGCAGATTGACCAAGATGGCCGTGGGTCGTGCCGATCAAAAGCGCGATGTCGCGGGCCTCGGGCAACCCGCCGATCAGATCGTCCAACGATTTCAGCAGGCCAACCGCGCCAATCGTCGGGGTCGGCAGAATGCCCGAGCCATCGGTTTCGTTGTAAAGCGAGACGTTGCCCGAGACGATCGGGAAGTCGAGCGTTTTGCACGCTTCGCTGATACCTTTGATCGCGCCGACGAATTGCCCCATGATTTCGGGCTTTTCGGGGTTCCCAAAGTTCATGTTGTCGGTGGTGGCGAGCGGCAGCGCGCCCACGGCGCAGAGGTTGCGATAGGCTTCCGCCACCGCTTGCTTGCCGCCCTCGAACGGGTTCGCCTTCACATAGCGCGGCGTCACATCCGAGGTGAAGGCAACCGCTTTGTTGGTGCCGTGGATGCGCACAACCCCGGCCCCAAGTCCCGGACGGCGCACGGTATCGGCCATAACTTGAGTGTCATATTGCTCAAACACCCAGTTCTTCGCCGCATAGTTCGGCGAGCCGATCAGCGCTTTGAGTGCCGCAATCGGGGTGATTTCGGGCAGCGCACCCAGCGGCGCGGCGGCAGGCGTTTCCACCCAAGGGCGGTCATATTCCGGCGCGGCCGAGGAGAGTTTGGAAAGCGGAATATCCGCCTTCACTTCGTTGCCATGCATGATGACAAAGCGGTCTTCGGCGATGGTTTCACCGACGATGGCAAAATCGAGATCCCATTTTTCAAAGATCGCGCGGGCTTCGGCCTCTTTTTCGGGCTTGAGCACCATGAGCATCCGCTCTTGGCTTTCCGAAAGCATCATCTCGTAAGCAGTCATGCGCGCTTCGCGCTGCGGCACCGCATCAAGGTTGAGCTTGATCCCAAGCCCGCCTTTGTCGCCCATTTCCACGGCGGAACAGGTCAGGCCCGCCGCGCCCATGTCTTGGATCGAAATGACGGAATCGGTCTGCATCAGTTCCATGCAGGCTTCCATCAGGCATTTTTCCACGAAGGGGTCGCCGACTTGCACGGTCGGGCGTTTTTCTTCGATCGTATCGTCGAATTCGGCGCTGGCCATCGTCGCCCCGCCCACGCCATCGCGGCCGGTTTTGGCGCCCAGATACACCACCGGCATCCCAATGCCCGAAGCCGCGCAATAGAAGATGTTGTCAGTCTGCGCGAGGCCCGCCGCAAAGGCGTTCACAAGGCAGTTGCCGTTATACGAGGCGTGGAAACGCACTTCGCCGCCAACATTCGGCACACCAAAGCAGTTGCCGTAGCCGCCGACACCTTCCACCACACCTTTGACCAGATGCGGGGTTTTGGGGTGGCTGGGCAGACCAAAGGACAGACTGTCCATCGCCGCAATAGGGCGCGCGCCCATGGTGAAAACGTCACGCAAAATGCCGCCCACGCCGGTCGCTGCGCCTTGGTGCGGTTCGATGTAGGAGGGGTGGTTGTGGCTTTCCATCTTGAAGACGATGGCCTGACCGTCGCCAATATCGACAACGCCCGCGTTTTCGCCGGGGCCGCAAATCACCTGCTCCCCTTCGGTGTGCAGCGTGCGCAGCCAGATTTTGGAAGATTTGTACGAGCAGTGCTCGTTCCACATCGCCGAGAAGATGCCCAGCTCGGTGAAAGTCGGCGCACGACCCAGAATTTCTAAGATGCGCTCATATTCGTCGGGTTTGAGGCCGTGGGCGGCAATCAGGTCGGGGGTGATTTGCGGCTCGGTCATCGGGTCCTCCGGCATCGGCATGTTGCGTTTCCCTTAGTGCATGTGCGCCTGCGGGGAAAGGGGGAAGGCATGCGAAAAGGGGTGGCAGTTGCCACCCCTTTGCATCAGACCGGGTCTCGCCCGTTCTGGATCAGCTTTGACCATTCAATTCGGCGATCAGCTCGGCCATCGTCATTTGCAGATGCAGTTGGTCGCCTTTCAGCGCGCCCTTCGGCACATTCACCTTAAACATCGAGAAGGTGCGCTGCTTGATGTCGTTCGAGGCGCGCACATAGACGGTGTCCACTTGTTCACCCGGCACCACGCGCGAGATCGTACCGACCGCACCGCCATCCGCCGTTACCACTGCGCCAGCAGCTTGGGCTTGGCCTTTGTTCAGCGCGATCCCCGATTGATCCACAAGCAGCGTTTGGATCGGGCGATTGTCGAGGCCATTCGAGGTCGCCGCCGAGGTGTCGGTGGCTTTGACCGTCCCGGTTTTCACATCAGCGATCCCGTATTGATCCGGAAGCGGCGGGGCAACGTCGCCTTGCGAACCAGCGGTCGGGAGTGTGGCAATACCCATTTTATAGTCGATCAGGCCATAGGGGTTATCGCTCGTGGCAAACGCGGCAACGGGCGCCGCAACGATACCGGCAACAAGAAGGCTGGTGAGCGTGCTGTTCATGCGTTTCATCTCTGATCTCCTTTCAGACGTGGCCTTGGGGCTGTGCCGTAGGCCGTCGCATCGTGTTCATGGTGAGAGAACGCCGCAGATCGGCCAGAAGTTCAGACGCATTTGCGTGAACCGATTTGAACAACTTTGATGGAACCATTTCACAAGCAGAAGGCGAAAAGGCGCCGTTTCTCGCGCCCTTAGCGCATGCATCGAAAAATGTTCTGAAGTCTGCCCCGGAATAAAAAAAGGGCCGAGACAAGCTCGGCCTTAGTCCAACAGGGAGGTAGAAGATGATGAGAGATTCCTCTGCTCGCCACCCTCTTCGCCCGATTTATGGGCAGAGTGTGAACCATTCAAGCGGAATCATGTCGCAGATGCAGCATGGCAGATATGCGCTGCGCACATGCCGAAACGCAACCGTCGGTTGGCTTCTTTAAAGTGTCGCTCTTGTCACTCGACCGCGGCTTCGCCGCTTTGCGCACGGCGATAGGCGAGAATTTCTTCCTGCACGAAATCGCGGAAAGCGTTGACCCGGCGCGAGGAGCGCAGCTCTTCGGGGTAGGCAAGGAACACCGGAACCTCGACCGATTCCACCTCGGGCAGCACCCGCTCAAGCAGCGGGAAATCCGCCGTAAGATAATCGGGCAGCACACCAATGCCGACATGGTTCAGCACACCCTGCAAAACGCCGAAGTAGTTATTCACCATCAGCGTGGAATGCACGCCATGCGCCATCACACTTTGCGTTAGATGCGCGCCAGCCTGAACCTGCGGCGTGGCCGGGTTCTGACAGATCAACCGATGCGCACCAAACTCTTCGATCCGGCTCGGTCGCCCAGCGCGCGCCAAATATTCCGGCGTTGCGTAAAGCCGCATGCGGATGTTCAAAAGCCGCTTGCGCACAAGGTCCGCCTGCGCCGGCTCCTTCATGCGGATCGCCACATCGGCCTCCCGCATCGGCAAATCCAACACGCGCTCTTCCAGCAGCAGGTCGATTTTTAGTTCCGGATAGCGCTCGTAAAGCTTCACGAGGCGCGGCGCGAGCCACATCGTGCCAAAGCCCACCGTCGTGGTGACACGCAATTCGCCAAAGACTTCCTCTTCGCTGTCACGAATGCGCGCAGCGGCAGAATCGAGCTTTTTCGCCATGGTGGAGGTGGCGTCGAACAGCAGTTCCCCCTGTTCGGTCAAGATCAGCCCGCGCGCATGGCGGTGAAACAACGTGGTTCCAAGCGAATCTTCCAGCGCACGAATTTGACGGCTAACCGCCGATTGCGATAAGTGCAGCGCGTCACCGGCATGGGTCAGGGAGCCCGCATCGGCCACCGCGTGAAATATTCTCAGCTTGTCCCAGTCCATTCCCTGCACGCGCGCGCCTTTTCATACCAGTCTTGCGTCCGTTGCATATCTAAACCTCTCGGATTTAACAAATGCCTTTCAACCGAATTCCTTGTTAGCGCCTAAACTTTTTTCGTAGCTGCGGCGCATCTGCACCGCAGCGGGCAGTCGCGGCACAGATGCGGATGCAATAGGCGTTTATTTCCGTCTGAGAGAGGCTTAGAACGGAAGAAAGGCCGCAAAGGCTGTAGCGGCAGGTGTGGAGGCAGGCATGGCGGTAGGCGTTTTTGACAGTGGTCTCGGTGGGCTGACCGTACATCAGGCGGTTTCAAAGCGGCTGCCGGACATGGCCTTTGTCTATTACGGCGACAACCAACACGCCCCCTATGGCGTGCGCGATGCCGAAGACATTTTCCAACTGACCTGCAAAGGCGTTGAGCGGCTTTGGGATGAGGGCTGCGATCTGGTGATCTTGGCCTGTAACACCGCCTCTGCGGCGGCGCTCAAACGAATGCAGGAAACCTGGATTCCGAAGAACAAGCGGGTTTTGGGTGTGTTTGTGCCGATGATTGAGGCCCTGACCGAACGCAAATGGGGCGACAACTCCCCGCCGCGCGAAGTGGCGGTGAAGCATGTGGCTTTGTTCGCCACCCCCGCCACAGTGGCCAGCCGTGCCTTTCAGCGCGAATTGGCCTATCGCGCAATTGGCGTGGATGTAGAGGCGCAGCCCTGCGGCGGCGTGGTCGATGCGATTGAAGCGGGCGATGAAATTCTGGCCGAGGCTTTGGTGAAAAGCCATGTCGAGGCGCTCAAACGGCGGATGCCGCATCCGGAGGCGGCGATTCTGGGCTGCACCCATTACCCGCTGATGCAAGAAACCTTCCAGCAGGCGCTTGGCGAGCAGGTGAAGGTTTATAGCCAAGCCAACCTCGTGGCGGAAAGCTTGGCCGATTATCTGGAGCGGCGGCCCGATTTCAAAGGCGCGGGACAGGTATCAAAATATCTGACCACCGGCGATCCGGCCTCGGTTTCGGTGCATGCGACGCAGTTCCTTCGCCGCCAGATCACCTTTGAGGCCGCTTAACCAAAGCGGTTCGGGCCGGGCGTGCTGCGGCTGGCCAGAAAGACCAACATCAAGATCGAATAGACGAGCACCGCGACGCCCATTGCAATGGCGATGGCGCCCAATGCCATATCGTTGCCACCACCGCCTTCGACCATCGCGGCGAGCACTCCCAACACCACGACCCCAGGGATGATCGCCAGATAGAAGCCACCGATCCACCAGCCGGATCGGTCTGTGTCGTGCAAGCGGCGCACCTGCACGGAGAGCGCAGGCAGGAAAGTGGCCAACGAAAACAACCCGTTGAGCACCGCTCCGTCACGGCCCATGCCGTTTTCCAAAAGCCCGGTCAGGAGTGACCCACCAATGATGAACAGCTGAAACCACCAAAATTCCGACCGGCTCGCCCGGCCTTTGAAGGTGGCATATTTGCGAAAACAGACCTTGATCGCTTCAATGAAATCGCGCGGCGGCGCCCCCTCATAGGGGCCATATGCGCTCTCGCGCCCCAGTGGCGGCGGCCCTGCGGGCGGAGGCGGCACATAGGCGGGGGCAGCAGGCCGCACGGGAGCAAAGGGGAAATGCACATCGGCGCGCTCCCAATCTCCCATCCCCTCCGCCCAAATGAGCGTATCGGCCCGCACCCGCCCGGCTCGGATCAAATCGCCCATCATGGCTTCATCCACCGGGCCTTCGGATTTGCCCTGCCACGCGTAATGCCACGCCTTCGTCATCGAGATCCTCATGCAAACTTTGCTTGCGTGGCAACTTAGCCTGAGGCAACACAGGGTCACAACTGCGGAGACTGAAATGACCCAGAAAATCGCCATCCTCGGGGCTTCGGGCTATACCGGGGCAGAGCTTGCCCGGATCATCGCCACCCATCCAGAAATGGAGATCGTCGCGCTGTCGGGGGACCGAAAGGCGGGCATGAAAATGGGCGAGGTCTTTCCGCATCTGCGCCACCTTGGCCTGCCCGATCTGTGCAAAATCGAAGAGATCGACTTCTCAAACGTCGATTTGGCGTTTTGCGCCCTGCCTCATGCTACTTCGCAAGCGGTGATTGCGGAACTGCCGCTGGATCAGAAAGTGGTGGACCTGTCCGCCGACTTCCGGCTGCGCAATCCGGCGGAATATGAAAAATGGTATGGCAAGCCGCATAGCGCGGTCGAGTTGCAAAAAGAGGCCGTCTACGGGCTGACCGAGTTTTACCGTGATGAGATTCGCGCCGCGCGGCTGTGCGCGGGCACCGGCTGCAACGCGGCGGCGGGGCAATATGCGATCCGTCCGCTGATTGAGGCGGGTGTGATCGACCTTGACGAGATCGTGATCGACCTCAAAGCGGGCGTTTCCGGCGCGGGCCGCAGCCTGAAAGAGAACCTTCTTCATGCCGAATTGTCGGGCGGGACCATGCCCTATTCGGCGGGCGGCAAGCATCGGCATTTGGGCGAGTTCGACCAGGAGTTTTCCAAACTCGCGGGCCGCCCGGTTTTGGTGCAGTTCACGCCGCACCTGATGCCGTTCAACCGGGGCATTTTGGGCACCGTTTATGTGCGCGGAAATGCTGAGGAAATTCACGCCGCCTTGGCCGCGCGCTATGCCGAGGAAGTGTTCCTTGAAGTGCTGCCCTTTGGCACGCTTGCCTCGACCCGCTCGGTCGCGGGGTCGAACTTCGTGCATTTGGGCGTGACGGGCGACCGTTTGCCGGGCCGCGCCATTGTGACCGTGGCGATTGACAACCTCACCAAGGGCTCTTCGGGCCAAGCGATCCAGAACGCCAACCTGATGCTGGGCCTGCCGGAAACCATGGGCTTGATGTTGGCCCCGGTCTTCCCTTGATCTCTGTCAGGGAATATCTATCGCGCATGCGCCTTTTGGGGCGCAGCGCGTAACGGGAGGCGAGGCGATGAAGAACCTGAAGAAGAAGCGGCGGATCCAAGTGCTGATTGCAGCCGGGTTTGCGCTGGTCTTGGCGACGGGGCTGATCGGCTATGGCTTCAAAGACGGGATCAACTTCTTCCGCTCGCCCGCCGAAGTGGTGGCCGCGCCGCCCGCCGAAGGGGAAGTATTCCGCTTGGGCGGGCTTGTTGAAACCGGCACGTTGGTGCGCGGCCAAGGCGAAGACATCACCTTTTCGGTGACCGATGGCGGGGCCTCGATCCCCGTTAAATTCACCGGCGTGCTGCCCGATCTTTTTGGCGAAGACAAAGGCATGGTCGGCACTGGCACGATGGTGGATGGCGTCTTTGTGGCGCGCGAAATTCTTGCCAAACATGACGAGAATTACATGCCCAAAGAAGTGACCGACGCGCTTAAAGAGCAGGGCGTCTACCGCGACCCGAACAGCTAAGCGCGCGCTGCCGCTGAACTCTTTTAACGGGTTTTAAGCACCCTTTCCCCTTACGCAAGAAGGGGAAAACGATGAAAACCGTTGAACAGATTGCCCAAGAGATTGTTGCCCGCGAAGGCGGCTAT
Organism: Rhodobacter aestuarii; assembly: GCF_900156655.1. GTDB lineage: Bacteria > Pseudomonadota > Alphaproteobacteria > Rhodobacterales > Rhodobacteraceae > Rhodobacter > Rhodobacter aestuarii. The sequence continues at coordinate 234,682 of NZ_FTOG01000007.1, read as the reverse complement.
GTGAACGACCCGGATGACCCTGGTGGGGCCACGAAATGGGGCGTGACGCTTGGCACATTGCAAGCGCTTGGGGTGGATTTGAACCATGACGGGGTGGTGAGCGCGGCGGATGTGAAGCTTCTCAGCCGAGCGCAAGCCGTGCAGATCTTCATCCGCCATTACTATGAGCGGCCGCAAATCCAGCTCTTGCCCGAAGCGGTACAAGCCTCGGTCTTTGACATGCAGGTGAATGCCGGCGCGAATGCGGTGCGCATTTTGCAAAAGCTTTTGAATGAGACCGGGCATACGGTCAGCGTGGATGGGGCCATTGGCCCGCAAACCGCCGCCGCCGCACATCAGGCTGCTGCCCCGGACCCGCCGCTTTTTGCCGATGCCTACGGAATTGCGCAACGCAATTACTATTACGATCTGGCCGCGCGCCGCCCCAAAAGCCGCAAATATGCCACCACGAAGCAGGGCCAAAAGGGCGGCTGGATTCGCCGCGCGGAAGAGTTCATCTCCCCCCGCTTTCATTTGAGTGAGGCCGAGCATCGCGCAAAGGTGGCGGCATGGGGTTGATTGGCAAAGTTCTGGGCGGCCCCGCCGCCACAACCGCGCTTGGCGGGGCGGTGAGCAGCGTGGCCGAGGTGTTCACCCCCAATGCCACGAAAAAGATGGAAGCTGATGCCGCGGCCTATCTGGCGGCTTTGGATGAACACGGGGCGGAGTTTCAATTTGCACGGCCGGGGCTTTTTGATCGGTTCGTGAACGGGCTCAACCGCCTGCCCCGGCCAATGCTCGCCTTGGGCACCTTGGGATTGTTTGTCTATGCGATGGTGGAGCCGGTGGGGTTCGCACAGCGGATGGTGGGGCTCAACTATGTGCCAGAGCCGCTTTGGTGGCTTTTGGGTGCGATTGTCGGGTTCTACTTCGGCGCACGCGAGGCGCATTATTACCGCAACCGCACCTCGGTGCCGACCGATGCGCCGCAAACGGTCGCGGGCGCAGTCCGCCCCGACAACCCCGCGTTGACAGAGCTTTTGGCGCGAGACGGGCCTTAGAATTGGCGCGTGGGGCGATCAAACACCTTGCGGCCCATCAGCGAAGCAACAAGCTCCACCATCAGCCGCGCGGTACGGCCCCGCTCATCCAAGAAGGGGTTCAACTCCACAAGGTCGAGCGAGGTCACAAGCCCGGATTCGTGCAAGAGTTCCATCACCAGATGGGCTTCGCGGAAGGTGGTGCCACCGGGCACGGTGGTGCCCACGGCAGGCGCGATCGACGGGTCCAGAAAATCGACATCGAGCGAGACATGCAGCATCCCGTTTTCGGCCCGCACCCGGTCTAGAAAATCGCGCAACGGCGCGCCAATGCCGCGCTCATCCAGCACCCGCATATCGGCGATCTCGATCTCTTCGGGGATCAGCGCGGCATGTTCCTCTGGGTCCACCGAGCGGATGCCCAACATGCAGATCCGGTGCCCCGGCAGCGGCGCGGGGAAAGGCGGGAACATCTCAAACCCCGTGCGCCCGGCGATATAAGCGACCGGTATGCCGTGCAGATTGCCCGATTGCGTGGTGTCGGGGGTGTGAAAATCAGTATGCGCGTCGAGCCACAAAAGAAAGAGCGGACGCCCGAAAGCCTGCGCCCGCGCGGCCATCCCCGCGACGGACCCAAGCGAGAGCGAATGATCGCCGCCTAAAAAGATTGGAAAGCCAAGCGCACCTGCCGCCTGCCCGACCTCGGTCAAAGCTTCGGTCCAGCCCAGGGTTTCGGCCAAGTGATGCACGGCAAGGTTTGGGTGATCCATCGGTGGATGCGGTCGCGGCACGACATCGCCGCGATCAATCACCTTATAGCCCAGCCCGGTGAGCGCCTCGGCCAGTCCCGCAACGCGGAAAGCGGCTGGCCCCATCAGGCAACCCGCCCGCTTTTGCCCGCTGTCCACAGGCGCCCCGATCAAGATGCAGGTTTGGCTCATGGCACTCTCCTTTGCGGCATAGCTAGGCGGGGGCTGGCCAAAGAAAAGGGGGGCCGTGCCCCCCGATGCTTAGTCGCGCCGCCCGGCGAAGCGGTTGGCCCAGTCTTCGCGTTCGTCATCTGTCACTTTTCGGAACAGGTTTTCCGGCACGGTGAAAGCGTGGCCTGCGGGAAGCGTGCGGATCGCCGCGTCGAGATCTTCGGGCCAAGACCAATCTTCGCAATCGAGCGCCGTCATAATCGCTTGCGCCGCATCCGGGATGAAGGGGCGCGACAGCACCGCATAAAGCCGGATCAGGTTGAGCGCAAAAACGATGATCCCGCGCGCGGCAGCCTCGTCGGTTTTGACCACGCTCCACGGTGCAGCGGCCTGCAGATATTCATTGCCCAGCACCCAAAGCGCGCGCAACTCTTCTGCCGAGCGGCGCACTTGGATCGCATCCATCGCCTTTTCATAAGCCGCCAGCCCCTCGCGGAATTGCGCCAGCAGCGCCTCTTCGCGTTCGGTCAGCACAACTTCGGCGGGCACTTCGGTGCCAAATTTGGAATTACAGAATTTGGTGACGCGGCTCACAAGGTTGCCCAGAACGTCTGCCAAGTCTTTGTTCACAGAGGTTTGGAAGTTCTCCCAAGTGAACTCGCTGTCAGCACTTTCGGGCGCGTGGCTCAGCAGCCACCAGCGCCAGTAATCGGCCGGCAAGAGGCTCAGCGCCTGATCCATGAACACGCCGCGCCCGCGCGAGGTGGAGAATTGGCCGCCGTCATAGTTCAGGTAGTTGAACGATTTGATGTAATCGACCAGCTTCCAGTTTTCGCCCTCGGCGGCGTTCACACCAAGGATCGTGGCCGGGAAGCTCAGCGTATGGAACGGCACGTTATCTTTGCCCATGAACTGGGTGTAGGTCACGTCTTCGGCGCCCGCATCGGTGCGCCACCAGCGCGCCCAATCGGTGCCGTCTTGCGCGCTGAGCTCTTGCGTGGCCGCGATATATTCGATCGGCGCATCGAACCACACATAGAAGACTTTGCCTTCCATGCCTTCCCAAGGCGCACCCTCAAATTGCGCGGGCACGCCCCAGCTCAGATCGCGGGTGATGCCACGGTCTTGCAGGCCGTCACCATCAAAGAGCCATTTCTTCGCAATCGAGGTCGTCAGCACCGGCCAGTCAGCTTTGCTGTCGATCCAAGCGGCGAGTTTGTCTTTCATCGCAGATTGGCGCAGGAACAGATGCTTGGTTTCGCGCATCTCCAGATCGGTCGAACCCGAAATCACCGAACGCGGGTTGATCAGGTCGACCGGGTCAAGCTGCTTGGTGCAATTGTCGCATTGGTCGCCACGCGCCGAGTCGTAACCGCAGTTCGGGCAGGTGCCCTCGATGTAGCGGTCGGGCAGGAAGCGGCCATCGGCCTTCGAATACATCTGCTGCTCGGTCACTTCGCGGATCAGGCCCTGCTCGGCCAGCACCTTCGCGAAATGCTGTGTAAGCGCGCGGTTTTGCGCGGAAGACGAGCGGCCAAAATGGTCAAAGCTCAGCCGGAAGCCCGCCGCAATCTCGGCCTGAACGTCGTGCATCTCGGCGCAATAATCCGCGACGGGCTTTTCCGCTTTTGCGGCGGCCAGTTCTGCGGGCGTGCCGTGTTCATCGGTGGCGCAGATGAACATCACCTCGTTGCCGCGCCCACGCAGGTAGCGCGCATAAAGATCGGCCGGCAGCTGGCTGCCCACAAGGTTACCAAGGTGCTTGATGCCGTTGATATAGGGAATCGCCGAGGTGATGAGATGCCGCGCCATGACCTTTTCCCGCTGTTTTGGCCCCGATAGGGCTAATTTTCCGATGGTTGCCGCCGTTTATCCTGCCTCCCCGCCTTAGGCCAGCCTCTTTTGGAGGCGAACAACGGCGAAAGGTGCCAAAAAGTTGACGCCTGCGTCAGTGTGACATCCATCACGAGGCTTTTGGGTGTTGCTTCACTGCGCAGATCAAGGCACAACCCTTGAGTGTATTGCAACGAGTGTGTCGGTCCCCTCCCCCGAAACTCTGACGGATTCGCAATGGACTTCTCTTGGCCCTTTCGCGGCGCGCCAACAGATGGCGTGATCGGCGTGGATGCCCATGGGCGCATTGATTATGCAAATCCTGCGGCAACAGCGATGTTTGGCTACGCCAAGGGCGCGCTTGTTGGGCGTATGATCGAGACACTGGTGCCGCAATGCAGCAGCGACCGCCACGCCAAACTGCGTAGCGCGCTGACGACAGTGGATCCGGAAAAGGCCGCGTCCGCCAAGCTGCGGCTTGTGCGGGCTCGCCACAGTGACGGGCATGATTTTCCGATGCAGCTCATGCTGCGGCGCAATGATAGCTCTGGGCGCTATTTCGTCTTTATGCTTCCGGTTGAAGAAGCCACGGGGCTTGGGCACCGTCCGGCGGGCTTACCGGGCGACCCGACACATCTGCCCGGCCCCGAGCGGTTGCGCAAAGATTTGGCCGATCTGCTTGCAGACCGCGCCGCTTGCGAAGGCTCGATTTGGGTGATCCTGACGGAGCTTGAGCAACTCGCCCAATATCGCGCCACGGAAGAAACCCGCCATGCGGAAATGCTGGCGCTGGCCTGCGCGACGCGCCTGCGCAGCGTGCAGGGGCGCCACATCCGGCTGTATCGCGCGGGCGAAAATCGGTTCGCCTTCCTCGTCGTGTTGCCGCGTCCGCATCAACCGCCCGAACGCGCCCTTGCCGCACTTGGCACCGCCTTGATGGAGCCACTGCGCATTGGACCGAACCTTTTGCATCTGGATGCTGGTGTTGGCTATGCCTGCCGCCCCAATGATGGGATTGGTGCCGAGGCGCTGTTGGCCAATGCCGCGCTGGCGCTGCAAGCTTCGCTTGAAAATCGCAAAAGCCCGGTCGCCTATGATCACGGGCTGCGCAGTCAGGTGGAGCATCGCAACCGCGTGCTGTTGAACCTGCGCCACGCGATCGCGCAAGATCAGTTTGAACTGCATTATCAACCGCAGGTCGATCTGGCGACGGGTGAAGTGGTCGCGCTGGAGGCGCTTTTGCGCTGGCGACACCCCGATTGGGGGCTGTTGATGCCCGCCGATTTCATGGATGTGCTGGGCGACAGCGTCTTGTCTTTGCAGGTGGGCGAATGGGTGCTTCGTGAAGCCTGTCGGCAAGTCGCCGCATGGAACCGCGACCTTGCGCGCCCGCTGACCATTGCCGTGAATATCTTCCCCCGGCAATTTGATCGCAAGATTCTGCCCGCACTGGTCAGCACCGTGCTGAAGGAAACAGGGCTTCCCCCGAACCTGCTCGACATCGAAATCACCGAAGATACGGCGCTGGCCCATGTGTCTGACGCGGCGGAGACTTTGGCGGCGCTGCGTGTGCTGGGCGTTGGGCTGGTGCTTGATGATTTCGGCACGGGCTATGCATCGCTTGCCTCTTTGGCGCGCCACCCGGTGCATAAGCTGAAAATCGACAAGAGCTTTGTCAGCGGTTTGACCAGAGGGCCGGCCTGCCGCGCGATTTTGGAATCGATGCAGCGGATGGCCGCCGCGCTTGGCATTGAAACCGTGGTCGAAGGCGTTGAGACCGAAGAAACCGCGGGCATGATGCGCGATTTTGGTTTTGACATCGGTCAGGGCTATCTGTGGAGCCGTCCGCTGGATCGTGCCACCTGTGCCGTTGCACTGGGGCTGCCGACGCCGGGCTAAGGGGCTTAGAACAGCAGTTTGTAGCTGTTGCCGCGCGTGTCACTCACCGTGCCTGTGCCGCTTTGCGTGCCGGACCCCATGATGAAGCTGCCCTCAAGCCGAGTGCCATCTTTGCACACCGCATAGAACTCGCCCGAGTTGACGCCGCCCACATCGGAGGTGGCGTTGGTGTATTTACCGCCAATATTCTTGAGCCCGAGCGAAAAGCCCCGCTCATGTGTGGTAACGCGCGGCGCCACGCTTGTCCAAGTGCCGGTGCATTTGCTTTGCGCAGGCTTTGGCAAACGGAAGCTGATCTTGCCCGAGGTTTCGGTATCACTGCTTAGCGTCACCGGGATCACAAGCGCCGGGTTTTCCGCAGCAATCGGCCCCGCAAGCGGGTAAAGCCGCATGTCGTCACCGCCACAAGCCGCAAGAGCCAAGGGAATGAGGCAGGGGATCAAAGACGGCAGCTTCATCGGAACCTCATGCGTTCGGATCAGGCGCGGCACGGCGCGCGCGCAGACCGCTATTGAGGCGGAACACCCGCACCTGTCAAGGCGAAGGCGCGTGCATCTTGGCGCAGGGCCATCACGATGTTTAGAAGAGGGAAAGGGAGCCTTTCCTATGACCGATCCTGAAACCTTGTTGCGCGCACTTTTTGATGCGGCGATTGCTTCGGCCCAACCCGCGCAATGCCTGCCGCCGTTTTTGCCGCCTTGGCCCGAACGGGGGCGGTTGGTGGTTTTGGGCGCGGGCAAAGCCTCGGCTGAAATGGCGCGGGTGGTTGAGGCGCATTACGGTCGCCCGCTGGAAGGGTTGGTGGTCACCCGCTACGGCCATGCAGTGCCCTGCCAAGGGATTGAGGTGGTTGAGGCCGCGCATCCGGTACCCGATGCGGCGGGCGAAGAGGCCGCGCGGCGGATGTTGGATTTGGCGCACAACCTAAGTGCGGATGACACGGTTTTATGCCTCATTTCGGGAGGCGGCTCTGCGCTTTTGCCCCTGCCCGCGCCGGGGCTCGACCTTGCACAAAAGCAAGAGATCAATCGCGCGCTTTTGAAAAGCGGCGCGACGATTGGTGAAATGAACACGGTGCGGCGGCATCTGTCCGCGATCAAAGGCGGGCGGCTTGCAGCGGCCTGCGCCCCCGCGCGGGTGATCACGCTGATGATTTCTGACGTGCCGTGCGATGCGCCGTGCATCATCGCCTCTGGCCCGACGGTGGGCGATGCCACGACCTGCGCCGATGCGCTGGAGGTGCTGGAGCGCTACGCGATCCCCTTGCCCGAGGGGCTGCAAGCGGCCCTTGCGGCGGGCGCCTTGGAAAGCATCAAACCCGATGATCCGCGCCTTGCCCGCAACGCGGCGCATCTGATCGCCACGCCCCAAGGCGCGCTGGAAGCGGCGGCGCAGGTGGCGCGTGCGGCAGGTCTGCCGGCGTATATTCTGGGTGATGCGCTGGAAGGAGAGGCGCGCGATGTGGCCAAAGTGATCGCGGCGATGACGCGCCAAGTTCTGCGCCACGGCCAGCCCTTCCCCCGGCCGTGTGTTTTGCTGTCTGGCGGCGAAACCACGGTGACGGTGCGTGGTTCTGGCAACGGCGGGCGCAATGTGGAGTTTCTGCTCGCCCTCGCGCTCGCGCTGGAGGGGATGCCCGACGTTTACGCGCTGGCGGGCGATACCGATGGCGTTGATGGCGCAGCAGAGGTGGCGGGCGCGCTGATCAGCCCCGAAACGCTCGCACAAGCGCGTGCGCTTGGCCTATCCCCCCGCGCGATACTGGAGGCAAACGACGCGCACCCGTTCTTTGCGGCGCTTGGGGCGCAGGTGATCACGGGCCCCACCCTGACCAATGTGAACGATTTTAGGGCAGTGCTGATTTCGTGAGCGCCAACACCGCGCGGATGTTGGACAAAGCTGCCCTTACGGCATAGATAAGGGGCACCGGCGGCCCAGCATCCTTCCCTTATCGCTGCGGCGCAGCAACATGGAGGCATGAGCAGATGCGGGTAGTCGTTCTTGGGGGCGGTTTCGGCGGCATGTATACGGCCCGGGCGCTGCGGCGCACATTGGGGCGCAAGGCCGAGATTGAGATCATCAACGCGGAAAACTACTTCGTCTTCCAACCGCTTTTGCCAGAAGTGGGCGCGGGCTCGATTACCCCCGCCCATGCCGTGTCACCCTTGCGGTTCATCCTCAAGGGCGTCGCCGTGCGCAAAGCGGTGGTCGACAGCGTCGACTTTGACCGCAAGGTGGTCACCGTTTTCCAAGGCATTCAGCGCCGCCCGACCGAGGTGCCCTATGATCACCTCGTAATCGCGCTTGGCCAAGGCACCGATTTCTCGCGCATGCCGGGGCTTGAAGAACATGCGCTGAAAATGAAAACGCTCGAAGATGCCCGCCGCCTGCGTGAGCATGTGATTGAGCAGTTGGAACATGCGCAGGTGACCGCGCTGCCCGACACCAAACGCGGCGCGCTGACCTTTACCGTGGTGGGCGGCGGCTTCTCGGGTGTGGAAACCGTGGGCGAGATGAAAGAACTCATCGACCGCTCGCTGCCCTTCTACTCCAATATCGACCCGTCGGAAGTGCGGGTGCTGATGGTCGAATATGCGCCGCGTATATTGAATGAGATGCCGCAAGAGCTGGCCGATTACGCAAGCGAGCATCTGAAGAAACACGGCATCGAACTGATGCTGAAAACTGGGGTGAAAAGCTGCACCCATCGCCAATTGGTGACGAGCGATGGCGAGGTGATCGACACGCGCACGATCGTCGCGACGATCGGCAATGCGCCGCTGCCGGTGGTGACGCGGATGGGCCTGCCGATGGACAAGGGCCGGATCATCGTGGACCGCAGCCTGAAAGTGCCGAGCCGCCCCGATGTTTGGGCACTGGGTGATTGCGCGCTGATCCCACTGAAAGAGGGCGCGGCAGATCGGCATGATTTTGCCCCGCCCACCGCGCAATTCGCGGTGCGTGAGGCGAAGCGCGTGGCGAAGAACATTGCCGCGACGATCAAGGGCAAGACGCCCGGGATCTTTGCCTATTCCTCGCGCGGCTCGCTTGCCTCGCTGGGCGCAAAACGTGGCGTGGCCGATCTGATGGGCCGCTCGGTCACGGGCTTCCCGGCGTGGTTTGTTTGGCGGTCTTACTATCTGGCGCTGCTGCCCGGGCTTGGCACCAAGATCCGCGTGATGATGAACTGGACGCTGGATTTGATCGGGGCGCGGTCTTTGGTGCAGTTGCGCACCTTCCGCAAACCGCCGATGCGCTATGTTTATTACCGCGCGGGCGACCGTATTTACGAGATGGGCGATCGCTCGGATGGGTTCTACACGGTGATTTCGGGCGCGGTGGAAATGGAACGCCCCGATCCGGAAACCGGCGAAATGACCACCCGGATCATTGGCCCCGGCGATCATTTCGGCGAGCGGATCATTTTGGGGGCCACGCGGCGGCGCACCACGGTGCGCGCGAAAGAAGACACCAAGGTTTTGGTGATGAACCGCGCCGAGTTCCTGATGCTAACGGAAGGGTTTGAGGCGTTCCGCGACTACTTCCGCCCCTATATGGATAAACACGGCTTCAACCTGCCCAGTGACGCGCCGAAATCAGACAGCTAAAACAAAAGCGCCCCGGGATACCGGGGCGTTTTTGGTTGATAGTGCGCGCATCAAGCTGCGTCTTGTCGGTCAACCTTGTGCACATCTTGCCAGCCGTGGAACCGGCTGACGAGGGCGTTGAGTTCGGCCACAGAATGTTTGAGCGAATAGGTCGCGGCAGAGGTTTCTTCGAACATCGCGGCGTTTTGCTTGGTGGCGGCATCCAGCATGCCGACGGCTTGGTTGACCTCTGAAATCCCGTCTTTTTGCGCGGTGGCCGAAGAGGCGAGCGCCTGCACCTGCTGAGAAATCGAGCCCACCGACCGGGTGACCGTTTCCATTGCCGTGCCGCTTTCGCGCACCGCGCCGACACCCTCTTTCACATGGCGGCTCGATTCAGAGATCAGCTCACCAATCTCATGCGCGGATTCCGCGGCGCGCTGCGCCAGCGCCCGCACTTCGGACGCCACAACCGCAAAGCCACGCCCAGATTCGCCCGCGCGCGCGGCCTCAACCCCGGCGTTCAGTGCCAGCAAATTGGTTTGGAATGCGATATCGTCGATCACGCCAATGATGCGCGTGATCGCCTCGGACGAGCTTTCAATCCGCATCATCACCTCTTCGGTGCGGCGGATCGTGGAAATGCTGGCCTCGGCTTGCTGCGCAGCGGTGCCGGTCAGGTCGCGCACCGCTTGGATGCCCGCAGTGGTATCCCCCACAAGCGTGTTCATCTGCGCCATGTTTTCGGAGGTTTGGTTGATTGAGGCCGCCGAATCCTCCGTCCGTTTGGACAGGTCTTCCAGCGCACTGCTGATCGCAGAACTATCTGCACCAATCGTTGTGGCAGATTCCGAAATTTCGGCCACGATGCTCTTAAGCGACAGCACCGCTGCGTTGAAATCCATCCGCAGCTTCTTGTAGCTCTCGGCGAAGAATTCGTTGATCACGACATCCAAATTGCCATCGGCCAAAGAGCGCAGTGAGGCCGCCAGATGGTCCACCACCTGTTGCTGGGCTTCGCGTTCGGCCAGACGTTCCGCTTCAACCCGGGCACGTTCAGCCTCGCGCTGGCGGGTTTCTTCCATCCGCCGCTCGGCTTCCTCGATCTCGCTTTTCATCAGCTTTTGCTTCGCCTCAGCCTCAGCGCGGATCATCTGAGCTTGCTCTTGCTCGCTTTGATGCAGGCTTTCGGTCAGGCGCGCACGCTCGGCCAAGGCTGATTCGAGTGCTTCGACCGCACGCAAAATCCGGTCGAGTTCAAAGCCGGTGCGCACCTCTTGCGGCAGTTCGGCGATGGTTTCCAACCGATCCGAGACGCAAACAACGGCGCGCGACACGCGGCGCGAAAGCACCATGGAAACAATGACCATGCCCAGCATCACCGAAGCCGCGAGCAATACCACAATCACAAGGTTCCAGCCCGCGCGCGACACGCTGGCCGCTTCACTTTTTGCAGCCGCTTCGCCCACGAGCGTATCGAAGTTGCCCAACCGCGCCTCGGCGGCGACGCGCGCTTTTTCGTAGGCTTGTAGCTGCGCCGGATCAGGCTCAGCCGCAGCCAGCAGAGCACTTGCCCGTTCATGCCATTGCGCGATCTCGGCGCCCAAAGCGGTCAGTTCTGGTTTGATTTGATTGGCAAAATAGTAAACCGCAAACCCTTCGAGATGGCCGTTCAACACAGCCTCTTGCTCGGCAAAGTCTTCAATCGCGCGATCCGAGGGACGGTCGAGCGCGATGCGCAAACCCTCTTCTGCTGCGCGAAAGTCGCTTTCAATTTGCACCGCATCATGAACCGCCGCGCGCGACAGCTCAGACAGGCGCCGCAATTCGCCGCCGAGCGCATAAGCCTGCCAAGACAGGATTGCCACAATGATGCAGCCGAAAACGGTGAGCAGCATCACCGGAAGAAGCAAACGTTTGATCAGAGACATGGCGTATCGCTGTTCTAGAGAAGACTAGTTAACATGAGACCCTCGCAGCATTCCGCTGCGCCTGCGCATCTGGATCTGGACATCATCTGACGAGCAAGGCGCATGAAGAACCTATGAGGGAGCCCCGGCATCGAGGCGGATTGGCAGCATGATTAGGGCGACACCGTTGTTTTTTCCTTAAACGGAGCCTGCGACACGCACCGTCTTGCGCGAAAAGGGGCAAGAACATAATATGAACAAATGGCCCAGAAAGCGCTTTCAGAAAAACTCGCGATCCTTGCTGATGCTGCGAAATATGATGCCTCCTGCGCCTCGTCGGGGGGCGAGCGGCGCAATTCGCGTGCGGGCAAAAGCCTTGGTTCGACGACGGGGGCGGGCATCTGCCACGCTTGGGCGCCGGATGGGCGGTGCATTTCGCTTTTGAAAATCCTGCTGACGAATTTCTGCATTTACGACTGCGCCTATTGCATCAACCGCGCCTCCAGCGGGGTGGAGCGCGCGCGCTTCACTGTGGAAGAGGTTGTGACGCTGACGCTCGAGTTTTACCGGCGCAACTATATTGAGGGGTTGTTTCTCTCATCCGGCATCATCCGTTCGCCGGATGAGACAATGGCCGATATGGTGCGCGTTGCCCGCACCTTGCGCGAGCGGGAGCATTTTCGCGGCTATATCCACCTGAAAACCATTCCCGATGCCGCGCCCGAACTGATTGCCGAGGCGGGAAAATGGGCGGATCGGCTGTCGATCAATGTGGAACTGCCGACCGAAGACGCGCTGAGCAGTTTGGCGCCCGAGAAATCCGTGCACACGATCCACGGCGCAATGGCCGAGGTGAAAGCGCGTGGCGAAGCCGCAAAAGACCGCACCAAACGCGGCACCCGCGCGCCACGCTTTGCGCCAGCCGGGCAATCGACGCAAATGATCATTGGCGCCGACCCCGCAAGCGACGGGGAGATTTTGCACCGCTCCGCCCGGCTTTATGGCGATTATGCTTTGCGCCGTGTCTATTATTCGGCGTTTTCACCAATCCCGGATGCGTCCAAAATGCTGCCGCTGATCCGCCCGCCCTTGGTGCGCGAGCATCGGCTTTATCAAGCCGATTGGCTGATGCGGAACTATGGGTTTGACGCGCCCGAGATTGCCGCGCCGGGCAAGAACCTTGATCTGGAAATTGACCCGAAGCTGGCTTGGGCCTTGGCGAACCGGCAGCACTTCCCGCTGGATGTGAACCGTGCGCCGCGTGAAATGCTTTTGCGCGTGCCGGGGATTGGCACCCGTAGCGTGGAGCGGATTTTGAAAGCGCGGCGCTATCGCACCCTGCGCTATGAAGATTTGGTCGCGATTGGCTGCGTGATCCGTAATGCAGAGCCATTCATCACCCTACCCGGCTGGTCGCCGCGTGGCCTGCCAGATGATGCGAACCTGCGCGCGCGCTTTGCCCCGCCGCCCGAACAGTTGAGCCTTTTCTGATGCAGGTGGTGCTGCCCCGGATCGGCACCGTCGCCGCATGGCGCAAGGAAGCGCGGCGCTTGGCGGCAGCGGGCGTTGCCCCCGAGGCGGTGATTTGGTCGGTCGGCACCGCCGCCCCGGATTTGTTTGCCGCTGCCCTACCCACAGCGGCGGGCGCGGTCGCGCTGACCCTGCCACGCGTGGCGGTGGAGGGGCTTGAAACCGCTTTGATGCATTCCGACCCGGAACGGTTTGCGCGCGCCTATGCGCTGGTGTTGCGGCTTTCGCGACGGGAGCTGCGCTGGGGCGACCGATCTGACCCAATGATGCGCCGCGTGCTTGACCAAGAAAAAGCCGTGCGGCGCGACATTCACAAGATGCATGCCTTTGTGCGCTTTCGCGAGGTGACGCCACCGGGCGCGAACCGGCGCGCCTTTGCCGCGTGGTTTGAGCCCGATCACCACATTCTAGAGGCAGGCGCGCCGTTTTTTGCGCGCCGCTTTGGCGATATGGATTGGCTGATCGCCACGCCCACACTGACCGCACGCTTTGAATGTGGCGAGATGCAAATTTCTGAAACCTGTGACACGAGGCCCCCGCCTGCGGATGCAACCGAGCATCTTTGGCGAGTCTATTTTGCCAATATCTTCAACCCGGCGCGGTTGATGGTGCAGGCGATGCAATCGAACATGCCGCGCAAATATTGGAAAAACCTGCCCGAGGCGGATTTGATCCCGGAGTTGATCCGCTCGGCGCCCGCGCGGGTGGCAGCGATGCGGGAGGCTGAGGCACAGATGCCCGATCCACGTTTACAAAAACGACTAAGTGCGATTGCCGCTCAGCGCATCAAAGATTAGCGGCGGGCCAAAAACGCCTCAAACGCTTTAAGCGTCACATCAGAGACGTGGTGCTCCAACCCTTCGGCATCAATTTCAGCGGTCTCTTGCGGCACCCCAACAGCCACGAGCAGATCCACCACAACCCGGTGGCGCATCCGCACCCGTGCCGCCAAGGCGGCCCCCTCTTCTGTTAGGAACACCCCGCGATAGGGGCGCGACACAGCGAGGCCCTCGCGCTTGAGCCGCGCCACGGCTTTGGTCGCGGTCGGATGGGTCACGCCCATGCGCGCGGCAATATCGGTGATGCGCGCCTCGCCCATTTCTTGGGCCAGATCGTCGATCATCTCGGCATAGTCTTCAAGCACCGCCATGCTTTGCGCCGCGCGCGCTTGGGTAAAGCGCTCGGGCGTGGGAACTTGCCCCTCGTCTGCGGTGTTGTCGCTCATCTGCCGTCCTCCCGGCTTGGTTTTGGCAGTTTTGCCCGGGTTTTGCAAATCGTTCACAAAACTGCGTTTCCGTGCTGTTTGACAGAAATGTAGCCAGGGCTATAAATCAAGGTCAAGACAACGGGAGTGCCGCAATGCAGAATGACCGCTCACTGACCGGGCGCACCCGCGCCACGATGTCCGCCGTGATCAGCGGCGAGCGGCGCGGCCCGTTGGCGATGCTGGCCTTTGTGGGCCCGGCGGTGATTGCCTCGGTCGCCTATATGGACCCGGGCAATTACGCGACAAACATCCAAGCGGGCGCGGGCTATGGCTATGCGCTGTTGTGGGTCGTGTTGATGGCGAACCTGATTGCGATGCTGTTTCAGGCGCTTTCGGCGCGCTTGGGCATTGTGACCGGGCGCAACTTGGCAGAGTTGAGCCGCGATCACCTGCCCCGCCCGCTGGTTTATGTGATGTGGTTCATCTCTGAGATCGCCGCGATGGCCACGGATTTGGCGGAATTTCTCGGCGGGGCCATTGGTCTTTCGCTGCTGCTGGGCATTCCGCTGATCTGGGGCATGGTGATCACGGCAATCATCACCTATGCGATTTTGCTGATGGAAGCGCGCGGCTTTCGCCCGATGGAAATTGCCATTGGCACACTCGTTGGCTTGATTGGTCTTTGCTATTTGGCAGAAATCCTGATTGCGCCGGTGGATTGGACGGCGGCGGGCCTTGGCCTTGTTTCCCCGGACCTGCCCGATGCCGGGGCACTGACGATTGCGGTGGGGATCATTGGCGCGACCGTGATGCCGCATGCGATTTTTCTGCACTCGGGACTGACGCAGGGCCGCGCAGTGTTGCGCAATGATGACGAGCGCCGCCGCGTGCTGCGGATTTCCAACATTGAGGTAATCGTCGCGCTGGCGGTGGCGGGGCTGATCAATATGGCAATGGTGATCATGGCGGCCTCTGCCTTCCATCGTGGCCATGCGGAAGTGGCCGAGATTGAAACCGCCTATCACATGCTGACGCCGCTTTTGGGCGCAGCGGCGGCAGGGGCGTTTTTGATCTCGCTGATCGCCTCTGGGATCTCGTCTTCCGTGGTGGGGACGATGGCGGGGCAGTTGATCATGCAGGGCTTCTTGCGGATCACTATTCCGCTGTGGCTACGCCGCGCGGTGACGATGCTGCCCGCGTTTGCGGTGGTGGCTTGGGGGGCGAATGCCACACAAGCGCTGGTGATGAGCCAAGTCGTTTTGTCGATCGCGCTTCCCGTACCGATGCTGGCGCTCTTGTGGCTCATTCGCAAGCCCGAGGTCATGGGCGCTTTTGTGCCGCGCCAGTATATTCAAGCCCTGGCCGGGCTCGGCGCCGCGCTGGTGCTCGGGCTGAACTTTGTGCTTTTGGCGGGCGCTTTCGGGATTGCCATGCCGTTCCTTGAATAACGCCCCACCCTTGCGCCCACCCGCAAGCCTTGTAAGGCTCGGACAAAACGGAGGGCAGCATGGCCAAAATGATCCACTCAATGATCCGCGTTCTGGATGAAGCGCGCTCACTTGCCTTTTACCAAACCGCCTTTGGGCTGAAGGTCGCGGATCGGCTCGACTTTCCCGAATTCACGCTGGTTTACCTTTCCAATGACGAGAGCACCTTTGAGCTTGAACTGACCGTGAACAAGGGCCGCGAAACGCCCTATGATCTGGGCGATGGCTACGGGCATTTGGCGGTATCAGTGCCCGATGTGGCGGCGGAACATGCGCGGCTGGAAGCGGCGGGCCTCGCCCCGCGCAAGATTGTTGATTTTGCGCCCGCTGGCACCGTGATCGCGCGGTTCTTCTTTATTGCCGACCCGGACGGCTACCAGATCGAGGTGCTCGAACGCGGCGGGCGTTACCTCTAAGCGCTTGAACATCGGGCACGGCTGGCGCGCTTTTTGCTGCAATTTTGCGGGGAGGGCGGGGCAGCCCGGCTATTGTGCTGGAACTGTCGCGGACCTGACAGAATGCATGCCTGTGCTGTCGCACAAACGACAGTCAGGCAAAAGACAGACAGGACTATGAAGATGAACGACGAGACGCCCGACCGTTATGTGACCTTCCTTGGCCTCGATTGCGATGCCAAGGCCGACCGGCTTTATCAGATGCTGCAAGCTCGAATGGCGGGGAATGACTCGCCTTGGGTGGGCTATTTCGAGAAAAAACTGGCCGAGAATACGCGCATGGGCCACGACATGCTGCGCTTCGTCGGTGCGCAGGTGAATGCGCTGATGAGCTTCTTCGAAGAGGAAGACGACGAAGAGGCGCTCGTCCTGCTTCACCACCTCGAATATCACTGCTGCTGATTTGCGGGCTTAGCGCGCAGTCAAAACCGGCGCCCCGCCTTGCGCGGGGCGCGATCCGTTTCGCAAGGCGGATAGCCCATCTCGATTAACCGCGTGCCTGTGACCTCGTAATAGCCAACAATCGTGTGGCGCCCGGTGCTCATGTACCAAGAGCGCAAGGGCTCGCGATAACCGCTTGCCATGATCTCTGACCAATAGTCGAACTTCTCGCGTGGCAGCGGCGTGCCACTGCGGCTTGGCCCATGAAAACCGAACACAGCGGTGGGCGCGACACAGACATTCGGCAAGCTTAGATACATTGTGCAAGCCGAGATGCAGGTGCCGCGCAATTCAACCCGCGTGCCCGAGGCGCGCAAGGTGTCGATCTCGCGGCGACGCTTGGCAAGATAGCCGCCCCAGTCAGAGCGCACGACCAAGGTGCTGCTGCTGGCGGTCCAGAGGATGTCTTGAGATTGCGCAGGATTGGCAATCACACCGACAAGCCCGAAAATAACAACTGCCCGTAGCGACCGCGCAACATACACACGCAGCCGCCTGCACAGGCTCTGCGCCTGTCCTTGCATGAGGTTTACCCCTTCGTTCCACAAACGCCGGGGCGTGGCCTTTGATCCACCTGCGCCCGACGACCCAACGAACAGGAAACACAATCTCTGTTAACGGCTGGTGAGCAGCAGCCGGAAACGGCGCTCTCTTCACTTCAAAATTGAGATGAATCCATGTGACTGCAGTCACAGCAACACAAAGGGCGCAAAGGCGCCCCGTGCCTTTCACCAATCATTTGAATAGGTTCGCGCGCCCGTGGACGCAGTTGAGGGTTACAGACGCGCGAAGAACGGGTCGATATCCCAATAGGCGATCAAATCACGCGCCTTCTTACAGGGCATGCCCAGCAGTTCCATCGCATAGACATCCATCGAGATCAGCGCCGCCAAGCGATACCCTTGCATCGCGGCATCGCGCACCGGGCTTGATTTCGTGAAAGAGCTTTCAATCGCCGAAGCTGCCGAGACCAGCGCAAAACCCAGTTCCAGTGGCGGTTCGTCGGGCCAGCGCTCCACCATGTCCCGCACAAGGCTACGCCATGCGTCATCGCTGCGCATCAAACGCTCGATGGCAAACGCCACCCGTTCCTCGATTCGCAAAGACATCACGGTCATCGTCACCTCGAACGATCCCACCAACCGCAATTCCGGGCAAGCCGCAATGCCTTTGGCGTAGTTTTCCCCAACTTTCGATTTGTGAACCCATGGGTCGGCAGACACATGCCGAAGGCATCCCCGTTGAAGCCACCCGCCGCAACGGCTAGCCTGCCCGCACACAAGCACAGGTCGGCCATGACGCACCCCCAAACTCGTAACCCCGGCACCGCCCTTACCCCCTCGTGGCTCGAGGACGTGGCCGTTAACACCCCCGCAGCCGAAGAACGCGCCATAAAGCTGACCGCCAACAGGCCCCTCAAAGGGACATGGCAGGCCGCTTGGCTCGTCAATGCGATCCGGTGCATGGACCTAACCACGCTTGCGGGCGACGACACCGAGGCACGGGTGGCACGACTTTGTGCCAAGGCCCGCCGTCCGATTGCCGAGCCTATCCTTTGTGCGTTGGGGCTGGACCATCTGACGACTGGCGCCGTCTGCGTTTACCCTACCATGGTTCGTTCGGCAGTGCGCGCGCTCGATGGGTCAGGCATTCCAGTCGCTTCCGTGGCGACAGGCTTTCCATCGGGGTTAATGCCCCTAGCCTTAAGGTTACAAGAAATTAACTATGCTGTCGCAGAAGGTGCCGCCGAGATCGACATCGTGATCACCCGCGCCCATGTTTTGCGCGGTGAATGGGCGGCGCTTTACGATGAAATCGCTGCGATGCGAGACGCCTGCGGCGACGCGCATATGAAAGCGATCTTGGCGACGGGCGATCTGCAAACGCTGACGAATGTCTATAAAGCCTCGATGGTGGCGATGCAGGCGGGGGCCGATTTCATCAAGACATCGACCGGGAAAGAAGCGGTGAATGCCACCCTGCCCGTCTCGCTCACGATGGTGCGGGCGCTTCGCGATTATGGGGACCGCACGGGGGCGCGCGTGGGCTTCAAACCCGCAGGCGGGATGAAAACGGCACAAGATGCCCTGAATTGGCAGATCTTGATGAAGGAAGAACTCGGCAATGACTGGCTTCAGCCTGACTTGTTCCGGCTTGGGGCCTCGTCGATGCTGGGCAATATCGAATTGGCGCTAAGCCAGCATGTCACCGGGCGCCTTGCCGCCAGCCACCGCCACGCAATTGCCTGAGGGAAAGATGCCTTCCGTGACCGAGATCCTTGAGATGATGGACTATGGCGCCGCCCCCGTAAGCGACCGGCCCGCGCAGGACTGGCTTAAGGCGCATAGCCCCCTAGGCCATTTTATCGGGGGAGCTTTCACCGAAGCGGCGAATGGTCAAGCTTTGCCATACCCCGCAACCGGCAAAGAGCTTGCACAGGTGGCCGAAGGCAGCGCCGATGACGTGACGCGCGCTGTCGCCTCCGCCCGTGCGGCCGCCCCAGGTTGGGCCGCCCTCCCTCCGCATGAGCGCGCCGAGCATCTTACCAAGCTCGCCGCCCTTTTGCGCAAACGACAAGAGGTGCTCGCCCAACTTGCAACGCGAGAGAGCGGGCGCGCGATCCACACCACCACTGCGACCGACGTGCCGGAGGCGATTGCGCAGTTCACCCATTTCGCCCACCGCGCCGAACTTCTGGACGAGACCTTCCCCGGTCGCGCGCCACATGGCATTGTGGGGATCATCTTGCCCGTGCAGCGCGCCTTTGTGACCTTGGCCGCAAAAGTGGCCCCAGCGCTTGCCGCAGGAAATACACTCGTTTTGAAACCCGCCGCAGAAGCCCCGCTGACCGCGCTCGCCTTTGCGGCGATCTGCGCCGAGGCAGGTCTGCCTGCCGGGGTGATCAATGTTGTTACCGGCGGGGCAGAACTGGATCAGACCCTCGCCGAGGCCGAGATCGAGATGCTGTCTTTCACCGGCCCGACCGAGGCGGGCCGCGCCCTGCGCATTGCTACGGCGGGGTCTGGCAAAGCCTTGGCTTTGGCGCTTGGCGGCAGGCCGCCCCATCTGATTTTTGCCGATGCAGACCTGGATGCTGCGGTCGAAGGCGTGGTGACCGCACTTGAAAGCAGCCCCCGGCTTTTGGTCGCCGAAGCGGTACTTGAGCGCTTTACGCAAAAACTCACCCGGCGGCTGGAAACGCTGCGCATAGGCGATCCGCTCGACAAGGGCACAGATCTTGGGATCACCGTGCCCCCGTCGCACTTGGCGGAGATCCGCGCCCGTATTGCGCAAGGCGTCGAGGCCGGGGCGGAGTTGGTGCAACCGAACTTGAGCGTGCACCTACCGAAAAACGGGCAGTTTTGCCGCCCCGGCTTGCTCCTTCATGTCTTCCCCGCCAACCCGTGTTTTGATGCAGAAACCTTGGGCCCGACTACGACGCTCACCAGCTTCCGCACCCCAGCCGAGGCGGTGGAGCTTGCCAATAACAGCCGTTTCGGGCGCGCTGCGGCGGTCTGGTCGGAAAATATCACGCTCGCAACCGATATCGCGGCGCAGATCGAAACCGGCACTGTTTGGATCAACAGCAGCGACCTGAGCGCCCCCGGCGCACCGCAAGAGGGTCTGCGCGAAAGCGGTGTTTCTCAGGCGGGGCTCGCGGCCTACCTCGCCCCGAGCACTGTGCCTGCCCTGCCAGAGCCCCCGGCGGTAATGATCCCGGAAAGCGTGCTGGGGGAAAGCGATGTTGCCAAGGCGGTGGCACAGGCTGAAAAAGCAGGCGGCTGGAGCCAGAAGACTGGTGCTGACCGGGCGCAGGTCTTGCGCGCCTTTAGCGCAGAGCTTGCGGTGCAACAAGCGCGGATCGCAGAGCGCTTGCAAAGCCTCGGCCATGACCCACAAGAGGCGGCGCAAGCGATCCGCTTGGCCTATCGCTGCGCGGCCCATGCCGAAACCGGGGCAGATGAGGCGCTGCGGCCCGCTCCCAAAACCTTGGCCCTTGCCCAAAGCTTGCCTTGGGGCGTTCTGGGCGTCGCCTGCCCGGTGACGCAGCCGCTTTTGGGCTTTGCCGCGCTGGTGCTGCCCGCACTGGCGATGGGCAATCGGGTGGTCGCGATCTCCGCCCCTTCGTTGGCACAGATCCTGCCGGATCTGGCGCAGATGCTCACCAAAGCGGGGGTGCCGGGCGGCGTGCTGTCCCTCGTCAACGGTCCGCGCGATACTTGGGTTCAAACGCTTGCCCGCCATGACGGGGTGGCGGCGCTTTGGTACGCGGGCAATGCAGAGGGCGCGGCCTTGGCGGAACGCCAAAGCGCGGGCAATCTGAAAGCCACATGGTGCCCGACAGAACGCGATTGGTCCGCGCAACCGCTCAGCGAAACCCTTGCCCAAGCGCGCCAAAGCAAAACCATCTGGCTGCCCTACGGCGCATGAAAAAACCGCGCCCCAAGGGGCGCGGCTTCATTCGCTTAGGCAATGGTTCTTAGAACCGATCCGTCACATCTTCGATCCGGTCGGCCACTTCTTCCATCATCGGGTCGATTGAGCGGCGGCGGAACTGAATCCACAGCGCGCGGATCGTCAGCACCAGCATCCCAAACAGCGTCAGGAAGATGATGTTGAACCACGGGATCACCGAGGCGTCTTTGCTCTCCACCGGTTGGATCGCCACGGCATTGGGGAAGATCGACAAGATCTCACTGCGCCAGCCGTAGTGCGTCACCACCGCCCATTTCGGGTTTTCGGGCGAGGATTTCAGGTCATCGGCTTCGGTTTGCAGGTTGGCCGTGTCAAATTTGAAATAGGGCGGCCAACCCCAACCGGTATCTTCGTTGCGGAACACAACCGGTTTGCCATCCGCCGTCACCGTCGAGATGAATTGCACATCGCGGTTCACCAGCGTGGACGATTGATCTTCGGGGCTGGCCCAGAAGATCCGCGTCCAGTCGCCCAGATCTTGCCGTTCTTGGTAGGTGTTCACCACCCGCACCACATCGTGCTGCGGCAGCGTGTAATGCAGGAAGGCACCAACGATCACCGCAACGATCGTCCAGAAAGTCCATTTCACATAGGTCATTGCAGCCTCTCAGTTCACGAAATAGATCAGCGCACCCACCACAAGGTAGGGCACCAGCACGACGAGCCACAGGCCCCGCCGCACCCAACTTTTTTTGAACGCCTCCATCTCAACGTCGATAAAGGGTTCGCGTTCCATTGCTCCGCCGGCTTCGCCCCGGTCCCAAGCGTTTTCAAGGGCTTCGCGCTTTCGCGAGGTGATGTAAAGTCGAAGCGCCCAATAGGTTACAAAAGCCAAAGCCGCTTCAATTAGCAGAAGTCTGGTAAATCCGATCATGTCCGCCCCCTCAACACGGCCCCCCAAGGGCCGACGAGATCAATCGGGTCACGGCTGGGCAGCGGGGGCGGTGGCGATTTGCGCGGGCTGCCCCAAGGGCCTGCCTGCACCGGCACAGGTGCCTTGGCTGTCTCCGTGGCCTCTTCCATGCCCGGTTCCGACCCAAAGAGCCGTTTGCGCGCACCGGCCTTATCGATTTGGTACTCCGTTTCGAGAAATTCCGCCACCCAAGCCTTTTTTACCTCGGGCCAGCCCGCATAAAGCCGGTAGAAAAGCTCTTTGTGACAGATGAACAATTGCCGCACATCCAGCGGGCTGAGTTCGGCCAAGAGCCGGTTCACCAGATCGCGCAGCGGGCCGGGCCGGGCGCGCAGGGTGTAGAAATAAGCCGGATGGTTGCTGTCAATCTCGGGCCACGCACCACCGGCCTCGACCCAGCGCAACAGCGCCGCGAGCGCCTCAAATTCACGCGGCAGCACACTGCCCAATTGCCCCGCCACGCCGCGCAGCGCCCGCCGGTCGCCTGCACCAATAGGAAGGCCCAGTTCGGCGGCGGCAGAGACCAGAATGAAATCCATCTTCTGGCGCAAGATCGCGCCCGCATCGGTGCCGCGCGCCTTCACGATAGGTTCGACAAGGCCGTTGACATCCAAAAACCGCGCAATCGCATTGCGATCCGTGCCGCTGATCATGTCATGGGGCAGACCTTGCAGCAGCTCCCCCATGCCGATCACCGCTTTATGGCGCGGCGTGCGGAAGAGATAAACACCACCAAAATGCGATGTCCAAAAATCTGGCGCATCAAATTGGGTTTTGCCAAATTTCACCGGGTGGCGCGTCACATCACCGGTTTTATCGGCGAGCGTTATCATCTCGCCGATCAGCGCATCGTCATACCAGCCCGCAGGATCGGTGCGAAACCGGGTGATCAGCCCAGCCAGTTTCTCAGCTTCCGCCACATGGTTGCCGGTCGTATCGGCGGCCACATTGAAATAGCGCAGGCCGATGAGCTGCGCGGGGGTTTCTAGGCTATAGACGGTATCTTCCACCTCCCCCAAAACCGCATCGCGCGCGGTGAGCGAGAAAAGCTGCGCTTCATTCGCCTCGATGAACTCGCGCAAAATCGCGCGTTCAGTGGAGAAGGTCGCCTCCAGAAGCGGCGCGGTTTTCTGCTCGGGGCTGAGCAAAATGAACTGCCGATTGACGCCATTGGGGTTGAGGTAGCGGCTATTGCCCAATTCGTCGCCCACCTCGGGGCTGTAGCCCGAAATGTCGATATGAAAGGCGTCAAGCCCGGTGGTCTTGCCCGTCAGCTTTTGCAAGGCGCGGTTATAGCGCTCAATCAACGCCGGGCTTTCCACCCGGATCAGATTGCCAAACATCAACCCCTTGTCGATCAGGCGTTTCATCGGCTCCTAGCCCCGCAATTTTGCCAAAAGAACGCGCCCGCTTTTGACGATCACACTCGCCCCCAGAACAGCCACAAGCCCGAACACAAAATAAGCGGCAAAGAGTTCGTATGGGGCGCCGGGCACGGTGCAGCTTTCAGCGGCGGTGAGGCGGATCACGAAATCCGCGCCGCACATGGTGCCGGTGCCAAAATAGGCGGGTACCAAAGCGCCAAAGGGCACCAAGACCAGCATCTTCCCCCAGCCCGCACGGGAGAGGAAAAACGCCACCAAAAGCGCCACGAGGCCGAAATAGAGTGCGAACATGGTCATTGTTTTTCCTCCAGATAGCGCCGCTTCGCCTCTTCTGCGCGCTGCATGTCGCGGACCATGCCCTCAATCGCGACCTCATCGGATTTGTCGGCATAGCGGAATTCGCTATCGGCGTAGCGGTTGATTTCTTGCACCACCATCTCTGCCGTTATCGGGCGGCGCAATTCCGCGATCATCTCTGCTTTGCGGTCATAGGGCTGGAACAGGAAAATATCGGGGTTTTCCATCCAATCATCGGGCAGTTCAAAATCCATCGCTCGGACCTTGACCGCATCGGTGATGTTCTTGATCGCGCGACCGGTAAAGCGCGGGTCGGCTTCTTGGATCGCTTTAAGGTAAGCGCCCAGCTTTTCTAGCGTATCAAGGGCACCAAGCTGGGTGCTCACCTGCGCAAACACGCTTTGCAGCCCCGGTTCCGTAGGCTGGCTGTGGCGGGCAAAACTTTCGGCCACTGCGCGCTGAATTTCCTGCTCGGCATAAAGGTCGTGATCGCCAAGCGGGATCGCGTGTTTCTTGCCCAAAAGCAGCGTCAAAATATCAATGTAATCTGCGCGGGTTTGTGGGCCATCTACTAAGAAGCGTGCCCCCGCGCGCTGGCGCAACGCATCATCCACATTTTCCGGAAAGTTGGAAAACATGCCAAAAGTGCAATTGCCGCGCACGACAGTATTGGCGCCAGCAAAGGCCTCCATCAACACGGCGGTAACTTCTTGCTGCCCCGCCGAGGATTGCCGATCCCCGCGTTTGCCCGCAATTTGGTCGATGTCATCCACCGTGCCAAAACCGATCACGGCAGGGTCCATAATCTCGGAGATAAACGCCTTGGCGTTTTGACCCGATTTGCCCTGATAGCTGTCGATATTATCGATGCCAAAGTTTTGGTAGCGGAACGGATAGCCCGCAACCTTGCAGTAATCGTTCAACAGCCCCGCCATCATTTGAATGAGCGTGGTTTTCCCCGTGCCCGGCGCGCCATCGCCCATGAAAGTGAAGATGAAACCACCGAGTTCCGCAAAGGGGTTCAGCTTGCGCTCGAAGTCATAGGCCATCAGCATTTTGGCAAGCCGCATCGCCTGATATTTGGCGATATGGTTGCCCACGACCTCTTGCGGGCGTTTGAATTGCATCACCAGCGTGGAGCCGCGCGCCTTGCGGGGCGGCGCAAAACCTGCAATCGGCAGATCATCGGCCTCCACCCGCCAATTGGCGCGGGTGAACGCGCCAATCCGCGGCGCGGCTTCCCCGCGCGCAGCCGCCTTGGCCGACAATTCCTCGGCAAAGGCCAAGACGGTGGCGATCAGCTTGCTTTCATCCTCGGCAAAGGTGGCAATGTCTTGATCCAACTCCCAAAGCGCCCCGTGCAGCGCCAAGATCGCATTATCGCTCAGCACCTCTTCCACGGCCCCAATTTCAACCACCGCCTCGCCTGCCTGATCTGCCAGCAAGAAGGCGAGCGCATTGGCGAAACTACCCAAAACGGCAAAGCTTTCTGCAGCCAAAAGTTCGGAAAATTCCGCCCGACGGGGTTGCGGCAAGCGGCCTTCAAGATTGGCTTTTTTCAGCTCTTTCAGCCCGGTCACTTCGGAGAAACTCTCGCCAATCGCCAAAGAAATCGCCAAGGCGCGGCGCAGGTCTTGCGCGACGGTCGCAGCGGCGGGTGTAGGCAGCGCATCGCCCGTGGCATCATTGATCCGCTCAAGCAGCCGCACGCCCTCGCTGCGCGCGGTGGGGCGCGTCACCAAGCCCGGCGTGGTGGAGCGAAACCGCCGCGTGCCGGTGGTGATGCCCGCAGAGCGTTCCTGCCCAACAGGCGCGGAGGCTTTGGCCAAACGCGGCACATGGTCAAACCCCTCCAGCATCGCCTCGGCGGCGGGGTAATGCGCGCGGATTGCCTCTTCGCGCAGTTCCATTTCGTCGCGTTGTCCGCTCATAAAATCCTCATTGTGAAACAATCACCCGGTCGCCCGCGCCGACCACAAATTTGCGCACATCGGCAAAGCCGGGTGGATTCAATTCGGCCAAAGCCTGATAGGGGCGCTGCGGCAAAATCAGCGCGCGGCGCATCCGCGTAGCCCCGCGCTCGGCCCCGGCGGGGCTGAGCGGATCGAGTTGAAACACCTCGCGCTCGGTTGCGGAAAACCAGCCCTTTTCCAACTCCACCCGGGCGCTTTCCAATTCCTCCACCGTCCAAGCCAGCGCCCAATCATCGCCTTCTGGCGCGCGCGCGGTTTCTAACACCTCGCGAATGGGGCCGGTTTGCAGCGTGTAGGCGTGCGAATACATCGGCCCCAGATGGATGCGCAAAAGCCGCTTGGGGTGCAGATCGTCAAAATCGGCATCAATCCCGCGCGCGATGGTGAGCAGTTTCAGATCGGTGATCGACTGCGCCAGCAGATGCGCCTCAAGCCGCGCGCGCCGCCCCGCATCTTGCGAAAGCGGCAAGCGGCCCGTGTCTTCAAGATCAAGAATATAGATCACCGGCAGGTTTAACGTGCTGTCGTAAACTGCCCAATGCAACCGCAGCCGGGCACGGCCATCAACCACGCCCAAATGATCAAACGCGGGCGGCATTTGCGGCCAGAAAAGGCCGCCCTCCCCCAAAGCCTCCAGATAAAGCCTTTGGCTGAGCGCATATTGCAGATCGGTTGGCACTTCGCGCCGCGCGATGATGCGCTGCACCATCTGCTCTTTCAGAACCTCCGCGCTTTCCATCCGCGAAAGCTGCATCTGCGCCTGCGCGGCATCATTTGCCATTGTCAGAATTTCCTGAAAAACAGGAAAACCGCTTTCATGCAGGTCAATCGTCAGATGGCGGTTCACCACGCCCGTCAACCGCCCCGCGATCAGATATTTGAGCGAGAGCGCCCGAAAGCTTGCGGCGAGCGCCTGCGCATAGCCCACAAGCACCGCGCTTTCAGAGGGCGCGAAACTCCCGCCCGCTTCCATCTCGCGCACCACGCTTTGCAACAGCCCGGTGATGCGCTCGAATTTCGCAAAATAGCGCCGCGCCGCAGCCTCATCCTCAAGCGGCTTGTGATCGCGGGTCAGATCGGTCTCGACCACTTAGCCCCCATACAGGTTTTTATCGTGTTTCTCGACAATCGCGGCAAAACGGCGGGCAAAGCGCTCATCGGCTTTTGCTTTGTCTTCCAGAACCTTGCGGGCAAAGACCATTTGGTCGCCATGGGCTTCCAGCATCTCGGCCATACGCCGATTGGTCGCCGCGCCAATCCCCGCCATCGCCGCTTGCGCCTCTTGATCGGTTTTCACGCCGATCTCATTGATGCGGTGAGCAATGTCTTGTTGCTGCGCGGTTTTGAGCGATTTCGTCAGCGCATCATAAAGCACCACGCGCTGCTTGGTGTCGGTCATCAGCTTGTTGATCAGTACCATCTGCGTCGCCGCCTGATTGGTCAGGCTATCGACCCATGTTTTGCCCTGCTCAATGTAGCGTTCCAAGGTTTGGCTTTTCGCAAGCTGCACCTGCTCATCTTGCACCATTGCATTGTAACGCAGGTTCAAATCGGCCAGCTCGGTTTCCAACCGGGTGCGCGCGGCGGCATCTTGCTCGACCGCGATCTTGTTTTCCAATTCGATGATTTTGGGATCAATCGCCAAAATCTCGGCGCGGGTCTTTTCCAGCGCGGCGACGGTGGCTTCACGCTCATCAAGCGTTGCTTTCAGGTTCGTTTCGACCTTGCCCTTTTGCTCATTGAGCACGGCCAGTTGCCCCTCAAGCAGGGTCACAATCGTATCGGATTTGGCGATCAGATCTTGCAGCTTTGCGTCAATCGAGGCCGCGCGCAGCCGCTCCGCCCGCATCGATTCCGCCTTAGTTTTGGAGAAAAAACCCACAAGGCTTTCCATCCCCGACTTGGAGCGCAGCCCGTCAAATTCCTTTGAAAAGCCGGTCGTCACATCATCAAGCCCCATGATGAGTTCAGCGATATTGGCGTTCATCGCGTCGGTATGGGCCTGCACATCGGCAAGGGTGGCGTTTTCGATATCGAGCGCCTGCCCCGGCTCGGCCCGCGCTTGCGAGATTTTCGCCGTCACCGCTGAAATCTTTGCTTGCGCCTGCGCCACCTGCTGCTTGCTTTGCGCAATCTGTGCGTCCAACCCGCTCATCTGGCCCTCCAATGTTAATGCACTTTACAAATTGGGATGCCAAAGCGGCATTGTAAGTCCCTGCGGCAAAAGCGTAGCGAATTCGGCTTAGCGGGGCCAGCCTTTCTGCCCCGAAAGGTCAATCCAGCCGAAAGACCTTGTCGCGCGCGGTTTCGCCGCGAATAAGCGTAAGCCGCGTCTTCGCCACACCCAAGCTTTTGGCCAATAGCTTCACCACCGCCGCGTTGGCTTTGCCATTTTCGGGCACCACGGTGACATAGGCGCGCAGACCATCCTCCCCCGAAACGATCTGGTTGCGCGAGGCTTTTGGGGTCACCCGCAGCGCGATTTCCGCGCCGGGAACGGCAAGATGGCTGAGGTCGCTCATACGCGCTTCATAACGCGGGTGCGGGCAAAGCGAAACCGTTCCAACGCTTGCAATTGCGCCCCGCCCCCCCGATATCAAACGCAATAGGAGGACGAAAATGGATTTCCCCCCCGGCACGATCAACCCTGCCAAACGCAATGAAGATGCGCTGAGCTTTTTGGCGACGCGCCGCTCGCGCCCCCCGAAAATGCTGGCCGCCCCCGCGCCCGACCGCGCCGCTTTGCGCGAGATCTTGGAAATTGCCGCGCGGGTGCCAGATCATGGCAAGCTGGAACCGTGGCGCTTCGTGGTGCTGGAAAAGGCCGCGCTGGATCGGCTGGCCGAAGAGGCAGCTGTTTTTGCGGCCACCCATAACCTGCCCGAAGACAAAGCCGCCAAGGGCGTAAACCAATTCGCGCAAAGCCCGCTGTGTGTCGCGCTGATTGCCGTACCGCGCCCCACCGATAAGGTGCCGCAAATCGAACAAACCCTGTCTGTTGGCGCGGCGGGGATGCAGCTTGTGAATGCGGCGCTGGCGGCGGGCTGGGGGGCCTCTTGGCTGACCGGATGGGTTGCGTTGGATGAACGCTTCACCGGCCCTGCCTTTGGGCTGAAAGCGGGCGAATGGGTCGCCGGGCTCATTCATATCGGCACCGAGGCGCATCAGCCGCCCGAGCGCCCCCGCCCGAATATGGACGCCATCACCACATGGGTAGAGGCATGATTTTTGAGGTTTTTCTGCGCGGCTGGGCCGATCTAGCCCGCCCCCGCGCGCTGAAGGTTTTGCTCAAGGGGATCGGGCTCGCAGTGCTCTTGCTGTTTGGGGTCTGGTTTGGGCTTTTTGAGCTCATTAGCTGGTTCGTCCCCGACACGATCACCCTGCCGTGGATCGGCCCGGTGGGCTGGATCGACCCGGCGCTGTCGATTGCCTCAATCGGCGTGATGCTGATTGCGTCCATTTTCCTGATGGTCCCGGTCGCTTCGGTCTTTACCGGGTTCTTTCTGGATGAGGTGGCCGAAGTCGTAGAAACCGCGCATTACCCCGGCCTCCCAGAGGTGCGCAGTTTGAGCCTTGCGGAGACCTTGGGCGACAGTTTGCGGTTTTTCTGCGTGGTCCTGCTCGCCAACTTCGTGGCGCTGTTTCTTTACTTCTTCGTCGGCCCGCTCGCGCCGCTTTTGTTCTTTGCGCTCAACGGCTACCTGCTCGGGCGGGAATATTTCCAAATGGTCGCCGCGCGGCGGATGAGCCGGCCTGAGGTCGCCATGCTTTACGGGCAAAACAAGGTGACGGTCTGGATGGCGGGCGCGCTGATGGCATTGCCGCTGACGGTCCCGCTTTTGAACCTTGCGGTGCCTGTGGTGGGGGCTGCGGCCTTCACCCACCTATTTCATCGGCTGGCGCGGAATTAACCGCGCCAGCGCTATCGCTTAGACCTGCTCCAACTCGATCAGGCAGCCGTTGAAATCTTTCGGGTGCAGGAACAGAACGGGCTTGCCATGCGCGCCGATCTTCGGCTCGCCGGTGCCTAGAACCCGCGCGCCCTCGGCCTTCAGCTTGTCGCGCGCGGCCAGAATATCTTCGACCTCAAAGCACATATGGTGGATGCCGCCCGAGGGGTTCTTGTCCAAGAACCCTTGGATCGGGCTGTTCTCGCCCAGCGGATAAAGCAGTTCAATCTTGGTATTGGGCAGTTCGATGAACACCACGGTCACGCCGTGGTCGGGCTCGTCTTGCGGCGGGTTGACCTTTGCCCCAAGCGTATTTTCATATTGCGCCGCCGCTGCCGCGAGGTCGGGCACGGCAATGGCGACATGGTTCAAACGTCCAATCATTTGGGCCTCCCTAAAGCTTCATTCGGCATAGGGGGGGCATTTGCACGATGCAAGCGTGGGATTTACCGTTTGCGTTAACCCTTCGTTAGTCAAAGTTGCCCTTAATGAATGGTGTAGCGATTCCTGCGCCAAGGTGACGCAATGTCTGACGATCTGAGTAAGTTTCTCGCCACCCGTCCCGCTTCGGCGGAACGTCCCCTTCTGGGCCTGACAGTCCTTTTGGTGGAAGATAGCCGCTTTGCCTCTGAGGCCGTGCGGCTGTTATGTCTGCGCTCTGGTGCGCGCATCCGCCGGGCTGATTGCCTGCGCTCTGCGCATCGGCATCTCGCCACCTATCGCCCCGGTGTGGTGATTGTGGATATGGGTCTGCCTGATGGGTCCGGTGCCGATCTGATCCACCAAATCAAGCAGGGTGGCCACGGTGCCCCTGCCGTCTTGGGCCTTTCGGGCGATCCCGGCAAAGAGGCGGAGGCTTTGGCCGCCGGGGCCGATGCGTTCATGCCCAAACCGCTTGAATCGTTGGCGATGTTCCAGCAAGCCGTGCTTTCGGTGCTACCGCCAGAAGAGCGCCCACTGGGGCTGCGCGTGGTCGATGATGAAACCGTCTCCCCCGACCCGCTCGCGCTGCGCGATGACCTTAGCCATGTGGCCGAGGTGCTGGCTGCGGGCCCCGACAGTGCCGCGCTTGACTATGTCGCCCACTTCCTGACCGGGATCGCGCGGTCTTCGCATGATGAAGACCTTGAAGCCGCGGCAGAGGCTTTGGGCGACCAGCGCCGCAGCCGTGACATCACCAAGCTCACCGGCTTGGTGCAGGCGCGCCTGGCGGCTGCGTCGGGCTTTTGAACCCTTAAAGCCGCGCCAAAACCGGGTCTGACGCCACGCGCACCAGCCGCGTCAGATCCGAGAGCCGCTCGCGCTGCTGTCCCTGCGCATCGAAATTCGCAGGCGCAAGCCAAGCCTCATAGGCGGCTTGCAAGCTTGGCCAATCACCATCCGTCGCGGCAAACCATGCTGTATCCCGGTTGCGGCCCTTCACAATGGTCGCTTGGCGGAAGGTACCCTCATAACTCAGCCCCAAGCGTTGCGCCGCCCGGCGCGACGGAATGTTGAGCGCATCGCATTTCCATTCAAATCGCCGATACCCCACGCGGAAGGCCCAGTCGATCATCAAGATCATCGCCTCGCTTGCCACGGTGGACCGCGACAGGCGCGGAGAAAGGTTGATATGCCCCAATTCGATCACGCCCATCTCTGGCACGATCCGCAAATAAGACATCACCCCCGAGGCCAAGCCGGTTTCACGATCGACCACGGCATAAAAGAACGGGTCATTTAAGGCCGCCATCTCCGCCACCCAGCGGATATAGCCCGCCTCGGACGGAAAAGGCCCATAGGGCAGGTAATCCCAGATCGCATCATCCTCGGCATTGGCACGAAACAGCGCATCGGCATGGCGTTCCGAGAGCCGCTCCAACCGGCACCATTGCCCCTCAATCACCTCGGCATCGGGAAAACGTGGTGCCTGCCACCCGACCACTGGCGCCCCGAACTGCTTGCCCGCCATGATTTCCTCCCGTTTTCAAGAAGGTTAGCGCAGCCCGTGCGCCCGCGCAATTGCCGCGCAAAGGCACGATTGCTTCCGCTTTCTCGCCGCATTTCGCCGCGATGGTCAGTCATCCCCCTGCCAGAGGATTGCAGATGAAAGACCACGCCCTTCGCCTGATCAACGACGAACGCCTAATCGAAGCCACTCATTGGACCGTGTTCAGCCTTGGCGCGCTGAGCTTGGCCGTTGCCGTGGGCGGCACCGCTTGGACGGCGTTTTTCGCCTAAGCGGCCCCCAAACCTCCCCGACGCAAAGCAAAAGGGCGCCGCATATCGCGACGCCCTTTGTGTTTTTGCTCCGCTTGCCGGATCAGTCTTCTTTCGGCAGCACCCGCAGGCGCAATTCGCGCAGCTGCTCGTTCAGCGGTTCCGAAGGCGCGCCCATCATCAGATCTTCGGCGCGTTGGTTCATCGGGAACATGATCACTTCACGGATGTTGGCGGTGTCGGCCAAAAGCATCACGATCCGGTCGATGCCTGCCGCGCAGCCACCGTGGGGGGGCGCGCCAAAGCGGAACGCCTTGACCATACCGCCGAAGCGTTTTTCCACTTCTTCCTTCGGGTAGCCCGCCAGTTCAAAGGCTTTGAACATGATATCGGGGCGGTGGTTCCGAATACCGCCCGAAACCAGTTCATAGCCGTTGCAAGCGAGGTCGTATTGGTAGGCCAGCACTTTGAGCGGGTCGCCCATCAGCGCCTCAAGCCCGCCTTGCGGCATCGAGAACGGGTTGTGCGAGAAGTCGATTTTGCCTTCGTCGTCTTTTTCATACATCGGGAAATCGACGATCCACGCAAAGCGGAAGCTGTCGGTTTCCGTCAGGCCCAATTCGCGGCCGATCTCGTTGCGGGCGCGGCCCGCCACGCCTTCGAATTGCTCGGCTTTGCCACCCAAGAAGAAGACGGCATCGCCCTCGTTCAGATCAAGCTGAGCGCGAATGGCTTCGGTGCGCTCGGGGCCAAGGGCCTTGGCGATCGGGCCTGCGGCTTCCATCGCGCCCGCATCGCCCTTGCGCCAGAAGATATACCCCATCCCCGGCAGGCCGTTTTGTTGCGCAAACGCATTCATCCGGTCGCAGAATTTGCGCGAGCCACCCGTCGGCGCGGGAATCGCGCGCACTTCCGTGCCTTCGTTTTCCAAAAGCTTCGCGAAGATGCCAAAGCCAGAGCCCCGGAAATGCTCGCTCACATCGGCCATTTTGATCGGGTTGCGCAGGTCGGGCTTGTCCGAACCATACCACATCAGCGCGTCTTTATAGGCGATGCGCGGCCAATCGGCATCGACCCGCTTGCCGCCGCCAAATTCCTCAAAGAGCCCCTGAATCACCGGCTGCACAGCCGCAAAGACTTCTTCTTGTTCGACAAAGCTCATTTCGATGTCGAGCTGGTAGAAGTCGGTCGGGCTGCGGTCGGCGCGCGGGTCCTCGTCGCGGAAGCAGGGCGCGATCTGGAAGTAGCGGTCAAAGCCCGCCACCATGATCAGCTGTTTGAACTGCTGCGGCGCTTGCGGCAGCGCGTAGAATTTGCCCGGATGCAGACGCGAGGGCACCAAGAAGTCGCGCGCACCCTCAGGGCTCGAGGCCGTGATGATCGGCGTTTGGAACTCGGTGAAGCCCGTGTCCCACATGCGGTTGCGCAAGGAGCGCACCACGTTCGAGCGCAGCATCATATTGTTGTGCAGGCTTTCGCGGCGCAGGTCGAGGAAGCGATAGGTCAGCCGCGTTTCTTCGGGGTATTCGGGTTCACCGAACACTTGCACCGGCAGATCGCCCTCAACCGCGCCCAGCACTTCCACGTCGCGGACGTAGACTTCAATCTCGCCCGTCGGGATTTTGGCGTTGATCAGGCTTTCGTCGCGCAGCTTCACGCTGCCGTCGATGCGGATCACCCATTCCGCGCGGACCTTTTCCAGCGCGGCAAAGGCGGGGCTGTCCCCATCGCACAGCACCTGCGTGATGCCGTAATGGTCGCGCAAGTCGATGAAGAGCACGCCACCGTGGTCGCGCACCCGGTGCACCCAACCCGACAGGCGGACATCTTTGCCGGCATCGGCGGCGCTCAGATCTGCGCAGGTATGGCTGCGGTAGGCGTGCATCATTCTCCCCTTTCGGCGGGCTGGCATCAGTCGCGCTGATCAAGCGCTTTGGCCCCGGAAAGTCAAGCGCCCGACGCAAAAGGAGGCGTTTCGCCCCCCGACAACGGCACCCCCTATCGAAATAAGCGCCTCAGCGGCATGAAGAGCCAACAGCGTTAAGGCGAGAGTGCAAGAGCAGCCATAGAAAATAACTCGTCCAAAGCCTGCGCAATCACGCTTGCGCCGCGCCCGAAGGTGACTATAACCCCCATCAATTTGCGCACTGCCCGTCCGGCCGGTGCGTTTTGTCGCGCCAGATAGCAAGAGGTCCCCATGCCGAAGAGAACCGACATCAAGTCCATCCTCATCATCGGCGCAGGGCCCATCATCATCGGCCAAGCCTGCGAGTTTGACTATTCGGGCGCGCAAGCCTGTAAAGCGCTCCGCGAAGAGGGCTACCGGGTCATCTTGGTGAACTCCAACCCGGCCACGATCATGACCGACCCGGAAATGGCCGATGCGACCTATATCGAGCCGATCACCCCCGAAGTGGTGGCCAAGATCATCGAGGCCGAGCGCCCCGATGCGCTTTTGCCGACGATGGGCGGGCAAACGGGTCTGAACACCTCGCTCGCGCTTGCTGACATGGGCGTGCTGGAAAAATTCGGCGTTGAGCTGATTGGCGCGAATCGCGAAGCGATCGAGATGGCCGAAGACCGGAAGCTGTTCCGCGAGGCGATGGACCGGATCGGGCTGGAAAACCCGAAAGCCACGATCATTTCCGCGCCCAAGCTCGAAAACGGCAAATACGACATCAATGCGGGCGTGCAGCAAGCACTGGTGGAACTGGAGCATATCGGCTTGCCCGCGATCATCCGCCCCGCCTTTACGCTTGGTGGCACCGGCGGTGGCGTGGCCTACAACCGCGATGATTACGAAGCGATCTGCCGCTCGGGCCTTGATGCTTCGCCGGTCGCGCAGATCTTGGTCGATGAAAGCCTCTTGGGCTGGAAAGAATACGAGATGGAGGTTGTTCGCGACAAAGCGGATAACGCGATCATCGTTTGTTCGATCGAAAACGTGGACCCGATGGGCGTGCACACGGGCGACAGCATCACCGTCGCCCCGGCGCTGACGCTGACCGACAAAGAATACCAAATCATGCGCAACGGCTCGATCGCCGTTTTGCGCGAGATCGGCGTGGAAACCGGCGGTTCGAACGTGCAATGGGCGATCAACCCCGCCGATGGCCGGATGGTCGTGATCGAAATGAACCCGCGCGTGTCGCGTTCTTCGGCGCTCGCCTCGAAAGCCACCGGCTTCCCGATTGCGAAAATCGCCGCGAAGCTCGCCGTCGGCTACACGCTCGACGAACTTGATAACGACATCACCAAAGTGACGCCCGCCAGCTTCGAGCCGACCATCGACTATGTCGTGACGAAGATCCCGCGCTTTGCCTTTGAGAAATTCCCCGGCTCCAAGCCCGAACTCACCACCGCGATGAAATCGGTCGGCGAGGCGATGGCGATTGGCCGGACCTTCCACGAATCGGTGCAAAAGGCGCTCGCCTCGATGGAAACGGGCCTCTCGGGCTTTGACGAAATCGCCATTGAAGGCGCGCCCGACAAAGCTGCCGTGATTAAGGCGATCTCGCAACAAACGCCGGACCGGCTGCGGCTGATCGCGCAAGCGATGCGCCACGGGCTGACGGACGATGAGATTGTCACCGCCACCGCGTTTGACCCATGGTTCCTTGCCCGCATCCGCGAGATCATCGAGGCCGAGGCCGCGATCCGCAAACATGGTCTGCCGCTCGATGAAACCGGGCTGCGCAAGCTTAAGATGATGGGCTTCACCGATGCGCGCCTGGCCAAGCTGACGGGCCGGGATGAGGCGCAAGTGCGCCGTGCCCGCCGCAACCTTGGCGTGACGGCGGTGTTCAAACGCATCGACACCTGCGCCGCCGAGTTTGAGGCGCAAACGCCCTATATGTATTCCACCTATGAAGCCCCGGCGATGGGCGATGTGGAATGCGAAGCCCGCCCGTCTGACCGCAAGAAGGTGGTGATCTTGGGCGGGGGTCCGAACCGGATCGGCCAAGGGATCGAGTTTGACTATTGCTGCTGCCATGCCTGTTTCGCCCTGACCAAGACCGGGTTTGAAACGATCATGATCAACTGCAACCCCGAGACGGTCTCGACCGACTATGACACCTCGGACCGGCTCTATTTCGAACCGCTGACGCTGGAGCATGTGCTTGAGATTCTGCGCGTCGAACAAGACAACGGCACGCTGCATGGGGTGATTGTGCAGTTCGGCGGCCAGACGCCCTTGAAACTCGCCAATGCGCTTGAAGCCGAAGGCATTCCGATTTTGGGCACCACGCCGGACGCCATCGACCTGGCCGAAGACCGCGAGCGGTTCCAAAAACTGCTCAACGACTTGGAACTGAAACAGCCGGTCAATGGTATCGCCAGCTCGGACGCTGAGGCCTTTGAGATTGCGGGCCGCGTGGGCTACCCGCTGGTGATCCGCCCGTCTTACGTGCTCGGTGGCCGCGCGATGGAAATTGTGCGCGACCTTGAGGGGCTCAAGCGCTATATCTCCACCGCCGTGAACGTCTCCGGCGATAGCCCCGTGCTTTTGGACAGCTACCTGTCGGGCGCGATTGAAGTGGATGTGGATGCGCTCAGCGACGGTAAAACCGTCCATGTCGCGGGCATCATGCAGCATATCGAGGAAGCCGGCGTGCACTCGGGCGATAGCGCCTGTTCGCTGCCCCCCTATTCGCTCTCGCCCGAAACCGTGGCGGAACTGAAGGTGCAGACCGAGAAGATGGCGCTGGCACTTGGCGTCGTCGGCCTGATGAACGTGCAATTCGCGATCAAAGATGGCGTGATTTACGTTCTTGAGGTGAACCCGCGTGCCTCGCGCACCGTGCCGTTTGTCGCCAAGGCCACCGATTCGGCGATTGCCTCGATTGCCGCGCGTCTGATGGCGGGCGAACCGATGGCGAACTTCCCCGAGCGCGCGCCCTATCCCGAAGGGGTCGGCCCGGAAACGCCGCTGCCCTTTGCCGACCCGCTGACGCTGGCGGATCCGAACACACCGTGGTTCTCGGTCAAAGAAGCGGTGCTGCCGTTTGCGCGCTTCCCCGGCGTTGATACGCTTTTGGGGCCGGAAATGCGCTCCACCGGTGAGGTGATGGGCTGGGATCGCAACTTCCCGCGTGCCTTCCTGAAAGCGCAGCTTGGCGCGGGCACGCATCTGCCCGAATCCGGTCGCGTCTTTATCTCGATCAAAGATGCTGACAAATCGGACGAACTGGCCGATGCGGCGCGCGATCTGATCGCCATGGGCTTTGGCCTTGTGACCACTCGTGGCACCGGCGCGTGGCTCAAAGAACGCGGTATCGAATCCGAAATCGTAAACAAGGTCTATGAAGGCCGCCCGAACATTGTCGACCGGCTCAAAAATGGCGATATCGGGCTGGTGCTGAACACGACCGAGGGCAATCAAGCCATCGCTGACAGCCGCGAAATCCGCGCCGTCGCGCTTTATGACAAGATCCCCTATTTCACCACGGCCGCAGCCTCTGTCGCCGCTGTCGCGGCGATGAAAAGCCGTGCTGAAGGAGAAATTGGCGTGCGCTCGCTGCAAGACTGAGCGGACATACACCCGAGCTAAATCACAAGGCGCTGCCCCGGCAGCGCCTTGTTTCATTTCTGAGCGAAAACATAACATCTTGGGGATGCGACAAGATTTCACCCCGTATTCTGTATGATCTTGTTGCGAAGCACAAAATGCCGACCTATCCAAAAGGGCAATAAAAGAAATCACAAACACTACCTTTTGGAGGCAGCAATGAAAGCAGTATTGCCCGTGGCGCTTGTCGCCGCGCTTTGTGCGCATGGCGCATTCGCCGGAGACGTCACCGGCGCCTATGTCGGGCTTGATTACAGCCGTTTCAATGACGACAGCGCCGGGACGCTTAGCAAAACCTCACTCAAAGGAAGCTTGGAATACGGCTTCACGCGCGATTTCTCGGTGCAAGGCGATCTCGCCATGATGGATTTTGGCCTGTCCAACGCCGATGCCAGCACCCTGCAATTGCACGGCATCTATCATGCCAGCGCGAATGCCTCGGTCGGTGCGTTTGTTGGGCGTGATGACGTTGAGGGAAATGGCTTCAACTACCTCGGTCTCGAAGGTGGCTTTGAGCAAGGCAAACTGGAAGGCGAAGCCTATGTTGGCACCGCCGACAGCGATGGCATCAATGGGAGCCTGTTGGGGCTGGGTGTGATGTATAACACCTCAGACAGTTTCGCGTTTGGGGCCTCGCATGACCGTCTCGACGTTGAGGGCTTTGACGCCTCGCGCACCCAGCTTGAGGCCGAATATCATATGGACAAGGTCACGCTGTCCGCACAGATCGGGACTATTGATATCGAGGACGCCGGGTCTGAGGGCTACTTCGGCTTGGGCGCACGCGTGAACTTCGGCGCAAAGCGCGGCACAACTTTCGAGCGCCGTGGTCTGCTTGAAGTGATCCCCGGCCTCTAAGGGCACCGCACAGAAAACCGAACCGCGACGGCAAGCCGTCGCGGTTTTTTCGTTTTCAGATGAACGGAATGATCGGCACGCTGTCGCCGCAAGCGCTCACAAGAAGAATCAGGCCAAGGGCCAAGGCAAGTTTCATAGCAGCCTCCTTCGATGGCTTGAGCTTACGCTCCTGCAAGCGCCGCGCAATCGCTCTTTTCTTCGCCGCAGCGCAGGTCTAGCGTGCGCCCATGCAAAACGATTTCCTTATCCTTGGGGGCGGTATCGCGGGTCTTTCCGCGGCGGCCCGGCTTGCGCCCTTGGGCAGCCTGACGCTGCTTGAGACGGAAGACCATCTGGCCCATCACGCCTCTTCGCGCTCTGCGGCGCTTTACGAACCGCGCTATGGCAACCCGGCGGTGGTGGCGCTTTCGCTCGCCTCGGGCGAATTCTATCACGGCTCGGGCCTTCTCAGCGACCGGGGCTTTATGATTGTGGACGGGCCGGAGCATGAGGCGCGGTTCAACAAACAGGCGGCGGCATTTGAGGTCGCAAAGCTCAGCTTCACCGAGGCGCAAGCGCTGTTTCCGATCTTGAACCCCGAAACGGTGACCTTCGCGGGCTATGCCGAACATGCGTGGGACATTGATACCGATGCGCTGGTGCAGGCCTATGCCCGCGAAGCGCGCGCCGCAGGTGCCAGCATCCGCACCAAAGCCAAAGCGACCCGCATCACGCGCCTTGAAGGTGGCTGGGGGGTTGAGGCTGGGGGCGAGACATTCACCGCTAAACTGCTGATCAATGCCGCCGGTGCTTGGGTAGATGAAGTCGCGCAGATGGCAGGCGTGACACCCTTGGGCTTTAAGGCGCTGCGCCGTTCCATGGCGCGCATCCCGGCCCCCGGCGGCCATGATGTCAGCCGCTGGCCGATGGTGATTGGCGGCGCGGAGGATTGGTATTGCAAGCCCGACGCAGGCGCGCTGATCGTCTCCCCCGCCGAGGAAGACCCGGTTGAACCGCATGACGCCTGGGCCGACGATATGGTGCTGGCCGAGGGGCTGGCGCGCTATGAAGAAGCCGTGACCGAACCTGTCACCCGGCTTTTGGCGAATTGGGCAGGCTTGCGCACCTTCGCGCCCGATCGAGCCCCGGTGATCGGCTTTGACGCCAAAGACCCCAGCTTCTTCTGGCTCGCGGGCCAAGGTGGCTATGGGTTCCAAAGCGCGCCTGCGGCGGCGGAACTGGTGGCGGATCTCATTGGCGGGCGCGTGCCATCAGTCGAGGCCGCGATCCTCTCTGCGCTTGATCCCAAGCGTTTTGGTTGACATTCCAATCTATGAATACTCATGTAGCGCCAAAAGGAGACCTCCCATGAGCTACAAACAAAAGATGGAAGACCAACGCGCCGAATTGCGCGTGATGAGCAAAGCGATCCCCGATGCGATGCGCGGCTTTGGTGCGATGGAAAAGGCGATCACCGAAAACGGCACGCTGGATAAACGCCAAAAGGAATGGCTCGCGGTGGCGATGGGTATTGTGATCCGCTGCGAGCCTTGCGTGAATTTCCACGTTTCGGCGCTGATGAAGGCAGGCGGCACCCGTGAAGAACTGGCCGATATTTGCGCCGTGGCGATCCAAATGGGCGGGGGCCCCGCCATGATGTATGCCGCCCATGCGCTGGCGTGCTGGGATGAATTGGCCGCCGACAGCACCCAAGGCTAATTTCACATCGCCGTGATTTAGGCAGGCCCGCGACGGAAGTTGCGGGCCTGCGCGTTTTTCAGGCAATCTTGGAACGAAAGGATCGTCCGATGAAACGCCTGATCACCTTCACCGCTGCCCTTGCCCTTGTTGCTGGCTC
This sequence comes from Rhodobacter aestuarii, assembly GCF_900156655.1. Taxonomy (GTDB): domain Bacteria; phylum Pseudomonadota; class Alphaproteobacteria; order Rhodobacterales; family Rhodobacteraceae; genus Rhodobacter; species Rhodobacter aestuarii. The sequence continues at coordinate 194,937 of NZ_FTOG01000007.1, read as the reverse complement.
GGTACCCGCGCTCGCCCAAGACGCCCCAGAACCGGTCGTGCCGGGACAAGAATTCATGCTGATGTGGGATCTTGATAGCGATGGTCAGGTCACGTTGGACGAAGCCCGCGAACATCGCTCCGACATTTTCACCATGTTCGATGAAGATGAAAACGGCAGCTTCTCGCCCGAGGAACTTAAGGGCATTGATGAGTTTAAACTTGCCCAACTCGATGCAGGCATGGGCCCCGGCCATCAGATGCCCGAAGGGATGCAACCGGGCCAAGGGATGCGCGCGCAAGGTATGGCCCCGCCGCAAGGCCAACAGATGCAACCGCGCCGCGGCATGGGGCAAGGTATGCAACCGCAGGGGCGCGGCATGGGCCCCGGTCAGGGCCAAGGGCGTGGTCAAGGCATGATGGCGCAACAGCAAGGCCGTGGCCCGCAAGGCATGGGGCCGCAAGGGCGCGGCATGCAAGGTCAGGGCCCGCAGGGCCAACCGATGCGCGGCCAAGGCATGGGGCCGGGCTCCGCGATGCAAGGCTCGGGCTTCTTTGCCGCCGCCGAAGATGAGATGATGCGCTTTGACCGTAACCGCGATGCCAAAGTGACCAAGCTCGAATTTGTCGATGGCACCAAGGATTGGTTTGCCATGCGCGACATGAACGGCGATGGCGTGATTACACCCGATGATTTCGGCCCCCGCCGCTGACCACGGTCCTGCGATCACGTCCTCTTGAGCCATTCCATAGCGCCCGGCTGCCGCGTGACAGCTGGGCGATTTTGCGTCACCCTTCCCAAAACGCGCCAAGGGAGGGCTGCAATGCGGTTTGGTTGGGTCTCTACGACAGGGTTGGTTTGTCTGGCATTGTGGGGCTGCGGCCCGGGCTCTGGCCCAGTCCGCACCGAGCTGATGGCCCCCGCGGCTCTGGTGGCGGCCGATTACCGCGCGCCCGGTCTACCCGCACGCTTTGGCGACACAGACCCGCATCCTTGGGAAGGCCGAACCCCTGCCAGCTATCCGGTGCACGGCATTGATGCCGCCCGCTACCAAGGCAAGATTGATTGGCGCACAGCCCATGCCAATGGCGTAGAATTTGCATGGCTCAAAGCGACCGAGGGCGGTGATCATATCGACCCCGGCTTTAGCGCCAATGCCGGAGGGGCTCGGGCTGCCGGCGTCGCCGTCGGGGCCTATCATTTCTACTATTTCTGCCGCCCGGCAATTGAGCAGGCCGATTGGTTCATCCGCAATGTGCCCAAGCACAAGGGCGATCTGCCGCCGGTGCTGGATATCGAATGGAACCACACCTCCCCGACCTGTCAGCTGCGCCCGCCAGCCGCCACCGTGCGCGCGGAAATGCGCGTTTTCCTCAACGCGCTTGCAGCGCATTACGGCACCCAGCCGGTCGTTTATACCGACCCCAAATTCTACGCCGATAATGACCTTGGTCAGATGGCGGGCGTAGAGTTTTGGCTGCGGACCGTCACGGCGCATCCATCGGAGAAATATCCCAATGAACGCTGGAGCTTTTGGCAATATTCCGGCACCGGGGTGGTGCCCGGCATTGGCGGCACGGTGGATTTGAACGCCTTTGGCGGCTCGCGCGAGGGCTGGGCCAACTGGCTTGCCGGGCGCGCGCAATAAGCCACGCTGGGGGCGCGGCCCCCAGACCCCCGGGATATTGACGGCAAGATGAAAAGGCCCCGGCCAAAAGCAAACGGGGCGGAGGTTGCCCCCCCCCCGCCCCGCAGTTTGTTCATGTGAAAGCGCTTAGCCGTCGATGCGGATGCGCGCGTTGGTCGGGTCATGCGGGCTGTCTTCGGCCACAACCGCGTCCCATTCTTGCAGCAGCATCTTCACTTTGAGCTTGGTGCCCACCTCGGCCAGATCGGGGCGGACATAGCCCATGCCGATCTGTTTGCCGAAAGCAACCGACCAGCCGCCCGAAGTCAGACGGCCAACCTTTTCGCCATCCGACAAGATCGCTTCTTTGCCCCACGGGTCGCAATCTTCCGGCCCGTCGATCAGCAGCGTCACGCATTTCGCGCGGATGCCGGTGTCGATCATCGCTTGCTTGCCACGGAACTCTTTGCCCAGATCAATGAAGCGGTCGAGCCCGGCTTCCATCGGCGTCGCGTCGCGACCCAATTCGTTGCCGAAGGCGCGGTAGGATTTTTCCTGACGCAGCCAGTTTTGCGCGCGCGCGCCCACCGGCTTGAGGCCGTGCTTCTCGCCCACCGACCAGATCAAATCCCACAGGTAGCGACCAAATTCGACCGGGAAGTGCAGCTCCCAGCCCAATTCGCCCGTGTAGGCCACGCGCACCGCACGCACCGGGCACATGCCCAGTTCGATGTCGCGGTAGCTCAGCCACGGGAAGCGTTTGTTGCTCAGCACCGTTTCGGGCGCCGCATCTTTGACGATTTCATTGAGCAGCGCACGCGCAGTCGGGCCTGCGAGCGCATAGACGCCCCATTGCGTGGTGACATCATGAATGTCGATGTAACCACCGCCATTGGCGACGAAATCCTCGGCCGATTGCTTGAGGAAGTCGGCGTCATAGGCCGTCCAAGCGCCTGCCGAGATCAGGTAGTATTCATCCTCGGCCAAACGCACGATCGTGTATTCCGTGCGGGTGGTGCCCGCATCGGTCAGCGCGTAGGTCAGGTTGATCCGGCCCACTTTCGGCAGTTTGTTGCAGGTGAAGTGGTCAAGGAAGGCGGTCGCGCCGGGGCCACGCACAAGGTGCTTGGTGAAGGCGGAGGCATCAATGATCCCGCAGGTTTCGCGCACGGCCTCCGCTTCAGCCTTGGCATATTGCCACCAGCCGCCACGGCGGAAGCTGCGCGAATTGTGGTCAAAGTCCGCCGGCGCATCGACCGGGCCATAATAGTTCGGGCGTTCCCAGCCGTTCACCTGCCCCATTTGCGCGCCGAGCGCGAGCTGGCGGTCATAGGCCGGGGCGGTGCGCAGCGGACGGCAGGCTTCGCGCTCTTCGTCCGGGTGGTGCAAAATGAAGACGTGCTCGTAGCATTCTTCGTTCTTGCGTGCAGCATATTCGGTGGTCATCCACGAGCCGTAACGCTTGGGATCAAGGCTCGCCATGTCGATCTCGGCTTCGCCCTCGACCATCATCTGGGCGAGATAGTAGCCCGTGCCGCCCGCCGCGGTGATGCCGAAGCTGAAGCCTTCGGCCAGCCACATGTTGCGCAGGCCCGGCGCCGGGCCAACCAGCGGGTTGCCATCGGGGGTGTAGCAAATCGGGCCGTTGAAATCGTCTTTCAGACCCACGGTTTCCGAGGTCGGCAGGCGGTGGATCATCGACATATATTCTTCTTCGATCCGCTCCAGATCGAGCGGGAAGAGGTCGGCGCGGAAGGTTTCCGGCACGTCATAAAGGAACCGCGCGGGCGCGCCACGCTCATAGGGGCCCAAGATCCAGCCGCCACGCTCTTCGCGGACATACCATTTCGAATCAGAATCACGCAGCACCGGGTGCTCCGGGTTGCCCTCGGCGCGCCATTTGACCAGCATCGGATCGGGCTCGGTGACGATGAATTGGTGCTCGACCGGGATCGCCGGGATTTTGATGCCCAAAAGCCGCGCGGTGCGCTGCGCGTGGTTGCCCGTCGCGGTGACCACATGTTCGGCATGCACGTCGATCATCTCGCCGGAACCAACGAGGTTGCCGCCCTTTTCGACCATCTTCTCAAGCGTGACGATCCATTCCGAGCCGGTCCACTTATAGGCGTTCACTTGCAGCTTGCGGACAATGTCCACGCCGCGCTGACGCGCACCCTTGGCCATCGCTTGGGTCACGTCGGCGGGGTTGATGTAGCCGTCTTGCGGGTGGAACAGCGCGCCACGCAGATCTTCGGTGTTCAGAAGCGGCCAGCGCTCTTTCATTTGCGCGGGCGTCAGGAACTCATGGTAGACGCCAGCCGTTTCCGCGACCGACGAATAGAGCATGTATTCGTCCATCCGCTCTTGCGTTTGCGCCATGCGCAGGTTGCCGCAGATCGAAAAGCCTGCATTGAGCCCGGTTTCGGCTTCCAGCGTTTTGTAGAAATCCACCGAGTATTTGTGGATGTGGGTCGTGGCGTAGCTCATGTTGAAGAGCGGCAGCAGACCCGCGGCGTGCCACGTCGAGCCCGAGGTCAGCTCATCGCGTTCCACCAGCATCGTCTCCCAGCCCGCTTTCGCGAGGTGATAGGCGACCGAGCAGCCAACGGCACCGCCGCCGACGACCAGAGCTTTGACATGGGTTTTCATCGGACTCTCCTGAAGGGGGTTTTCCCCGTTGTGGCAGTTTGACCGGGCTTCGGACAAGCGTGCCCGACATTTGGCAGCGAAAAGCGACATACCCACGCGGTGGTGAATTGGCATGCCGCCTGAGCCGCAGGGGTTTACCAATTCGTAAGCTTCCGCGTGAATCGGCGGCCCGGGCGCGGTACAAACAATTTGACACAATTCCCAGCGAGTCCCGCCATGTCTATTCTCGGCTATGTTTCAGCACTTTTGCATATGATCCTGTCTGGGCAGGGCTATGGCCAAAGCCAATCCTCCCAATCATCGGCGTCTTCACAAAGCCCGGCAAAGACAACCCCGACTGCGGCGACCGAACCCGCGGCCCCGGCCCCGCAAACCGAGGGGCTTGGCCAAGTGGGTTTGGCGGTCGAATCAATGTTGTCGGGGCAAAGCGGTGCAGAGAGCGGCACCAATGCGCTCCCCAATGCGCAGACTGAGACGAGCGACACCACTGCCGCTCTGGCCGGGGCGCAACAAAACGCGGCTTCCTCGGCCGCGCAGACCAACGCATCGCAATCCAAAAACACTGCGGGTCAAGGCTCAAGCGCCGCGCAAGCTGGCCTAGAGAACGCGCAATCGCATGTCACAAATGCCAATGCCCAGTCGGTTCTGGAAGCGCTGCTTGGTCGCCTTGTTGAAGCTGGCGCCGCCACACAAGACGGCAATGACACGGTCATCGACTTGAGCAGCTTGTTCGATGCAGACAGTGGCGCCACCGAATCTGATGCCCGCCGTCTTGCAGAAATGCGCGTTGATGCAAACCGCCGCGAAGCGATTTTGGAAAGCATCGCCACCGCCGCAAACCCGGTGGATTCTGTGGCCGCTGGTGTTTCCGAAATGAGCCGGGGCCGCGATGCGATGGAGGCGCTGATGTCGCAAATGACCGGGATGAGCGTGACGCAGGGCGCCTATTCCACCTTCTCTTTGGCCGTGGTGGGCCATGAGGCGCAACGGGGTCATAGCATCCGGCTGACGCTCTGACGCAACCGCACGCTCGACCTCTGCAATTTACCAACTCGCAAGCTCTCGCGTGAAACGAGGGCACAGTTACGGTAAGAAGGAAGGCGAAACATTAGCCCACGCTTGCGTAGCGAGTTTGCCATGCCCTTCGATGGACAGATTTCCAGCTCTTCCGCCGCCACCTCGGTAAGTGCCGCGATGGCCCGCCGTGCCACCCCCGCTGCCGCTATGGCCGCAGGCGGAAACGCGCAAACCGCTGAAAGTTCGGCGAGCAAGCGCAGCACGCCCACCGAGGTTGCGCGCACGGGGCGTTCCCTGCCCACCAACGCCGCCGCCGAAACGCTTGTGAAAGCTGCAGCCGAGGCGAAAACGCAAAAAACCGGCGCTTTGGCGATGAGCAAAGAGATCGGCGCCGAAAACCTTGCGGAAATGAAGCAGCGCGAGCCGACCCCGGTCGAGCAAATCCGCAAGCAGCAGGCGGGAGGCGAACCGGGGGCAACGATCACGGAACTGACCGACATGATCGCCCAGTCGACCGAGTTGGGCAAGGTGGACCTGTCGCAAACCCGCCCCGATGTCACCGAGCAGTTGGCCAAGCAGCGCAGCATCACCGAGCAAAGCATCGAAGCCTCGAATGCAGAGGCGAAGGCCAACTCCCGTGTCAACCTTGCGCAAAAGATGGAACAACGCATGGCCGAGGCCAATGCCGAGAACAGCTATTCCAACGCATCTTTGGCAGCTGTGAGTACGCAGGGGCAAGGCGGCGGTGCCGTGCAGGTGCGGATGTAAAAGCCAGAAAGATCATGAACTGAAAACGGCGGCCCCTCGGGACCGCCGTTTTCAGTTCATTCGGGGGAAGGCTTCAAAGAACACCCGGCACAACCAAATCCGGGGGGCGGTGGCCATCGGCGAAGGTCTTGATGTTCAAGATCACTTTCTCGCCCATCTCAATCCGCCCCTCGATCGTGGCAGACCCCATATGCGGCAAAAGAACGACATTGGGCATTTCGCGCAGCACCGGGTTGAACTCGGTCCCGTGCTCAAACACATCAAGCCCGGCCCCCGCCAATTCCCCCGCTTTCAACGCCCGCGTCAGCGCATTTTCGTCGATCACTTCGCCACGCGAAGTGTTCACGATCACGGCTGTGGGCTTCATCAGCTTCAACCGCCGCGCGTTCAGCAGGTGGAAGGTCGAGGGCGTATGCGGGCAGTTGACCGAGATCACATCCATCCGCGCGACCATCTGGTCAAGGCTTTCCCAATAGGTCGCCTGCAACTCTGCCTCGGTCTCGGGGCGCAAACGGCGGCGGTTGTGGTAGTGGATTTGCATCCCAAAGGCCGCCGCGCGCCGCGCCACCGCCTGACCGATCCGGCCCATCCCGATGATGCCGAGCCGACGCCCGCCGATGCGGCCGCCCAAAAGCGCGGTGGGCGAAAAGCCCTGCCACTCGCCTCGGTTAATCAACGCCAACCCCTCGGGCACGCGCCGCGTCACGCCAAGGATCAATGACATCACCATATCGGCGGTGTCCTCCGTCACCACCCCCGGCGTGTTTGAGACCAGCACGTTACGCGAACGCGCAGAGGCGACGTCAATATGGTCCACCCCGGCCCCGAAATTGGCAATCAGCCGCAACCGGTCGCCCGCCTGCGCGAGCATATTGGCATCAATATGATCGGTCAGCGTTGGCACGAGCACATCGGCATCATGCATCGCAGCCACCAATTCTTCGCGCGTCATCCGCGCATCGGTTTCGCGCAGTTCAACGTCGAACAGTTCTTTCATCCGGGTCTCGACGACTTCGGGCAACCGTCGCGTCACGACAACACTCAGCCGCGGTGCGGGCATGGTTGGCTCTCCTCTCTTCCAATGCGTCTGACTTGGGTGCAAATTGACCGCCAAAGGGGCAAGTTACAAGGCCCGGAGAGAGCAGAAATGACGCTTTTTGGACTTTTGGCGCAATTTTCTTGCGCGCCGCTTGCGCGGATGCGCAGGCAAAAGGCAGGTTTCGCCTGTTTGCTGCTTATACTGGCGGGGCTTTCGGGGGCGCCCGCTATGGCACAAGACAGTGATGCCCTGCCTGAAGTGAAAGTTTCCCCGCAACCCGACCGCGGTCCAGTCACCAATTTGCCGCTGCCGCGCTTTGTCTCGCTCAAGGGGGATGAGGGGAATGCCCGGCGCGGTCCCTCGCTCTCGCATCGTATTGATTGGGTGTTCAAACATGCGGGCATGCCGCTTCGGATCACCGCCGAATTCGGCCACTGGCGCCGCGTGGAAGACCGTGATGGGGCAGGCGGCTGGGTGCATTACTCGCTGCTGTCGGGCGTGCGCACGGTGATTGTCGAGGATGACATGACCGAATTGCATGCCCGTGCCGATACCCGTGCCCCGGTGGTCGCACTGGCGGAGATGGGGGCCATTGCCCGGCTCGGCGATTGCAACCGCGATTGGTGTGAGATTTTGGCAGGCGATGCCGATGGTTGGGTGCCCAAGGAGAAAATCTGGGGCGTTACCCCCGATGAAATCCGTGACTAAGCAGCGCGCTTGAGCTAGGCAGGGCTCCCACGCCAGCCAGCCGAATCGTGCCATGCCCTATTCTACGCCCTCGCAAAAACTGAACTTGTCTGCTGGGGCGGCCTCTGTCTCTGTCGCGGCGGTTTTGGTTGGGCTCAAGCTCTGGGCGCTTTGGGCAACGGGGGCGCTGTCCATCGCGGCCTCTTTGGCGGATTCGGCGCTTGATCTGCTGATCTCTGCGGCGGGGCTGATCGCGATTGTCTATGCCGCCCGCCCCGCCGATGAAGACCATTCCTTTGGCCATACCTCGGTTGAAGATCTGGTCTCGCTTGGCCAAGCCATTTTCGTAGCCGCTTCTGGTGCCGCGATCCTGTGGACTGGGGTGGAGCGGTTGATTGCCACCACCCCGCCCGTCCTTGCGGATGAAGGCGCTGGCATTGCCGTTATGGCGCTTTCGGCACTGCTGACGGCCGCACTCGTTCTTTGGCAACGCCGGGTGGCCGCGCGCACCGGCAACAAGGTCGTGGCGGCGGATATGCTGCATTACGTGGGCGATTTGCTGCCCACCTTGGGGGCGATGCTCGCGCTTTGGCTTTCGGCCCGCTTTGGCTGGACCCGCGCCGACAGCGTGATTGCGATCATTGCCGCCGCGATCATGCTGCGTGGCGCGTCCAAGATCTTTGTCGCAAGCTGGCACGCACTGATGGACCGCGCAGCACCCGACAGCATTGTAAAGAGCATTGCCGAGATCGCAGAAATCTGGCCCGGTGTGCGGGGGTTCCATGACCTCAAGACCCGCACCGCAGGCGCAAAACTCTTTGTGCAACTGCATATCGAACTTGATGGCGAGCAAAGCCTAGAGGCCGCACATGCGATTGCCAAAAGCCTCAAACGCGCGATTTTGGACGCCCATCCGCAAGCGGATGTGATCATCCACATGGATGTCTGGCACGGCTAAGGGGAACTCTCCCGGCTTGGTTTGCGTTGATCCGACAACCGCAACCAAAGACAGGAGGCTTTCATGGCCAGCGCCCAACCCCTTTCCAAATCGAATGGCAAGGTTCCCGCCGAGGTCGCGAAGCTTGAAGAGCAAATCGAAAAGCTCAGCGCCGAACTGGCCGAGTTGAGCCGTAGCGCGCGCGACTATGGCGCGACGCGCGGCGAGAAATTGGCCGAACAGGCGCAAGAGTTGCGCGCCGAATTGGCCGACCGGTCCGCAAAAGCTGCCGAAATCGCGCGCGAGCGGTTCCTTGATGCCGAAGGCGCGGTCGAGGACCGCGTGCGCGCCAACCCGATGGCTGCGCTTGGTGTAGCCGCAGGTGTCGGCTTTCTCGCAGCCCTTTTGATGAAGCGCTAAGATCATGCGCGAATTGGCACAGCTAGCCCCCGAACTTCTGGGCGCGCTGATGGGCGGGTTTGCCCCGCCCGTGGCCAAGGCGCGCCGCGCCGCGATTGGCACTGGGCTGATCGCGATTTTTGGTCTTACGGCCTATGTGGCGGCAGCAGTGGCGCTTTGGTTTGCGCTGATGCCGCTGATTGGCCCGGCCTTGTCCGCCCTTGTTTTGGCGGGCTTGGCTCTATTGGCCGTGTTGGTTGTGTGGGCGGTGACGGCGGTTCTTGACGCGCGAGCCAAGGCGCGCGCCGAGGCCGCCCGGTCCGCTGCCCTGCAATCAGCGTTGGCCGAGACCGCTTTACAAACGATCCCGAAGCTTATCGCCGATCATCCTGCCGCAACCTTGGCAGTGGCCGCGGGGCTGGTTTTTGCCCTCACCCCGCGCCCAGATCGTTAAGCCGCTTTAGGCGACATCCAAAAGCCCGCGCCCCTTCAGTAGCGGCTCAACGCCGGGCTTTTTGCCGCGAAACGCCATCCAAGCCGCATCGGCGGGCACAGAGCCGCCAACGGAAAGAATGCACTCTTCCAGCCGCTTCGCCGTGGCTTCATCAAACGGGCTGCCCGCTTCTTCAAACGCGGCAAAAGCGTCAGCATCCATCACCTCTGACCACATGTAGCTGTAGTAGCCCGAGGAATAGCCGTCGCCTGAGAAGACGTGCCCAAAATGCGGGGTGGCGTGGCGCATCCGAATGGCCTTGGGCAGGCCAATCTCGGCCAGAACCTCCGCCTGCTTCGCCATCGGGTCTTTGGGGGCTGCGCCTTCATGGAAGGCAAGGTCCACCAACGCCGAGGCGATGAATTCCACCGTCGCAAATCCTTGATCATAGGTGCTGGCGGCAAGCAGCTTTTGCAACAAAGCTTCGGGCATCGCCGCGCCAGTTTGCCAATGGCGCGCATGCTTTTGCAGCACTTCGGGCACTTCCATCCAATGTTCATAAAGCTGGCTTGGCAGTTCCACGAAATCGCGCGCGACAGACGTACCAGAGACGAATTGATAGGTCACATCCGACAGCATCTGATGCAGGGCATGGCCAAATTCATGGAAAAGCGTCCGCGCATCATCATAGCTCAAAAGGCAAGGGTCCCCTTTGGCAAAGTTGCACACATTGACCACGATGGGCCGCGTCTCGCCCCCAAGCTTGGATTGTGAGCGCATCGCCGAACACCACGCGCCGGAGCGTTTGGAAGCGCGGGCGAAGTAATCCCCCAAGAAGACCGCGATATGTTTGCCGCCGCGCGTGACCTCCCAACCGCGCACATCAGGGTGGTAGAAGGGGCCGTCGAGCGGTTTGAATTCAAGCCCGAACAGCCGGTTGGCAGTGTCAAACACCGCGTTCAGCATCGCCTCAAGCGAGAGGTAAGGCTTCAGCGCCGCTTCATCAAAATCATGCTCGGCCACCCGGCGCTTTTCGGAATAATAACGCCAATCCCATGCCTCCAGATCGCCGTTGAGACCATCTTCTTGCAGCATCTCGGTCAGTTTGGTGGCATCGGCCTCTGCCGCCGCCTTGGCGGGCTCCCAAACGCGCATCAACAACTCGCGCACTTGGGCTGGTTCCTTCGCCATTTCAGGTTCCAGCTTATAGGCCGCGAAACTCTCGTACCCCAAAAGCTTCGCGCGCTCCTCGCGCAGCGCCAGAATTTCGGCCGCAATCGCGCGGTTATCGGTTTCACCGCCATTCGCGCCCCGAGCAGTCCAAGCCTCATAAGCGATCTCGCGCAAATCGCGGCGTGGCGAGAATTGCAAAAACGGCACGATGAGCGAGCGTGACAGCGTCAGCACCGGGCCAGATTGGCCGCGTTCCGCGCCCGCCGCTTTTGCTGCCTCAACCACGAAGTCTGGCAGACCTTCCAACTCGTCTTCAGCCAAGGTGCGGAACCAATCCCGCTCATCCGCCAGAAGGTTTTGCGAAAACTGGGTCGACAGCACCGCCAACCGCGCTTTAATCGCGGTCATCCGCTCGGCCTCGGCCCCTTCCAGCGCCGCACCAGAGCGGATGAACATCTTGTAGTAAAGCTCCAACACACGTGCCTGCTCGCTTGTTAGCTCCAGCGTTTCGCGCGCGTTCCAAAGCGCCTCGATCCGCGCAAACAGCGGCCGGTTCATCGTGACCTCAGAAGCGAAGGCCGCCATCTTTGGCGCCAGATCGCGCATCAATGCCTCGCGCGCAGGCGTGCTATCCGCGCCCGAGAGGTTGTAAAAAACGCCCGCGACCCGGTCTAGCGTCGCCTCGGCCAGTTCCATCGCATCGATGGTGTTGGCAAAGCTGGGTGCATCAGGGTTTTCGGCAATCGCGGCGATATTCACACGCGCCTCGGAAAGCGCCGCCTCAAAGGCGGGGGCAAAATCATCATCGGTGATATTGGCGAAATCAGGCAGCGCGAAAGGGCCTTTGCCCGGCGCCAAAAGCGGATTGGTCATGAGAGGTCTCCTTTGCCCACAAGCTAGGCTGCGGGGGCGCAAAGGAAAAGGGGCGGCGCCCGCAGCACCGCCCCTTTCAGCCGTTTCAAAAGGTTAGGCCGCTGCCGCCGCCTGCCCGCCACCGAAGCGCGCATAGAAACTGTCACCCTTCTCGACAATGTCGCGCAAAAGCGCGGGCGCATTGAAGCGCGGGCCATAGGCTGCTTCAAGCGCCTCGCAGATTTCCACCGCGCGGGGCGCGCCAATGATATCAAGCCAGGCAAACGGCCCGCCCGACCACGGCGCGAACCCCCAGCCCAAGATCGCGCCGACATCGCCTTCGCGAATATCGGTCAGCACGCCTTGTTCAAAGGCCCGCACGGCTTCGAGCACCTGCGCCATCAGCAAACGGTGCTGCACCTCGGTCAATTCGGGCTGCTCCTCGGCACGGGGGTATTGATCGGCCAAGCCTGCCCACAGCCCCGCGCGCTTACCACCCGCGTAGCTGTAAAAACCCGCATCGGCCTTTTTGCCCAAGCGGCCCTGATCGGCCATCCAGAACACCACCTCATCCACCGCGCCATCGGGATAGGCATCGCCCATCGCCGCTTTGGTGGCTTTGGCGATTTTCACACCCAAATCAATCGAGGTTTCATCGACCAATTGCAGCGGGCCGAGCGGCATCCCCACCAGCTTCGCGGCGTTTTCCACCAACACCGGGTTCACCCCCTCGGCCACCATTCGGATGCCCTCATTGATATAGGGGATGATGCAGCGGTTGGCGTAGAAGAAGCGCGCGTCATTCACAACGATCGGCGTTTTGCGAATGGCGCGGACGAAATCGAGCGCCTTCGCCACAGCGACATCACCCGTTTGCGCGCCCTTGATGATCTCGACCAAGAGCATCTTATCGACGGGCGAGAAGAAGTGGATGCCGATGAATTGCTCAGGGCGTTTGGAGGCTTTCGCAAGGTGTGAGATCGGCAAGGTGGAGGTATTGGTCGCAAAGATCGCCGTTTCGGGGATCACGGCTTCCGCTTTGGCGGTGACTTCGGCCTTCACGCCCGGATCTTCAAACACCGCTTCGACGATCAGATCGCAGCCTTCAAGCGCGGCATAATCGGTGGTGGCGGTGATGCGAGCCAGCACCTCGGCCTTCTTCTCTTCCGTCACCTTCTTGCGTTGGATGCCCTTGTCGAGGATGCCGGTCGAATAGCTTTTGCCACGATCCGCGGCCTCTTGGCTGGCGTCGATCAGTACCACTTCAATGCCCGCATTGGCAGAGACATAGGCGATCCCCGCGCCCATCATGCCCGCGCCCAAAATGCCGACTTTATTGACCGATTGATCCTCGACCTGCGGGCGGTTCGCGCCTTTTTCGAGCGCTTCTTTGTTGATGAAAAGCGAGCGGATCATCGCCGAAGACGACGGGTTCAACAGCAGATTGGTGAACCAACGCGCCTCGATCTTGAGCGCGGTATCAAAGGGCACAAGCGCCCCTTCATAGACAGCCGACAAAAGCGCCTTGGCAGCGGGGTAAACCCCCATCGTCTTGCCATGCACCATCGCTGAGGCGCCCAAGAAGGTCATGAACCCCGCCGGGTGATAGGGCGCGCCGCCGGGCATTTTATACCCCTTGGCATCCCACGGTTTGACCAGATCGCCGTCTTTCGCGCTCAAAACCCAGTCTCGCGCGGCGGCCATCGGGTCTTCGCAGACCTCGTCAATCAGCCCGGCCGCTTTCGCCGCTTTCGGGTTGGAAAGCTTGCCTTCCAGCAAGAAGGGCGCGGCGGCCATTGCCCCCATTTTGCGCACCAACCGCGTGGTGCCGCCACCGCCGGGGAAGATGCCCACCATAATCTCGGGCAGGCCAATCTTGGCCTTCGGATTATCCGCCGCAAAGATTCGATGCGTGGCGAGCGGCAGTTCCAACCCAATGCCCAGCGCCGTGCCCGGCAGCACCGTCACAATCGGCTTGCCACCTTTGAGCGTTTTCGGGTCCATCCCCGCACGTTCGATCTTGCGCAGCACACCATGCAATTGCATCACGCCGTCGAACATCGCCTGCGCGCCACCCGCGCGCATTTGCGCGATGACGTTGAGATCCATTCCGCCCGCGAAATCTTTCTTGGCCGAGGTGATGATCACGCCCTTGCAAGCTTCATCCGCCAAGGCTTGATCAATCAACTGATCAAGCAGGATCAAACCTTCCGTGCTCATCACATTCATCGACTTGGCGACCACATCCCAAGTGATGGTCGCCACGCCATCGGCGCCAAGGTCATAGGTGAAATCGGTCATGGTTTCCTCCCTCAGACCCGTTCGATGATGGTGGCTGCACCCATGCCGGATGCGATGCAAAGCGTGGCAAGGCCGGTCGATAGATCGCGCCGCTCCAGTTCATCGAGCAGCGTGCCGATGATAATCGCGCCGGTCGCGCCCAGCGGGTGGCCCATCGCCATCGCGCCGCCGTTGACGTTGACCTTATCGGGGCTGACGTTGAACGCCTGCATGAAGCGCAGCACCACTGCGGCGAAGGCCTCGTTCACCTCAAACAGGTCGATGTCACCAATCGCCATCCCGCTGTCGCGCAGGATCTTTTCGGTCACCGGCACCGGGCCGGTCAGCATGATGGTGGGGTCGGTGCCAATTTTCGCGGTGGCGCGAATGCGCGCGCGGGGCTTGAGCCCATGCGCAATGCCAAACTCTTTGGAGCCCACCAGCACCGCCGCAGCGCCATCCACAATCCCCGAGGAGTTCCCCGCATGGTGGATGTGTTCAATCTTTTCCAGATGCGGGTATTTGAGCAGCGCGACCTTATCAAAGCCGGGCATCACCTCGCCCATATCTTTGAAGCTGGCCTTGAGCTTGCCGAGGTCTTCCATCGTCGTGCCGGGCCGCATGAATTCATCATGGCCCAAGATCGTCAGCCCGTTTTGATCCAGCACCGGAACGATGGATTTGCCAAAGCGGTTTTCGGCCCAAGCTTCCGCCGCGCGGCGCTGACTTTCCACCGCCAAAGCATCCGCGTCTTCGCGGCTAAAACCGTATTCGGTGGCGATCAGATCGGCCGAAATGCCCTGCGGCACAAAATAGGTTTTCAGCGCAAGCGCCGGGTCCACGGCAATCGCAGCCCCGTCCGAGCCCATCGCGACGCGGCCCATCATCTCAACACCGCCCGCGATATAGGCTTGGCCCGCCCCACCCTTCACTTGGTTCGCGGCCAAGTTCACCGCCTCCATGCCAGAGGCGCAAAACCGGTTGATCGAGAGCCCCGGGATCGCTTCATCCAAGCCAGACATCAGCACCGCAGAGCGCGCCAAGCAGCCGCCCTGCTCGCCCACCTGCGTGACATTGCCCCAAATCACATCTTCAACCGCATGGCCCGACAGACCATTGCGTTCCTTCACCGCATTCAGAAGCCGCGCCGACAGCGCGAGCGAGGTCACCTCGTGCAAGCTGCCATCGCGGCGGCCTTTGCCCCGCGGGGTGCGGCAGGCGTCATAGATATAGGCTTCGGTCATTGCTCCTCCTCTGACCCGGTCGGGCCGGTATCCTGTCAGGGCACGTCACGCGCGCCGCTTGATCCCCACCATATTGCAACGAATTGACGTGCGCGTAAGGGGCAAGCAAGCCTCGTGGCGCAACGTCACGCAGCAGGCAAGGCAGATGATGGGGCTTCGCGGACAGATGCCAAGCAAAAAGGGGCGCTTACGCCTTTCGATCCGGCAATTCGGCCTTAAAGAGCCGCAGCCGCGCGGTCAGGTTTTCGGCATTGGTGACCGAATTGAAATGCTCAAACAAGAAGCAAAGCGCCTCGTCGGGCGTGATCTCGGCCTCCGCCGCAAAGCGGTGCAGGCTGCGATAGGCGTCATTGGTCATCGCCACCGGAAAGCGGCGCGTCAGGCGCAGGCGTTTGGGCATTGGGCGGTCCTTGCTTTGCGTCAAAGGTAAGGGGGCGGCGCGCCGAAGGCCAGAGAAAACCCAATACCATCAAGTCGCGAAACAAGAACCGGAGCGCAACAAAAAGGGGGCCAGAGCGGCCCCCTTTTCCGAACTTCCGGGATCTTAGAACTGATCCGCCGAGAGCGCCATCACCGGGTCGGCCCCGCTTTCGATCCGCGTCAAATGCATGGAACAAGCCGGCAATTGCCGCGCCATGTAATAGCGCCCGGTGGCAATCTTGCCCTCGTAAAACGCGGTATCCGTCGCGCCACCATCAAGTGCGGTATAGGCGGCCTTGGCCATCCGGGTCCACATGAGCCCAAGGCAGACATGCCCCATCATATGCATGAAGTCATAGCTGCCAGAGAGCGCCGCATTGGGGTTTTTCATGCCGTTTTGCATGAAGAACATCCCCGCCGTTTGCAGCTGCTTTGAAGCCACCTTCAGCGCCTCGGTGAAGGGTGTCATCCGCGCATCACCCTCATGCGCTTTGCATTCGGCCTTCACCATTTCAAAGAACGCCATCAAGGGCTTGCCCCCATCGGCGGCGAGCTTGCGGCCCACAAGGTCAAGCGCCTGCACCCCGTTTGCGCCTTCATAGATCATCGTGATCCGCGCATCGCGGGTGAACTGGCTCATGCCCTGTTCTTCAATATAGCCATGCCCGCCCCAGACCTGCTGGGCCTGCACGCAGGCTTCAAAGCCTTTGTCGGTCAGGAACCCTTTGATCACCGGGGTCATCAGCGAAATCAGCCCCTCGGCCTCGTGATCTTGCATCAGATGCGCGCGGTCGATCAGCGTCGCCCCCCAATAGGTGAAGGCCCGTGCCCCTTCGAGGAAACTTTTTTGATCCATCAAGCTGCGACGAATATCGGGGTGCACAATCAGCGGATCGGCAGCGCCCCCCGGATTTTCCGCCCCGGTCACAGCGCGGCCTTGAAGCCGGTCTTTGGCGTAAGCGACCGCATTTTGATAGGCCGCCTCGGCCACCGCATAGCCTTGCAAGCCCACGCCCAGCCGGGCTTCGTTCATCATCGTGAACATCGCGCGCATGCCTTTGTGCAGATCGCCCAACAGGTAGCCCGTCGCGCCATCGTAGTTCATCACGCAGGTGGCAGAGCCGTGGATGCCCATTTTATGCTCCACCTTGCCCGCGCTCACTGCATTGCGCGCGCCCAAGCTGCCATCCGCGTTCACAAGGAATTTCGGCACGATGAAAAGCGAAATCCCCTTCGTGCCCTCGCCCCCGCCCGGCGCTTTGGCCAGCACAAGGTGGATGATATTCTCGGCCAGATCGTGCTCGCCCGCCGAGATGAAAATCTTGGTGCCGGTGATGCTGTAGCTGCCATCTTCCTGCGGCTCGGCCTTGGTGCGTAAAAGCCCCAGATCGGTGCCGCAATGCGGCTCGGTCAGGTTCATGGTCCCGGTCCAGTCGCAAGCGATCATCTTCGGCAGGAAGGTCGCTTTCTGTTCTTCGGTCCCATGCGCCTCAATCGCCGAGACCGCGCCATGCGTCAGCCCCTGATACATGTTGAACGCCATGTTGGAAGACACAAACATCTCCCCCACCGCGCAGTTGAGCACATAGGGCATGCCCTGCCCGCCATATTCCGGGTTGCAATCGAGCGCGGTCCAGCCGCCCTCTTTCATCGCGGCAAAGGCAGCATCAAAGCCTTTGGGGGTGCGCACAGCGCCATTTTCCAGCACGCAGCCCTCGTGATCGCCAACCGCGTTCAGCGGGGCCAGCACCTCAGACGAGACCTTGCCCGCAGCATCAAGCACAGCCTCGGTGAAATCGCGCTCCATATCCGCATAGCCCGGCACATCTTGCTCGGCCACTTTCAGCAATTCATGCAGCACGAATTGCATATCGCGCACATTGGCGGTGTAACTCGTCATGATCCTCTCCCTTCTCCCGACCCGGGGACAGGATCACTCGGCCGAATTGGCCAGCTTCTCCTCGCCCCAAGCAATCTGCTTCGCCAACTCGTCGATCGCCTGACCGAGTTCGTCGCGCTGGCGCTCCATCTCCTCCAGCCGTTGACGCGCCAATTTCAGCGTCTCGGCCAATTGCGTGCGCTGCTGGTCCCCCATGTCGTAGAGGTCCAGAAGCTGGCGAATATCCTCAAGGCTGAAGCCAAAGCGCTTGCCACGCAAAATCAGCTTCAACCGCGCCCGGTCACGCCGAGTAAACAGCCGCTTCTGCCCCTCACGTTGCGGAAACAGCAACTCTTTCGCCTCGTAGAACCGCAAGGTGCGCGGCGTCACCTCAAAGGCGTCGCACATCTCGCGGATCGTCATCAGTTCGTCACTCATCGTGCCGCCCCATGCTTTCCTTAGGGTAATGTAGGGCGGCGGATGAATTTTCCGAGCCCATATTACATTTGAAGTTGACGTTCGCGTCACCGTAACGTCGCGTCACAGTGACGTTGACGTAATGTCAGGAAGAAAACAGCAGGAAAATGGAAAAACCGTTACGATCCATTGTCATACCGTCGCGGCGGGCGATCGAAAGCGCCCGCGCCCTACGCAATCGTATCTCTTTCTAATCCTTAAGCGTTTCCGCGACATCGTCGCGCAATTGCCGCAAATCGGTGATCGCAGCTTGAAGATCGTCGAGTTGGCCTGTCAGCACGCCTAGCTGGCGATCCGCCAATTCGATCCAAGCGCGGTTTTGCGCCTCGGTGCCTTGGTGATCATAGATCAGCAGCCATTGGCGCAATTCCTCAAGGCTGAACCCAAAGCGCCGCCCGCGCAAAATCAGCGTCATCCGCGCCACTTCGCGGGGCCCATAAAACCGCGCCCGCCCCTCCTTTTGCGGCGAAAGCAGCTCGATATATTCGTAGTAACGCAAGGTGCGCGGCGTCACATCGAAGCGCGCGCACATCTCCTTAAAGCTTAGCACATCTGCCATGGTCTCCCCCCTCCCCTGGGCGATCCAGACTGTCTGCGCGGAAGCTAACGCTTGGGACAGGCTGCTTCAACTCCCCATCCGCTTGCGCTTGGCGCGCCGTCGCGGCATCGTTTGCCAAACGGAGGGCAGCATGAGCGCGGATAAACTCACTTTGGCGCGGCAATTCATCGAGGCGATCCCGCATGCGCAGGCGCTGGAAATGCGGTTTGAATCCCTTGGCGACGGCAAAGCCGTGCTGTCGATGCCGTGGCGCGAGGAATTGGTCGGCGATCCGCGCACCGGGGTGATTCATGGCGGCGCAGTTTCCGCACTGATGGATACCTGCTGTGGCGCGGCCGTGATCAGCCACCCAGAAACGCCCGCAGGCACAGCGACGATTGATCTGCGGATCGACTATATGCGCGCCGCGACGCCCCGCCAGCGTATTACCGCGCGCGCAGAGGTCTATCACATGACCCGCACCGTCGCCTTTTTGCGTGCCACCGCACATGATGAAGAAGATGGGCTGCCCGTGGCCACCGCAACCGGGGCTTTTACCGTCGAACGCCCGAAAGGGGGTGCGCAATGAGCCGCCCGAAACCCGAACCCGTTCAAGTGGTCAAACAACGCCGCGATGCCGCTTTGCGCGCGCTGGTCTCTGGCGTGCCCTATATCCGCTTTTTGGGCATTGAGTTTGAACGCCGCGGCGATGAACTGACCGCCGTTTTGAACTATGACAACAAGCTGATCGGCAACCCATTGCTGCCCGCGCTGCATGGCGGTGTGACAGCGGCGTTCATGGAAGTGGCCGCGATTATGGAACTGAGCTGGTCCACGCTTTGGGAAGATATCGAAGCGGGGCGGATTGATCTGACCGCGCCCGATCCGGTACTGCCGCGCCTGCCCAAAACCATTGACTTCACTGTGGATTATCTGCGCTCCGGCCTGCCGCGCGATGCCTATGCCCGCGCGCGGGTAAATCGCTCCGGGCGGCGCTATGCCTCCGTGCATGTGGAGGCGTGGCAAGACAATCGCGCCAAGCTGTTTGCCCAAGCCACAGGGCATTTTCTGATGCCGGACCGCAGCGCGGATGTCTGAGGTTACCCACCGCCGCGTTTTAAAAATCGCTGCCCCGATCGTGATCTCCAACGCCACCGTTCCCCTACTGGGCGCGGTGGATACCGGCGTTGTCGGCCAAATGGGGGCGGCGGCACCTATTGGCGCGGTCGGGATTGGCGCGGTGATCCTCGCCTCGGTCTATTGGATTTTTGGCTTTTTGCGCATGGGCACCACCGGGCTTGTCGCCCAGGCCAAGGGCGAGGGAGATGCCCAAGAGGTCGCCGCCGGGCTGTTGCGCGCGCTTCTTATCGCCGGGGCGGCAGGGCTCGGGCTGATCGCCTTGCAACTGCCCCTTTTCTGGGCTGCCTTCCAGATCGCCCCCGCCTCAGAAGAGGTGGAAGCTTTGGCGCGGCAATATCTAGCCATCCGCATCTGGGGCGCCCCCGCCACCATTGCACTTTACGCCTTCACCGGCTGGCTAATCGCGCTGGAACGCACCCGCGCGGTGCTGCTGTTGCAAGTGGCGATGAACGGGCTGAATGTCGGGCTCGATCTGCTGTTTGTGTTGGGCTTTGGCTGGGGCGTGCAAGGCGTCGCTGGGGCCACCTTGATCTCAGAACTCGCCGGGCTGGCCTTGGCTTTGTGGCTCACCCGCACGACTTTTGCTGCAGGGCTTAGCCGGGCTGCGCTCTTCTCAGCCGCGCCGCTCAAACAAATGGCACGCGTCAATACCGATATCATGATCCGTTCGGTGATCTTGCAAGGCAGCTTCACCACCTTCTTGTTCCTTGGCGCGGGGCAAGGGGATGTGAAACTCGCCGCCAATCAGGTGCTGTTGCAGTTTTTGCAAATCACCGCCTTCGCGCTGGATGGCTTTGCCTTCGCCGCTGAAAGCCTTGTCGGCCAAGCCGTGGGCGCACGGGCCCCCGCACGGCTGCGACGCGCCGCCATCGTTTCGGCGCAATGGGGTGTCGCGGGCGCAGTGGCGCTTGGGGTGGTGTTCACGCTCTTTGGCGGACCAATCATTGACCTCATGACCACGGCCCCGATGGTGCGCGAGGTCGCGCGAGATTTCCTGCCTTGGCTCATCGCGGCACCGCTGATTGGCATTGCCTCATGGATGTTTGACGGCATCTTCATCGGCGCCACACTTACGCGCGAGATGCGCAATGCGATGATCTTTTCCGTCGCGGTCTATATTGCCGCGCTTTTCGTGCTGGTCCCCACCTTTGGCAACCACGGGCTTTGGGCAGCGCTGATGGTGCTCAACGCCACGCGCGGCGTGGCGATGGGGCGGCTTTATCCGCGCGCCGAATTGAAAGCGGCCCCCAGATCGCTCTAGGGGCCGCCAAATCTTACCTTCGACTTTGTCGAAATGTCCCGGGGGTCCGGGGGCAGCGCCCACGGCCTTTGGCTCAGCGCGAGCGGATCATCCCCATGATCTCCAGCGTTTTCGCCAAGATCGGCTGCGCAATCTCATCGGCCTTCGCCGCGCCTTCGCCCAAGATCCGGTCGATCTCGGCAGGGTCGTTCATCAAGCGGCTCATTTCCGTGCTGATCGGCTCCAATTTCGAAACCGCCAAATCGGCCAAAGCTGGTTTGAAGGCCCCAAAGCCCTGCCCGCCGAATTCGCCCAGCACTTGCGCGGGCGTCATATCGGCGAGCGCCGCATAGATGTTCACAAGGTTGCGCGCCTCGGCCCGGCCCTCAAGCCCCTCCACCGTTTCCGGCAGCGGCTCGGGATCGGTCACCGCCTTGCGGAACTTCTTGGCGATCGTATCGGCATCATCCGTGAGGTTAATCCGGCTTGCATCCGACGGGTCCGATTTCGACATTTTCTTCGAACCATCGCGCAGGCTCATCACCCGCGTGGCGGCCCCTTCGATCAGCGGCAGCGGCGCGGGGAAGAAATCGACCCCATAGTCATGGTTGAACTTCGCGGCGATGTCGCGCGTCAGCTCCACATGCTGCTTTTGGTCCTCGCCCACCGGCACCATCGTCGCGTGGTAAACCAGAATGTCCGCCGCCATCAGCGAGGGGTAAGCAAACAGGCCAAGCGACTGCTTCTCGGCATTTTTGCCCGCCTTGTCCTTCCACTGCGTCATGCGGTTCATCCAGCCCATCCGCGCGACACAGTTGAGAGCCCAGCCCAGCTCTGCATGGGCCGACACTTGGCTTTGGTTGAACAAGATCGAGCGCGACGGGTCGATGCCCGAGGCCAAGAACCCTGCCGCCGCTTCACGCGTTTGCCGCTTCAAGGCTTCCGGGTCTTGCCACACCGTGATCGCATGCAGATCGACCAAGCAATAGATCGTCTCGATCCCCTCATCTTGCTTTTGTGCAAAACGCTTCAGCGCCCCCAAATAGTTGCCCAGCGTCAAGTTGCCCGAGGGCTGGATGCCGGAAAAAATGCGCGGCGTGAACTTGGCGTTGATATCTTCGGGAGTTTCTAGGGCTTTGGCAGTCATGATAGGGCTCCGGGCTGGAAATACGGACCATCAGCGCTTATCGCTAAAGGGCGCGCGGCGCAATGTTGCGCCCGAAGGGAGAGACAATGCATCACGGCTATAACGAAAAACCAGTCAACCCGCTGCCCACCGTGGTTTGGATACTGGTCGCGCCGATGATCGTCACTGAGATCATCTTTGCGCTGGCAAATACGGGCGTTATGGGCACCAGCGCGATTGGCTGGCGCTATGAAATTTTGGGCCAGTTGGGCTTCGACCCAGAGGGCTTCCGGCGCATGATCGCGGTGCAAGATTGGTCGGTGCGCCCGCTCGCGACGCTGATCAGCTATGCCTTTGTGCACACAAGCCTGACGCATGCGGCCTTTGTGGTGGTGTTCACCCTTGCGATTGGCAAATTCGTGGGCGAGGTGTTTGCCGGTTGGGCCGTTGCCGCGGTCTTTCTGGGGGCTTCGATCTTGGGCGGGCTCGTCTATGCGCTTATGCCCTTTACCAGCGGCTTTTTGATCGGCGGCTATCCGGGCGCTTATGGGCTGATTGGCGCCTTTACCTGGCTTTTGTGGATGAAGCTTGGCCCCGGTGATCCAAACCGGATGCGGGCGTTTTCGCTGATTGGGATGCTAGCGGGTTTGCAACTGGTCTTTGGCGCGCTTTTCGGTGCGCGCCCCGATTGGATCGCGCAATTCGCGGGCTTTGGCGTGGGATTTTTGCTCAGCTTCATCGTCGCGCCCGGCGGCTGGCGGCACCTGCTGCGCAAGCTGCGCAAACGCTAAAATTGGCGGGGGCCGTTACCGGCCCCGCCGCACCGCCGATTTGAAATCGCTCAGCCGGAATGCGCCAATCACCGCACCGGACCCGAAATAGCTTACAATCCCAATGCCAATCAGCCCGGCAAGCGCCAAGTAGCGCCAGCTTGCCATATGCAGCGCGGGGTCAAGGAACAGATCGCCAAGCCAAAGGCACAGCCCCATCACGGCAGAGGCCACGGCAATGCGCGGCGCGCGTTTGCGCAAGCCATCATCCAGCGTGACGCTTTCGCCCATCGCGCGGCTACCAAGCCACAACTGCACCACCATCACCCAAGCGGCGAGTGTGGTGGCCAGCGCGGCGGCGATATAGCCCAAAAGAAACGCCAACCCCACCGCGAGCACCGCATTCACCACCATCGCAACGAGCGCGTAATGGAACGGGCTGCGGGTATCTTCGCGGGCAAAGAACAAGGGTTGCAGCACCTTTTGCAGCACGAAAGCGGGCAGCCCCACGCCATATACCGCGACGGCCAACGCTGTCGCCACCGTGTCTTCCGGGCCAAAGCGGCCGCGCTCAAACAAGACCGTCGTCAACGGCTCGGCGATCACGACCAGCGCAACGGCGGCGGGCAGCGTGAGGGCAAGGCAAAACTCGGTCGCGCGGTTAAAACTATGCCGCGCGCCTGCGGCATCGCCGTTTTGCAAGCGGCGCGACAGGTCCGGCAACAGCACCACACCAATCGCAATCGCCACCACGCCAAGCGGCAATTGATAAAGCCGGTCAGCGTTATAAAGCCACGCCACCGCATCGTCGAAATAGCTGGAGACCTGCCGCCCGACGAGCAGGTTGATCTGCACCACCCCGCCCGCAAGCATGGCCGGCGCAGCCACCGCAGCAAGCCGCTTCATATCGGGCGAAAGCCGCGGCAAGCGTGGGATCAGGCGGATACCCGCGCGCCGCGCCGCCTCCCAAACGAGCGCAAGCTGCGCCACCCCAGCCACAGGAACCGCCCACGTGATGGCTAGCCCCGGATCGAGCCCAAACCGCGGTACCGCCCAAAGCGCCGCGACAAACGTAAGGTTCAAAAGCACCGGCGCCGCCGCCGCCGCCGCAAAACGCCCGGAGGCATTGAGAACACCCGAGGCAAGCGCAGCAAGCGAGATGAAGAAAATATAGGGGAAGGCGATCCGCGAGAAGCCGACGGTCAGATCGAACTTCTCGCCCTCAAACCCAGAGGCCATAAGATAGACAAGACCGGGCATGAACAGTTGCGCCACGAGCGTCAGGGCCAGCACGACCGTCGCCAATCCCGCCATTGCCTCGCGCGCAAACTCCTCCGCCCCGGCGCCGCTTTCCAGCTTTTTGGAAAACATTGGCACGAAGGCGGTGTTGAACGCGCCTTCTGCAAAGAAGCGACGAAACATATTGGGCAGCGAAAACGCCACGATGAAGGCCTGCGCGGCAGGCCCGGTCCCCAAAACAGCGGCAATCCAGGCGTCGCGCACGAAGCCAAGGATGCGGCTCGCCATCGTCCAGCCGCCCACCGTAAAAAAGCCGCGCACCAAACGGATCGGTGTCATGATTGTTCTGCCGCCCTTTCGGCCCCACGCGTGATCGCCTCACGCAGGCGTTTTTCCAGCGCCTCTTGGCGCGATTTGGAATGCAGCTTCAGCCCGAACATGTCCTTGACATAGAAGGTGTCGACCACCTGCGCGCCATAGGTCGCGATCACCGCAGAGGCGATATAGATGTTCGAAGCCGCCAAGGCCCGCGTCAGATCATAAAGCAGGCCGGGCCGGTCGCGGGTATCCACCTCGACGATCGTGTAAATATCCGAGCCTTCGTTGTCGATGGTGACATGGGTCGGGAATTTGAACTCGCGTTCGCGCTTTTTGAGCTTATCGCGGTCTTTCAGCGCATCACGCGCGACCACCTCGCCCTTGAGCGTGCGCTCGATCATTTTGCGCAGGCGCGGCAGGCGCGAGGCCTCATAGGGGTGACCCTCGGCATCCTGTATCCAAAAGACCGCCGTGGCATAGCCGTCTTTCGAGGTATAGGTGCGCGCGTCCACGACGTTTGCGCCCACCAGCGCCAGCGCCCCCGCAAGCCGCGAGAAGATACCCGGGTGATCGCCCAGCGCGAAAGAGGCACGCGTAGCGTCGTGATCCGGGTCTGGGTGCAGGTCGATGCGAATTTCGTCATCGCCCAAACCGCGCAAAAGCTTGGCCAAATCGGCATGGGTGCCGGTGGTGAGGCCCTGCCAGTACGGGTCATAATGGCGGGCAAGCTCCGCCCGCAGATCTTTGGCATCCCAATCCGCAAGCGCTTCGCGCAAGGCCTTCTTGGCGGCATCCGAGCGTTGCGCACGGTTCACCGCCTCAAGCCCATGTTCCAGCGCGCGCGCGGTTTCCGAATGCAACCGCCGTAGAAGCGAGGCTTTCCAGTTGTTCCACACATTCGGACCAACGCCGCGAATGTCGCAAACCGTCAGCACCGTGAGCAGATCGAGCCGCTTGCGGTTTTTCACCTGTTTGGCGAATTCGCGGATCGTGCGCGGGTCGCTCAGGTCGCGTTTTTGCGCCACATCGGACATCAGCAGGTGGTTGCGGATAAGCCATTCCACGGTTTCGCAATCTTCCGCATTCAGCCCCAAGCGCGGAGCCACTTTGCGCGAGATTTTCGCCCCAAGGATCGAATGATCCTCGGGCCGTCCTTTGCCGATGTCATGCAAAAGCAGCGCCACATACAGCACGCGGCGGTTCACCCCCTCGTCCAAGATATGCGACGAGAGCGGCAGATCTTCGGTCAACTCACTGCGCTCGATCTGCGCGAGCGTCGAAATCACCTGAATCGTGTGCTCGTCCACCGTGTAGCTGTGATACATGTTGAACTGCATCATCGCCACAATCGGTTCAAACTCGGGGATGAAGGCGGCCAAAACGCCCATTTCATTCATCCGCCGCAGAGCACGTTCCGGGTTGCCGTGCTTCAAAAGCAGATCAAGAAAGATCCGCGCGGCTTCCTTGTCTTCGCGCATTTTGTCGTCGATGCGGCGCAGGTTGGCCGAAATCAGCCGCATCGCATCAGGGTGAATCAACATCCCCGTGCGCAAAGCCTCTTCAAAGATCCGCAGGAAATTGAGCGGGTCCGACAGAAAAGCATCGCGGTCCGAAATATTGATCCGGCCGATGTCGTCAATGAAAGGCGCCATCAGCGGGCGACGGCGACGGAACAGCCGCTTGAGCACCGGGGCGGGCTTGGCGTGCTGTTGTTCCAGCACCGTCAAAAAGATCCGCGTGACCTCCCCCACCTGCGTGGCATGGCGGAAGTAATGCTGCATGAAGACCTCAACCCCACGGCGGCCCGCCATGTCGCTGAACCCCATGCGCCTTGCCACCTCCACTTGCGCATCGAAAGAAAGCTGATCCGAGGCGCGGTTGGCGATCAGATGCAAATGACAGCGCACCGCCCAAAGGAAGTCTTCGGCCTGTTGGAAAGCCCGAAATTCCTCGACGGTGAACACCCCCAAGCCCACAAGATCGGCGGTATCATTCACGCCGTGGATATATTTGGCGATCCAGTAAAGCGTTTGCAGGTCGCGCAACCCGCCCTTGCCCTCTTTCACGTTCGGCTCAAGCACATAGCGTTGCCCGCCTTGGCGGCGGTGCCGCTCGGCCCGTTCGGCAAGCTTCGCCTCAATGAACTCCGGCCCGGTGGATTTGAAAAGGTCGTTGCGCAGGGTCTGGTCGAGCTTTTCGGCCAAAGGCGCATCGCCACAGATCGGGCGGTTTTCCAAAAGCGCGGTGCGGATCGTGATATCTTCACGGCCAAGGCGCAGGCAATCATCCACCGTGCGGGAGGAATGGCCGACCTTCAGCTTCAGATCCCACAGCATGTAGAGCATGCTTTCGATCACACTCTCGGCCCAAGCGGTGATCTTGTAGGGCGTCAGGAACAAGAGATCGACGTCAGAAAACGGTGCCATCTCGGCACGGCCATAACCGCCCACAGCCAGCACCGAGATATTCTCCGCCGCGGTGCGCGGCTGTACCGGATGCAGCCGCGTGGTCGCAACGTGGAAAACCGCGCACACCAGCCCATCGGTCATATTGGCATAGGCCTGCACCGTGGCTTCGGCGCTGCGAGGATGGGTCTCGAAATCCGCCACGATCTGCGGCAGCGCCATCTCTCGCTGTTCGGAGAGGAACTTCACCGTTTCTGCCCGCAGACCTTTTGCATCCGTTGCCGTCAGCCGCGCATCGAGCGCAGTCAAAAGTGCGGGGGTATCGAAAAGCAAGGGCGCCCCGGCATCTGCCGGGGCGATCAGTTTAGTGTCACTCACGTGAGCCTCATGTCCCTATTGGCCTCGCGGCACGGGTTGGGTTGGGCGGTCGGCTTAGAAGCCGAACCCGCCGAAAGAGCGCGGCGCCGCATCAATCACGACCACCCGCCCGTCACGAATTTCAGCCACAGCAAGGCCGCGTTCATTGGTGCCATCGGGGCGCAGACGGAAGATACCATTCACGCCAACAAAGCCCGAGGGTTGGGTCAGCGCGGCACGGCCCAGCGGGTCGGGATTGCGCGATTTCACCAACGCACCAATCGCCGCGATCCCATCATAGGCAAGCCCGGCGATCGGATGCGGCGCGGAGCCATAGGCCGTTTGATAGCGCGCGCTGAACCGCTCATTCAGGTTCGGATCAGGCAATGCGAACCACCCCCCTTGCAGCCCCGGCAGCGCCATTGCGGCAGGCGGCGTGTCCCACCGGGTCAGGCCGATAAATTTGGTGACGGCGGGGTTCACGCCCTGCTCGGGCAACATCTGCGCCAAAAGCGGCAGCGCACCGCCCGCGTCGGAGGTGATAAAGAGCGCATCCACCCCACCCGCTTTCACACGGCTGGCGATTTGCGGCACGGCATTGACCACATCGGTTTGCGAATAGGGGAAGCTCACCTCACCCGCGACCGAGCCACCAAAGCGCCCAACGGCGGTTTTGATCGCACTGGCGCCCACTTGGCCCGCAAGCGTCTGCTCGCTCACAACCAAAATCCGGCGCTTGCCTTGCGACACGGCGAAGGACGCCATCCGGTTCGCGGTATTGGGGAAAGTCGGCCCCAAGACAAAGAGGTTGCCGCCCGCGATATCGGTGTTGTTGGAAAAGGCCAGAACGCTCACACCACGATCCGCCACCGCGACAGCTGCCGCATTGGCAGAGCCGGAATAAACCGGGCCAAGAATGATCTTTGCCCCCTCATCCACGGCTTTTGTCGCCATCGCAGCGGCCTGCGCGGGCTGTGCGCCAGTGTTGTAGATGCGCAGGTCTATCTTCACGCCATTGAGGTCAGAAATCGCCAATTCCGCTGCTTGGCGCAGCGACGTTGCCAAGAATTCGTCATTCGTCTCCCCCGAGCCCGAGGGGACAAGAAGCGCCACGGGCACGGCTTCGCCCGCGCCAAGGCTCGGACCAGCACCGCCACCGGGAATCGGTTCGCAAGCTGCCAGCCACAAAGCTGAGAACAGAATGAACAGCCGCAACAGGGGGTTGCGGGAGATGCGCAAAGTAGCGAACATGAAATGGGCCTCCGGATCGGCGGGGGTTTAACTGTGGCGAACCCTAAGCGTTCCGCCTTAATAAGTAAACTTGGCTTGGCAGCGGGACGCATAACCATGACAGCGGATAACGACTTGGGCGAAAGCGTGCCGATGCAAAACGAAACCTTCGGCGGCGCGCCGCGCAAACCGGCACCGGGGCTGCACTTCATTGCCACCCCCATCGGCACCGCGCGCGATATTACCCTGCGCGCGCTGGATATTTTGCGCATGGCAGATGTGCTTGCCGCCGAAGACACGCGCACCTTGCGCCATCTGATGGAAATTCACGGTATTCCGCTCAATGGCCGCGCGGTGGTCGCCTATCACGATCATAATGGCGAACAAGCCCGCCCGCGTCTTTTGGCGGCTTTGGCCGAAGGCAAATCGGTCGGCTACGCATCTGAGGCAGGCACGCCCTTGGTGGCGGACCCCGGCTTTCAATTGGGCCGCGCCGCCATTGCCGAGGGCTATGACGTCTTTGCCGCGCCCGGCCCATCGGCGGTGCTCGCCGCGCTGACCGTCTCTGGCCTGCCGTCGGATCGGTTCCTATTTGCGGGCTTTCCGCCCAACACGCAAAGCGCGCGCCGCAAGTGGCTTTCTGAAATGGCTGATCTGCAAGCCACGGTGATCTTCTATGAATCACCCAAACGGGTGGCGGCCATGCTCGCCGATTTGGCAGAAACCTTTGGGCCCGAGCGTCGCGCCGTTTTGTGCCGCGAACTCACCAAACGCTTTGAAGAAGTGCGCCGGGGCACCGTAGCGGAACTGATCGAGAGCCTCGAAACCGCGCCCATCAAGGGTGAGATTGTGGTCTTGCTGGATCGCCCGCACGGCCCCCGCTTTGGCCCCGAAGATATTGATGCCGCGTTGCGCGATAGGCTTGGCCGGATGCGGGTGAAAGAGGCGGCGAGCGAAGTTGCGCAAGCCCTCGGCCTACCCCGGCGCGAGGTCTACCAACGCGCGCTTGCACTTGACCGTGATGGGGAATGATCGCCGTAGCACGCGGGGCCGCATGGCCCATCACGCGGGCCTTGCTGCCGAGGCACAGGTGGCCCAACACTACGAACGCGCGGGATTTTCGATCCTCGCCACCCGCTGGCGCGGCCAATATGGCGGCGAGATTGATCTGATCATTTCCCGCGATGGCGTGGTGGTCTTTGTCGAGGTGAAACACTCCGCCACACATGCAAGCGCCGCCGAACATCTGCTCCCCAAGCAACTGAACCGCATCGCGCTTTCGGCGGAAGAATTCGTCGCCGCCCGCCCCGAACTGGCCGCAACAGACATGCGGCTGGATCTTGCGTTGGTCGATCAGCGCGGCGTTATCGAAATTGTCGAAAATGCACATATATTCGGCTGAAGTCCTCACGGGCTGTTCACCACGCTGCGGATTGCATCGCCTCCCCGCGCGGGGCATCTAGAGATGAATGAAAGGGGGCGTCATGGCCTTGAAAGTAGCACTGCAAATGGACCCAATCGCCGGGATCGACATCTCGGGCGACAGCACCTTCCGCATTGGGCTTGAGGCGCAGGCGCGTGGCCACAGCCTATTTTACTACACGCCCGACAAGATGTTTTACCGCGAAGGCAAGGTGATGGCGCGCGGCTGGCCGCTGGAGTTGCGCCGCGAGAAGGGCAACCATTTCAGCTTGGGCGATGAGGTTGAGGTCGATCTGGCCAGCCTTGACGTGGTTTGGCTGCGCCAAGACCCGCCCTTTGACATGGGCTATATCACCACCACCCACCTGTTGGACCGCATTCACCCCAAAACCTTGGTGGTCAACAACCCGTTTTGGGTGCGTAACTACCCCGAAAAACTGCTGGTGCTGGATTTTCCAGACCTGACGCCGCCCACTTTGGTCGCGCGCGATCTGCAGGTGATCCGCGATTTCAAAGCCAAGCATGGCGATGTGATTTTGAAGCCGCTTTACGGCAATGGCGGCGCGGGGGTGTTCCGGCTTGATGCGAATGACCGCAACCTTGCCTCGCTGCATGAGCTGTTTAGCGGCATCAACCGTGAGCCGCTGATTGTGCAAAAATACCTGCCTGCGGTGACCCAAGGTGACAAACGTATCTTGCTGGTGAATGGCGAGCCGGTCGGCGCGATCAACCGCGTCCCTGCAGCGGGCGAAACCCGCTCCAACATGCATGTGGGTGGGCGGCCAGAACCCACCAAGCTTACCGATCGCGAGCTAGAGATTTGCGCCGCCATCGGCCCGCTTCTGCGCGAAAAGGGGCAGATTTTTGTCGGCATCGACGTGATTGGCGATTGGCTCACAGAGATCAACGTGACCTCCCCCACCGGCCTGCAAGAGCTTGAGCGGTTTGATGGCACCAATGCCGCCGCCCGCATTTGGGAGGTGATCGAGGCCGAGCGGGAGGCCGCGCAATGAGCCTGCAACTGACCCTTCTGAACGCGGCGCTGCGTCTGACCACCAAACCCTATCTGCGCAAGGTTTCGGAGCCTGAGAAGCTGCGCAATGATATGGAGCGCTGGGCCCGCTATGGCGCACGCTCGGCCCCTTGCACGGTGGCGGTGCCGATGAGTTTGGCGGGGCGTCCGGCGCTTTCGATCCGCTCGGGCAAGACCATCCCCGACAAGGTGATTTTGCATTTCCACGGCGGTGCTTTCATCGCGGGCAGCCCCAACACGCATAAAGCGATGCTGAGTCGGCTGGCGCGGCTGGCGCAGGTAGAGGTGATTGCCCCCGCCTATCGGCTGGCGCCCGAACACCCCTACCCCGCCGCGCTCAATGATGCCGAAGCCGCGTTTGAGGATTTGGTGGCTAAGGGCTACGCGGCAGAAAACATTGTGCTTTCGGGCGATAGTGCCGGGGCAGGCTTGGCGCTGTCGCTGCTGGCGCGGCTGTGCAAAGCGGGGCATCGGCCTGCGGGGATCATTGCGTTTTCGCCTTGGACGGACCTAACCGGGGCCTCGCCTTCACTGGTGCTTTTGGAAGACCGGGACCCGATGCTTGCTGCCGAGCGGATGGAAGAGGTCGCGCAATATTACCTCAACGGCCACCGCGCCGATGACCCGGCCGTGTCCCCGCTTTACGCCAGCTACCCCAATTGCCCGCCGGTGCTTTTGCAAACCTCGGAACGCGATATTTTGCGCGATGATGCGATGTTCTTGGAGCACAAACTGCGCGACGCGGGCGTTGATGTGACGCTGCAGCTTTGGCCCGATGCACCCCATGTCTGGCAGATGTTCGATGGCTGGGTGCCAGAAGCACGCGCGGCGCTGCGCGATGCCGCCGATTTCGCGCGCAAATGCCTTAGCCTGTCTGCGCGAAACTGATCCGGTAACTCACAGCTTCCGCCAAATGGGGGGCGCGCACTTGGGCCGCGCCCTCTAGGTCCGCAATCGTGCGTGCGGTGCGCAAGACGCGGTGATAGCCACGCGCGGTCAGCCCAAAGCGTTCTGACACTTTGCCCAACAATTCGCGCCCCTCGGCATCGAGCGGCGCAATCTCTTCCAACACCGCCCCTTCGGCTTCGGCATTCACCCGCACGCTCGTGTGATGTTCATAGCGTTTGGCCTGCACGTCGCGCGCCTGTGCCACCCGTGCGGCCACCGTGCCGGAACTATCGCCTGCGGAGGGTAGGTCTAACTCCCGCCAATCCACCCCCGGCACTTCAATCCGCAGATCAAACCGATCCATCAGCGGGCCGGAAATGCGCCCAAGATAATCCGCCCCGCATTGCGGTACCCGCGCGCACGCCCGCGCCGGGTCGCCTAGGTAACCGCAGCGGCAGGGGTTCGCCGCGGCAATTAACAAAAACCGGCAAGGGTAGCGCACATGGGCGTTGGCGCGGGCCACCACAACCTCGCCGGTTTCAATCGGTTGGCGCAGCGTCTCCAGCACCGTGCGGGGAAATTCGGGGAACTCATCCATGAACAAAACGCCATTATGCGCCAAGCTCACCTCGCCCGGCTTCGCCCCACGCCCGCCGCCGATCATCGCCGCCATCGAGGCAGTATGATGCGGCTCGCGAAAGGGGCGCGTGCGAGAAATGCCACCTTCGGACAAAAGCCCCGAAAGCGAATGTACCATCGAGGTCTCCAACGCCTCCATCGCCGAAAGCGGCGGCAAAATGCCCGGCAGCCGCGCGGCCAGCATCGACTTCCCCGACCCCGGCGGGCCAACCAAAAACAGATGATGACGCCCAGCGGCGGCAATTTCCAAAGCGCGTTTGGCCCGTTCTTGGCCTTTCACATCACGCAAATCACGCGGGCTTTGCGGCGCCACCACCTCGCCCGGTTGCGCGGGGGCAAGCGGCCTTTGACCGCTCAAATGCTGCAAAGCTTCGGTCAGCGTGGCGGGGCCAAAAACGTCGGTCGCACCAACCCACGCGGCTTCGGCCCCACAATCCTGCGGGCAGATGAGCGCCTTATCTTCGCTTGCCGCTGCCATTGCGGCAGGAAGCGCACCGACCACGGGCACCAATCGCCCATCAAGCGCCAATTCGCCAATCGCGACCAACCCCTCCACCTCTTCGCGGGGCACAATGTCGATGGCCGCCAAAAGCGCCAAAGCGATGGGCAGATCGAAATGCGAGCCTTCTTTGGGCAAATCGGCAGGCGAAAGGTTGATGGTAATGCGCCGCATCGGCAGCGCAATCGACAACGCCGCCAAAGCCGCCCGCACCCGCTCTTTCGCCTCGCTCACGGCTTTGTCCGGCAGGCCCACGATGGAGAAAGAAGGCATACCGGTGGCCAAGGCGCATTGGACCTCAACCGGGCGCGCCTCGACCCCTTCAAAGGCCACGGTATAGGTTCTGGCCACCATGCACACACCACCCAAACACTTACCCAACACTGCCCCGCCAGCATGGTCCGCAAGGGGGAATGCGATCAAGAATTTTCCCGCTATGAGGGAATCGCTTTAGCGCAACGCAAGCGGCTTTCGAGGCTTGAAATTATGCATCCCAGCCTCAACAAACCGCGAAAAATGCCACTCACGTAGCCGTGATGCGCAATATTCTACGTATTTCCAAAAGGTTGCCTCTGCGCATTTCCGAACACTGAATTTTTTGTGACGCACAGTGCAACCAAAAGACATCGGTGCGCGTTTCTGTCACAGTGACCGCAGGGAGCAAGCCAACAGCGGGTCGCAGAACCCGGGGAGACTGGACATGGCACTCGATGGAATGACAGACGACACCCTAGCGCGGCAAGCAATGCGCGCCGAATATCTGGATGCCGAGACCGAGGCGAACCTCGCCCGCGCGTGGCGCGACCACCGCGATGAGGTTGCACTTCATCGGCTCGTCAGCGCTTACATGCGGCTCGCCGTTTCGATGGCCTCAAAGTTCCGCCGCTACGGCGCGCCGATGAATGACCTCATTCAGGAAGCCTCGCTCGGGCTGATGAAAGCGGCCGATAAATTCGACCCAGATCGCGGCGTGCGCTTTTCGACCTATGCGGTTTGGTGGATCAAAGCCTCAATCCAAGAATTTGTGATGCGCAACTGGTCGATGGTGCGCACGGGTTCGACCTCTTCGCAAAAGGCGCTGTTTTTCAATATGCGCCGGGTGCAGGCGCAAATTCTGCGCGAAGCCCAAGCCGAGGGCGAAGAGCTTGACGGCGCGCAATTGCGCCAGCGGGTCGCCACCAGCATTGGCGTGCCGCTTGCCGATGTGGAGATGATGGAGGGCCGCCTTGCGGGCTCTGACTTCTCGCTCAATGCGCCGCAATCTTCGGATGAAGAAGGGCGCGAATGGGTAGATGCGCTGGAAGATGATGGCGCGGGCCCCGAAACCCGCGTGACCGAGGCGCATGACGGCGCGCTGATGCGCAACTGGTTGGGCGAGGCGATGGATAACCTCTCGGGCCGCGAGCGTTACATTGTGGTGCAACGTCGCTTGATCGACGCGCCCCGGACGCTTGAAAGCTTGGGCGAAGAACTGGGCCTTTCGAAAGAGCGGATCCGCCAGCTGGAAGCCCAAGCCTTTGGCAAAATGCGCAAAAGCTTGGAAAGCCGTGGCCCGGAGGTGGCGAACTTCTTCGTATGAAGCGCCCGCTCCTTGCCCTTACCCTTTGCTTGACCGCGGCGCCGCTTGGTGCCGCGGAAATTTCTGCGTCCGTCCTGTCTGCAAAGATTACCGAGGCCGCGCCGCAGGTGCTGGTTTTGGGCGAATTGCATGACAATCCAACCCATCACCTGACCCAAGCGGCCGCGGTGGCAGCGTTGAAGCCCAAGGCGCTGGTCTTTGAAATGCTCTCGCCCGTGCAGGCCGCGCAGGTGACGCCCGAGTTAATTTCTACCCCTGAAGACCTTGGCCAAGTTCTTGGCTGGGAAGCGGCGGGCTGGCCGGATTTCGCGATTTACGCGCCGATCTTTGAGGCGGCACCAGATGCGCGCTATTACGGCGCCGCTTTGCCGCGTGAAACCGTGCGCCGCGCCATGAGCGAGGCGCTGCCCGACATCTTCCCCGAGGCGGCGGCTTATGGCCTCGACCAGCCCTACCCTGCTGATCTGCAAGCCACGCTCGAAACCCAAGCGCAGGAAGATCATTGCAACGCCCTGCCGCCCGAATTGCTGCCCGGTATGGTCGCGGCACAACGGCTGCGCGACGGCGCTTTTGCGGCGACCACCCTGCAAGCGCTCCAAGAAACGGGTGGCCCGGTTGCACTGATCACCGGCTCGGGCCATGCCCGCACCGACCGCGCCGTACCAGCGCTGATTGCCCATGCCGCGCCACAGGTCAAAGTGATCTCGCTTGGCCAACTTGAGCGCCCGAGCGATGGCAGCCTAAACCCCGATCAACCCTATGATTGGTGGATCGTCACCGCGCCAACCGAGCGCGAAGACCCCTGCGCCGCCTTCCAATAACTTGCGCCCCCGGCCCTGCCGCCCTACAGCTTGGGCAGAACGGAGGGCCCATCTTGCAACGCAAACGCATCCTTCTGATTATCGGTGGCGGTATCGCGGCGGTGAAATGCCCCGAACTGATCCGCCTGTTGCGCGCCGAAGGCGTGGCCATCACCCCGGTGCTGACCGAGGCGGGGGCGCAATTCGTCACCCCAACGGCGATTTCGGCGCTGGCGGGCGAGGCGGCGCATACCGCGCTTTTTGACCTCACCCGAGAAGCGGAGATCGGTCACATCCAACTCAGTCGCGCGGCGGATTTGGTGGTGGTCGCCCCCGCAACGGCGGATTTGATGGCGAAGATGGCCAATGGGCTGGCCGGTGACCTCGCCTCCACCCTGCTGCTGGCGACCGACAAGAAAGTGCTGATAGCCCCGTCGATGAATGTGCGGATGTGGCACCACCCGGCGACGCAACGCAACCTTACGCAGTTGCGCGAAGATGGCGTGGCCACCATTGGCCCCAATGCAGGCGATATGGCCTGCGGTGAACATGGCTTGGGGCGGATGGCGGAACCGGCAGAGATTTTGGCCGCGATCCGCGCGCAACTGGCCGACGGCCCGCTGACGGGCAAGCATGTGCTTGTGACCTCTGGCCCGACGCATGAACCGATCGACCCGGTGCGCTATATCGCCAATCGGTCCTCGGGTGCGCAGGGCACGGCCTTGGCGCGCGCGCTGCGCGACCTTGGGGCGAATATCACCTTTGTCACCGGCCCAGCCAGCGTGCCTCCGCCAGAGGGGGTGAAAGTCGTACCGGTTGAAACCGCACAGCAAATGTTTGAGGCGGTGCAAAACGCCCTGCCCGCCGACGCCGCCATTTTTGCCGCCGCCGTCGCCGATTGGCGGGTGGCGAATGCCTCCGCTCAAAAAATGAAGAAAGACAGCACAGGCACCGCACCCGCGCTCAGCTTTACGGAAAACCCCGATATTCTGGCGACCGTGTCGCAAATGGGAGCGGGGCGCCCCGCGCTTGTGGTGGGCTTTGCGGCGGAGACCGAAAACGTCCAAGCCCATGCCACCGCGAAACGTGCCCGCAAGGGATGTGACTGGATCGTGGCCAATGATGTCAGCCCCGAAAGCGGGGTGATGGGCGGGGCGCATAACACCGTCACGATCATTGACGCAGCGGGGGCCGAGACTTGGGCGCAAATGCCCAAGGTACAGGTCGCGCAAAAGCTGGCCGAACGTATTGCCGCGCAGCTGACAAAGGAAACCTCATGACCCCGATCATCAAGGTTCTTTACGAAGACTGGGCCGACCGGGAGGTGGCACTGCCCGCCTATGAAACGCCGGGCTCTGCGGGGGCGGATATTCGCGCGAACCTGCCGCCCGAGATACGCGAAGCCGGGCTAAAGCTCGAACCGATGGCGCGCGCGATTGTACCCACCGGGCTCAAGGTCGAAATTCCGCAAGGGTTTGAGATGCAAATTCGCCCGCGTTCCGGGCTCGCATTTAAGCACGGGCTAAGCCTTCCCAACACGCCCGGCACGATTGACAGCGACTATCGCGGCCCGCTTGGCGTGTTGATGATTAACTTCGGATCTGTCGCCTATACGATTCACCACGGCGAACGGATCGCGCAGGCAGTCATTGCCCCTGTCGTCCAAGCAGGATATGCGCTCGCCGAAACGCTTAGCGCTACCAGCCGGGGCGCGGGCGGCTTTGGCTCGACTGGAAGGAAATAGGCCATGCAAGGTATCTTTGTGCTGGTGATCGTGGGCGTCTTGGGCAAAGCGATGAAAGCGCCGCCGAAGGTGATTGGGATCATTCTTGCGCTGATCTGGGCGGCCTTCACCGCGGGCCATGCGTTCTTGGCCGACCCGGAGGCGCCGCTGCGCGCGATTTCGGGCGGTTCGCTCACGCTGTGGCTTGCTGTCGGCGTGGTGGGCGTTCTGGGCTTTGTTGCCTGGACGATGCTGCGCAAACGCGGCTAAGCGAGGCCCGCAATGACCGGGCTGTTTCTCCTTTTCCTGCTCTCGGCGCTCGGGCTTGCGCTCAAGGTGCCCCGGCGGTTGATTTGGGGAATACTGGCCGTGGTCTGTGCAGCCTTTGTCGCGGCGCATGCACTTTTTGCCGAGCCGACACATCCGCTGCGCGCGATGATTGGCGGCTCTTTGGCGGGCTGGGTCGGGCTTGGCGTCGTCGCGGGGGTTGTTCTGACCTATCGCTGGGGGCTGGCCAAGCTGCGCGCCCGCGCCGCGCAACCCGAACAAAAAGCCCCGCAAGGCCCGTTTTCAGAAGCGGAGCTAAACCGCTATGCGCGCCATATCCTACTGCGCGAAGTGGGCGGGCCGGGGCAAAAACGGCTCAAAGCGGCGCGCGTGCTGGTGGTCGGGGCTGGCGGGCTTGGCGCGCCCGTGCTGCTTTACCTTGGGGCTGCTGGCGTGGGGGCGATTGGGGTGATTGACCCTGATACGGTGTCTGCCTCCAACCTTCAGCGCCAAGTGCTTTATCGCGATGCCGATATTGGCAAGCCCAAGGTCTTTGCCGCACAAGCCGCGCTTCTTGCGCAAAACCCCTTCATCAAGATCCGCCCTTATCATCGTGCCTTTACGCCTGAAATCGCGGCGGAACTGCTCACCGAATACGATCTGGTGCTTGATGGCACGGATAATTTTGAGACCCGCCAAGCGGTGAACCGAGCCTGTGTGGCGGCGGGCAAACCGCTCATTTCCGGCGCGATTGCGCAATGGGAAGGGCAGCTCAGCCTTTATGACCCCGCCAAGGGCGCACCTTGTCTGGCTTGTGTCTTCCCCACCGCCCCCGCGCCGGGGCTCGCGCCCGATTGCGCGCAGGCAGGGGTGATGGGCGCGCTGCCCGGAATCATTGGCGCGATGATGGCGGCAGAGGCGATTAAAGAAATTGTGCAAGCAGGGCAAAGCCTGCGCGGCACACTGTTGATCCATGATGCGCTTTGGGCCGAGAGCCGCCGCATCGCTATAAAGCGCGCCCCTACCTGCCCGGTCTGCAGCACCGCCACATAAGGAAACGCCGCGGGGGGCACCGCGGCGTTTCGGATCAAGATCTGAGCCGTTCTCAGCCCAATGCATCGACCTTGATCATCTGCGCAACGATCTGTTGCGCCATATCCATTGGCAAAACCACATAGCCCGTTACTTCGTCGATCATCGCGCTGATCGACGTACCATGGACCGAAGCACAATGGATCATGCCGGTGCCATTGGCGTAGATCACTTCATCTTCGTCGAATTGCAGGGTGATAATTTCGATGCGCTGATGCGGCGTGATCCGGGTGATGCCGCGATAGCCTTCAAGCGCGGCGGCCGGGATTAATGCAAAGGGGTCGCCAAAGACCGCCTCGGCCAAATCACTTTCCACCAGCACATTTTGTTCGGGCAAAAGCAGCATCGGGCTGGCATTTCCCAGCGCGCCTTCCGGTACCGCGAGTGGCATCATCGAACGGGGCAGCTTCGCGCGCCCCGCAAAGAGGTGGGAGCGATGCACAGCGCGCACCGGGCGCATCCCATGATCAAAGGTCATCACCATATCGCCCGCCGCCATCGCCTCAACTGGGCGCCAGCCCATGGCCGTGGCGATGCGGGTGCCCGCAACGATCCCATCGGAATGGCTGATATTGGAAACGGTGCTAAAGCCCTGCGTTGCGAAGACGCTTTCGAAGCCTTCGGGCTCTTCCCAGCGGTCGGCACGTTTGGCGGTATTGAACCCGAACATCGCGTCTTCTCCTTGCCTCCCAAGTGTTCCCTCGGGCGTTTCCATGAGGCCATCTCGGGTGATTCCCGCGATCTTTCCGGGGCGCGTTTGCGGCGCAAAAAAGGCACTGGCGGCGAGAGTGATATCAATGCAACCCCAAAGGGCGCATTGTTGCAAACTGGGCGTGCAATCGCGAGAAAGCGGTAACTTAGTCGAAGGCGTAGTGAAACCGGGTGATATCTGCGGCGGCGAAACGGGCCACCGCAGCGGCGGTTTCATCGGTGTAGTAGCCGCGCCAATCGGCCGCCCGCGCCGAGGCATTCACCCGCGGCAAAGGCGCAAGCGTAAACCCCAGATGCGCCTCTAGCGGGGCGACATCTTCGGCGAAATGCTCAAGCCGAATAAAGGCGGTTGCCGCCTCGCAGCCATTTGCTAAGCGCAAATAACTGCCATAAGGCGATGCCGCGATTGAGGCGCCAATCTCTGGATGCAACACAAAGGCGGTAAAATCGAGATCTTGCGCCAACCCCACCGCCGGATGGGCAAAGCTTTGCGCCCGCAGCCAATGGTAATAGCTCACCATCCGGTCCCAAGGGTTGCGCACCAGCGCAAAGGTGAACCAATCGCGCGCCTGCGCCTCGGTATAAAGCCCCACCCCCTCGGCCAAGGTCGTGTGCTTCCACAATCGCCCGGCGGTCTCCATGCCTTTCAACCGCCCCTTGCGGCGGCGCGCCTTCGGGGTATCGCCCACCAAAATATCATCGGCCATGGCGCGCGCTTCCAACACTTCGGCCAGCGCGGTGCCCCCGGTCTTGGGGATGTGAACAAAGATGTAGCGGCGGCCCGGCGAAACAATCATCGCGCGAGCCTAGCGCCCCGGCACTAGATTGGCGATGGGAAAGCGGCACAGCCCCGCCTGTGCCGCATCGTGCGATTGACCCTGCCCCCTCATGGTCTATGATTCGTGGCTAATCTGTAATGAGACCCAATTTGTAGCATGACCGCCCTGCCCCAATATGAACGGCTAGAAGCCCCCGGCCTGTGGCGTGAAACGCCGCAAGCGCAGCGGCGCGAGGTGATCGTGTCTTTTGGGGATACATCCTTGGTGATTGCGGATGACCGCTCTGCCACCGCGCTCACGCATTGGTCTTTGGCGGCTTTGGTCCGGCGCAATCCGGGCGGGCGGCCTGCAGTTTTTGCGCCCTCCGATGATCCGGGCGAAGAGCTTGAGATCGGCGATGATACGATGGTCGAGGCGATCGAAAAGGTGCAAGCTGCGCTTGAGGCGCGCCGCCCGCATCCCGGCCGTTTGCGGCGGATCGGCTGGATCTCTGTGGTAAGCGCGCTGGCCATAGGCGCGGTGATCTGGTTGCCCGGCGCCTTGATCGACCAAGCCGCACGGGTGGTGCCACTTGCCAAGCGCGCCGACATCGGCCGGATGATGCTTGCCGATCTGGAACACACCACTGGCGTCGCCTGCCACTCGACCGAGGGAGATAAAGCGCTCGCGCTACTGGCCGAACGGCTTGATGGCGTGACGGAAATCGCCGTCCTGCCCCGCGCCTTGACCGGGGCGCGCATTTTGGCGGGCGGCGTGGTTGCACTGGGCCAAGACACGCTGATTGGCCCCGACACGCCCGAGGTTGCCGCCGGGGCGATCTTAGCCGCCCAGTTGGCGCAAAGCGGCGAAACGCCCGCGCATGCGCTTTTGCAATGGGCAGGGGCCGGGGCAGCGCTCAGCCTTTTGACCACGGGCGATTTGCCCGCCAAAAAGATTGAGGGCTATGGCGCGTCTCTTTTGGCCCGCCCGATTTCGCTGCCGAATACGCCTGCGGCGCTGGATCAGTTGCTAAGCGCGTTCAAAGCGGCAGGCGTTGCTTCGACCCCCTATGCCTATGCGGTGGACCCAAGCGGCGAAACCGTCCTTGGGCTGATTGAGGCCGATCCGTTTCGGGGCGCACCTGCGCCGCAGCCCGTGCTCGATGATGCCGAATGGCTCGCGCTGAAAGATATCTGTTCCTGAATGCAAACGGCGGCCCGAAAGGACCGCCGTAAAAGCTTGGGGTGAGTGTTTTTGCTTAGCGCAAGATCACATCGGAGAAGCCCGCCCCACGCACTTGCGCCAAAGCGGCGCGCGCATCGGCAAACGGCCCGGCATAGACAATCGTCAGCCCGCGCGATGTCGTGGAGCTGGCCACCGGCAGCCCAGCAGCGGCCAAGCGCGCCTTCACCCCGGCGACATTGCTGGCCACCGCAAAAGTGCCAACCTGCACGTAACGCGGCCCTTGAGTCGGCTGTTGCACCTGCGTTTGCGGCGCGGCGACCCGCTGCGCAACCGCCGGTCGCGCGGCGACCGGAGCAGATTTCGTCGAAACACGGGTGACCGTCGCCTCGGTCGGAACGATCCGCCGCCAAGCGGGCGTTTGCGCAGTCACGAGTTTGGCAGGCACTTGATTGGTCCAGATCATGCTTTGCTGCGCATCCCCCCAAAGGCTCCGCGGGCCCCGGAACGGATTGAGCCGACCATCTTCAAAGGCGGGTTTGTAGCCCGGGCCCGTTTTCGTGCTGACGATCACCGGAGCGAGCGTCACTTGCCCAGTCGCGGGCGTGCGCACCAAAACAGCTTCGGGCACCAGTGGGTTTGAGGCACTGCTCACGCCCGCAGATTGATAGGGGCTCACAGCAGCATAGCTTGCCTGTGTCGACGCAGGACCGGGCGCACGAGCAGGCGTGCTCGGCGCAACATATCCGGTGGCGTCGCGCAACGGCACATCCACAATCGGCACGCTGCGGCGAGAACCCACCGCATTGGACACATAGGGCGAGACATAGCCAGACTGGCTGGCCGCAGCGGGTGTCACGACAAGACCGGGCACCTCAGCCTGATTGATGAAGGCGGCGGGGTTTTGCACCTGCGCGCCACAGCGCACCACACGCCGCCCATCAGAGAGCGTATACCGCTGCGCCGAGACGGTGCCTGCGGGGCATGACGTCGTCGCCGGGTCCACCTGCTCGGTGCCCATGATCGTTGCGGCAGAGGCAGCGGCCATTTCCACGGATGCAGCGCCGGGCAAGGCCACGGGGTTGTGGTAGCGCACGGCCGTGCCACTCGCCCCGGCCACATAGGGCGACACATAACCCGAATGGGTTGGGCTGGCGGCGGCAACGCGCGGCTCCGACGCGGCGGTTTGAACGGGGGCAGGCGCTGGCGTAGCTGCCGCCACACGGCCCACCTGCGGCGGGGTTTCTGTGGTGGCGATGGTGGCCATCGGTCGCCCAACAAACGGCGTCGGGCTAAACGGAGAGACTGCGCGGCTCCGTTCCGCAGGTGCGGTGGGCGCAACTGCCGCTTGCGGTGCTGCGGGGGCGGGTTTGGGGGCTGCTGTCGGCGTGGCAGCAGCCACGGCGACAGGCGGCTTAACCGGGGCGGGTGCCGCGGCAGGGGGCTCGGCCGCGGGCGGTGTGGCGGGGGCCACGTTTGCCACATCCAGCACAGCCTCACCATTTTGGAAGGTCGGCTGATAGCCGCAAAGCTGTTTTTTATCGCGGCTTACGCGCGGCACCCAACGCACCGCCGTCCCATAGCCAGCCCGAACGAACACACAGCCCGAACTATCAACATACTGCCGCCCCTTAAACGAAGGCGGCGGCACTTCTGCCGGAGAATAGGTCCGCATCTCTGCGACAG
The DNA here is from genome assembly GCF_900156655.1 of Rhodobacter aestuarii. GTDB lineage: Bacteria > Pseudomonadota > Alphaproteobacteria > Rhodobacterales > Rhodobacteraceae > Rhodobacter > Rhodobacter aestuarii. Next base: position 152,435 of record NZ_FTOG01000007.1, on the reverse strand, counting down.
CAGAGCCCGCACTCACCAAGGCGACGAGCGCTGTCGCCGCCAGAAACTGTCCATACCGCCGCATTGTCATCCCCCGATGATCTTTTGGAAAAAATGCAGCAGGATTGGTTCCGAGTAAAGGAAAAAGCGGCTCAAAACCGCTTATTTGGTGCCAAACATGCGATCACCCGCATCCCCTAGACCCGGCACGATATAGCCATGATCGTTGAGTTGTTCGTCGATCGAGGCGGTCACGATCGGCACATCGGGGTGTGCTTCGCGCATCCGCGCAATGCCTTCAGGCGCTGCAAGCAGGCACAGGAAGCGGATGTTTTTAGCGCCTTTGTCCTTCATCAACTGCACAGCCGCCGCAGAAGAATTGCCCGTGGCCAGCATCGGATCGACCACGATCACGGTGCGATCTTCCAGTTCCGCCGGCACTTTGCAGTAATATTGAACGGGTTGCAGGGTTTCCGGGTCGCGATACAGCCCAACAAAACCCACACGCGCCGCCGGGATCAGTTCCAAAATCCCATCCAGCAAGCCATTGCCCGCCCGCAAGATCGAGATCAGCGCGAGCTTCTTGCCCTCAAGGATCGGCGCATCCATTTCGCACAGCGGCGTTTCAATGCGCTTCGTCGTCAGGTCCAGACCGCGCGTCACCTCATAGGCCAAGAGCAGGCTGATCTCGCGCAGAAGCTGCCGGAACGAGGCCGTGGAGGTGCCCTTTTCGCGCATCAGCGTCAGTTTGTGCTGCACCAGCGGGTGGTCGACGACCGTGACCTGTTCATCCATATGTCTGTCCTCTCACAGAAAGCTTTTGCCGGGGCCGCAGGCGGGCACGCCCAGATGCGCGGCGACCGAGGCGCCAATATCGGCGTACCCCACCTGCCCCACTGCCCGCAAGCCGATCCCGCAGCCCAAGACCGGAACCCGCTCGCGGGTATGGTCGGTGCCGCTCCATGTGGGGTCATTGCCGTGATCTGCCGTGAAAAGCGCCAAATCGCCGGGGCGCAGCTTGGGCAAGAAGCGCGCAAGCGCACCGTCAAACCACTCCAGCGCACGCGCATAGCCCGCCACATCGCGGCGGTGGCCATAAAGGCTGTCAAATTCCACGAAATTGGCAAATGTCAGGCTGCCCGGTTCGGCCTCATCGCCCAGCCGGATCAGATGGTCCATCAGATCGGCATCGTTCTTGCCCTTGTGCAGATGCGTGATACCGCGATGGCTGAAGATATCGCCAATCTTGCCAATCGCATGGGTGGTGCGGCCCGCGCCCTGCACCCAATCCAAAAGCGTGGGCGCGGGCGGCTCAATTGCGAAGTCGCGCCGGTTGGGGGTGCGCGTAAAGGCACCGGGCACGCCAACAAACGGCCGCGCAATCACCCGTCCCACTTTCATTTCATGCAAACGGGGCGCGATAGCTTGGCAAAGGTCCAACAACCGCTCCAGCCCAAAGCTTTCTTCATGCGCGGCAATCTGAAAAACGCTGTCGGCGGAGGTATAGCAAATCGGCCAGCCCGTGCGCAGATGCTCTTCCCCCAAGCGCTCCATAATCGCCGTGCCGGGGGCATGACAATTACCCAAAATACCCTCGGTCCCGGCGGCTTTTGCGACGAAATCCACGAGATCGGGCGGAAAGCTGTTTTCGATCTCTTTGAAATAGTGCCAATCCCACGGCACTGGCACGCCCGCGAGTTCCCAATGCCCCGAGGGGGTGTCTTTGCCTTTAGAAACCTCGCTTGCCGCGCCCCAAAGCCCTTGCGGCTTGGCACCAAGGCCGGGGAGTTTCTCACCCGAGGCAAGCTCTACCGCCGCCGAAAGCCCCAGTTGATCCAGATGCGGCAACTTCAAAGGGCCAGATCGGCCCGCATTCGCGCGCCCCTCGGCACAGGCCTGCGCGATATGGGCGAGCGTATTGGCGCCCGTATCGGGCCTGCCCTCATTGAAGAAGGCCGCTGCATCGGGCGCGCCGCCAATGCCCACGGAATCCATCACAATCAAAAAGGCACGCGGGCTCATGCCAAATCCTCCGGCCCAAACCGCGCATGGATAAGGGGCGGCTCTTCCGGTGCTTCTTCGCTGATCGCATAGGCGGATTGCACCGCTTTCACGGCGGCCTCGGCCTTGGCGTCATTGGGCGCATGAACAAGGCAGAGCACTTCGCCCGGCCCAAGCCCTTCGCCCAGCATCGCAAGCCCCGAAAGCCCGACAGAAGGGTTGATCCGGTCGCCCCCCACAAGCCGACCACCACCGAGCCGCACCACAACTTCCCCCAAAGCACGGCCGTTCACCTTTGCCACATAGCCCCGGCGCGGCGCGGGCACCGGCACAATGACCGAAGCGGCGGGCAATCGATCCGGGAAGCGCTCGACAAAATCGAACGGCCCGCCCAGCGCCGCCACCATCCGGCCAAAGCATTCCGCCGCGCGACCCGATTCAATCGCCGCATCAATCTGCGCCGCGCCCTCATCAAGATCAGCGGCTTTGCCTGCCAGCGTTAGAACCTCGCCGCCCAAGGCGGAGGTCACATCCCAAAGCGCTTCATTGACCGAGGTGCCGGTGAGCGTTTCCATCACCTCTAGCACCTCAAGCGCATTGCCTGCCGAATGACCAAGGCTTTGATCCATATCGGTCATCAGGGCAGAGGTTTTGCAGCCCGCGTCATTCGCCGTGCGCACCAAGCTTTGCGCCAGTGCCTGCGCGGCCTCCAAACTGGGTAAAAACGCGCCGGAGCCCACTTTGACGTCCAGCACCAAAGCATCGAGCCCGGCGGCAAGTTTCTTTGACAAGATAGAAGCCGTGATCAGATCAAGGCTTTCCACCGTGCCCGAAATATCGCGGATGCCATAAAGACGGCGATCTGCCGGGGCGATTTCATCGGTCGCACCCACGATCGCGCAGCCGACATCGGCCACCACCTTACGCAGCACCTCCACACCCGGCAGCGCCTTATAGCCGGGGATCGCTTCCATCTTATCAAGCGTGCCGCCAGTATGGCCGAGCCCGCGGCCCGAAATCATCGGCACATAGACACCGCAAGCGGCGAGTGCCGGGGCCAGCAGCAGCGAGACGGAATCGCCAATGCCCCCGGTCGAGTGTTTATCGACAACCGGACCGGGCAACTCCCAGATTAGCCGCTGGCCGGAATCGCGCATCGCCTCGGTTAGTGCGACGCGGCCTTCATCCCCCAAGCCCCGGCAGAGCACCGCCATCGCGAAGGCCCCCGCCTGCGCATCCGACACGGTACCATCGGCCAAGCCGCGTGCAAACCAGCCCGCCGCCTCGGGTGACAGGCTTTTGCCGTCCCGCACCGCCATAATGATTGAGCGCGCGTCCATCAGCAGTTGTCCATGTGGCTGGCAGCAAAACGACCGGGCAGCAAATCGCCCACGGTGGTTTGCAGTTGCGCGCCATCGGTGGTGGCCAAAACCACGGGAACATCGGTCCGGCCAAACTCCGCCAGCTTTTGCCGACAACCGCCGCAAGGCGGCACCGGGCTTGGGCTATCGGCAATCACCGCAACCTCGACCAATTCGGTCTCGCCCGCAGCAACCATCGCCGCGATCGCGCCCGCCTCGGCACAAGTGCCCTCGGGGTAAGCGACATTTTCCACATTCACGCCACGGTAGATCGTGCCAGAGGCGCCCCGCACCGCCGCGCCCACCTTGAACTTGGAATAGGGGGCATAGGCGTTTTCACGCACCGCACGCGCGGCATCGAGCAGGGACATCGGGCTTCCTCCGGCCAGAAATGATCCGCCGATCCTGCGCCGGGGCGCGGGGCGGCGCAAGGGGGGCCAGTTGGCGCAGGCAGCCAGGCGCGGATTACCCGCACCAAGGTCGCGCATACCGCCGCGACTCGCGCAGCGCGTGCACCGTGGCCTGCTATGGCAAAAGATGCTGCAAAGTGCGCAAACTTTGCAAACTCCGCCCAAGAATGCACATCTGTAAATATATCGAGCCTGTTTGCAAAAGTTTGCGGGCGAAAAACGGGCCAGTTATGCAAATTTTTGTGTAGGGCCTAGACCTGCGACGGTAACAATCTTGCAGAAATCTTTCCATCTGCATAACAAGCTTACAAGAGTGGAGGAGGGATACCATGGGATACAATGAGGTTTACGGTGCTTGGAAGGCGGATCCGGAAGGGTTCTGGATGGAGGCCGCCAAGGGAATCGATTGGGACGAAGCCCCGTCAAAAGCCTTCTTCGAGCAAGGTCCGGCCGGGGAATGGTTTGCTGACGCCAAGGTGAACACCTGCTGGAACGCCGTCGATCGCCATGTGGAGGCAGGGCGTGGCGACCAGATCGCGATCATGCACGAAAGCCCGATCACCCATTCGACCAAGGGCATTACCTATAAAGAACTCCAAGCGCGTGTTGCCAGCCTTGCCGGGGCGCTGCGGATGCGTGGCGTGGAAAAGGGCGACCGCGTCATCATCTATATGCCGATGATCCCCGAAGCGCTTGAGGCGATGCTCGCCTGTGCGCGGATTGGCGCGATCCATTCGGTGGTGTTTGGCGGCTTTGCGGCGCACGAACTCGCTGTGCGGATTGACGACTGCACGCCCAAAGCGATCATCGCCGCTTCTTGCGGCCTCGAACCGAACCGCGTTGTGCACTACAAACCGCTGCTCGACGCCGCGATTGACCAAGCCAAGCACAAGCCCGAGTTCTGCGTGATCTTCCAGCGCGAACAGGAAGTGGCGAAGCTGGTCGAAGGCCGCGACTTCAGCTGGCACGGCTTCCAATATGGCGTGAAGCCCGCCGAATGCGTGCCGGTTGATGGCAACCACCCCGCCTATATCCTTTACACTTCGGGCACCACGGGCCAGCCCAAAGGCGTGATCCGGGCGACCGCCGGGCACCTTGTGGCGCTGCATTGGTCGATGAAAGCGATCTACAACATTGATCCGGGTGACCGCTTCTGGGCCGCCTCGGACGTGGGTTGGGTCGTGGGCCACAGCTACATCTGCTATGGGCCGCTTTTGGCGGGCGCCACCACGGTGGTGTTTGAAGGGAAACCGGTTGGCACCCCGCACCCGGGCGTGTTCTGGCGGATCATCCAAAACCACCGCATCAAGAGCTTCTTCACCGCGCCGACCGCGCTGCGCGCCATTCGCCGCGAAGACCCGGATGGGGAATATATCAAGCGCTACAAACTGCACGAGATGCAGGCGCTGTTCTTGGCGGGCGAACGCGCCGACCCGGATACGGTCAAATGGGCGCAAGATCACCTTGGTGTGCCGGTGATCGACCACTGGTGGCAAACCGAAACCGGCTGGGCAATTGCGGGCAACCCGCTGGGCATTGAACTTCTGCCGGTGAAGATGGGCTCGCCCACCAAAGCGATGCCCGGCTATGATGTTCAAGTGCTTGATGAAGGCGGCCATCCGGTGGAACCGGGCACTTTGGGCGCGATTGCGATCAAACTGCCGCTGCCTCCCGGTACGCTGCCGACGCTGTGGAACGCCGAAGAGCGCTTCAAGAAAAGCTATCTGGAGCATTTCCCCGGCTATTATGAAACCGGCGATGCGGGCTACTTGGATGAAGATGGTTACATCTACATCATGTCGCGCACCGATGACGTGATCAACGTCGCGGGCCACCGCCTGTCGACCGGCGCGATGGAAGAGGTGATCGCCTCGCACCCGGACGTGGCCGAATGCGCGGTGATCGGCGTCTCTGACACGCTCAAAGGGCAACTGCCGATGGGCTTCCTGTGCCTGCAAAAAAGCTGCACCAAGTCGCATGCCGAAGTGATCCGCGAATGCGTGACCTTGGTGCGCGATCAGATCGGCCCGGTTGCCGCCTTCAAGCTGGCCGTGATTGTGGACCGGCTGCCGAAGACCCGCTCGGGCAAAATCTTGCGCGCCACGATGGTGAAAATCGCCGATGGGGAAGAGTTCAAAATGCCCGCGACGATCGACGATCCGGCGATTCTCGATGAGATCGCGGATGCGCTGAAAAGCATCGGCTTCCCGGCTGCGGCCTGAGAAAGATCCCTCTAAAACTCCGGCGGAGGCCTTCTGGCCTCCGCCAAAGCATATAAAATGCACTTTGTGAGGGTGGTCACACCAAGGATCGCTTGATCTTCCTGCATCTTGTCGGAATCATTCGGCCGGGTGCCATCATGAATAAATTGTTACCAAAGCCTGGACCCGACGGAGATGTCGGCATACCGCAAGAGAAGGCCAGGCTAGGACGGGTCATGCTCTTGGGGCATGATTTGCGCACCGCAGTCTCAGACATTTTGGGCGGGCTTCGGCTTTTGGCGCATGAAGACATGAGCCACAGCATGCGGCTGCAGCTTGAGCGTATGCGCGCCGCAGGCGAAGATATGGCCCGGCTGCTCGAAGAAGGGATCGAGATCGTCACAGATCAGACGATCGGCCCGCTACGCCAAACCGTACAGCTCGCTCGCGTGATCTATGACATTGAAATGCGCTGGAGCGGGCGCGCCCTCGAAAAAGGCTTGGGCTTTCACGTGGCCATCGCGCCGAATGTGCCGATGGAGGTGCAACTGGACCGCATCGCGCTGGAACGGGTGCTGTCCAACCTGCTTTCTAATGCGGTGAAATACACTGACTGCGGCACGGTGCGGCTGCTCGTGGCGCTTGAGGCCGAGCGATTGCAGTTCTCCGTGTCGGATGACGGGCCGGGCTTTTCAGATGATTTGATGGCACGGCTTTTTGAGCCGGGCGCGCGTGGCGATGTCTCTCAGGCGGGCAGCGGGCTTGGGCTTTATATCTCGCGCGATATGGCCGAGCGGCTGGACGGGCGGATTGAAATTGCCAACCGCCCGGAAGGGGGGGCCTTGGTGGCGCTGTCGCTGCCCGTTGAACCGCTCCTTCCCGCCGATGCGCAGATTGAAATCCCCCTGCCGGACCTTAACGGGATGCGCGTGTTGGTGGCCGAAGATTCCGCGCTTAGCCAAGCGGTGGCGGGGCATATGCTTTCCACTATGGGCGCGCACTGCGACTATGCCGCCGATGGGGTTGAGGCCCTGCAAAAGCTTGAAACGGACAGCTACGATCTAGCCGTGATTGATGTGGAGATGCCACGTCTCTCTGGGCTTGATCTGATGCAGGCGCTGCGTTCTGGCCGTGGACCGCACGCCGCTTTGCCGATAGTTGCCTGCACCGCATATGTGCTGCGAGCGAACCGCGATGCGGTTTTGGCCGCAGGTGCCGATGCGATCATTTCGAAACCGCTCACCACCCTTGCCCCCTTGGCCGAGGCGATCACGCTTGCGCTTGAGCGTGCACGGCAAGACAAGACCTGCCCGCCGATATTGCCCCCGGCCCCGCTTGACGAAACAACCTTTGAAACGCTGTTGCTGATCAACGGGCCAGAGGGATCACTCGACCTTCTCGACAGATTGCTCGATGATCTTTTGCGTGCTGAGCGCGGCCTTGTTTCCGGCCTCTACGAGCGCAATACAGACACGATCCGGGCAGATACGCATGTGCTTGTTTCGGTCGCAGGCTCGATCGGGGCGGAAGCGCTGCGGACATTGGCCGAAGACCTCTCTCAGGCGGCCCAAAACAAGGATGAAACGGCGATGCAACTGATTGGACGGGCGGTGCTGGCGCAAACCGACCGCGTGATTGTTCATGCCTCGCGGCGCCTGACCCGGTTGGAAGAGAAATTGAAATGACGTCTGCTGCTGCCACGGAACCCAGCTTTGATCTGGATCCGACCCTGCCCCCTTCCGACTACGATATTCTGATCGTCGAAGATACGGCCTCGATGCGCACCATCTATGAGGCGCATATGCGCCGCGCGGGCTATCGCACATTAGCAACCGGCACCGCAGGCGAGGCGCTGGAACTGTTTCGCGCCCATAGGGTTTCTGTGGTGCTGCTCGATCTTATGCTGCCTGACCGGGACGGGCTTGATCTGCTTATCGACCTGCTCGACGTGCGCCCCTCGACCTCGGTCGTGGTTGTCGCGGCCGAACGCTCGACCGAACGCACGGTAAGCGCGATCCGGCGCGGGGCGCTTGATTACCTCGTGAAACCGGTCAGCGAGACCCGGTTGATGGAAGCGGTGGAAGCCGCGCAGCGCGCCGCCAATCTGGCCCATCCGCCACATTCGAAACAGGCCCGCACGCCGGTGGGCGACTTCGTCGGACATTCTGCGCCGATGCTGGAGGTCTATGAAACGATCCGGGCCTGCGCACGTTCCATGGCCCCCGTTTGCATTATTGGCGAAAACGGCACCGGAAAAGAAATGGCAGCGCAGGCGATCCACCGTCTGTCTGACCGGGCACAGGGCCCGTTCATCACGCTTGATTGCGGCGCGCTCACCTCGGACCGATTTGAAACCGAGGTCTTCGGGCATCGTCGCGGCGCCTTTGCCGGGGCGGTGAATGATCGGTTGGGCGCGGCCGAACTCGCCGATGGTGGCACGCTCTTCTTGGATGAAATCTGCGATCTGCCGCTGGCGCTGCAAACCAAACTGTTGCGGTTCTTGCAAACCGGGCAAGTTCATCCGCTTGGCGCAGAAGCGGCCCGGCGGGTGAACTTGCGCATTCTTGCAGCGACGTCCATCGCACCCGAAGAAGCCATGCGCCGGGGGCAACTTCGCAGTGACCTATACTACCGGCTGATGGTGGTGCCGCTGCGTATGCCCCCCTTGTGCAACCGCCCCGAGGATATTCCGTTACTGGCCGATACCTTCTTGCACCGTTTTTCGGCATTGGAAGGGCGCGGGTTGAACACGATTGCGCCAGAGACGATGGCGCGGCTCAAGGCGCATAATTGGCCGGGCAATGTGCGCGAATTGGCCAATGTTGTGCGCGCCGCCACGGTTCTGCACGAAGGCGACATGGTGTTGCCTGACATGCTCCCGAAAGCCTTGCAGGACATCCCCTCCGCCGCGCCCGTTACGGAGAACCGTCCAGATTTTGAGAGTATGACGCTCGCCGAACTGGAACGCGCCGCGATTGAGGCCGCCTTGGGCCGCCATGACGGGGCGGTGCAGCGCGCCGCAGCCGATTTGGGGGTCGCGCCCTCAACGCTTTACCGCAAGCTGGATACTTGGCGACAAGACTAAGCCTTTGCGTTTAGGCGAATTGCTCGCGCATCAGACGCTCTTCCAACCCATGACCGGGGTTGAAGAGGATGCGATGTATCACCTTCGGCTCAGACCGCACCTCGACCCAAAGCACGGGCGCAACCGAGCGGCTATCCGCATCGGCCATCACCGGGCGCTTTTCGGGTTCCAACACATCAAAGCGCACCAGCGCAGAGGAGGGCAGGATCGCCCCTTGCCACCGGCGCGGGCGGAACGGCGCGATCCCGGTCAGCGCCAGCACATCTGAGCCAATCGGCAAGATCGGCCCTTGGGCAGAATAGTTATAGGCGGTGGAGCCCGCCGGGGTGGAGATGATCGCGCCATCCGAAATCAGTTCTGGCATCCGCACGCGGCCATTGACCGAAATGCGCAGCTTCGCCGCCTGCGGCCCCGCGCGCAAAAGCGACACCTCGTTGATCGCCAAAGCTTCATGCAACGTGCCATCGGCGGTTTCTGCACGCATCGCGAGCGGGTTGATCGCCGCCTCTTCTGCCGCCGCCAACCGCTCGGGCAGGTTTTCGGCAGAATAATCGTTCATCAGAAAGCCGACCGAGCCGCGGTTCATGCCATAGACCGGAAGCCCTCGGTCCGCATGCAGGCATTGCAGCATGAAGCCATCGCCCCCCAACGCCACGATCACATCGGCCCGCTCAACAGGGGCCTGACCGTAAAGCCCAACCAAGTCTTCCAGCGCCTCTTGAGCACTTTCGGCCGGGGAGGCGGCGAAATGGATATGGTTCGGCCGGTTCATACCCGCCTCCGTCTGGCGTCGTACTTTGGCCACAGGTGTCGCAAGCCAAAGCGGGAAACACAAGTCCGATCCGGTGCAACCCCGCTTTGCGACGCGCCAAATTGCCCATTCGTCGTTTTGAGCGCTTTCGGGGCGCAAATTTCTGCGATAAACCACCCACAACATTTCCAGCAGGAGACGCCCATGACCGCCCAACGCGACGCCGGCTTCTTTACCGAGAGCCTTTCTTCCCGTGACCCCGATCTGTTCGGTGCGATCCGCAACGAGCTTGGTCGCCAGCGCGACGAGATCGAGCTGATTGCCTCGGAAAACATCGTTTCGGCCGCCGTGATGGAAGCGCAAGGCTCCGTGATGACGAACAAATATGCCGAAGGCTATCCGGGCAAGCGCTACTATGGCGGCTGCCAATATGTGGACGTGGCCGAGCAACTGGCGATCGACCGCGCTTGCGAGCTTTTTGGCTGTGAATATGCCAACGTGCAGCCCAACTCGGGCAGCCAAGCGAACCAAGGCGTGTTCAACGCGCTGATCAAACCCGGCGACACGATCCTTGGCATGAACCTCGCCTCGGGCGGTCACCTGACCCACGGCGCGGCCCCGAACCAATCGGGCAAATGGTTCAACGCCGTGCAATATGGCGTGCGCGAAGACAACAACCTGATCGACTACGATCAAGTCGCCGCGCTGGCGAAAGAGCATCAGCCGAAACTGATCATCGCGGGCGGCTCGGCGATTCCGCGCCAAATCGACTTCGCGAAATTCCGCGAAATCGCCGATAGCGTTGGCGCTTACCTGATGGTCGACATGGCGCACTTTGCCGGTCTTGTGGCCGGTGGCGCGCACCCGTCGCCCTTCCCCTATGCCGATGTGGCCACCACCACGACCCACAAAACCCTGCGCGGCCCGCGCGGAGGCATGATCCTGACGAACAACGCCGAGATCCTGAAAAAGGTCAATTCGGCGATCTTCCCGGGCATCCAAGGCGGCCCGCTGATGCATGTCATCGCCGCGAAAGCCGTGGCTTTTGGCGAAGCGCTGCGCCCCGAGTTCAAGGTCTACGCCAAGCAAGTGATTGCCAACGCCCAAGCGCTGGCGGATGAGCTGGTCAAAGGTGGCCTCGCCATCGTCACCGGCGGCACCGACACCCACGTGATGCTGGTGGACCTGCGTCCGAAAGGCGTGAAAGGCAACGCGACCGATAAAGCCCTTGGCCGCGCCCACATCACCTGCAACAAAAACGGCATCCCGTTTGACCCGGAAAAACCGACCGTCACCTCGGGCATCCGTCTGGGCACGCCCGCTGGCACCACCCGTGGCTTTGGCGAAGAAGAGTTCCGCCAAATTGCCCGGATGATCATCAAAGTGGTCGATGGTCTGGCCGCCAATGGCGAAGATGGCAATGACGCGGTAGAAGCCGAAGTGCGCGCCGAAGTGGCCGAACTTTGTGCCAAATTCCCGCTCTACCCGAACCTCTGATCGGGCGAGACACGAAATGGAAGGCCCCCAACCGGGGGCCTTTTTTCATGCCGTCTCAATAAACGAAAGCGAAGCCGACCCCGGCCATAATCAGCAGCCCCAAGACCACAGTCGTCACCACCTCAAGCAAGCGGCGCCCAAAACGCAGCGGCGCATCCAGCGGCTCAAGATAGTGCAGGCAGGTCTGGTAGGCGTGATGCAGCTTGTCATGATCAAGCTGGCGCACCACTTTCGGAGCCCCAAGCAACGCTTGCGCCTCGGCAAGGTCTAACGCGGCGCGGCGCACTTTGCGCGGCAAAGTGCGGTGGCGGCTGGCGATCCGGTCGGGCAGCGTGTGCCCGCGCGCCCCAAGGCGTTCGGCCAAAAGCTGCGAGACGCGCCCGCACATGCGCTGAAGCTCGCTTGGGTCCATGATGTCTCCCTCGGTTCGCGACCCTACGCTTTGGTATAGAGTCGCGCAACGCCCCACTGGTCGCACCCTGCCCGCTGCGCTAAGTCTCGCATATGCTCAACGTCACAGCCCATGGCCCCGAAACCGATCTTCCGCCGCTTCTTATTGCCCCGGGCCTTTTTGGCTCTGGCCGCAATTGGGGGGTGATTGCCAAAAACCTCAGCGCTGAACGGCGCGTGCTGGCGCTTGATCTGCGCAATCATGGCGACAGTTTCTGGGATGATAGCCATACCTACCCAGAGCTTGCCGCCGATATTACGCAAGTGATCGAGGCCGAGGGCCGCGCCTGTGATGTGCTTGGTCATTCGATGGGCGGCAAAACCGCGATGATGCTGGCATTGATGCACCCCGGTCTGGTGGAGCGGTTGGTGGTGGCCGATATCGCCCCCGTTGCCTATGGGCATGGCGCAACGCATGAAGGGCTGATTGCGGCCATGCAGGGGCTGAAGATCGACGATCTGACCAGCCGCATGGAAGCGGATCGCCGCCTTTCGGAAAGCGTGCACGACAAGGGCACCCGCGCGTTCTTGCTCCAATCGCTCGAACTGCGAGAGGGCCCGGTGCGCTGGAAGCTCAACTTGGAGGCGCTGAAGGCAAACCTACCCGCGATTTTGGGCTGGCCCGATCTGCCCACTGGGGTGAAACCCTTTGCCGGGCAAACGCTGTTCCTTTCGGGCGGAAACTCAAATTACCTTTTGCCCGAGCACCATGAAAAAATCCGCGCGCTGTTCCCGCACGCGGATTTTGAAGTGATTGAGGGCGCGGGCCATTGGCTGCATGCCGAGCGCCCGAGACAGGTGGAAGCCGCGATTGCGGCCTTCCTGACGCGCTAGGCCTTAGTCGGCGGCTTTCATCATCCGGCCAATGACGCCGGTTTTCTCGATGAATTGCTGCTTCACGGCACCGGCGATGTGGATCAGCACCAACAGCATCAGCACGAACTTCATCACGCCATGAACGCCTGCGGCAAAGCCAAGGCCGCCAAACCAAGCCATGCCGCCGCTGATCACCATCAAGATCAGCACGAGGTAAAGCGTGTGCTGCACGGCGGCGGCGATTTTGGTCATCATCGGGTTGTCGGTCGGCACCGGCGCGGGCGCGCCACGGGTGAAGCGCAGCACCATGCGCCAGATCACCATGACGAGGATCAGCACGCCGGTGAACACATGCAGCGGTACGGCGGCGTTGAAGGTCACGGCCTCCCCCTTCATCGAAGCGGAGAAGGCGTGGCTAATGAAGTCATGAAAGATGAATTGCGGAATGATCAGCGCGGCAACAATCCAGTGCAAAGCGATCTGGGCGCGGCTGTATCCTTGCGGAGCGGACATGGAATCCTCCTCAGAGAGCATGAATGAAACGCGGGGCAAGAAAGGCTTGCACAGCCCTTCTTGCCCCGCAAGCGGATAGATCAGCGCAGCCACAGGCCCCTTCCCATCCCCGGGCGCTGCCGATCTTTCCGATTTCAAAATAAGACTATCTCTGCTGCGTTCTGCCGCAGATCATTGGCTCACGCGTTGTCCTTGATCTGTTTGGCAACGATCCATGCGATCGGTAGCGCAACGATAAACCCGATGGCAGCGGCGTAGATCATGGATTTCGTGTTGATCATGTTCATGGTCAGCGCAGCGGTAATGAGGATGCCGGCCAGCGTGGGCCCGGCAAGGGCATAGATAATGCCGAATAGACGAGTCATGTTATCCTCCAAAGCAACGCGTTTCATGCAAATTTCAATCATCTTTTCTCGGGCCGAAAATTGATCTGAATCATATTGCGATACCTGCAACCCTTTGCCCACGCGTGGCGCAATGTCGCACCCCAGCGCATGCCGGTTCAGCACGCCAATGCAAATCGCGCCTCGCCCGTGTCTCCGGGCAAGGAAGGGGAGCGCCACAGTCCGCGCGCCGCGCCAGTCACCCGGCAGCCAGAAGCTTCTTCCGCCGCGCGCACCATCAAGGCAGGGACCGGATCGCGCGCTTTACGGGGCAAATAGCCCAGCCGCACCACCTCGGCATGGCTATTTTTGACGAAAACGGTGAAGCCGATTCCCTCAAGCACCAGATCGTGGCGTGCCGCCCCAAAGAACACGGGGGCGGGGGAAGCCGTGCAGCCGACAAGCCCGAGCAATATCAGAAGATGTCTGACACGCCTCCGCAAGCTAAGCCCTCCGTTTGGCGCTAAACCTATAGGCTCGGGCAGGAGGGTTAACAAAACCTTAACATCTGCTGCCTGCCTCTTCGTCGGCGCAGGCCACGATCGACACCAAGATGCAACGGTTGCTGGCAATGCAAGGGCCTGCGGCTTGTCTTTCTGCCCCGCCGACCTCATGTTGCGCGCAACATTGCCCGGGTTCGCCCTCGGGCTCTTGGGCGTGACCGCCCATCGGGAGATGAACGGAGCCGCCCATGATCAAACGCTTTCTTATCGCCATTATCGCCCTCGTCATCGTGGCGGGCGGGATCATCGGCTTCAATCTTTTCATGAGCCAGCTGATGACGAACATCTTCGCCAATATGAAAGCGCCGCCGGTTCCGGTGTCGGTCTCTGAGGTGACGGCAGGAAGCTGGGAACCGGGGATTGAGGCGATTGGCACGGCCTCAGCCGCGCGCGGCACCGATCTGGCGGTGGAGGCTGCTGGCATCGTGCGTGAAATCCGTTTCAAGGCGAATGACACGGTGCAAAAGGGGCAGGTGTTGGTGCAGATCGACGACCGCCAAGAGCGTGCCGATCTCGCCTCGGCCAAGGCCGCGCTTGATTTAGCGGAAACCGCGCTGAAACGCGCCCGCGAGCTGCGCGAAAAAGGCGTCTCTGCAGTTTCAGCCCTCGATTCCGCCGAAGCCGCCGCGCTTGAAGCCCGTGCCGCCGTGGCGAAAATTGAAGCGACGCTTTCCACCAAACAACTCACCGCGCCCTTTGATGGCACGGTCGGCATTCCGCAAATTGAAACTGGGGCCTTTGTCGCGGCGGGCACGCCCTATGCCACGCTGCAAGACCGCTCCCACATGCGGGTTGATTTCGCTCTGACCGAACAACAAGCCGCGCTGGTAAAACCCGGCATGGTGGTGAACCTCACTTCAGAAGCGGGAGATATGGCGCTGGAAGGCACGATCAGCGGCATTGAACCGAAGATCGACCCAAATTCGCGCCTTGTGACAATGCGCGCCGAGGTGCCGAATGCCGAAGGTGGGCTGACGCCGGGGCAGTTCTTGCATGTGCGCGTGGCGCTCCCGGTTGAGGAAAACATCATCGCGCTGCCGCAAACCGTGGTCACGGCGAGCCTTTATGGCGACAGCGTCTTTGTGGTGCGCGAGGTCACGCCCGAAGGCGCCGATGAACCGCAACTGCAAGCAAAGCAGGTCTTTATCAAAGTCGGCCGCCATGCGGGCGAGCGCGTTGAAATTCTGGAAGGGCTTTCGGTTGGCGACCAAGTGGTGAATGCGGGCCAAAACAAGCTGACTTCGGGCGCGCAGGTGTTCATCGACAACAGCCAAAGCCTTGTTGAACCCGCGCCAGCGGCCGAAAACTGAGGGAACGGGGATGCATTTTTCTGAAATCTTCATCCGCCGCCCCGTGCTTTCAACGGTGCTGGCCGCCTTTATGCTGCTGCTTGGCATTCAGGCGTTTTTCAACCTGCCGGTGCGCGAATATCCGAAGGTCGATGAGACCGTGGTGACCATCACCACAACCTATGTGGGCGCCTCGCCTGACCTTATTCAGGGCTTCATCACCGCGCCGATTTCGGCCGCTGTGGCAACGACCGAAGGCATTGACTATGTGGCCTCAAGCTCGATGCCCTCGGTCTCGCAGGTCTCGGTCAATATGAAGCTCGGCTCGGACCCGGATGCCGCGCTGACCGAGGTGATGTCAAAGGTGCAAGAGGTGCGCGGGGAACTGCCCTCCGATGCCGAAGACCCGGTGATTGTGAAGGGCACCGGCATGACCTTCGCGCTGATGTATTTGGCGGTGTTGAACCCCAATATGACGCCCGAACAACTGACCGAATATTTGGAACGGGTGATCCGGCCACGCATGTCGACGATTGAGGGCGTGGCCGAGATTGAGGTGATTGGCGCCTCGAACTACGCGATGCGGGTCTGGCTCGATCCGCTCAAACTGGCCGCGCGCAATGTGACTGCCGCCGAAGTGCTGGCCGCGATCCGCGCCTCGAACTTCTTGGCCGCGCCGGGCAAGACGGAAAACGACTATGTCACCCAGTCGATCACGCTGAAATCGACCCTGCAAACGCCCGAATCCTTTGGCGCGCTGCCAGTCAGGGCCGATGGCGATGCGGTGATCAGGTTGCGCGATGTTGCCTCGGTGGAACTTGCCTCGGATGACAGCGGCGAGATCGTCACCTTTGCGGGCAAACGCGGCACGTTCATTGGCGTTTACCCAACGCCTGCCGCCAACCCGCTTGATACCGCCGCCGCCGTGCGCGCCGAACTCCCCGACATCGCCGCGACCCTACCCGAAGGCATGACGATTGAACTGGTCTATGACACGACCGAGCAAATCTCCGCCTCGATCGTTGAGGTGTTCAAAACCATTGCCGAGGCGGTGGCGATTGTGGTCGTGGTGATCTTGCTCTTCCTTGGTTCGATCCGCTCGGTGGTGATGCCGATTGTCACGATCCCGCTGTCGCTGATTGGGGTGATGGCGGTGCTGTTGGCGCTTGGCTACTCAATCAACCTACTCACGCTTTTGGCGATGGTTCTGGCCATTGGGCTTGTTGTGGATGACGCCATTGTCGTGGTCGAGAACATCCACCGCCACATGGAAGAAGAGGGGATGAAAGCGATCCCCGCCGCCGTGCAAAGCATGAAAGAGATCTCGGGCGCGGTGGTGGCGATGACCATCACCTTGGCCGCCGTGCTGACGCCCTTGGCCTTCACCGGCGGGCTGACAGGCTCGCTTTTCACCGAATTTGCCTTCACGCTCGCGGGCTCGGTGGTGCTGTCAGGCCTGATCGCGCTGACGATTACGCCGATGATGTCAGGCCGGATTTTGCAAGAAGGCCATGCCACGGGTTTTGCCGCCTTTGTGGACCGCACTTTTGAGCGCTTCGCAGGCTGGTATGAGCGGCGCGTCTCTGGCTCGCTCGACTATCGCCCGGTGACACTGCTGATCGTCGTCGTGCTGATCGGCACGATGGGCTTTATGTTCCCGCGCACGCAAACCGAGCTTGCCCCAGAAGAAGATCAGGGCGCGGTGATCGCGATGCTACAAGGCCCGCGCTACGCAACCTCCGATTACACCGCGCATTACATTGACGCGCTTAACCAAAAAACGAGCGCGATCCCAGAGGTGAAAACCTCCTTCTCCATCGCGGGTTTTGGGGGCGCCGATAGTATGGGGATCGCGATTTGGGCGCTGAAAGACTGGGCCGATCGCGATCGCAGCCAAAAAGAAGTCCAGACCGATGTGCAGGCGGGCATTGATGCCTCGACCGGGTTGCAGGGCTTTGCTTTTGCCCCGCCGACGCTGCCCGGTGCGGGCGGCAGCCTGCCGATTTCGGTGGTGGTGCAATCGATCCACGGGGTGGATCGCGTGGCCGAGATTTCAGAAGAAATCCGCCAACGCGCGATGGCGACGCATAAATTCATCTTCGTGCAAAACTCGCTTTCGGTTGATGCGCCCGAAGTCGTGGTGACGATTGACCGTGACCGCGCGGCGGCGCTCAATGTCTCGGTTTCGGATATTGCCACCACGCTTGGCCTGATGGTCGGCGGTGCTTCGGTGGCGCAGTTCGACCGCGATTCCAACAGCTATGACATCATCTTGCAGGTGCCGCAGGACTTCCGTGCCAACCCAGAGGATCTGGGGCGTTATTTCGTGCGTGCCTCCACCGGCGATATGGTGCCACTCTCTTCCGTGGTATCACACAAATCCAACTCGATCGCTTCAACGGTGGAGCAGTTCAACCAGCTCAACTCCTCCACGATCTCGGCGCTGCCGATCCCCGGCCAATCTTCGGGCGATGGTTTGGCGGCGATTGTGCAAATCGCGCAAGAGGTGCTGCCGGAGGGCTTCTTCCTCGATTACACGGGCCAATCGCGGCTAGAGCAAACGCAGGGCAACACGCTTTTGCTGGCCTTTGGTGCGGCGGTGCTGGTGATCTACCTTGTGCTTGCAGCGCAGTTTGAAAGCTTCCGCGACCCGTTCATCATCTTGATGGCGGTGCCGCTCACCATCTTTGGCGCGATCTTGCCGCTTAACCTTGGGATGGGCACGCTCAACATCTACAGCCAAGTCGGGCTGATCACGCTGATTGGCCTGATCACCAAGCACGGCATCTTGATGGTGGAATTCGCCAACCAACAACGCGAGCAAAAGGGCCTGAGCCGGCGCGAGGCGATTGTGGCCGCCGCGAAAACCCGCCTGCGCCCAATCCTGATGACCACAGCCGCGATGGCTTTGGCTGTGGTGCCTTTGGTGCTGGCGCAAGGCGCGGGCGCCGCGGCGCGCGAGGCAATGGGGATCGTGATGTTCTCGGGCCTTTTGATCGGGACGATGTTCACGCTGTTCGTGGTGCCGATGTTCTATACCTTCATTGCGCCTTCGGATGAGGCGTTCAAAGCCGCAAACGAAAAACGGCTGGCCGCAGGCTAAGCCGCGCAAATCTGAACCGAAGGGGCGTGGGGCGCTTGCAAGCCCCGCGCCCCTTTGCCATTCTGGGTGTGAGCCGTGGCGATGGCGTCGCCACAGGGCATACTTGCCTGATGCTTGTGGTTCGCCCACAACCGTCCTGAACGCCGGGATCTTTTAGGGTCCCCAGCGGACCAAAGGACAAAAGATGCAAAGACCCGAATTTTACAGTTGCGAAAACGGCCCCAAAGCCCCCCTGCCCTTTAGTGCCGAGGAATATGAAACCCGGCTTGCGGGCCTGCGCGATGTGATGGAACTGCACAGCCTTGATGCGGTGCTGCTGACCTCGATGCACAATATCGCTTACTACTCGGGCTTTCTTTATTGCAGCTTTGGGCGGCCCTATGGGCTTGTTGTCACCAAAGATCGTTCGGTGGTGATTTCGGCGGGGATTGATGCGGGCCAGCCGTGGCGGCGCTGCCACGGCGAAGCGCTGACCTATACCGATTGGGCGCGCGATAATTATTGGCGCGCCGTCGCCCATATCATCGGCACCGGAAAAGCGGTTGGCTGCGAGGCCGATCATCTGACAATGATCAACGCCGATAAATTCAGCCATTTCCTCAAGCCGAAGCGCGGGCTGGATGTGGCCCCCGCCACAATGGCGCAGCGGATGGTGAAATCCGAAGCCGAGATTGAGCTGATCAAACATGGCGCAGCGGTGGCCGATGTGGGCGGCTATGCGATCCATGATGCGATCAAAGAAGGCATCCGCGAGATTGACGTGGCAATGGCGGGTCGCGATGCAATGGAAGCGGAAATCGCCAAGCGCTTCCCCGATGCCGAATACCGCGACACTTGGGTGTGGTTCCAATCAGGGCTGAACACGGATGGCGCGCATAACCCGGTGACGGGGCGCAAACTCAAGCGCGGCGATATTTTAAGCCTCAACTGCTTCCCGATGATTTCGGGATATTACACTGCGCTCGAACGCACGATGTTCGTCGGCGAAGTGGATGACGCAAGCCGCAAGATTTGGGAGGCCAATGTCGCCGCGCATGAATATGGCATGAGCCTTTTGGTGCCCGGCGCGCGCTGCGATGAGATCACGCAAAAGATCAACGCCTTCTTTGCCGAACGTGACCTGCTGCAGTACCGCACCTTCGGCTACGGTCATTCGTTTGGCGTGCTCAGCCATTACTATGGCCGCGAGGCGGGGCTAGAGTTGCGCGAAGATATCGACACCGTGCTCGAACCCGGCATGGTGATCTCGATGGAGCCGATGCTGACGCTTCCCGAAGGAATGCCCGGCGCAGGTGGCTACCGCGAGCACGATATTTTGGTGATCGGCGAAGAGGGGTCTGAGGACATTACCAAATACCCCTATGGCCCCGACTTCAACGTGGTGGGCTAAACGTTTCGCGGGGGCAGCACTGCTTGCCCCCGCATCAGCCATGCCCTCAGCCGCGCGATTGCACCGATTTCGGGCAGATTGGCGCGGTTTCCGCGGCCCAAGGGGTTGACCTTAGGGCCTATGCACGGCGTCCTTGCGGTTCACAGCCCCCAGCTGCCGGGGGATTCGTTTCATTCGACAGGTGCTGCCCCGTGTCCCTTTTCTCATCCCGATTTCATTTGCCCTTCGCGGGGCTTGTCGCTGCTGCCCTTCTGGCAGGCTGCGCCGCTGATCCGATGACGCCTGCCGGGCTGTCTTCGTCTTCCGCAGTGCCGCGCGAATATCAGGCCCGTGCGGATGGGGAACGTGTCGTTCCGGCGGTGGACCCCGCCTATCTGGTGGAGCGCAACCGTCGCCGCTGGGTTGAATATAAGGGCCCCGAAGCACCGGGAACCGTTGTGATCGACCCCTATGCCCGGCTGCTTTATCACATTGTTGAAGAGGGCAAGGCGATGCGCTTTGGCATTGCCGTTGGCAAAGAGGGGCGCGGTTTTTCTGGCAATGCAGTGATATCGCGCAAGGAAGAATACCCCTATTGGCAACCGACGGCGCGGATGGTCCGGTCTGACCCTGCGCTTTACGGCCCGCTGGCGGGTGGCCTACAGGGTGGGCTGGATAACCCGCTTGGGGCGCGTGCGCTTTACCTCTACCGCAATGGGCGCGACACCTATTACCGCATCCACGGCACGATGGACCCGTCGTCCATCGGCAAGGCCACCTCGGCGGGCTGCATTCGGCTCTTCAACCAAGACATCATCGACATGTTTGATGAAACCGAACTCGGCACCAAGGTCCGGGTGCGCACCCGCGCCGAAAGCCTTGAGATGGAAGGCCCGATGCATGAGCTGCACAGCGGCTACGTCGTGCCCGCCGATGCCGAAAAGATCATTGCGGCGGATGAGGCGGCTTGGGAAGCAGGCAAGATCCGCGATGCCGAGGAGCTAGAGGCGGAACAGCACGCTGCCGCCGTTGCCTCGGCCGAAGAGCGCGCGACCAACTGATTTTTTCCACAGGATCTATCAGGGGCGGGTCTTCCCGCCCCTTTTTCGTGTTCGCCCACCAAGGCAAGCCCTTCCGCACGCGCTGCGCCGCAGCGTTCCGCTTTGCAAATCCCGGGCAGAGGGTCTATGCCTGCGCGCAAGGAAAGGGAGGTTTACCATGAGTGCCACCGCTCGCCTGAAACGGCTGATGCCCACCGATATCCGCGCCCTAAAAGGGCAGGCACCTGTTGTTGTGTTGACCGCTTACACCACCCCCGTCGCCAAGCTCGCCGATGCCGATTGCGACGTGCTTTTGGTGGGCGATTCGCTTGGCATGGTGCTGCATGGCTTGCCTTCGACGCTCGGCGTCACGATGGACATGATGATCCTGCACGGCCAAGCGGTGATGCGCGGCTCGAACCACGCGCTTGTGGTCATCGATATGCCCTTCGGCAGCTATGAAGAAAGCCCCGCGCAAGCGTTTCGCAATGCCGCGCGGATCATGGCCGAAACCGGCGCGGGCGCGGTGAAGCTGGAAGGCGGCGTGCATATGGCCGAGACCATCGCCTTTTTGGTTGCCCGCGGCATTCCGGTGATGGCCCATATTGGGCTCACACCTCAGGCGGTGAACACGCTCGGTGGCTACAAGGTGCAGGGCAAGGGCGATGATGCCGCGCGTCTGCGCGCCGATGCCAATGCCGTGGCCGAGGCGGGCGCCTTCTCGGTGGTGCTCGAAAAGGTACCTGCGGGCCTTGCGGGCGAGATTTCGCGCGAGTTGACGATTCCCACCATCGGCATTGGAGCCGGCGTGGACTGTGACGGGCAGGTGCTGGTGATTGACGACATGCTGGGCCTCTTTGCCGAGTTCAAACCGAAATTCGTCAAACGCTACGCGGAGCTTGGCAAAACCGCCGTGCAAGCCGTGGCCGATTACGCCGCCGAAGTGCGTGCGCGCAGCTTCCCCGCCGCAGAACATTCTTTCTTTGATGAGGCAGGCAAATGACCCAAGTGATCCGCTCTTCCGCTGAATTGCGCGAGAAGGTGGCAACCTGGAAACGGTCCGGCATGTTGGTGGGCGTGGTCCCCACGATGGGCGCGCTGCATGATGGGCATATGAGCCTTGTGCGCGAGGCCCGCAAACAATCGGACCGGGTGATCGTGACGATCTTCGTCAACCCGATGCAGTTCAATAACCCCGATGACCTAACCAAATACCCCCGCGACGAGGCGCATGATCTGGCGCTTTTGGAGGCGGAAGGGGTCGACGTGCTCTTTGCGCCGGGGGTTGATGAAGTCTACCCCAATGGTTTTGCAACGAAAGTTTCCGTTTCCGGAATTTCCGAACCTTTGGAAGGCGCATTTCGCCCCGGTCACTTCGATGGGGTGGCAACCGTTGTCAGCAAGCTTTTTGGTATGACCCAAGCGGGCCGCGCCTTCTTTGGCGAAAAAGACTGGCAGCAGTTGCAAGTCGTCAAACGGCTGGTCGAAGACCTGAACATTCCGATCCGCATCATCGGCTGCCCGACCATCCGCGAAGAGGACGGGCTGGCGATGTCGTCACGCAATGTGCGTCTGACGAGCGAAGAACGCGCCAGCGCCCCCAAGCTGCACGCCCAAATGCAAGCCGCCGCCGAAGCGATTCGCGCAGGCACACCGGTTGAGACAGCTCTCAACGCCGCGAAAGACGCCCTTCAGGCTGAGGGCTTTGGCACTTGGGATTATTTGGAACTGCGCACGGCGGACGGGCTGCGCCCGCTGGAAAGCCTGTCCGAACCCGCGCGGATGCTCGCCGCGGTCATGCTTGGCGATGTGCGCTTGATCGACAATATCGCGGTCTGATCCGTATCTGAAACCGCAAGCTCAGGCTTTGGGCTTGCGGTTTTGCAGCCGGTAAACCCCCTCGGGCAGATCCAGCGCCGCGGCCAGTTCCCGCAGTTGCGCGTGCGAGAACACCACCCGCATCACGATTTCCGTGTTTTCATCCAGTTGCTCCACCACAACGCAGTCTTCAAACGACTGGATCGTGATGTCTTCTTGCAAGTAATCGCGCGGATCATCCCCTTCATCGACAAGGGTGATCACGGTGGCGTCGAATTCGTGCTCGATTGTAAACATACCCACGATGCTAGCGCAGCATTTTGCAGCGGCAAGGGTAAAGTTTCGGCCCTTCACGTCTTTGCGCGTTGCGCAAGCGGCACACGGGCCGATAACATGGACTCACGATTTCGAGGCCTATGCATGTATCGCAACCGACTGTTTGCCTGTCTTTTCCTGCCGATCATGCTGGCCGCTTGCGAGGCGCCGCCGGGAACCGTTGTCCGCACGCCGCTGCCGCACTCGGGGCCGCCCGTCGTGAGCGCGGAACCGGGGCCAAGTGCCAAACAAGCTGCCCAAAACTTCATCGCCGTAGCCGCCGACATGGAACCCCGGATCGAGCGCGAATGCCGCGCGCGGACGCGCGGGCGCAACTGCGACTATCAGGTGATGGTCGATGACCGCCCCGACAGCACGCCCAACGCATTGCAAACCGTGGATCGGCGCGGCCGTCCCGTGGTGGCCTTCAACCTTGCACTGATCGCTGAGGCGCGGAACCGCGATGAACTGGCTTTTGTGATGGGGCATGAGGCGGCGCATTACATTTTGGGCCACCTTGAAGCCAAAAGCACCGATGCCAATCGCGGCGCCTTGATCATGGGAGCGCTTGCCGCTGCTTCGGGGGGCGACGAAAGCACGATCCAACAGGCGCAGGATTTCGGTGCCGAACTCGGCGCGCGACGCTATTCCAAAGATTATGAACTGCAAGCCGATAAGCTCGGCACGATCATCGCGTGGAATGCGGGCTATGATCCCGCGCATGGGGCGCTGTTCTTCACGCGACTCGCCGATCCGGGCCACAGCTTCCTTGGCACGCATCCCTCCAACGCAGAGCGCATCGCATTGGTGCGTCGCACCGTGGCGCAGCTGCGTGCGGGTGCAAAATCTGGCAGCGGCATCTAATCACTTTTTCCTCACGCCTCTGTGAGTTAGGCTCCCCAAAGCCCCACCTCCGGGGGCTTTGATCTGAATCATGGCAACAAGCGCCCTCTAAAACGAGCATGGCGCAACTCTGCCCGCAAAGGACTGACCATGTACGGACGGAAAACCCTCAATCGCCACGCCTCGCTGATGAACCGCATGGCGCAAGTGCTCGGCATCAATCTCACCGAGATGATGATCCGTGGCAAAATCAGCGGTGACGAGTGGCGCGAAGCGGTGGTTCGCTGCGCAAGCTGCAGTGAACCCGGAGAGTGCCTGCATTGGCTGGCGGAACATGCCGAAGCCGGTGTTGATCGCAATGCCGCGCCGATGAGCGATACGCCCGGCTATTGCACCAACCGCATGATGATGGCGCGTCTGCGGCACCAGCGCGCTGAGGATGAACTGGCGACGGAGGTCGCTCAAGGAGGATAGGATGGGCGCACAGGGCAATTTGGATTTGCACTTCTGGATCACCCGCGGGATGGCGCGGCGATTGGGCGTGAATCTGACCGAGGCGATGCATGACGGCAATCTAACACAGGCCGATTTTGCCTCGATGATCACGCGGTGCCGCGAATGCCCTGGGGTCGATGGCTGTATGGCCTATCTGGCGGGCAGCTCGCCCGCTGCGGGCGAGACGCCGGATTGGTGCCGCAACCGCGCCATCTTGCACGAACTCAGCGACCTGACCGTGCACTAAAGCGCGTTTTCGCTTCTATTGGCTGGCCAGCCACGCTGTCACGGCGTGGCGCACGGATTGGTCACCACGCGC
Source organism: Rhodobacter aestuarii (assembly GCF_900156655.1). Lineage (GTDB taxonomy): Bacteria > Pseudomonadota > Alphaproteobacteria > Rhodobacterales > Rhodobacteraceae > Rhodobacter > Rhodobacter aestuarii. Next base: position 127,894 of record NZ_FTOG01000007.1, on the reverse strand, counting down.
ACGCGCGGCATCAATCACCTGCTTCAAGACCGCAAGATCGACACGCCGGATCAAGTGCTTCACCGGGCCGATAGAGGCCGGACGCATCGAGAGCGTGCGCAGCCCCAAAGCCGCGAAGGTGAGCGCCTCAATCGGGCGGCCCGCATCTTCGCCACAAAAGCTCAGCGCCACATCATTGGCGTTACAACGCGCAATGATCGCCTCGATAAAGGCCAAGAAGCTGACGTCGAGCGTATCATAGCGCCGCCGCACCCGCTCGTTCTCGCGGTCTGCCGCAAAGAAGAACTGCTTGAGATCATTGCCGCCAATCGAAATGAAATCGCAGGCGGCAAAGAAGCTGTCGGGCGCGAAAGCAAGCGAGGGCGTTTCCAACATCGCCCCCACACGCACATCGCGCGGGACTGGGCGATTGAGGGTCGACTCGCGGTCGATCTCGCGCATCAACATCGCCTTGGCGGTGTTAAATTCGTCAGGCGCGGCGATAAAGGGGAACATCACCGACAAGGGCCGCCCTTCCGAGGCGCGGATCAACGCCTGAAGCTGCATTCGCAACACGCCGGGTTTATCCAACCCCACGCGGATCGCGCGCCAGCCCATGGCCGGGTTCGGCTCTTCTTGCGGCTTCATATAGGGCACGACTTTGTCAGAGCCGATATCAAGCGTGCGGAATTGCACCGGCGCGCCTTGCGCCGCATCAATCACCCGCTTGTAAAGCGCCGCCAACTCGCCCCGGCGCGGCACGCGCGACCGGATCAGGAATTGCAACTCTGTGCGGAACAGGCCCACCCCATCCGCGCCGGAACTGTTGAGCGAGGGCAGATCGGCCATCAGCCCCGCGTTCATCATCAGGCTGACATTTTGGCCAGATTTGTCCTGTGCCGGCACACCACGCAGATCGGCATAGCGTTTTTGCGCCTCGGCCTGCATCGCGATTTTATCGCGAAAAGCCCCGGCCACACTTTCTTCGGGCCGCAAATGCACGATGCCCTGATCGCCATCGACCAAGATCTGGTCACCGTTGAGTGCCTCATTGGTGACGCGGGCAGCATGGATCACGAGCGGAATAGCAAGCGCGCGCGCGACAATCGCCGCATGGCTGCCAACCGAGCCCTCTTCAAGCACCACGCCCTTGAGCTTGCGCCCGTAATCAAGCAGTTCCGCCGGGCCAATGTTGCGCGCCACCAGCACCGGGTTTTCGGGGAGTTCCGCCCCGGTATCCTTGCCCTGCCCCGTCAACAGCCGCAGCAGACGGTTCGACAGGTCATCAAGGTCATGCAACCGCTCGCGCAGATAGGCATCGGTCGATTGTTCAAGCCGTGCTCGCGCCGTGGATTGTTCTTTCTCCACCGCCGCCTCGGCCGAAAGGCCAAGGTCAATATCTTCGCACATCCGCCGCACCCAACCACGCGAATGGGCGAGCATCTTGTAAGCTTCAAGGATCTGGCGCTGCTCTTTATCCATTGCGGCAGAGCCAATCAGCATTTCGTCGATATGGGCTTGCAGCGTGGCCACGGCCTCTTCCAGCCGCGCCTTTTCCGCGTCGGGGTCGTCGCCCACCGGGTTCGCCACCACAACGCGCGGCTCATGCAGCCAAACGCGGCCCTCGGCAGCCCCCTCTTGTCCGGTCGCGCCACGGAACATGACCGGGAACCGATGCGCCGACCCAATGCCGCCCTGATCACCAGTGAAAGCGCCAAGCTCGGTCATTTCGGCGATCACCATCGCCACGACTTCGAGGCCGTAGACCTCGTCTTCGGAAAATTCGCGTGCCTCGCGCGACTGCACGACCAAGACGCCGAGCTTTTCGCCCACGCGTTGGATCGGCACCCCAAGGAAGCTCGAATAAATCTCTTCGCCAGTTTCGGGCATGTAGCGGAAACCGGGTTCCGAGGGCGCATCCCCCGTGTTCACCGCCACGCCCGTGCGCGCAACGCGCCCTACAAGACCTTCCCCGAGCCGCATCCGCACTTGGTGCACGGCTTCAGGGTTCAGACCTTCGGTGGCGCAAAGCTCCAGCGTTTCGGGGTCGCGGAACAGGTAGATCGAGCACACCTGCGTGTGCATCGAATCCGCGATCAGATGGGTGATATGGTCCAGCCGATCTTGCCCGCCACCGGGGGTGGCAAGCGTGTCACGCAGCCGGCGCAGCAGCGTCCGGCTGTCTGTGTCGCGACGCTCTACCATGCGTTGACGCCCCCGTCTTCTGCCAAGGGCCTGACCTCGATCAGCTCAGGCCGATTTCTCCAGCTCGAACGCATCATGGAGGGCTTGCACCGCCAGTTCCATATATTTCCGGTCGATCAGCACCGAAATCTTGATTTCGGAGGTGGAGATGACCTTGATATTAATGCCTTCGGCGGCCAATGCGGCAAAGCTGCGCGCCGCCACACCCACTTGCGAGCGCATGCCGATCCCCACAACCGAGACCTTCGCGACCTCGGTGTCGATGATCAGCTCGTCATATTTGATCTTGCCAGCCGCCACAGCTTCCTCGAGCGCTTTTTGCGCGCGCGCGACTTGGTTGATCGGGCAAGAGAAGGTCATGTCGGTCACCGCACCAGGGTGCGCCTCGTCATAATCCTTTTCCGAAATGTTCTGGACGATCATGTCCACGTTGACCCCCGCTTCGGAAAGCGGACCAAAGATCGCCTGCGCCACGCCGGGGCGATCTTCGATGGTGAAGAGGGTGATCTTGGCTTCATCGCGCGAATAAGCGACGCCCGAGACGACTTTCGATTCCATGATTTCATCCTCACCGCAGACAAGGGTTCCAGAAGTTTCGTCGGTGTCCTCGAAGGACGAGAGCACCCGCAGGCGCACATTGTAACGCATCGCCAGTTCCACGGAACGGGTCTGCAAGACCTTCGCACCAAGCGAGGCCAATTCGAGCATTTCCTCAAAGGCGATCTTATCAAGCTTGCGCGCTTTGGAGGAAATCCGCGGGTCGGTGGTGTAGACGCCATCGACATCGGTATAAATATCGCAGCGTTCCGCGCCAAAGGCCGCCGCAAAGGCCACCGCCGTGGTATCCGAACCGCCACGACCCAGCGTGGTAATGCGGCCTTCGGCGGAAATGCCTTGGAAGCCCGCCACCACCGCAACCTTGAACCCTTCGGCGAATTTCGCATCAAGGTTCTCGCGCGGGATCGACATGAACCGTGCCGAGCCATGCGCCGAGGTGGTGTGGATCGGCACTTGCCAGCCTTGCCAGCTGCGCGCCGACACGCCCATTTCTTGCAAACGCAGCGCCATCAGACCGGCGGTCACATTTTCACCGCTGGCCACGACGGCGTCATATTCGCGCGCGTCATAAAGCGGGGAAGTGCCCTCGACCCAGCCCACGAGTTCGTTCGTCTTGCCCGACATGGCCGAGACGATCACGATCACATCGTAGCCGCGTTCGACCTCGCGTTTGACCTTTGCCGCCGCATTGGCAATGCGGTCGAGATCAGCCACCGAGGTGCCGCCGAATTTCATCACGAGAAGCGGCATCTTCCCCTCCAATCCTGCGCCGGACCCTGCGTCCGGGTTCGCGCTCCTGCTATCGGAAGGCAGGCGCGCTTGCAAGGGTTTCACCCGCTTCACAAGCCTTTGTTCGCGGCGGGATGTCGCGGCTTTGTCACCCTGTCGTTACGGCGAGACGATAGCCCAAAAGCAAGACGTGAGGAGAAAGATGATGAGTCTTGCAGAGGTTGAAATTCGGGAACGTCGCGCGCAGGCGCGGGGGCTGCAACGCGCGCTTGAAGTGCTGCGCGCCGATCTGGTGCGCCGCTCAGAGGCGACGCTTGAAGGTTGGGACGGGATGATCCGTCGCCCCGAGTTCATGCCTTCTGCCCGCAACCTCGCCGATTATCTTGCGTTGCGTCGGGGCGATTTGGTGCCGTTTCAGGCTCCGCTCGCCTCGCTCGGGCTCAGCTCGCTTGGCCGGGCCGAAAGCCATGTCCGCCCTTCGCTCGATTCCGTGCTCGCCTCGCTGGCGATGATCGGCGGCGAGGGCACCGCCGATTACCCCACAGTTGAGATGTTCGCCGCAGGCCCCGCCCGGCTCGCCGCGCGGCGCGATATGCTGTTTGGCGCGCGCCGCGATGCGCCGCGTTCGCGGGTGATGGTCACCCTGCCCACGGAAGCCGCCGAAGACGCAACGATCGTCGGCAATCTGCTCGCCGCGGGGGCCGATTGCATCCGCATCAACTGCGCGCATGACACGCCTGACGTTTGGGCCGCGATGATCGGTCATGTGCGCCATGCCGCCGTGCGGATGGGTCGGCGCGTGCCGGTGCAGATGGATCTTGAAGGGCCGAAACTGCGGGTTGAGGCGCTTTCAAACGGCAAAGCGGAATCGCATCGGCTGTTTGAGGGCGACCAATTTGAGGTGGTGGAGCGCTTCTCTCAGCATATTGATCATTTGCAGATCAAGCTTAGCCACCCCGCGCTCATGGCATTGATGGCCGAGGGCGGCGCGCTTTGGATCAATGACGGCAAGCTACGCGCCAAAATCGTCGGCGTCGCCAAAGGGCGGGTGCTGGCCGAGGTGGTCTCGACCCCATCAAAAGGCGCCAAAATCAAGCTTGAGAAGGGCGTGAACCTGCCCGGCGTCGATCTGCGCGTGCCTGCGCTTACCGCCAGTGACATTGCCAACCTCGATTTCGTTCTGAGCCATGCCGATATTCTGGCGCTTTCCTTCGTGCAAACCAGCGCTGATCTGCGCGCGCTTTTTGCCGAATTAGATGCGCGCTCGGATGGGGGCACCAGCCGTGATTTACCCGCGTTGATGCTGAAAATCGAAACTCCCTTGGGCCTGCGCAATCTGCCCGGGCTGATTGTGGAAGCGGGTGGCCGGATGCCGATCGGCGTGATGATCGCGCGCGGTGATCTGGCGGTGGAAATCGGCTTTGAACGGCTCAGCGAGATCCAAGAAGAGGTGCTGTGGCTGTGCGAAGCGGCCGAGGTGCCCGTGGTCTGGGCCACCCAAGTGCTCGAAAGCATGGTCAAAGACGGTCAAGCCAGCCGCGCCGAGATGACCGATGCCGCAATGAGCCAACGCGCCGAATGTGTGATGCTGAACAAAGGGCCGCATCTGGTGCCTGCGGTGGGCTTTTTGCGCGATGTGCTGATGCGGATGGATCGGCACACGAACAAAAAATCGCCCCGGCTGGGCGCTTTGGGGCTGTGGCACGACCTCTAGGGGCGTGAGTCTTACAGCAAACCTGCGCAAACGTTTTTGCACCGCCCATTTTACCAGCAAAGACGCCGCGCATTGCGGCAATTGCTACAGCTTTAGGCCCGACCGCCGCGAAACTGCGCAGCCCGTCCCGGCTTTTCTTGACCGAAACGGGCTTCGGCGCGACCCTTAGCTTATTGGAGCAGGATGGTTCCAAGGTTCCAAAAGACCCCGCACCCCATGCGGGTTGACTGAATAAGCCGCTCGACCGCGCAGCCTCCTCCTCCCGCTGCAAAGGCCGAGCGGCTTTTTCCTTTCCTAGCGCTTAAAACGGCAGTTCCGTCCCGTCATAGCTTTCAAAGCAGCCGGTTGTGTCGAGCGACAGCGCCGCGAAACGCGCGGTCAGCCCAGCCACCGATTGCGCGGGGGAAATCTCCGCTTGTGGGCCGCCCATATCGGTTTTCACCCAACCGGGATGATAAATCCCCACGGCCACACCCTCGGACTTCAAATCCACCGCCAAGTTGCGCCCAAGGTTGAGCGCGGCTGCTTTGGAGGACCGATAGATATAGCTTCCCCCCGGCGCGCGCGCATCAGACGCCATCGCAGAGGAAATGATCGCCACCTTGCCTTTGCCCGCGCGCAGGTTGGGAAGCAGCGCTTGCACCGTCAAGAACACGCCCATGACATTGACCGCAAAGCTTTGCGCCCAAAGCCTTGGCGCATAGCCCGCCTCAAGAGCTTGGCCCTTATCGGCATAGACCCCGGCATTGCAGACCAACAGGCTCAGCGGCAGACCGTTGAGCCGCCGCGCAAGCTCTTTGACGCTGTCTTGCTGCATCACATCAAGCGGCAGAAGGTCGCCTTCGGGGCGCCGCGCCGTGCCAAAAGTGGCCATGCCTTGATGGCGATAATGGCTCAACAAAGCCGCACCGATACCCCGATTTGCCCCGGTAATGAGAATGGTCATGCGATCCTCCTTTTTGCCCATCATGCCGCGCTCAGCGGCAGGGGCAAGCGGAACCCGCATCCCGCGACAGAAGAGATCAGTTGCGCTTGCGCTTGGACAAGATCGGGAGAGGCGTCACCGGAATACCTTCTTCCAGCAAGGCCTTAGCCTCAGAAAGCGGCGCCTCGCCATGAATGGACCGCTCAGGCTTTTCGCCCGCATGCATCGCCCGCGCTTCGGCGGCGAAATCGCCCCCAACATAGTCCGAGTTTTCCTCGACCGTGCGGCGCATCGCATCGAACAATTCTTCGGCAGCGTTTTGCGGCTTGCTTAGCGGATGGGCTGCATTCTCGCTTTTCGTCGGCGCGCTCGCCCCATTCGCCGCCTGATCGGGTTCCGGCTCATGTCCCGCAGCGAATTTGCGCGCGGACCGCACAGACGGCGTCATCAACGCCTTTTGCACATGGGCCGATCCACAAACAGCGCAAGCCACCATGCCCGCGGCATGCAGCTTTTCAAACGCCTCGACCGAGGCGAACCAGCTATCAAAGCTATGGTCGTTTTCGCATTTTAGGCTGTAACGGATCATCGGCGCGCACTTATAGACAAGTTCATCAGACAGGCGCTGCGACAAAATTGCAAGCACGCTCTTTGCATGCCTGCCCCGCAGCCACGCGATCAGCAAGCTTGCGCCGATCCCCCCCGGCTGAGAAGATCACCCGAGGAGAGGGGAGATCATGGAAACTTACGATTTTATCGTGGTCGGCGCGGGGAGCGCGGGCTGTGTTTTGGCAAATCGGCTCAGCACCGATCCCAAAAACCGCGTGCTGCTGCTGGAAGCCGGCGGGCGGGACAATTACCACTGGGTGCATATTCCGGTGGGCTATCTTTATTGCATTGGCAACCCGCGCACCGATTGGGGGTTTGCGACCCAGCCCGAACCGGGGCTGAACGGGCGCAGCCTTCTATACCCACGCGGGCGGATTCTGGGCGGCTGTTCGGCGATCAACGGCATGATCTACATGCGTGGTCAGGCCCGCGATTATGACCTTTGGGCACAAGCGGGCTGCACCGGCTGGGGGTGGGAGGACCTTCTGCCGCTTTTCCGCGATCAAGAAGATTTCTATCGCGGCGCCTCTGATCTGCATGGCGAAGGCGGGCCACTGCGGGTGGAAGAAGCGCGGGTGCGCTGGGAGGTGCTCGATGCCTTTATCGAAGCCGCCGAACAAGCGGGGATTCCCCGCACCCATGACTTCAACCAAGGCACCAATGAAGGCGCGGGCTATTTCCACGTCACACAGAAAAACGGCTGGCGCTGGTCGGCGGCGAGCGCGTTCTTGAAACCTGCGATGGCGCGCCCCAACCTACGGGTGCTGACCGGCGCGCAGGTGGAAAAGCTCACCATCGTAGAGGGGCGCGTCACCGGGCTCATCTATCACCGCGAAGGCACCCGCCACGAGGTGAAAGCGGGCGAGGTGGTGATGGCCGCAGGCGCGATTGGCACACCGCAGATTTTGGAGCTTTCGGGCATTGGCGCCCCAGAGGTTTTGGCAAGCCATGGCATCGCGCCGCAAGTCGCGGTGGAGCAAGTGGGCAAGAACCTGCAAGACCATTTGCAATTGCGGCTGATCTTCAAAGTTTCGGGCGTGCGCACGCTCAACACCATGTCGTCTTCGCTTTGGGGCAAGGCCAAAATCGCGGCGGAATATGCGCTTTTCCGGCGCGGACCGATGTCGATGTCCCCAAGCCAAGCGGGTATCTTTGCGCGCTCCTTCCCGGAAAAGGAAATGCCCGATCTGGAATGGCACCTTCAGCCGGTGAGCTTAGATAAATTTGGCGACCCGGTGCATCCGTTTGAGGCGATGACGGCGAGCGTGTGCAACCTGCGCCCCGAAAGCCGGGGCACCACGCATCTGGCCAGCCCGGACTTTCGCGCCGCCCCGGCCATTCGCCCAAATTATCTGGCGACCGAAGGGGATAGGCGCGTCGCCGCCCAAGGCATTCGGCTCACGCGCGACATCGCCACCCAGCCCGCCTTCGCCCGCTTTGCGCCGCAAGAATACAAACCCGGCGCGCAGATCACGAGCGAAGAGGCCTTGCAACAAGCGGCAGGCGATATCGGCACGACGATCTTCCACCCCGTCGGCACCTGCCGGATGGGCGTAGACGACGCCGCAGTGGTGGACCCTCGGCTACGGCTTAGGGCGCTCAAGGGGCTGCGTATCGCGGATGCCTCGGTCATGCCGACTATCACCTCGGGCAATACCAATGCCCCGGTGATGGTCATTGCCGAAAAGGCCGCGCGGATGATTTTGGAAGATGCGCGCAGCTAGAGGGTTTGGGTGGGGGCAAAGCCCCTACCCGATCACCGCCTGCAACAGCGGGCTTTCATCTTCGAGCCCCTCAATCACATCGAAATGGTGTTTGCCCGGATCGACGACCAAGTCGCATCCCCAAGCCTCGGCCAACCAGCGCGCTTGATCGCGGAAGGCTGGACGCTCGTTTTCGCCCACCCAAACCGTGACCGGCATTTTGGGCGCAGGCGCATGAACCGGGCTTTCCGCCCGCGCCTCGGCGGCGTCGAGTCCAAAGGTCTCATTCATCGAGGTGCGCAACAGCGGTTCAAGGTCAGAGACCGGCGAAATGGGCACGACCTTTTCCACCCGCGCCAAGACCTCTGGCGGCAACAGGTTGGAACTGGCCAGCCGCGCCACCAGATGCCCGCCAGCCGAATGGCCCACCAGCCGGATCGGGCCGCTAAACCGCCGCGCCACCTCGGCCACCGCCATCGCCACAAGCGCGGAGATCTGCGAAATTTTCACATCGGGCGCCAAATCATACCCTGGCAGCGCCACGGCCCAGCCCGCCTCCAAAGCACCTTTGGCAAGATGCGAGAAATCGCGGCGTGAAAACTTCATCCAATAGCCGCCATGCACAAAGATCAGCACGCCCTTCGCCTGCCCCATCGGCACGAAAACATCAATCTGGCGGCGCACCCCGCTGTCATAGCCAATTTCCAGCATCATCGCCTCATCGCGAAACGCCTCGGCCTGTGCCGCCCAACGCGCCGGATAGGCCTCGCCCTCCGGGATATACGGCATATTGGCATAGTCATCGTCCAGATCGGTCACTTCCTCGCCCTTTCTTTCCACGGCGCGCAATTTACATCTGCGCGGCCACATGCTTCCCTTCCATATCCCTCAACCGACGAGAGTTACCATGCCCGATACCGCGACCGAGTTGAAAACCCTCCTCAAGGACCCGAGCCTTCTGTGCACCAAGGCCCTCGTTGCCGGCGATTGGGTTGATGCCGATGACGGCGCCACCTTCGAAGTCACAAACCCCGCCCGCGGCGATGTGATCTGTTCCGTGCCGGACCTGAGCCGGGCCGAAACCGCCCGCGCGATTGAAGCCGCCCGCGTCGCGATGAAAGATTGGGCCGCGCGCACCGGCAAAGAACGCGCGAGCGTGATGCGCAAATGGTTCGATTTGATGATGGCGAACCAAGATGACCTCGGTTTGATCCTGACCGCCGAGATGGGCAAACCCTTGGCAGAAGCCAAAGGTGAAATCGCATATGGGGCGAGCTTCATCGAATGGTTCGGCGAAGAGGCGAAGCGGATTTACGGCGAAACCATCCCCGGCCATATGCGCGACAAGCGCATTACCGTGCTCAAGCAACCGATTGGCGTGGTGGGTTCGATCACGCCGTGGAACTTCCCCAATGCGATGATCGCGCGCAAAGCGGGCCCGGCGATTGCGGTGGGCTGTGGTTTCGTGTGCCGCCCGGCGGCGGAAACCCCACTTTCGGCGCTGGCCATGGGGCTTTTGGGCGAACGCGCGGGCCTGCCCAAGGGCATCTTGTCGGTGATCACCTCCTCGCGCGCCTCGGACATTGGCAAAGAGTTCTGCGAAAACCATGCCGTGCGCAAACTCACCTTCACCGGCTCCACCGAAGTGGGGCGCATTTTGCTGCGCCAAGCCGCAGATCAGGTGATGAAATGCTCGATGGAACTGGGTGGCAACGCGCCCTTCATCGTTTTTGATGATGCCGATCTCGATGCCGCCGTTGAAGGCGCGATGATGTCGAAGTTCCGCAACAATGGTCAAACCTGCGTCTGCGCGAACCGACTTTATGTGCAAGCGGGCGTCTATGATGCCTTTGCCGAGAAACTCGCCGCCGCTGTGAACAAGCTCAACGTGGGCGACGGTCTGGCCGAAGGCGTCACCACCGGCCCGCTGATTTCGGAAGATGCGGTCGAAAAGGTCGAGGACCATATCGCTGATGTGGTTGCGGGCGGCGGCAAGGTCGTCACTGGCGGCGCACGGCACGCACTGGGCGGGACGTTCTTCCAGCCCACCGTCGTCACCGGCGTCACGCAAGAGATGAAGGTCGCCACCGAGGAAACCTTTGGCCCGGTCGCGCCGCTCTTTAAGTTCGAGACCGAGGAAGAGGTGATCGAAAAGGCCAATGCCACGATCTTCGGCCTCGCCTCTTATTTCTACGCCCGCGACATTGGCCGCATCACCCGCGTGCAGGAAGGGCTGGAATACGGCATCGTCGGTGTGAACACCGGGATCATCTCGACCGAAGTGGCGCCGTTTGGCGGGGTCAAGCAATCCGGCCTTGGCCGCGAGGGCAGCCATCACGGCGTCGAGGATTACCTTGAGATGAAATACGTCTGCCTGTCGATCTGATCAGACGGCAACTTAAAAAGAGCGCCGCGCGAGATCCCTCGCGCGGCGTTTTCATATCTGCCCGGCGGGCCGTTCAGGCAAAGCCAAAGCCAAACAAAAAAGCCCCACCAAACCGGCGGGGCTTTTTCTTTCTAACGGATCGGCCTTAGTGGCGGATCAGATGAAGCAGTTCTTCAAGCGACTTCTTCGCATCGCCGTAGAACATGCGGGTGTTCTCTTTGTAGAAGAGCGGGTTTTCGATGCCCGAGTAACCGGTGCCTTGGCCACGTTTCGAGACAAAGACCTGTTTCGCTTTCCACACTTCCAGAACCGGCATCCCCGCGATGGGCGAGTTCGGGTCGTCTTGCGCCGCCGGGTTCACGATATCGTTCGAGCCGATCACGATCACCACGTCGGTTTCGGGGAAGTCCTCGTTGATCTCGTCCATTTCCAGAACGATGTCATAGGGCACTTTCGCCTCGGCCAAGAGCACGTTCATGTGCCCCGGCAGACGGCCCGCAACAGGGTGGATCGCGAAGCGGACGTTCTTGCCACGGCTGCGCAGCAACGAGGTCAGTTCCGAGACCGCCATTTGGGCCTGAGCCACCGCCATGCCATAGCCCGGCACGATGATGATGCTATCGGCTTCCGAGATCGTATCGGCCACGCTTTGCGCATCAATGGCGACCATCTCGCCTTCGACTTCTTGCGCCGGGCCAGCGGTATTGCCGAAGCCGCCGAGGATGACCGAGATGAAGGAGCGGTTCATCGCCTTACACATGATGTAAGACAGGATCGCGCCCGAAGAACCGACCAGCGCGCCGGTCACGATCAGAAGGTCGTTGCCAAGCGAGAAGCCAATCGCCGCCGCGGCCCAGCCCGAATAGGAGTTCAGCATCGACACCACGACCGGCATATCGGCGCCGCCGATGCCCATGATCAGGTGATAACCGATGAAGAAGGCCAGAAGCGTCATGACGATCAGCGGCAGCGTGCCATAGCCCATCATGAAGAGCACCAGCATCACGACCGAAGCCGCTGCGGCGACCGCGTTCAGGATGTGACCACCGGGCAGCTTTTTCGCTTTGGTGTCAACTTTGCCCGCCAGCTTGCCAAAGGCGATGATCGAGCCAGTGAAGGTCACGGCCCCGATGAACACGCCCAAGAACAGCTCAACCCGCAAAATCGCCAGTTCGGTCGCGGTTTTATGCGCGACAATCTCGGCAAAACCGCGCAGCAGGCCATGCTCGACCTCGGCCATCGCGGGCACGCGCACCGACTCGATATAGGCGTTGTAGCCCACCAGCACGGCCGCCAGACCAACAAGCGAGTGCATCGCCGCCACAAGCTGCGGCATCTCGGTCATTTGCACTTTCTTGGCAACTTTGACGCCGTAGAACCCGCCCCAGCCGAGCAAGATGATCGACAAAAGCCAGTAGCCCTGACCGGGGCCAACAAGCGTTGCAGCCACGGCAAGCGCCATACCCACAATGCCATACCACACGGCGCGTTTCGCGCTTTCCTGCCCCGAAAGGCCCCCGAGCGAGAGGATGAACAGAACTGCCGCAACGACGTAAGCGGCTGTCGTGAAACCGAAATCCATTATGTTTCCCTCCGCTTACGATTTCTGGAACATCGCCAGCATGCGCCGGGTGACCATGAAGCCGCCGAAGATGTTGATGCCTGCCATGAAGACCGACACAGCCGACAAAAGCACGACAAGATAGGAGGTGGAGCCCACCTGCATCAGCGCACCCAGAATGATGATCGACGAGATCGCGTTGGTGACCGCCATCAGCGGCGTGTGCAGCGAGTGCGACACGTTCCAGATCACCTGGAAGCCCACAAAGCAACTCAGCGCGAAGACGATGAAGTGCGACATGAAGCTGGCCGGAGCGAAAAGGCCAATGCCCAAAAGCAGCGCCCCACCAATGCCCAGCATCAGGATTTGGTCACGCGTTTGCTTGCGGAACGCGGCAGCCTCGGCGGCTTTGCGTTCTTCCGGCGTCGGCTCTTTGACCTTTTCCTTCGGCTTTTGCGCCGCAATCGCGGCCACTTTCGGCGGCGGCGGCGGGAAGGTGATCTCACCTTGATAGGCCACGGTCGCGCCGCGGATCACGTCATCTTCCATATTGTGGACAACCACACCGTCTTTGCCCGGCGTGAGGTCGGCCATCATATGGCGGATGTTGGTCGAATAAAGTTGGCTCGACTGCTGCGCCATACGGCTCGGGAAGTCGGTATAGCCGACGATCGTCACACCGTTTTCGGTGACGACTTTCTCGTCTTTCTTGGTCAGTTCGCAGTTGCCGCCACGCTCGGCAGCAAGGTCCACGATAACCGAACCGCGCTTCATCGCCTCGACCATATCTTTGGTCCAAAGCACCGGCGCATCCCGGCCCGGGATCAGCGCGGTGGTGATGACGATGTCGATATCGGGCGCAAGTTCGCGGAATTTCTTCAGCTGCGCTTCGCGGAATTCGGGGCTGGAGGGGGCCGCATAGCCACCCGTCGCCGCGCCATCCTGCGCTTGTTCTTCAAAATCGAGATAGACGAACTCGGCACCCATCGATTCGATCTGCTCAGCCACTTCGGGACGCACGTCGAACGCATAGGTGATCGCGCCAAGCGAGGTGGAAGCGCCAATCGCGGCCAGACCGGCCACGCCCGCGCCCACAACCAGCACTTTCGCCGGGGGCACTTTGCCTGCCGCCGTCACCTGACCGGTAAAGAAACGACCGAAGTTGTTGCCCGCCTCGATCACCGCGCGATAGCCCGAAATATTGGCCATGGACGACAGTGCATCCATTTTTTGCGCGCGCGAAATCCGCGGCACCATATCCATCGCGATAACATTCGCGCCGGTATCTTTGGCCGCCGCCAACAGCGCTTCGTTTTGCGCCGGGTAGAAGAAGGAAATCAGGGTTTTACCCTGTTTCAGCATCGCCACTTCGGCATCCACGGGCGGACGCACTTTGACGACAAAATCGACAGCGTCGAAGAGCGCTGCCGCCCCTTGCACGACGGTCACGCCAACCGCCTCATAGGCAGTGTCGGCAAACCCTGCCGCGTAGCCGGCACCGGCCTCGACATAGCATTCATGGCCGAGCTTTTGCAGCTGGACCGCAGAGTCGGGGGTCAGAGCGACACGCGCTTCCCCCTCGAAAATCTCCTTCGGAGCGCCGATTTTCACTTCATTTTTCTCCCATTGCTGCCCTCGGACGATTTCAGCCGGGGGACAAAACGTGGCGAAAGCCCTTTAACACCGCGTAAGAAAGTTTCACAAGCCAATGATCATTGGAAACAGTTGGAAATCTGACCGAAGGTCGCGGGTATACAAAAGCATACCGTCGCATGCAATGTTAGCGGTCCCATTTTGCGCAGCGATTCAAGGGTTTGGCTTTCGTTTCCGTCGCTTGGCACAGTTTGCTTAAACAGTGGGCAGGAATAGGGGTGCGACGATTTTTCTGCGCCGCAGAAATGCACCTAGAGCCAGCGGCGCACCCGCGCGCAATAGGCGGCATAGTCCGCGCCATGCGCCGCCATAATCCATGCCTCTTCACCACGAATGTAGCGATGCGTGATCCAAGCCATGAAGGCAGGCACCAGCGGCGCGGCAAAGAGTGCATCCCAGATCAGCAAAAGGCCCGAAAGGATGAAGGCATCGGCAAGGTAGATCGGGTTTCGGCTGAGCGCGAAAATCCCACCGGTCACCAGCCGCTGCGGTTGGCGGCGCGGAATGAAGGTGGTGCGCGCCAGCACCATTTGCGCCGCCGCCAGACCCGAGATCACCAGCCCCAAGCCAACCAACCCATAGCCAAGCCAATCGGCGTAAGGGATCGGCAGTGGCGCAATCTGCCCCACAGCCCAGCCAATCGCCGCAAAGACCGCAAGCCACATCGGCGGCAGTTCCAGTTCCTTCAGCGCCAGCTTCAGCTTTTCCCGCAGGTCCATCGCACTCCCCCTTGCGCCCTTTTTGGCCCTTGCGCCCATTTGGGGGCCGTTCGTGAACCGCGCAACCCCTTTGCGGCGGGGCACTTGCGCGCAGTCGCGTCAGGGCGCAGTCTGCCCGCGACAGGAGACCCCAATGCAGACTGATTTCACCGCAACGCGCGCGCTTTTCGATATCCCCGAAGGGCTGATCTATCTTGATGGCAATTCGCTCGGCCCCCTGCCCCGCGCTGTGCCTGGGCGCGTCGCGCAAGCGATGCAGGCCGAATGGGGGCAGATGCTGATCACCGCATGGAACAATGCGGGCTGGATGGAACAACCCGCGCGTTTGGGCGACCGAGTGGCACGACTGATCGGGGCGGAGCCCGGCTCTGTCACCTTGGGCGATACGCTCTCGATCAAGGTGTTTCAGGCGGTCTCGGCGGCTTTGCAAGCGCGCCCCGAACGCAAGGTGATCTTGTCGGACAATGGCAATTTCCCGACCGATCTTTACATGGCGCAAGGGCTCGCGGATCTTTTGGCCACCGGGCATGAATTGCGGATTGTCGCGCCCGAAGCGGTGGAAGAGGCGATTGATGAAACCATCGCCGTCACCATGCTGACCGAGGTGGATTATCGCACCGGCCGCAAGCATGACATGAAGCGACTTACCGCCAAAGCCCATGCAGCAGGCGCGCTGGCTTTTTGGGATTTGGCGCATTCGGCAGGCGCCGTGCCGGTGGCGCTTGCGGAGTGCGGGGCCGATTTTGCGGCGGGCTGCACCTATAAATACCTCAATGCCGGGCCGGGGGCGCCCGCCTTTATTTATGTGGCCCCGCGCCATGCGGCGACGGTTCAGCCTGCGCTTTGCGGCTGGCTGGGCCATGACGCGCCCTTTGCCTTTGAACAGGGCTACCGCCCGGCTCCGAGCACCGAGCGGATGCGCGTCGGCACGCCCCCTGTGTTGCAAATGGCCGCGCTCGATGCCGCGCTGGATGTGTGGGATAGCGTCGATATGGCCGATATCCGCAAGCAATCGCTCGCGCTTACCGACCGGTTCATCGCCGAAGTAGAGGCCGCCTGCCCCGATCTGACCCTTGTCACCCCGCGCGATCACGCAAGCCGAGGCAGCCAAGTCAGCTTTGCCCACCCCGAGGGCTATGCGATCATGCAGGCGCTGATTGCGCGCGGCGTGATTGGCGATTTTCGCGCGCCTGATATTTTGCGCTTTGGCTTCACGCCGCTTTACATCGGCATGGATGAGGTGGAGCGAGCCGCCGCGATCTTGGCTGAGATCATGGCGACCCGCGCTTGGGACCGGCCCGAGTTTCACGCCCGCGCGCGCGTCACCTAAGGTCGCATCCGGGCACCAACCCGCCGCGATCCCCCTTGCCGTTGCCATGGCCCCGCACTAGCCTTCGGACATGACCGCACCCGCTCTCACCGATGCCTTTGCGCGCAACATCACCTACCTACGGGTTTCGGTGACGGATCGGTGTGATTTTCGTTGCAGCTATTGCATGGCGGAAGACACCAAATTTCTGCCCCGCCGTGATGTACTCAGCCTTGAGGAAATTGACCGGCTGGCGAGCGCTTTTGTCGGGCTTGGCATCACCAAATTGCGCATCACCGGGGGCGAGCCCTTGGTGCGCCGCGATGTGATGGACCTGTTTCGCGCCCTGTCGCGGCACCGTGTGTCTGGCGCGCTAAAAGAACTCACCCTCACCACCAATGGCGCGCAGCTGGACCGTTTCGCCGCGCCTTTGGCCGATTGTGGGGTGGAACGGGTCAATATCTCGCTTGATAGTTTGAGCCCGGAGCGTTTCGCCGCCATCACCCGGCGCGGTGATCTGGGGCAGGTTCTCGCAGGCATCAAAGCCGCCAAAGCCGCCGGGTTGCGGGTCAAAATCAACACCGTCGCGTTGCAAGGCGTGAACGAAGACGAGCTTTTTGACATTGTCACTTGGGCGGGCGCCGAAGGGCTTGATCTGAGCTTCATCGAGGTGATGCCGCTGGGCGAGGCGCTGGGGCCGGAACGGCTTGGCCAGTTTTGGGCGCTGACGGATTTGCGCGCAAGGCTGGCCGAACGCTTCACGCTGGACGACCTAACCGAGACCACGGGCGGCCCGGCGCGCTATGCAAAGCTGCGTGAAACCGGGCAAAAAATCGGCTTTATCACGCCGCTCAGCCACAACTTCTGCGCGGGTTGCAACCGGGTCCGCGTCAGCGCCACGGGCACGCTCTACCCCTGCCTTGGCCAAGCCGGAAAGGTCGATCTGCGCGGGCCCTTGCGGGCAAGCGAAGGCGATGGCCCGCTAATTGAAGCGATCCGCGAAGGTCTCGCGCACAAACCAAAAGCGCATGATTTTCTTTACACCGAAACCGGTGTTTCCGGCCAAGTGGCGCGGCAAATGAACCGGACGGGGGGCTAAGATGGCACCCCAACTTCGCCGCGCGGGCCTTGCCCTTCTGACGGGCCTTGCCGGTGCGGTGATGGCCGCCACCACAGTTTGGGCAAACCTTGTTTGGGGAGGCGGGGCTGGCTTCATGGGGTCCGCCAGCGATCTCACGCCCACGCTTGTTGTGACACCCGCCTTACTGGCCCTGCACGTCGCGCTGGCCGCACCGCTTTTGGTTTTTCTCCTTGCCATCCTCGCCGCCTTTTCCGGGCCTTGGCCGTTTCGGCTCTTGTCGGTTCTGATGTTTGCGGCGGGCTGGTATTGGCTGGGCGAAACCGTCACCGCGCGGCTTGCTGATGATTTCGGCATGGCGCTTTTGCCCGGCGAAGCATTCGAGACCTTGTTCTGGCACGCCCCGCTCACCCCCGCGCTTTGGGCCGGGGCGACGGCGGCCTATCTTTTCACCCTGTCGCGGCTCATGCGTTTTGCGCAAGTGGCTGCAATCGCGCGCAACCGTGACTTGCGTCAAGGCGCCCGCGCGCAGAAAGCTCGAAACTGATCCTGTAACCGTTCTCCAAAGGAGAGGAGTGCGTCATGTATTCCAATATTATCGTTCCCGTGGCCTTTGATGAAAGCCACAACCCCGATGCCGCCATTGATATTGCCCGCGCGCTTGCCGCGCCGGGGGCGCGCGTCACGCTGGTGCATGTGATGGCCGATGTTCCTGGCTATGCCATTTCCTACATGCCTGATGGCTATGACACCGAACTGCGCAACACCTTGCAAAACCAACTCGACCAGTTGGGCAATGCGTTTGAAAATGGCGCAGGCGTGATCCGGCAAGGCCATGCCGCCAATGAGATTTTGGATCTGGCCGAAGAAATTGGCGCCGATTGCATTGTGATTGCGGGCCATCGCCCTGGCTTTGGCGACTATCTGATTGGCTCCACCGCCGCACGGGTGGTGCGCCACGCACCTTGCTCGGTCATGGTGCTCCGCTAAAACATAAAAAGGGGGCCGCGAGGCCCCCTTTTAGCAAGCTTGTATCCGCGTTACGCAGCAGGCATCCGGCTTTCGATCATCCCCGCATACCAGCTTGAGCCGAACGGGATCGCGTTATCATCGAAGTTATAGGCCGGGTGGTGTAGGCTGGCGGTATCGCCATTGCCCAAGAAGATATAGGCCCCCGGACGCGCGTTGAGCATGTAGGAGAAATCCTCGCCGCCCATCAGCGGCGCCACGCCCGTATCCACCGAGCCCGAAACAGCTTCGGCCACCGCCACCGCGTAATCGGTGTTTTCGGGGGCGTTCATCGTCACCGGATAGCCACGGTCATATTTGATCGCCACGGTCGCGCCATGCGCCGCGGCGATGCCCTCGACCACCGCTTTGAAACGGCCTTCAACATATTCACGCACTTCGGGTTCGAGCGTGCGCACCGTGCCGCGCAACAACACGGTTTGCGGGATCACGTTATGTGCTTCGCTTTCCGTGCGGAAGGTGCAGACCGAGACCACCACTTGTTTGAGCGGGTCGACATTGCGCGAAGAAATTTGCTGCAAAGCCACCACGATGTGCGAGGCCACGAGCGTCGTATCAATGCCTTCATGCGGTTTGGCAGCATGGCCGCCCTTGCCCGTCACCACCACTTCGAATTGATCCGCCGCAGCCATCATCGGGCCCGGACGCAGCGCAAAAGTCCCAAGCGGGATGCCCGGCGAGTTGTGCATGCCGTACACTTCTTGGATGCCAAAACGCTCCATCACGCCTTCTTCCACCATGACCCGGCCACCGCCGCCGCCCTCTTCGGCGGGTTGGAACAGCATCACGGCAGTGCCGTCAAAGTTGCGGGTTTCGGCCAGATATTTGGCCGCGCCCAAAAGCATGGCGGTGTGGCCATCGTGGCCGCAGGCGTGCATTTTGCCCGGCGTTTTGGAGGCATAGTCCAGCCCCGTCGCCTCATAGATCGGCAGCGCATCCATATCGGCGCGCAGGCCAATCACCCGGCCAGAGGTGTCGGTTTTGCCTTTGATCACGCCCACAACACCGGTTTTCGCGATACCTTCCACAACCTCGTCACAGCCGAAATCGCGCAAAAGGCCCGCCACTTTGGCCGAGGTGCGCGGCAGATCGAACAGCAGTTCAGGGTTTTCGTGGATATCGCGTCGCCATGCGGTGATTTCGGGCAGCAACTCGGCAAAACGGTTCTTAACGGGCATGAGGGTTCTACTTTTCTTTCTGGTGAGGAACGTCAAATGCGTCTTCTGGGAACAGGTTTCCTCATTCACCCGTTCCCCGCAAGCTCAGAAGGTGGGGCCGATGTCGATTTTTGATCCATCGGTAAAACGCGACCAGCGGAACCGCGTCAAATCATGGCCGGGCGCATCGCCACGCATCAGCGATGCCATCACCCGGCCCACGCCCGGGCCAATGCCAAAGCCATGGCCCGAAAGGCCGGTGGCGACATAGAGCCCGTCAATCGGTGCAGCATCCAGCACCGGCACAGTGTCGGGCATCACGTCAATCATCCCCGCCCAAGTGCGCAAAAGCCGAGTCGGGCCAAGATCGGGCAAGGCACGTTCAAAGGCCATTTGCACCCGACGCAGCAGCACGCGGTTCGGCACGGGGTTCAAAATCCGCATCCGCTCAAACGGGGTTTCTTGGTCATTTGACCAGCGCCGCTGCGTCAGCCACCCATCGGGGAAGCCCGGTGCGGGCGCGCGCGGGTGGATTTGCGTTTGCGAAAGATCGCGCCGCATTTGCGGGATATATTTGCCGAAATGGCGCACAGCATCTGGGCCGCAGAAGAAATCATGCGTGGCCCCTGCGGCGAGCGTAAAGCCGCCATCCAACCGCCGCCGCCAAGCAAAGACATCATCCACGCCCGAGATTTCGGGCATGTCCGGCATCGGCAAGGTCTGCGCAACCGAGGCACGCACCGAAAGTTGCGGCAGCGAGAGCCCGTGGTGGCGCAAGAAAAGCGACGACCAGGCCCCCGCCGCGACCAACACTTGATCGCAGCGCAACCGACCTTGTTCGGTCACCACGCCAGCCACTTTGCCAGCGGCCAAATCAAGGCCCCGCACCGCGCAGTTTTCAACAATCGTCACGCCAGCCTGTTCGGCCAAAGCCGCCAGCATCGGCACGGCGACAAAAGGTTCAGCCCGCGCATCAGAGGGCGTGACCACGCCGCCCACCCAGCGCGTGATGCGGTATAAGGTCAGACAGTTCCGAGCGGGTCAGCAGACGGCTTTCGAGCCCATGCGAACGGGCCAATTCCACCCACTCCGCATAGCCTTCCATCGTGGCAGGCTTGTTGGCGATATAAGCGATGCCGCAGCGCTTGAAGCCCAGTTCCGGGCCAAGCTGTTCTGCAAAGCCCTCCCACAACCGCATCGATTCGATCATGATCGGCAGTTCGGCCGGGTCGCGCCCCTGTTGGCGGACCCATCCCCAGTTCCGGCTCGATTGTTCGCCTGCGACACGCCCCTTTTCCAACAGCACAACCTTCTGCCCCGCTTGCGCAAGGTAGTAAGCGGTCATCACACCAGCGACGCCCGCGCCAATCACCACAACATCGCAAGCCTCTGGCAACGGGCCAGAAAAACGAACGGGGTCATCGACCTGGATCGGGAATCGCATCGAGTGATCTTTCGGAAAGGGCGCGGAGGGGCGCGCGAGCGAACCTATGCTTGCGCCCGCAAAGGGCAGGGTCAACCCAAGAACGGTGGGCAGGAGCTATGCACTTCCTGCAAGGCTGCCCCAACCGTTAGCGCTTGCGCCTGCCGCGAAAATCTCTAACAATCGGTCAAATATATTCACCTAATGGTGATCTGCGTCACAAATATCACCAAAAAACGGTGCAAAAACAAAAGACTGGGGGATCGCAATGCGCGAAGCTGCGCAGCCCGTGCTGGAGGTCAATGGCCTCAAGACGATCTTTCGTACCCGCGGCGGCGAGGTGCATGCCGTCAATTCTGTCTCTTTCGATCTAAAGCCCGGCGAACTGCTCGGCGTTGTCGGGGAATCGGGGTCTGGGAAATCGGTCACGATGATGTCGCTGATTGGGCTTTTGCCCAGCCCGCCCGCCGAAGTGCGCGAAGGCTCGGTGATGTTTGACGGGCTTGACCTGCTTAAATGCACGCCTGCGCAATTGCGCGCCGTGCGTGGCCCCGGTGTTGGCTTTATCTTCCAAGACCCGATGACCTCGCTCAACCCGGTTTTTACCGTGGGCTACCAGCTGCGTGAACCGCTGCTCAAACACATGGGCATGACCAAGGCGCAAGCGAATGTGCGCGCCAAGGAGCTGTTGGAGTTGGTGGGCATCCCCGATGCCGAGCGGCGCTTGAAAGACTATCCGCACCAGTTTTCGGGCGGGATGCGGCAGCGGGTGATGATTGCCATTGCGCTCGCCTGTGACCCGAAAGTGCTGATTGCCGATGAGCCGACCACCGCGCTCGACGTGACGATCCAAGCGCAAATCCTCGAACTGGTGAAAGACCTGCGCCAAAAACTCGGCATGGCGATCATCTGGATCACCCATGACCTTGGCGTGATTGCGGGCATCGCGGATCGGGTGATGGTGATGTATGGCGGCCAAATCGCCGAACAGGGGCCGGTGAAGGAAGTCTTCGCCCATCCGCGCCACCCCTATACCCGCGCCTTGCTGCAAACCGTGCCCTCTGTGCGCGGCGAACGCGCCGACACACTCAATGTGATCGAAGGCCAGCCGCCGATCCTGCGCGCCGCGCCGAGCGCCTGTTCGTTCCGCGACCGCTGCACCCAGCGCTTTGGCGCCTGCGCGGCGGCGAACCCAGCCCGCTATGATGTCGGCCCCGGGCACGATGCGGCCTGTTTTTGGGATTTCGACACCGATGCCCCGCGCGCAGAAGCGCCTGTGAAGGAGGCTGCGCATGGCTGACGGCACCCAGACCCGCCTTCCGCTTCTCGAAGTTGAGGGGCTGAAGATGTATTTCCCGATCACCGCGGGCCTTTTCCGCAAGAAGGTCGGCGATGTGAAGGCGGTCGATGACATCTCTTTCACGATCTTCGAGGGCGAGACGCTTGGCCTTGTGGGGGAATCGGGTTGTGGCAAATCCACCTGCGGGCGCGCTATCTTGCGGCTTTATGAGCCGACCGAGGGGCGCGTTGTGCTGGGCGGCGAAGATGTGCTGGCCGCACCTCCGGGCGAATTGCGCGCCATGCGTCCGCGGATGCAGATGGTGTTCCAAGACCCGCAAGCCAGCCTGAACCCGCGCATGACGGTGGCGGGGATCATTGGCGAGCCGCTTGATGAGCACACCACGCTCAACCGCGCGCAAAAGCTCGCCCGGATTTATGAATTGATGGACAAGGTCGGGCTGAACCGTGACTTTGCCAACCGCTACCCGCATGAGTTTTCGGGCGGTCAACGCCAACGGATCGGTATTGCCCGCGCGCTTGCGCTGAACCCCAAGTTCATCGTCTGTGACGAGCCGATTGCCGCGCTTGATGTCTCGATCCAAGCGCAGGTGGTGAACCTGCTGGAAGAGCTGCAAGACAGCCTTGGTTTGACCTATCTCTTTATCAGCCACGATCTTTCTATGGTGCGCCATATCGCGGACCGCGTGGCGGTGATGTATCTGGGCCGGATCGTTGAACTGGCGAGCCGCGACGATCTTTATGACGCGCCGATGCACCCCTACACGCAGGCGCTTTTGTCTGCCGTGCCGGAACCGGACCCGAATGCCGAAACCTCGCGCAACCGGATCATTCTCAAAGGCGATGTGCCCTCCCCCGCAAACCCGCCCAAAGGCTGCAACTTTTGCACCCGCTGCCCGAAGGTGATGGATATTTGCCGCGAGGTGGAGCCGACCTTTGGTGAGGTCACGCCCGGCCACTTCTTGGCCTGCCATCTTTATCAAGAAGCCGCCGTCGGAGCGGCAAACTCCGGGGCCAACCCGGAGCAATCTGCAAGTCTGCAAGACCCCAACTTCCAACAAGGAGAAGCTTGATATGAAGTTGAAAACCGCCCTTCTCGGCGCTGCCGCGAGCCTTATTCTCGCGCCTGCTGCCTTTGCCGAACGCGGCACCGATGGCGAAGTGCGTATCCTTTACGCGCAAGCCGTTTCGACGATGAACGCCTATCTGTCGTCGGGCACGAAAGACGTCGAAGTTGGCAGCCTCGTGCTGGAGCCGCTCGCGGGCTTCAATGAGAAGGGCGAGGTGATCCCGCGCCTTGTGACCGAGATCCCGAGCCTTGAAAACGGCGGTATCTCGGAAGACCTGAAATCCATCACCTGGAAAATCATTCCGGGCCTGAAATGGTCGGATGGCACGCCGTTCACCGCCCATGACGCCGTTTTCACCGCGAATTACTGCATGGACCCGGCCGGTGGCTGCGCCCAGTTGGCGCGCTACGAAGGCGTTGATAAAGTCGAAGCGCTAGATGACCTGACCGTTAAAGTCAGCTTCCATGAGCCGAAGCCGAACCCGTTCATGGCCTTCGTCGGCGCGACCTCGCCGATCCTGCAAGCCGCGCAATTTGCCAATTGCACCGGCGCGAATGCCTCGACCTGCACCGAAGAAAACTTCAAGCCGATCGGCACCGGCCCGTTCCGCGTGACGGAATTCCGCACCAATGACACGGTGATGCTGGAAGCCAACCCGAACTACCGCGACCCGGCGAAACCGGCCTTTGCGACCGCGCTCGTGAAAGGCGGCGGCGATGCCACCGCTGCGGCGCGCGCCGTGATGGAAACCGGCGAGTTCGACTACGCTTGGAACACGCAAATCTCGCCCGAACTGCAAGAAGAACTTGCGGGTGCGGGCAAAGGCCAGTTCGTCAACGCGTTCGGCACGCTGGTTGAGCGGATCGAGATGAACATGACCGATCCGTCGCCGAACCTGCCGGAAGGCGAGCGTTCGACCGCTGCGCATCCGCACCCGATCCTGTCGGATATCCGCGTGCGCAAGGCGCTCTCGATGGCGATCGACCGTCAAATTCTGGTCGACATCGGCTATGGTGAAGCGGGTCGCCCGACCTGTAACCTCGTGCCGGCGCCGGAGCTTTATGCCTCCGACAACACCGACTGTCTGACCCAAGACATGGAAGGCGCGAAAGCGCTTTTGGCCGAAGCCGGTTGGACCGACACCGATGGCGACGGCATCCTCGACAAAGACGGCGAAAAGCTGAGCTTGGTCTACCAAACCTCGGTCAACGCGATCCGTCAGGACTTCCAAGCGATCATCAAACAATGGTGGAACGAGCTTGGGGTTGAGGTCGAACTGAAAACGGTTGACCCGTCGGTGTTCTTTGGCGGCGATGCGGGCTCGCCCGACACGTTCCAAAAATTCTATGCCGATGTCGAAATGTACGCCAACAACTTCGACGGCACCGACCCGGAGCCCTATCTGGCGCAATACACCTGCGACAAAGCTCCGAAGCCGGAAAGCCAATGGCAGGGTGAGAACATCAACCGCTTCTGTGACCCGGAATATGATGCGCTGATCAAACAGCTCACCGCGACGGGCGACATGGAAGAGCGTTCGGCGCTGGCCAAACGTCTCAACGACATGCTGACCAAAGACAGCTATGTGATCGTGCCGATCGTGGACCGTGGCCGTCTGTCGGCGCATTCCAACACGCTCGGTGGCGTTGTTCTCAACACTTGGGACAGCGAAATCTGGAACGCGTCGGACTGGTTCCGCATCAAGTAAGCCGTTCCTTGAAATCTGCGGTCAGATCGGTTTGGCCGGTCTGACCCAGGCGGGGGCGCAAGCCAATGGCTAAGCGCCCCTTCCCATTCCTCGAAAATGTAAAAAGAGAAGCCCCGAGGCGCCGATGTTCCAGTACACCCTGCGACGATTGCTGATCGCGATCCCGACGCTTCTGATCATCTCTTTGGTGATCTTCCTCCTGCTTGAAGCCGCCCCCGGCGACCCGCTCGGCCAAGTGCCGCTGACGGTTCCGCCAGAGGTGAAGGCCAAGATGCGCACCGCGCTCGGGCTCGATGCCGCGTGGTATGTGCGTTACTTCCTCTGGCTTAAGCAGATGTTCTTCATTGAGCCGATGCACCTGATCGACACGCTTTTTGGCACCGATCTGGCGCAGGGCGCGCAGCGGGTGATCTCGTTCCAATCGCGCCAGCCGGTGATGGACATCATCGCCGAGCGCCTGCCGCAAACGCTGACCGTTGTCGGCTCGGCCTATGTGGTCGGCGTGCTGATCGCGGTGCCAATTGGGATTATCTCGGCCTATCGGCAGTATTCGTGGTTCGACAACCTCGGCACCTTCATCTCGATGGTGGGCTTTTCTGTGCCGACCTTCTTTACGGGTGTGGCGCTGATCATCATCTTTGCGGTGAAGCTGAAATGGTTTCCCTCGGTCTATGACACCACGCTTCAGGTAACCGATTGGGCCAGCTTCAAAGAGCAACTTCGCCAAATGGTGATGCCAGTCACCGTGCTGGCGCTTTACAACGCCGCGCAAATCTCGCGGTTCATGCGCTCGTCGATGCTCGATAACCTTGGGCAAGATTACGTCCGCACCGCCCGCGCCAAGGGCCTGACCGAAAAGGTCGTGGTGCTGGTCCATGTGCTGCGCAACTCGCTTATCCCCGTCATCACGGTCATCGCGCTGGGTGTGCCGCAAATCTTTGGCGGGGCCATCATCACCGAACAGGTGTTCAAGGTGAACGGGCTCGGCCAACAGCTGATCTTGTCGATCCACGCCAATGACCTGCCGATGGTGATGACGCTGACCTTCATCTTTGCCACGCTGATCGTGACCTTTAACCTGATTGCCGATCTGCTTTACGGCATCCTTGACCCGCGGATCCGCTATGACTGAGACCACAACCGCTATCCGCCCGCCCCGCAACCAATGGTGGGATGTCTGGGACCAGTTCAAAACCCACAAGGGCGCGCTGGTCGGGCTGACGATCTTCATCACCATCTTGCTTGGCATCACCATCGGCCCGTGGCTGTGGGATATGGCGCCCACCTATGTGGACCTGCGCGCCCGCAACAAGGGCTTCTCGATGGCGCACCCCTTGGGCACCGACCAATTGGGCCGCGATCTGCTGGCGCGGATGATGGCCGGGGGCAAGGTGTCGCTCTCTGTGGGGCTGACCGCGATGGCGCTGGCCGTGTCGCTTGGCACCACAATCGGGGTTCTGGCGGGCTATTTCAAAAAGCTGGAAAGCCCGCTGATGCGGCTCACCGACCTTTTTCTGGCGCTGCCGCTGCTGCCGCTGCTACTGTTGATGGTGACGCTCTTCCGCGAACCGCTTTCGCAGCGCTTCGGGCCGGAAGGCGGCATCTTCTTGCTGATCGTCACCGCAATTGGCGCAACGTCATGGATGCAAACAGCGCGGATCGTGCGCGGCGAGGTGCTTGCGATCAAAGAACGGGAATTCGTTCTGGCCGCGCGTTCGATTGGCACGCCCGCGCGGCGTATGGTGCTGCGCCACATCCTGCCCAACGTGATGTCGCCCATCATGGTCTCGGCCACGCTCGGGATCGCCACGGCGATCATCACGGAATCGGCGCTCTCCTTCCTTGGCCTTGGCTTCCCGCCGGACTTCCCCACTTGGGGCCGTCTCTTGTTTGATGCGGTGGACCAGATCCAGCTTTACCCGATGCGGGTGGTGCTGCCGGGTATCGCGATCTCGCTCACGGTGCTTTCGGTCAACTACATTGGTGATGGTCTGCGCGACGCGCTCGACCCGCGGATCCGGGGCCGCTAAGGCTTACCAATCGCCCAAAGACAGCTGCGCCGGAGGCTCGCCCTCCGGCGTATTCATTTTGGCAAGGAAGTCTTCTGCCGCCGCATGGATCGCGGCTTGCTCGCCATAATCGAACCGGTCCAGCGCCTTGTAGGGCAAGGCCATGCGCGGGTTTGCCCCGAACTTGTCGCGATGCGTGATCAGGAAGTTCCAATAAAGATAGTTAAACGGGCAGGCATTCGCGCCGGTGCGGGCCTTGGCGTCATAACGGCACCCACGGCAATAATCCGACATGCGCCCGATATAGGCGGCTGAGACCGCATAGGGTTTGGAGCCAATCCGCCCGCCATCAGCATGGGCCACCATCCCATGCGTGTTGGGCAGTTCGACCCAATCGAAGGCATCGGCGTAAACCGCCAGATACCACGCCTCGATCTCGGCGGGGGCAATGCCTGCCAAAAGCGCGAAATTGCCCGTCACCATCAGCCGCTGGATATGGTGGGCATAGGCGTTTTGGCGAGTGCCCCGGACCACCTCGGCCATGCAGTGCATCTTGGTTTGGCCAGACCAATAGAACCACGGCAGGGGCCGCGTAGCATTGAGGAAATTCGTCTGCCCATAGTCGGGCATCTCGGTCCAATAAAGGCCGCGCACAAACTCCCGCCAGCCAAGGATTTGGCGAATGAACCCCTCGGCGGCGTTGAGCGGCACCTTGCCAGCGGTATAGGCCCCCTCTGCCGCCTCGCAGACCTCAGAGGCCGTCAAAAGCCCCGCGTTTAGTGCGGGCGACAAAAGCGCGTGGTAGAGGAAATCTTCCCCGGTCTTCATCGCATCTTGCCAATCGCCAAACTGGGGTAGGGCGTGGGTGATGAAATCATCAAGCGCTTGCAGCGCCTCGGCCCGCGTGACGGGCCAAGCGAAGCGGTCAAGGTCGCCGAAATGATCGGGGAATTGATCCTCCACCAGCGCCATCACTTCGCGCGTCGTGGCATCGGGGGTAAACCGCCGCCGCTTGGGCAGCTTATGGCCTTTGGGCAGGGCCTTGCGGTTTTCGGCATCGTAATTCCACTTACCGCCGACAGGCTTGCCCGCTTCCATCAAAAAGCCGGTGCGCCTGCGCATCTCGCGATAGAAGTTCTCCATCCGCTTGGTTTTGCCGCGTGAGGAGAGTTCCGCGAAATCGCTGATCGCGCAAAAGAAGCGGTCATCTTCGCGGACCTCAACCGGCACGCCCAAGACCTCTGGCCACGTCAGGATCATTTCGCCCACGCGCCATTCCCCCGGCCCAGTCAGCACCACCGATTGTGGCTTGTGGCGGGTAACGGCGCGGGCCAGTTCTCCGGTGAAGCTGTGGGTGTTTTCCGGCTCATCCAAGCGGACATAATCCACCCGTATCCCTTCCGCGCGCAGATCGTCAGCAAAGTGGCGCATCGCCGAAAGGAGGAACGCGATCTTTTGCTTGTGATGCGGAACATAGGTGCCCTCTTCGCGCACCTCGACCATCAGCACCACATCATGGCACGGGTCTATATCAGCAAGCGCAGACAGACCGCGCGAAAGCTGGTCCCCCAAAACAAAAATCAACCGGCCCGTCATTTGCGCTTCGCCTCTCCCCGGCAGCGGTCAGAGCAAAAGCGCACCGCTTCCCAATCGCGTGCCCATTTCTTGCGCCATACAAAGGGGCGGCCACAAGCCGCGCAGATCTTTTGCGGCAGATCGCCCTTGCGGCGCATCTTTGCCACGGGCTCAAGCGCCCGGCAAAAGCGGCTCAAACGCGCGGCGAATATCGCCCGATTCCGGCTTCGTCATTGACCCCCACGTGTCGACGACATTGCCTTGCCCGTCGATCAGTACCTTGTTGAAGTTCCAACGCGGGGCAAAGCCGGTCTGCTCCCGCACCCATTTGTAAAACGGATGCGCGTCATCGCCCGTCACATGGGTGATATCGGCCATCGGCAGGGTGATCCCATAGGTGAGCGTGCAAAACTCTGACACTTCCTTGGCACTGTCGAGTTCCTGCTTGAAGTCGTCCGACGGTACGGCCAACACCACCAAGCCTTTCGGCCCATATTCTTCGTGCAGCTTTTGCAGCCCCTCTAGTTGCGGGGTGAAGCCGCACAGCGACGCGGTATTGACCACCAAGACCGGGTGCCCCCGGAAGTCTGCCGTATCAATCGTGTCGCCCTCAATCGAGGCAAAGGTGAAGCTGGGCGGTTCGGCGGCAGAGGTCGCGTTGCCACTCGCGCCCAACGCACCAAAGCCAGTGAACAGGGCCAAAGCCATGGTTTTGAATTTCATCTCATCTCCCTTCTGCGTGTCAGCCAAAGGCCCGCCAGCGCAGCAAGGCCCGCCGCGCACAGCGCCACAATGGGCAGGTTCTCCACTTTCAAATTGGCCACGATCACGCCCATCAGCGCCCAGCCAACGGCCAGCGCGTAGCTTGGCACATCTGGGCGGCGCCATGTCATGGCAAGGCCCACCACCAAAAGCGCGCTGAGCGTGAGGGCAGAGGCAACTTGCGCCGACAAGACGCCCTGACCAGCCAAAACAATCCCGGTGGCCACGGCGGTGGCCGCGCAAAGCCAGCCCGCATAAAGCCCCACCGGTCCTGCCGCCCAAAGCCCACGCGGTGCGCGGATCAGGGCGGCCAAGGCGGTGGTGGCCATGAACACCAACATCACCGCCGCCGCGGCGGGTTGCCAATTGGCGACCCAAATCCACGGCACGCCAATCGCAAGGCTCAGGCTCAGGGGGCCGCGCATCGCCTGCCAGGCGGGGGCGGTGCGGGCGCGCACCAACCCCCAGGTGGCCCCGGCCACCAACCAAAGATAGATCGCTCCCCAGATAGAAAAAGCCCAACCGACCGGCGCAACCGGCCAATGATCGGCGGGCACCGGGAATTGCCCCGGCGTGAAGCCCTTAAACCCCTCCGTCAGCACCGGGGCGGCGGCAAAAGCCACCGCCAGCACCAATGTCAAAGGGGCAAGGAAGAACTTCATGCGGCCAAGCCTTGGCGAGACGCCCGCGACCAAGCGGGCCGTTCATTGGCCCAAGGGTCATTGCCAAGCGGCCAATCGCGCCCCAAAGCCTGCGCAACGCGCAAAGCCGACAAGAGCCCATCTTCATGGAAGCCGTAGCGCGTCCAGGCCCCCGCATACCAAATGCCACCCCGGCCCTGAATTTCGCCCATCCGCTCCAGCGCGCCAAGAGCGGCGCTGTCAAATTGCGGATGCGAGAAGGTCACTTCATGGTGGAGCGAATGTGGCTCATGTTCGGGGTTCAGCGTCATGATCAAGGGCGCATCGCTTTGCACGCCTTGCAGACGGTTCAGCCAATAGCTCATCGAAATCGGGCGGTTGCGCAGCCCGCCGGGGGGAGCGGCAGTCACATGGTTCCACGAGGCCCAAAGGTTGCGCCGGCGCGGCATGAAGCTTTCATCCGAATGCAGCACCATCCGGTTTGCCTCGACCTGAAAGGCGCCCAAAATCTCGGCCTCGTCGGCATCGGGGATTGCCAGCATCTCCAAAGCTTGGGGCGCATGGGCAGCAATAATCACCTGATCAAAGCGCTCTTCGCCCGCAGCCGTCGCGACCATGACACCACCGCTGACGCGGCGCACCGCTTTCACCGGGCTGGATTTGCGAATTTCAGCCACAGTCGCGCGGGCCAAAGCCTCGACATAAATCGAGGCGCCGCCCTTCACCGTTAGCCATTCGGGGCGCGGGCCGTGGCCCATCAGCCCGTGGCTTTCAAAGAAACGCAAAAACCGATCGGCAGGAAAGTCGAGCATGAAGCGCGGCGGGGTGGACCAGATCGCCCCGGACATCGGCATCAAAAACCTGTCGCGAAATTCACGGCTCAGGCCCATTTCGGCGATCACCTCACCAATCACCCCGCCTTTGCCCGGCAGATGCTGCGCCTCGGCCATGAAGCGGCGAATGTCGCGGATCATCTGCCAATGCGAGCGATCAAAAAGCCGCTGCGGCTGGCCGAACAAATCGCGCATTCGCCCGGTGCCATATTCGTAAGCGCCATTGCCAAAGCTAGCAGAGAAACTCATCGGCGCGGGCTGAAGTTCCACCCCCAGCGTGTCCAGCAAGCCAGTGAACAGCGGGTAGGTCTTACGGTTGCAGACCAAAAAGCCGGTATCGACCGGCACGCCTTTCACCTCGATGGTGCGGGCGTGGCCGCCAATGCGTTTGCCCGCCTCGAACACCACCACCTCGTGGCCGCGCAGGAGCCACGCCGCCCCCAGCCCCGAAATGCCCGCCCCGATCACTGCAATGCGCATGTTTCGCCCTTTGTGTCGCATCTGGTGTGCTTGCGGCACACTGTCCATCCTTGCAATACGCATGAAGCGGCCTAAAGGTTGCATCAATTCTAGAAAATTTCACCTGCGAAAGGTTTCGCAGGAAAAGGCCTGAACCGATGACGGCACAGAGCACAGACCTTGGCGCTTTGCTGGCGCGCACCGCCCTGCGCGACCGGGCGGCATTTTCTGCGCTTTATTCTGCACATGGGGCGAAACTTTTCGGCATCTGCCTGCGTCTCTTGCAAGACCGCGCTGAGGCGGAGGATGCTTTGCAGGATGTTTTCGTGAAAGTCTGGATGAACGCCGACCGTTACGTGCCCGAGGTGGCCAGCCCCGCCGCGTGGCTCAACACCGTTGCGCGCAATCTGTGCATTGATCGGCTGCGCGCCCGCAAAACCGGGGGTGTTGAGGCCGAGGTGCTGGAGGCTC
The DNA here is from genome assembly GCF_900156655.1 of Rhodobacter aestuarii. GTDB lineage: Bacteria > Pseudomonadota > Alphaproteobacteria > Rhodobacterales > Rhodobacteraceae > Rhodobacter > Rhodobacter aestuarii. The sequence goes on along the minus strand of NZ_FTOG01000007.1, from coordinate 96,330 downwards.
TGCCAAGCCTAGAGCCGACGCCTGAGGCCGAGGCGATCCGCGCCTCCGACGGGCGGCGGATCGAGGATTGCATGGGCAAGCTTGAGGGCGTGCGGGCCGAGGCCGTGCGCCGCGCCTATGTGGAAGGCGAAAGCTATCTTGAACTTGCCGAACGGTTTGAGGTGCCGCTCAACACCATGCGGTCTTGGCTGCGCCGGTCGCTGATTTCGTTGCGGGAGTGTTTGGGCGATGCGTGACCTGCCACCCGATGATATTGCGCTTGCGGGCGAATATGTGCTGGGCACGCTGCCGCTTTCCGAGCGTCAAGCGGTGACGCGGCGCATCGCGAGTGATGCCGATTTCGCACGCGAGGTGGCGCGCTGGGAAGCACATCTCGACCCGCTTGCCGAAGAGGTGATGCCCGTTTCGCCGCCACGCCGGGTCTGGGCAGAGATTGAGGCACGGGCTTTGGGCGTGCCGGAGCGGGCGCCTTCGGGGCTTTGGCGTTGGCTTGCGGGTGCCTCGGCCATTTCGGCGGCCTTCCTTGGTGCGATTTTGTGGCTTGGCGAACCGCTGATGCCTGCGCAGGGGCGGATGTGGGTCTCTGACATGGTGTCAGAAGATGGCGCGGTGCGGCTTGCGGCGCTTTACAATGAAAAGACCGGCGAGATGCGCGTGTCGATGGGCGGCGCCGCCCCCGCGCCCGAGCGCGACTTTGAATTGTGGCTGATTGCCGGGGATGCCGCGCCTGTCTCGCTCGGCGTGATGCCCCGGCGCGGCCAAGCGGCGATGCCGATCCCGGCCGATCTGCGCCAAGTGATCGCCAATGCGACCCTTGCCATCACCGAGGAACCGCGCGGCGGCGCGCCCGCAGGCGTGGCCACGGGCCCGCTGGTGGCCAAGGCCGAGTTGCGCCGGATTTAAAAGCGCCCCCAGACGGGTTTCTTATGCCGGTTCGGCGTTACGTGTCTCCCACATCTCGCGGAAGGCCGCGCGGGATTGGCAAAGTTCCAGCCAGCCTTTCACGCGCGGGAATTGCCCCATCAACGCATCATGCGGCTGCGCATAGCGCAGTATCTCGGCCATATTGATATCAGCCACGGTGAAGCGCCCGCCGACCATATGGCTATGCGAGGAAAGATGCGCCTCTAGCGCTTTGAGCGGGCGTTGCAGTTGCGCCACCGCGGTGGTGATCCGCGCCTCGCCCGTTTCGCTTGCCGCCTCGCCGCGCGCATAGGCGAAGGAAATTTCGAGCGCGGGCGTTTCAATTGCCGTCGCCCCGTAAAGTGCCCATTGCACCATCAGCGCCTCTTCGCGGGCGTCTTTGGGGGCAAAAGGCCCCCCCGCTTTGCGCGCCAGATAAAGGTTGATCGCAAGCGACTCGCTCAGCACCAGCCCGGCATCCTCCATCACCGGAATCGCCCCGGCGGGGGAGAGCCGCAAAAATTCTGCCGTGCGGGTGTTAAACGGTGCCTCGGGGTGCAATGGGTCGATCCCCTGCGCCTCCAGCCGATAAGCTTGGATGACGGGTTTGAGCGACCACGCCAGTTCCAACTCCATCAATGCCCAGATGTTGCGGCTCGCCCGCGAGCGATAGACCCCATAAAGCGTGACCATGATCTGCCTCCCTTTGCGCCAGACTGCGCTTGTGGCCCCCCAAAGGAAAGCCCAAAGCGGCAAAGCCTTACGGATCGCTTCCTGACCCACATCAAGGCGGTTTTCCCCCCTTTATGCTAGCGAAAACCGATCAACGTCGGGAGGGTTGCGTATGGAAGATCACATCAGCAGGGAGACGGTGCAGGCCACGTCTGAGGCCGGGCAAGGGGAGGTCGGCCCCGAAGCGACGCCACAAAGCACCGAAAAAGAGCCCAAAATCAAAGCGCCGAAAGAAGGCAAAGCGATGCCCACCGAGGCAGAGCCCGCACCGGGCGAAGGCGCATTGAACGGCCCGCAGGCCTTCCCCTCGGTCCATATTCAAGCGGTAAAGGCGGGCTTTGAAAGCGGCAAATACCCTTATGCCCACCGCATGGCGCGCGCGGATTACGAAAAGGAAAAAGCGAAGCTGCAAGCGGAGCTTTTGAAGGTGCAACGCTGGGCGCAGGAGACGGGCGAGAAATTCGTGATCTTGTTCGAGGGCCGCGATGCGGCGGGCAAGGGCGGCACGATCAAACGCTATACAGAGCATCTGAACCCACGGTTTGCGCGGGTTGTGGCATTGAACAAACCCTCCGATGAAGAACGCGGTCAGTGGTATTTCCAACGCTACATCCAATGGCTGCCCACAGCCGGGGAAATGGTGTTTTACGACCGCAGTTGGTACAACCGCGCCGGGGTGGAACGGGTGATGGGCTTTTGCAGCCCCACTGAATACCTAGAGTTTATGCGCCAAGCCCCGGAGTTTGAGCGGATGCTGGTGCGCTCGGGCATTCGGCTTTTCAAATACTGGTTCTCGGTCACCCAAGCCGAACAGCGCCGTCGGTTTTCTGAGCGCGCGACTGACCCGCTCAAGCGCTGGAAGCTAAGCCCGATCGACATGGCCTCTTTGGACAAATGGGAAGATTACACCGAGGCGAAAGAGGCGATGTTCTTTTACACCGACACCGCCGATGCGCCTTGGGTGATTGTGAAATCGAACGACAAAAAGCGCGCGCGGCTCAACTGTATGCGCCACTTCCTCAGCTCGCTTGATTACCCAGACAAGGATCTGTCGATCGTAACGCCGCCCGATCCGCTGATCGTCGGGCATGCAAGCCATGTGGTGCATTCGGCCGAACATATCTTGGGGGCGGCGCAGCATCCTGAAACCCGCCGCCGGGCCTCACGACCGAAGAAAGCGAAGCCCGGAACCACCTCGTCTTAAGTCTTGCTTGCATCCTTGCGTGGTTGCGGCACATTTGCCGCAACTGACGCGGGGGCAAGGTCATGAGCTGGGACGAGCGATTTTCGGGGGAGCATTTCCACTATGGCACCGAGCCTGCGGCTTTTGTGACCGCACAGGCTTGGCGGCTCACACGGGGGGCGCATGTGCTTTCTGTTGCGGAAGGCGAGGGCCGAAATGCAGTGTGGCTCGCCGCACAGGGGTTGTGCGTTCATGCGTTAGATGGGTCCGCACCCGCCCTCAGCAAGGCGCACAAGCTGGCCGCAGAACGTGGGGTGACGATCACCTCAGAACATGCAGACCTGTCGCGCTATATCTGGCCCGTGGGGGCCTATGACGCCGTTTTTGGGGTCTTCATCCAGTTTGCCCCGCCCGCCCTGCGCGGGGCCATTTTCCGTGGCATGGCGCAAGCACTCAAACCCGGCGGGCTTTTGTTTTTGAACGGTTTTTCGGTCCGGCAGCTGAAAAATTCCTCGGGCGGCCCGAAGGCGGAGGACCATCTTTGGACACTGGATTTGCTGCGCGATTCCTACCCAGATTGGGAGTGGCTGCATCAGGCGGATTACGATGCGCATCTTGACGAAGGGCCGGGGCATTCGGGCCGCGCCGCGCTGATTGACTTCATCGCACGCAAACCAAAGGCCTAAGCCCCCCTGCGCGATGATGCCGCAGCACAACTTACGCATGTGACGCTGTCACAGACAATTTAATCCCTATTTCCTAGACGGAATGACACAGTTCGTTCGTAGAACACCCACGTGAGGTAAAACCTCGCCTTCCCACAGGAGATGTTACATGCGGAAAATTCTTCTTACGCTTCCGGTCGCGGCACTGGTTCTGGGCACGGCGGCTTATGCCGACGGCATGGAAACCGTGAAAGCGCGTCACGCCTATTTCAAATCGCTCGGCGGTGCCATGAAGGCCATGTCGGGCGTTGCCAAATCCTACGACGCGGATGCCGCCAAGGCCGAAGCCGCGAAACTTGCCGCGATCCTCGAAACCGATGCCGGCCCGCTCTTTGCGCCGGGCACCTCGGCCGATGACTTCCCGGGCGAAAGCGAAGCCAAAGCTTCGATCTGGGAGAATATGGACGACTTCGGCGCCAAAGCCAAAGCCATGCATGTTGCGGGCGCCGAGCTGATCGCCGCTGCCGACACCGGCGAAGCTGCCGCCTTTGGCGCTGCGCTCAAAACGCTCGGCGGCACCTGCAAAGCCTGCCACGACGATTACCGCGTGCCGGAATAAGGCACAGCCGGGCGGGAGGAAACTCCCGCCCTTTTCTTTCAACCGATAGCCGACCGAGACACAGATGCCCGCCGACACCACCGCGACGACCGCCACCAAACCGCCGATGATCTGGGACCCGCTGGTGCGGGTGTTCCACTGGACCTTGCTTTTGTGCGTGGCCGGGGCCTTTGTGCTGGGCCATTTCGGGCCGCTGGAAATGACGCTGCATTTCTACCTTGGCTATGCGGTCTTGGCGCTTTTGGCGATCCGGCTGATTTGGGGCTTTGTGGGCACAAAGAACGCCCGTTTCGGCAATTTTGTGCGCGGGCCTATTTCGGTGGTGCGCTATTTGCTGACCCTGCCTTCGCGCAAGCCAAGCCATGCCGAAGGGCATAACCCCTTGGGCGGCTGGTCGGTTGTTGCGATGATGGTGGTCTTGTTCTTGCAAGTGCTGACCGGGCTTTGCACAGACCCGGATGACTATCTGAACATTGGCCCGCTTGCCCCCTACCTGCCCGATGGCTGGCCGCGTATGGCGCTTGGCTGGCACCACAAACTGGGCTGGGTGCTGTTGGCCCTGATCGCCCTGCATGTGGGCGCGATCTATTTCTACAAGGTCTGGAAACGCGAAGACCTTGTGACCCCGATGATTACCGGTCGTCGCCGCGGTTGAGCCATCTGGACGCGGTTCTTCCCCTAAGATAGCGTCCGTTCATGAACCAGACAGTCAAATCTCCGGCGGTGCGGTCGTCCGGCCTTGCCGTCAATATGCGTGCGCTTTTGTGGTTGGGCCTGCCGATGGTGGGCTCCAATATCGCGCAGATGCTGCTGCATGTCTCCGATACGATCATGCTGGGCTGGTATGGCGTGCCCGAACTCGCCGCTGTGGTGCTCGGCTCGTCTTTCTTCTTTTTCCTCTTCATCCTCGGCTCGGGGTTTTCCTATGTGCTGATGGGGCGGATCTCCGCCGCCATTGGCCGCGATGACCCGGTGCAATTGCGCCGCGATGCGCGGATGGGGCTTTGGATCGCCATTGGCTATGGCTGCGCTGTGATGCCGATCATGGCGGCAGCGGAGCCGATTTTGCTCGCCCTCGGGCAAGACCCACATCTTTCCGCGCTCGCACAGCAATATCTGTCGGTCGCGATGTGGGGCATGGTGCCCGCGCTCGTGGTGGCGGCGTTGCGCGCGTATCTGAGCGCGCAAGAGCGTGCCCAAGCGGTGATGTGGGCCACGTTTTGGGGTGTAGTGGTCAATGTGATGGCCAACTGGGCCTTCATCTTTGGCCATTTTGGCGCGCCAGAAATGGGCGTGCGGGGGGCGGCGCTCGCCTCTGTGATGGTGCAGATCAGCACGGCGGGCCTGTTGGCGCTTTATGCCGCCAAGCATCCGAAGTTGCGGTCGGTCGATCTGTTCGGGCGGTTTTGGCGGCCCGATTGGCAGGCGCTTTTTGTGCTGATCCGGCTTGGCTTGCCTGCGGGGCTGACACACCTTTCCGAAGCGGGACTGTTTCAAGCCTCGGCGCTGATGATGGGCTGGATCGGCACGCATGAACTGGCCGCGCATGGGATCGCACTAGAACTCGCCTCGCTCACGTTCATGATCCACATGGGGCTCTCGAATGCGGCGACGGTGCGGGTGGGCCACGCCTATGGCGCCTCGGATACCGACCGGCTGCGCGCCGTGGCAAAGGCCGCGCTGATCCTCTCTTTCGCCATGGCAGCTCTGACGATTGCGGCCTTCCTTGGGTTTCCACAGCAATTGGTGGGGCTCTTTATCGACAATGCAGACCCTGCCGCCCCCGCGATTTTGGCCTTTGGGGCAAAACTACTTGCGGTGGCTGCGCTGTTTCAGCTTTTTGACGCTGCGCAGGTGATGGCTTTGGGACTGTTGCGCGGGGTGCATGACACGCGGGTGCCGATGGTCGTGGCCACGGTCAGCTATTGGCTGATTGGCATTCCGGCAAGCTATGTGCTCGCCTTCCCACTCGGGTTGGGCGGCGTAGGGCTTTGGCTTGGCCTTGTGATTGGCCTTGCTTGTGTGGGGGTCACCTTGATCCGTCGCTTCTGGCGCGGCCCGTGGCTGGTGGCCACGGCATAAAGGCTACGCTTAGCGCTCGCTTTCAGGGATGGATTTCAACATCCGCTCGGCTTTTTTGCGCACCAAGACCGAGCGCAGATCATGCATGGCAAGCAGCAAAGAATCCGTCACCTCTTCCAACTGCTCATCGGTGGCTTTCGATTGCACCCATTGCGTGGTCAGGTTCAGGTAATCAACGGCGCGCAAAATATCATCGATATCGCGCTGCGCCAGCAGGGCGAGCCGCTTTGCCATCCAGCCTTCGATCTCGCGCAGATCATCGGCCGAGAGTTTACGCTCGCCTTGCGGCTTGATTTCACCGTTCTTGATATTGACGACGGCGATCTGATCCATCTCGATGCGACGTTGGCGGTTCTCGGTATCAACCTTGAACACCGCCGCGCCATTTTCACGAATCCGGAAGTAGTACTCCGGCAGATCGCCAGCCATTCAATTCTCCCCGCAGGCCTTGCAGCCTTAGTGCAGCCCTTCGCAGAAGGCTTTGATGCGCGCGCAAGCCTCGCTCAGCGCTGCGTCCGAGGTAGCGTAGCTGATGCGAAACGCGGGCGAAAGGCCGAAGGCCGCCCCAAAGACAACCGCAACCCCGGTTTCTTCCAGAAGCGCCGAGGCAAAGGCCTCGTCATCGGTGATTGCAACGCCGCCCTTGGAGGTTTTACCAATCAGCCCCGCTATTGAAGGATAGACGTAAAACGCGCCTTCGGGCGTGGGGCAGGTGATGCCGGGGCAAGCGTTGAGCGCGGCCACCACCAGATCGCGACGCCGCTCAAAGGCCACACGGCTTTGCGCGATATACTCCTGCGGACCATTAAGCGCTTCCACCGCCGCATGTTGGCTGATCGAACAGGGGTTCGAGGTCGATTGCGACTGCACCTTGCCGATCGCCTTGATCAACTCCACCGGGCCACCCGCATAGCCAATGCGCCAGCCGGTCATCGCATAGGCTTTGGACACCCCGTTGCAGGTCAACGTGCGGTCATAAAGGCCCGGCTCCACCTGCGCGGGCGTGGTGAAGGTAAAATCGCCAAACACAAGGTGTTCATACATATCATCCGACATCACCCAAACATGCGGGTGCCGCATCAGCACATCGGTGAGCGCTTTGAGCTCGTCACGGGTATAGGCGGCTCCCGAGGGGTTGGAGGGCGAGTTGAAGATAAACCATTTGGTCTTCGGCGTAATCGCGGCCTCCAGATCGGCGGCACTGATCTTATAGCCCGCCTCCATCTTGCCTTCGACAAAGACAGGGGTGCCACCCGCCAAAAGCACCATATCCGGGTAGCTCACCCAATAAGGCGCGGGGATGATTACTTCATCGCCGGGGTTCAGCGTGGCCACAAGCGCATTATAAAGCACCTGCTTGCCGCCCGAGCCGACGGTGATTTGCGCGGGCGTATAGCGCAGCCCATTTTCACGTTCGAACTTGGCGCAGATCGCCTTTTTCAACGCGGGAATGCCATCAACCGCGGTGTATTTGGTTTCGCCTGCAGCAATCGCCGCAATCGCCGCCTGTTTGATGTTCTCGGGCGTGTCAAAATCCGGTTCACCCGCGCCAAGGCCGATCACGTCGCGCCCCGCCTCTTTCAATTCGCGCGCCTTGTTGGTGACGGCAATGGTGGGCGAGGGTTTCACGCGCGCAAGCGTGTCAGACAGAAAGGCCATGTTCGGGGCTCCAGATTCAAATCGCCCCTCTCTACGCTTGGCCGAGACACCGTTCAAGCGGTTGAAACAAGGGCGGTTGCGCTTGACGGGGCAGGATGCAAGTGCAAGGCAGAGGCAACGCATTTTCGAACGGAGGCCAGCCATGAGCGAAACACGGGACGCGAGATTGCGGCGGATGCGGATGCGCAGTTGGCGCCGCGGTATCCGCGAAATGGACCTGATTCTCGGCCCTTGGGCTGATTCTGAACTGGAAGGTCTAAATCCTGAGATGCTCGATCTTTATGATCAGCTGCTCGAAGAAAATGACCAAGATCTTTATCCCTGGATTTCGGGGGCGATGCCGTGTCCGCCCCAATATGTTGAAATTCTGGGTGTTATCGGCACCTTTGCCCGCGAACGGCACGGCAAAAATTAGTCGTACAATCTTCGCAAATTCGTTGTGAAAGGCATCATAGTCAGAACCCCTTAACCCTATCTTGGGGTTTTTCCGTCAATTTGCCTCTCAAGGAAGCGAGGATGGCGGAGTAAGGAATGACGTTTCAAACCCCGATGAAAGCGCCCAATGCGGAAGAAGGCGCCGCCCCCGGAATGATGGCCTGCTACCTCGACAGCCTCTCGCTGGTCGAGCGGCTGCACAGGCTATTGCTGGATGTGATCAAGGATGAATTCGAGCGGCTCGGTATTCTCGAGATCAACCCCGTTCAAGCGCTGTTGTTGTTCAACATCGGCGAGAATGAGGTGACCGCAGGCGAACTCAAAACGCGCGGCTACTATCAGGGCTCGAATGTGAGCTACAACCTGAAGAAGCTGGTGGAAACGGGCTATATGCACCACCAGCGCTGCGAGATTGACCGCCGCTCGGTGCGCGTAAAGCTGACGCCCAAAGGGGTGGACCTGCGCACGGCCGTTACCGCTCTGTTTGAGCGCCACGCCAAGGGCATGGATGACCGCAATGTCATCACGCTCGACGCGATGGATGAAATGAACCGCACCCTGCGCCGCATGGAGCGCTATTGGTCGGATCAAATCCGCTACATCTACTGATCTTTCGCACAAGCGACTGACGCGGCGGCACATGTGCCGCCGCTTGTTCTTGTGTGCAGGGCATGGTTTCGTGCGTCCAGCCGCCTTTGCGGCGAGGGGGGCACAGATGCGGCGGTTTTTGCGGATATTCCTGCGCGCTTTGGTGGTGGTCTTGGTGCTGGTTGCAGGCCTTGCCGCGCTCAAGCATGAAGAGATCACCCGTCTTTTGGCGGTGAATTCGCTGTTCTCAGAAGAACGCATCGTCACGAATTTCTCGCATATGGATCGGCTGTTCCATTACCGAGTGCTCGACCGCGGCCCCGGCCCGATTTCGGCCTTGCCCCCCGGCCCGGAAATGCCGCTCCCCCCAGAAATGGCGGATTGGCTGAAAGCACGCGCCGTGACCGCGCTCGTCATTTTGCGCGACGGTCGCATCGTGCATGAAAGCTATCACCAAGGCACCGGGCCAGAAGACCTGCGGATCTCTTGGTCGATGGCGAAATCGGTTCTGTCGGCGCTGTTTGGCACCTTGCACGAAGATGGCACGATCCCTGATCTCGATGCTCAGGTGGTCCGTTTCGTGCCCGCGCTGAAAGGCTCTGCCTATGACGGCGCGACCATCCGCGATGTGCTGACCATGTCCTCGGGCGTGGGGTTCAACGAGGATTACATGGATTTTAACAGCGACATCAATCGCATGGGCCGGGTGCTGGCGCTTGGTGGCTCGATGGATGATTTCGCGGCCTCACTCCACACCCGCGCGCATCCGCCGGGCAGTCATATGCATTATGTTTCGATTGATACGCATGTGCTGGGCATGGTGATTGCCGGTGCCACGGGGCGCGACCCGGTGGATTTAATGGCCGAGCGGATCATCGCGCCGATGGGGCTGGAAGCCGCGCCTGAAATGCTGGTTGATGGCGAGGGGACGGGTTTTGTTTTGGGTGGGCTGAATATGCGCACCCGCGACTATGCCCGCATTGGCCAGATGTTCTTGCAAAAGGGCTTTTGGAACGGGGCCCAAATCGTACCAGAGACTTGGGTCAGCACCTCAACATCGCATCAAGCCGCCGATGGCGCAGGCTATGGCTTCCAATGGTGGGTGCCCAAAGACAATGCCCGCTTCGGCAATGATTTCATGGCCCAAGGCATTTACGGCCAATATATCTACGTCAACCCCGCCGCGCGGATGGTGATTGCGGTCAACGCCGCCGACCGAGGCTTTGATACCGAAGGCGTGACCGATGAAAACCTTGCGCTCTTTCGACGCATCGCGCAGGCTGCGCACTGAGGGAGAGACGATGGAAAAGGATAAATCGGTCAATGTTCTGGGCAGCGCCTTGCAGCCCTGTTCGGTCTCGCCGATGACCGGTTTCTTCCGCGATGGCGCGTGCAACACCTGCTGGGAAGACCACGGGCTGCACACGGTCTGCGTGGTACTGACCGCCGAGTTTTTGGCGTGGTCGAGCTATATCGGCAATGACCTCACCACCCCGCGCCCCGATTTCGCCTTTCCCGGCCTCAAACCCGGCGAGCGCTGGTGCCTCTGCGCGGGCCGGTTCCTTGAGGCGCATGACGAGGGCTGCGCGCCGCAAGTCGTGCTGGAATGCACGCATCAACGCACACTCGAAGTCGTGCCGCTTGAGGTGTTGCAGGTCTACGCGATCTGATCCGAGACCGGCGTCCAGATCACATCATCAATGCGCGGCGCCGAGGTGGCGAGCATCACGAGTCGGTCAAACCCCAGCGCAATGCCCGAGGCGGCCGGCATATGCGCAAGAGCGGCCAAGAAATCCTCATCAATCGGGTAGCGCTCGCCGTAAAGCTGTTGCTTTTCATCCATCTCTGCCATGAAGCGCGCGCGCTGAACCTCTGCATCGGTCAATTCGCCAAAGCCATTGGCCAGTTCCACCCCGCAGGCGTAAAGCTCAAACCGTTCCGCCACGCGCGGATCATCGGGGGCCGGGCGGGCCAAGGCAGCCTCTGCCAAGGGGTAACGGTCTAAGATCGTCGCACGCCCGTGACCTAGATGCGGTTCCACCTGCGCCACCAGCACCTTGGAGACCATCAGCGACCACGTATCGGCATCGCCCACCTCAATGCCCGCCGCAAGGCATTGATCGCGCAGCCCCTCAGCATCGGTGATGCCGCCACAGCCGCAAGTAGCGAGAAGATCAAGCCCTGCATAACGCTCAAACGCCTCCGCGACCGAAAGCCGCTCAGGCTCCGCAAACGGGTCGCACTCAATCCCCTTATAGCGCAAAAGCGTGCTGCCCGCCGCCTCTGCCGCAAGACGCAGCATCGCGGCGCAATCTTGCATCAGCCCCGTGTAATCTTCGCCGACGCGATACCATTCGAGCATGGTGAATTCTGGGCTGTGCAACGCGCCGCGCTCGCGGTTGCGCCACACATGGGCAAAGGCGGCGATGCGGCGCTCCCCAGCGGCAAGCAGCTTTTTCATCGCAAATTCAGGCGAGGTATGCAGGAACATCTCAACCGGGGCGCCGTCATTGCCAATCGCCGTGGTCGCAAAACCGTGCAGATGCGCCTCATTGCCGGGGCTGATCTGAAGCGCGACCGGGTCCACCTCAAGGAACCCTTCCCCCTCCAGCCAGCGGCGCAGCGCCGCTTGAATACGCGCCCGCGCCATAAGCGCGGGCCTGCGGTCGGCATGACGGTCAGGGTGCCACCAAGGGGTCGAAGACATGGTCAGGGCTTTTTACTGGAAATAGGGCTCGTATTGGTTTAGGCGCTTCGCCATCCGGGCGCCAGAGCCTGCTTTTGACATATAGGACCGTGACAATGGCTAAAGTGATCGCTTCCTCGATCCGTAAGGGCAACGTGATCGACCTCAACGGCGTGCTGCACGTCGTTATCAACGCCGAAAACATTCACCCCGGCAAGGGCAACTCGGTGACCCAAGTCGAGATGCGCCGCATCTCGGATGGCGTGAAGGTGCAAGAGCGCTGGCGCACCGTGGACTCGGTCGAAAAAGCCCACGTCGATGAAGAGGAATTCGATTTCCTCTATGAAGATGGCGAAGGCTATCACTTCATGAACCCGCAAAACTACGAACAGCTCACCGTGGGTGAAGACGTGATCGGCGATGCCAAAGTGCACCTGCGCGACGGCATCCGCGTTTGGCTGCTGCTGCATGAAGGCGTGGCGCTGTCGATCGAACTGCCGCAAAAAGTGACGGTCGAAGTGGAAGAGACCGAGCCGGTGGTCAAAGGCCAAACCGCCTCGTCGAGCTACAAGCCCGCGCAATGCACCGGGGGCATTCGCGTGATGGTGCCGCCGCATATCGGTGTGGGCACCCGGATCATCATCAACACCGCAGACAACTCCTATGTTGAGCGCGCCAAAGACTGATTGGCCCCTCTAGGCTTTAGAAAAGGCGCTCCTTTCGGGGCGCCTTTTTTGTTGGGCAAGTCATGCGGGCAAAAGAAAAGCCCTCCCGCATTGCGGAAGGGCTCCAAACTTACCGTTTGAGGCAGCTTAGCGGATCGGGCCGCTGTCTTCCTCGTCATCCTCTTCATCATCGCCATGCGGCAGGTTGAAGAAGCTATCCGCATCCGAGAAGTCTTTCGGGTCTTCTTTCGGCTCGTCATCGGCATTCGACGACCCGCTGCCAAGGGTGAAGCCTTCAAGCTCCGCAATCGCACCGGGCAGGCGCGGCTCGGTATCCATGCCAAGGCTTTGCTCGGTCGAGACCAATTTCCGGCGCTCGTCATCGCTCATCACGCCTTCGGCCGCGCGTTTCTTGGCGGCTTTTTGTACTTCGCTGTCAAGCTCCGACTGTCGGCACAGGCCCAAAGCCACCGGATCGATCGCGGTCATATTGGCGATGTTCCAGTGCGTCCGCTCGCGGATTGAGGCGATGGTCGGCTTGGTCGTGCCCACCAGACGCGCGATTTGCGCATCGGCCAATTCAGGGTGGAATTTCACCAGCCACAGGATCGCGTTCGGGCGGTCTTGGCGTTTCGACAGCGGCGTGTAGCGCGGTCCACGGCGCTTGTCTTCGCCCACAGCCGCCGCGTTAAACTTGAGACGCAGCTTATAGAGCGGATCTTTCTCGCCCTTTTCGATCTCTTTCGCGTCGAGTTGGTTGCCGGCAACCGGGTCTTGGCCCTTCACGCCCGCCGCCACATCACCATCGGCGATCCCTTGCACCTCAAGTTCATGCATGCCGCAGAAATCAGCGATCTGCTTGAAGCTGAGCGTGGTATTGTCCACCAGCCAAACGGCCGTGGCCTTTGCCATCAGGGGCTTGTTCGTCATCGGGGCCATCCTTTACAAATCTTACCCGAGCCGTGAAACCGGCTGCGGCCTGGGCTTCCCCCCGGCCGCGGTCCATTTCTGGTGGGGAATTGTCGGCCTATATAGGCCCGAAACCGCGCGGAGGAAAGAGAAAATGCGCGTTTTAGCGATTGCATGCGCCGCGCTTTTGGCCATGCCTGCTTGGGCCGAAGGCGAGCAAGCGGGCGATTTTGACTATTACGTTCTTTCGCTCAGTTGGGCGCCGGGCTGGTGTGCGACCGAGGGCGCGGGCCGCGATGCCGCGCAATGCGACCCGACCAATGATGCGCATTTCGTTTTGCACGGGCTTTGGCCGCAATATGAAAGCGGCTGGCCCAGCTATTGCCGCACCACGGCGCGCAACCCCTCGCGCGCGCAAACGGCGGCGATGGAAGACATTATGGGGTCTGACGGCGCGGCTTGGTACCAATGGAAGAAACATGGCCGCTGCGCAGGGCTTTCCGCGACCGACTACTTTGCGCAGGCCCGCGCGGCCTATGAAAGCATCACCGTCCCGTGGGTGTTTCAACAGCTCAACAAAGATGTGCGCTTGCCCGCGAAAGTGGTGGAAGAGGCGTTTTTGGAGGCCAATCCAAACCTTCGCCCCGATATGGTGACCGTGACCTGCGATCAGGGCCGCATCGACGAGGTGCGGATTTGCCTGAGCAAAGACCTTACTCCCCGCGCTTGCGGCACGGATGTGGCGCGCGACTGCCGGATGACAGACGCGCTGATGGAACGGGTGCGCTAAAACTTAGCTGGCAGGCGGCTCGCGATCTTCGAGCATCATAAGCTTTTGATCCGCGGCCACTTCGGGCCCACCTGCCCGCTCCGGATCGGCACTAATCCAAACCCGTGCCTCAGCCATTTCGGCACGCGGGAAAGTGCGCACCGGGCAACGGATCAGCGGCGCGAAAAGACGCACGCCCGCCGAAATCCAAGCGACATCACTCACCACCGCGATGCGGGCAAAATCGGCCAGATGCAACAGCCCAACCTTGCCATCTTCAAACATCGCGCCTGCGGTGAACCCCTCGAAATCCGCCCCCAGCGCGTAAAGCAATTTGAGCCGCCCGGCAGCGGTAAGGCGTTCTTCTACCGCGGGGATCAGATCTTCTACATAGGCATCATGGTCGATCCGCCCATGCGCCTCCACCGCCAGAACATCGGCGGGAAACCCGTCGAGCAGGGTAAAACGTCCTTTGGTCATTTTCTCCTCCCTCGGTTGGAGAAGGCTCTAGCGAACCTTCAAAACGATCTTTCCGATATGGGCGTTCGTCTCCATCCGCGCATGGGCCGCCGCCGCCTCCGCAAGCGGATAAGTGCTGTCATGCACCACTTTGAGCTTGCCGGCCTCCACCATCGGCCACACCTCGGCTTGCAATTGCCGCGCAATCTCGGCCTTGGCGGCATCAGATTGCGGGCGCAGCGTGGCCCCGGCGATGGTCAGGCGGCGCAGCATGATCTGGGCAAAGTTCAACTCGGCCTTGGGGCTTTCCAAAAACGCGATGAAGACCATCCGTGCATCATCCGCCATGGCCTTGATATTGCGGGCAATGTAGCTGCCGCCGACCATATCAAGCACAAGGTTCGCGCCGCCCTCAGCGCGCAATACCTCCACAAAATCGGCCTCGCGGTAATTGATGGCCGTGGCGCCAAGGGCATCACAGGCGGCGCATTTCTCAGCGCTGCCCGCCGTGGCCCAGACCCGCGCACCAAGCGCGGTGGCAATTTGGATCGCCGTGGTGCCAATCCCGGACGAGCCGCCATGCACCAAAAACCGTTCCCCCGCCTTCAACCCGCCGCGCATCACCACGGTGGACCACACGGTGAAGCAAGTCTCGGGCAAACAAGCCGCATCGCGCAGGCTCACCCCATGCGGAATCGGCAGGGCATGCACCGCCGGGCAGGTTGCATATTCGGCATAGCCGCCACCGGGCAAAAGCGCGCATACCGCATCACCCACTTGCCAGCCCGTCACCTCGGGGCCGACGGCCGCGACGATGCCCGAACATTCCAGCCCCGGCAGGTCTGATGCACTTGGCGGCGCTTTATAGGCGCCTGCCCGTTGCAGCGCATCGGGGCGGTTTACGCCTGCCCAAGCGACCTCAATCAGCAATTCTCCCGGCCCCGGCACCGGAACAGCGCGGCTGGAAAGCTTCAAAACCTCGGGCCCACCGGGCGCCGCGATTTCGATACATTGCATTTGCTGCGGCACACTCATGCCGGTTCCTCGCCCGTGTAGCGACCGGGCGCGGCCATGCGGCACGGCGGGCGCAGGTTTTCGAGAACGTTTTTCAGCCCCGGCACCTTCATCAGGCCGGATTTGACCTTATCAAGCGCCAGAACGTTTTCGATCCGGTGATCCAAGAACGCCCAGCTTTCGGCATGGCCTTCGCTGTCATCGCCAATCCAAAACAGCGTGGTCGAAGAAATCACCCCCGACAGCGTTAGGCGTTTCGAATACCAGTTGTAATCTTCGCTCGTGTCGCCGAGCGCGCGCCAAATGAGATCCGCCGTTTCCCAAACAAGCTTCGCGCCCATCACCCCGTTTTGCGGCAAGGCAAAGACCGAAGCGCCCCGGCTCACCAGATCACGGTCGACAAGGTCAAAGCGCATCCGAACAGCGGTCGCGACCTTATCGCGAAAGCGCATCCCTTCAAAATTGGCCTCTGCCAAGGCCTTGGCCAAGGCGCGGTCGGCGGCACGGTGATATTCCGCCGCCAGATCAACAGCCCCGCGCGGGCAAGCCAAGCGCGCCAGCGCCGGATCAACTCCAAGGTCCGAAATTGCCGATTGGAAAGCCGGTTCCGACCAGCCATCAAAGGGCACATGCGGTTCAATCGCGTCAAGCAGGTCAGCGCGTAGGCGCGACACTTCCAAATGGTCGTTTTTCATCGCTTTTCCCTAGTGCGGCAAGAGTAGACAAATGCCTTTCCCTTTGCTATATGGCCGCTTCCTGCAAAGCGATGCAACTCAAACTTAGGAAGGTGGTGACACCACATGCAGGTCAGCGTTCGCGACAACAACGTCGAACAAGCGCTTCGTGCCCTGAAGAAAAAACTTCAGCGCGAGGGGGTTTTCCGTGAAATGAAGCTTAAGCAGCATTTCGAGAAACCGTCCGTGAAGAAAGCGCGCGAGAAAGCCGAAGCCATCCGCCGTGCCCGTAAACTGGCACGTAAGAAGGCCCAGCGCGAAGGCGCGCTCTAAGACACAGGCGTTTGAATACGCTGGCGGGTTCGCCCGCAGAGTAAACCCCCGAGGCATCGCCGTCGGGGGTTTTGCTTTTTCAAAACTGTGGCGCGGATCAGGCGGCGCGATGCTGCGCCGCTTGCGCCTCAAGCCGGAAATGGGCGGTGGCATCACGCAATTGTGCGGCCATCCCATTCAGCACGCGGCTCGCGGCGGTGGTTTCTTCAAACATCGCCACGTTTTGCTGCGTTACCGAATCGAGCTGCTCGACCGAGCCGTTGATGTCTGTCAGCGCGCGCGATTGTTCCTCGGCGGAGCGGGCAATTTCGCCTACGCGGGAAGAGATGTTTTCCACCGCTTTGGTGATTTCATCGAGCGTGGAAACCATCTGGTTCACCAGTTCCACCCCAGTTTTCACCTGCCGCTCCGACGATTGGATCAGGGTCGAGATTTCACGCGCCGAAGCCGAGGAGCGTTGCGCCAAGTCGCGCACCTCCGAGGCCACAACGGCAAAGCCACGCCCCGCCTCGCCTGCACGCGCGGCTTCCACCCCGGCGTTGAGCGCCAGAAGGTTGGTTTGGAAGGCGATGTCGTCGATGACCGAGGTGATCGAGGCGATTTGATGCGAGCTTTGCTCGATCTCGCCCATCGCATGGATCGAGGCGCTGCCAAGCTCGGTGCTGCCGCGCGCCAATTTCTCGGCACTTTGCGCGGCATCGGCGGCAGAGCCCGCCATTTGGGCGGCAGAGCCCACAGAGCTTGAAAGCTCGTTCATCGCCGCAGCGGTATTGGCCAGCGCATGGGCCTGTTTCTCGGTGCGCTCAGACAGTTCCTCAGACGCACCATTGATCTCGCCGATTTGGGCGGTGATCTCTTCAGCGCAGCCCAAAGCCACACCGATCGCGGCGGCGAGTTGCTCAACCGCAAGATTGAAGTCTTCGCTCAGCGTGCCGTATTCGTTGGCATCCAGCCGCGCGAGCCGCACCGAAAGATCGCCTTGCGAAAGCATCCGAAGCGCGTTTTGCAATTGCGCCACGACCTCTTCGGAATGCTGCGCATGTTCACTGCGCTCCGATGCCAACCGCTCAGAGGCTTCCAAAGCACGGGTATTCGCTTCGGCCGCGTTGCGCGCGGTTTCTTCGGATTGGCGGCGCATTTCCTCGGCCTCGGCCAGCGCTTCTTCTGCCTCATGCTGGCGCAATTCAGCATTTTGCGCGGATTCTTCTGCGGTCCGTTGCGCAGCCTCAGCCTGCGCCGAAAGCGCTTGCAGATCGACCAATTGCGCCGAGATCGAAGCTTCCATCTTCTTGCGATGCAGCACCGTCACCACAAGCACAGCGGTTTCCACCACAACAACCACACCATGAAAGGCCGTCCGCTCGATATTCACCAAAAGCTCAACGCTCGGATAGACCAACCGCGGCACAAACACCGAAAGCGACAGGTGATGCAGCGCGATCGTGGCTGCCGCGAAAATCAGCGGTCGAATGTCGACCATCGCGACCAAGGCGGCCATCACCGCGAAATAGACCATATGGCTGTCAATCTGCCACGGGTGGCCCGCAAGCGCCGCTGTAAAGGCAATGGCCTGACCCACAAGGCCCTGCGCCACCAAGGTGCGCCCACTGGTGGTGTCGCCCCGCAGATAGCCGAGCACCGTCACCCCCACAAAAACCCACGCAATGGCGGTGGCAGGAATGGTCGCCGTTCCGACCCAAATGGCCACGCCCGTCACCAACACGGCGCAGGCCACAATGGCCACAAGATAAAATTTCAATCGTTGTGCGGTGGCCCCCGCATCTGTGCTGGCCGTCGTCATGTTATTCCACTCCACACAATTCCAAGATCGTTTCCGCATCGACAACGGCCCAAGCCCCCGCGGCAGCAAGCCGTGTCACCGCGCCCGTCGCGGCGGTTTGGCCATTGAGCGGCGCCACCAAATGCCCCATTGGCGCAGCTACGGGGCCGATCAGCCGCGCTTGCGCGCGCTCAGCCAAAAGTTCCGCATCTTTCCAAGGGGGCACAACGATGACCCATGGTCCGGCGCCGGTTGCCCCGGCGCCGAGAAGGGCCGCGACCGGACCCACAACAACCGAGAAGGCTATGACCAAAAGCTCGAGTCGCATCGATATCTCCTCGCGCGACCCTAGCGCCAAGGGCTTAACGCGAGGTTTTCGCGCGCGCAGAAGGCTTCGCTCACGATTTCGTGAGTTGCGTCCCCGCGCGTGCCCGCGCATCGCTCGTGCCGATGACCGATTTCGGACCCGTCTTCTATATTTTCGGCCACATTCTGCTGGCTCTGGGCGCAGCGATGCTGCTGCCCGCCGGTTATGACTACCTGCTCGCCGACCCGAACTGGATGGCGATGCTGCAATCCTCGGTCGAGACGCTGCTCTTTGGCGCGCTTTTGTCCATCGCCAGCCGGACCGATACTCCACAGCCGCTATCGCTGCGCCAAGCCTATATGCTGACCGCCGCGATCTGGCTGCTGGCCCCGGCTTTTGCCGCCCTCCCCTTCGTCCATGGCGCGCCGGATGTCAGCCTGACAGATGCCTATTTCGAGGCTGCATCAGGGCTCACCACGACCGGTTACACCGTGTTCCAATATCTGGATGAGATGCCGCGCTCGGTGTTGTTGTGGCGGGCAATGCTGCAATGGGCCGGTGGGCTTGGCATCGCCTTTGTCGCGATGATCTTTTTGCCGGTGATGCGGATCGGCGGGATGCGCTTTTTTCAGACGGAGGGGTTCGACACTTTCGGCAAGGTGCTGCCTCGCGCCACCGATATCGCCTTGGCGCTGTTGCAGGTTTATTCTGTGCTGACAATCGCCTGTGCGCTGGCCTATGTCGCCTGCGGCATGCAGACCTTCGACGCGATTGCCAATGCGATGACGACAATGTCGACTGGCGGCTTTGCAACCTCAGACCAAAGCTTTGCGCATTATCCAATAGCGACGCATTACGCCTCGATCATCTTCATGTTGCTTGCCGGGTTGCCGCTGATCCGCTTCGTGCAGATCGTTCAAGGGCAGCTTTCCCCGATTTGGCGCGACTCACAGGTACGCGCCTTCTTGCGATGGTCTCTTTACTACACGCTGCTGGCTGTTCTTTGGCGCTACGCCCACGAAGACCTTCCCTTCGAGCAGATCTTCCGCGAAACGGCGTTCAACTTTGTTTCGATCCTGACCGGCACAGGTTTTGGCGTCGCCTCGGTCGAGGCTTGGGGCGCCTTTGTGCTGGTGCTGGTGTTCTTGGTGGGCATGTCGGGCGGCTGTACCGGCTCCACCTCTGGTTCGCTGTCGGTGTTCCGGGTGCAGGTGGTTCTGGAAGCGATCAAAACCGCAATCCGGCAATTGCACTCGCCCAACCGCGTGGTGCTTCCGCGCTATGATGGCAAACCGCTGGACGAGGCCACGATGGGCCCGCTGATCCTGCACGTCACCGGATACATTCTGACCCAAGGCATCGTTGCGGTGCTGATTTCGATGACGGGGGTAGACTTTTCCTCCGCGCTGTTTGCCAGCTGGGGGGCGATTGGGAATATCGGCTTTGGCATTGGCCCCACCGTCGCCGCCACCGGAACGATGGCCGATTACAATGACCTTGCGACCTGGCTGATGAGCCTGTCGATGCTGCTTGGGCGGCTGGGGCTTTTGGCGATCTTGGTGCTGGTGTTGCCGCGCTTCTGGCGCGACTAAGCTTAAATCGGCAAAGCCGTTGTCTTGAACACGGTGCGCAAAGCGAACGAACTTTGCATCCCCTGCACCCCCGGTAAGCGCGCCAGTTTGGAGCGGTGGATGCGGGCAAAATCTTCGGTATCTTCGGCTACGACCTTCAGAAGGTAATCCGCAGACCCCGCCATCAGATGGCATTCGAGCACATCGGGGATTTTCTTCACCTCACGCTCAAAGGCTTCCAGCACCTCATCGGCCTGCCCAGAGAGCGTGATCTCAACAAAAACCGTGGTCGGGCACCCCAAACGACGACTATCCAAGAGCGCGACATAATCTTTGATATAGCCATCTTCCTCAAGTCGCTGCACCCGTCGGTGGCAGGCCGAAGCCGACAGGTTCACCCGCTCGCTCAACTCGGCGTTGGAAATGCGACCCTGCTTTTGCAATACGGTCAAAATCCGGCGATCTGTAGCGTCGAGGCTCATAAGGGCGCAACTTTCCACGAAGGTTAGGCAGGTTTCCCGCAGATATGCGCGCGATCAGGCCCGTTTCGCAAGCAAATTTGACCAAACCTTTCCCGCAACCAAGCGCACACTAAAACAAAGCTGATACGGGAGGAGAGGCCATGAAAATCGGTTGCGTGAAGGAAATCAAACCGCAGGAATTTCGCGTCGGCATGACGCCCCATGCCGTGCATGAGGCGGTGGCGCATGGGCACACGGTGTTGGTGGAAACCGACGCGGGGCTTGGGGCAGGCTATAGCGATGCGGATTACACCGCCGCCGGGGCGGTGATTGCCGCCGATGCCGCGAGCGTTTGGGGCGGGGCAGAGATGGTGGTGAAGGTGAAGGAACCGCAGCCCCAAGAAAGGGCGCTTCTGTCACCGGGCCAAGTTCTGTTCACCTATCTGCATCTCGCCCCCGACCCAGCGCAGACGGCTGATCTGGTCGCCTCTGGCGCCACGTGCATTGCCTATGAAACCGTGACCGACCGGATGGGCGGCTTGCCGCTTTTGGCGCCGATGTCCGAGGTTGCGGGGAAGCTCGCGCCGCAAGTGGGGGCTTGGGCGCTGCAAAAAGCCAATGGCGGACGCGGCGTGCTCATGGGCGGCGTGCCGGGTGTTTTGCCTGCCAAAGTGCTGGTGATTGGTGGCGGCGTGGTCGGCACGCAAGCGGCCCGCGTCGCGGCCGGTATGGGGGCAGAGGTCACCGTTCTGGACCGTTCTCTTCCCCGGTTACGGCACTTGGATGAGGTTTATGGGCGCGATTTCCGCACCGGCTATGCCTCTGCCGCGCTGACCGCCGAATTGGTGGCGGAAGCCGATCTGGTGATTGGGGCCGTTTTGGTGCCGGGGGCTGCCGCGCCCAAGTTGGTGACGCGCGCGATGCTGTCCACCATGCAGCCCGGCGCCGTGCTGGTAGATGTGGCGATTGACCAAGGCGGGTGTTTTGAAACATCACACCCCACCACGCACCACGACCCGATCTTTGAAGTCGATGGGATCGTGCATTATTGCGTCGCCAATATGCCCGGCGCAGTAGCTCGCACCGCCACGCAAGCGCTTGGCAATGCAACACTCCCGTTCTTGCTGGCGCTGGCCAATAAGGGCTGGCGGCAGGCTTGCGCGGATGACCCGCATCTTATGGCGGGGCTCAATGTCCACGCAGGCCAAATCACCTGCGCCCCGGTTGCCGAGGAGCAGGGCCTGCCCTATCTGCCCCCTTCAGAGGCGCTCACGCTTTGACCCGATGGGCGCGCAGCCCCGAACAGGGGCTGTGCGCTGGTTCGCTTTATTCGATGGGCGAATTCGGGCAGGCTCGCGCAAAATGGAGGCATTATGACCGATCTGACGCAATTCCCGATCACGCAGCGCTGGCCCGCCACCAACCCGGACGTGATCCAGCTTTATTCGCTGACCACGCCCAATGGGGTGAAAGTCTCGATCATGCTGGAAGAATGCGGGCTGGCCTATGAGCCGCATCTGGTGAAATTCGACACCAATGACCAGATGACGCCGGAATTTCTGTCTCTCAACCCCAATAACAAGATCCCCGCGATCATTGACCCCGATGGGCCAAATGGCGCGCCGATGCCGCTTTTTGAAAGCGGCGCGATCTTAATCTATCTGGCCGAGAAAACGGGGAAATTCCTGCCGCAAGCGCAGCGCTATGAGGTGCTGCAATGGCTGATGTGGCAGATGGGCGGCCTTGGGCCGATGCTCGGCCAGCTTGGCTTCTTCCACGCTTATGCAGGCAAAGAAATCGAAGACCCGCGCCCGAAAGAACGCTACCGCGCCGAGGCCGAGCGCCTGCTCAAGGTGCTGGATGGCGCGTTGGCTGGGAAAGAGTGGATTTGCGGCGACTATACGATTGCCGATATGGCGATTGCGCCGTGGTTGCGCGCGCTGCGCGACGGATACAAAGCCACCGATCTGGTTGGCTGGGACGCCTTGGCAAACATCCCGGCCTATCTGGAGCGGTTTTTGGCCCGTCCCGCCGTACAGCGCGGCCTTGTCAGCCCGAAGCGGGATTAATCGGCGGGCATATCGCGCCCGACACGTTCGGCGATGCGGGTGGCCAGCCAAGCTGTCCACCCTTCGGGCTGGGTAAAATGAAAGGTTGCGCGCTCTGGCATCGGAATCGGGGCGCCCGCGAAGCGCGCCTCTGCCTCAAGCCTTGCGGCGGCGACAATCTGTTCGGGGCTGCGTGCAAGCGCGGCTTGCGCCAGTTCCACCACCTCTTCGCGGGTCAAGGCCGGGTCAAAAACCTGTGCCTCTTGCCCTTTGGTTTCAATGAAATCGCGCAGCTTGCCTTGCGCCGCCTCGATCCGGGCAAGCGCCTGATCGCGCTGATCGGCCCGAAAGGCGCGTTCCAGCGGCAAGGTTTCCTCATGAGAGGCCAAATCCTCGGTCAGCCCATCAACGGCCGCCGCAAGTTCCATCGCCACCGTCTGATCGGTTTCAATCTCGGCTTCATCCTGACACGCGGTGATCATGTCGCGCAGCGCCTTGATGCGCCCCAGCGCGATCACATCTGCGGTTTCCACGAAGGCAATGTCACGCGCGGCGCGGCCAATCTCTTCCAGCGCAGATTCCAGCGCGAACAGCGGCTCTTTGGTGGTTAATGACGAAAAAGCGGTTCCCGCGAGCGTCCAAGCAGCATTGAATAGCATGGTGCATCCCCTTCTGGTGATGCAGGCAGCCTGTCATAATGTGGCTAACAAGTGGTGAACGAGAAACGGCTTTGTTCGCCCCTCGTTCACGTTATGGCCGCGCCTTGTTCAGGCAGCTTCGCGCAAGATCTTGCACAGAGGCTCGTAAAGTTCGGCGTTGCCCGCGATCACGGCACCGGATTCGAAGATATCGCGGCCTTCGCGCACCGGGCCGACGAATCCGCCCGCTTCTTTGACCAGAATCAGCCCCGCGGCCATGTCCCACGCATTGATGCCACGCTCCCAATAGCCGTCATACCGGCCCGAGGCGACATAGGCGAGATCAAGCGCCGCAGCGCCCCAACGGCGCACACCCGCACAAACCGGCATCAGACGCGCAAGATCTTGCAACGTCGCCGGCAGGGTGGAGCGGCCGCCAAAGGGCACGCCGGTGGCAAAAATCGCCTCAATCATGTGGCGACGCCCGGAAACCCGCAGACGGCTTTCGTTCATAAAGGCACCAAGGCCTTTTTCGGCGTAGTAAAGCTCATCTTTCGCAGCATCGAACACCACGCCCGCAACCACTTCGCCCTTATGTTCCAAGGCGATCGACACCGCCCAATGCGGAAGGCCGTGCAGAAAGTTGGTGGTGCCATCCAGTGGATCAACGATCCAACGCCGGGTCGGATCTTCGCCATCTTCCGCGCCGGTTTCCTCGCCAAGCCAGCCATAAGACGGGCGCGCACCGCGCAGTTCTTCTTTGATGATCCGCTCCGCTTCGCGGTCGGCTTTCGACACGAAGTCCCCCGGACCTTTGGCCGAGACTTGCAGGTTTTCCACCTCGCGGAAGTCTTTCACCAGCGAGCGACCCGCTTTGCGCGCGGCCTTGATCATCAGGTTGAGGTTGGCACTGCCTTGCATCGGGGGGCTCCTTGCGTTCAAGCGCTTGCCTTACACGGCAGAGGTAAAGATTCCAAGAGGGTCAGCGGGCAAGGAATTCGATGCGTTTGGGCAAGAAGATCGTCAAGATCCCCAGCGCAGGCAGGGCAGAGCAAATCAGATACACGGTGCGAATGCCGTAATGGTCTGCCATCAGGCCCAAGGCCGCGGCGGCAATCCCGCCAAGGCCAAAGCTCAGCCCAAAGAAGATGCCCGCCACCATGCCCACCCGGCCGGGCAAAAGTTCCTGCGCAAAGACAACAATGGCGGAAAAGGCCGAGGCGAGAATAAGCCCGATCAGCACGCTGAGGATCGCCGACCCCGCGAGCCCCACATGCGGCAGCGCCAGCGTGAAGGGCAGAACGCCCAAGATCGAAATCCAGATCACCGTCATCGGCCCCCAACGGTCTGCCACTGGCCCGCCCAGCACCGTGCCCGCCGCGACAGCGCCCAAGAAGAGGAACAGCATCAGCTGTGCAGTCCGCGTGTCCACACCAAAACTCTCGATCAGATAGAAGGTGTAATAAGAGCCAAGCGAGGCCATGTAGACGTTTTTCGAGAAAACCAGAATCACCAGAACGGTGATCGCGGCAATCGTGCGGTTGCGCGGCAGGGGCAGGGTTTTATCAACGGGCTTGCGCTTGCGGTCATTCAGATGCGCGGCATACCAGCGGCTCACGCGGACGAGGATCATGCCCGCAATCACCGCCAGCGCACCAAAAAGCGCGACCGAGGGCCGCCCGAAAGGCAACACGATGAAGGCGGCCAGAAGCGGCCCGATCGCCGTGCCAAAGTTACCGCCCACCTGAAACACAGATTGCGCCAAACCGAACCGCCCACCGGAAGCAATGCGCGCCACCCGGCTTGATTCGGGGTGAAAGATCGCCGAGCCAAAGCCCACGAACATCGCCCCCAAAATCAGCGCCGCATAAGAGGGCGCGAAAGCGAGCCCCATCACGCCAACAAATGTGGAGACCGACGCCACAGGCAAAGACCACGGCTGCGGGCGGGCATCGGTAAAAATGCCAATCGCGGGCTGCAACAGCGAGGCCGTGCCCTGAAAAGCCAGCGTCAAAAGCCCGATCTGCCAGTAATCCAGCGCAAAATCTGCCTTCAGGATCGGGTAGATCGACGACAGCATCGACTGCATCACATCATTGAGCATGTGGCAGGCGGAAATCGCGAAAAGAATCGGGAAGACGGTCGCGCTGGCGGCGCGCGGCTGGGGTATAGCGGTCATCGGAGCCTTGCGGGATGTGAAGGCGCGATTTAACCGCGCCCCGGCTCCCCCGTCACGCGCAAGATTGTGCCCGTTACATCAGGCGCGTTGCAGCTTGACCGGTTCTGTCCGCGCGAGCCGCAGGAAATGCGCCATATAGGGTTCCGCAATATCCTCGGCGCGGGTCGCGGCATAGAGGCGCTTGGTCAAGCCGTTTTCCGTCACCGGTTTGGTAATGTAATCGGGTTGGTATTTCACCTCGCGCAGCACCCAGTCGGGCAGCACCGCCACGCCACGACCCGAGGCGACCAACATCAAGATCACCGCCGTAAGTTCGACTTGGCGGTGCGCTTTGGGCGTCACTCGCGCGGGCGTCAACAGAAGCGAAAACACATCCGACCGGGCGCGGTCGATCGGATAGGTGATCAGCGTCTGATCGACAAAGTCTTCCGCCACCACAAAGGGCTTTTCGGCCAGCGGCGAATGCGCCGCCGCAATGAAGGTGGGCGAATAGTCGAAAAGCGGGTTGAAGGTGATGCCCTCGAGCTTCTCCGGGTCTGATGAAATCACCAGATCCACCTCTTCGCGGGCCAGCGCGGGCAGTGCGTTGAAAGCGAGTCCCGGACGGATGTCGATGTCGATATCGGGCCAGGCGCGACGAAAAGCCTCAAGCACTGGAAACAGCCAATCATAACAGGCGTGGCACTCAATCGCGATGTGAAGCCGCCCCACACGGCCTTGTCGGATCGCGGCAAATTCCGCCTCGGTTGCCTCAATTTCAGGCAGGATGCGTTCGGCAAGCCGAAGCAATTTCAGCCCCGCCGCCGATAGGCGCAACGGTTTGGAACGGCGGGCAAAAAGCTCGACCCCCGCTTGTTCTTCGAGCCCCTTCACCTGATGGCTAAGCGCGCTTTGCGTGATGTGCAAAATATCTGCCGCTTTAGCCAATCCACCCGCGTCATGGATCGCTTTGATCGTGCGCAGGTGACGGAACTCCAAGTGCATTATGAACCAACCTCAAGACCATCTTGAACTTTATGAGTTTGTTTCACATGCTCGAATATGAGACAAGGGGATAACGAAAGGACAGTCACATGCCCACGCCCAAAGTCAGCTTTGAATTCTTCCCGCCGCAGACCCTCGATGCGTCGTTCCGCCTGTGGGAAACGGTGCAGGTTCTGGCGCCTCTCAACCCGACGTTTGCCTCGGTCACCTACGGGGCTGGCGGCACGACCCGCAAATTGACCCATGATGCGGTGGAAACGATCCACGAGCATTATGGGCTCAATGTCGCCGCGCATTTGACCTGCGTCGACGCGACGAAAGCCGAAACCCAAGAGATCATCGATTCCTATGCCGAGGTTGGCGTGACCGAGATCGTCGCGCTGCGCGGCGACCCGCCGAAAGGCGCAGATCGGTTCACCCCGCATCCCGAGGGCTTTGCCTCGTCGGTCGAGCTGATCGAATGGCTGGCGAAAGATGGCCGCTTCAACATTCGTTGCGGCGCCTATCCCGAGCCGCATCCGGAAGCCACCGACCCGATGGCCGATGTGCGCTGGCTCAAGCGCAAAATCGACGCGGGCGCGACCTCGGCGATCACTCAGTTCTTCTTTGAGGCAGAGACCTTCTTCCGCTTCCGCGATGCCTGCGTGAAAGAAGGGATCACCGCACCGATCATTCCGGGCATTTTGCCGATCCAATCGTGGAAAGGCGCGAAGGGTTTTGCCAAGCGCTGTGGCACCTCGATCCCCGCTTGGGTGGAAGAGGCGTTTGAAACCGCCACCCGTGATGGGCGCGAACAGCTTCTGGCGACCGCGCTGTGCACCGAGCTTTGCGACAATTTGGTTGCTGGTGGTGTGGATGAGCTGCATTTCTACACGCTCAACCGCCCCGAAATGACCCGCGAAGTGTGCCACGCGCTGCGCATCAACCCCGGTGTCGTGCTCGAAAACGTCGCCTGAAAGCACCTGACGTAACGAAACTTTCAAAGGGGGCCTCGGCCCCCTTTTCCGTTTGGCTGCCCCGGTTCAGGCTAAATCAAAGGGGAGCCACCATGACCACGCAGAAATTCGCTGAAACCGCCGCAGACTTCTTGCCTCTGTCCGAAGTGGGGCAAATGTCGGGGCTCGACTATGTGCGCAAGATGATGGCGGGCGAGGTGCCCTCCACCACCTTTGCGCGTGGCTGTAATTACTGGATCAGCAAGGTCGACCCCGGGCTGGTAGAACTGACCGGCATGCCGCACCACGACCACACCAACGCTTTTGGCGGCGTGCATGGTGGCTGGTATGGCGTTTTGCTGGATACCTGCCTGACGTGCGCGGTGATCACCGGCCTTCAGCCCGGTCAGGTACAAACGACGCTGGAACTCAAAATGAATATGCTACGCGCCATTCCCTTGGGCACCGAAGTGGTGGCCGTGGGGCGGCTGGAACATATTGGGCGTTCGACCGGCGTCGCACGGGGCGAAATTCGCGGCGCCAAGGATGGCAAGACCTATGCCCTTGGCACGGCCACTTGTCTGGTCATGGCGGCACCGGGCTGACGCTTTGGCAGCGGCAGGATTTTCAGCCACCATTCGCGCCGCGCCGCCAAGGCGGTTTCGTGAATCCGTTCGGACGCACAGCGATGCACCACCCGCGGCGCGCGCAAAAGCGAGGTTTTCCCCCAACCGCCCCAACTGCCCACCGAGGGCGCAGCGGCATCCCGAGGGAAATTGGCCCGCCAGTTGAAGGGCAGTTCCAACCCAAGCCCCTCGGCGCGCTCCATCATCCAAACCAGCGGAATATTGGCAAGCGGGCGCGCGCGCTCCTCCCCGGCCAATTGTCCGCCAATATCGGCGTGGCAGCCCCGAAACCAAACCTGCTCGATCCGATGCGCGCCCGTTTCTTCGCGATTCCACATAAGGGGCGCCAAGACTTGCCGGGTTTCATGCAGCGCCAAGGCCTGAAAACCATGCCGAACCGAGGGGCCTAGATCGTGGTCGTGGAAATCGACCCGCGCCGCGCTGCTTGCGGTGCGAAATGGAAAACGCGGGCCAAGCGCTGCCACGGTATCGAAGACCCCCACCATCTCGATGCGCGTTGTACGATGGCAGTTTCTCTCACGAAAAGCGTCAGAACCAACGCCCGCCATGTAGTGGCGCCAAGCTTGCAGCACGTTGCGTTCCGTCGCCGCGCTTGCCTTCAGAAGGCCCACCTTGTCGATCAGCCCAGCCAGCGAACGCGCCGCGAAAGCGCCGCGCGAATAGCCCAGCAAAAAAATCCGGTCGCCGGGACGGTAGCGCATTGCCAGCCAGCCATAGGCCCGCATGATCTGCGCCTCGACGCCCCAGCCAAGCCAAACGTCTTTAAGGTCGCGCCAAGCGCGATAGCGCAGCCCCCGCCCATAATAAAGCGAGGCGCGCGGCAGGCTCCCGCGTAGGTAGAGGTAAAGAATCCCAATCGAGGTGCGCCGCATCGGGTTCAGCGACCCAAGCGTTCCATCCAAAAGAACAACATGATCCACAGGGCCCCGCGCAGGGCGCCGGGGGCTGATGGTCGGTGCGCACGCGGCACGGTCTTCATGCCGCGTGCGTCCGACAAGGCGTTGGAACAGGGCAACCATGACACCACTCGCAAAAGGAAAACGACCTCGCCTCCTTCACTGTAGGGCAAGGCCGTTAACTCTCAATTACGATCGCGGCAAAGTGTCACGCGCAACCCAAAGGTGTGGCCTTTTCGTCAACCACGCAAAGACAAAGCGGTGACGATTTCCATCTGACCAAACCCGTTGAACCGGGTGTTGGTGGCCGAGGAATAGGCCCCCATCCCGTGAAATAGGAGGAAATCGCCTTCTTCGAGCGTGGTCGGCAGGGGCAGTTCGCTCGGCAGGCGATCCACCGAATCGCAGGTCGGGCCGAAGACGATGCGTTCAATCGTGTCGCCCGAGCGCATCACGCCCATCGGCGAGACCACATCGACGCGCTCGATATTCCCCACCAGCGGCAGTTCCGCGAGCCCGCCATAGATCCCGTCATTCAAGAAGACATGCAGATCATCGCGCAAAGCTTTGACGCGGGTGATATGGGTGAAAGCATCGCCCACCAGACCACGACCGGGTTCGCACACAAGCGCGGGACGGGCGTCGCCAAAGGCTTCGGTTGCCACGCGGTCGATCAGTGCGAAGATATCTTCAAGCTTAGGTGCCGGGCCGGGGGTACGATGGTTCGGGAAACCGCCACCAACGTTGAGCCGATGCGCCTGCACACCCGCGCTGCGGCAAATCTCGGCAGCCGTGCGGATATAGGCATCCCATGCCATCGGATCGGTACATTGCGTGCCCGGGTGGAAGGTCAGCGAGGGGGTGAACCCCGCTTCAGCCGCACGGGCAAGCAGGTCCGCCGCCATCTCCGCGGTGGCGCCGAACTTCGCGCCAAAATTATAGGCCGCACCTTGCACCGGAAGCTTGAAGCGAACCGAAATCTCGCAGCCCTCGGCGGGAACCATCTCGATCAGTTTTTCCAACTCAGACCGCGAATCGACCGACCAAGTTTTCACCCCAGCGCGCACCGCATGAGCGATCTCATCGCGGCCACGCACCGGATTGTGGTAATGCAGCGCAGCCCCCGGCGCGATACGGCGGATCATGTCGATCTCGGCGGGCGAGGCCACGTCAAACCCGCGAATGCCCGCCGTCACAAGGTTTTCGATCACCATCTCATCGGGGTTCGATTTCACCGCATAGGTGACCAGCCCCGGAAAACCGCGCAAAAACCGGCGCGCGGTCGTTTGTAGGATCTCAGGGGAAAACACGAGCACCGGGTGATCGGGCTGTTTCGTGCGGATGATTTCGGACGGGTTCGCCCAGATAGTCTTCGACAGTCCCATCGGCTTCTCCTCGCCAACAGAATTGCAGCCACCTCTTGCCCCGGCTTTACGGGTCGGGAGACGCTTACAGCGTTTCAACCAACCAGGCCAGGTGCGTATGAGCCGCCCTTTCCCTGTCTTCTCAGTCTGCGCGATATGATGCACATTTTCACCGATCAAAAGAATAGAAATGGCGCGTATCGTCGTTATAATGACGAAAATTCCGGTCAATCTGCTGGTGTTGCAAAATGGACGAACTCGACAAGGCAATTCTGGGGCTTCTGTCCGGCGATGCGCGGATTTCGGTGGCCACTTTGGCGCGCAAGTTGAAGGTGGCACGCTCCACGATTCAGGCGCGGATTGAGCGGCTTGAGGTCACCGGGGTGATCGCGGGCTACACCGTCAAGCTGGGTGAAGCCGCGCGCGCGGGGCGATTGCGCGCCACCGTTTTGCTGATGATTGAGCCGCGCGCTCAGGCCGCCATTTTGACCCGGCTGCGCGCCATTCCAGAGGTGGAGCGCATTTCCACCACCTCAGGCCGGATCGACCTTTTGCTGCAAGTCGCCTCCAATTCGACCATGCAGCTTGATGAGGTGCTCGACCAAATCGGCGAAATGCAGGGGATCAAAAGCTCCGAAAGCCTGATCCATCTCAGCACCAAACTCGACCGCGCCGTCTGAGCCAAAGCTGTCGTAAAGGCGTGCCGCGAATCGTGCTAGGTTGGCGTTCTGTTTTCAGGAGAATGCCATGTCCTTTCACGGTCTTCCTTGTTGGTTTGAGCTTTCAGTGGCCGATCTGGATGCCGCGCAGGCGTTTTATGGCCCGATTTTAGGATGGAACTGGACCAGCGCGGGGATGGAGGGCCTAGATTACCGTTTGGCCAGTGCGGGCAAAGATATGGTCGCAGGCGGCCTGCCGCTGGACGTTTGCCCACCGGGCACGCCGCCCAATTGGATGATCTATATTTCGGTCGAGAATTGTGGCGACCGCCCAGCTTTGCGCAGATTTGGGCGGCAAGGTCTGGAAAGAGCCGACCGACATTCCCGGCACCGGGCGCTTCGCGATTTTGGGCGACCCACAAGGCGCAATGATCGGCATCATGCAACTCGAACCAATGGACCCGCCAAGCCCCAGTAGCGCATGGGATCAACGCAACCCCGGGCATGGCACATGGCTTGACCTTACCTGCCCGGACCCGGTTGAAGGGTTGGAGTTTTACCGCAAGCTCTTTGGCTGGCGGCGCAATATGCAATTTCCCGCAGGCCGCGCAGGCACCTATTTTGTTTTCGCGCATGAGGGCACCCGCATTGGCGGCGCGATGGGCCTTGGCGCGGGCGATTGCACACCGCCGCCGCATTGGCTGCCCTATTTTAGCGTGCCTGCGCTCCGCCCCGCGCTTGAACAGGTCACCCGACTTGGTAGCGCGGTGCTGCGCGGCCCGATAGAGGTGCCCGGCACGGCCTTCACCGCGACGGTCAAAGACCCCCAAGGCGCGATCTTCGCGCTGGTGGCCCGCAGTCGGTAAAGCAGCTAATCCTTGGGGCAAACCGTCTCGGAGGCTTTTCCTTAGAAGGTGCGCGCGCTAAAGAGCGTCAAGCCCTGAAAGGACAGACCGATGACGATGGAAAAGACCTTTGACGCGCGCGCCGCCGAGCCGCGGCTTTATGCGAAATGGGAAGAGGCGGGCGCTTTCAAAGCGGGCGCCAATGCCTCGCGCCCGGAAACCTTCTGCATCATGATCCCGCCGCCCAACGTAACGGGCGCGCTTCATGTCGGTCATGCCTTCAACAACACGGTGCAAGATATCTTGATCCGCTGGCACCGGATGCGCGGCTTCGACACGCTGTGGCAGCCGGGCCAAGACCATGCGGGCATTGCCACCCAATTGATGGTGGAAAAGGAACTGGCGAAAACCGGGCAACCTTCGCGCGCTGAACTGGGCCGCGATGCATTCTTGGAAAAGGTCTGGGAGTGGAAGGGCAAATACGGCTCCACCATCATCAACCAGCTTAAGCGCCTTGGCTCATCGTGTGACTGGTCGCGCAACGCTTTCACCATGTCGGGCGCCGAAAACGCCCCGGCAGGCGAGGAAGGTAACTTCCACGATGCGGTGATCAAGGTCTTTGTCGATATGTATAACAAGGGCCTCATCTACCGCGGCAAGCGGCTGGTGAACTGGGATCCCCATTTTGAAACCGCAATTTCGGATCTTGAGGTCGAGAATATCGAAGTTGCCGGCCATATGTGGCACTTCAAATACCCGCTCGCGAATGGCGCGACCTATGAATATGTCGAGAAAGACGAAGACGGGAATGTAACCCTGCGCGAGACGCGCGATTATATTTCCATCGCCACGACGCGCCCTGAAACCATGCTGGGCGATGGCGCGGTGGCGGTGCATCCGTCTGATGAACGTTATGCGCCGATTGTGGGGATGCTGTGTGAAATTCCGGTCGGCCCGAAGGAACACCGCCGCCTGATCCCGATCATCACCGACGAATACCCCGATCCGACCTTTGGCTCGGGTGCGGTGAAGATCACTGGCGCCCATGACTTCAACGACTATCAGGTCGCCAAGCGCGGCAATCTGCCGATGTATCGGCTGATGGATACCAAAGGCGCGATGCGCGCCGATGGGGCGAGCTATGAAGAGTGCGCCAAACGGGCGATGGAAATCTCGAAAGGGGCGGCGTTCACCGAGGCCGAGATTGATACGCTCAACCTGATCCCCGAGGAACTGCGCGGACTGGACCGGATGGAGGCGCGCAAAGCCGTTGTGGCGCAAATCAACGCCGAAGGTCTGGCGGTGATGACCAAAGCCACGGTCAAAGATGACGAGGGCAATGAGGTCGAGACGCTGGTTCCTTACGTTGAGAACAAGCCGATCATGCAGCCCTTTGGCGACCGCTCCAAGGTCGTGATCGAGCCGATGCTGACCGACCAATGGTATGTGGATGCCGAAAAGGTCGTGGGCCCGGCGCTCGACGCTGTGCGCAATGGCACCACCAAAATCATGCCCGAGGCGGGCGAGAAGACCTATTACCACTGGCTTGAAAACATCGAGCCGTGGTGCATCTCGCGCCAGCTTTGGTGGGGGCATCAGATTCCGGTGTGGTATGACGAAGAGGGCAACCACTATTGCGCCCCGTCTGAAGCCGAAGCGCAGGCGATGGCCCCCGGCAAGGTGCTGACCCGCGACCCCGACGTGCTCGACACGTGGTTCTCCTCGGGCCTCTGGCCGATCGGCACGCTGGGCTGGCCGGAAGATACGCCGGAAATGGCGAAATACTTCCCGACCGATGTGCTGGTGACGGGCTTTGACATCCTGTTCTTCTGGGTCGCCCGGATGATGATGATGCAGCTAGCGGTGACGGGGAAAATCCCGTTCCACACCGTTTACCTGCACCAGCTTGTCCGTGACGAGAAGGGCAAGAAGATGTCGAAAACGGCGGGCAATGTGATCGACCCGCTCGAAATCATTGATGAATACGGCGCGGATGCGCTGCGCTTCACCAATGCCTCGATGGCGGCCATCGGGGGGGTGCTGAAACTCTCGAAAGACCGGATCGCGGGCTATCGCAACTTTGGCACCAAGCTTTGGAACGCGACCCGCTTTGCGGAAATGAATGGCGTGTTTGAAGGCCCGGCGGTGGTCGGTGTGCCCCAGCCCAGCCATACGGTGAACAAATGGATCATCGGCGAAACCGCGAAAGTGCGTGAAACCGTCGATGCGGCCTTTGAAAGCTATCGCTTCAACGATGCGGCCAATGCACTTTATGCCTTTGTCTGGGGCAAGGTCTGCGACTGGTATGTGGAATTTGCCAAGCCGCTCTTTGACAGTGACGAGGCCGAGGAAACCCGCGCCACCATGCGTTGGGTGCTCGATCAGTGCTACACGCTGCTGCACCCGATCATGCCGTTTATCACCGAAGAGCTGTGGGGCCTGACCGGCGAGCGGGCAAAAATGCTCGTTCATGGCGACTGGCCGAGCTATGGCGCGGAACTGGTTGATGACGCCGCCGACCGGGAGATGAACTGGGTGATCGGCCTGATCGAGGAAATCCGGTCTTCGCGTGCGCAACTGGGCGTGCCGGTGGCGATGAAACTGCCGATGACCTTGGCCGAAGCCGATGTCGCCGCCCGCGAGGCGCTGGAGCGCAACGAGGCGCTGGTGTTGCGCCTTGCGCGGCTTGAAAGCATCACCGAAGGCGTGGTGGCGAAAGGCTCGATCTCGATCCCGGCACCGGGGGCGTTGTTTGGCCTGCCGCTCGAAGGGGTGATTGATGTGGCGGCGGAAAAAGCGCGGCTGCAAAAATCGCTCGCCAAGGTCGAAAAAGAGGCCGCTGGCCTGAAAGGCCGCTTCGCGAACCCGAAATTCATCGCGAATGCGGCGGAAGAGGTGATCGAGGAAGCCCGCGCCAATCTGGCCGCGCGCGAAGAAGAGGCGGCGAAGATCAGCGCCGCCATCGCGCGCCTGGCCGAGCTTGGCTAAAGGAAAAGGGGGGCGCTGCCCCCCTTGCCTACGGCAATTCCCGCTCGGGATATTTGAAGCACGTCGAAGGGCGCGTTTTCAGTTGTCTGAAAGCGCGCCCTTTTTGCTGGCGGCTATGCGCCGAACCATTCGGCCCAAAGGCCCGCAGCCCAGAACATGAGGCTCAGCGTCATCATCAAGATGCCAAGCCCGAATTTGTCTTTCAGTGCGAAGACAATCGGGTCGTAATCTTGTTTGCCAAACCAGCCGAGCGCCACCATGCGAATAAGCCACCAACCCATCGGCAGCATGGCCACCCACATCAGCCATGTGTCGGGATAGAGCATCTGCCCTTGGTCAGAGATCGAATAGAGAAAGAAGATCAACAGCGCCCCAAAGACGCCAAGCCCCGCGACATTGAGCAAATCGCCCCGGTCGGGCCTTCCATAGCCGCGCCCCGGCAGGCGCTCGTCATTCTTGGCCAAGGTGAGTTCGGTGAGCCGCTTCACGCAGCCCAAGGCGACGAAGACCGGGAAGATGAAGATCAGCATATAGACCGAGACATCCACCTGCCCCGCCGCCGCGCCCGCCACCACGCGGATCGTGTAAAGGCTGGCCAGCGTCGCAATATCAACCCAACGCATCCGCTTGAGTTTGAGCGAATAGGCAAGCGAGGTGAGCATATAAAGCGCGACGATGCCGAGGAAACCGGGGTTGAGCGCCGCCGCGATGCCAAGCGCGCCCAGCGCCAAGCCGACGAAAGCGAGCATCCCCACCCTGATGGGGACAGCCCCGCTTGCAAACGGGCGGCGGCATTTCGTGGGGTGCAGCCGGTCGGCCTCTAGGTCGAGCAGGTCGTTGATGATGTAGATCGACGAGGCCGCAAAGGAAAAGGCCAGCATCCCGAACAGAATTGGCACCAAGGTCACAAGGTCAAACCGGTGCGATGCAATGAGCGGCAGCAAAAGCAGCACGTTCTTGACCCATTGATGCGGGCGGATCGCTTTCCAGAGCGCCTTTGGCGCCCAGCCCCCGGCGATATTGACCACGCCCACGCCGCGCGTGCTCAGGGCTTCGGCTTCGGGGACTTTGCCGACAACAATCGCCGTTTCCGCGTGCTCCCAAACCGCCATATCGGTGGCTTCATTACCGGCATAAAGGAAGCCCTTCTCGCCAAAGGCATGGGTCAAGGCCCCCGCCTTAGCGGCCCCTTTCAGGTTCACCCGCCCCTCGGTCGCGAAGACGCGTTCTGAGAGACCATGCTGCGCGGCCAAGGGCTCCACAAGGGTGCGATGCGAGGCGGAGGCCAAGCAGACCTCCCGCCCCTCGGCCTGCGCGGCTTTCGCAACCTCTAGCACGGCCGGGTTCACCGGCATGAGATCGGAGCGCAAGAGCACAGCAGCGGCGAGTTCGGCCTTAAGCTGCGCCGGGTTCGAGAGGTTTGTCGCCGCAATGCGCAAGGTGGTGAACGGGTCGCGCCCCAGCCCCGCCCAAAAGCCTTCGTACAAAAGGTCCGTGTTCAGGAAGGTGCCATCGACATCCAGCACCAGCGGTTTCAGTTCCGTCATCTCTACCCTTTCAGTGCGAAGACGCAGCCATCGGTCACAAGTTCGGGCGGGCTCAGGCACAGGCCACGCGCCACCTGCCAAGCCGCCAGAACCTTGGGCACATAATCGCGCGTCTCGGCATAGGGCGGCACGCCCCCTGCCCCTTTGACAGCGTTTTCACCCGCATTATAGGCCGCAATCACCATCAGCGGATCGCGGTCGAATTCCTTCATCAGCCAGTTCAAATAGGCGACCCCGCCTTTAATGTTTTGCGCCGGGTCGGTGCTGTCGGTGACAGAAAACCGATCCGCCGTGGCGGGGATCAATTGCATCAGCCCCACCGCACCGGAATGGGAGACGGCATCCGCCCGGCCCCCCGATTCCGTGGAAATGACGGCCAGCACCAAAGCGGGCGAAACCTCGGTGCCGATCGTCGCCGCCAAAATCTCGCGGCCATGGTTCAGCGCAATGGTCTGCAAGTGATCAAGCCGCGGCGCAGAGACGTTTTGCCCCCCCGGCCCCATACCAAGTGCAGAAATCGCTTTTGTGAACCGCCCGGCGCGGTCCCCAAGCGTGGGGGACACCTGATCCCAATACCAGGCATAGCGGGCCGAGGCGCCATCCTTCGCGCGCCCCCCCCCGCTGCTGGGCGCAACAGATGTTTCGGGCGGTGGCGTCGCGGTGAGCGGCTCAAACGGCTTAGCGGCCTGCGCGGCCAGCTGACGGCGCTGTTCCTCTGGGTCGATTTGAATCGTCAGGAAGCGCGTCTGCCCCTTTTTCGGCGGCAATACACGTTTGGGCGTGAAGTGATGCACGGTCGGCCCGGTCTCTGCCCATACCGGCCCCAATGACGGCGCGAGCCCAAGACTCACGCCAGCCGCAAGACTGATTGCCCATATCCGGCGCATCTGCGCCCTCACTTCTGTTATCTGGTTTCTGCTCGTCGGGTCTGCGCCCGTTGCCTCGGTTATCCGCGAAATCTGCATTTTTTCCAAGAAAAAGCCGCGGCTTGCGCCCAAGGCTGATGTGCTTCCAAGAATAGTGTTGCCCACAAGCACGCGTGAATTGGCTTGTAAGCGCTAAAAAATCGTGGGTTTTCAAACACCAGAGCACTTTTGGCTGAAAGTTAATTTTTCCGCAAATATTCCCCGCACACGCCCCAATCGCGCCACGTTTGCCCCCGAAAACAGGGGCATCCCGCGAGGCAGACGGCCAAGGTCAGAGGTGGCAGCACCGCGGAGCAACCAGACCCCAAGGAGAGATCCAATGAAATTCTTCAAATTTGCCCGCAAAATCCGCACCGAAGAAGATGGCGCCGTGACCGTTGACTGGGTCGTGCTGACCGCCGCCGTTGTGGGCCTTGGCGCTGCCGCCCTCACCCTCGTGCGTCAACAAACCGGCACCCTGAGCTCGGCCATCGGCAGCTACCTGTCGACCGCCTCGGTGCAAACCACGTTCTGATCATAATCAGACAGAGATTTGCTGAGGCCGCCCTTCGGGGCGGCCTTTCGCTTTGCCGCCGATCTTGCGCATCGTGCGCCCCAGAAGCCGCGATTTTCGGGCCTTTGACTTTGTTGGCTCTGCCCCGAAGAAATACCGAAGCTGCCCAAATCACGTCACGTTTCGCAGGCAAAACACTCCCATACCGCGATGCAGGGCCAAGCAAGGTGCCCAAGTGGCACCGCGGCCAACCAGAGCGAAACCGAACCCAAGGAAAATCCGATGAAATTCTTCAAATTTGCCCGCAAAATCCGCACCGAAGAAGATGGCGCCGTGACCGTTGACTGGGTCGTGCTGACCGCCGCCGTTGTGGGCCTCGGCGCTGCCGCCCTCACCCTCGTGCGTCAACAAACCGGCACGCTGAGCTCGGCCATCGGCAGCTACCTGTCGACCGCCTCGGTGCAAACCACGTTCTGATCCTAATCAGACAGAGATTTGCTAAGGCCGCCCTTCGGGGCGGCCTTTCGCTTTACCGCCGATCTTGCGCACCGAAACGGCTCAAAACGGCTATTTACCCAATTTTCATTTTTTTGGCTCTGCCGCGAAGAAATACCGAAGCTGCCCAAATCACGTCACGTTTCGCCGGCAAAACAGTCTCATACCGCGATGCAGGGCCAAACGAGGTGCCCAAGCGGCACCGCGGCCAACCAGAGCCAAACCGAACCCAAGGATAGATCCGATGAAATTCTTCAAATTCGCCCGCAAAATCCGCACCGAAGAAGATGGCGCCGTGACCGTTGACTGGGTCGTGCTGACCGCCGCCGTTGTGGGCCTCGGCGCCGCTGCCCTCACCCTCGTGCGTCAACAAACCGGCACCCTGAGCTCGGCCATCGGCAGCTACCTGTCGACCGCCTCGGTGAAGACCACGTTCTGATCCTAATCGGATAAAGATTTACGAAGGCCGCCCCAACTGGGCGGCCTTTTGCATTTGCACGCTCAGCACCTTCGCCCTGCGCTGAGTCGTTAAATTTACCAACAAGCGCCCAATTTGCGCCGTGTTGTTTGGGTATCCCGGTTGAAGTAGCCGATGCATACAGGGAAACAGCCGTGAAACCGTGTATTTGTAAAACAAGACTTTTGAAGAGTATTCACGCCGAAGACGGCGCCGTCACCGTAGATTGGGTCGTACTGACCGCCGCGGTCGTGTCCCTGGGCATGATTGTTGGCCTGGTGATCTGGAACAATTCAGGCTCGATCGCACAGATGATCGCTTCCTACATTGGTTCCCAAGAGGTCGTGACCACGTTCTGATCAAAGAGACCCGCGCGCGCCAGCCACGAAATTGCCCGATTTCGGGTAGAGTATGGCGCGCGTACAAGGCCGATATTTGGCACAGAAAGGATCAGGTGACACGATGCGGATGGTTTTTGCTCTGTTTCTGGCGCTTGGCGTGGCCCTTGGTGGGGTTGCGATCTACATGGCCCAGCAACAGATGTCCCGGTTTCAAGCGGAGCGTGACTATCTGGCTGCCGCGCAGGCCAATGCGCCGCAGCTGGCAGATGTCGTCGTCTTGCGGCGCCCGCTGAAATATGGGGAACGCTTCACAATGGCGGATTTGGGCGTTGTGAAAATGCAGGCGGACCGTTTGCCCCAAGGTGTCTTCCATAAGGTGAGCGCCCCGCAAGATTCGCCCGAAGCACAGATCGCTGCCTTCTTTGACGGCGAAACTCGGCCGCGTGCGGCACTACGCTCCTATGAAATGTATGAGCCCATTCTCGCACAGAAAATCACACCTCCGGGTGTCGATGCCGGGATCACCGCCAACCTCGCCCCCAACATGCGCGCCTTCACCATTGAGGTGGACGTCTCTTCGGGCGTCTCCGGCTTCCTGCGTCCGGGCGACCGGGTCGATGTTTATTGGTCTGGCTCGGTGAACGACCAGCCTGTGACCAAGCTGATCGACACCAACCTTAAACTGATCGCGATTGACCAAAGCGCCGATGCGGACCGCAGTGAAGAAACGCAAGTGGCGCGCACGGTCACCGCAGAGGTTACGCCCGAGCAAGTCGCCGCGCTGACACTTGCGAAATCGACGGGTCGCCTGACGCTTTCGCTT
Organism: Rhodobacter aestuarii; assembly: GCF_900156655.1. Classification (GTDB taxonomy): domain Bacteria; phylum Pseudomonadota; class Alphaproteobacteria; order Rhodobacterales; family Rhodobacteraceae; genus Rhodobacter; species Rhodobacter aestuarii. The sequence continues at coordinate 56,571 of NZ_FTOG01000007.1, read as the reverse complement.
GTTGGGATGCAGAACACCGCTGATCTCGGAACCATCGAAATTGACCGCAACAAACTTCTCGGCATTCAGGTCCAAGAAGCGGTTCAAGTGGAGGCAGCCCGGGTCTGCACCATCAAAACGCGGCGCGGCACCGAGGTGATCGAAACCGAAATTCCTTGCAAGGATTGACGGTGTCCGAAAGCGAAACCCTCTATGGCCGTGTGGCATGCCCACACGGCCTTTGCATGAAAAAGTCCGTCCAAGCGGTTGATTCTTGCAAAATTTTGAACATTCAGGCAGATTGATGCGAACTGGGGCGAAACAGCCCCTTGACCGGGCGTAAGATCCGGGTGGCAGAACGTGATCGGAGAGGCAGGATCACAATGAAAATGAAGCGTTTTCTTTGGGCTTGCGCGCTTGGCGTCGCGCTTGGCTCCTCGGCTTTCATGCCGCTTCAGGCGGAGACCCTGCGTGTTGTTTCGGGCACATCAAGCACGCCATTGAACGTTCCGATGAACCGGGCCGTCGTGGTTGAAAGCGACGAGCCCTTCTCTGAACTGTCGATTGCGAACCCCGGCATTGCCGATGTGACAACGCTTTCGGATCAGACGATTTATGTGCTGGGCAAGGTGCCTGGCCGCACGACGATGACGATCCTTGGGGCCGATGGCGCGCTTTTGTCAAACGTGGAGGTGCAAGTCACCCCCGACATTGGCGAATTCAAAGAGCGACTGCGCCAGATTTTGCCGGGCGAAAACATCGAAGTGCGGACCGCCAATGATGGCATCGTTTTGTCGGGCACGGTTTCCTCGAGCGCGAAACTCGACCGTGCTCTCGATCTCGCTCATCGCTACGCTCCGGATCGGGTTTCCAATCTGATGACGGTGGGCGGCACGCAGCAGGTGATGCTGAAAGTCCGCTTTGCAGAAATGCAGCGTTCGGTTTCCAAGAACCTCTCTTCCTCGCTCGCGATGCGCGGCACCGTTGGCGGGGGCTCCGCCGCGACCGGCCTGATTTCAGGCACTGGCAACTTCACCCAGAGCTCGGGCGCAGTGAGCGATGTGTTTGACAGCGGGACTGTGCCAATCTCGGGCGAATCCGGCGCGGTCAACCTTGGCTTCACCGTCGGCAACATGGAATTTGCCGTTCTGATGGAAGCACTTGAAAGCAAGGGGATGGTGCGCACGCTCGCCGAACCGAACCTGACCGCGCTTTCGGGGCAAGAAGCGAAGTTTCTGGCTGGCGGCGAATACCCAATCCCGGTGGTCGACAACAACACCGTCACCATCCGCTACAAGCCCTTCGGCGTGGAAATGACCTTCACGCCCCGCGTGGTTGACGGCAATCTGATCAACCTAGAAATCGCGGCGGCGGTTTCGGCAATCGATACCTCGGTCACCATGACCAATGGCGGCTTCACCGTGAACGCGTTTAAGCGGCGCGAAACCTCGACCACGGTCGAGATGCGCGATGGGGAAAGCTTCGCCATTGCCGGGCTTTTGCAAGACGACTTCAACGATGTGAACAGCCAAATCCCGTGGCTTGGCGATGTGCCCGTGCTGGGCGCGCTGTTCCGCTCTGCCTCGTTTGAGCGCAACCAATCCGAATTGGTGATCATCGTGACTCCGCATCTGGTTTCGCCGACGCGTGGCGAGGCGCTGGCAATGCCCACCGACCGGGTGCGGCTGCCCACAGAATCGGAATTGTTCTTGATGGGCAAAACCTCAGCGCAACCGGTGTCTGGCGCGGCGGGCGAAGTGGCCAAGCAAGACTTCTCCGGCTCCTACGGCTATTTGATGGAGTGAACCAATGCAGCTAAGGGGCCCCAAGATGCCGAATGGCGCGATGCGTTACACCGTCATGGTAATCGCCACTCTGGCCCTTGCGGCCTGTAGCAGCGATAAATTTCTTTCCGAGGCAGGTACGGAATTCGACGCCGGCGGCTTTGGCAATGCCACAATGAACAACTCGCTGGTAATGTCCGGCAACCGTGAGTTCATTGTCAGCCTCACGCGTAAATTCGCGCAAGATGTGCCCAATACGGTCAATTTCGCCTTCAACTCAGATGTGCTGGACGCGAATGCCCAAGCCGCGCTGGTCAAACAGGCGGATTGGATCAAACAATTCCCCGAGGTCAAATTCCGCGTCTACGGCCATACCGATCTTGTTGGCTCCAATGCCTATAACAAGTCACTTGGCCTGCGCCGGGCGCGTGCCGTTGTCAACTTCCTGACCGGACATGGCATTTCTCGCTCGCGGCTTGAGGCGGTTGTCTCCTTCGGCGAAACACAGCCTCTGGTCTACACGCAAGACCCGAACGAACAAAACCGCCGTACCGTGACCGAAGTGACGGGCCTGATCAAACGCGAACCGCAATTCCTGAACGGGAAATACGCCGAACTGATCTTCCGCGACTATGTCAGTTCTGCAACCCCGGCCATGGCGTCCGATACAGACAAGCTCGGCGACTAACGCCGCATTCCTTGCAACTCGTGGGCGGACCTTGGCAACAAGGTCCGCCCACGGCGTTTATCGTCTCCGATTACCCCACAATTGGAACAATCCGGCCCCAATGTCGCCCAGATTGCTGGCGAATTTCGGTTCAGCAGGAAGAGGCACGTCCGCCGAGTCGTGCCCGTTTCGTGGCTGAATCGCCGGGCCCCTCACCCCGAGCCGGCGGTCGTCACGCAATGCGTAACAAAGGACCGAGGCAATGAGTGCTGCAGCTATTCTTTCCCCTGAGCCCGCGCCGATCGTGGCCTGTACGGTCTCGCGGGACGTATCGAATTTCGATCTTCTGATTGAGGATATGGAAGCCGAGCTTGGTGAAAGCTGGGGCGACCTGACGTTTGAAGACGCCGTTATCTTTCTGAACCAACCAGATTCTGAATCGCTTGAATTCATTGCCATCGCGGTCGACAGCGATGATGAGGGCGATCTCGGCCGGATTTCTGGCATCATCACTTCAGCGAAAGAAAAAGGCATCCGCGTGATCTTGATCGCGGAAGAGGTAAGCCCGATTGCCTTGCACCAATTGCTCCGCCTTGGGGCTGATGACTTTGTGCCCTACCCGCTCCCCGAAGGGGCGCTGCATGAAGCGGTGGAACGGCTTGGTCAACCCGCCGCAGAGCCGACGGAGTCGGATCAGCCCGAACATGCTGCACCGCCGACCATGAAGGCGTCGGGTGGTGGGCGTGATGGCGTTGTCCTGCCCGTGCACGGCCTGTCTGGTGGCGCGGGCGCAACGACCTTTGCCGTGAACCTCGCGTGGGAATTGGCAAACCCGGAACAATCGAAAAAGAACCCGGTCACGCCGCCGCGTGTCTGCCTTCTGGATTTCGATTTCCAGTTCGGCTCCGCTTCGACCTACCTTGATCTGCCGCGCCGCGATCTTGTGTTTGAACTGCTGCAAGATACGTCCAGCATGGATAGCGAAAGCTTCAATCAGGCGCTTTTGAGCTTTAACGACCGGCTGCAGGTGCTGACCGCGCCGCCGGAAATGCTGCCGCTCGACATTGTCACCGGCGAAGATATCTCGCGGCTGATCGAAATGGCGCGCACGAATTTCGATTTCGTCGTGATCGACATGCCCTCGACGGTCATCAGCTGGACCGAGACGGTGTTGAATGCGGCGCATCTTTACTTCGCGCTTATCGAACTCGACATGCGCTCAGCCCAGAATACGCTGCGGATGATCCGCGCGCTTAAGGCCGAAAACCTGCCCGCCGAAAAGCTGCGCTATGTGTTGAACCGCGCGCCGAAATTCACCGATTTGAACGGAAAATCGCGCGTCAAACGCCTCGCCGAAAGTCTCGACATCTCGCTGGAGGTGCTGCTCTCGGATGCTGGGCGGGTGGTGACGCAGGCAAACGACCACGGCCTGCCGCTTGCCCTTTCCGCCGCCAAATCGCCGCTGCGCAAAGAAATTCAGAAGCTCGCACAATCGATTGCCGACTTGAACCGCGCAGCCGAAGCAGCGACCGCCTGAAGACCGTCCCGGAGGAAGCCGCATGTTCTCGCGCTATAAGAAACCCGCCGCAGGTGCCCCCGCCAAGCCCGCTCAAGCGGCGCCTGCGGCTGCCGCGCCGCCGCCGGTACCGCTCGCCGCCGCTTCCAACGAACCCGCAAAGCCGCCCCTCGTTCAACGTCGGGCTATGCCCAACAGCGGGGCAAGTGCAGCGCAAGCCGCGACGGCAGACAAAGATCGCAAGCGCAAAGAACGGATGAGCGAGTTGAAGGTGGAGCTGCATAAGCGGCTTTTGGAAAACCTCAACCTCGCAGCGCTTGAGCATGCCTCTGAATCCGAACTCAAGTCCGAGATCGCGGCAATTTCCGCCGAGGCAATGACCGAATTGTCGGTTGCTTTGAACAGCGCCGAACGTTCGACTTTGCACCAGGAGCTTTATGACGAGGTGATGGGCCTCGGCCCGCTAGAGCCGCTTTTGCAAGACGATACCGTCTCCGATATTCTGGTGAACGGCCCGAACCAGATCTTTGTAGAGCGTTTCGGTAAGCTGCAGCTCTCGGATGTGACCTTCAAAGATGAAAAGCACCTGTTGCGGATCATCGACAAGATCGTGTCCGCCGTGGGGCGCCGGGTCGATGAATCCAACCCCTATGTTGACGCTCGCTTGGCGGATGGCTCGCGTTTCAACGCGATGGTGCCGCCGATTGCGGTGGACGGTTCGCTTGTCTCCATTCGGAAATTCAAAAAAGACAAGCTTGCCATTGATGATCTGGTGAAATTCGGCGCCTTCACCGAGGAAATGGCGGCCTATCTGCAAGCAGCTGTGGCAACCCGGTTGAACGTCATCGTTTCGGGCGGGACGGGCTCTGGTAAGACCACCACGCTCAATGCGCTTTCCAGCTTTATCGACAACTCCGAACGTATTCTGACGATCGAAGACACGGCCGAACTTCAGCTGCAACAGACCCATGTCGGCCGGATGGAAAGCCGCCCGCCCAACGTTGAGGGCAAGGGCGCCGTGACCCAACGCGACTGTCTGCGCAACGCTTTGCGGATGCGCCCAGACCGGATCATCGTCGGCGAAACGCGCGGCGAAGAGGTCATCGACATGCTGCAGGCGATGAATACCGGCCACGATGGTTCGATGACCACGATCCACGCCAACTCTGCGCGCGATGGGATCTCGCGTTTGGAAAACATGGTGGCGATGGCCGGGATTGAGATGCCGATCAAAGCCGTGCGCAGCCAGATCGCCTCGGCTGTGAACCTGATCGTGCAAGCCTCGCGTCTGCAAGACGGTTCGCGCCGCATGGTCTCGATCACTGAAATCACCGGCATGGAAGGTGACGTGATCTCGATGCAGGAAATCTTCCGCTACGAGCGCCTTGGCCTCGCCCCCGATGGCAAGATCATTGGCCGCTTCACCGCCACTGGCGTGCGCAGCCACTATTCTGATCGGTTCCGCCAATGGGGCTATGACCTGCCCTCGACCATCTACGACCCCGTCACTGACTGATTTGGAGCGATCACTGCCATGATCATTTCCCCCACCCCCATCATCTACGGTCTGATCTTCGTTGCCGTGCTTTTGCTGGTCGAGGGGATCTACCTGCTGATGTTCGGCAAGTCGATCTCGCTCAACAACAAGGTCAACCGCCGCCTTGATATGCTCGACAAAGGGCAACGGCGCGAACAGGTTCTGGAGCAACTCCGCAAGGAGGCGACCCAGCACCTCAACGCCCAAGGCATCCCGCTTTATTCGCTGCTCGCCTCCAAGGCGCAAAAGGCAAATATCGCGTTTTCGCCAACCATGCTGATCGCGGTGATGGCGCTTGTGAGCTTTGTCGCCTTTTTGGGGCTGAGCCTTGGCACGCAAGCGTCCACCCCGGTGCGCGCAGTTCTGGCTGTGGTCATGGGCGTTGGCGGCGTTTATTTCTGGATCAATGGCAAAGCCAATAAGCGTTTGAAATTGGCGGAAGAGCAGCTTCCCGATGCGGTGGAACTGATGGTGCGCAGCTTGCGGGTGGGGCATCCGTTTTCCTCCGCCGTTCAAGCCGTCGCAAAAGAAATCCCCGATCCTTTGGGCACCGAATTCGGGATTATCGCGGACGAGGCCGCCTATGGCCGCAACGTGGTCGACAGCCTGCGCGACTTGGCCGAACGGCTCGACATGCAGGATTTGCGCTTCCTCGCCGTGGCAGTGTCTATCCAGCAAACCTCTGGCGGCAACTTGGCCGAGGTGCTTGAAGGGCTCGCCAAAGTGATCCGCTCGCGGTTCCGGCTATTTCGCCGTGTCCGCGCCATCACCGCCGAACCGAAATGGTCGGGGATGTTCCTGTCTGGCTTCCCGGTGGCGGTTCTGGTCACCATCTCCATCGTGTCGCCCAATTACTATGACGCCGTCAAAGACACCCCCGCCTTCGTGCCCGCCGCCATTGCTGCCTTTGCCCTGCTGGGCTGCAATGTGCTGTTCATGAAGGTCATGACCACGATCAAGGTCTGAGGAGGCCACGATGTCCATCGACACGCTCACCACCATGTTGACCGATATGCTCGGGCCGATGGGTCCGGTGATTGCACTCGCAGGCGTCGCCGCGCTCATGGTTCTTGCCACCTTGCCGTTGATGGTCAAGAAGCGCGAAGATCCGCTCGATAAGCTTCGGGCCTCGGTCTCGGCACAGAAGGGCCGTACCGCAAATGCAGCGCCCAAAAACGCGCAACCGCTACGCAATACCGGCGGCAGTGACAAGCTTGAAAAATTCGCAGACTTCCTTGAACCCAAAAGCAAGGAAGAAATGTCCGAAAGCCGCAAGTGGCTACAAAAGGCGGGCTATCGCAGTGCGAATGCCGTGCGGACCTATCACGCGATCCAGTTCGGACTGGCCATCGGCCTTTTGTTGCTCGGCGTCGCCTATGTGATGCTTTATAACGCCACGAAGCCCGTCCCGCTCAGTTCAACCATCGCGATCATGGCGGTGATTGGTCCAGGCGTTCTGGGCTATTACGCGCCGACCTATTGGATCAACAAGCGGGTCGCCGCCCGCACCGCCGAAATTCAGGATGGCTTCCCCGATGCGCTCGACATGCTTCTGGTCTGCGTTGAAGCCGGTTTGTCGCTTGACCAAGGGATTATCCGCGTTTCGAAAGAACTGATGTCATCCTACCCCGCGCTTGCCGAAGAATTTGAGACCGTCTCCCATGAGATCAAGGCTGGTCTTGATAAGCCCTCGGTTCTGCGGGCCTTCGCGGACCGCTCGGGCGTGCCCGATGTAGCCTCCTTCGTGACGGTGATGATCCAGTCGCAACAATTCGGGACATCCATCGCCGAAGCGCTGCGCCTTTATGCGGCCGACATGCGCGACAAGCGGATCATGCGCGCCGAAGAAGCCGCCAACAAGATCCCGGTCAAGATGACGCTCGGCACCATGATGTTCACCGTGCCGCCGCTCCTGATCATCCTTGTCGGACCGTCGGTCCATGATATGATGGAAAACTTCAACTCCATCAGCCAGATGTGACCCATGGCCCTGCGCGCCCGCGCCCTGACAACTGCCCTAATCTGCACTTTGGCCGCCTGTTCTCCGGGCGGCCTTGGCCCATCAAGCGAAACCCCTTACGCTCCCGGCACCGCTAAGGGTGAAGGCGTAGACGGGCTTTTGGTCGGCCATCGCCTGATGGCAGCGGGGGAATATGAACTTGCGCTGAAAGCCTATTACCGAGCGGCAGCAGACCAAGGCGCCACGGTGGATGTGCTCTCTGCGATTGGCTCTGCCGATCTAAAGCTTGGACGCCTTGGGCAGGCGGAACAAGTGCTGCGGCGCGCGACGGAAAAAGACGAAACCTTCGTCCCAGCGTGGAACAACTTGGGCGTGGTGTTGATGGAGCAAAACAAGCCCGCCGAGGCCGCTCGGGTGTTCCGCATCGCCTATGGTCTCGACAGTGGCCAATCGGACGCGATCCGGCAAAACCTGCGCCATGCGCTCGCAAAATCGGAAAAACCCGATTATGATCCCCCCGAGGACAGACCGTTCAAGCTCGTGAGGCGTGGGGTTGGTGAATACCTTCTGCTGACCGAGCGTTGAGGCACGAGCAAAAGGACGCAGCAATATGCGCCACCCGATCTTTCTTGCGGCTCTTATGGGCGGCACGCTCGCTCTTGCGGGCTGCATGGGCAGCGAAAAAACCGAAGTTGACCGCGCATTGGACACCGTGAATGCGGTCGATGCGACCAACCTTTCAGACATCATGCTGACGGTGGGCGACCCACGCGAAGCGGTGGCCTATTTCACCCGCTCCACGAATGAAAGCCCCGACCGGATCGATTTGCAACGCGGGCTCGCCAAATCGCTTGTGCGTGCCAATGAGCCTGAGCGCGCGGCAAAGGTCTGGAAGCGCGTCGTCAGCATGGAAGGCGCTACAGCCGATGACAAGGTCGCGCTGGCCGATGCGCAAATCCGCTCAAATGACTGGGCGGGGGCGAAGGCGACGCTGAACACCATCCCGCCGACGCATGAAACCTTTGAGCGTTACAAGCTTGAAGCGATGGTCGCCGACAGCGATCAGAATTGGAAAAAGGCCGACAGCTTCTATGAAATCGCTTCCGGCCTGACCACGCAGCCCTCTGGGGTTCTTAATAACTGGGGCTTTTCCAAGCTGACCCGCGGCGATGCAAAAGGGGCTGAAAAACTCTTTGCCGAAGCGCTGACCTATAATCCGGGCAATTTCACCACCAAGAACAACCTCGTGATGGCCCGCGCCGCGCAAGGCAAATATGACCTGCCGGTGATTGAGATGACCCAGACCGAGCGCGCCAAGCTGCTTTACACAGCGGGGCTTTCCGCCATCAAAAAGGGCGATGTGACGATTGGCCGGGGCCTCTTGCAAGATGCGGTCGACACCTCACCCGTTTATTTCGACGAAGCGGCACGGGCGCTGGAAGCGCTTGATGCCGGCAGCCGGAGGGGCTGAGATGCTGGATCTAAGCCCCCCGGAAGCGGCATCGGTGTTGCTAAAATTCTGCATCCCAATCTGCGCTTGGGTGATCTACACCGACCTCAAATATATGAAAATCCGTAATCTGGCGGTGATGGCCTTGATCGCCGTTTTCGCGGTGGTGGGGCTGTTCGTCTTGCCGCTGGAGGTTTGGGCCTGGCGCTGGGTCAACTTGCCGGTCGTGCTGGGCATCGGATTGCTTTTGAACATGGCCGCAGGTGTGGGCATGGGCGATGTGAAATTCGCGGCGGCGGCGGCCCCCTTTTTCTCGACCAACCCAAACCATATTTGGCTGATGATTTTGCTGCTGCAGGCGTGCCTGATCGCCGCGTTCATCACGCATCGCGGCGCGCGTGCCATTCCTGCGGTGCGCGCCGCCACCCCCGACTGGGTCAGTTGGGGGCACCACAAATTCCCGTTTGGGCTTGTGCTTGTGGGCACCTTAATCGGTTATCTGGGCATGCTGTCCCGCGCTACCTAAGCCGCGGGGCCGCTTTTGCAGCCTGATCGCCAAGCGCCCCATGCGCGGACCACCAACCGGGCTGCGCGGCTGCCAGTTGTGCCTGTGCGGCCTCTGCCGCCGCATCGCTTTCAAAAAGCCCAAAGCAGGTCGCGCCAGAGCCCGACATACGCGCGAGTTTGCAGCCCGGCAGCGCGCTCAATGCCGCCAGCACCTCGGCAATCACCGGGGCCAGCGCCACGGCGGGCGGCTGCAAATCATTGCGTTGCCGCGCAAGCCACGCGATGCAATCCGCAGCCTCGACAAAGGCCGGGATCGGCTCCATCGCCGGATTAGTTTTGGAAGCCAGCGCCTTGAAGACAGCAGGCGTCGACACTTCGACACGCGGGTTGACCAAAACAGCGGGCAAGGGCGGCAGAGCCACCGGGGTCAGTTCCTCGCCAATGCCTTCGGTGCGTGCGGGGCGCGGATCAAGGCACATTGGCACATCGGCGCCCAGCTTCACCACAGCAGCGCCACTGGCCAAAGCCACATCGCGCAATGCCGCCATGCCACGCAAAGCCGCTGCCGCATCCGATGAGCCACCGCCAATCCCTGACGCGGCAGGCAAGCATTTGTCCAGATGGATCGCCGCACCGGGGCCCGGCCCGTAAAGCGCCGCCGCTTTTAGCACCAGATTTTCCGGCCCTTCCGGCACACCGCGCGATTCCGGCCCGGTGACCTTCAACGAAAGGCTCTCTGCGGGCGAAAGCTGCAGCATATCGCCGACCGGCGCAAAGGCCACAAGGCTATCAAGCAGGTGATAGCCATCTTCCCGCTGCCCGGTGACATGCAGCGCCAAATTGACCTTGGCGGGGGCAAAAACCTCAAACTGGCTCATTTGTCAGAATGCAGCGGCGCTGCGCCTTCTTCTTTCAAAACCACGTCCAGGCCGACTTCCAGCTTCCGCCGCACCCGGTCGAGATCAAGGTCAGGTGCGGGGCCAAAATTCAGCGCACGACGCCATTGAAATTCGGCTTCGCGCTTGCGCCCAACGGCCCAATAGACATCGCCCAGATGGTCATTCAGCAGCGCATCTTGCGGCATTAACTCGACCGCGCGTTCCATCTGCTCTGCCGCTTCCGTGTAGCGACCCAGCCGATAATAGGCCCAGCCAAGGCTGTCGGTGATATAGCCATCATCCGGGCGACCAGCGACAGCGCGCTGGATCATATCAAGCGCCTCATCCAAGTTTTGGCGCTTTTCCACATAGGAATAGCCAAGATAGTTGAGCACTGCGGGCTGGCCCGGGTTCAACTCCAGCGCCTTGCGGAAGCCCGCCTCTGCCTGCTCCCATTGGCCAGAGCGTTCCTGCGCAATCGCGCGGGCGTACCACAGCCCCCATTCGCTGCGCTTGGGTTCGCCCGAAAGCTCAATCGCCTTGTCATAAGCTTTCGCAGCCTCGGCGAAGCGATCCTCGCGGCGCAGGTTATCGCCCAACGCCACCCAAACGCCGGGCAGGTCCGCATGGGTGCGGGTCAACTGCTCCAGCACCTCAATCGCCGCATCCGAGCGCCCAGCCTCCACCATCGCCTCGGCCCGGCCCATTTCGGCAGCATGGAAAGCCGGGCTATCAGTGCCGATCATCGCATAGGCCGAAATCGCCAGATCATATTGCTGCACCTGCTCCAAGATCGCAGCGGTGAGCAATGCGGCATCGGTATGATCGGGGCGAAGCCACAGCGCGAGCCGCGCGTGTAAAAGCGCAAAACCCGGGATCGAATCTGCGTTCAACGCTTGCGCGACGGAATAAAAAAGCTCGGCCACACCTTCGCGCGCGGAACCAATGGCCGTGAAGGGCAATGTTTCGCCCGCTTCAAGCCGGTCGCGGATATCGGTCAGGATATCGTCGAGCGGCGCACCAAAGCTCGCATCAAGCAACGCAATCGCATCTTCATTGCGTTCCAACTGCGAGAGTATCTCGACATGCGCCAAAACGCCCCGGCGGGTGCCGTTGTAGATATTGGCATGTGCGCCTGAGAAAATCTCTTCCGCGCCTTCATAATCGCCCACGAGCGCCAAGGCGAGCGCGCGATGATAGCCGGCAAAGCCTTCCAGCCCGTCGATCTTCGCGATTGCATCAAAGGCCTGCATCGCCTCCGACATCTGCCCTTGGCCGACCAAGGCCCAAGCTTTGTAAAGGCCGCCGACCAACTGGCCCGCATCGGCCCCACCTTCAAGCAGCGCCGTGCCCGCCGCAAAATCATCTGACATCGCCGCATCGGCAAGCAACACAAGCACCGCGACCTGCGTCGGGGCCCCATCCCCGGAGGCGATGGCTTTGGAAATATCGCGGGCTTTTTCGACCTCGCCCAAAGCCACATGGGCGAAAAGTGCGCCCTCTTGCACCTTCTGGTCGTCGGGCAGCGTTAGAAGCAGGCGGTCATAGTAAGGCGCAGCTTGGGCGAAATCATTGTCAAGCAGCGCCGCCCGCCCCGCCAGATAAGCGCCGCCATCTTCGCGCGCGAAGGTTGGCAGTGCCGCGAGGCAGGCAAGGGTCGGAAGCAGATAAAGCGCACGGGAAAGCGTTTTGGCAAAGGGCACGGAAAGGGTCCTTGTCGTCAGGTTGCCCGAAAGGTAGCGACCTAGGGCGCCCTATGCAATCGGGGGGAGCCATGGCTCCCCCCGCAACACGTCGATGTGACGCAGGTCTTACATATTCGGGTAGTTCGGGCCGTCGCCACCTTGCGGCGTGGTCCATGTGATGTTCTGCGACGGGTCTTTGATGTCGCAGGTTTTGCAATGGACGCAGTTTTGGAAGTTGATCTGGAACTTCGCATCCGCACCTTCGCCGAGCACCTCATAGACCCCTGCCGGGCAATAGCGCTGCGCCGGCTCGGCATATTTCGCCAAGTTGACCGAAATCGGCACCGACGGATCTTTCAGCTTCAGGTGGCACGGCTGGCTCTCTTCGTGGTTGGTGAAAGAGAAGCTCACGTTGGTCAGCCGATCAAAGCTCAATTTGCCATCGGGTTTCGGATAGTCGATCGGCTTGAATTTGGAGGCCAAGCCAGTATGGGCCGCATCGGTCTTTTTGTGCTTGAGCGTGCCAAAGAACGAGAAGCCAAAGAGCGAGTTGGTCCACATATCAAGACCACCGAGCGCCATCGAAGCCCAGATCCCCCACCACGACCAGATCGGTTTGACGTTGCGAACGGGTTTAAGGTCTTTCGCAATCGGGCCAGAGCGCAGATCGTCTTCATAGGCGGTCAGCTCGTCGCCCTCACGCCCGGCCTTGATCGCCGCCGCCGCCGCATTGGCCGCAGCGATGCCCGAGAGCATGGCATTATGGTTGCCCTTGATGCGCGGCACGTTCACCAGCCCCGCCGAGCAGCCCAAAAGCACCACACCCGGCGCGGTCAGTTTCGGGATCGACTGCCAGCCACCTTCGGAGATCGCGCGCGCGCCATAGGCCACACGTTTGCCGCCTTCCAAAAGCTCCGCCACCATCGGGTGATGTTTGAAGCGCTGGAACTCCATATAGGGGTAGAGATAGGGGTTTTCGTAGTTCAGGTGGACCACGAAGCCGATGTAAACCTGATTATTCTCAATGTGGTAGATGAACGACCCGCCGCCCGCATTATGGTCAAGCGGCCAGCCCATCGTGTGGGTCACCGAACCCTCTTTGTGCTTCTTGGGGTCGATTTCCCAGATTTCTTTCATGCCAAGCCCGAATTTCTGCGGGCATTTGCCCTCAGACAGGTTGAACTTGGCGATCACTTCTTTGCTGAGCGAGCCGCGCACGCCTTCGGACAAGAAGACATATTTGCCCAAAAGCTCCATGCCCGGTTCATAGTTCGGGCCGGGGGTGCCGTCCGAGGCCAAGCCCATTTCGCCCGCCACAACACCGGCGACGCGGTTGCCATCCCACACGATTTGCGAGCACGACATGCCCGGGAAAATTTCGACGCCCAGTTCCTCGGCCTGTTCGGCGAGCCAGCGGCAGACATTCGCCATCGAGACAATGTAGTTGCCGTGATTCGACATCAGCTTGGGCATCGGCCAATGCGGGATATTCATGTGCCCATCACCGCTCAGAAGGTAGAACTTGTCTTCCTTCACCGGGGTTTTGATCGGGGCACCTTTGGATTTCCAATCCGGGATCAGCGCATCAAGACCGCTGGGGTCGAGCACCGCACCAGAAAGGATATGCGCGCCAACTTCGGAGCCTTTTTCCAACACGACAACGTTCAGATCCGGGTCGATCTGCTTGAGACGGATCGCCGCCGACAGACCGGAGGGCCCAGCCCCCACGATCACCACATCGTATTCCATCGACTCGCGTTCGATCTCGGACATCTCGAGTTCCCTTCAGCCTTCAAAATCGCGTGCTCCGCGCAACGTGGTAGCTTAACTACCGGTTTGAAGCAATTGTAACGCCGCACCGCAAAGCAAGATTCTTTCGCAGATGCAGCAACAAGTGGCGGGAATTTGCGTGCACGCCAGCGGCGCCCTATCGCCGAAAAACGCCCCCGGCCCTTGACACCGGACCCGCTTGGCGGATTTACCTTCGTGAAGCGCAAAACAAGTGCAAGCCACAACAGGTCAAGGGCCTCCATGGAAAAGATACCGATGACTCGCGCCGGGTACACAGTGCTCGACGAAGAACTCAAGACGTTGAAAACGGTCGAGCGCCCCTCTGTGATTAAGGCGATTGCCGAAGCGCGCGAACATGGCGACCTGTCGGAAAACGCCGAATATCACGCCGCGCGTGAAAAGCAGAGCTTTGTCGAGGGCCGGATCAAAGAGCTTGAAGCGATCCTTGGCCGCGCCGAGGTGATCGACCCGACCAAACTTTCTGGCTCGGTCAAATTCGGTGCCACGGTGACTTTGGTGGACGAAGACACCGATGAAGAGCGCACCTATCAGATTGTCGGCGAACATGAAGCCGATCTGGAGCGCGGGCTCTTGAACATCAAATCACCGATTGCGCGCGCGCTTATTGGCAAAGACGAGGGTGACAGCGTCGATGTGCGCACGCCCGGCGGTCAACGCAGCTACGAGATCCTCTCGGTGAAGTTCGTCTGACCGAAGGAAAGGTGAAGGTGGGCAGTCATGGGCGAGCCCGGACCGGACCGTAAGCATCCTGACCCCGGCGTGATGCCGGATAGTCCCGCGGCGCGCACCTCGCGCACCGAATGGATTGCGCTTGGCCTGAGCGCGGTCTGGCTTGGCATGGTCGGGGCGTTTTGGGTGTTTGTTCCTCACGGCAGCTCCGAGGCCGGCCTAGATGCGGCCTCGGTGATTTTGACGCTTGTCGGCATTGTGCTGCCCATTGTGATGATCTGGGTCGCGGCCATCACCACCCGCACCGCGCGTGAAATGCGCGCCGAAGCGCAGGCACTGCGCGCCTCGGTCGAAGCGATGCGGGCCGCTTGGGTGTCGCAAAACCAAGTGCGCAGCGGAGCGGGCCAAGCGCTTGAGAAAAAGCTTGATGAGGTGGCGATGGCCGCACGTCAGGCCGAAACCGCGCTCGCCACGTTTTCGTCGCGTCGCGACCATGGGGCGGTGCAACCCTCGGCCGACCGCAAGGCCGCGCTGGTGCCCCCCAAACCCGCCGCCCCTGTCGATGATCAGCCCACGCTCGCGCTTGGCACCCCGGCAGAAGAATTGGCCCCGCCGGTGTCGATGGCAGATTTCATCCGTGCGATGCAATTCCCCGATAATGCCGAGGATAAAGAGGGCTTCCGGGCCCTGCGCCGCGCGCTTGAAAACCGCACCATGGCGAAGCTGTTGCGTGCCGCCCAAGATGTGCTGAACCTGCTCGCGCAAGATGGCATCTATATGGATGACCTGAAACCCGACCGCGCCCGGCCCGAGCTGTGGCGCCGCTTTGCCCAAGGCGAGCGAGGCCGCGAAATCGCCGCGCTTGGCGGTGTGCGCGATCGGTCCTCGCTGGCGCTGACGGCGGGCCGTATGCGCACCGATACGATCTTTCGCGATGCGGCGCACCATTTCCTGCGCCAGTTCGACCGGACCTTTGTGGAGTTTGAACAAAACGCCACCGATCAGGAGGTGGCGGAATTGGCCGAAACCCGCACCGCACGGGCATTCATGTTGCTGGGTCGCGTGACCGGCACTTTCGACTAAGCTCCGCCGATCACACCTGCCGCTCCATCTCCACCACGGTGCGATAGCCGTAAAGCGCGGCCGTGATCCAGCGGTCCACCCGCCCGGTCACGGCAAAGCCGAGCCGGTCATAAAGTTCGCGCGCGCGCAGGTTCTCGCCCACCACATTGAGCCGGACTTTGCCAAAACCCTGTGCCTGTGCTTGCTCGCAAAGTGTTTTCATCAGCGCGCCACCGAGCCCAAGGCCGCGCGCCTCTTCGGCAACAGCCAGCCCATCAATCGACACCGTCTGATCGGGCAAGTCTTGTGCCAAGATTGCCAAAGCAAAGGCTCGCCATAGCGCCCCAAAGCGACCATAGACCGCGACCAGATCCTCGCGCGTTCCGGCCACGAAAGAGCCTTGCGGGGTGCGAAAGCCCACCACGCCGAGCACCCGGCCCGCTTCATCGGTTGCCGCGATCACATGCGCCGGGTCAATCACCCGCTCGATATAGCGCAGCGCCTTCGCCTCTGGCCCGATCACCCGGCCCAGTTTTCCACCAAAAGCGCGCCAATACAGCCCTGCCGCCTGTGCACGCTGCGCAGGCTCCAGCCCGTGGCGCAGCAATATCTTCACACCGCGCCCCCGCCCAGCGCCGCTTCCGCCCGCGCCAGATCGGCTTGGGTATTGATATTGGTGAATGGGTCCGGCGTGCCGGGAAAGTCGACCACATGCGCGCCTTCAAGGTAGGGACGCATCCGCCGCTCCCCCGTCTCAAACAACCGATCAAAGCGGGCCAAGTCTGCGGTCAACCAAAGCGCCGCCGTGTAATGCGCGCGTCCTGCATTTTTTGCATATGCCGCCCCGCCTGTGGCGAGCAAACGCACCGCAAGATTGGTCGGCAAAAAGGGCGTATCCACCGCCACGGTGACCAAGGCTTGTGCGCCTTCGGCATCGGCCCAGCGCAACCCGGCACGCACCCCCACCATCGGCCCCGCGCCCAATTCGGATTCTGGGTCGGCCAAGACCGGCAAGCCCAAATCGTCAAATCGCGCCGGATCGCCATTGGCCGACAAAGCCAGCACCTTGACCTGTGGCGCGAGCCGCGCCACCACATGGGAGAGTAGCGTTTGCCCCCCAAGCGTAATGAGCGCCTTTTCCGCGCCCATACGTTGCCCAGACCCACCTGCCAGCACCAGCCCTGCAATGCGCATATTGCCCCCGATACAATCGCGCCCTTGGCGGCGCAGCCTTCGCCCCCTAGAACTCGCCTATTGCACTCCAACGAGCAAGCCCCACCATGACCAACACGCCCTCCGCGCCTGCTGGACCGCTCTCCGTCGCCTATTGGCGCGGATTTCGGCAGGCTTTGCCCTTCATTTTGGTGATCGCGCCTTTTGGCCTGTTGTTTGGGGTCGCTGGCAACGAGGCGGGCTTTGACCTGCTGGAGGTAATGGGCTTTTCCGTTCTGGTGATCGCGGGCGCCTCGCAATTTACCGCCGTGCAGTTGATGAATGATCACGCCAGCACGGTGATGGTGATTTTGGCAGCACTTGCGGTGAACCTGCGGATGGCAATGTATTCCGCCTCGCTGGCCCCGCATCTGGGCGCGGCATCGACCTGGCAACGCGCATTTGTGGCCTATTCGATGGTCGATCAGGCTTTTGCGCTGGCCGATGCGGATTACAACCGCGCCCCCAAGCAAAGCTTGGCCGCGAAACTGACCTATTACACCGGCGCCTGCACGCCGATCGTGCCGCTTTGGTATAGCTCCACCCTTGTGGGGGCGCTCTTGGGCAAAGCGATCCCGCCCGCCTTTGCGCTCGATTTTGCCGTTCCGGTGACGTTTTTGGCGATGATCGCGCCGATGCTGCGCTCGATCCCGCATCTGGTCGCGGCGGCAGTCTCTGTGATCATGGCGCTGGTGCTGGCCTTTTTGCCCGCCGGCACCGGGCTGATCATCGCGGCGCTTTTGGCAATGGTCGCAGGCGCACAAACCGAGCTTTGGCTGACCAAGCGGAGGGCGCTGCAATGACCACAGCAGAATATTACGGCGCGCCGATCACATGGGTGATCATCCTCGCGCTTGGCGTTGGCACCTTCTTTTTGCGTTACTCATTCTTGGGGCTGATCGGCAACCGACCGCTGCCCGAATGGGCGCTACGCTATCTGCGCTACACCGCCGTCGCGGTGCTGCCGGGGCTGGTCGCCCCGCTCGTTCTTTGGCCCTCTGCCACCGGAGGGCAGCCCGACCCCGCACGCCTTGCCGCCGCCGCTGCCACAGTGGGAGTGGGGCTTGTCTCCCGCAACACATTTGCGGCGATTCTGGGTGGGCTTGCCACGCTATACGTGGCGCTCTGGCTGGTCGGCTAAAAAGGCGCGCAAACGCTTGGCCCGCGCGCTTTGCCCCAAGCGGAACGCTTAATAGGGCAGGTTCGTACCGTGTATGAACGGCTCGGCCTGAATCATCAGCACGCCCGAATTGTCGTCGGGATCATTGTCATAATGATCATCGGTCACCACACCCGGCAACTGACCAAAGGCTTTTGACAGTTTCACGGGCGAGGTGGTTTGCGGGATGCTTTCAAAGCCCGGAATATCGCGCAAAATGGCCGAGGTTTCATTGGCGCACATCATTTTCGCAACGGCGCCGTTGGCTTCCACCCGGTCAATCAGCGCCTCGGCAATCGCGGGCGAGACAGGCAGAGTTTGTTCACGCACGAACCACGTCTCACGCGAATGATAGTCGATGTAGAATTTATACATCTGATCGGTGATGCCGTAATCGACGTCATTGCGCTCTGGTACAGTCGGGTGCTTCCAAGTCCCGGCCGGATCAAAGATCACGCGCTCGGACCCGTCGATCATCAGCGCCGAATGCCCGCCTGCGCCGGTGGTCGTGCCAATCACCGTAAAAAGCGTCACCGAAGGCGGCTTGCCTGTGGAATAATGCGCCGCTTGCACCGCCTCATCCGGCGCCCAAACCGGCTCCGCACCACAAGCGGCCAGTGCCACAGGGGCCGTCATACAGATGAAAAGTCGGCGCATCTGCCCAATCTCCCACAAGAATATCGCATGATGCGCAGACCATGCCTTGCTCGCGTGAAACACGGACGACAGCGCAAAGACAACCGCCGCCCGTCTGAAAGGACCGAGAAAATGCGCAGGTGTTCCGTCTGGGCAACGCCGGGGCACGGCGAAACTAGACAGGGCTCCAGTAAGAGACACCCTCGCGCATTTCGCGCTTAATTTCACCGCGCAGATAGAGGTGGTTCAAATGCGCCACGGCTTCCACCAGTGCGAGCCCATATTCGGACATGCCGATCTCGCGTTTGAACAGCACCGGGAAACACTCCACCGCCGTATGCGGACGCTCCGCCAAACGCGTGCGCAAGCGCGCAAGTGCACCTTCGTGATTGTCGATCATTTGGCGCAGGCGGAGCGGCAGGCCGTAGAACGGCAACTTGTGGCCCGGCAAAACCAAGTGATCTTCGCGCGCATGGGGCTGGAAGGCACGGCAGCTTTCGATCCAATCCGCTACCGGATCGGCCAAGGGTTCGGAAGCATAGGCACCCAGATTGGCCGAGATTGAGGGCAAAAGCTGATCGCCGCCCAAGATCAGCCCGTCATCCTCGCTCCACAGGGTCGCATGATCGGGCGCATGGCCCTGCCCGATCCGCACCCGCCAATTGCGGCCCGCCGCGCGGATCACATCCCCCTCGGCCATATTGCGGAACCCAAGCGGCAAAGGGTGCACGCAATCGGCAAAGTTGAAGGGGCGCTCTGTCGCGCGAAACTCAAGCAACACCGGGTCCATGCCCGCTGCGCGCCAGAAATCTATGGTCTCGGGCACCGGCAGCGCTTGCTCATCAAGGCAAAGCATCCGGGCAAACAACCAACTGGTGCGGGTGGTCCAAAGCTCGGCCCCGCGCGCCTGCAACCAGCCCGCAAGACCAATATGATCGGGGTGGTAATGCGTCACGATCACCCGGCGAACGGGCTTGCCGGAAAGCGGGCCATCCAGCGCGCGGCTTAGCGCCTCAAGGCAGGCGCTCGCATTCATCCCAGGATCGACAAGCGTCCAGCCATCGCCATCATCAAGCGCATAAGCATTGACGTGATCCAGCGCGAGCGGCAGCGGCAAGCGCAACAACAAGACCCCTTCGGCGACCTCGATCGTGTCACCAAAAGCGGGCGGGGTTTCAATCGGGTAGCTCAGGCCGTTCTTTGTTTTCATGCCCCGAGGTCTTCAGGCGAAAGCGCGTAAAGGTCAACCGCCCCCGCCCGCACAGATGCGAGATCAGCCTCCGTCTGCGGCAAAATCCGGCGAATATAAACCGCCGCCAATTTTGCGCGCACCTCGTCGGCAAGGGCCGCTTTCAAATGGTAATGCGCCCCCAACACCCGCGCGAAGGCGCGCAGATAGGGCACCGCCCCCGCAAACCGATCTTGCGTGCCTTGGGCGATCAGGCCCTCGGTCGCTTCGCGCATGGTTTCAGCGGCTTGCCAAACGGCTTCTGCCAGATCGGGCAGGGTTTCGCGCGCGGCTTTTGCGGCATCTTCCACCTCTTGCAAAAGACGGAACGCGGCGCGGCCATCGTCCATCATTTTGCGGCCCACAAGATCCATCGCCTGAATGCCATTGGTGCCTTCATAAATCGCCGTCACGCGGACATCGCGCAGATATTGCGCGGCGCCCGTTTCTTCCACAAAGCCCATGCCGCCATGCACCTGGATACCCTGATCGGCGACATGGATGCCCACATCGGTGCCATAGGCCTTGGCAATCGGGGTCAAAAGCGCGGCGCGGGCATGCCAATCGGCCTCGCCCGTCGCACGGCCCATATCCAGCGCCACCGCACAAGCGAGCGCGATGGAGCGCGCGGCAAAGATATCTGCACGCATTTCTGCAAGCATCCGGCGAACATCCGCATGTTCAATAATGGGCGCGAATTGCACCCGCTCTTGCGCATAGGCGAGCGCCTTTTGATAAGCGCCCTCGGCCACGCCAATGCCTTGCACGCCGACGGCCAGCCGCGCGTTGTTCATCATCGTGAACATGGCTGCCATGCCTTTACCGGGTTCCCCCACCAGCCAGCCGGTCGCGCCTTCAAAGCTCATCACGCAAGTGGGGGAGCCATGCAGGCCCATTTTATGCTCAAGCGACACGACCTTGAGGCTGTTCGCCGTGCCCGGATTGCCCGCCGCATCGGGGAGAAACTTCGGCACCATGAAAAGCGAAATCCCTTTGGTGCCCGGCACCGCATCGGGAAGCCGCGCCAAAACAAGGTGGCAGACGTTCTCCACCATGTCGCTATCACCCCAAGAGATGAAAATCTTCTGCCCGGTGATCGCATAGGTGCCATCCCCCAACGGCTCGGCCTTGCTGCGCAGCGCCCCCACATCTGAGCCCGCCTGCGGTTCGGTCAGGTTCATCGTGCCCGACCACTCACCGGAAATCAGCTTGGGAAGGTAAAGCGCTTTCAACGTATCGCTGGCGTGGTGCTCCAGCGCCTCGATCTGGCCCTGGGTCAAAAGCGGCTTGAGTTGCAGCGCAAGGTTGGCCCCCGACATCATATCGTTGATCGCAACGCACAGAGTTTGCGGCAACCCCATCCCGCCAAACTCATGCGACGCCGCCACGGCAACCCAATGCCCCTCGGCAATTTGCGCATAAGCGTCTTTGAAGCCGGGGCTGGTGCGCATCACACCGTTTTCCAGCTTGGCGGGATGCAAATCCCCCGCGCGCAAAAGCGGCGCCATCACCTCATCACAGAGTTTCCCCGCCTCAAGCAAAACCGCTTCCACGGTATCCCCCGTGGCCTCGGCAAAGCGCTCGGTGGCCGCCACCGGCGCAAGCGGCACCACCTTGTCGAGAATGAAGCGAATATCGGCAACGGGGGAGCGATAGGCCATGACAGTCTCCTCAAGGCGGTCGGCGGCGCGCTTGGCAAATGGCCCTCGCGCGCGTATGTGCTGAAATCAGAAGTCAGGGGCAGGTTACCGCAGGGGAAAGCTCCGTCTACTGCAACGCAGCGTCACAAAAGGACCATGCCGGAAATGACCGAACGTCTGGGGGCCGATGCCGCAGGGCTGGCACGCGCGAGCACGCTGTTGCACGCAGGCGCGTTGGTCGCCTTCCCAACCGAAACGGTCTATGGCCTTGGCGGTGATGCACGCAATGGAACCGCCGTTGCAGGGATTTTTGCCGCCAAAGGGCGGCCACAATTCAACCCGCTCATCGTGCATGTGGCCGATATGGCGATGGCGGAAGAGATTGCCGTGTTTACCCCGCAAGCGCGGGCGTTGGCGCAAGCGTTTTGGCCCGGCCCGCTGACACTGGTTTTGCCCCTGCGCAAAGAGGCTGGGATTTCGGATTTGGTAAGTGCGGGGCTTGAGACGGTGGCCTTGCGCATGCCCGCGCATCCCCTTGCCCGCGCGCTCTTGGAAACCTTTGGCGGCCCGCTTGCCGCGCCTTCGGCCAACCCATCCGGCAAAGTCAGCCCAACCGAAGCTCATCATGTGCTGGAAGGTCTGTCGGGCAAGATCGCTGCGGTGCTGGATGGTGGGGCCTGCGCGGTGGGCGTTGAATCGACAATCCTGTCCCTTGATCCACCCACGATGCTGCGCCCCGGTGGCCTGCCTGCAGAGACCTTGGAAGAGGCGCTTGGCGCGTCCTTGGCCAGCGGTGGCAATGCGGCCAAGCCCAATGCCCCGGGCCAACTGACTTCACACTACGCCCCCGGCGCAGCGGTGCGGCTCAACGCAACGGAAAAGCGTGATGGGGAAGTGTTCATCGGCTTTGGCTCAGGCCCGAAAGCCGATCTGACGCTTTCCGCCACGGCGGATTTGGTTGAAGCTGCGGCGGCCCTTTTCGCTACACTGCGCGCCGCGGATAAGCTCGCAACGGCGCGCAACGCTACCGCAATTGCGGTTGCCCCAATCCCCGAAACGGGTCTTGGTCGCGCCATCAACGACCGGCTACGCCGCGCTGCTGCGCCGCGTAACTGAGCGCGCCATGCAAAAAGGCGGCGGGAGTGGACCGCCGCCTTTTGCATTTGTTTAGAAGAGATCAGGCTTCCGCCGTCTCAACGCCTTCACGCGGCTCACGCGGCGGACGCCCGATCACGTCACGCAGCGCGTCGAGCTCGATGAAATTGTCGGCCTGACGGCGCAACTCATCGGCGATCATCGGCGGCTGGCTACGGATCGTGGACACAACCGAAACGCGCACGCCCATGCGTTGCAGCGCTTC
Organism: Rhodobacter aestuarii; assembly: GCF_900156655.1. GTDB lineage: Bacteria > Pseudomonadota > Alphaproteobacteria > Rhodobacterales > Rhodobacteraceae > Rhodobacter > Rhodobacter aestuarii. The sequence continues at coordinate 33,830 of NZ_FTOG01000007.1, read as the reverse complement.
CACGAGCGGACGGAAATCCCCGTCGCCCGAGAACAGAACCGCATGATCAAGCCGCGGCGCGAGTTCCATCGCATTGACCGCCAGCTCGATATCCATGTTGCCCTTCACCTTCCGGCGGCCCATGGAATCAGTGTATTCCTTCGCCGGCTTGGTCACCATGGCGTAGCCATTGTAGTGCAACCAATCCACCAGCGGGCGGATCGGGGAGTACTCCTCGTTTTCAAGCAGTGCTGTGTAGTAGAAAGCCCGGACCAGCTTACCACGGCGTTCAAATTCTTGCCGTAGGAGCTTGTAATCGATGTCGAATCCTAGCGCTTTGGCAGCCGCATAAAGATTCGAACCGTCGATAAAGAGCGCCAGACGTTCGTCTTTGTAAAACATCAATAAGTCCTTTCCATCGGTTCCGCGGCGGCCTATGCCGAGTGGTTGACGCGGAAATCGATATGCACAATACGCCGCAGAAACCGTCTGATAGAGCGCGTGGATAACAAGCGCCGAGTGGGGAAGGTATCTGTCTTTATGTATACTAGCACGTTTTTTATTGCTTTCGGCGCGAATCTTCCAAGTTTTGTTGGGTCACCGGCACAAAGCATTGTGACGGCTATGGATTTTTTGCGCTCAGAGGCGCTCAACTTAAAGGCGATTAGCCGATTTTATCGTTCACCCGCATTTCCGGCCGGTTCGGGCCCCGACTATGTGAACGGCTGTGCCGTATTTGAAGCGACGCTGCCCGCCGAAGCCACCCTCGCTGCGCTACATCGGGTCGAGGCGCGTCTTGGGCGGGTGCGCGAAAAGCGTTGGGGCGCGCGCGGCATTGATCTGGACCTGATCGCCGTCGGCCAAACCATCCTGCCCGATCCGCAAGCACAGGCCCATTGGCGTGGCCTGCCGCTTGAACAGCAAATGACTGAAGCTCCAGACCAATTGATTTTGCCGCATCCACGGCTGGCGGATCGCGCTTTTGTGCTGATTCCCCTCGCCGAAATCGCCCCGCTGTGGCGCCATCCGGCAACAGGCAAAACCGTGCAGGAAATGGTGCAGAGCCTTGATCCGGCCGAAAAAGCCGCGCTTGTGCCGTTTTCTGCGCCGTTTGGCGGAGTGGGCGGCTTGTCAAGCCCGGATCAAGCGACTAAGTAGGCGGTTCACACCTCCCCGTTCTTCTGGAGATGATCATGGCCCGCGTGACGGTTGAAGACTGCGTTGACAAGGTTCCGAACCGCTTCGAGCTGGTAATGCTCGCGGCCCATCGTGCGCGCGAAGTCGCCGCCGGTGCCCCGCTCACGATTGATCGTGACAATGACAAGAACCCGGTGGTCGCGCTGCGCGAAATCGCCGAAGAAACCCAACTGGCCGACGATCTGCGCGAGCGCCTGATCGAAAGCAACCAAACCCAGATCGAAGTCGACGAACCCGAAGAGGATTCGATGGCGATGCTGATGTCGGGTGAAGTGGACCGTCCGAAAGCGGACGACATGGACGAAGAGCGCATGCTGCGCGCGCTGATGGACGCGCAAGGCCGCGAATAAGACCAAGGGGGCGAGCGCGCGCGAATGATCGACGTCGAAGACCTGATCGCGCTCGTTCGCAACTATAACCCGCGCTGCAATGCTGATCTGATCCGCCGGGCTTACGCCTATGGGTTGCAGATGCATGAAGGGCAGTTCCGCCACTCGGGCGAGCCCTATTTTACGCATCCCGTCGCCGTCGCGGCGATTTTGACCGAGCAGCGGCTTGATGATGCCACCATCGTCACCGCGCTTTTGCATGACACAATCGAAGACACCCGCTCGACCTATACCGAGGTCGAAGCGATGTTCGGCAATGAAATCGCCGAATTGGTCGATGGCGTCACCAAGCTGACCAACCTGCAACTTTCGTCGAGCGCCACGAAACAGGCGGAAAACTTCCGCAAGCTGTTCATGGCGATGTCGAAAGACTTGCGGGTGATCTTGGTGAAGCTGGCCGACCGTTTGCACAATATGCGCACGATCCGCTCCATGCGCCCCGAAAAACAGGCCCAAAAGGCACGCGAAACGATGGAGATTTTCGCGCCGCTCGCTGGCCGGATGGGGATGCAATGGATGCGCGAGGAGTTGGAAGACCTCGCCTTCAAAGTGCTCAACCACGAGGCGCGCACCTCGATCATTCGCCGTTTCGTTTCCTTGCAAAAGGAATCGGGCGATGTGATCTCGCAGATCACCGCCGACATTCGCCATGAGTTGGAAAAGGCGGGGGTCGAGGCCGATGTCTTTGGCCGCGCCAAACGCCCCTATTCGATCTGGCGCAAGATGGAAGAGAAGAGCCTCACCTTCTCGCGCCTGTCCGATATTTACGGCTTCCGCGTCATCACCCAAGACGTGGCGGATTGCTACACCGTGCTTGGCCTCATTCACCAGCGCTGGCGCTCGGTGCCGGGGCGGTTCAAAGATTACATCAGCCAACCGAAATCGAACGGCTATCGCTCAATCCACACCACGGTGTCGGGGCGCGATGGCAAACGGGTTGAGGTGCAAATTCGGACCCGGCAGATGCACGAGGTGGCCGAGGCGGGCGTGGCCGCGCATTGGTCCTACCGTGATGGCGAACGCGCGCTGAACCCCTTTGCCGTGGATCCGGCCAAATGGCTGAAATCGCTCAATGAACGCTTTGGCGAAGGCGATCACGACGAATTCCTCGAGAACGTCAAGCTCGAGATGTATTCGGACCAAGTGTTCTGCTTCACGCCCAAGGGCGATGTGATCAAACTTCCCAAAGGCGCCACGCCGATTGACTTTGCCTATGCGATCCACACCCGGATCGGCAATTCCTGCGTGGGCGCGAAGGTGGACGGCATTCGCGTGCCGCTGTGGACCCGGCTTAAAAACGGCCAATCGGTCGAGGTGATCACCGCCGCAGGTCAGCGCCCGCAGCCCACTTGGCTTGATATTGTGGCCACCGGTCGCGCCAAAGCGTCGATCCGCAAAAGCCTACGTGAAGAAGACCGAGGCCGGTTTGTCAAACTCGGCACCGAGCTCGCGCGGGTGGCCTTTGAGCATATTGGCCGCAAAGTCTCCGACAAAGCCTTGCGCACGGCGGCCAAAACCTTGGGCCTGCCGGATGAAACCGAGCTTCTGGCCCAGCTTGGCTCTGCCGAAATTACTGCGCGCGAAGTGGTGGAAACACTCTATCCCGAACTTGCAACGCGCGGCCCGGCCACGATTGAACCCAGCCGCGCTGTGCTTGGGCTTGGCGCGGACCAAAGCTTCCGCCGCGCCGCCTGCTGCCATCCGCTGCCGGGCGAGCGAATCGTCGGCATCACCTATCGCGGTCAGGGCGTGGTGATCCATGCGATCGACTGCCCCGCGCTTGAAGAATTTGAAGACCAGCCCGCACGCTGGGTGGACCTGCATTGGCAAGAGGGCGAACACCCGCCCGCCTATTCGGTTTCGCTCAAGCTCACGATCTCGAATGATGCCGGGGTGCTTGGCCATATCTGCACGCTGATCGGCGCGCAAAAAGCCAACATTTCCGACCTGAATTTTGTCGATCGCAAACCAGACTTTTACTCGCTTGTCGTAGAGGTCGAGTTACGCGATGCCGAACACCTGCACAGACTTCTGACAGCCCTTGAGGCAGAATCAGATGTTGCGCAGGTGGAACGCTGGCGAGATCTGGCGCGCAAGCCCTGATGGGGGCGGAAGGGAAGACGTGGTTTTCAAGAGGCGAAACAAGCGCAGCTGGCAGGCGGTGCTGCGAGACTCGCTTTGGCCGCGCGGCGGCTGGGGGCGGGCTTTTACTTATATTCGCCACCGACTGAACCGTCTGCCCGACCCGCCGCACCGGATTGCCCGCGGTATCTTCATCGGTATCTTCGTGTCCTTCACGCCGCTTTTTGGCATTCACCTGATTGTGGCGGCTGTGCTGGCCAAGCTTTTCCGCGGCAATGTGCTGGCCTCGCTCTTTGCGACGGTGATCGGCAATCCGCTGACCTTCCCGCTGATCGCGCTAAGCGCCATCAAGCTTGGCCACTGGATGACATGGGAAAGCTATGATGCGAGCCATGCCGAAGGGCTGCTAGATATCTTTGCCCAAGCCTTTGTCGATACACGCCACAATCTGATCGCCATTTTCACCAGCGCCCCGACGCAATGGAGCGGGATGTCCGAATTTTTCTATGACATCTTCTTGCCCTATCTTCTGGGCGGTGTGGTCATGGGAACGGTTGCCGGGGCTATTGGCTATTACATCGCGCTGCCACTGGTGACGGCCTATCAAAAAGCACGCAAATTGCGGCTGAAGGCACGGCTTGCGAAGCTTAAAGCGAAGCTGCCACAACGCAAAACCGTTGAAGCTGAGCCTGTGGAATGTGCACCCGAGGGCGCCTTGGTTGCGCCGCAGAAGATCCAGTCGAACGAAGCCGTCGAAAACAACGATAAAACCGATCACGAACCGGGGCGTGGCTAAGCGGCATCTTCCCTCTGCGCAAAGCTTTGGGCATAGTGGCGCCAATGATCCCCCGGAGGCCCCAATGACCCGTTCGATCCGCCTTGGCGTCAACATCGACCATGTGGCCACGCTGCGCAATGCCCGCGGCGCGTCCTATCCAAGCCCCTTGCGCGCAGCGCTTTTGGCACAAGAGGCCGGGGCCGATGGGATCACCGCGCATTTACGCGAAGACCGCCGCCATATCTCGGATGCCGACATGGCGGAACTGAAGGCCAATTTGCGCATTCCGCTCAACTTCGAAATGGCGGCAACCGAAGAAATGCAGCGCATTTCCGTTGCGACCAAACCCCATGCTGTCTGCCTTGTGCCGGAAAAGCGCCAAGAGCGCACCACCGAAGGCGGGCTCGACGTGATCAAAGATCAGGCGCGGCTCACCGCCTATATCGCGCCACTGCGTCAGGCGGGGGCGCGGGTGTCGATGTTCATCGCCCCTGATCCGCGCCAGATTGAGGCCTCTGCCGCGATTGGGGCGGCTGTGGTGGAACTGCATACGGGCCATTATTGCGACCTGCATTACGCAGGCAAATTCGCCGAACGCGATGCCGAGCTTGCCGCTTTGCGCAAAGGCGCGGCGCTCGCTGCCAGCCTTGGCCTAGAGGTCCATGCGGGTCACGGGCTGACCTATGAAACCGTGATGCCGATTGCCGAAATCCCGGAAATTGCCGAACTCAACATCGGCCATTTCCTGATTGCCGAGTCGGTCTTCATCGGGCTTGGCCCGGCAATTGCGGAAATGCGGCGGCTGATGGACGCAGCTCGGGCGTGAGCAACGCATGATCCTTGGCATCGGCTCTGACCTTGCAAATATCGAACGCATCGCCGGAACGCTGGAGCGGTTCGGCGACCGTTTTCGGCACCGCGTCTTCACCCCCACCGAAATCGCCAAAGCCGAACGCCGCGCCGATACGCCGGGCACCTATGCCAAGCGATGGGCCGCAAAAGAGGCCTGTTCCAAGGCCTTGGGCACCGGGCTTGCGATGGGCATCTCATGGAAAGACATGGCGGTGGTCAATCTGCCAACGGGTCAACCGATCATGGAACTGACCGGCTGGGCCGCAGAGCGGCTCGCCAAAATGACCCCCGAAGGCCATGAGGCCATCGTGCATGTCACACTCACCGATGATCACCCTTGGGCACAAGCTTTCGTAGTGATCGAGGCCCGCCCGCTTCCTTGACTTGATCCCCGTGACGCGCCAAGGAAGGCAAAGTTTTTAAGAAGAGGCAGAGCATGGCCAGCAAATCCGAAGGCGGCATCGGCGAAACCCTCCGCACCCTGTTTTGGGCGCTGGTGATTGCCGGGGTCTTTCGTACCCTTTTCTTCCAGCCGTTCTGGATTCCCTCGGGCTCGATGAAGGACACGCTGCTGATCGGCGACTTCCTCTTCGTCAACAAAATGGCCTATGGCTATTCGCGCTATTCTTGCCCCTTCGCAGGGCCAGATTTCTCGCCCTGCCCGGTCGAGGGGCGGATCTTCGCCTCTGAGCCCGAACGCGGCGATGTGGTGGTGTTTCGCCACCCAACCAAGAACGTCGACTTCATCAAACGGCTGATCGGTTTGCCGGGTGACAAAATCCAGATGGTGCGGGGCATTTTGCACATCAACGGCACGCCGGTGAAGCTGCAAGACGGTGGCCAATTCGTCGAAACCTATGAGCCGCAAGGTCCGCAAGGGGGCCGCCCGCGCTGCGCCAATGAGCCGGTGGGCGAAGGCGCCGATTGCATCAAGCCGCGCCAGATCGAAACGCTCCCGAATGGCGTGAGCCACGACATTCTGAACATCATCAATGGCGGTCGCGCCGATGATACGCCGGTCTTCACCGTGCCCGAAGGCCATTACTTCTTCATGGGCGACAACCGCGACAATTCCGAAGACAGCCGCTTCCCGCAAAGCATTGGCGGCGTGGGCTTTGTGCCGGCGGAATATCTGGTGGGCCGCGCCGACCGGGTGATGTTCTCTTCGGCGGGCAAATCGCTCTTCTACTTCTGGACCTGGCGGTCGGATCGGTTCTTCAAGGCGGTTGAATGAAGGTCTCGGCGGATCTCGCCGCGTTCATGACGCGGCTCGGCCATAGCTTTGAAAAACCAGAAATTCTGGTGCGGGCGCTCACGCATTCTTCGCTGGGCTCCCCGACCCGGCCCGACAACCAGCGGCTGGAATTTCTGGGCGACAGGGTGTTGGGGCTTTCGATGGCGGAGGCGCTGTTTCGCGCCGACCGTGCCGCCTCTGAGGGCCAACTTGCGCCGCGCTTCAACGCGCTGGTGCGCAAAGAAACCTGCGCCGCCGTCGCGCGCGAGATCGACCTTGGCGCGGTGCTCAAACTCGGCCGTTCTGAAATGATGTCAGGCGGGCGCCGCAAGGAAGCGCTTTTGGGCGATGCGATGGAGGCGGTGATTGCCGCCGTCTATCTGGACGCCGGGTTTGAGGTCGCCAAGGCGCTTGTGCTGCGGCTTTGGGGCAAGCGTATCGACACGGTCGAACAAGATGCCCGTGACCCGAAAACCGCGCTGCAAGAATGGGCGCAGGCGCGCGGCATGGCCCCGCCGCGCTATGAAACGCTTGGCCGCGACGGCCCCGACCACGCGCCCAAGTTTCGCATCGCCGTGCAACTCGACTCAGGCGATAGCGAAGAGGCCGTGGCTGGCTCCAAACGCCAAGCCGAACAAGCTGCCGCCAAGGCGCTGCTAGCGCGGCTGGAACAGGGCTAAGCCGCCCCTCCACAATGATCTGGATAGCAATCCCGCAGGTTCGTGCTAGCCTTGCGGGAAGGAATGGACTATCCCGCAGCAAACTTCAGGAGTCCAGATGACCGAAACCACCCGCGCGGGCTTTGTTGCCCTGATCGGCGAACCCAATGCCGGCAAGTCTACCCTGCTCAACCAGATGGTCGGCGCGAAGGTCTCGATCGTCACCCATAAGGTGCAAACCACACGCGCCCGTATTCGCGGGGTTTGCATGGCGGGCCAAAGCCAAATCGTCTTTGTCGATACCCCCGGCATCTTCCGCCCGCGCCGCCGCCTTGACCGGGCGATGGTCACCGCCGCTTGGGGCGGTGCCGCCGATGCCGATATTGTGGTGCTTTTGATCGAGGCGCATCGCGGCCTGACCGATGGGGTGATGGCCATTCTTGAGGCGCTAAAATCGCGCGAAGGCACGCAACCCGTCGCGCTTGCCATCAACAAGATCGACAAGGTGAAAGCCGAGCGGCTTTTGGAATTGGCCGAGAAAGCCAATGCCGAATTCCCCTTTGTGCGGACCTTTATGATCTCGGCCGAAAAGGGCTATGGCGTGGATGATCTGCGGAGTTGGCTTGCGGGTGAATTGCCCGTTGGCCCGTGGTATTACCCCGAGGACCAGATCGCCGACCTGCCGATGCGGATGATCGCCGCCGAAGTGACCCGCGAAAAGCTGACCCTGCGGCTGCATGAAGAACTGCCCTATCAGTTGACCGTCGAGACGGAAAACTGGGAAGAACGCCCCGATGGCTCCGCCCGGATCGATCAAGTGATCTATGTCAGCCGCGATGGCCATAAGGGCATTGTGCTGGGCAAGGGTGGCGAGACGATCAAGGGCATCTCGACCGCCGCACGCCATGATCTGGCCGATTTCATGGGCCGCCCGGTGCATCTGTTCTTGCAGGTGAAGGTGCGCGAGAACTGGCAAGATGAAGCCGAGCGCTATTCAGAAATGGGGCTCGACTTCAAGGACGGCAACTGACTATGCCGCCCCGTTTGCGCGCCGAACTTTGGGTGCGGGCTTATCTCAAACGGTTGGAGCTGAACAATATCCCCGCCTATATCGCCGCCAAGGGGCAACCCGATAGTGGTGCGGTGATGGTGAAATGCGCCACGCTGGATGGGCAGGCAAAGCTCTATACGCGCCGCTTTGACCTGATGACCGATAGCGAGGCTTGGGCGGTGCTGACCGAGGGCCCCGAGCGCGAGGTGGATGAAAGCATCCGCAAGCAACGCAGCTTTGACCCCGATCTTTGGGTGATCGAGCTCGAGGCCCGGCATGGCCGCACGCTTTTGGAAGAAGACGGTCTGAAAGACTGACTTTCCCCTTCGACTTTGTCCAAATATCCTCGGGGGGTTCGGGGGGCAGACAGCCCCCCGCCTGTGGCGAAACAGATGGACTGGCAAGACCAAGGCACGATCCTTTCAACCCGCCTGCATGGCGAAAGCTCGGCGATTGTCGAGGTGTTTACGGCCATGCATGGCCGCCACCTTGGCGTGGTACGCGGCGGGGCATCGCGCAAGATGGCGGCCACATTGATGCCGGGCAGCCATGTCGCGCTCACTTGGCGCGCGCGGCTTGAGGATCATTTGGGCAGTTTCACCGTTGAGCCGTTGGCCTCGCGTGCGGGCGCGCTTTCTGATCGGCTCGCGCTGATGGGGCTCAATTCGGTTTGTGCGATGCTGTCCTTTGTGCTGGCCGAGCGCGACCCGCATCCGCGTCTTTACGCAGCAACCGAGCCGCTTTTCACCGTCATCGGGCAAGCGGCAGAGGGCTGGGTGGTGGATTACCTGCACTGGGAAATGGCACTGCTTGAAGAGCTTGGCAGCGGACTCGACCTCACCCGCTGCGCGGTCACCGGCACGCGCGATGATCTGGCCTATGTTTCACCTCGCTCAGGCCGGGCAGTGAGCCGCGGTGGCGCGGGCGATTGGGCCCCACGCCTGTTGCCTTTGCCGCTTTGCCTTTTGGGCCAAGGCCCGGCCACTTGGGGGGAGATTGGCGAGGGCCTCTCCCTCACTGGCCATTTCCTGACCCGCTTTGCAGAAGACCACGCCCGCAAACAATTGCCAGAGGCGCGGCGGCGGTTGATCGACGCCATTGCCCGTCAGGGCTGAGGCCGATCATCTAGCAGCAATTGCATCAGCGCCAAATCAAGCCAACGCCCGAACTTTTTGCCCACTTGGCGCATCACCCCCACATCAGCAAAGCCGAGCCGCGCGTGCAGGCGGATTGAGCCTATGTTCGCCGCATCAATCGCCGCCACCATAACATGAAAGCCCTCCGCCCGCGCGCGGGCAATCAGCGCTTCCATCAACTGCGCGCCCTTGCCGCCGGAGCGATGATCGGGGTGGACATAGACCGAATGCTCGACCGTCAACCGATAACCATCATGCGGGCGAAACGGGCCAAAGCTGGCATAGCCCAAGGCCTGTCCGTCCTCGTCCCAGACCAGCACCGGAAAGCCTGCTGCTTGGCGCTCAGCAATCCACGCACGGCGGTTTTCGGCATCCACCAAAATCTCGTTCCAGATCGCAGTCGAGTTTTGCACGGCGTCATTATAGATCGTGCAAATCGCTTCAGCATCCTCAGGGCGGGCATCACGGATCATGGCGGTCTCCTTTCCCGCCAGATTGCGCGAAACCTTTGGAGGCGCAATAAAAAACGGGGCCAAGAATGGCCCCGCTTGATGCAATTTGAAACGGCTCAACCCAGCAGGCGACGCGCAATCACTTGCGCCTGAATTTCCGCCGCACCCTCGAAGATGTTCAAGATGCGGGCGTCACACAGGATACGCGAGATCGTGTATTCAAGCGCAAAGCCGTTGCCGCCGTGGATTTGCAAAGCATTGTCCGAACAGGCCCAAGCCACGCGGGCGCCAAGCAGTTTCGCCATACCCGCCTCAACGTCGCAGCGATGGCCGTGGTCTTTCTCCCAAGCCGAGAAATAGGTCAGCTGCCGCGCGATCATGATTTCAACGGCCATCATCGCGAGCTTGCCGCCGACGCGCGGAAACTCGATCAGCGATTTACCAAATTGCTTGCGGTCGATCGCATATTGCATGCCAATCTCGCAGGCCGCCTGCGCCACACCCACGGCGCGGGCAGCGGTTTGGATGCGCGCCGATTCAAAGGTTTCCATAAGCTGTTTGAAGCCTTTGCCGGTCTCGCCGCCCAGAAGGTTTTCGCCCTTCACGCGGAAGCCATCAAAGCCCAGCTCATATTCCTTCATGCCGCGATAGCCCAAAACCTCGATCTCGCCGCCGGTCATGCCCGGCGTCGGGAAGGGGTTGTCATCGGTGCCCGGGGTCTTTTCTGCCAAGAACATCGACAGGCCGCGCCAATCGGTGGTGTCAGGCTCGGTGCGGGCCAGAAGCGTCATCACATGGGTGCGTTGGGCGTGAGTGATCCAAGTTTTGTTGCCCGTCACCACCCAGTCATCGCCATCCTTTACCGCACGGGTGCGCAGGCTCCCAAGGTCCGAGCCGGTGTTCGGTTCGGTGAAAACAGCGGTCGAAAGGATCTCGCCCGAGGCCAGCCCCGGCAGCCATTTTTGCTTTTGTTCTTCGGTACCGCCGCAGATGATCAGTTCCGCGGCAATCTCGGACCGCGTGCCAAGCGAACCGACGCCAATGTAACCGCGCGAAAGCTCCTCGGTCACCACGACCATCGAGGCTTTGGACAGGCCCAACCCGCCGTATTCCTCCGGGATGGTGAGGCCAAAGACGCCCAGTTCGGCCAGTTCCTCGATGATCTCCATCGGGATCAGTTCGTCCTTGAGGTGCCATTCATGCGCATTCGGGATCACGCGTTCCTCGGCATAACGGTGGAACTGATCGCGGATCATTTCCAACTCTTCATCCAAGCCAGAGGTGCCAAAGAGCGCGCGGCCTTGGTTGTCTTGCATCCGTGCCACCAGCGCCATGCGCGCGGCATTGGTATTGCCTTCGGCCATCAGCCTGCGCGCGGCCTCCGACGGCTCCCACGCAACGCCAAGGTCGGTCAGGCGCGCGGTTTCGCCTTGGCTCATCGGGATGCCACCGGCGATCTGGTTGAGGTATTCGCCAAAGCCGATTTGCAGCAAAAGCTGCTCCATCTCACCAAACTGGCCCGCCTCGGCGACACGGCCCGCCCAGCCGCGCAGTTGGATCAGCGACTGGTTATAGGTGGCAAGCCACGCCAAAGCATGGGCCGTAAATTGGTCCTCTTCCAGCGCGGCATTGGAAATTTTGTCGCCCCGGCTGACTTTAGCCTTCAGGCCCGCAGTCGCCTCGGCGGTCAGTTTCGCAATCTCGGGAAGCGTCGCCTCAGTCAGCGCAAGCAGGTCGGCAAGAAGGATCGTCTCGGTCATGTCAGCCCCATCTGCGCCGGGATTCGGCGCGGTTGTTTTGCGGTTCCCGAGTGCTTAGGCATTTTGCAGGTGCAGCGCAATAAAAATTCGCGCGAAGCTTGATCAAAGACCGAATGTGTCGCGTCCGATTTTGCTCAGGCGGCAACCGGGCCATCGCGGCGGCGACGCTCTGCCGCCAAAGCTTGGGCTTCGTAAGTGCGCAAAACCCGCCGCGCGGCAGCCCCATGCAACGGCAACTCCGAGCCCAAATCGGCCAAGGCGGTGGTGCGCGCCAGTGCGGGCGTGCGTGCAAGCCGCCCAAGGCTCAGGCTTTCGATCAAGCAGCCATCGGCACTCAAAAGATGGTGCCCCTCAAGCAAAATTCCGTGCCAATTCAAAACACAAGGTCGGTCAGGTTGCTGCGCGCTAACGCCATCCACCAAATGCTGCGCGCCGATCAAAACCTCATCCTCGCCAAAAAGGTAATCCACCGCCGCGCCTCCCAAGGCCACACGATGGCGCGGCCATAACCACAAATCCCGCGTGGCTCCAAAGAACGGCGCACAAAGCCGCACCGGACGTAAGGCGCCAAGCGCAGGCAAGGAAACGCGCCCAGACCACAAAACCTTCTGCGGCCCAGCATCCGCGGTCTCGACCCAATCTCCCGCTTTCAAACTGGCGGCGGGGCGTTCGCCTTTCGGCGTCGCAATCGGTGTTGCAGGTGCAAAACAAGCCCCGGGCCCGACGGGCTGAACATGATCGCCGAGCGCCAACCACTCGACCCGCGGCCCAAGTTGCGTGCCGTCTTGCGCTGCCGCTAAAGCCGCCAAATCCGCGCGCGGCATTGCCAGTGGATCATGCCCAAGCTTTTGGCGCAGGCTGCCACCATCCACCGCCTCTAAGCTGAGACGACTGAGGCCCTTCTCACAGTCCCAACTCCACGTCACCCGCATGCGCCCACCCGCTTGACAGGCGCTTGAGACATCAAGCGAAAGCGCATGCACCGCGTCGCCTTGACGCTGCACAAGGCTTAGATGCCCCTCCCCATCAAGCGCGAGCGAGAAAAACCGCAGCCAGCCTTCGCGCGAACCAAGGTGCACAAGCCCTAAAGGCCCCACCTCCCCCTGCATCAGGGTGAATTCCAACATCAGGCTGCCGCGCGAAAGCTGCGCACCAAGGCCCGGTTCGGCGAAACTCACCGCGCCGCGACTTGGCAAATGCGCCGCAAACCAGCCCACGTCCCGCTGCGCCATGCTCAGGCGACCATCCGCTGCAGCACCTGTGCCTCATAACTGCGCAGCATACGCCGCGCCGCTGGGCCATAGCCTTCCCCCGTAGCCGGGTCGAGGTCGGGGAACAGAGTTTGGATCTCTTGTTGCGCCTCACTCTCCATCCCGCCCATGACTTGAGGGCCAGGCAGAAAGCTCTCGGTCGCCAGACCTTCCGAGAAGACGATGTGATGGCGGTCGAACAGGATATGGACATACTCCACAAAACCGCCCTCGCGCACCGTGACTTGCCGGCCATCGACCAAATCCTTGGCCGCGACCAAAACCTCGGACTCGCCAAACATCAACTCGGCCACTGGATCGCGCACCAACACCCGATGCTGCGGCGAGAAAAGAACATCACGCGCCGCGCCATAGGCACCCTTGGCAAAGCGGATCGGGGCAAAGGCCCCCGCAGCGGCAACCCGCGTGCGCCCCACCCAGCACAAAGGCTGCGGCCCGGCATCTTGCGTTTCCACAAGGTCGCCCGGCATCAAAGCCTCGACCGCGCGCAGCCCATTGGGCGTCGCGATTAATGTCCCTGCGACGAAACAAGGCACCACATTGACGGAAACCATACCCACATCGGTGTGACCCGAGGTTGAGGCGATCTCATAGGTGAAGTTGACGCTTTCTTCGCCCACGTCGCTGGTGACCTGTAGCGAGCCATCGGCGTTCAGCGTGACGGTTTCGCCCGACGCAAGCTGAACCGTATCGCCCGCACTGACCGCCACCCCATTGATATGGGTGATCGTGAGCGTCCCGCTGGTGCCATTGATGTCATTGCTCAAAACATCCAGCGTGCGGCTGCCATTCTCGCCAAGCGTGATCTCATCATCGGCAGCGATCAGCACCGTCTGCACAGAATTCGCCGCGATCAGGAGGTTCGAGTCATAGCTCGAGTCGCTCACATCCGCGATACCGATGCGCAGGCTGTTCACCTGCCCCGGGATAACTTTGAACGTCACAGACATGGTGACGGTGAACCCGTCCATCTCGGTGTTGTAGTCATCCCCGGTGTTGGAAATGTAGAGGTTCTCGTTATTGGTGCCGTTCACCCCGTTGACCGAGGCGTTCAGCTCCACATCAACCGAGCTGCCATTCACCCAAAGCCCGACCACGTCGTTATAGATCGAATTGACGTATTCGGGATATTCTTCCGAGGCGAAGGTGAAGCTGATCGTCATCACATCGCTGTCGGGGACGAATGTCACATCTAGATAGGCCGCATCATAGGTGCGCGTGCCCGCCAAAGCGTTGAAACCGGAGTTATTATCCTGCCCCCAAGTGTTGGTGGAGGTGTTGGAATAGCGGTTCGGATCGCCATTGCGCTGAGTAAAATCCGACACGTTCCCGGTCGATAGGATCACGCCCGTATCGCTTGGTGTCGTCTCTGGCGCGCGGGAATCACCGTAATAGTAAACCGCTGCGGATGAGGATGCGCCGGTGTAGCTGGCCGAAACCACGCTCACCCCATCGCCAAAAATCGTTTGCGCCATCTGCGTTGCCGACGCAGAGGTATTGTATCCAAGCTCGCGCCCGGTTGCCATGTCCTGCCCTCTCCTAGAGGGCAGAGCAACAAATGCTCCGCTCCGGCAATTTGCCGGTCCGTCCGTGGCCATTCGGCCTTTTCATTGGGGGCTTTTGCCCTGCTCGTGTTGCCCTGCCTCGGGTCGTTTATTGCTTATACGTTAGGATAGTTTTGGACTGATTCAAAACAGAAATTTCCGGCCATTCTCGGAGGTTGCGCCAAAGCAACATCGCGCGCGCGTTGCGCCTTGCCCGCAGCCCGGCTAAGGCTTGCATGAAACAGGAGCTTGCCATGACCACCGATCCGATAGCGCTCACCGCCGATCTTATCCGCTGCCCCTCTGTCACACCCGAAGAAGGCGGCGCATTGGTGCTACTGGAAAAGCTGCTGAGCGAAGCCGGGTTTGCCTGCACGCGGGTGGATCGTGGCGGTGTGCCAAACCTCTTTGCCCGCTGGGGCGAAAGGGGCGCCAAGACCTTTGGCTTCAATGGTCACACCGATGTGGTGCCGGTGGGCGATGCGGCGGCGTGGACGCATGATCCCTTTAGCGGGGACATTGTCGATGGCGTGCTTTGGGGGCGCGGCGCAACCGATATGAAATCGGGCGTTGGCGCTTTTGCCGCCGCAGCCGTGGATTTTGTCCGCGAAACGCCGCCCGAGGGCGCGATTGTGCTGGCGATCACTGGCGATGAAGAAGGGCCGGGCCACGATGGCACGCGCGCGCTTTTGGATTGGATGGTCGCTGAGGGCGAGGCGATGTCAGTCTGCCTCGTGGGCGAACCCACCTGCCCCGAAATCTTGGGCCAGATGATGAAAATTGGCCGCCGCGGTTCGATGACCTTTTACATTGAAGCCGAGGGGGTGCAGGGCCATTCCGCCTATCCGCATCGCGCCAAAAACCCGCTGCATGGGCTGGTGGATCTGCTTGGGCAGATGACCGCCAAACCGCTTGATGAGGGGACCGAGCATTTTGAACCCTCAACCCTGCAGATCACCACGATTGATTGCGGCAACCCGGCCAATAACGTGATCCCGGCAAAAGCGCGGGCCACGGTGAACATCCGCTTCAACGATGCGCATTCCTCCGCCACGATCAGCGCGTGGGCCGACGGACTGGTGGAAGGGATCGAGGCCACAAGCGGGGTGAAATTCGCCCTACGCACCGAGGTTTCTGGCGAAAGCTTTCTGACCCCGCCGGGCGAATTTGTGGCACTGGTCGCGCGTGCGGTTGAGGCGGAAACAGGCGTGACGCCGGAGCTTTCCACCTCGGGCGGCACCTCCGATGCGCGCTTTGTCAAAGACCATTGCCCGGTGCTGGAATTTGGCCTTGTGGGCAAAACCATGCACCAAGTGGACGAACGCATTGAGGTTGAGCAAATCACCGCGCTGAAAAGCATCTACACCCGCATTTTGCGCGATTACTTCGCATGAAGATCATCGAAACAAGCGATTTGACGGCCCCCCATGCGCTGCGCCGTCAGGTGTTCATTGAAGAACAGGGCATTGCCGAGGCCGAGGAATGGGATGACCTTGATGGCGAGGCGATCCACCTTCTGGCGCTCGAAGGCGATGCGCCGATGGGCACCGCACGGCTGTTTGTGAAGGGCGATCTGGGCAAGATCGGGCGCGTTTGCGTGGCCATGCCCGCGCGCGGCACGGGGCTTGGTAAGCTTCTGATCTTAGAGGGTTGTGAGCGGTTGCGCGCGGCAGGCTGCACCCGCGTGCAACTCGGCGCGCAGGTGCAAGCGATGGGCTTTTATGAAAAGCTGGGCTTTGTCGCCTTTGGCCCGGTTTATGACGATGCGGGCATCCCGCACCGCGACATGGAGCGAGTGCTGGCTTAGTTGCGCAAGGCCAGCGTTTCTGCGCGCAGATCGGCCAAGAACTGACGCGGGTTCTTCAGCGCGGCGGCGATATCTTCGGCCGATTTGGCATGACCAATCACCGGATGCTGCGGCTTGTTGAGCGCGCGACGGATTTCATAAAGCAACAAGCCTTGCCGCAAAGTCGGGCTCAGCTTGTTGGCAATTTGATAAAGCCGCGAGTTCTTGCCCGGGAAATGGATCGGCAAGACCGATGCGCCCGAACGCGCCAGCATTTTCGCGGTGAATGGGTTCCATTCACCCTCAATCGCCGGGCCGAAATAGGTCTTCGAATGCGCCACTGCCCCCGCAGGAAAGAGCACAATCACGCCCCCCGCCTTCAGCGTAGACATGCATTCCGCCCGCATTTTCAGGCTTTCTTCTTGCGCATTTGGCTCATGCGGGAAGGGCACCGGCAGCATGAATTCAGCAATTTCCGGAATGCCCGTCAAAAGCGACCGGGTCAGAATTTTATAATCCGTGCGCACTTGGCCAATCAGATAGGCCAGCACCATCCCATCCACCAAGCCATGCGGGTGGTTCGCCACCACCACAAGCGGGCCCTCTTTCGGGATGCGGGCAATCTGCTCGGGCGGCGTTGTGACATTGATCCCCATGATCTCAAGCGCTTGCGGCCAAAACGGCTGCCCAAAGGGCGCGCCACGACGCTCAAACTTGCGGATCAGGCTAAGCAATTTCAGCTTTGCAGTGGCCCATTCAATCGCGCGGATCGTGCCCGCTTTCCACGGGTTGGTGAAGGTGCCAGCATAGGACAGACGCCCCTTGTCATAGGGTTTCTGTTCTATCTGCTCTGCGCTGACGCGCCCATCTGCGTTCACACTGAACCTCTTGCCTTGCGGCTTACATTTCTTCGCCGAAGCGGTCGGCCACCAAGGCCTCCAGCGCATCGGACAGTTCTTCGGCCTGCGCCCCAAAGGTGGTGACCTCAATCGAGGTGCCACGCGACGCGGCCAGCATCAACAACCCCATGATCGAATCGCCAGAGACTTTCATGCCGTCTTTTTCCACCTCGGCGCGGGCATCATGATCTTCGACCACTTCCACAAAACGCGCCGAAGCCCGCGCATGCAGGCCCTTTTCATTGACGATCTTCAAAACCTTCGAGACGCTCACTTCCCCGCGACTCCGCCCGTCGAATAGCAATTGATATATTTGCGCCCCGCATCCAGCGAGGCTTCCACCGCCGCATGCACGCCAAGACTGCGCGATTTCGCCAATTTGATCAGAAGCGGTAGGTTCGCGCCATAGATGATTTCGCGCCCCCCCGCCTCACAGGCCATCAGGCTCAGGTTCGAGGGCGAGCCACCAAACATATCGGTGACCACCACCACACCTTGCCCCGCATCCACCGCGTCAGCGGCGGCGCGAATTTCGGCTTGCTTGGCGCTGCGGTCGTGATCGTCTTCAATGGTGATCGCGCGGATACCCTCTTGCGGGCCCACAACATGTTCCACCGCCGCAAGATATTCTCGCGCCAGCCCACCATGTGCCACGATCACGATCCCGATCACGCGCCTTTTGCCCCTTTCTGTGCAGGCTGCGTTTGTGCCCGCCGCTCCAATTCCCTGTGCCGTTTAGACACTTGCCAGCCAGCCTGTGCAAGGGCCTTGCAGACAGCTTCGGTCATAACAACGGAACGGTGTTGCCCACCGGTACAACCGAACCCAACCGCAAGATGAGCCTTGCCCTCCTCCAGATGCGCTGGAAGTTGAAATAAGAGTAGGTCGCGCACGCGCGAAAAGAACTCTTCATAGCGCGGATCGCCCATCACATGCGCGGCAACAGGCGCATCAAGCCCGGTGAGCGGGCGCAGATCGGGCACCCAATGCGGATTGTTCAGGAAGCGGCAGTCGAACATCATATCGAGCCCGCGCGGCGTGCCGCGTTTGTAGCTGAAACTCTGCACCGAAATCGCAAGGCGCGCGATCTCGCCCATATCAAACCAGCGCGCCACTTCGGCGCGCAATTCATGCGGGCTAAGCGCCGAGGTATCGACCAACACATCCGCCCGCATCCGAATGGGTTCCAGCAGATCAAGCTCTTGCTCGATCCCGGCCACCGGCTGCGCTTCGGGTGAAAGCGGATGGCGGCGCCGCGTCTCCGAATAGCGGCGGATCAGCGCCTCGGCAGAGGCATCCAAGTAAAGCACTTCGAGCCGCAACTGCGGCGCACGGGTCAGACGGTCGATCAATTCAATCAGCGCAGCGGCCGAGAAATCGCGGTTCCCCACATCGATGCCCAGCGCCATCGGGCGCGGCAGGGGACCATCAATCAATCGCGACACAAGGCTGAGCGGGAGGTTGTTGATCGCTTCATAGCCCATATCTTCCATGGCAGCGATCGCGGTTGTGCGGCCTGCGCCCGAAGGGCCGGTGACAATCACCAGCCGTGTCGGCGCCCCGGTTCCCGCGCTTTGCGTCACATCTCTCTCCCGGCCTTCAGCCATTGCCAGATGACCGCCTCAAGATGACCATGTTGCAAGCGCAGCACAAGGGGCAGGGTGACACCACAAAAGGCAATCTCACGTGAAGGGGGAAGGCGCTCCGTTTCCTCCTGCCCCAGATCGACAGCCAGCGTGATTTTGGCAACAGGCAATGCATCTGCCCGCAAGATGCCCGCGCCACGCGCCTCGATCAGCCCTGAAAGGGTATTGGGACAGCGTGCAAAAAGCGCACCGCCTTCGGCACTCAAGATGACCCGATCATCGGCCACCAGATGTGCCCCGAAGGCCATCAAGCGTAGCGCAAGACTCGATTTGCCGGTCCCAGACGGCCCAAGGATCAAAACGCCCGCATCCGGATGACGCGCAACGACGGTGGCATGAACCCTATCCGCCGCGCCGCGCATCGCTTAGACCGGGAGGCCGACCACGAAACGGGCGCCCAGCGGCTCAGAGGTGATATCGGCATCGGTCGGACGGATGTTTTCGGCCCAGATCACGCCGCCATGTGCCTCGACGATCTGCTTGGAGATCGCGAGCCCAAGGCCCGAATGGTCTCCAAACTGGCCCTCGGGCCTTTGCGAATAGAACCGCTTGAAGACCTTGGTCAGCGCTTCTTCGGGAATGCCCGGCCCGGTGTCCTCCACCACAACAAGCACCCGATTTTCGCGCTTGCGCGCCCAAACGCGGACCGCATCGCCGTCTTCGCAGAAGCTGATCGCATTGGTGATCAGGTTCACAAAGACCTGCGCCAAGCGCGCCTCTAGCCCGGTGATAAAGATCGGCTCTTTCGGCAGATCGGTGATAAATTCGACGCCGTTGTCAGCCGCTTGGCCACCCAAATATTCGCCAAGGTTCATCACCATCTTCATCAGATCGAAGCGTTCTTCTTCTTCCTTCACCAACTCACTATCGAGCCGCGAGGCGTTGGAAATATCGCTCACCAGCCGGTCGAGCCGCTTCACATCGTGGTCGATCACTTCCAAAAGCCGGACACGCTGGTCTTCGCGCTTCACAACGTAAAGCGAGGCCACGGCAGAGCGCAGGCTGGCCAGCGGGTTCTTGATCTCATGGGCCACGTCGGCGGCGAATTGTTCATTCGCGTCGATCCGGTCGTAAAGCGCTGCCACCATACCGCGCAGCGCCCCAGAGAGACGACCAATCTCATCCGGCCGCGCCGTCAGATCGGGAATGCGCACCCGACCCGGCGAAACCTTGCGGGAGTTTTTATCCCTCCCGATCTCGGCGGCGGCGGCCAAATCCGAAAGCGGATTGGCAATCGTCGAGGCCAGAACAAGCGAGAGCCCAATCGAAACGATGATCGCAATCACGAACATCTGCAGCACTTGCTCGCGTTCGACCCTCACCAATTGGTCAATCTCGCCTGCGGCAGAGGTCATTGCCATCGTGCCCACGAGCCGCTCATTTTGATAAAGCCCAGTCGCGACAGAAAAGATCGTCGCGCCCGACGGATCGCGGCTTGTCGAAATCACTGTTTGATCGGCGCGCACTTGGGGCGCCAATTGTTCGGCGATTTCGCGGGTATTGACCGGCTGCGTCGCCTCATGGTCGCGGCGCACAAAAGAGGCCACCCAATCCCAGCCTCGGTTCAACAGATCCGTCAGCATGGTGGAGCGGGTGTCGATGCCGAGCCCCGCGACAGGTTCCCGGTCATCCGTGCCCACGACCGAGGAATCCGCGATCAAGTTCCCAGCGGCATCGAACACATAGATCGTTGCGCCGGGCGGCAACTCAATCCCGCGCATCGCTTCAATCACGTCAATCCCATCGCCCGCAGCAAGGTTGACGGGCGCGGCGGTGGGCATATGCGCCTCGAATACATCGGCAACCAGTTCCGCCTCGCTCACGATCGCGCTTTCGCGCTGGAACACGAGGCTGTCACGGAACGGGTTGAGGTAAAGCACCCCCGCCACCATCACCACCATGGCGAGCAGGTTGAAGGTAATGATCTTCCGCGCCAGCGGCGAATGGTTCAGCGAGATGAAACTACGCCGCTTGCGCCCCTTGGCCAGATCTGCATCGACCGCGCTTGTCGGGCCGACCCAATCCTCACCAAGGACCACATCCGTTTCGGATTTCGCAGGGCGTCGCATCTCCGACCGTCCAAACCCTATGCGCTCGGCCAGTGTCATTCTTCGTTGTAACGATAGCCGATACCGTAAAGCGTTTCGATAGCGGTGAAATCATCATCGGCGGCACGCATCTTTTTGCGCAGGCGTTTGATGTGGCTATCAATCGTGCGGTCATCGACATAGACCTGATCGTCATAGGCCACATCCATCAGCTGATCGCGGCTTTTCACAAAGCCCGGACGCTGTGCCAGAGCTTGCAGCAAAAGGAATTCGGTCACCGTCAACGTGACTTCTTTGCCTTTCCACGTCACCGAATGGCGCAGCGGGTCCATCGTCAAAGACCCGCGCACGATCACCTTGGTTTCCTCGGTGGTCGGCACTTCGCCGGTGGAAATCGCTTCTTGGCGCCGCAAAAGCGCGCGAATGCGCTCCACCAAGAGCCGCTGGCTGAAGGGCTTCTTGACATAGTCGTCAGCGCCCATGCGCAGGCCGAGCACTTCGTCAATCTCGTCATCTTTAGAGGTGAGGAAAATCACCGGCATTGAGGTCTTCTGGCGCAGCCTTTGCAGCAGCTCCATCCCATCCATCCGGGGCATCTTGATATCCAGCACAGCCATATCGGGCAGACGCTTGTTAAAAGCGTCAAGCGCGGCCTGCCCGTCATTATAGGTCTCGACCTCGTAACCTTCCGCTTCCAAAGTCATTGAAACGGAAGTTAGAATGTTCCGGTCATCATCGACCAGTGCGATCCTCGACATGTGCTGCACCCTCATGACGTCGTTTTAGTTTTATCTTTGATCGTCATTGTCTCTTTTCCATGCAACGGAATCAACTCCGATGTGCGAATCGGAGCCCGTGACGGAATCAGTTGAGGTTAAAAAAGCGAAGGTTTGACTAATATGTCTCACCTCATGACATTGGTTGCGCTAAATCTTGGGTGTTTGCGCTAGCTGTGACAAAGGCTTCTGTTCTTTTGCAAAGGCAGCATGCTATAGCGCATGTGTCCGCAATATTCTTGCGCGGATCGGCATCCCTACGTAACGGATGCCGGGAGGAATCACTGCGCCGCAGCGTATTGCGGCAACGGGAGCGAAAAATGACCATCGGACGCGTGAACCCAGCCAAACGCCTGGAAGATCAGGGCATTACTGGTCTCGGCAATGTCTATTACAACCTGCTGGAGCCCGCGCTGATCGAGGAGGCAATCAAGCGCGGTGAAGGCAAGCTTGGCAAAGGCGGCGCTTTCTATTGCTCCACGGGTGCACATACGGGCCGCTCGCCCAAAGACAAACATGTTGTGCGTACCCCCGATGTTGAAGACACGATCTGGTGGGAAAACAACAAGCCCATGGAAGCCGACAAGTTCGACGTGCTGCACGCCGACATGCTCGAGCACATGAAGGGCAAAGATTACTTCGTTGAAGACCTTTATGGTGGCGCCGACCCGGAACACCGCCTTTACGTGCGGATGGTGACCGAGCTCGCTTGGCACAGCCTCTTCATGCGCACCATGCTGCGCCGCCCCGAGCGCGAAGAGCTCGACACCTTCGCCCCCGATTGGACGATCGTGAACTGCCCGAGCTTCAAAGCCGACCCGGAGCGCCATGGCTGCCGCACCGAAACGGTGATCGCGCTGAACTTCGCGAAGAAAACCATTTTGATCGCGAACACTGCTTACGCCGGTGAAAACAAAAAAGGCGTGTTCACGCTGCTCAACTACATCCTGCCCGGCGAAGGCATTATGGCGATGCACTGCTCGGCCAACCACGCCATCGGCAACCCCGATGACTCGGCGGTGTTCTTTGGCCTGTCGGGCACCGGTAAAACCACGCTGTCGGCTGACCCGTCGCGCGTGCTGATCGGTGATGACGAACATGGCTGGTCGGACAACGGCATCTTCAACTTTGAAGGTGGCTGCTACGCGAAGACGATCAACCTGTCGAAAGAAGCCGAGCCGGATATCTACAACACCTGCTCGATGTTCGGCACCGTGGTCGAAAACATGGTCTATGACGAGGAAACGCTGGAGCTTGACTTCACCGACAGCTCGTTGACCGAAAACATGCGCTGCGCCTATCCGCTGCACTACATCAACAATGCCTCGGACACCGCCTTGGGTGGCCAGCCGAAAAACGTGATCATGCTCACCTGCGACGCCTATGGCGTTCTGCCGCCGATCGCGCGGCTGACCCCGGCGCAAGCGATGTATCACTTCCTCTCGGGCTTCACCTCGAAGACCCCGGGCACCGAAGTGGGCGTGACTGAGCCGATCCCGACGTTTTCGACCTGCTTCGGCGCGCCCTTCATGCCGCGCCGCCCCGAGGTTTACGGCAAACTGCTCGCCGAGCGGATCGCGAAAACCGGTGCGTCGTGCTGGCTGGTGAACACCGGTTGGACCGGCGGCGCTTTCGGCGTGGGCAAACGGATGCCGATCAAAGCGACCCGTGCGCTTTTGACCGGCGCGCTGGATGGCTCGCTCAACAATGCCGAATTCCGCAAAGATCCGAACTTCGGCTTTGACGTGCCGGTGGCGGTGCATGACGTTGACACCACGCTGCTTGACCCGCGCGCGACTTGGACCGATGGCGCGGCTTACGACGCCCAAGCGCAAAAACTGGTCGAAATGTTCTCTGAGAACTTCGCCCAATATGTGCCTTACGTCGATGACGAAGTGAAAGCCGTCGCGATCGGCTAAGGCCAAGATCAGATAAGCGAAGGGCCGGGATTTCCCGGCCCTTTTGCTATTTGCGCGTGCGCTTCACCTTGCGAGCGACAGCGCGTTTCTTGGCTTTGAGCGCGCCTTGTTTGCGCCCGTGCTTAAATGGCCTGCGCCCGCCTTTGCCACCACCGGGCAAGCTGGCCCCGTCCAACTCCAACAGTTCAAGCTCAAGCCCGCCAGTGACCGGGATCGCCTCGGCAAGCCGCACCACGACGCGCTGCCCAATGCCAATCACCGTGCCGGTATCAGCCCCCACAAGCTGCTGCGCCTCGCGGTCATAATGGAAGAACTCGCGCCCGACCGAGCGGATCGGGATCAGCCCATCGGCCCCGGTGTCATCGAGCTTCACGAAGGCACCGAATTTCTGCACACCGGAAATCCGCCCGGTCAATTCACTGCCGACCCGGTCACTGAGATAGGCGGCCAAATACCGGTCGGTCGTGTCGCGTTCTGCGGTCATCGAGCGACGCTCGGTATCGGAGATATGCTGCCCGGTTTCGTCGAGCGTTTCGATATCCGCTTGGCTCAACCCGTCCTTGCCCCAGCCATGCCCGGCAATCAGCGCGCGATGCACGATCAGGTCGGAATAGCGCCGAATGGGCGAGGTGAAATGCGCGTAAGACCGCAGCGCCAAGCCAAAGTGCCCCAGATTCTGCGGCGCGTAATAGGCTTGGGTCATCGAGCGCAAGGTCGAGATATTGATCAACTCATCGAACTCGCTGCCCTCTGCCGCCTCCAAAAGCCGGTTGAGATGCGCGGTTTTGAGCACCTGCCCCTTGGCCAAGTTGAAGCCCGAAGCCTGCGCCACTTCGCGCAAGGCCTCAATCTTATCCGCTGGCGGCTCTTCATGGACACGATACAAAAGCGGCTTGCGCAGGCGCTCCAGTTCCTCAGCGGCGGCGACATTGGCGAGCACCATGAACTCTTCAATCAAGCGGTGCGCGTCGAGCCGTTCCTTGAACTTGATCGAAGCGACCTTGCCCGCCGCATCAATCACAATCTGCCGCTCGGGCAGGTCCAACTCCAACGGCTGGCGGATCGCGCGCGCACGTTTGAGCGCGCCGTAGCAAGCATAAATCGGCGCGATGATATCGTCCACCAAGGGTGCGGTTTTCTCATCAGGGCGGCCTTCACGGGCATTTTGCACCTGCGCATATTCCAGCGAGGCAATCGAACGGATCATACCCCGCGTGAAGCGATGCGAGATTTTGCGGCCATCAGACCCAATCTTCATCTGCACCGCCAGCACCGCGCGCGGCACGTTTTCATGAAGCGAGCACAGATCGCCCGAAAGGCGATCGGGCAGCATCGGCACAACCCGGTCGGGGAAATAGGTCGAGTTGCCCCGGTTGCGCGCCTCGCGATCCAGCGCCGAGCCGGGGCGGACGTAATGCGCCACATCCGCAATCGCCACCCAAAGGATATAACCGTCTTCATTCGCCGGATCTTCATCGGGCAACACAAGGCACGCGTCATCGCGGTCGCGCGCATCCGCCGGGTCGATGGTAACGAACGGCAAATCGGTCAGATCTTCGCGTTTGCCCAGTTCGGCGGGCGTTGCCGCATCGGCCTCGGCCACCACATCATCGGGGAAATCAT
Source organism: Rhodobacter aestuarii (assembly GCF_900156655.1). Taxonomy (GTDB): domain Bacteria; phylum Pseudomonadota; class Alphaproteobacteria; order Rhodobacterales; family Rhodobacteraceae; genus Rhodobacter; species Rhodobacter aestuarii. The sequence goes on along the minus strand of NZ_FTOG01000007.1, from coordinate 8,749 downwards.
CGGGGATGCCGTGCTGGTGAATGGCAATCAGCGAGACCGCGCGCGGGGCGCTTGGGTCGCCCAGCCGTTCAATGATCCGCGCCCGCGGCAGGCCCATCCGACCCTTCGGCCCGGTTTGCTCTGCCTCGACCAGTTCACCGTCTTTGGCCTCGCCCGCAGCGCCAGCCGGGACGATCCATTCCTTCATATCGCCCTTGTCGATCGGCGTGATCCGCCCGCCCTCGGCCCCTTTGCGGAAAATGCCGACAACGCGGTGGCTCGCCACGCCGATTTTGCGGATGATGCGCGCCTCATAGCCCTCGGCCCCTTTGGCGATGCGCCCCAAAACCCGGTCGCCAGCCCCAATTGCAGGGTCATCGCGGCGCAAATGCATCAAGATGCGCGGCGGCTCGCCCGCGCCGCCCCATTCCATCGGCCGCGCCCAAAGATCGCCAGCCGCATCGGGGGGGAGCACTTCAAGCACCGTCACCGGCGGCAGGCTGTCGCTATCATGGTAATGGCGTTTGCGGCGCTGGATCTTTCCCTCCGCCGCCAACTCTTTCAAAAGCCGTTTCAACTCGATCTTCGCGGTGCCCTTGAGGCCAAAGGCTTTGGCCAAATCGCGCTTTGCCCCGTGATCGGGGTTATCAGCGAGCCAAGCGAGGATCTGTTCTTTGGTGGGGATGGGGTTGTGTGTCATGGCCCTGCCTAGCACGCGCAAGCAGGGCCGTTAAGTCACGATCAGCGCGTCGGCACCGGGGTTTCGCCACGATAATCGTAGAAACCGCGCCCGGTCTTGCGGCCAAGCCAGCCCGCTTCGACATATTTGGTAAGCAGCGGACAGGGGCGATATTTCGTATCGGCCAGCCCGTCATGCAGCACGTTCATAATGGCCAAGCAGGTATCAAGCCCGATGAAATCGGCCAGTTCCAGCGGGCCCATCGGGTGGTTGGCCCCAAGTTTCAGCGCCATATCGATGGATTTCACGTTCCCCACGCCTTCGTAAAGCGTGTAGACCGCCTCGTTGATCATCGGCACCAGCACCCGGTTCACGATAAACGCCGGGAAATCTTCGGCCGAGGCCGAGGTTTTGCCCAAGGTTTCGATCACCCCCAAGAGCGTCTTGAAGGTCGCCTCATCGGTAGCAATGCCCCGGATCAATTCGACCAGTTGCATCACCGGCACCGGGTTCATGAAGTGCACGCCAATGAACTTTTCCGGCCGGTCGGTGCGCGAGGCGAGCCGGGTGATCGAGATCGAGGACGTGTTGGTCGCCAAAATGGTTTCGGGCTTCAGATGCGGCAGCAAGCTGTCAAAGATGCCCTGTTTGACCGATTCGCGTTCGGTCGCGGCTTCAATCACCAGATCGGTCTGGCCAAGCTCGCTGATGTCGAGCGTGGTGCGAATGCGCGCCAGCGCTTCATCCCGCGCCTCGGCAGTGATTTTCTCGCGGCTCACCTGACGGTCAAGGTTTTTGCGGACCGTGGCCATCGCCTTTTCAAGGCTTGCCGGGGCCACATCGCTGAGGATAACGCCATAGCCCGAAAGCGCGAAAACATGGGCGATACCGTTGCCCATCTGCCCGGCGCCGACAACGCCAACGGTTTCAATCGTCATGATTGCTCCTCCTTCGGATTGGAAAAACCCTAAGCCCGATGCTGCACTGCGGCAAGTCCTATTCTAATAGTGTCAATTTTCCCTTTAGCTCTTTCGCAAGGCTTTCGGGCCACCCTGCCTGTGGGTGAGTCGAAAATCTGAGGTGGGATGAATGGCCTTCGAATATGCGGGCAGTGGTGCCCTTGACTATTTTCCATGCCGTTATGGCAAATCTAAACTGTTGTTCCGGGGGCCGCGCCGCGATCTGACAAAACCTTTCGTGGGGGCATTGGGCGGCACCGAGACCTATGGCAAGTTCATTGCCGATCCGTGGCCGGCGCTTTTGGAAGACCGGTTGGAATTTCCGGTGGTGAACTTCGGCTATCTTAATGCCGGGATTGATGTATTTTACAGCGAGCCGCAAATTCCTGAAATTGCGAAATCCTCGAATCTGACGATCATTCAGCTTCTGGGCGCGCCGAATATGTCGAACCGCTTCTACGCTGTGCACCCGCGCCGCAATGATCGGTTCTTGCGGGCGTCCAACCTGATGCGCGCGGTTTTTGACGATGTCGATTTCACCGAGTTCAACTTCACCCGGCACATGCTGACCTCTTTGCAGGAATTCGCGCCGGATCGGTTTGACACGTTGGTGACCGAATTGCGCACCGCTTGGATCGCGCGGATGCGCGGGCTTTTGGAGAAAGTGACCGGGCCGAAGCTGCTTTTGTGGGTGGCAGACTACCATGCCCCGCTTGAAAGCGACCCGCTTGGGCCGGAACCGCTTTTGGTGAGCAAAGACATGGTGGCAGAAATTGCGCCGCTCGCCGATGGGCTCGTGAAGGTGAACCCTTCAACCATGGCGCGCTCCACCGGAACGGTGGGCATGCATTTCGCGCCGCTTGAAGAACCCGCGGCGAACACGATGCCCGGCCCGATCGTGCATCAGGAAATTGCCGAAGCATTGGCGCCAGAAGTCCGCAAATACATCTGAAAAACAAAAAGCCCCGCCAAATCGGCGGGGCTTTTCCATTCGAGAAAGGCGATTAGAGCTTCTCGGTCAGTTCCGGAACGGCGGCGAACAGGTCAGCCACAAGGCCATAATCGGCAACTTGGAAGATCGGCGCTTCTTCGTCTTTGTTGATCGCAACGATGACCTTGGAATCTTTCATCCCGGCAAGGTGCTGAATCGCCCCCGAGATGCCAACGGCCACATAAAGGTCCGGCGCAACGACTTTGCCGGTTTGACCCACTTGCCAATCGTTCGGCGCAAAGCCCGAATCGACAGCGGCACGCGAGGCCCCCACGGCAGCGCCAAGTTTGTCGGCCAGCTTTTCGATCAGCGCGAAATCTTCTTCCGAGCCAACGCCACGGCCGCCCGAGACAACGATCTTCGCCGAGGTCAGCTCGGGACGATCAGATTCGGCCACTTTGTCTTCGATCCAGCTCGACAGGCCCTTGTCGCCCGCCGCCGCCACGGCTTCCACCGCAGCCGAACCGCCAGCACCGGTCGCTTCGAACGATGCGGTTCGAACAGTGGCGATTTTCACCGAATCCGCCGATTTCACGGTTTGGATCGCGTTGCCGGCATAGATCGGGCGCTCAAACGTGTCCGCATCGACAACACCGGTGATGTCCGAAAGGACCATCACGTCGAGCATCGCAGCGATGCGCGGCAGGGCGTTTTTGGCCGAGGCGGTCGAGGGCGCCACGATATGGGTGTAGCCCGAGGCGAGCGAAACAACCAAATCGGCGAGCGGCTCAGCCAGACCATGCGCATAGGCGGCATCGTCTGCGGTCAGCACTTTTTCGACGCCATCCAGCGCGGCCGCAGCAGCCGCCGCATCGGCAATGCCCGCACCGGCCACAAGCACCGTCACCGGACCCATTTGCTTGGCAGCGGTCAGCGCTTTAGCGGTCGCATCGGTGGCAAGCGCAGCACCATGCAGTTCAGCAATCAGGAGAACGGCCATCAGAGCACCCCCGCATCTTTGAGTTTGCCGACGAGTTCATCGACCGAGCCCACGGTGATCCCGGCAGCGCGGCCAGCCGGCTCCGAGGTTTTCACAACGGTCAGGCGCGGCGTCACATCAACGCCGTAATCGGCCGCGGTTTTCTCGTCGAGCTGTTTTTTCTTCGCTTTCATGATGTTGGGCAGCGAAGCATAGCGCGGCTCGTTCAACCGCAGGTCCGCCGTCACAACGGCCGGCAGCTTGACCGAGATCGTTTGCAGACCGCCGTCCACCTCACGGGTGACTTTCAGCGATTCCCCTTCGACGGTGACGTCAGAGGCAAAGGTCGCTTGGCTCCAGCCCAGAAGCGCCGAGAGCATTTGGCCCGTGGCGTTCATGTCATTGTCGATCGCTTGTTTGCCCGCGATGATCATGCCGGGTTGCTCTTCTTCAGCAACTTTCGCGAGGATTTTGGCCACCGCGAGCGGCTCGATATCGGTATGCACGTCATCGGCGGCAACCACGAGGATCGCGCGATCCGCGCCCATCGCCAGCGCCGTGCGCAGCGTTTCTTGCGCCTGTTTCACGCCGACAGAAACCACGACGATCTCAGAGACCGCGCCCTTTTCTTTCAGACGGATCGCCTCTTCGACGGCGATTTCGTCGAAGGGGTTCATCGACATTTTCACATTCGCCAGATCGACCCCGCTGCCATCCGCTTTCACACGGACTTTCACGTTATAGTCGATCACGCGCTTCACAGGCACGAGGACCTTCATCTGCGGTGTCTCCCTAGTTTATTTCGCCACCCCGGGCGGGGCGGATTCCCGTTTCGGCAATTTTGTTACAATGCGACCGCAGCGAAAGACAGATGAAAAACGACCCCCTGCTGTGTCGCTACGTCACGTCGCGGAAACTGTTTGCGCTAAAAGCACACCGATGCCTCAGGCTTTCGCAAACAGCCAGTCTTGGGCCCGCAGGGGGAGAATGCGCCGCGCCACCGCCGCGAGATAGGTCGCGTTGGTGACGTAATAATGCGATTTCGGCCGCTCATCCGTCAGCGCGCGGATCAGCTTTTCGGTCACCGCAGAACAGGGCAACTCAAAGGTGTCGGGCTTGTTTGGCGGGTTGTAGAGGCGCTTGAGCAGCGAGGTTTCATATTGCTCTCGGCGGGCCGAGGCTTTCCAATCCACCCAGCGCTCAAAATGCGGAATCGAATTGACCCGAATCTTGGTCGGGATCGGGCCGGGGTTGAGCGAGATGATGTGGATGCCCGTGTCGCGCATTTCGCGGCGCAACACATCCGTGAGCCCCTCCAGCGCAAACTTACTGGCAACATAGGCCCCGCGCCAGCGAATGCCGATCAACCCAAGAACAGAAGAACATTGAACAATTCGCCCTTCGCCATTTTCACCCTGCGCGCGCATCACCTTGATGGCGCGTGTTGTCAAATCATGCAGGCCAAAAAGGTTGGTCTCAAAAACTTCGCGCAGCGCATCGGCGGGCAGGTCTTCGACCGCGCCGGGGCAGGCAAAAGCGGCGTTGTTGTAAACCGCATCCAACCGCCCGCGCCCGCGCGCCAAAGCCTCGTTAAAGCCTGCCTCAATTGAACTCGGGTCGGCCATATCCAACTGGAACGAGGTCAGCCCCTCGCCGCGCAGCCGTTCGCAATCTTCCTCACGCCGACAAGTGGCGAAAACCTTCCAACCCGCTTTGTGCAGCCCATGCGCTGCATCATAACCAATGCCCGACGAACAGCCGGTGATCAGGATCGTCTTTGCCATGCTGCGCCCCTACGGATTTAGCCACCCCCACGGGATAGGCGAAGGCCCGTCTTCGGGCAACAGCCTTGGCGCGCCAGCGCGCGCCTTAAGACGCTGGCCGAAGCAGTCGTTTCGCCATCCAGCCGTCGATGCCATCGCCCTCAACGCGCACATGCACCCAGCCATTGCCCGGATCAGCGACCACCAAAACCTCTTCGTTACGGCTTAGGCTTCCCACCACCGGATGCGATGTGCCCTGCCCGCCCCGCACATTAGCGCGGCTGGCTTGCACGGCATAAATGCGCGGGCTCGCCGGGGTAACAACGTCATCTTTGACACGGTATTCGGGCGCAGGCCGCAAGGCGGGGCCCGGCATCGGCACCAAGCGCGCAGGCACAACACGCGGCTCGGGCGTTTCGCGCACGACGGCTTGCATTAGCAAATCATCGGTCAAGATCGCAGTATCGGCTCTGGCCAAAAGGCTCGGCCTCGCCTGTGCAGCATCAGGTTGCGCCGCAGCCAATTTCGCGGCCTCGTCTGGTCGCCCCAGCAAAACCAAGACGAAATAAAGAAGAACGAGCGTAAAAAAAGACATTCGGATCATGATACCCTCCCCCAAGGGACCCACTCACATAAAGATTACCATACTCTGTCCAACATGTCGCACCCAGCCGAGTCAACCGCCGCGTTAACCATTTTGTTGCCTTTGCGCACATTCGATAGCTGCGACTTTTCGTGCTGGACCGGCGCGCGGTCCCGAATTACACGGCTCTCATGAGCAGCGACGACGATATTCCGCCCCATTCGACCCATGCAGAGCCGCTGGTGCGCGCCATTGGCGAGCGCTATCTGACCTATGCGCTGTCCACCATTATGCACCGCGCGCTGCCCGATGCGCGCGACGGGCTTAAGCCCGTGCATCGGCGCATTCTGTTTGCGATGCGGGAATTGCGGCTCGCCTCCAATGGCGGCTTCCGGAAATCGGCGAAGATTTCGGGCGATGTGATGGGGAACTATCACCCCCACGGCGACGCCGCGATTTACGACGCCATGGCGCGGCTCGCACAAGATTTTGCGATGCGCTATCCGCTCGTCGATGGCCAAGGCAACTACGGCAATATTGACGGCGATGGCCCGGCGGCCAGCCGGTATACCGAGGCGCGGATGGCCCCGCCAGCCGAGTCTTTGCTTGAGGGCTTGGCCGAAGACGCGGTCGATTTCCGCCCCAACTATGACGGCACGCTGACCGAACCCGTCGTGCTGCCCGCCGCCTTCCCGAACCTGCTCGCCAATGGCGCCTCGGGCATCGCGGTCGGCATGGCCACCAACATTCCGCCACACAACCTCGATGAATTGGTCGAGGGGTGCTTGGCAATGATCCGCGACCCGGACACCACCGATGAAGCGCTGGTAGACCTGATCCCCGGGCCCGACTTCCCGACCGGTGGCGTGATCGTGGAACCCAAGGCGAATATCCTTGAAGCCTATCGCACGGGGCGCGGCGCGTTCCGGCTGCGCGCCCGTTGGGAGGTCGAAGACCTTGGCCGCGGCCAATGGCAGATCGTTGTCACCGAAATCCCTTATCAGGTGCAAAAGGCCAAGCTGATTGAACGGCTGGCCGAGTTGATCGAGACGAAAAAGGTCCCCGCCCTTGCCGATGTGCGCGATGAAAGCGCCGAGGATGTTCGGATTGTGCTGGAGCCCCGCGCCCGCACCGTGGAAGCCAGCCAGTTGATGGGGATGCTGTTCCGCAACTCGGAACTGGAGATTCGCTTCTCGCTCAACATGAACGTGCTGATCGACGGGCGTGTGCCGAAAGTGTGCAGCCTCAAAGAAGTGCTGCGCGCCTTCCTTGATCACCGCCGCGATGTGCTGTGCCGCCGCTCGCGCCACCGGCTCGAAAAGATCGCCAATCGGCTTGAGGTGCTCGAAGGCTATATCATCGCCTTCCTGAACCTTGATCGGGTGATTGAGATCATCCGCACCGAAGATGACCCGAAAGCCAGCTTGATCGCCGAAAATTGGGCGAAAGATGCAGGCCCGCCCGTGCATCTGACCGAGGTGCAGGCCGAAGCTATCTTGAACATGCGCCTGCGCAGCCTGCGCAAGCTCGAAGAACTGGAATTGCGCGCCGAGCGCGATGCGCTCCTGAAAGAGCAAGAGGGGCTCGAGGCGCTTCTGGCCTCCGAAAAAGCGCAATGGAAAAAGATTTCGTCTGAGCTGAACGAGGTCCGCAAAGCCTATGGCAAAGGAACCAAAGCCGGTGCCCGTCGGACCGATTTTGCCGAAGCGGGCGAAGTGGCCGAGGTGCCGATTGAAGCGATGATCGAGCGCGAGCCCATCACCGTGATCCTCTCCAAAATGGGGTGGGTTCGGGCGATGAAAGGCCACCAACCGCTCGACGCCGAGGTGAAGTTCAAAGACGGCGACGGGCTGGCCTTTGCGCTGCATGCCGAGACCACGGATCGGATTGTTCTGATGGGTTCGAACGGGCGCGCGTGGACGCTTTTGGGCGCCAACTTGCCCGGTGGGCGCGGTATGGGCGAACCAGTGCGGTTGATGCTGGATTTGCCCAATGAGGTGGAAATCACCCATGTGCTGTTGCCCAAAGCGGGGCAGAAATACCTGCTCGCCTCCTCCGACGGTGATGGCTTCGTGGTGCCGGGCGAAGAGATGATCGCCTCCACCAGAACCGGCAAGCAGGTGCTCAACATGGCCGAAGGCGCACGCACGCAGGTGTGCCGCCTTGTCTCGGGCGATACGGTCGCCTGCGTCGGGCAAAACCGCAAAATGCTGGTCTTCGCGCTTTCCGAACTGCCCGAAATGGCGCGCGGCAAAGGCGTGCGATTGCAAAAATACAAAGACGGTGGCCTGAGCGATGCGATCACCTTCGCATTGGCCGAGGGGCTGAGCTGGAAAGATCCGGCAGGCCGCACCCGGACCGAACCGGACCTTGCTGAATGGCAAGCCAAACGTGCGAGTGCGGGCCGGATGGCCCCGCGCGGCTTCCCGCGCGACAACCGCTTCACTTGAGGGGACGGGCGCTCACGCGCCCTCCCACGGCATCCCACCCCATCCAAAGCTGCGCCTTGGGTGGGGCTACTCCGCGTGTGAGAATCCCTTTTCGTCGCGAAAAACAGAGCCCCGTTCTTTGCGACGTTTCTGTCACAAATATCGGCGCGCCTTTGATGTCGGAAACGCTCTCGTGCAAAATGGCTCTGCGCCCGTATTCCAAAGGGAATTTTTCGCCTTTCGTCGCAGCATGAACCCACGAACCGGGCTTGATTTTTCTGCGTTTCAGCAATAGGGAACGCGCCATGTCACATTGGGCCGACGCCGGCCCCCGAACCAGAGGCGCCCGGAAATGGCAAAGGCAAAGTTTGAACGGAACAAACCGCACGTCAACATCGGCACGATCGGTCACGTTGACCACGGCAAGACGACGCTGACGGCTGCGAT
>NZ_FTOG01000016.1 GCF_900156655.1 Rhodobacter aestuarii | reverse complement strand
GCCACAAAACACCGGCGCGGGGTGGAGCAGCCCGGTAGCTCGTCAGGCTCATAACCTGAAGGTCGTAGGTTCAAATCCTACCCCCGCAACCAAAAAATCCAAGCTAGAATCAATGACCTAGCCCCGCAAATCGCGGGGCCTTTTGCGTTGCGAAAACAACACTGGAAGCACTCTGGAAGCAGATGGAGCGCACTGAGAGGTGTGGCCAGCGCGCAACGAAAAACAAAAATGACAAAGACGAACGCGAAGGGGGCGATTGGGCGATGTTCCGGCCGATGGCCTGGCGGGACAGGTTGATGTTGCTGTTGGACAATCGCCGTTCCATCCGATAGGTCGCGTTGCTTTCGAAGAACTTCTGGGCCGCGGCCTCGACGATTAGGCCGGTCTCGACACCGCGCCCCCTCATGATGAATTTCTTCGCCTTGGCCGCCACGGGCTTGTTCTCTTTGCAGCGTTCATCGTGATTGCAGGCACAGGTATGATAGACGTCCTTGACAGATGGTAGGCCAAATGGTTCTCGCCGCCGCCAGTCCTGCCCATTGGCACAGGACGCTCGGGTCGATCGAAGACTATTGTCAACTGCGGCAGGTTGAGCCGCGCAGGGTACGGGCGTTGGGTTTGGGGCAGTGCGCAACCGATGCCGCTAACATCAATATGCTTGTCGTTGCCTCGATCTTCAGCGACGCCGCACCACCAGACAAGACATTCTCGAGCTTTCCAGAAAGGGCGGTTCAGCCGACTACGGGCGCCCGAACGGGTTTGTGCCATCCCGCCGCAGATCGGATTCGGTCTTTTCCCAAGGGATCGTGACGCTGCGGGCTGCGGGTGCTATTAACGGGGCCTTGCGCGTTGCCTTTGTAGGGCGGAGGCCCGAAACCGATGCAGTGGATCTTGCAGCACTTCGACGACATGGAGAAACTGGCTCACGCGCTTGACCGGTTGGGGATCGCCTATTCCTGGCACAAGGTCGTGCCCTTCGTCGGCGATCTGATCCCCGAGCCTGAGGTGCGCAACCCGAACGCGGTGGTGCTGTTCGGCGCCTATACGCTTTGGCGGTATGCCCGGGCCAAGGGACTCTCTCCGGGTGTGTTCACGATCCGCCCTTTCGTGGAAGAAACCGCTTGGGGCGCCTATCTGCTCAACGGGTCGGGCGCCAAATTCTGCACCGTGCGCGAGATCGCCGAGGGAGTGGGCGACGGGGCACAGGGCGATGGAAAATTGGGCGATGAAGGGCGGCTCTGGTTCATCCGCCCTGTCGCGGATGGCAAGGAACAGGCGGGCAAGGTCCGCCCCGCGTCCGAAATCCTCGAAATTGCCCGCAAGGTGATGACGCTCGACCCCGATGAAATCCCGCACGGCTCGCTGCGCCCTGAAACGCGGATGATGCTGACGCAACCGGTACGTATCTTGAAGGAATGGCGGATCTGGATCGTCGCAGGCGAGGTCGTCACCTTCTCGCTTTACAAGGAAGGCGACCGCGTGACCTATCGGCCCGAAATCGACGCGAATGCATTGGCTTTTGCCCAAGATCTTGCGCGGCTGAACCCGGGCTATGCGACGGCCTATGTCATGGATATCTGCCGCACCGAGACCAGCTTGAAACTGCTGGAAACGAACTGCATCAATGCCGCCGGGTTCTATGCGGCCGATGTGATGAAGCTGGCGGCGGCGATCGACGCGCTTGGCTGAGCGGTCCGGGGGCAAGATGGGTTTTGTCTTTCGACATCTGCTGCTGTTCTTTCTGCCGATCGCGCTGGCGGTTGGGCTTCACCTTGTCACCGCCCCGTTGCGGCGGTAGCTTTATCAGCAATCGGGCGTGTTTCTGCGCGATCTGTTTTCCAATGACCCGGAGCGTGTTCGGACCACGCTGGTGAACGTGGGCACTGGCGGCATCAGCCTGTCGGAGGGTCTTGACTGGGGCCTGAGCGCCGCTGTCGTGATCGGGTTTCTGGCCTTTTCACTGTTGATCCCGAAATCGGCCTCGTCACAGCGGGCCGTCAATTTTCTGACCACGCTTTGCGTCGGCTTCGGCTTTGCAAAACTCAATGGCGGTTTTGCCGGGCTGGATTGGGTTGAACTGGGCCTTTGTCTGGTCATCGGGCTGTGTCTGGCCGTTGTGGCGCTGACTCGGCGGCTGACATCGCTGGCCAAACCCGCCCGCTGAGCGCGCAGATCTTACAACTGGATATGGATGTGGTCGTCATGCCGGGCGGCGGCGCAGCCCTGAAAGCGGATCTTCGGCGCGCCGGATCCGAATTTCGCCGCCAGATGCGGTTCAAGGAAAATCTTGCCGATCCGCGGATCGCGCGACAAAAGCCGCAGCGCAAGGCGCATCCGTTCGGGTTCAGGGGCGTAATCGGGCCAGAGCGGTTGCAGCCAGGGCAGATCCCAGCGCAGCGTCGGAAAGCGCGGCGGGCAAGTGCTTTCCCCCGGCTCGAAGGCGAAATAGCCCAGGGGCGACCGGGTCTGCCCCGGCAGGTAGCGGCCTTGGTCCGCATAGTAAAACGCAAGATCAAGCTTGCGACCATCGCGGTGCGACAGATGCGGCAGCAGCGGAAATCCGTTCAGAAACGGGAAGTTGCCATCCAGCGCAAGGGTCACGGTGCCGGGATGGGCCCGGGCCATCTTTGCCGCCATGTCCGTGGCGGCGTCCCGCAGATCGTGGGCAACGTAATTGCGGTTCGCAAGGCAAAAGACCCAGGAGCGCATCACCAGCGGGCCATCGCCGTGGCAGGTGATCGGCACCCGCCCGAAAAGCGGCGCGATCATCAGCGCGCCCAGCCAAAGCCCGGCATAAAGAATCGCAAAGGCAAGGAACTTGCGGCGAAACAGACGGCTGATCAGCCACGCCAGCCCGCCCAGCTGCGTCAGCACCGTCAGAACAGCGGCCAGCGCCAGATGCAGGGCCACGCGTCCGATCCTCATGCGCCTTTGAGCCCGTTCGGCACCAGCGCCGTCTGCATCCAGTGCGTTTCGCTTTGCACATGGCCCGCGCGGACATATTTGCCCATCCGGCGCGGCATCTCGGCTTCGGGGAAGGCCGCTGCCACGCGCGCGACGAAGCCCTCCTGCCGGGCTAGATCAAGCCCCGCCGCGATGGTTTCAAAAAGTCCCGCCCGCCAAGGTCCGCGCCAGAGCGTCGGCACCGGGATGATGCCCAATTCCTCGAAGCGCAGCAGGGTCAGATCCCAGGGTTGCACCGCGTCGTCGAGGATCCAGGCAAAGCCCAGAAACCACGCGAGCAGCGCGTCGTAGCCCACCGAATGGCGCGCATAAAGGTTCTCGCCGACGATCCGCTCGCCTTCGGCCAGTAGCGGCGCGATGCCCGCGGCAAAGGCCTTGAGCCAGTCGCGCGAGGGGTGGTTGCGGCTGTCAGGGCTGCGCGCATGGCACCCCGCGCGCGCGGCGCATCACCTTGCTGCGGTCATTTTCTGAGAGCGGTATGGCGAAGAGATCTTCGTTCCAGCGCAACTCATCTTCAAAGTCTCCCGGCACCTTCGGAGACACGCCGTTCCGAATCGCACGGAGCGTGCGCAGGTGCCATTCGAAGCGACGCTTGATGGCGAGTTCGTCCTCGTTTGGATCGGCGAAGCGGGCATTGATGAACTTGATCTTCGTCATGGAGGTCCTTTCAGGCGCAGCGCGCCATGCCCTCGCGCAGAGGCTCTGCATGAGGGGGAAGTTGGAAAGAACCCGGCCGGATTGGCCCTGAGGGATGCCGAAAGCAGGGCTAGCCGTCAACGGCGCCCACCAAGGCGGGGCGCAACGACGATGCATCGAACGCTGCAAAACAACCAAATACGCAAGCCATTGATACAAAAAGAAACCACCGACTACAGCGCAGCCGATGGTCATTAATCCTGTGCCGGAATGGACAAATTACCCCGGAAATGGCCAAGATTTAGTGGGTCCTACAGACTTTTGGCCTATCGACCGCTCACCCGCACTTCGAATGGCCGCAATCGGCGCAGGTCATGCAGCCTTCGACTTTGCGCATCGCATAGGACCCACAAGAGGGGCATGCGGGGCCGCGGGGGGCTTCGCCGATGGTCATCACCTCAGCACGCGGATCGCTTTTCAGCCCCATTCCCTCGCCTGCAATGAAGCCGGTCGAGATGAGGTGGCGCTCAATCACGCCGCCAATGGCCGCCAAAATCGAGGGGATATACTGCCCCTGCATCCACGCCCCGCCGCGCGGGTCAAACACGGCTTTCAGCTCTTCCACGACAAAGCTCACGTCACCGCCACGCCGGAACACCGCCGAGATCATCCGCGTCAGCGCGACGGTCCAGGCGAAATGTTCCATGTTTTTGGAGTTGATGAAGACTTCAAACGGGCGACGGTGATCGCCCTGCACAATGTCGTTCACGGTGATGTAGATCGCATGCTCCGAGCCGGGCCATTTCAGCTTGTAGGTCGCGCCTTCCAGCGCGGCGGGCCGGCCCAGCGGTTCGGTCAGATAAACCACCTCGGCGCCTTTGTCGGCCTCTGGCGCTTTTTCCGAGTTTTCCGAAACTGTGAGAACGGAGCCGGTCACATCATTCGGGCGGTAGGTGGTGCAGCCTTTGCAGCCGCTTTCAAAGGCCGCCATATAAACGTCTTTGAACGCATCAAAGGAAATGTCTTCCGGGCAGTTGATCGTTTTCGAAATGCTCGAATCGATCCATTTCTGCGCGGCGGCCTGCATTTTCACATGGTCCATCGGCGCAAGCGTCTGCGCGTTGACGAAGTGATCGGGCAGCGGCGCATCGCCCTTCAGGTCGCGCCACATTTGCACGGCGTAATCGACCACTTCCTCTTCGGTGCGCGAACCGTCTTTTTGCAGCACCTTGCGGGTGTAGGCATAGGCGAAGACTGGCTCGATGCCGCTCGAGACATTGCCCGCGTAAAGCGAGATCGTGCCGGTGGGCGCGATTGAGGTCAAAAGCGCATTGCGAATACCGTGCGTGGCGATGGCGTCGCGCACGTCGTCATCCATCTGCATCATATTGCCGGAGGCGAGGTATTTCTCTGCGTCAAAGAGCGGGAAGGCCCCCTTCTCTTTCGCCATATCGACGGAGGCAAGGTAAGAGGCGCGGGCGATCAGCTTCATCCAAGCCTCGGTTTGCGCGGCAGCTTCATCGGAGCCGTAACGCAGGCCGAGCATCAGCAGCGCATCGGCAAGGCCCGTCACGCCAAGCCCAATGCGGCGCTTGTTGCGCGCTTCTTCGGCTTGTTGCGGCAGCGGGAAGCGCGAGGCATCCACCACATTGTCCATCATCCGCACAGCGGTGCGGACCAATTCATCAAGGGCGGTTTCATCCAAAGCCGCGGCTTCGGTGAACGGCGCAGACACCAGCCGCGCAAGATTGATCGAGCCCAGAAGGCAGGCACCATAGGGCGGCAGCGGTTGTTCGCCACAGGGGTTGGTGGCGCAGATCTGCTCAAGATAGTTGAGGTTGTTCATCGCGTTGATCCGGTCGATGAAAATCACCCCGGGTTCCGCGAAATCATAGGTGGCGCGCATGATCTTGTTCCACAGATCGCGCGCCTGAATGGTGTGGTAGACCTTGCCGCCGAAGGTCAGCTCCCACGGGCCATCGGCTTTGACCGCTTCCATGAAGGCATCGGTGATCAGCACCGAGAGGTTGAACATCCGCAGCCGGGCCGAATCTTGCTTGGCGGTGATGAAGCTTTCAATATCGGGGTGGTCACAGCGCATTGTCGCCATCATCGCGCCACGGCGCGAGCCCGCCGACATGATGGTGCGGCACATCGCATCCCAGACATCCATGAACGAAAGCGGGCCAGAGGCATCCGCCGCGACACCCTGCACCGCCGCCCCGCGCGGACGGATGGTAGAGAAATCATAGCCGATGCCGCCACCTTGCTGCATCGTCAGCGCGGCTTCTTTGAGCATGTCAAAAATGCCGCCCATCGAGTCGGGAACCGTGCCCATGACGAAGCAGTTGAAAAGCGTGACCGAGCGCCCGGTGCCCGCGCCGGCCAAAATCCGCCCCGCAGGCAGGAATTTGAAATCTTCGAGCGCAGCGTAGAAGCGCGGCTCCCAAGCGGAAGGATCGGTTTCGACCGAGGCCAGATCGCGTGCCACACGCCGCCAGCTGTCTTCGACAGAGGCGTCGATGGGGGCGCCATCTGCCTCTTTCAAACGATATTTCATGTCCCAGATCTGTTCAGCGATAGGGGCAGAAAAACGGCTCATCGGGGCATCCTCGGGGCGGCTTGGGGAACGGATAAGATAGAGTTTGGGGCCAAGTGGGTCAACGCGTTGCCCTTGGCGAGGGGCCCCTATATTGTGGATCGTCCGAAGGGGAAAGACGAAATGCCCGAAAACCATACCGAAGCGCTGCATATCCTCAAACTCTGTGTTGGGGCAGAAAGCGTTGAAGACCTGATCAACTGGCAAAAGGCGCATTTTGGCGCGGGTTCTGCGGTGCATGTCACGCGGATGTGGCCGAAACGCGCCGATGAGGTGCTGGCGGGGGGCTCGCTTTACTGGGTGATCAAAGGGGTGATTCTGGCGCGTCAGCAGATTTTGGATCTGCAACCCGTGACCGGGGCGGATGGCGTCACGCGCTGCGCCTTTGTGCTTGATAAAAACGTGATCCGCACCGAGGCCGTGCCGCGCCGCCCGTTCCAAGGCTGGCGCTATTTTCCGGGCACGGACGCGCCGCAAGATTTGCGCACCAGCACCGCGCGCGAAGAGCCCCTGCCGCGCGAATTGCAAACTATGCTGTCTGAGATCGGCCTACGTTAAGCCGCTAAACGTTTACGGCGGCCTTCCAGCAGCCATGCGGCGACGCTGAAGCCTGCGGCAAGCAAGAGCCACGCCCAACCGGGCAACAAGGCATCACGGCGAATATCGGTCACATCATACACCTCGCGCGGTGTGATGCCGATCCAGTCGCGACCAAAGGCAGGCCGCCCCGCGTTCACGCGCCGCAAGGCTGGAATGCCATCCTCTACCGCCTTTTCTGCACCGCCCGTGGCGGCCAGAACCACCGCCATGTCTTCGCCCGAAGCCACCGGGTTTTCAAATTCCTTCGGGCTGGCGGGGCCAAGCGCCACAACGCGCTCAAGGTCATCTTGGGTCAGCCGATAAAGCCCGGCGCTTGGGGCCTCCCAAAGCATCGCAAAGCGACCCGGCTCCACCTCTGGCAAGGTCAGGGTTTCGCTTTCCCCATCCGGCCCCGTAATCGTTAGCGGGCCAATGCTGTCTTGCATCGTGCGGCGCGTGATCGAAAGCGACAGTGTGCCCGGCTCCACCTCGGCCTGTAGCGCCTCTTCCTCCAGATCGGGTTCCTTCATCGCCCAATGGGCAATCCTGCGCAGAAGTTCGAGTTGCGGGCCTCCGCCTTCAAAACCGCGATCCCAGAGCCATGCGTGATCAGAGCCCAAAAGCGCCACGCGCCCCTCGCCCGCGCGCGACAGCACCAAGAGCGGACTGTCGTTGAGCCCCTTCATCACCACCTCGCCGGTGGGTTGGGCCAGCGCGATCTGGCGCAGCCAGCGGCCCCAATGCGGGGCGTCTTGGTCGCCTTCAACCGGCGGCGCCGCCTCAAGCCCCGCCGTCACCGGATGGCGCAGGCCAAGTTCGGTCGGACGCGGCAGGAACCCTTCGGAGAACACCCGCCCCGTGGGCCGTGCGGGCAAAATCGTGCCGAGCGGCGTTTGCCACAGGCTTTCCACCGTCGCAAATTCCGGCCCGGCAGAAACCAGAACCGCGCCGCCACGCTCTACATAAGCGCGGATATTTTCGAAATAGGCGGCTGGCAAAATGCCCCGCGCGGCATAGCGGTCAAAGATGATCAGATCGAACTGGTCGATCTTTTCCAAAAACAGTTCCTGCGTCGGGAAGGCGATCAGCGAAAGTTCGGAGACAGGCGTGCCATCATGTTTTTCGGTCGGGCGCAAAATGGTAAAATGCACCAAATCCACCCCGGCATCGGATTTCAGCAGGTTGCGCCATGTGCGCTCGCCCGCATGGGGCTGGCCCGAGACCAAAAGCACCCGCAACCTGTCCCGCACCCCGTTTATTTGCACCACGGCGGCATTGTTGCGCGTGGTCAATTCGCCCGGCGTTTCGGCCAAGGTGAATTGCACCACATTCTGCCCGCCATGCTCCAACACCAAGGGCAGTTCCAAATCTTGGCCCACCTCAACCGTATATTGCCGCGACTGCCCGCCATCGATGGCAATGGTCAGCATTGCCATTTGCCCAACCGAGGCAGGCACCGCGCCACTATCTTCGATCCGCAACCGGATTGTGGTTTCCTCGCCAATAATGCCAAAGGCGGGTGCAGTTTGAATGACCAACCGCCGGTCCCAATCCCGCGCGCGCCCGGTAAGCAGCAAATGCAGCGGTGCAGGCACATCAGGGAGCGCTTCGGGGTCGTGCAGCCGCCCATCGGAAACCACAACCACCCCCGCAACGCGCCCGCGCGGCTCTGCGGCGAGCGCTTCCGTCAGCGTCGCGCCCAGTAGCGTGCCTGCATTGCCCAGATCATCGGGCACGGTGGCGCGGCGCAGTTCAGTATTGGGGAGTACGGCAATTTCCGCCGCGATCCGGCGCAGGGCTGCATCGGTTTGATCTTCACGCCCCGGCAGCGTTTGTGAGGCTGACCGGTCATCGACCAACAGCACAATATCGGACAGTGGCGTCTCTTCCTCGGTCTGGATCGAGGGTTGTGCCAGTGCGCCAAAAAGCGCCAAGACCGCCAACCCACGCAAGGCCCAGCCATTCAAGCCCCGCCACAGTGCGAAAAGCAGTAGGAATGCTGCACACGTGGCGACCGCCGCCAAAACAGGCCAAGGCAACAGCGGCGCAAAGGTGAGTGTGCCGCCCATCATTGCCCCAGCCTTTCTAGCAGCGCAGGCACATGCACCTGATCGGATTTGTAATTGCCGGTCAGCACATGCATCACCAAATTCACCCCGAAACGATAGGCTATCTCGCGCTGCCGCTCACCTGCTGAGCCGCGCCCCACCGGGAAGGTCGGCTGCCCGGTTTCGCCAACGGCCCAAGCGGCGGCCCAGTCATTGCCGCCAATCACTACGGGCGTCACCCCGTCATTGAGGTTTCGAAATGGCATGCCCTCCGCCTGTTCGGCATCAAGCGGCGCGGCTTCCACCCAGATCGGCCCATCGTAACGCCCCGGCATGGTTTGCAGCAGATAAAACGCCCGCGTCAGCACATGGTCGGCCGGCAAAGGGGCAAGCGGCGGAATATCGAGCGGCGCGGCCAACGCTTGCAACCTTTGCCCTGCCTCGGTCGCGGTGCCAAAGCCCGAAAGATCGGCATCGCGGGTATCAAATAAGATCATCCCACCGCCACGCAAAAAGCGATTTAGCTTGGCATATCCCGCAGGCGAGGGGCTGGGCGAGGCGGCGTTGATCGGCCAATAAATCAGTGTGAAAAGCGCCAGATCATCACTTTCCAAATCGACGGCCATCGGGGCCGAAGGCTCCACTGTGGTGCGCCGGGTCAGAATTTGGCTCAAACCCCGCAGCCCCGCGTTTGAGATATCATCCATCTGCGCATCGCCCGAGGGCATATAGGCCAGCACAACATTATCAGCGGCAGCAATCGCGCGGGCCTCGTCCATCGCTTCCTGCGCGGGACTATCTATCGGCGCAAGGCCAAGCGCCAGCGCAACAAGCACCGCCACCCGCGCACCGCGCAACCGTCCAGACAGGGAGAGCGTGGCGAGCGCATCAAGCAACAGGGCGAGCAGCGCGGCCAGAAGAAGCGGTGCTTGCAGCGCGGTTTGGCGTGCGCTGCCCTCGGCCTCCAGCACCACATTTGCGGGCCAAGTGGCGGGCGCAAGCTGGCGCCCCGGCGGCAAAGCGTTTAGCGCCAAAACCCGCCCCTCGGCCCCATAAAGCCCCGGCGGCAGGTCGGGGCCGGGTGGCCCCTCGGCCAAATCCTCCCCCTTCACGCCCGCCGCCGCCTCGGTGGTGGAGAGCGCCCCAAACCCATCAAGCCGTTTGAGCGGCGTGAATATCTGCCCGGCCAAATCTTCTGCCGATGGGGCGACCGGACGCGCCAACACCGAAAGCCGCTCCAGCATTTGCGGAAAAAGGCCCGAAAGCGGGAGGTTCGACCATTCGGCATTGGCCGTAACGTGGAACAAAACAATCTCGCCCTGCCCAAAGGCCGAACGCGTCACCAGCGGCGTGCCATCGGCGAGCGCGGCAATCGTATGCGCGCCAAGGTCGGGGCCGGGCTCTGCCATTACCTGTTCGCGCACCGTGACCTCTTCGGGGACAACCAACCCCGAAAAGGGGGAGCCCTCGGCAAAAGGGGCAATTCGGCGCGGCTCACCCCAACTCATGGTGCCGCCGATGGAGCGCCCGCCCTGACGCAGAGAGACAGGCAAGAGAGAGTTATTGGTGATATCCGAGGCTGCAAGGCGCGGCCCGGCAAAGCGGATCAAGAGCCCCCCCTCTTCCAACCATTCGGCGACACGATCCGCCTCGGCCACATCGCCGATATCGGCGAGAATGATCACATCGGGTTTCGTCAAAAGCGCGTCTGACAGCGTCGCCTCGATCAAATCCGCGCTCGGGGCGAGGGCTTGGCGCAGGTAATGGGTGGGGGCGAGCAGTTCGAGCCCTTCGCGCGCGGTAGAGCCGGAAATCAGCGCGACCTTGCGGCGCTTTTGCGCATCGTCGGTAAGGCTTACCGCCCCGGCGCTGCGTTGGCCCGCAATCTCAAACCGGCTGATGCGGTTGCGCAATTCGGGCGGCAAAGCAACGAGCGCCTCGCCTGTGCCGTCGGCCTGAACACCCACGTCAACCCGCGCCAGCTCGCGCTCTGCCCCCGATGGGTCGGTGCCATAGGCCACCACTTCCAGCGGTTGGGTGATTGGCGTGCTGGCCAAAAGCGGCACGCGCAATTGCGTGCCCTCCACCGCCGCCGCGCCCAGTGCCAAAACCGGCGTGCCGGGTTGCCAGACCTTGACCATGCCGCGCTGCGTAACCGCGCGCAACAACGCGCCCCGGCCCATGCGGTTCAGCCCGTCGGAAAGCCACAGCGTGTCAAAGTTTCCCTCAGGCAAAAAGCTTTCCGGCGCGGTCTCAATCGCGGGTTCCCAAGGCTGCGGTTTCACCCCGGCCAAGCTGCGGCGCAGATCTGCTGCCTCAGCAAAGGGGGGCGGCGCGGGCGGTGGGTCGGAAAGGTTCACCAAAGCCACCGGACGCCCGGCTGCGGCCGCCTCATCCAAGGCGCGGGTCATCCGCTCCACCCGGCGCGGCCAATCGCGCGCCGAGGCCCAACTGCCATCCACCAAGATCAAAAGCGGGCCGCGGGCGGTTTGCACGGGCTCGGGGTTGAGCACCGGACCCGCAAAGCCAATGATTGCCGCCGCTAAGGCAAGCATCCGCAAGGCCAAAAGCCACCACGGCGTGCGTTCGGCCTGTGTCTCTTCATCGGGCAGGCCCAAAAGCAGAACAACGCCGGGAAAGCGGCGCTTGATAGGCGCAGGCGGCACCGCGCGCAACAGCCACCATAGCGCGGGCAGCGCGGCCAAGCCCAAAAGCAACCAAGGGGCGGTGAAGCCCAAGGGGCCAAGCGCCATCATCGCCAAGCCCCCCCAAGCGCGCCATGCAGCCACAAAAGCGCCGATTGCGCGGGGGCGCCGGTGTGATGGGTGGAAAAGGCCCAGCCCGCGCGGGCGGCAAGCGTTTCTAATCTGTCGCGCCGTTCGGCCAAGCGTTCGCGGTAGCGCGCGCGCAGCCCCGCCGCCTCGCGGGTTTCAAACCGCACTGCGCCGGCCATCGAGGTGAAGATCGTGCGCCCGTCAAAGGGGAAGTCTTCCTCTGCCGGGTCCAAAACCTGCAAGAGTGCGCCTTTTACCCCATGCTCGGCCACACCCGTGAGCGCCGCTTCAATCGCGGCTGGATCACCTAGAAAATCGGAAATCAGCACCACCTCAGACTGCGGCGCGACGGCGCTCAGATCGGGCGTGCCGTAATCCGCCTCACTCGACTGCGCGGTGAGTGCTTGCGCCAAGGTCAGCAAATGCGCCTTGCCGGGGCGCGGCGGGGCAAGCGGGCTTGCAAGCCCTACGCGTTCGCCAGCTCGCAAGGCCGAGATGCCGAGTGCCAGTGCCAACACCTGCGCCCGGTCGCGTTTTTCGGGCCGGGCAGCACGGCCCGTGGCTGCACCGGTGAAGCGCATCGAATTGGCCGGATCGACCCAAAGATGCAGCGATTGCGCGTTTTGCATCTCGCGCTCGCGGATGAATTGCGTGTCTGACCGGGCCGAGCGGCGCCAATCCACAAACCGCGCGGCGTCGCCCGAATGGGCGGGGCGGTATTGCCAGAATTCCTCGCCCGCACCCGCGCGGCGGCGGCCATGCCCGCCCATCTGCACCGTATTGGCCAAATGCTCTGCCGCGATCAGCAAGGCGGGCAGCGCGGCGGCCTCTGTCTCGGCGGCACGGCGCAGATCGCGCGCCGCCGCGTCCTGCACCGGGTCGCTCACGCAGCATCCTCGGCGGCATCGCCGAGCACTTCGGTGACGATCCGCGCGATGATGGCAGACAGCGTTTCGCCGCGTGCCCGGGCCGCGAAGGTCAACGCCATGCGGTGGCTGAGCACGGGCCGCGCCAGCGCCGCCACATCGGCAACCGAGGGGGCCAAACGGCCATTCAGGAGCGCGCGCGCCCGCACGGTGAGCATCAGCGCCTGCGCCGCGCGCGGCCCCGGCCCCCAAGCCAAGGCATCGCGGGCGATGGTGCGGGCCTCTGGCTCGCCGGGGCGACAAGCGCGCACCAGATCAAGGATCGCTTCCACAACGGTATCGCCCACCGGCATCCGCCGCACCAAAGCTTGTGCGGCGATCAATTCCTCGGCGGTAAACACCTGCACGGCTTCGGCGCTTTCCACGCCTGTGGTGGCGAGCAAAATATCACGCTCGGTGGCGCGGGTCGGATATTCGACATCCACCTGCACCAAGAACCGGTCCAGCTGCGCCTCGGGCAGCGGATAGGTGCCTTCTTGTTCAATCGGGTTTTGCGTCGCGAGCACATGGAAGGGCGGGCCCAGCGGGCGATGCACCCCGGCTACCGTCACCTCGCGTTCTTGCATCGCCTGCAAAAGGGCTGATTGCGTGCGGGGGCTAGCACGGTTGATCTCATCCGCCATCAAAAGCTGACAAAAGATCGGCCCTTCCAAAAAGCGAAACGCGCGGCTGCCATCGGCGGCGGTTTCAAGCACTTCAGAGCCCAAAATATCGGCGGGCATCAGGTCGGGCGTGAATTGGATGCGGCTTGGCGCAAGGCCCATAACGGTGGCAAGCGTATCCACCAGCATGGTTTTGCCCAGACCCGGCAGGCCCACCAGCAGCGCATGCCCGCCCGACAGCATCGCGGCGAGCGTCAGCTCAACCACCCGTTCCTGCCCAATAAAACGGCGGTTGACCGAGGCACGGGCCATGGCCAGCTTCGTGCCGAGGTGGTCAATGTCGGCGACGAGGGTTTCGGTCTCACTCATGACAGGGCTCCGATTGCGCGATAGGATCAGGAAAACATGTAACTGCCCTTTCCCCAACCGCAAAGAGCCGATGACGGATAGATCTGAGACACAAAACACCGTGAAGCCCGCGCCAAATGCCGATGGGCTGGCCGCAGCCGCCCGTGCCGCTAGCAAAAAAGGCCCGCCGCCCGTGCATTTGTGGAACCCGCCCTTTTGTGGCGATCTCGATATGGAAATCCGCACCGATGGAACGTGGTTTTACCAAGGCACGCCGATGGGGCGCGAGGCTTTGGTGAAGCTTTTCGCTTCGATCCTGAAGCTGGAAGAGGGCAAGTATTTCCTTGTCACCCCGGTGGAAAAGGTGGGTATCCGGGTCGAGGATGCGCCCTTTATCGCGGTGGATTGCGTGGCCGAGGGCAGCGATCTGACCTTTACCACCAATGTGGGCGATACGGTCACCGCGGGGCCGGAAAACCCGATCCGGGTCCAATTTGCAAGCGATGGCGAGCCGCGCCCCTATGTGCATGTGCGCCGTGGGCTTGAGGCGCGGATTGACCGCAAAACCTTCTATAGGTTGGTAGATATCGCCGAGCCCGTGCCGCATGAGGGCGAAGATTGGCTCGGCCTCACCTCGGGCGGTGTGTTCTTCCCGATCACCCGGATGGCGGATTTGTAAATGCGGCTGCGCTTGGCGGCGGATTTGTCCACGCTGTTTTTGGAACTGCCCGAACCGGCGCGGTTTGGCGCGGCGCAGGCGGCGGGGTTTAGTGGTATCAGCTTGCCCGCCCCCTATGATGGGCCAGTGCAGGATTTGCGCGACCGTCTGGTGATGAACGGGCTTGTATTCACCTCCATGCAGGCGCCGCCCCCCAATTATACTGGCGCATTGCCCGGCTTTGCAGCGGCACGTGATGGGCAAGATCGGTTTCAGCGCGATTTCAAACGCATGGCGCGCTATGCTGATGTGCTTAAACCGGCCGTGGTCGAGTTGCGCGCGGGGCCGGAGGGCGATTTCGCAACCTTGGTCGAAAATCTGCGCTGGGCCTGCGATGCCGCGCCCAAACGCGTGTTCGCGATAGCCCCCTATGCGAGCGGCGACTTTCTGACGGGTTATGATCAGCTGGCCGAGGTGCTTGACGCCGTCTCGCAGCCCAACCTTGGCCTTTTGCTCGATACTTGCGAAGCGGTGGCCTTGGGCGCAGCGCCGTTGGCGCTTTGGGAGCGCTTTGCGCCGCAGGTAAAACTGATCCGCCTTGCTGCGGCCCCAGACAGGTCAACGCCCGGTAGCGATGGGCTGGACCTTAAGGCGCTCTTCAAGCAGGTGTCGAAAGACAAATTCAAAGGCTGGATCAGCGCCGATTATGTGCCGAAACTGACGACCTCGGCAGAATTGGGCTGGCTTTCGGCGGCAAAGAAATGAGTTTTAACAGCAGCTTTGCAACTTTCCGAAATTAAGAAATCATTCGGGCAAGATCGGCAATGTTGCGGGCGCCCATCTTGGCGAGCACGCGCGAGCGGTGCACTTCAACGGTGCGCATGGCAATGCCAAGGCTGTCGGCGATTTGCTTGTTCATCAGCCCTTCCAGCATCAATTCCATCACCTCGGCCTCCCGCGCGGAAAGGCTCGCCCGCCGCGCCTCGACCGCTTCGCGGGCCTGCGCTTCAGCCAAGCGCCCGGCGTGGGCCGCCATCGCAGACAGCGCGATATCGACGATGTGGTTGTCGTTGAACGGCTTTTCGACAAAGTCAAAAGCACCCGATTTCAGCGCCTCGACCGCAAGCGGCACATCGGCATGGCCGGTCAAAAAGATCACCGGGGGAATGAGCGGCTGGCCGGGCAGCGCTTGCAGCGCATCAAGCAGTTGCGGACCAGAGATCCCCTCCATCCGCACATCAAGAATGAGGCAGCCACAATCGGGCAGGGGCCATGCCGCCAGCGCCGCCTCCCCCGAGGGCCAGCCCTGCGCCGCAATCCCGCGCGAGGCAAAAAGAAAGCTCAGGCTGTCGCGCAGACCTTCCTCGTCATCGACGATATGGACGGTGTCGCTCATGCAGGGCCTCCTTCGCTGTGCACCGGCAAGGTGAAGGTGAAGCTTGTGCCGCCTTCGGGGCGGGGGTGATAGACGAGCCGCCCGTGGTGCAATTCCACAATCGACCGACAGATGTTCAGCCCCATCCCCATGCCCTCGGATTTGGTGGAGGTGAAGGGGTCAAACAGGCTGGCGGCCACAGTATCAGAAATCCCCGGCCCAGCGTCCACCACCTCCAAGAACACCATGCTCTCGCCATGGGTGAGCCGCACCTCAAGTTCTGGGCCGGTGCGCGGCCCCTCCGCCATTGCCTCAATGCCATTGCGGATCAGGTTCACCAACACCTGTTCGATCAAGATCCGATCCGCGCTGACGGGCGGGATCTGCCCCGCAATCACGCTTGATAGCTTCACCCGGTTTTCGCGCGCCAAAGGCGCCATCATCGCAATGGCATCGGCCACCACCTCGGGCAAATCAAGCGGGCCAAGTTGCGGCGCGCGCTTGCGCACAAAATCTTGCACCCTGCGAATAATCTCCCCCGCGCGGCGCGCTTGGGTCGCCATCTTTTCAAACGCTTGGCGCAGCATCCCCATATCGGGCTCGGGCTGTTCAAAAAGGTTCAGCCCTCCCGCCGCATAAGAGGCAATGGCCGCAAGCGGCTGGTTCAACTCATGCGCCAGGGTCGAGGCCATCTCGCCCAACGTCACCAAGCGCCCGGTGCGGGCCAGGCTTTCATCTTGGGCGCGGGCGCGCCGCGCGGCGCCCTTTGCCTCGGTGATGTCGATGATGGAGCCCATCCAACCGCGATGCTTGCCCCCCGCATCAATCAGCGGGGCTTCATAGACCTGCACCTCTATCTCAACCCCGTCGGCACGCCGAAAACGCGTTTCAAAGGCTTGCGGCACGGCTGGCCCTTCGGTCAACTGCCGCTGCCGAGCGAGCGTTTCTTCCATTGTGTCAAAGGCCCAATAGGGCATCGGAGAGGCGCGGCCCACCAACTCCTCGGCCGTGTAGCCCACCAATTTGCAAAAAGCGGCGTTCACATAAAGAATGCGGCCCTGCAAATCCTTGGCACGCATGCCCACCGTCAGGCTTTCTTCCATCGCCCGACGAAAGGCCATTTCGGCATGGAGCCGTTCTTCCGCACTGCGACGGCGGGTGGCGCTGCGATGTAGGGCGGCCAGAGCTAAAATGGCAAAGACGGAAAGCGCCCCAATCGCGGCAATCAGCGCCGAGGGGCCAATCACTGGTGGCGCATCATAGGCCATGATCTCCAGCGTGGTGCCTGCAAGCGGCGGATCGAAACTGATCCCATGATACGGCGCGCCCTCAGCCACAGGGCGGCGCGCGCGCTCCGCCAAAGTGCCAGAGGCATCCGTCACCCGGACGCCATATTGTTCGGCAATCCACCAAGGGATATGGCGCTCCAGCATCATCGGCAAAGAGACGGAGGCGACGACTACTCCGCCATTGGCCGAGATGCGCTGCGCGAGCGACACGACCCCATTGCGCACAGAGCTATAAACCGGGCGCGCCGTAACCGCGCCAGAGGCCAAAAGTTGCGCGGCCAACGCCCCTTCACCGTGATCAGGGCTTTCGGGCTGCGCGGCCACAAGCCGTCCATCAACGCCATACCAGCGAATACCCAAAGTTTCTGGGTTTGAGGTGATATGAAGCCGTGCCCGCGCATTCAGGAGGTTTTGCGCCGTGCCACCTGCCGCATCCAAGGCCAGCCGGACTAGCTGATCTTCATCGACCGACATTTGAAAGCTGAGCGTCTGTTCTACCCACAGCGCATCGGTTGCCAGTTTTGCCCGTGCGCGGGTGGCATCGGCTTGCGCCACAAGGAAAACCAGCGTGCCCACAAGCCCGACCAGCGCAACAATTGCCACCAGCGGGATCAGCGCCAACAGGTCCACGCGCTGTGCCCCCAGCACCTCAGACGCACTCCAAACCTCGGCCTCCTGAGGCTGGGCGGCGGCCTTGCGTTTGCCAAACAATCCCACGGTCGTTCCTTTCTTCCGACCCATAGCACGGATAACGATTGCGGAAAGCCGCAATAGCGCCGCGCAAGATTATTGCGCAATAAGGCGCGCGTTCCGCCAAGGAGAGCGGAGACGGAGGAGAATCATATGTTGACGCGTCGTATTCTTGGGGCCCTCGCGGGCGCCACCGCCCTGACCCTTGCCATTGCCGCCCCGGCTGTGGCCGAGCCGATCGTGCTCAAGTTCAGCCACGTTGTCTCGCCCGACACGCCCAAAGGCAAAGGCGCGGCGAAGTTTGAGGAACTGGCCGAGCTTTACACGGATGGTGCGGTGGATGTGGAGGTCTACCCCAACAGCCAACTTTACAAAGACAAAGAAGAGCTTGAAGCGCTGCAACTGGGTGCGGTGCAAATGCTCGCCCCCTCGTTGGCCAAATTCGGCCCGCTCGGCGTGCAAGATTTCGAAGTCTTCGATCTGCCCTTCATCTTCCCGAGCTATGACGCGCTGCACAAAGTCACCCAAGGTGACGTTGGCAAAATGCTGTTCGACAAGCTGGCCGATAAAGGCATTGCGGGTCTGGCCTATTGGGATAACGGCTTCAAAGTCATGTCGGCCAACAGCCCGCTGCATGTGCCGGATGACTTCCTCGGCCTGAAAATGCGCATTCAATCCTCGAAAGTGCTGGAAGCGGAAATGAACGCGCTGGGCGCGGTGCCGCAAGTCATGGCGTTCTCGGAAGTGTATCAAGCGCTGCAAACCGGCGTTGTGGATGGCACCGAAAACCCGCCGTCGAACATGTACACCCAGAAAATGAACGAGGTGCAGTCGGATGCGACGCTCTCGTATCACGGCTACCTTGGCTATGCGGTGATCGTGAACAAGCAATTCTGGGATGGCCTGCCCGAAGATGTGCGCGCTGGTCTTGAAAAAGCGATGGCCGAAGCGACCGAATATGCCAACGGTATCGCCAAAGAAGAAAACGACAAGGCGCTGGCCGCGATGATGGAAACCGGCACCACCACCTTCCACGAACTGACCGAAGAAGAGCGCGCCGAATGGATCGCGGCTTTGGCTCCGGTTCACGAAGAAATGGCGGATCGGATCGGCGCGGAGACGATCGCCGCCGTCAAAGCCGCCACCGCGGAATAACCATCACTCACCGGGCGGCCCCACGCGGGCCGCCTTTTCCCATGACTTTGCCTGACGGGGGCCGCCATGCTGCGCATCCTCGACCGGGCCGAAGAAGTGCTGATCGCCGTGCTGATTGCCACGGCGACGGTTCTGATCTTTGCCTCGGTCACTCATCGTTTCGCTCTTGGCTTCGTTGCCGATTTTGTTCGTTATTTCCGGGTGCATGATATGCCCGAGGCCTCAGCCATGGCCAAAAGCGCCTATCTGAGCCTGCGCAATATCAACCTCGTTTGGGCGCAAGAACTGACGATCATTCTGTTCGTTTGGATGGCGAAATTTGGTGCGGCTTATGGGGTGCGCACCGGCATCCATGTCGGCATTGACGTGCTGATCAACCGGCTTGATGCAGCGAAACGGAAGTTCTTCATTCTGTTTGGGCTCTCGGCTGGCGCGCTGTTCACCGGGATTATCGCGGTGCTGGGCGGCAATTTCGTCCATCACATGTATTACGCCTCCTCGATCTCACCCGATCTCGAAGTGCCGATGTGGATTGTCTATCTCGCCATTCCGCTTGGCTCCTCGCTGATGTGCTTCCGCTTCTTGCAAGTGGCCGTCAGCTTTGCCCGCACCGGGGAATTGCCGCATCACGACCATGGCCATGTCGATGGGGTGGATACCGAAGACGAGGGGATTGACGAGCTGGGCGATGCCTATCTGCATTCGCCGCTGACGCCCCGCGACCTTGTCGAAAAAGAAAAGGACAAGTGAGATGAGCGCTTTGATCATTTTCGGGCTGCTGATCGCCCTGATGCTGACCGGCATGCCAATCTCGATCTCGCTTGGCCTGACGGTGCTGACCTTCCTTTTCACCATGACCGAAGTGCCGATTGATACCGTGGCGCTGAAGCTTTTCACCGGGATTGAGAAGTTCGAGATCATGGCGATCCCGTTCTTCATTCTGGCGGGCAACTTCCTCACCCATGGCGGCGTGGCAAAGCGGATGATCAATTTCGCCACCGCCTCGGTTGGGCATTGGCATGGCGGTCTGGCGCTGGCGGGCGTGTTTGCCTGTGCGCTCTTTGCGGCGGTGTCTGGTTCGTCGCCCGCGACCGTGGTCGCCATCGGCTCAGTGATCTTGCCCGCTATGGTGGCGCAGGGCTTCCCGAAGCAATTTGGTGCGGGCGTGATCACCACCTCGGGTGCGCTGGGCATCTTGATCCCGCCTTCGATCGTGATGGTGATGTATGCGGTTGCAACCTCTGGCATGCTGGTCGAAGGGCCGGACGGCGAGGTGGTCGATGCCGCCTCGGTTGGTGAGCTCTTCATCGCGGGTGTGGTGCCGGGGATGATGCTGGCCGGTTTTCTGGCCTTCACCACCTGGTATCGGGCGCGCAAGAACAACTATCCGCGCCTGCCCAAGGCCAGCTTCCGCGAGCGTTGGACGGCGTTTCGCGAAGCCATGTGGGGGTTGTTGCTGATCATCGTCGTGATCGGCGGGATTTATGCAGGCATCTTTACCCCCACCGAAGCAGCGGCGATGAGCGCGGTCTATGCTTTCGTGATTTCGGTCTTCGTCTATAAAGACCTGACGCTGCGCGATGTGCCGCGTGTGCTTTTGGCCTCGGCCAACATGTCGGCGATGCTGCTTTATATCATCACCAATGCGGTGCTCTTCTCCTTCTTGATGACGCATGAGGGCATTCCCCAAGCGCTGGGCAACTGGATGGTGGACGCCGGGCTGAACTGGTGGATGTTCCTGATCATCGTGAACGTGCTGCTGTTGGCAGCGGGCAACTTCATGGAGCCCTCGTCGATCGTGTTGATCATGGCTCCGATCCTGTTCCCGGTGGCGGTGCGGCTTGGCATTGACCCGGTGCATTTCGGCATCATGATCGTTGTGAACATGGAAGTCGGCATGTGTCACCCGCCGGTAGGGCTCAACCTCTATGTGGCGAGCGGTATCACCAAGATGGGTATCACAGAACTGACCGTGGCCGTTTGGCCGTGGCTGCTGACGATGCTGATCTTCCTCGTTCTGATCACCTATGTGCCGGCGATCACGCTGACGCTACCCGGACTTTTGGGGATGTAAGCGCAAGAGGTTTTGCCGACGAAAAAGGCCGCGTCCGGTTCGCCCGGGCGCGGCCTTTCGATCTCAAAGGGATTTGGTTTTTAGGCTGCCGCTTCGCTGGGGGTGGCGAGTGCGACGATATCCATCATGATCCGGTTCAGCTCAAAATCCTTGGGCGTGTAGATCCGCGCGACGCCGAAGGCTTTAAGTTTCACCGCATCCTCATCGGGGATGATGCCGCCCACAACCACCGGAACATGGGTCAGGCCAGCGGCACGCATCCGATCCATCAACTCCTCAATCAGCGGCAGGTGAGAGCCCGACAAGATCGACAGGCCGACCACATGCGCGCCTTCGTCCAGCGCTTGCGCCACGATTTGTTCGGGTGTCAGGCGGATGCCTTCATAGGAAATGTCCATCCCGCAATCGCGCGCGCGGAAGGCAATTTGCTCGGCCCCGTTGGAGTGCCCATCAAGCCCCGGCTTGCCGACCAAGAACTTGAGCCGCCGGCCCAGTTGCGTGGAAACGGCGTCGACGGCGGCGCGAATGTCTTCCAACCCTTCCGTGCGGTTCGAGGGGCTGCGCGACACGCCCGTTGGCCCACGGTATTCGCCATGGACTGCGCGCATCACGCCCGCCCATTCGCCCGTGGTCACACCCGCTTTGGCGGCTGCAATCGAGGCGGGCATGACGTTTTTGCCCGCCGCCGCATCGGCACGCAGTTGCGCAAGAGCGGCCTCAACAGCGGCTGTATCTCGGGCCGCGCGCCATGCTTCCAACCGGGAGATTTGGTCGGCTTCTACCGCCGGGTCGACGACCATGATGCCACCATCGCCTGCGGTAAGCGGCGAGGGTTCGCCCTCGGTCCAGCGGTTCACGCCCACAACCACGGTTTCATTGGCTTCAATCCGGCCAAGGCGCGCGGCGTTACTTTCGACCAAGCGGCCTTTCATATATTCGATGGCGGCAATCGCCCCGCCCATCGCGTCGAGCGTTTCAAGCTCTTGCCGCGCCCCGGCTTTGAGGTCTTCGACCTTCGCGGTCACCGCCGGGTTGCCATCGAACAGATCGCCATATTCAAGCAAATCGGTCTCATAGGCCATGATCTGCTGCATCCGCAGTGACCATTGCTGATCCCACGGGCGCGGCAGGCCCAAAGCCTCGTTCCACGCGGGCAATTGCACCGCACGCGCGCGGGCGTTCTTGGAAAGCGTCACCGCCAGCATCTCGATCAAGATCCGGTAGACGTTGTTTTCCGGCTGCTGCTCGGTCAGCCCAAGGCTGTTCACCTGCACGCCATAGCGGAAGCGGCGGTATTTCTCTTCTTCAATCCCGTAACGCTCGCGGCAAATCTCATCCCACAACTCAGTGAAGGCGCGCATCTTGCACATCTCGGTCACGAACCGGATGCCCGCATTCACAAAGAAGGAAATCCGTCCGACCATCGCCGGGAAGCCGTCCGCCGGGACTTTGGTCTTGAGATCATCGAGCACCGCAATGCCCGTGGCAAGCGCGAAGGCCAGTTCCTGCTCCGGCGTCGCGCCCGCTTCTTGCAAATGGTAAGAACAGACGTTCATCGGGTTCCATTTGGGCAGATTTTCGCGGGTATAGGCCGCCACATCGGTGATCATCGCGAGGCTGGGTTTGGGCGGGCAAATATAGGTGCCGCGCGAGAGATATTCTTTCACCAGATCGTTTTGCACCGTGCCTTGCAGCTTGGAGACATCGGCCCCTTGCTCTTCGGCCACCGCGATATAGAGCGACAACAGCCACGGCGCGGTGGCATTGATCGTCATCGAGGTGTTCATCTGCTCAAGCGGGATTTGGTCAAAGAGCGCGCGCATATCGCCCAAATGGCACACCGGCACACCGACTTTGCCCACTTCGCCCCGGCTCAGCACGTGATCGCTGTCATAGCCCGTCTGCGTCGGTAGATCGAACGCAACCGAAAGCCCCGTCTGCCCCTTGGCAAGGTTCATCCGATAAAGCGCATTCGATTTTTCTGCCGTGGAATGGCCAGCATAGGTGCGAAACAGCCAAGGCTTGTCCTTGGCGGGCGGTGCGGGTGTCGTCGTGTCGGTCATGGCGGCCTCCGGCGCGGGCGATTCTTTGTTCGCAAGATTGTTATTCAATGAAGCTGATACGCGTAACAATGTGTCGCTGTCAATTCGCTGCGGTGCGGCAAAGTTTGAAACAGCGAAATTCTTTAAAGTTATTGGCCGCAATCAATTGACTGATCACGTGGCTGTGTAACGCTAGCGCATCGGCAATTACGCCGAGTCAGCATGGGTCTATCCCAGAGGGGGAAAACATGGTGTCCAGACGATTTGTGACGATGGCCGCTCTTGCGGGCATGCTTGCTTCTATCGCGGTACCGGCTGCGGCGCTGGATCGGCGCGTAAAGATTGTCAACGTCACGGGCTACACGATGGTCCGGTTTTATGGCTCGAATACCGGGTCGGATAGTTGGGAAGAAGATATCCTTGGCCGGGACGTCCTGCCCTCGGGTGACTCTGTGGTCATCAATTTCGATGATGCATCGGGCTATTGTAAGTTCGACTTTAAGGCCGTTTTCGAGGATGGCGATGAGCTGATCAAGGAAGGTGTGAACGTCTGCGAAATTGGCACTTTCACCTATCGATAGCTCAAATAGGCGGCCAACTTCGCCCGAAGTGGCCGCCTGTCTCACAAACGCTGCGGTCGCGCGGTCATAAAATTACAAAAACACAACGTCAGGCATTGCATTGTTGCGCATGCGCAGTTAACTCCTTCCGGACAGCGCCTCGATTCTGCGGCGCGGCGAAACCCAGGAGACGCTGATGGCCCTCGATCAGAATACCGGCATTGCGCCTTACGAAGCCCCCGAGAAAGACCTCTACGAGATCGGCGAGATGCCGCCGCTCGGGTATGTTCCGAAGAACATGTACGCATGGGCGATCCGTCGTGACCGCCACGGCGAGCCGGAGCAAAGCTTCCAAGTTGAGGTCGTCCCCACTTGGGAGATCGACAGCCACGAAGTGCTGGTTCTGGTGATGGCCGCAGGCGTGAACTACAACGGGATTTGGGCCGGTCTTGGCGTGCCGGTGAGTCCGTTCGATGGCCACAAACAGCCCTATCATATCGCTGGTTCGGATGCGTCTGGGATCGTCTGGAAGGTCGGCGACAAGGTGAAGAACTGGAAAGTGGGCGACGAGGTCGTGATCCACTGCAACCAAGACGATGGCGACGATGAAGAGTGCAACGGCGGCGACCCGATGTTCTCGCCGAGCCAGCGGATTTGGGGCTATGAGACGCATGACGGCTCGTTTTCGCAATTCACCCGTGTGCAGGCGCAGCAACTTCTGCGCCGTCCGCAGCACCTGACCTGGGAAGAAAGCGCCTGCTACACCCTGACGCTCGCCACCGCCTACCGGATGCTGTTTGGCCACGCGCCGCATGATCTGCAACCGGGGCAAAATGTGCTCGTTTGGGGGGCCTCGGGCGGTCTTGGCAGTTTCGCCATTCAGTTGATCAACGCGGCGGGCGCCAATGCCATTGGCGTCATCTCGGATGAAGATAAGCGCGATTTCGTTATGGGCCTTGGCGCCAAAGGCGTGATCAACCGCAAAGACTTCAAATGCTGGGGGCAACTGCCCACGGTGAACAGCCCCGAATATAAAGAATGGCTCGGCGAGGCGCGCAAATTCGGCAAGGCGATCTGGGAGATCACCGGCAAAGGCGTCAATGTCGATATGGTGTTTGAGCACCCCGGCGAAGCGACCTTCCCCGTTTCCACCCTTGTGGTGAAAAAGGGCGGCATGGTGGTGATTTGCGCCGGCACCTCGGGCTTTAACTGCACCTTTGACGTGCGCTACATGTGGATGCACCAAAAGCGCCTGCAAGGTTCGCACTTCGCGCACCTCAAACAAGCGGCGGCGGCGAACCGGATGATGCTGGAACGTCGGATCGACCCCTGCATGTCCGAAGTGTTCCCGTGGGCGGAGATCCCGCAAGCGCATACCAAGATGCTGCGCAACAAGCACAAACCCGGCAATATGGCGGTTTTGGTGCAAGCGCCCACGACGGGGCTGCGTACCTTTGAAGATGCGCTGGAGGCTGGCCCCAAGGCGTAATCGCCTGGTCTTTGGCTCTAACCCGCGCCTTGTAGGCGCGGGTTTTTGCTTTTATGGCATGCATTTAGTAGAAGCGCGCATAAATCAGCGTTATTTATTTATTTCTTGACCGCATCACGCCGCAGGAGCATTCTGTCCGCGTCGCGCGGAGGAGGCCATTTTGCAAGGTTCGGCAAAAGAAGAAACGGGGCGCGAGAGCGCGGCTCCCGCCAACAAGATCGGCACCGATCACTCGGCGATGCGTGCCCGCAATGAACGTCTTGTTTTGTCTTTGATTCGCCGTCATGGCGCGCTCGCAAAATCTGAAATTGCACGGCTCACCGGGCTTTCGGCGCAGACGGTTTCCGTGATCATGCGCGCCTTGGAAGCGGGCGGTTTTCTGAAACGCGAATCCCCGGTGCGCGGTAAGGTGGGCCAACCCACGGTGCCGATGTCTCTTGCCCCCGATGGGGCTTTGTTTTTGGGGCTCAAAGTGGGTCGGCGGCGCACAGAAATGGTGCTCATCGACTTTTTGGGAGAGGTGCGTGCCTCCACTGTGATGCGCCACGACTACCCAAGCCCGGACGGTGTGTTGCTGTTTGCGCGCGAGTCTATTGCGGAACTGACAGAACCGCTTCCCGCCTCGCTGAAAAGCCGCATTCAAGGTTTGGGGATTGGGTTGCCGTTTCAGCTTTGGGATTGGGCTGAACGGCTTGGCCTGCCCGCTGGGGCGATGGATGATTGGCGCCAGCGCGATATTGGAACGGAACTGGGCGCAAACCTGCCTTGGCCGGTGCTTTTGGAAAATGACGCTTCAGCGGCCTGCAATGCCGAACTGATCTTTGGCAAAGATAAACTGCCGCGCGATTTTGTTTATGCCTTCTTGGGCTTTTTCGTAGGCGGCGGGTTGGTTCTTGGTGGCTCGATGTTCGCGGGGCACAGCGGCAATGCTGGTGCCTTGGCATCGATGCCGGTGCCAGATGGTGCGGGCGGTTCCCGGCAATTGGTCGAACTCGCCTCGCTTTGTGCGTTGGAGCAAGCGCTGGTCGAGCGTGGTCGCGACGGGGCGTTTTTGTGGGAATCTGCCCCGGAATGGGAATTGGAAGAAGAGATCGTCGGCCCGTGGATTGCCCAAGCCGCCAAGGCGCTGGCGCATGTGGCAGCCTCTGCGGGGGGCTTGTGTGATCTGCAGGCGATGGTGATTGACGGCTGGTTGCCGGAAGCGCTGCGTTCCCGTTTGATTGCCGCGATTGAGGAAGAGCTTGAAAAGATCGACCTCTCTGGCATGACCCCGCCGAAGATTTTGGCGGGCACGGCAGGGCCACTCGCGCGTGCGCTTGGCGCGGCAAGTCTGCCGCTTTCGGCGAAGTTCTTGGTCGAGTTCGGCGGGCTACCGGACGCGCCCGCCCGCGATCAATAAAGCGTCGGGGCGCGCAGCCCGATCATCGCCCAGATCTGCGCCATCGCGCTGTGCAGCGGCACCGTGCGGAACATATCGGCGAGCATCTTGGCGTCGGCCTTGATCCCCTCCCAAGCGCCGCGCTTCGAACCCTTCCAAGGGCTGGCGACCTTGGGCCATTCCACCACCATGATCCGGGCGCGGGCCGCGATCATGC
Source organism: Rhodobacter aestuarii (assembly GCF_900156655.1). Taxonomy (GTDB): domain Bacteria; phylum Pseudomonadota; class Alphaproteobacteria; order Rhodobacterales; family Rhodobacteraceae; genus Rhodobacter; species Rhodobacter aestuarii. The sequence continues at coordinate 29,195 of NZ_FTOG01000016.1, read as the reverse complement.
GCCGGTTCAAGTGCATTTCCAGCCCAAAACGCGGCAGCGCGCGCAGGGCCTCAGGTGCGCCGATCAGTGCTTTGGGCAGTACACGTTCCCCCGAGATGTAATCGAGCCCGATCAACCGCCACAAAAGTGGCGCGTTGCCCCGAAGGGAAATCGTCACGTCGGCGCGACCGTCCCGCACCGGAAAAATCAGCGAAGCAAGCGATTCCGGTGCAAGCCCAAGAAGGTCACTATCCAAGAGTAAGATCAACTCATGCTCTGCTGCGGCCACACCTTCGGCCACGGCCCAGCTTTTGCCCCGGTTTTGCGGCAAGCGGATTAGCCGAATACCGGGCACGCGGGCGGCGATCTCTGCCGTGCCATCGCGCGAACCATCGTCGACCACGATCACCTCGTCGATCAGCGGATGGTCGATCACCGAGTTCAGAACGGCCTCAATCCGGGGCGCCTCGTTATAGGCGGGAATGATGCAGCTTAGACCTTTCATACCTTCACCTCCGATACGACGCCCGGCGCCATCGCGCTGCCGCGCCATTCAAAACCGCGACTGCGCCAAGTTTGCAGCCAAAGCGGTGCCAAAAGCAGATCGCGAAGGACCATTGCGGTGATGTCTTCGCGTTTGGAGGGCCAACCGGCAAAGCGCATCATCGCCAGTTCTGCCCCATACCAAAGGCCAAGGAACGGCAGCGCGGTGGGAAGGGTCGCCCAGCCAAACAGAGGCACCAGCGCAGCCAAAGGCACAAACGGTCCAAGCAGAATTTCAGCGGCAAAGAGCCCGACAAACCCATCGCGCCGCACCCGGGCCCAACGCAGTTGCCGCGCCCAAACAGCACCAAAGTTGCGCGGCCCAATCGGTTGGGTGAAAGCTTGCCGGGTCAGGCGCACCTTCAACCCTTGATCGCGCACGCGCTTGGTGGAGGCGACATCTTCTGCCAAATCGCGCCCAAGGCTCACCAACCCGCCGGCACGTTCCAGCACGTCGCGGCGCCACATCAGCGTTTTCCCCTGCGCATAGCCAAGCCCCACGCTATCCGCCGCCAGTTGCCAGCGCCCTTGGAACCCATTGAGGAAGGCACATTCCAGCGCCGCCGCCATGCCCTCGCCGCGCACGCCAATCGGGGGAGAGGTCACCAGCCCGGTGTCGGGGCGGAAGGCGGCCAAAAGCTGTTCGATGTAATCGGTCGGCAAAAGCAGGTTAGAATCTGTCATCGCGACAAAGTCACCCCGTGCCGCCTGCCAGCCTTTTTCAAGGTTGTTGAGCTTCGGGTTCGCGGTGATCCGGTCTTCGCCCACCATCACGCGTGCATTCACCTGCGGGTGCTGCGCGATCAGCTTTTGCAAGAGCGCCACCGCCGGGTCTTCTTCCCGCGCCGCGCAGAAGATGATCTCCAAGTTCGGATAGCTTAGATGAAAGGTTGAGCCGAGCGTTTCCTCATCATGATTGTCCAGCCCGCAAACCGGGCGCAACAAGGTGATGAGCGGCGCATCAGCCGGCAAATTCCGCGGCGAGGGCTTGCGGTAACGAAGCATCGTCAAGACAGCCGAAGCGAGATGCAGCCCCAAGGCCAAAACAGCAAAGCCAAGGGCGAGGTAGGCAAAAATCATTGGGTAATCCCTTCGGCCATCGGGCCGGATGTGGGCACGGCTTCGGGGGCGGCCTGCCATTCAATCAGTTGCAAAGAGCCATCAAAGGTCTCCACCAGCGCGGTGCGGCTATCGACCCAATCGCCGCAATTGGCGTAAGTGATGCCGTCGCTTTCCCGCAGCGCCGCCTTGTGGAAGTGGCCGCACACCACGCCATCGTGGTTGCCCGCTTTTGCGAGCGCGGCCAAACGCTGCTCAAACCCGTTGCCGACCATCATCAACTGGTTCACGCCCGAGATCAGCAATTCAAAAACGCCCCGCTCCATCGACGGGCGCAGATGGCGCAACCATGCATCAACAGCACGCAAAGCGGCATCGGCACGCGAGCCGATCCGGGTCATTAGGTGGAAGCGGAAGATCCGCGCATCGCATTGGTCACCATGCAGCACAAGGTAGCGGGCACCATCAGCGGCGATATGCGTCAGGCTATCAGCGCATTCAAACCGATCAAGCCGCCCACCACCGCCCGGTCGCAAAGCCGCATCATGGTTGCCCGGCAAATAGACCACACGGGCGCCCTCGGTCTGGCGGCGGGTCAAATCTTCCCAGATCGCATCCTGTTTGGCGCCCCAATGCACTTTGCCGGGGTGCCAGATATCAAGGATATCGCCGACCAAATAGATTGTATCGGCTTCTACAGTTTTCAGAAACTCAAGAATATCGTCTGCGCGGCACCCGCGCGCCCCCAGATGGAGGTCGGACAAAAAGAGTGTGCGGAAGCGTCGGCGCGGCAGTTGACGTGATGTATCGAACATGTAGGCCCCCCGGGGTGATGGCACATCTAGGCCATGAACCTCGGGGAAGACGGTTCCGTTGCAGCGTGACGAAACTTTCGTGACACAGCTTTATGCCGCAGATGAAAATGCCCCGAAACACAGCCACAAATCAGTGATTTGCGAGATTTCGGGGCAGATATCGTCAGATTGCCGCAGCTGCAGCCTTAGGCGCGGGCAATCAGCGCCGAGGGGCGATAGCGGGCGATGGTACGCGCGATCATCCCGGCCAAAACCGCTTTCACAAGGTCGCCGGGGATAAAGGGCGCCATGATCAGCGTCGCGGTCCAAAGGCTCATCGGGGTGTCTTCCGGGCCCATTCCGGCATTTTTGAAAAGCCAAAAACCGACGATACCAAGCGCGTAGAGCACGCCGATCCCGCCAAGAACCGAGCCGATCCCGGCGGCCACAGCCACGGGCAGCGCGCGGATGCGCTCCACAATGAAGCCCGTCACAAAGGCTGCGGGCAGCCAGCCAATCAAGAAGCCTGCGGTCGGGCCAACAAAAATGCCAAGACCGCCACGGCCACCCGCCAGCACAGGCAGGCCAAGCGCCACAAGGCCTTGCACCAAAAGCACCGCCAGCGCACCGCGCCAGCTACCCAGCACCGCGCCCGCGAGCATGACGCCCAGCGATTGCAGCGTGATCGGGACGCCAAAGCCAAGCGGAATGGCCGGGACAAGGCCCAGAACCACGATCAGCGCGGCAAAGACGGTGATAAGGGTCAGATTACGTTCCATGCTGGTCTCTCCTTGTCGGCAAAGGGGCAATTCCGCCCCGCGCGCGCAGGGCTTCGGCCAAATGATCCGCATCGTCAAGCAGAGAGAATGCGAGCGGGGCGACGAGTTTTGTGCGCGGACGGCGCGGGGACCGGGCACGCCATGCATCGGTCATCGCCGCATAACGGGCACGTAGTTCAGGTATGAAGCGCAGCACCAGCCCAACGGCCAGCGCAGGCAAGCGCGGCGATAGGCCAAAGTGCCGGATCGGCTGCGCGAGCCGTTCGACAAGGGCAATAATTTCCGGCAGCGGCGTTGTCAGCGTGACAAAATTGGCAAGGCCCACCATCGCCACAACCCGGATGCCGAAAACGGCGCCCTGGCTGAACTCGCGTTGCCAAAAGTGCCAAATCACGATCACCGCAACGATCCACAGCACAGGGCGCAAAGCCTGTAGCGCGATTTTGCTGGCGGTGAGCCCCAAGGACAACGTCAGCCCCGCGGCGAGGGCAAGTCCAATCAGCTGCCCCGTCAGCGTGCCAAATTGCATGAGCCCCACCATCAGCACGGCCAACACGCCAAATTTGACGCTTGCGGGCAGTTTATGCGCCCAGCTGCGCTTGGGCAGGGCCAAGCTTAGCATGCCATGCTCCGCGCCAAGTCTTCCATCGCCGCGCGGTAGCGGGGCAGCACCTCATCGGGGGAGCCATCTGCAGCAATCTTGCCTGCCTCAAGCCACAAGATCCGGTCAAACCCTTCGACCCGCGACGGGTCATGGGTGACAATGACGACGTTTTGCTTGAGCGCTTTGATCCGCGCCTCAATGGCGAGCCCCGTCGGCATATCAAGGCTGGCAAAGGGCTCGTCGAACAAAATCCAGCGCGGCTCCATCGCCAAAACCGCCATCAGGCACAGAAGCTGGCGCTGCCCTTGTGAAAGCGCGTGGCTCAGACGGTCTTCCCAATCGGCGCGGCCATGATGGGCCAAAACACTGCGGGCACGGGCCCGTGCCTCGGCCCGGCTGAGGCCTTGTTGCTCCAGCCCAAAGGCAATCTCTTCGACCACAGCGGGGAAGATGATCTGGTGATCGGGGTTTTGAAAGAGCAAGCCCACCGTCTCCAAAGCCCCAGCCCGGTCTTTCAAGACATCCACGCCTTCAACCTTCACCATGCCCGATTGCGGCGCGACCAATCCTGAAATCAGGCGGATCAACGATGATTTCCCCGCCCCATTGCGCCCCACAATACCGATGCGCCGCTCGCGCAACTGCAAGCTGAAATCGCGAAAAACCTCTGCCCCTTCGCGGGTCAGGCTGATGCTTTGGATGTCGATTCCATGTGTCATGGCGCCGCATTGCCCTTTGTGATCGCCCTCGTCAACCGAGCGACTGGTGAAATCTCGACGAGAGTGCTAGGCAGGACGCGCCGGGAAGCTGCCAATACGCCCGTGCCACTTTGATTGATCACCACTCCTAATGAAGAAACGCGATAAATCCACCTCTACCGCGAAGGCCGAACTGGCCAGACTCATCGCCCCGGTCGCGGGTCGTTTGCGCCTTGCCGGGCTTCTGGCCGCTGTTTCTGAATTGCTTTGGGCCGCCCAATCCGCGCTCGTCGCCTTGGCGATTGGCGGGCTTCTCGCCCCCCCGGTGTTGCTGCCGATCTGGGAGGCCGCGCTTGGCTTCATGGCGCTCATGGGGCTGCGCGCCGCGCTCGATGCTGCGGCACAAGCGCTGGCCAGTCGGGGCGCAACACGGCTTGTCTCGACCGAGCGGCAAGCACTGATCTCGGCCGCCGCGCGGCTTGATGCCCGCGCCTCTGGCCTCACTCCTGCCGAACTTGCCTCGCTTGCCGGCGAAAAGCTCGCCCTGCTGGGCCCGTTTGCCGCGCGCTACACGCCCGCCGAGATGCGCTCGCGCATCGTGCCGTTGGCGCTGATTTTGATGACCCTGCCCTTTAGCTGGATTGCGGTGCTGATCTTCCTGATCGCGCTGCCGCTCATTCCCATTTTTATGGCGCTGGTTGGCATTGCTGCACAGGAAGCCTCGGAAAAGCAAATGGCGCAGATGGGCACGCTCAATGGCGCTTTGGTGGACCGGATTGCCGCTGTCACCGACCTACGCCTGATCGGAGCAGAAACGCGGGCCGGCAATGACTTGGCCAATGTGTTTGAGCGGCTGCGCGCCCGCACCATGAAAGTGCTGGCCGTCGCCTTCCTTTCCTCCACTGTGCTGGAGCTTTTCTCCGCGCTCGGCGTGGCGTTGGTCGCCATCTACGTTGGCTTCAACCTATTGGGTGAAATCCCTTGGGGGTCATGGGGTGCGCCGCTCAGCCCTGAGGCCGGGATCTTCCTTTTGATGATTGCGCCGACGGTGTTCCAGCCGATGCGTGATTTGTCTGCCGCGTGGCATGATCGCGCCTCGGCGCTTGCCGTCGCCACAGATCTGGCTGCGGCGAAAGAAACGCTCGCCCGCGAAGGCACGCTTCTGGGCTATGGCACGCCCGAAAAGCCCCTGCCGCCAGCAACGCTGCGTTGGGCGGGGCTGGCCTTGCGGCCCGCCCCCAATGCCGCGCCCATTCGCTTTGCCGATGGCGCCATTGCGCCGGGTGAGGCGGTCGCGCTTTCTGGCCCCTCCGGCGCGGGCAAAACCACGCTTTTGGCGGCGCTTGCCGGGCTGATCCGGCCCGATGAGGGCGCCATCTTGTGGGGCGAGACCGAATTGAACGATGCCAATGCCGATGACATTCGCGCCGCGATGGGTTGGCTGCCGCAAGCGCCACAATTCATCGCCGCGCCGCTGGCCGAGGCCATCACTTTGGGGCGCGAGGGCGATTTAAATGCGGCGCTGAAAGCCGCGCAGGCGGAAGACATTATTGCCGCCTTGCCCGAAGGCCTTGCCACACCCTTGGGCGACATTGGTGGCGGTGTCTCGGGGGGCGAGGCGCGACGGCTGATGCTGGCGCGCGCCCACCATGCACAAGCGGCGATGATCTTGGCCGATGAACCAACGGCCGATTTGGACGCCGACACCGCCCAAGCGGTGATGGCGGGTCTGATGGGGCTCAAAGCCAAAGGCGCGGCGCTTTTGATTTCCAGCCATGACCCTGCCGTTCTGGCCGCTTGTGATCGGGTCATCACGCTTGAAGCGGGGGGGCTGCAATGAAATCGCTTCTTCTGGTCGCCCGGCTGATCTCTGAAAACGAACGCCAAGCCTTTTTGCGTGGGCTGATCTTGTCGATCCTCGTGCTGATCATGGGCGCGGCGCTTTTGGGTCTCTCGGGCTGGTTCGTTACGGCGGCGGCAGCGGCGGGCATTGGCGGGATCGGCATAGCTTTTGACTTCTTCCGCCCCTCGGCGGGCGTGCGTTTCCTCGCGCTTGGGCGTGCGGCGGCGCGCTATGGCGAGCGGATGCTGAGCCACGACGCCACCTTGCGCGCCTTGGCCCGCCTGCGCGGCGCGGTGCATTCCGGGATCACGCGGCTGCCGCATGAGGTGCAAGCGCGGCTGCGCGGGGCCGAGGCGCTGAACCGCCTCACGGCGGATATTGATGCGCTAGACGGGCTGATGCTGCGCCTTGTGCTGCCGTTCTTTGCCGCTTGTGCGACCCAAGCCGTGGCCTTTGTGGCGCTTTGGTTCCTTGTGACCCCGGCGACAGCCATTGCGGTGATGGCGATCTATTCGCTGGGCGGCATTTCGATTCTGACCTTGGCTGCTTTGCGGGCCCATGCGCCGGCCACCGCAGCCGAGGCGAGCCTGCAACAGATCCGCGCCCAAAGTCTGGATCTGATGCGCAACCGAGCCGATTTGGCCGTGGCCGGTGCGCTGGAGCGGCAAACCGATGCCGCCTTGGAGGCTGTGCGCGCCGAAGAAGCTGCCCGCCAACGTCTGGACGATATTGACCTTTGGTCTGGCGCGGCGCTTGCGCTCACCGCCGGGCTTGCCGCAACGGCTGCAATCTTCTTGGGCGGACGCGCGGCGGAAGCCGGGATCATCTCGCCTGCGGAAAGCGCGATTGGCTTCTTTGTGGCGCTGGCGCTGGCCGAAACGCTCACCACCCTGCGCCGCGGCTTGGCCGAATGGGGTCGGATGCAAGGCGCGGCAGGCCGGGTCTTGGCTCTGGTCGATACGCCGGCGCGCGCAACGACCCAAACCGCGCCCGCACCGCGCAGCGGCGCCCCGGTGCTGGAAGCCAAAGCGCTGGTGCATCGCCGCCCCGGTGCAGAACGGGCAAGTTTTGGCCCGCTCTCTTTCACGCTCGCCGCGGGTGAAACGCTTTTGGTCACAGGGCCGTCGGGCGCGGGGAAATCCACGTTGCTCGCCACGCTCTCTGGCCTGATTGCCCCCAGTTCGGGCGAGATCCTTCTTTCCGGCGCGCCGCTTGGCGATTGGTCCGAAGCGCGGCTGCGGGAACGGCTCACGCTCGTGCCGCAGCGTTCCGCGCTGATCGGCGGCACGATTGCGGAAAACCTTGCCCTCGCGCTGCCGGAAGAACGCGCGCAGGATGAGGATCGGATGTGGCAAGCGCTGGAAGCGGTGCATTTGGCCGGTGTGCTGCATGCCCGCGAAGGGCTTCAAACCCTGCTTGGCCCGCAAGGCTCGGGGCTCTCTGGTGGTCAGGCCAAACGGCTGGCGCTTGCGCGCGCCGCGCTGCGCCGTCCGCAGGTGCTGATGCTGGATGAGCCGACCGAGGGGTTGGACGCCGCCACCGCGCATGGCACGCTTTTGGGACTGCGCCAGCTTCTGCCCGAAGCCGGGATCATCTTTGTCAGCCACCGCGCGCCCGATGCGGCAATGGCTGACCGGGTGCTGACGATTACGGTCTGAGCTCTACGCCCGCGGCGTTAGCTTCAACTTGATCCCGTGATCCGAGCGCACGGTAAGATGCGCAACCGGCATCGGCACTTCGCCCGCAACCGGCTCAAACCGGAAGGCACGCAAGAACATAGAAAGCAAAAGCGGCCCCTCCGCCATGGCAAAGGCCGCACCGGGGCACACGCGCGGCCCTTCGGAGAACGGCACATACGCATCGCGCAGGCCGGTTTTGCCGTTCTCGGTCTCCCAACGACCCGGATCAAAGGCATCGGGATTGTCCCAAATACGCTCATGGCGGTGAAGGTGCCACGGGCTGACAATGATCTGCGCGCCCTTCTTCACCTTGCGACCCCTGAAATGCATCGGGCAGGCGGCTTCGCGCACGAACATCGGCACCGGCGGGTAAAGGCGCATTGCCTCGCGGAACACCGCACGGGAGAGTTTGAGTTTGCTCAGGACCGAGAAATAGGGCGTGTCATCGCCCAAAACCTCTGTCGCCTCGGCGGCGAGCTTTTCTTGCCATTCAGGATGCGTGGCAAGCAGGTAAAGCGACCACGCTAGCGCAGCGGCGGAGGTTTCATGCCCGGCCAAGAAGAAGATCGCCACCTGATCGACCATCTCGCCAGTATCGAACACCTTCCCGGTTTGCGGGTCTGGCGTGGTCATGATTTTCGTCGCCAGATCATCGGGCGCGGTGCCCGCCGCAATCTCTACCGCGCGCATTTCCGCCAATTGTCCAATCAACGCCCGGATCGCCTTTGCCGTTTCCACTGTTTTCTTGGAATGGACCGAGGGGAACCATTTCGGGAACGGCAAAATCGCCGCAAGGTTTGCGACCGGATGCGCCGCTTGGTGGGCGCGGAACCCCTCAAATGCGGCTTGGGCAATCTCATGTTCAATCGGCATCGAGAACATAGTGCGGAAGATCACATCCATCGCCACATGGCTGGTTTCGGCTTCAATGTCATGTGGTGCGCCGTCGGTCAGGCCCCGTAGGCGCTCCACCGCCGCAACCCCGCTGTGCCACATTGCAGGGAAGACTTCGCGCAGCCGCCCGCCCTCGAACGCGGGGTCAATGATGCGGCGCTGGTGTTCCCAAATTGCGCCATTGGTGATGAAAACACTGTCACGCAAAAGCGGCTTCAGCCCCATGCGGATGCGTTCCGATTTGGGGAAATCATGCGCCGAGCCGCGTAAGACGCGGTGCACCAAGTCAGGCTCGTTGCACAGGAACGAGCGGAAGAACGGTGTGCGCATTTCCGCCATCCAAGCGCGGTAAAGATGCGCGGGCTGGGCCGAAAGAATGTCCCGCTGAAACAGCTTCAAATACTGCCAAAGCGACACCTTTCCTTGCCGTGCGGGCGGCTTCGGGGGCAGGGTCATTTCCGGAGCATTGGCGGTTTCATCGGTCATTTCATGCTCCGTTTGGCCAGTATCGCGCCGATATCGAGGCGCTTTTCGCCTCTGTCAGTGACAGCGCTCACATCGTAAATGCCTCTTTAGGAGGTGATACCATGTGCCGCACTCGCACGCACCTGCCGATAGCGGTATGAAGATTTAAGAGGTTTTCGAAAGGCCTGCGCCCATGGCTGACGTGTTCGATCCGCCCCATCATCCTTGCGGACGGTGCATTTTTTACGAAAAGAGCCTCTGGCATCCCGTGGGGCTTGGGTCGGTGTCGCAACTGACAGGTGGGTTTTCGCGCCGCGAAATCGCCCAAGGTGAGGTGCTCTTTGAACAGGGCGCGCCGAACCGGGGTGTGTTTTGCGTCTCCAAAGGTCTGTTTGCGCTGCGCAGCCACAATGCCGATGGGTCTTCGACACTGATGCGGCTGGCCTATCCCGGTGAGATCATCGGGTTTCGGTCTTTCCTTGGCCAAGGCGAACACCAAACCGAAGCGCGCGCGTTGATGCCCTCGCGGGTTTGCACCGTCGCACGCATGAGCGCCGAACGCCTGATCCGCCACCATCCCGCGATTCTTGAGCGGCTCATGGTGCGCGCAGTGGCAGAGATTGACCGCTCTCATGCGCGGATCATTGCGGCAGCAACCACCTCAAACAAAGAGCGTCTGGCGAAGCTCCTCGCTTGGCTGATGGCTCGGCATGGTGCCCCCGAGGGCGACGAGATGCATATGCAATTGCCGATGACCCGGTCTGACCTTGCCGATTTGATCGGCGTGCAGCGCGAGACGATGTCGCGGCTGGTAAAAAGGCTCGAGGAAGATGGGGTTTACCGCTTCTCGGGTCGTGAGGTTTGGATGCAGGGCGTGCTTGAGGACTATCAAGGCGAAACCGAGGCCGAGCGCGAAGAAGTCCGGCTTCTGGTTCAGCGCCTGCGCTGATCTGTCAAACTGAGGGGCAAGACCTCGTTAACCCCCTTCCTACAATTCTATATTTCAGGCTCCAATTTAGCGTTTCGGTAAGCCGATCAACGTAGCGTGATGCGCACAACTTCGGAGATGCGCACCCGATGGACCTTTCATCCGACTACTCCCTTGCCGACCTTCCCGTGCTGCACGGTGAATTGCAGCGTTTGCTGTCCGAGACCAGTGCCCCCCGGATCGAAACCGGGGCCTTGAACGATGCCTCCTTGGCATTGGTTCAATTGCTTTTCTCGGCGCATCTTTCCGCACGTAGCCTCGGAAAGCGGCTCGAAATCTCTTGCCCTGAAGGGGGCGCGCTGGCCCGCGCGCTGGAGGGGTTTGGCTTTCTGGAGGCCGTCGATACCCGCCCGCGTCTTGAAAACGGAACTTGGTCCGGCCTGACCGCAGCCTGAGGAAGACCCATGACAAAAACCATTATGACCATCGATGACAGCCCCTCGGTCCGGCAAATGATGATGATGACCCTGCGCAGCGCAGGGTTTTCCGTGATGGAAGCGGTGGATGGCGAAGACGCGCTGCAAAAGCTTGCGGCGACCAAGGTCGATGCCGTCTTCACCGACCAAAATATGCCGCGCCTTGACGGGCTTGGCTTCATCAAGAAATTCCGCGCCACGCCGGGTGCGGTTGGCGTGCCGGTGGTCTTCCTTTCTACCGAATCGCGCGATGACCTGAAGGCCGCAGCCCGTGCCGCAGGCGCGACCGGTTGGCTGACCAAACCCTTCGATCAAGAAAAGCTGCTTGATGTTGTTCGCAAGGTCGTGCGCGCATGATCGACGAGGCTGGTCAGATCTTTTTGCAGGAAGCCACCGAACTGGTGGCCGCGCTTGAGCGCGACCTGCTTGCGCTCGAAACATCCCCGGATGATTCCGAGCTGGTGAACGCCGCGTTCCGCAGCCTGCATACGCTCAAAGGCTCCGGGGCGATGTTCGGCTACACGGCGATGAGCGCCTTTTTGCATGAGTTTGAAACCGCTTTTGACCGCGTTCGGCAAGGCGATGTGGCGCTGAGCCCGGCGATTGTGGCGGCGGCCCTTGCGGCTTGTGATCGGGTTTTGCCGATGATCTCCGATCCCGATTCGGAATCTGCTGCCGCGCAAGCCGTGCTTGAAACTTTGGCCCGCGCGATGCCGGGCGGGGAGGGGGCTGCCCCCGCAGCGCAGGCCGAGGCCGCGCCAGAAAACGCCGCGCCGGTGGCCGAGGCTCTGCGCTTCCGCCTGCCGCCCGATGTGGTGAAGCTGGGCCATGACCCGAGCATGCTGCTGGATGAGCTGCGCGAACTCGCGCCCGCGCAGGTGCAGGCGATCACAGACCGGATCGCGCCGCTCGAAACGCTGGACCCGCTCGATTTTCTTGTTGGCTGGCGCGTAGCTTTTGAAACGCCCGTGCTGCGAGAGGCGATCGAAGATGTGTTCATGTTCCATGGCGATGACCTGGAACTGACCTTAGAGGGTGGCCATGCCGCCCCCGCCGCGCCCTCGGCCCCGGTTGAGGCGAAAGGCACGGCAACCCCGGAGGCGGCGCCAAGCAATCCGGCCTCTGGCGCTCCGGCGAAGGTCGCCCCCGCTGCGGGCGAAACGATGCGCGTGGCGACGGAACGGCTTGATGAGTTGATGGATCGCGTCGGCGAATTGGTCATTGTCGAGGCGCGCTTGCAAGCCTTGGCCGCGCAAAGCCGCGACCCCGCGCTGTTGGCCGTTGCTGAAGATATCGAGCGCCTTGCTGCGGGCCTGCGCAGCGCGACCATGTCGATGCGGATGGTGCCGATTGGCTCGATCACCGGGCGGTTCCGCCGTTTGGTGCGCGACCTTTCGGCGATGCTTGAAAAGCCCATTCATTTCGAAGTGTCGGGCGAAGAAACCGAACTCGACAAAACGATGATTGACCTGATCGCCGATCCGCTTGTGCACCTGTTGCGCAACTCGGCCGATCACGGTCTGGAAAGTGCAGAGGCACGCCGCGCTGCCGGCAAGCCGGAGGGGGGCACGGTGCGGCTTTCGGCGGCCTATGCGGGCGCCGAGGTGCTGATCACGCTAACCGATGATGGCCGTGGCCTTGATCCGGGCAAAATCCGCGCCCGCGCCGAGGCCAATGGCCTGATCAGCCCCGATGCGCAACTGTCGGAGCGCGATCTGTACAACCTGATCTTTGAGCCGGGCTTCTCCACCGCCGCTGCTGTGACCGAGGTTTCGGGGCGGGGCGTCGGCATGGATGTGGTGCGCCGCACGATTGAACAATTGCGCGGCCAGATTGAGCTCGATTCCGAACCGGGCCACGGCACCACCGTGACCCTGCGCCTGCCGCTTACGCTCGCCATTATCGACGGGTTGCTGATCGAAGTGGGCGGCGAGCATTACACGATCCCGCTTGCGGCGGTGGAAGAATGCGTGGAACTGCCGCTGGCCCAAGCGCAAGAAAACGGCTCTGCCGCGTTCCTGAATATCCGCGGCGCGCTGGTGCCGTTCTTGCGGCTGCGCGAACTCTTCCATGTCGATGCACCGCTGAGCCTGCACCCGAAAGTGGTGATCGTTCAGGCCGGTGGGCACCGGATCGGCCTCGTGGTCGACCGGATCGTCTCCAACACGCAAACCGTGATCAAGCAACTCAGCCAATTGCACGCACATCTGCGCGGCTTCTCTGGCGCGACGATCTTGGGCGATGGCCGCGTCGCGTTGGTGCTGGATGTGGGCCAGATCGTGGCGCTTGGGCGCGAGGCCGAAGAGCATATTCGCCGGGAGAGTGCAGCATGAACGGCAATCAGATCGACGTGGTGACGATGCGCTTGGGCAAAGAGATGCTCGCTGTGGCCGCTTCGAACCTGCATGAAATCCTTGAGCCCGTGCCGGTCACGCGCGTGCCAAATGCCGGGTCTTTCGTGTCTGGCTTGATCAATGTGCGCGGCGCCGTGGTGCCGCTCGCCGATCTGCGCGCGATCTTTGGCATGGAGGCCGAAGAAACGACGCATGACACCCGAATGGTGGTGCTGGATGTCGAACTGGAAGGCGGGGCTACCACCGTCGCCATTTTGGCCGACAAGGTGCTCGATGTCTCGGCTCTTGATCTTGAAAGCGTCGATGCCGCGCCGCCCGTAGGCAGCCGTTGGCCAACAGAAATCGTGCGCGGCATCGGCCAGCGCGACGGGGAATTCGTTATTTTGCCGGACCTGCCGGCGATCTTCAAATCGCACTGCGCCCGCAGCGCTGAACCTAGGAAGGACATCCATAGATGACTGCCAAAACCAAGACCTCGCGCGGGCGCTTGCAAAGCGTTGCCGCGAAAATGTTCCTGCTCCAGATGGTGACCATCTCCGCCATGGTGGGGATTGCCGCGATCGGGATCTGGGGGGACACCCAAGGGGCGAAAGCCCTGCATTCGGTGCATGACAACAGCGTTATGTCGTTGATGCACCTGCGCCAAGTCGATGCCGCCTATGTCGTCGAGGCGCCCCGTGTGTTGCGCCACGCAGCCGATGGCAAGATTAGCTGGACCGAAGCGCAAGAAGAACTGGCGACGATGCGCCAAACGAGTGCGCAGGAATGGGAAGCCTATCTCTCGACCGAGCATTCTGCCGATGAAGAAGTGATGCTTGAAGAAGCCGTCGCCGCGAAAGTGACGGCAGAGGCCGCATTCTCCCGGCTTGAGGCCGTTGCCCGTGCTCGCAACAGCGAAGGTCAGAATGAGGCTGTTGGCGCCTATCTCGAAGCCGTTGCACCCTTCACCGAATTGGTGGAGAAGCTCGAAGCTTTTCAACAGCATGAAGCAGATGTGCTCACCGAAGTTGGCCTCGCCCGTTCGGACATGATCGCGCTTTTGATTGGCGGCGTCGCCTTGGGGGCAATCTTGCTCGCGTTGACGCTGGTGCTGATGTTCGGCGCGCGTCTGCGCAAAGCGCTTGGTGCAGCCGTCGGTCTGGCCGAAGATGTGGCGAAAGGCGATCTGCGCCACACCATGGACGTGACCTCGCGTGACGAAATCGGTGATCTCTCGATCGCGCTCAATGATATGGTGGAGCGTCTGCGTGTTATCGTGAACGATGTCTCGACCGCCTCGCGCGATGTGGCCACCGGGGCCGAGCAGCTGTCTTCGACGGCGCAAGAACTCAACCACGGCGCCACGGAACAAGCGACCGCGACCGAAGAAGCCTCTTCTTCGATGGAAGAGATGGCCGCCTCGATCAAGCAAAACGCCCAAAACGCGGGTGAAACCGAGGCGATGGCGCGGAAATCTGCCGAAGATGCGCGTCTGTCGGGCAGCGCGGTGACCCGTGCCGTCGATGCGATGCAAACCATCGCCGAAAAGATCATGGTGGTGCAGGAAATCGCCCGTCAAACCGATCTTCTGGCGCTGAACGCCGCGGTCGAGGCGGCCCGTGCTGGCGAACATGGCCGTGGTTTCGCGGTTGTTGCCTCGGAAGTGCGTAAGCTTGCCGAACGTTCGCAAGCGGCGGCTGGCGAAATCTCCTCGCTGTCGAGCAACACCGTGCGTGCGGCGCAAGAAGCGGGCGATATGCTGGCCGGCCTCGTGCCCGATATCGAGCGCACCTCGAAACTGGTCGAGAACATCTCGCGTGCCTCAAGCGAACAAGCCGCCGGTGCCTCGCAGGTCAATACCGCGATCCAGCAGCTGGATCAGGTGACCCAGCAAAACACCTCGGCCGCCGAGCAAATGTCGTCCACTGCCGAAGAGCTTTCGGGTCAGGCCGACCAACTGCAAGCGGCGATTGGCTTCTTCCGCCTGAGCGACAGCGAAACCGGCTCGCGCCGCACCCCCAGCAAAGCCGCGCCCGCGCGCAAAGCCCCGGCCCCGGTCCGGTCTGCGCCGAAACCGGCTGCGCAATCGAACGGCGGTGGCTTCGACTTCCAGCTTGATAGTTCGGAAGACGATCTCGACGCCAGCTTCCTCAGCTCTGGTGGGGCGAAGCGGGGCCGCGTGGCATGATTGGTCCTCAGGTCCTCACGCTACAGATCGACAGTGATCTCTTTGCCCTGCCTGTTGCGCGGGTCCAAGAGATCCTCGATCTGGCGCCTTTCCTCAAGGTGCCGCATTGGCCCACCCATCTTCTGGGTGTGATCGATGTGCGCGGCACCGGGGTGGCCGTGGTTGACCTGCGGCTGCTCTTGGGCCTTGCGCCCAAGCCCGATGATGCGGCCACCCGGCTGGTGGTCTTGCGGCTCGATACGCCGCGGGGCCCTCTTGGGATCGCGCTCAAGACCGAACGCGTGCTCGAAGTGACCGAACTTGATGGCCCGAAGCAAGACCCGCTGCCCGAAACCGGCATGGCCGACGGTGTCAGCCGCTTCGTGGCCGGGCTCGGCCGACGGGATGGAAAACTGGTGGCAATGCTTGATCTGGACGGCATGTTCGATGCCGAAACCCTAGATCAGGCCCAAGGCGCAAAGGCTGCATGATGCCCAACACCGCCCGAAACCAAGGCCCTGACCTGTTCACGCAGTTCACCGATTTTATTCGCGACGAGATCGGTGTGAACCTGTCGTCGGCAAAACGGGTTATGATCTCCGGGCGGTTTCACAAACGCATCGTTGCGCTTGGTCTGAAGGATTTCGACGGCTACCTGACGTGGCTTTATGAAACGAAATCCTTCGACTCGGAACGTCACCACATCTTTGATGCGGTGACGACCAACAAGACGGATTTCTTTCGTGAATCCGAGCATTTCGATATCTTGCAAGAGGTCTGCATTCCGCGTTTCCGCGAAACCGGGCGCAACCGCTTCAAAGCGTGGAGTGCCGCAGCGTCCACCGGGGCAGAGGCCTATACGCTGGCGATGGTGCTCGCCGAACAGGCGCGGGTGTCGCCCTTTGATTGGGTGATCCTTGGCACGGATATCAACAACCGGGTGCTTGAGACCGCGCGCCTCGCGATCTATCCCGAAGACCAGCTTCGCCCGCTCACACCGGCCGAGCGTAATCGCTATTTCCTGCAAGGCACGGGCAACTATGCAAAAGCCTTTCGGGTTGTGCCCGAATTGCGGGCCCGTGTGAACTTTACCCGGCTCAATCTGATGGATCAGAGCTTTCCGATCGACCGCGATGTCGATGTGATCTTTCTGCGCAACGTCCTGATCTATTTCACGCCGGAAGATCAGGCCGCGTTGATTGATCGGCTTGTCCACCATCTTGCCCCAACCGGCAGCCTGTTCGTTGGCCATTCGGAATCGATGGTCGTGCGCCATCCCGCGCTCGAACAGATTGCACCCGCCGTTTACAACAGGATCTGACCCATGAGCGCAGCGCCGTTAAATGTTCTGATTGTTGATGATTCCGCCGCGATCCGTTCGGCCTTCGCCTCGATCGTGCGCGAAGATCCGGGGCTGAGCCTGATGGGCGCGGCCGCCGACCCTTATGAAGCCGCGAAAATGATGCGCGACACGCTGCCTGACGTGATGCTGCTGGATCTTGAATTGCCGAAAATGGATGGGCTGACCTTCCTGCGCAAAATCATGTCGCAGCGTCCGCTGCCGGTCGTCGTCTGCTCGAGCCATACCGAAAGCGGCTCGCAGGCGATGATCAAGGCGCTTGAAAGCGGTGCCGCCGAGGTTCTGGCAAAGCCGCGCTTTGACAGCCCCGAGGCGCGGCGCGAAGCCGCGATCCGTCTGGGCGATGCCTTGCGCGCCGCTGTGGCCGCGCGCAAGGGCCGCAAGATGCGCCCCGATGCGCTAAGCCCCGGAGAGAAATTCACCGCCGATGTGATCTTGCCCTATCGTGAACCGGTGGCTGTGCCGCAAACCGCCCCGCTCATCGCGATTGGTGCCTCGACCGGTGGCACCGAGGCTTTGCGCGAGGTGCTGACCGCCTTGCCAGCGGATGCGCCGGGTATCGTGATTGTGCAGCATATGCCCGAAGCCTTTACCGGGGCCTTTGCGCGCCGCCTTGATGGGCTGTGCCAAATCACCGTGAAGGAAGCTGAAACGGGCGATACCGTCGCCCCCGGGCTGGCACTGATCGCACCGGGCAACCGCCATATGGTGTTGCGGCGCGTCGGGCGCGGTTATCAGGTGAGCCTTCTGGATGGGCCTTATGTCACCCGCCACCGTCCTTCGGTCGACGTGCTGTTCCGCTCCACCGCGCAGCAAGCGGGGGCCAATGCGCTCGGGATCATCCTCACCGGCATGGGCTCGGATGGCGCTGCGGGGATGCTGGAGATGTACCAAAACGGTGCCCGCACGATTGCCCAAGATGAAGCAACCTGCGTCGTCTACGGCATGCCGCGCGAGGCCGTCGAAATGGGCGGGGCAGAGCGTGAGTTGCCGCTTCACGCGATCCCGAACCAAATCACCAGCTTCACGGGGGCCACGCGCCCGAAACACCGGGATGGAGCCGCATGACCTCAGCCAAATCCTCCCTCTGCCGGACCGCCGAAACCGGGCGTGAAAAGGTGCGTGAGGTGCGCGAACGCACCGAGGCGCATTTTTTGACCACTGGCAGCGCACTCATGTCGGTCTGTGACCGTTTTGAAACCGTGGAACGGCCCATCGGTGCTATTTCTGAGCTTGCCTCTGCGGGCGAAGTGCAGGGGCTGGCCGCCACGATCCGCCGCTTTGAAACGATGCTGCATGCGCTTTTGGCAAGCGTACAGGAGGCGCGCACGCCGCTTTCGAACACGCTGGAAACAGCGCGCACCATGCATTCGGCCGTGGCGCAATTGTCGCGCACGATCCGCACCATGAACATTGTCGCGTTGAATGCGCGCGTGACCGTGGCGCCGATGGTCGATGTGAAAGACTCGATGACAGTCTTTACCCGCGATGCCGCCGAATTGGTGCAACAAGCCTTTGGCAAGTTGGTGGAAATCAACGATGCCCTGGCGCATCTGGATGAGGCGGTCGAGGTGGCCCGCGGCCGTTCCGCCGATTTGGGGCGGCAATTGGACGAACGTGCCGCCGTGGTGCTGGGCGACATCTTCACCGGGCTTGGTCAGTTGGAAGACCATATCGGCGCACTGACCACACAGGGCGGCAAGCTGTCGCGCGGGGCGCTGACGATCCGCGATGCCGTGTCCAAATCCGTTTTTGCGCTGCAATCGGGCGATGCGATGCGGCAGCGGCTTGAGCATATCGAAGAAATGTTTGAGGCGGTCTGTGACCGCGCGCCGGGGCTTGGCTTGCAAGCGGCGCTTTTGGCGCTGGTGCAACGGCAGATGTTTGACGCGACCGAGCGCCACGCACCGCAGGTTTCCTTGCTGGAACGCCAGCTACGGCTCGCCACCAACCAAACCACCACTTTCTTGGCGGAAGTCGATGATCTGTTCAGCCCCGGGCGAACCGGGGTGGTGGAGCTTTTGCGATCTTTCACCCAGATCGAGACCGTTCTGGCCGATGTTTCGGCCCTGCAACAAGACCTTGGCGATGACGCTTTGCGACTCAGCGCTGGCGTCGAGCGGGTTCAAGGCTTGGTGCAGGAAATCGGCGCGCTTGAGGCGCGCATGAACCTGATTGGCATCAATGCGGTGATCGCCTGTTCAAGCCTTGGGCAGGATGGCTTGCCGCTCAAAGTGATCGCGCATCAATTGCGTGATCTTGTCGAGCAAAGCAGCACCTGCGTTGTGCATATGCATCGTGATCTGGATGCGATGCGCAAATCGGCAAGCACCGTGGCCGAGATGCTGGATCAGCAAGCACAAGAAACGCAGAAAATCCGTGGCGGGCTGGAATTGGAAGTCACGCAGGGGCTTGAAAAGCTGCGCTCCGCCTTGGCGGATGCGCGAGATGCGATCAATGCAAACCAATCGCAGCTATCGGGCGGCATTGCTGCGGGCGTGAAGGCGATGGAAGACCATCAAAAAGAATTGCGCCAATTGGTGGATGAGGTGGCGATGGCTATTTCGCGTGAGCCGCGCACCCGCAAGTTTATCCTGACCAAAGACGAGGTCGCGCTGATCGCGCATCTGCGTGATATTCTGTCGATCGAAATCGAACGCAATGTGCTTGATACTTGGCTCGGCACGATCGGGGTCGATCCGGAAACGATCATCGGCACGCCGACGGGCACCAGCGATGATGAGGTGACCTTGTTCGATGATTTCGACAGCCCGCCCCCCAGTTCCGGGTCGGATGACGATTTCCTCTTCTTCGATGAGGCGATCTGAGCCGGGTTAAACCGGCTCAGCCATCGGGGCTTTTTCGGTTGTCTTTTCGGCAACCTTGGGGGCTTCCCGCAGGGTGAGGCCCAGCCATATCCCATCGCGGCCCCGCACGGTCAGCTGCGCGACCGGCATCGGCTCGCGCCCCTCGATCATATGCACCTTGTAGTTGCGCAAGATCATACCCAGCAGCAGCGGGCCTTCCGCCATTGCAAAGCCCGCGCCGGGGCAGACCCGCGGCCCCGCCGAGAACGGGATGTAAGACAGCCGCGAGCTTTCGCGCCCCTCGGGCGTGTCCCACCGGGTTGGGTCGAAATCATCCGGGTTCTTCCAAATCCGTTCATGGCGGTGCAGGTGCCACGGGCTGACCACGACAAGCGAGCCTTTCTCCACCTTGCGGCCCCGGAATTCTTCTTCCTGTACGGTTTCGCGCAGATACATCGGCACCGGCGGGTAAAGCCGCATCGATTCCCGGAATACCGCGCGGCTTAGCTTCAGGCGCGAGACGGAAGAGGCATAGATCTTTTCAGGGTCGATCACCTCTTGCGCCTCGGCGGCAAGTTGCTCCTGCCATTCAGGATAAAGCGCCATCAGGTAAAGCGACCAAGCAAGCGCCGCCGCCCCCGTTTCATGGCCTGCCAGCAAGAAGATCCCAACCTGATCCACCATCTCACCCGGCGTGAAGCATTTGCCATCTTCCGGGTCGGGCGTGGTCATGATCCGCGTCGCCAAATCATCGGGCGCGGTGCCTGCCGCAATTTCTGCCGCTCGCGTCTCGACAAGGCTCGAAATGAAACCCCGGATTTGCTTGGCGGTGCGGTTGGTCGCGCCAAAGCGCAGTTTCGGCAACCAGCGCGGCAGGCTGAACAGGGTGCCCGTGTTCACCATCGGGCGCGAGGCTTGGTGCGCGCGGAAGGCATCAAAGACCGCATTCGCGGTGGCATGTTCCACCGGGATCGAGAACATGGTGCGGAAGATCACGTCCAAAGCCACATGGCTTGCTTGGCCTTCCACATCGACCGGGCGACCGTCGGCCAGCGGGCGCAGCCGCTCCACGCAAGACACCGCCGCATCCCACATTGCGGGCAGCACTTCTTTGGTGCGACCCCCATCAAAAGCGGGGTCAATGATCCGGCGCTGGCGTTCCCATTCCGGCCCATTGGTGATGAAGATCGAATGCCCCAAAAGCGGTGTCAGCCCCTCAAACAACCGCAAAGATTTGGGAAAATCATTGGGCCGCCGGGTCAGCACCAAATCCACAAGGTCGGGATCATTGCACAGATAAGAGGTGAAGAAGGGCGAGCGGAACTCTGCCATCCACGCATGAAACAGCCGCTTTGGTTGCACCGCCAGAATGTCTTGCCGCACCAACCGGAAGAAATCACGGACACCCACTTTTTCGGGGCGTGGCGGCGGCTTGACCGGGCGGCGGTGCGCGAAGGGGCATTGGGCAGCATCGGTCTTGGCAGCGGGTTCCATCGGTCCTCTCGGTCTGTCTTTCGGCCCTTACTCGCATGAACCGACAGGAACGAGGTTGACCATAGTCAAACCCGCCACGCAATTCGAACCCGCTTAGTTGGTCAGATCCAAAAGCACGGGCGTGGCCTGAAACTCTTGCGGGAACAGACGTTTGAGTGCCTCAATCTTGGGTAGGTCTTCTTGCACGATGTAAGGATGCATCGGGTTTCGGGCGAGGAAGTTTTGATGATAATCCTCCGCCGGGTAAAACGGCTGCGCACCTTCGAGCTTGGTCACAATCGCCGCGTCATAAACGCGGGCGCGATTGAGCTGGCCGATATAGTCTTTTGCCAGTTGCTCTTGTTCCTCGGTCATCGGGAACAGGGCAGAGCGATATTGCGTGCCCCAATCCGGCCCTTGGCGGTTCAACTGCGTTGGGTCATGGGCAACGGAAAAGAAGATTTGCAACAAATCGCCATAGCTGACCTGCGCGGGGTCATAGACCACCTGCACCGCCTCGGCATGGGCGGTGGTGCCCCGGCTTACCTGTTTGTAATTGGCCGTGCCCGCCGCCCCGCCCGCATAACCTGAGGTCGCGGAAATCACCCCCTTGGTGTGTTGGAACACTCCCTGCACACCCCAAAAGCATCCACCTGCGAACACGGCGGTTTGCGGCCCAGCTTCCGCAATGCTGGCGGTGGGGGCGGGGATTGCTACCCCCTCTTTTGCCAGCACCGGCTGGCCAAGCGACAGGATCAAAGCAAGGGCGAGGATCGGGCGTTTCATCACGCACTCCTTTATCCGAAGGTGAAGGCAAAAGCTTCGACACCGGGGTGGTCAAAGCGGATTTCGAACAGGTGCTCGCCCACCGCCCCCTTGGCGCGGTAAAGCTGATAAAGCCGGTCAGTGGTGACAGTGCCGCGCCCCTCGGCATCGACATCAAGCCCCGCATCTGCGCCGGGGGGCTGGCCATCAATGGTGACGGTGAAAGGCACGGGCTTTGCCGCAACGCCGGGCGAAAGCACCAAATGCACATCTCGCGCATGGAAACGGAAGTTGATCGCACCCTCTGGGCCAGCCAACCGCGCGGCCTCTTCCCCCACGGCCCAACGACCATCAAAGCTCCATTCATTCAGCCGAAGGTCCGTGGCCGCGGCATAATCATGCGCCTCATTAGCCACCAAACCTTCGGCATTGAAGTTATTGGCGGCGCGGGCATGGCCCAAATAGGTCTCGGGCGAGAGAACCTCAGCCATATTTGCTGCGGCGGATACCCCGCTCCCGGTCACCTCGGTTGGCGGCAGGGCAACTTTGCTTAGCCCCGCTTCGGCCAAAAGCTGCTGGATCACCTGTTCTGATTCTTCATAGCCACCCTCACCAAAGTGGTGGTGACGAATGCGCCCCTCGGCATCGATAAAGTAATGCGCGGGCCAAAAGCGGTTTTGGAAGGCGCGCCAAATTGCATAGTCATTATCAAGCGCGACAGGGTAGGTGATGCCAAGGTCATTGGCTGCACGGGTGACATTGCGCGGGTCTTTCTCAAAGGCGAATTCCGGCGCATGAACACCAATCACCACGAGCCCCTGCGGGCCATAAGTCTCGGCCCAAGCTTTGACATAGGGGATCGCACGCAGGCAGTTGATGCAGGAATAGGTCCAAAAGTCGATCAGCACGACCTTGCCGCGCAATTCTTCTGCCGTGAGCGGATCGGAGTTCAGCCATTGCACCGCGCCCTCAAGCGGCGGCATTTGCCCTTCAATCGGCAAAGCGGCCGCGCCCGTGCCGACCATGGCCGGATCGGCCGCCATCATCAATGCTGGGTTGCCCGTCATGGCGGGGCCGCCAGTCATCGCAGGGCCAGTCATCGCCGCCCCGCCTGCCATCATCGCCGGACCGCCCTGCATCATCATTGCGCCGCCCGCTTCCGGCATCACGACAGAGGCGGTTTCCTGCGGTCCAAGTTTCTCGATCAGGCCCGCTTCCAGCCGATTGGTGGAAGCGGTGGAGAGTTTCGTCAAAATGCCCGTATCTAGGCCAAGCGCAATCCCGGCCACGCCTGCCAAAACGGCGACGCCTAGCACCCGTCGCAGCCCTTCGCCAAAGCCAAGGCTGCGCTTCAAAGCCGCAAAGAGCCGCCCGCCTGCAAAAGCGGCCACCCCCAGCGCCGTCGCTGCACCCAGCGCATAGGCCAAAAGCAGCGCGGTGGTGCCAAGGCTGGCACCATTCAGCGCCGCCCCTGTAAGGATTAGCCCCAAAATTGGCCCCGCGCAGGGCGCCCACAACAGCCCGGTGGCAATGCCCAAAAGCACAGAGCCACCAATCGAGGGTTGTGCCTCTGCCTGCGTGGAAAGACGGTTGCCAAGCGCAACCACGGGGCGCGAGAGCCGATCCGACAGCCCCGGAAGAAGCAGCATCAGCCCAAAGGCGGCCAAGAGTGCAAGCGCAATCCAACGGCCCCATTGGTTTGCCGCCACGGCCCAACCACCGCCCACGGCGGCGAGCGTTGCCACCGCCGCGAAAGCCAAAGCCATCCCGACGAGCATCGGCGCAGGACCGCGCCAGAAGGAAAGCCCGGCGCGGGCAAAGACAAAAGGCAGAACCGGCAAAATGCAGGGGCTCAGAATGGTTAGAACGCCCCCAAGATAAGCGAGCAAGGCCAGCGTCATGGCTTAGGCCTCAGCGGGTTGAAAGGTCATCGCCACCCCGTTCATGCAATAGCGCAATCCCGTAGGCCGAGGGCCATCGTTGAACACATGACCCAAATGCCCGCCACAGCGCGCGCAATGCACCTCGGTCCGGACCATCCCCATGCTGCGGTCCACCGTTTCGCCCACGGCCCCGGTTTCAATCGGTTGCCAAAAGCTAGGCCAGCCAGTGCCGCTTTCATATTTCGTGTCCGAAGAAAACAGCTCCTGTTCGCAGCCCGCACAGGCAAAAACGCCCTTGCGATGCTCTTTCAAGAGCGGGCTGGTGAAGGGGTATTCCGTCCCATGCTTGCGCAAAATCGCATATTGATCCGGGCTCAACCGCTCTTGCCATTCCGCATCACTATAGCTGACGGGAAAGCTTTCCTCGGCCTGTGCCAAACGCACGCCCCCAAACAGGGCGGCAAGGCAGGACGTCATCAGGAATTGGCGTCGTTGCATAGGGTCCTCCGCTGCGCACCACCCCAATTGGGGGGGCGGTTTTGCGAAGGTAGCACGGTGCGGCAAGCTGTCACGTCACTTCCGCGCACCAATGCGTGAAGTCAAAAGATTGCATGCGCGCCGCGATCATCGCCCACCTCGCCGCGCAACATCGCGGCGTAATGGTCCTCCAACCGGTCGGTGCCATATTCGGGTGTGGCCTCGGGGTCGTAGCACCCGGTTTGCGGGTTCCACAACAACATGCTCTCAGTCGCATAATAGCGCCCGATTTTGGCCAATTCTGCTTTGGCTTTGAACTTGGGGGCCACCTTCCCGAGCGCACCAAGCACACCGACGATCACATCCATCAGCGCAAAGGGGACATGCTTGATTTTGACCGGTTGGCCGGTGAGCCGTTCAAGCATTGCCGCTTGATCCAGCGGGGTGATCGCCGGGCCGGGGCCACCAATCGGCAGGATCTTACGCTCTTTATCCGCATCGGTCAGGCAAGAGGCGATGAACCGCCCCAGATCGGCATCCGAAATCGGTTTACAGGCCGTGCGGGTGCCATCGCCAAACACCAAAAACGGCTTGCCCGCTTGCACCCGCGGCACTTGGCCGGAAAGCGATTTGAAAAACGCCGTGGGCCGCACGATTGACCAGATGAGCGGCGAGGCGCGCAGTTGCGATTCAAAGGCGATCTTGGCTTTTTGAAACGCAAGATGCGGTTTTTGCACACAAATCGCAGACAACAGCACGAAGCGCTGCACCCGCGTTTCGAGCGCCGCCTCCAACGCCAAAGAATGCGCGCGGTGGTCAATCTCCCAAGCATCCTCGGGTGCGCCAGTACGGCTGGCAAGGCAGGACACAATCGCGGCATGGGGCTGCGCTTTGAGCAGGTTTTCCACAGTATCGGGCGCGGTCACATCGCCTTCGACCAGCGTGCAGCCGGGCAAAAGTGCAGGGTCGGTCCCCGGCCGCACCAGCGCCGTCACCCCGTGCCCGGCTTCAAGCAAAGCCTGTGCTGTGGCGCGGCCAATCGTGCCGGTTCCGCCCAAAAGCAGGGTGCGATAGCGCAAAGATGTCATGGCAGGGTCCTTCCGTTTCGCCGCCATCCTAACAGCCTTGGCGCGCCCCACCACGCGCAATTGCGCGCAGCTTGCAGCGCAATGCTTGACCTGCGCAGGCCGCGCCCTTCATAAAGCCGCCAAGCGGGAGAGAGGGCCAGATCATGCAACCCAAAGACAGCACGACGAACGAAGGGTTCAAAGGCTTCACCAATACCAATTGCCCCTTTTTGCCGTGCC
The DNA here is from genome assembly GCF_900156655.1 of Rhodobacter aestuarii. Taxonomy (GTDB): domain Bacteria; phylum Pseudomonadota; class Alphaproteobacteria; order Rhodobacterales; family Rhodobacteraceae; genus Rhodobacter; species Rhodobacter aestuarii. The sequence goes on along the minus strand of NZ_FTOG01000016.1, from coordinate 3,882 downwards.
ACGAGGGCGTGCAGCGCGAGTTCAACTGCCTGTTTTGCTACTGCCCGCTCATCGCCTATGAATGCCCCGGCCCCTATAAGGTGCTCGACAGCGCCAATGGCGTGAAGCGCAAGGATTGCTCCGCCTGCACCTTGCCGCATGACGGGTTTTCGCATTCGTGGAACTTTGTGCAGCGCTGGCTGGAATATCCGGTCGTCTGGTCGGGTGCGCCGCAAACCGAGCCCCCCACCCGCCGCCCGCAACCGCCCAGCAAAGCCTGATCGCCGGCTGAGGCGTTTTGACGGATTTTGGCGTGCATGTCGTCTTGACCGAGGCGGCTGCCATCCGTAAGCCTTTGCGCACTCTGGGGGCCTGTAGCTCAATGGTTAGAGCAGGGCGCTCATAACGCCTTGGTTGGGGGTTCGAGTCCCTCCGGGCCTACCAGAGCGGCGAAATGGCATTGAGAATGCTTAGTTTTTCGCCGTTTTTGTATCAAGGCGTGCGGGTGACACAACGTTCCCCGTTTGTCCCTGCCCCATCACAAGGCGTTTTCGGTCCGCTGAGCGCGTGTAATGCTCGGCCTCTGCAAGCGTCTGGTGGCCGCCCCACGCCATGATCGCATACGCCTGCCAGCCCGATTCCGCGATGGCGGTGAGCCGGTATTTGCGCAGGCCGTGCGCTGACTTCTCGATGCCGGCAGCCGCTGCGGCATCGCGGATCACATTGCCCAGCCCTTTGACCGATCGCACTCGGCCTTGCGCTTCAAGAAAGGTAAAGCCCCCGGCGAGGCAAGAGAGTGCGGCCTTGACGGTTTCGCGCTCATCGGCCCAGCCAATCGCATAGGGTGGCAGCGGGCTGGACCATGGCACAAGTGCCGGGTTGCCGGTTTTTGTCTGCCGATATGTCAGTACGCCATCGTGGTCGATATTGCGCGGGCCAAGGGTTATCGCGTCTTTGGTGCGCGCGCCGGTCCAGCAAACGAGTTCAAAGCAGGCGCGGGCCACTGTTCCGATGGGCCAGTGCGCGCGAAAGGCTGCGACCTCGGCATGGGTCCACGCTGGATAGCCATCTGTTTTCGGCTTGGAGCGCTTGACGCCAAGTGATGGGTCGACTTCGATCTCGCCCCGGCGCTTGGCCCGCCAAGCACGCGCCGCCATGCTTTTAGGCGCTTGTTGGCGGCATCGGCGCTGAGCTTGTCGAGGTCCGCCTCGATATGGCGCGGCTTGAGCCCTTTGAGGGGGGCGGTACCGTAAGCGGTTTCAATCGCATCAAAGTCGCGGCGCAAGATGGATTGATAGAGCTTTGACAGCTCGGCAAAGGCGCGGCTGGCCTTTTCGGCGCGCAATGGCGATTGGGTCTTTCAGGCTCGCCTCGGCTGTTGCCCATGCGGCCACAAAATCCGGGTGCGTTTCGGGCAAATCCGGCAAGCGGATGCCCGTGGCGCGATGATATTTCACCACGCGGTCACCACGACGCTGGCGCCTGATCCCCTTCAACTGGACACCCCAAACAGGTGATCGCATGCCGATTCCCCCTAGCTCTCGCCTTCAATGGGCAAGGAGGAAGCATAGGCGTCAAGATCAAAGCGATCGTAAAGGCGTTTCGCGCCCAGCATGCGCCGGGGCAGATCGAGCTGCCGCAGCATGGATTCGGACACGCCCAAATAGTGCGCGGCCTCCGGGGCTGGCATCAGTCGGGGGGTAAAGTGGGGATCGTGTTTACCCATTGCGAGAGCCCACGCTGTCGATATTCGCCCGGATCACGTCAAAGCTGATTGCCACCACCAACGGGTTGGCACCCCATGCGTCGCGGCCGTGCAAGCTGTTCCAGAGGTCGCGGAAACTTTCGCGCGGCGTGTCGAAGCTGTTTCCGTGATTTTGCCCGTGATTGAACCAATATGCATCGGCGTAACCCTCTCCGAAAGGGACTTCACCGTTTTCAGAAGTGCCGCCCTCTGCCATAGCATCCGCCTCGCTGATCTCCTGCAGCTGTTGCACCCGCACATCGGTCACGATCAGGGTGAGGCGTAAGGCCCAGCGGGGCATAAACCGAGCGTGACGATAGCGGCCCGGCTCTGTGCCCCAGCCATGCGGCTCCCTAATCCAGTTGTCGCGACCGCCGTCAGCTTCATACTGGATCGGCGCCCACGCCCGACGATAGCCAGCCTCGGCGCATTTCTCGGCAATCTGTTTGCCGCTGAGAGGATCTAAGCCGTCCATTGTCCGCCACGCCTCGCGCACATAGAGGCGGTCGCCCTTCGACCAAGGCAGCCGCCATTCTTCGATCACCTCGAGGGTGAGGCTGTCGCAGGTCCACCAGCGTGGCCCGTCCATGCAAGCCGAGCCCCATGGTTTCGATGGCTGTGGCCTAAGAAGGCGCCGCGTCTGCGTCTTGTGCCCCTCAAGCAGCGCCCGCACCATTGGCGCAGAAAAGGGGATCTGTTTGTCAGCCATAGCGCGCCCCCCTCAGATCAGGTTGAACGCCAGCGCCACGCCAACGCAGATGATCGCGCTTGAGGCGTAGAGGATCGGCAGGATCGTGGCGGCGATGGCGAGGCCGAGGCCGTTGGTTTCCTCTTCTTTGGCGGCTTCGGCTAAGTGGAAGATGAAGGCGAGCCCGAGGGCGCCAAGCGTGATAAGGGCAATGCCAATGGCGAGGGTCATGCTTCACCTCTGAAATACTGGGGACGGCGCGCCAGCTCGTCCGCGATGAACATTTCCGCAAAGAGCGGAAACCGTTTCTCGATCCGGCGGCGTAGGTTTTGGTGTCTGACCCGCCCCTTGGCCTCGGTGCTCCATCGGCGAACTGGGCGCTGCTCGATACACTCCCAGCCGATGGTCCAGCCAGTGCCCGGCGCGTATTTGGTTCCCGGGGCCGACATCCGCACGATCTCATCCGGGATCGGATAAGGTAGATCGCACAGCACAGACAGGGCTATGCGCGGCATATTATGGGGCGGGGATGTGTAGGGATTGCCCCAAAATAACCGGCAGTGCCACTTCCCGCTCATGCCGCACCGCCTTCCAGTGCTTTCTCGAGCACGGCGAGGGTTCGCCCGTGTTGCTCGGCGCAACGCTGCAAGATGGCCGCGCGCACTTTGAGCAGCAGGTCAAAGGGCGAGTGCAGTTTGGCAAAGGCTAGTTCGCGCTGTACCTGGGCGGTGGGGGTTTCGCTGATCTTTGCGGTGATCGGATTGCGGCTCATTCGGCGGCCTCCGCTTTGGCATTCAGATGCGGCCAGCTGCTGCGGATCTCGGCGGGCAACCATCTGTTGTCGTGGCGGACTTTGGCACGGCAAGGCAAACTGCTTGTGGCCGAGGGTGCGGTGGTGGAGAGCCTCTGGTCCGGGCCGATCACCGCCGCCGCGCTTGGCCCCGAGACCTGCGCCGAGATCGGCCGCGCCTGCCCCGAACTGCCCCTCGCGCTACACGGTCGGGTGTCGGTCGAGGCGGTGTTCGGCCTTACCCGGCGCGAATTGCGTGCGCTGACGTGCGGCCTTGCCCGCCCGCGCGAGCGCCTTGGCCGGATCCCCTAGTGGTTTCGGGCGCGCGATCTTGACCTGCTGCGACGGGACCGTTGAAACCCGGACCTTCGTTGCCCAACGCGTGAACGTCAGCTCTGGTGAAGGTTTTGCGCTTGATGCCGGCGAGGCCGCGCCCTGGATGCTGCATTGTCACCACATGAGGCATCTGGCCTCGGGCATGATGACCGAATTCGCCGTGCGCGGGTGACAGGCGCCGCGATGCCCCGACAAACCCGGTCGCGCCGCGCGCGTCTCGCCCTTGCTGCCTGAACCGTTGCCCGCCCATACCGCGGCGATGAGGCAGCTGCGGTCCATTCAGGGGCGTTGCGTCTGCGCGCCCGGGCGGAACAGCAAAAGCCGCAGCGCGTTCATCGTCACCAG
>NZ_FTOG01000003.1 GCF_900156655.1 Rhodobacter aestuarii | reverse complement strand
GCCTATGAGAAAGGCATCTTGATCCGCACCACCGGCGACATCATCGCCATGTCGCCGCCGCTGATCATCGAAAAAACCCATATCGATACCCTCATCGGCACCCTCAAAGACGTCCTCGAAACACTCGACTAAGGTGGCTATCCCCCTTTAAATGCACAAAACCCCGGCAAATCTGCCGGGGTTTTTTGTGCTCGCAGCCTACCTTGCCTATTTTTTGCGCATGCGACTGATTGCGCAGCGATATGCTGCGCTGCGTCATGGGAAGGTCATTGACCGGGGCGGTTGAACATGGCCTGTTTCCTCTGACCAATCGGTCAGAAAAGATTCGGCCAGAGGGCATAAGCCCCGCACCGGCAGGGAGAAAACAGATGTCTGCACCCGGAGAAAACCTCCGTATCGATTCCGCACGCCTTTGGGACAGCCTGATGCAGATGGCCCAGATCGGCCCCGGCGTGGCAGGTGGCAACAACCGCCAGACCGTTACCGATTCCGATGCCGAAGGCCGCGCGCTGTTTAAGAAATGGTGCGATGAGGCCGGGCTGACGATGGGTGTCGATCAGATGGGCACGATGTTCATGACGCGGCCGGGTGAAGACCCGGATGCGCTGCCGGTCTATGTGGGCTCGCACCTTGATACGCAGCCCACGGGGGGCAAATTTGATGGGGTGCTTGGCGTGTTGGGTGCGCTTGAAGTGGTGCGCACGATGAATGATCGCGGCATCAAGACCAAGCATCCGATCGTCGTGACGAACTGGACCAATGAAGAAGGCGCGCGGTTTGCGCCCGCGATGCTCGCTTCGGGCGTTTTTGCGGGGATGCATACGCTTGAGTACGCCTATGGCCGCACCGATCTTGAGGGCAAGACCTTTGGCGCGGAACTGGAGCGGATCGGCTGGAAGGGCGATGAAGAGGTCGGCGCGCGCAAGATGCATGCCTATTTTGAACTGCATATTGAGCAAGGCCCGATCTTGGAGGCCGAAGACAAGACCGTTGGCGTGGTGACCCATTGCCAAGGGCTTTGGTGGCTGGAATTCACGCTCACCGGCAAAGAAGCCCATACCGGCTCCACCCCGATGAACATGCGCACCAATGCGGGCCTTGCGATGGCGCGCATTCTGGAAATGGTGCAAGAGGTGGCGATGGCGGCCCAGCCCAATGCCGTGGGCGGCGTGGGGCAGATGCAATTCAGCCCCAATTCGCGCAACGTGCTGCCGGGGACGGTGGTCTTTACCGTCGATATTCGCACCCCCGATCAAAAGAAACTTGACCGGATGCGGGCCGAGATTGAGACGCGCGCGGCCGAGATTTGCGCCGAGTTGAACGTGGGCTGTGCGGTGGAACCCGTGGGCCATTTTGACCCGGTGACCTTCACGCCGGAACTGGTGGAGCGGGTGCGCAGCGCGGCGGAAAAACTGGGCTATACGCATCGCGACTTGGTCTCGGGCGCGGGCCATGATGCTTGCTGGGCGGCCAAAGTTGCGCCGACCACGATGGTCATGTGCCCCTGTGTAGATGGGCTCAGCCATAACGAGGCTGAAGACATCAGCCCCGAATGGGCGACGGCGGGCACCGATGTGCTCTTGCATGCAGTGCTTGAGACTGCCGAAGTCGTCGAATAACCAGCATCCGGGGGGCAGCCCCCGGAGCTTCCCAAGAATATTTGAACAAAGTCGAAGGCCGGACCTTCAGGGAGTGTCCCATGAGCACAGTCATCAAAAACGGAACCATCGTCACTGCCGATCTGACCTATAAGGCCGATGTCTTGGTGGAAGGCGGGCAGATTGCCGCCATTGGCCAAGGCCTTGTGGGCGATGAGGTGATTGACGCTACGGGCTGCTATGTGATGCCGGGCGGGATTGACCCGCATACCCATCTTGAGATGCCCTTCATGGGCACCTATTCGGCCGATGACTTTGAAAGCGGCACCCGTGCGGCTTTGGCGGGCGGCACCACGATGGTGATCGACTTTGCGCTGCCCGCGCCGGGGCAGGGGCTCTTGGATGCGATCAAGGTCTGGGACAACAAATCCACCCGCGCGCATTGCGACTATTCCTTCCACATGGCGATCACTTGGTGGGGCCAGCAAGTGTTTGAGGAAATGCCGAAAGTGGTGGAGCATGGCATCACCTCGTTCAAGCATTTCATGGCCTATAAAGGCAGCCTGATGGTGAACGATGATGAGATGTTCGCCTCCTTCAAGCGCTGCGCCGAACTGGGCGCGGTGCCGATGGTGCATGCTGAAAACGGCGATATCGTCGCGGAAATGTCCACCAAGCTGTTGGCTGAGGGGAATAATGGCCCCGAAGGGCACGCCTATTCGCGGCCCTCTCAGGTGGAGGGCGAGGCCACCAACCGCGCGATCATGATCGCCGATATGGCGGGCGTGCCACTTTATGTGGTGCATACCTCCTGTGAAGAGGCGCATGAAGCCATTCGCCGCGCGAAAATGAACGGCAAGCGCGTGTGGGGCGAGCCGCTGATTCAGCACCTCACGCTCGATGACAGCGAATATTTCAACCAAGATTGGGACCACGCCGCACGGCGCGTGATGAGCCCCCCCTTCCGCGATAAAAAGCACCAAGACAGCCTCTGGGCCGGTTTGGCTTCGGGTACGTTGTCTTGTGTGGCCACCGACCACTGCGCCTTCACCACCGAGCAAAAACGCTATGGCGTGGGCGACTTCACCAAAATCCCGAACGGCACCGGCGGGCTTGAAGACCGTCTGCCGATGCTCTGGACCTATGGCGTCGGCACGGGCCGGATCACGATGAACGAATTCGTCGCCGTGACCTCGACCAATATTGCCAAGATCATGGGCATGTATCCCAAGAAAGGTGCGGTGCTCGTTGGCGCCGATGCCGATCTGGTGGTTTGGGATCCGGAAGCCTCGAAAACGATCACCGCCAGTGCGCAGCAATCGGCGATTGATTATAACGTCTTTGAGGGCAAAGAGGTCAAAGGCCTGCCGCGCTATACGCTAAGCCGCGGTGTGGTCGCAGTGGCCGAGGGCAAGGTGCAAAGCCGCGAAGGGCATGGCGAATTTGTCGCTCGCGAGCCGATGGGCGCGGTCAACAAGGCGCTCTCCACGTGGAAGGAACTCTCTGCGCCGCGTCCGGTGGTGCGGGCAGGCATTCCGGCCTCGGGCGTCTAAGAAAAAGGACAAGAGCCAACGATGCGCAGCCCAGTGATCGACGCCAAAGACCTCAACCTCATTTTTGAGACGAATGACGGCCCCGTGCAGGCGCTCAAAGATGTGAACCTGTCGATTGAGCGGGGCGATTTCGTCTCCTTCATCGGCCCCTCGGGCTGCGGCAAAACCACTTTCCTGCGCTGCATCGCGGCGCTGGAACACCCGACTTCGGGCAGTTTGACGGTGAATGGCATTTCGCCGGAGGAGGCGCGCAAGGCGCGTAGCTATGGCTATGTGTTTCAGGCCGCCGGGCTCTACCCTTGGCGCACCATTGCGGGAAATGTGAAGCTTCCGCTGGAAATCATGGGCTATACGCAGGCCGATCAAGAGGCACGTGTTGAAAAAGTGCTCTCGCTGGTGGACCTGCAAGGCTTTGCGAAGAAGTTCCCGTGGCAGCTTTCGGGCGGCATGCAGCAACGCGCTTCAATCGCGCGGGCGTTGGCTTTTGATGCCGATATTCTGCTGATGGATGAGCCCTTCGGCGCGCTTGATGAGATCGTTCGCGACCGGCTGAATGAGGAGCTTCTCAAGCTTTGGGCCACAACCGGAAAGACGATTGGCTTTGTCACCCATTCGATCCCCGAGGCGGTCTATCTCTCCACTAAGATCGTGGTGATGTCGCCACGTCCGGGCCGGATCACCGATGTGATCGAAAGCACGCTGCCGAAAGAGCGCCCGCTCGACATCCGCGACAGCGCCGAGTTTTTGGCGATTGCGCATCGGGTGCGCGAGGGCCTGCGCGCGGGGCATGCCTATGACTAAGGGTTTGCAGAACGGTTTTGATTTCGGGGAGGGCCGGGTTTGAAAAAGTCCATTCTTCCCATTCTCACCGTGCTCGCCGCGATTGTGGTGATTTGGTATGCGGGGGCCGTTTGGCTCAACAGCCAATGGACCTATGACCAAGCTGCCCGCGCGGGTGTTGAGGTCACTTTCTCGGAAATGGTCTCCGATACGCTGACCCAAGCCCGCCCGGTTCTGCCCGCGCCGCATCAGGTGGCCAAGGGGCTGTGGGACGGCATCGCCGGGCAAAAGATCACCTCCAAGCGCTCCTTGGTTTATCATGCTTGGATCACCTTCTCGGCCACGATGGCGGGCTTTGGCTTGGGCACGATCGCGGGAATTTTGCTGGCCGTCGGCATTGTGCACAGCCGCGCGATGGATATGAGCGTGATGCCTTGGGCGATTGCCAGCCAAACGATCCCGATCTTGGCGATTGCGCCGATGGTGATTGTGGTGCTCGCTTCGCTTGGCATTAAGGGGATGCTGCCCAAGGCGATTATCGCGGCCTATCTGAGCTTCTTCCCGGTGCTGGTGGGTATGGTGAAGGGGCTGCGCGCGCCCGATGCGATGCAGCTTGATCTCTTGCGCACCTATAATGCCTCGGATGCGCAGGGGTTTTGGAAGCTGCGCTTGCCCGCCTCGATGCCTTATCTTTTTGCCTCGCTAAAGGTTGGCATCGCCGCAGCGCTTGTCGGCACAATCGTGGCAGAACTGCCTGCGGGCGCGACGCAGGGGCTTGGCGCGCGGCTGCTCTCGGGCAGCTATTACGGGCAAACGATCCAAATCTGGGCCGCGCTCTTTGGCGCCGCCATTCTGGCCGCGCTTTTGGTGCTGGTCGTCGGTGTGGTGGAGCGCATCACGCTTAAACGCAAGGGGATGGCACAATGAGCGCGGTCGGATGGGGGGCCATTGCCTTCTGGCTGGCCGCATGGGGCGCGAACTCGTTCTTGGCCAACCGCTACCCGAAAGCGGGCTGGGTCAAGGCGCTGGTTCCCACGCTTTTCGGCATCACGCTTTTGGTGCTGTGGCAGGGGCTGGTGCGGGGGCTCAACGTGAGCCCGGTGATCTTGCCCGCACCCACCGATATTGCCACCGCCATTGGCGCGAATATCCCGCTTTTGTGGGGCGATTTTAGCCAAACGATCCTGAAAGGCGCGCTTGCGGGGTATCTGATTGGCTGCGGCGCGGCGATTGTGGTGGCCGTGCTGGTGGACCGTTCGCCGTTTTTGCAACGCGGGTTGTTGCCGGTGGGCAATTTCGTCGCCGCGCTGCCGATTGTTGGGATCGCGCCGATCTTGGTGATGTGGTTTGGCTTTGATTGGCAATCCAAAGCTGCCGTGGTGGTGGTGATGGTCTTCTTCCCGGTCTTGGTGAATATGGTGGCGGGCCTCGCCGCGACCGATGCGCTCAGCCGGGATCTGATGGCCACTTGGTCGGCCTCTTACCCGCAGGCGCTGGTGAAATTGCGCCTGCCTGCCGCGCTGCCGTTTTTGTTCAACGGGCTTAAAATCGCCACCACGCTTGCGCTGATTGGCGCGATTGTGGCGGAGTTCTTTGGCTCGCCCACCCGTGGCATGGGGTTCCGTATTTCCACCGCTGTGGGCCAGCTTGATCTGCCGCTGGTCTGGGCCGAAATTACCGTAGCAGCTTTGGCCGGTTCGGGGTTCTATGGGCTTATTGCCATGATCGAGAAGGCCGCAACCTTCTGGCACCCGTCGCAACGAGGCAAGTAAAGAAATCAACCAACCGGGCGCAAAGCTCGGGTCCAACAGAGAGAGTGTGAACCATGAAAAAACTGATGCTGGGGGCCGCCGCCCTTGCGCTGATGGCCGGTGGCGCGCAAGCGGAATCGGTGAAACTGCAACTCAAATGGGTGACCCAAGCCCAGTTCGCGGGCTACTATGTCGCCGCCGAAAAAGGCTATTATGAAGAAGAAGGGCTTGATGTCGAAATCCTGCCCGGCGGACCGGATATCGCGCCCGAGCAGGTGATTGCGGGCGGTGGCGCCGATGTGATCGTGGACTGGATGCCCGCCGCTTTGGCCGCGCGTGAAAAGGGGCTGGGGCTGGTGAACATCGCCCAACCGTTCAAACACTCCGGCATGATGCTGACCTGCTTGGCCGAAAACGGCATCACCTCGCCCGAGGATTTCAAAGGCAAGACGCTCGGTGTTTGGTTCTTTGGCAACGAATATCCGTTCCTGAGCTGGATGTCGAAACTCGGCATCCCGACCGATGGCTCTGAGGGCGGCGTGACCGTGCTCAAGCAAGGTTTCAACGTCGATCCGCTGTTGCAAAAGCAAGCGGCCTGTATCTCCACCATGACCTATAACGAATATTGGCAGGTGATCGACGCGGGCATCTCGGCCGATGACCTTGTGACCTTCAAATATGAAGACGAGGGCGTCGCCACGCTCGAAGACGGGCTTTACGTGATGGAAGACCGTCTGGCCGATCCGGCGTTTAAAGAAACCATGGTGAAATTCGTTCGTGCTTCGATGAAGGGCTGGAAAGACGCCGAAGCGAACCCGGATGAAGCCGCGATGATCGTGCTCGACAATGACGAGACCGGCGCGCAAACCGAACAGCATCAAAAGCGCATGATGGGCGAAGTGGCGAAACTGACCGCTGGCTCGAACGGCGCGTTGGATGTGGCGGACTATGAGCGCACGGTGGCGACGCTTCTGGGCGGCGGCTCTGACCCGGTCATCACCCAAGAACCCTCGGGCGCTTACACGCTCGAAATCACCGACGCGGCGCTGCAATAAGCATTCGCGCGATCGTTTCGGGAAGGGCGCCTGTGGGCGCCCTTTTCCTTTGCACAGGTGCCTCATGCACGCGGCTGCGCCACTTTCCGCCTTTATCCGCGCGGCCCCATAGCTTATGGCAAAGCCAAAGGGAGGCGGTCATGAGCTACAACACCTTCGGTCATCTGTTCCGGGTCACCACTTGGGGCGAAAGCCACGGGCCTGCGCTTGGCGCGACGGTGGATGGCTGCCCGCCCGGCATCGAGATCTCCGAAGAGTTCATTCAGGTCTTTTTGGATCGTCGTCGCCCCGGCCAATCGAAAATGACCACCCAGCGGCAAGAGCCCGACCGGGTGCGTATCTTGTCGGGCGTGTTCGAAGGCCGCTCCACCGGCACGCCGATCCAGTTGATGATCGAGAACACCGATCAACGCTCCAAGGATTATGGCGAGATTGCGCGGCAGTTCCGCCCCGGCCACGCCGATATCACCTATCACCAGAAATACGGCATCCGCGATTATCGCGGCGGCGGGCGCTCGAGCGCACGCGAAACGGCGGCACGGGTCGCGGCGGGCGGCGTGGCGCAAGCGGTGCTGAAAGCGCTGGTGCCGGAACTGACCATCACCGGCTATATGGTGCAGATGGGCGAAAAGCACCTTGATCGCAGCAAGTTCGATGCTGGTGAGATTTTGAACAATCCGTTCTTCCTGCCCGATGCGAGCGCGGTGGCGGAGTGGACCGACTATCTTTCGGCGCTGCGCAAAGGCCAAAACTCGGTTGGTGCCGCGGTTGAGGTGGTGGCGACGGGCTGCCCTGTGGGCCTCGGCGCACCGATCTATGCCAAGATGGACAGCGATTTGGCCGCCGCGATGATGACGATCAATGCCGTCAAAGGTGTGGAAATCGGCGAAGGCATGGCCGCTGCGGCGCTTACCGGCACCGAAAACGCCGATGAGATCGTGATGGGGCCGAACGGGCCGCAATATCTGTCAAACCACGCGGGTGGGATTTTGGGCGGCATCACCACCGGGCAACCGATTGTGGTGCGTTTCTCGGTGAAGCCGACCTCGTCGATCCTGACGCCGCGCCGCTCGATCAACACGGCGGGTGAGGCGGTAGAAGTGGTCACCCAAGGCCGCCACGACCCCTGCGTTGGTATTCGTGCCGTGCCGGTGGCCGAGGCGATGATGGCCTGTGTGATTTTGGATCACCTGCTCATGGACCGCGCGCAAACCGGTGGTCAGCGCGGGCAAATCGGCTAACCGAGCCAGCCCTCGACAATGCAAAGATCGGCTTCCGAAATCGGCGTGCGCAGTGACAGCGCATGCTGATATTCGGGGCTAAGGTAGCAGGCGCGCGCTGCTTCGAGTGACGGAAATTCAATCACCACGGTGCGCGGGCGCAGATCCCCCTCAACCACTTCCATCTCGCCGCCGCGCACCAAAAACTTGGCGCCATATTTCTCAAACGCGGCGGCATTGGCGGTGCGATAGGCCTGATAGCCTTGGGGATCGTCCACTGTCACGTGGCCGATCCAATAGCCTTTAGCTGTCATACGGTTCCCCTTCCCCTTTCACGCAGCCTGCGAGGGTAGGGGGGGATTCGGCAAGTCTTTTGAAGGGGCTGGCGCGCGACGCTCAGCCGCGCGCGGCTTTTTCCGCAATGCCCGAGGTGCCCTCGCGCCGCTCAAGCTCGGCCAGCACCTCATCCAAAGGAATATCCCGCGCGGCCAGCATCACCACAAGGTGGTAAAGCACGTCCGCAGCTTCATAAACGAGGTTCTCACGGTCGTTTTTGGCGGCGGCAATGATCGCTTCCACCGCTTCTTCGCCAAACTTCTCGGCGCATTTTTCGGGGCCTTTGGCGAAGAGCTTCGCGGTCCATGAACTGTCAGGGTCCGCGCCTTTGCGCGATTCAACCGTGGCGGCAAGGCGGGAAAGCGTGGTCATGAAAGCCTCATCGGGATGCCGGCGGCGGCCATATGGGCTTTGGCCTCGCCAATCGTGTAGGTGCCGAAATGGAAGATCGAAGCGGCCAGCACGGCGCTCGCATGCCCCTCGGTCACGCCTTCCACCAAGTGATCAAGCGTGCCCACGCCACCAGATGCAATCACCGGCACATCCACCGCATCGGCAATCGCGCGGGTGAGCGGCAAGTTAAAGCCCGCCTTGGTGCCGTCACGGTCCATCGAGGTGAGCAAAATCTCCCCCGCGCCTTTGGCGACCACCGTGCGGGCAAATTCAACCGCATCAATGCCGGTGGGCTTGCGCCCGCCATGGGTGAAAATCTCCCATCGGCCCGGCTCCACGGTTTTGGCATCAATCGCGCAAACGATGCATTGCGCGCCAAAACGGTCAGCGGCTTCGGCGATCACATCGGGGTTCGCGACGGCGGCAGAGTTAAAGCTGACCTTATCGGCCCCCGCCAAAAGCAGTGCGCGCACATCTTCATGGCTGCGCACCCCGCCACCTACCGTCAGCGGCATGAAACATTGCTCCGCTGTGCGGGTCACCAGATCGAACATCGTGCCACGGTTTTCATGCGTGGCGTGAATATCAAGAAAACACAACTCATCCGCGCCCGCGGCGTCATAGGCCTTTGCCGCCTCGACCGGGTCGCCCGCGTCGATCAGGTTGACGAAGTTCACGCCTTTGACCACGCGGCCATCGGCCACGTCGAGGCAGGGGATGATGCGCGTTTTGAGCATGGAGAGACTCCTTTGCAGCCTTACTAGCGGGCAGCGTGGAGGAAGCCAAGAAGAAGGGGCGCTCTGGACCCTTTGCGCCCCCGCAGACATTTGCGCAAAGTCGAAACGAAAAAGCCTCTGGTCTTCGACTTTGTCCAAATATCCCGGGGGTCTGGGGGCAGCGCCCCCAGCCTTTTTTACGCTTTCAATGCGGCCAAGGCCTGCGTCAGATCGAGCGCGCCGTCATAAATCGCGCGGCCCGAGATCGCGCCCGCAATCACGCCGGTGTCGCGCAGGGCGATCAGGTCGGGCAGCGACGAAACGCCGCCCGAGGCGATAACGGGGATCGAAACCGCGCGCGCCAGCGCCTCGGTCGCCTCGATATTCGGGCCAGTCATCGCGCCATCGCGCATGATGTCAGTGTAAATGATTGCCGCCACGCCCGCATCTTCAAAGCTTTGCGCCAGGTCGGTCACCATCACATCGGTTTCCTCGGCCCAGCCTTTGGTGGCCACTTTGCCGCCGCGCGCATCAATCCCCACCGCCACTTGGCCGGGGAAGGCTTTCGCCGCCTCACGCACCAGCGCGGGGTTTTCCACCGCCACGGTGCCCAAGATCACGCGCGACAGGCCCTTGGTAAGCCAGCTTTCAATCGTCGCCATATCGCGGATGCCGCCGCCAAGCTGCGCGGGCACTTTGATCCGCGCCAAGATCGCCTCGACTGCCGCGCCGTTCACCGGCGCGCCTGCGAAAGCCCCGTTCAGGTCCACCAGATGCACCCATTCGCAGCCCGCAGCCTCAAACTTTGCCGCTTGCGCTGCCGGGTCATCGCCAAAGACCGTGGCCTTATCCATCTCGCCATGCAGCAACCGCACGCATTGGCCATCTTTAAGGTCGATTGCCGGGTAAAGGATCATCACGGGCTCCTGTCTGTGGCGGGGTTGTGCGCCTCTTGCCATGCGCGGGGGCGCTTGCCAAGACGTCTCTACGCCACGTCGCGCCGCGATATCGGGCTTGCGCGGACACCACTTTGATGGCGCAATGGCCCCAGCGAAAGCGGGAGGAGACAGGAATGAAATCCATTTTGATGGCGGGGGTGTTGTGCCTTTTCGCCGGGGCTGCGCTGGCCGACCCGATTGAAGGGCTGTGGAAGACACAGCCGGATGACGGGGCCTATGCCCATGTAAAAATTGCGCCCTGTGGCGCGGCCTATTGCGGCACGATTGTCAAAAGCTTCAACGCGGATGGGGAATATCAATCCCCGAATGTCGGCAAGCAGATCGTGATCGACATGGTGCCTGCGGGCGGCGGTAAATATGAGGGCAAGGTCTGGCGGCCCTCGAACAACAAAATCTACATCGGGAAAATTGCGCTTTCGGGCGCTTCGATGAAGCTTTCGGGTTGCGTGGCCGGAGGGCTCATTTGCGCCAAGCAAAATTGGAGCAAGGTGCAGTAACGCGCCTTTCTCAATGCCCAGAACAAAAGGCCCCGCTTTGGCGGGGCCTTTTTATCATTCGGAGGCTTTGCCTTATTTCGGCAAAATCCGCACGCCGCCCTTGGCCGCCGAAGAGGCCAGAAGCGCGTAAGCTTTGAGCGCGGTCGACACGGCACGAGTGCGCGGCGCGGCGGGTTTCCACGGCAGCGGGCCTTTGGCGGCGCGGCGCGCTTCCAGCACATCATCGGCCACGGCCAGTTGGATGGTGCGGTTGGGGATGTCGATCTCGATCATATCGCCGGTTTCAACAAGGCCGATCAGCCCGCCTTCTTCGGCTTCGGGCGAAACGTGGCCAATCGACAGGCCCGAGGTGCCACCCGAAAAACGGCCATCGGTCAGCAGGGCGCATTTTTTGCCCAGACCTTTGGATTTGAGGTAGCTCGTCGGGTAGAGCATTTCTTGCATGCCCGGCCCGCCGCGCGGCCCTTCAAAGCGGATCACCACCACATCGCCCTCGGTCACCTTGCCGGTCAAAATGCCGGAAACGGCATCATCTTGGCTTTCAAAGACTTTGGCCTTGCCCGAGAATTTCAAGATCGAGTCGTCCACGCCTGCTGTTTTCACGATGCAGCCGTTGAGCGCGATATTGCCAAAGAGCACCGCCAAACCGCCATCTTTGGAATAGGCATGCTCAGCCGAGCGGATCACGCCGGTTTCGCGGTTGCGATCCACCTCTTTATAGCGGTTTTGCGTCGAGAACGCCTCGGTCGTGCGCACACCACCCGGCGCGGCGCGATAGAAGCTGTCCACCGCCGGGTCATTGGCGGTCATCACATCCCATGTGGCGATGGCTTCGCCCATCGAGCTGCTGTGCACGGTGCGGCAATCGGCATGCAACAGGCCCGCGCGATTCATCTCGCCCAAGATCCCCATGATGCCACCGGCGCGGTGCACATCTTCCATATGCACATGCGAGACGGCGGGCGCGACCTTGCACAGCACCGGCACTTTGCGCGACAGGCGGTCGATATCGTCCATCGTGAAATTCACCTCGCCCTCATAGGCGATGGCGAGCAGGTGCAGCACGGTATTGGTCGACCCGCCCATCGCGATATCAAGGCTCATGGCGTTTTCAAACGCTTCAAAGGTGGCTATGTCGCGCGGCAGGAGGCCCGCTTCCTCGCCCTCGTAATGGCGTTTGGTGATCTCAACGATCTTGCGACCCGCTTCCAAGAACAGCTCTTTGCGGTCGGCATGGGTGGCGAGCATCGAGCCGTTGCCCGGCAGCGCCAGACCCAGCGCCTCGGCCAAGCAGTTCATCGAGTTTGCGGTGAACATGCCCGAGCAGGAGCCACAGGTCGGGCAGGCGGCGCGCTCAATCTCGGCCACTTGCTCATCGGTGTATTTGTCATCGGCGGCAGCGACCATCGCGTCGATCAGGTCGATGTCATGGGCGATCACATCGGGGTTGATCTTGCCCGCTTCCATCGGCCCGCCCGAAACGAAGATCACCGGAATGTTCAGTCGCATCGCCGCCATCAACATGCCGGGGGTGATTTTATCGCAGTTGGAGATGCACACCATCGCATCGGCGCAATGGGCATTGACCATATATTCGACGCTGTCAGCGATCACCTCGCGCGAGGGGAGCGAATAAAGCATGCCGTCATGGCCCATCGCGATGCCATCATCGACGGCGATGGTGTTGAATTCTTTCGCAACGCCGCCTGCCGATTCAATCTCGCGCGCGACCATTTGGCCAAGGTCCTTCAGGTGGACGTGGCCGGGCACGAATTGCGTGAAAGAGTTGACCACCGCAATGATCGGCTTGCCGAAATCGCCATCTTGCATCCCGGTCGCGCGCCACAGGCCACGGGCACCGGCCATGTTGCGGCCATGGGTCGATTTGCGGGAACGATAATGCGGCATGGGATCCTCCGGGCGGCATGAATTGCAGCCCTTCTAGCGCAGGGTGTTACTGAATGCCAATGGCGAAGCCTTGCAATATTGCTTGATCGCGCGGGGTGGCGGCCGTTTCATTG
The DNA here is from genome assembly GCF_900156655.1 of Rhodobacter aestuarii. Lineage (GTDB taxonomy): Bacteria > Pseudomonadota > Alphaproteobacteria > Rhodobacterales > Rhodobacteraceae > Rhodobacter > Rhodobacter aestuarii. The sequence continues at coordinate 303,772 of NZ_FTOG01000003.1, read as the reverse complement.
CCGCTTCGCAAGGACGCGGGACAGAATCGGCCGGGTCTGCCCCGCGAGGCCGGAGGGAAGCCCCCGGCTGTCATGCGTTACATCAACTCAACCGCCATCGCCGTTGCCTCGCCGCCGCCGATGCATAGCGTTGCCACCCCTGTCTTCAGCCCATGCGTTTTCAGCGCGGCCAAAAGCGTCACCAGAACCCGCGCGCCAGAGGCCCCGATTGGGTGGCCAAGTGCGCAGGCCCCGCCGTGGATATTGACCTTGTCATGGGGCAGATCAAGCGCCTGCATCGCTGCCATCGCGACCACGGCAAAAGCTTCGTTCACCTCGAAAAGGTCCACTTTGGCCATATCCAGATCAAGCTTGGCCGAAAGCGTTTTCAGCGCGCCAATCGGCGCGGTGGGGAAGAGGTTTGGCTTATCGGCATGGGTGGCATGGCCCAGCACACGCGCAAGCGGGGTGAGGCCACGCTTTTCCGCCTCAGAGGCGCGCATCAGCACCAGCGCCGCCGCGCCATCGGAGATGGAGGAGGAATTTGCCGCCGTCACCGTGCCTTCTTTGCGGAAGGCGGGTTTGAGGGTGGGAATTTTATCGAGTCGCGCTTTGCCGGGTTGTTCATCCTCCGCCACCATCGTCTCGCCCTTGCGAGAGGAAAGCGTGACCGGGGCAATCTCGCCCACGAAATGCCCTGCTGCAATCGCGGCCTGCGCGCGGGTGAGCGAGGTGATGGCATAGGCATCCTGCGCCTCGCGAGTGAACCCAAAACTCTCCGCGCAATCCTCGGCATAGGTGCCCATGAGGCGGCCCTTGTCATAGGCGTCTTCAAGCCCATCAAGGAACATGTGATCCAGCACCTGGCCGTGGCCGATCCGGTAGCCGCCGCGCGCTTTGGTCAACAGGTAAGGGGCATTGCTCATGCTCTCCATCCCGCCCGCCAACACCACCTGTGCCGAGCCTGCCGCCAAGAGATCATGGCCGAACATCGCGGCCTTCATACCCGAGCCGCACATCTTGTTGATGGTGGTGCAGCCGGCAGACAGGGGCAGCCCCGCGCCAAGGCTGGCTTGCCGGGCGGGCGCTTGGCCTTGGCCTGCGGGCAAAACGCAGCCCATGATCACCTCTTCCAACGCCTCAGGGGCAAGGCCTGCGCGGGCGACAGCAGCCTCAATCGCCACGCGCCCCAAATCGGCGGCGGTCACATCGCTCAAGGCGCCTTGAAAACCGCCCATCGGCGTGCGTGCCATGCCAACGATCACAATCGGGTCCATCTTTGCCTCCGTCATTTCGCGGCCATGCGCAGCGCGCCATCAAGCCGGATCACCTCGCCATTGAGCATCTGGTTTTCGCAAATATGGCGCACCAAAGCGGCATATTCTGCAGGGTCGCCCAGCCGCGGCGGGAAGGGAACCGAGGTCCCCAGACTGTCTTGCACCTCTTGCGGAAGCCCCGCCATCATCGGGGTATGGAAAATCCCCGGAGCCACGGTGACGACGCGAATGCCATGGCGGGCCAATTCGCGCGCGGCAGGCAGCGTGAGTGCGGCAACGCCCCCCTTAGAGGCCGCATAGGCCGCTTGGCCGATCTGCCCGTCAAAAGCGGCGATCGAGGCGGTGTTGATAATCACGCCCCGCTCGCCACTGGGGCCTTGGGCGTTGCTCGCCATCGCCTCTGCCGCAAGGCGCAGCATGTTGAACGTGCCCACAAGGTTGATTGAAATCGCGCGGGCAAAGCTTTCGAGCCGATGCGGCCCCTCGCGGCCCAAAATCTTTTCGCCCGGCGCAACGCCTGCGCAATTGACCAGCCCGTCAAGCCGCCCGAACGTGTCTTGCGCCAAGGTGATGGCGGCTTGGCCATCCGCCTCTTGCGTGACATCTGCGCGGCAAAAGCGGGCCTTGGCACCCAATTCCTCCGCGGTGGCCATGCCTGCTTCGGCATTGATATCGACCAAAATCACCGCGCCGCCAGCATCTATGACCATCCGGGCCACAGCCGCGCCCAGACCCGAGCCGCCGCCGGTGATGGCGAAGACTTTGCCTTCGATCTGCATGTTGTCCTCCTTGGGCCTCTCCCTTGCCCTTAGGTCAAATCTATCGGGGTCGGCGCATGAGGCAACGGGGAAGGGCGCGCCGCGACGCAACGGAATTTCGCCCGTTGACCACATCAGGGGCGCGGGGCAGAACGGCGCAAAGGAGCATGTCATGAGCACAGCCACCCCCGCCACCCGCGTGCTAGAGGCCGCGAAAATCCCGTTTGAGCGGCTCGAATATGACTATGTGGCGGGCCAAGACAAAATCGGCCTGCATGCCGCGCAGGCGATTGGCGCGGACCCGGCGCAGGTGCTTAAAACGCTGATGGTTGAGGTGGATGGCAGGCCTGCCTGTGCGGTGATCCCGTCTGATGCACAACTCTCGATGAAAAAGGTGGCGGCGGCTTTTGGCGGCAAAGCGGCGGTGATGATGGCGCCCGATAAGGCCGAGCGGCTGACGGGCTTTCATACCGGCGGCATTTCGCCCTTTGGGCAAAAGAAGCGCGTGCCTGTGGCGTTTGAAGAAAGCGCGCTGGGCGCGGCCCTTGTGGTGATCAATGGCGGCAAACGCGGCCTGATGGTGCGGTTGGCGCCTGAAGATGCGCTCAAAGCCTCCAGCGGGGGCGCGAAAGCGCTGATCGCGACTGGCTAGCCCGGCACTAACGCCTCGCCAAAGCGTGACTTTTTCGCCGCGCCAAGGCGCAGCGCTGTGGCATGTGCCCCATTTCTGCCGAATTCCCTTGCGAAGACGCGGTAACGAGTGATTAACCACGCCCGCCTTGGGCCAAGACAAGATTACAGGACCGACATGCTGCCCCGACTTTGTGCCACGCTACGCGATATTGCCGCAGTTTCTCTTTTGGCAGGGGCGTTTTGCAGCGGCCTTAACACCGCCGCGCAGGCCGAGCCGCGCCAAACTCTGGGGTTCGGCCATTTCCTGAACAATGACGCCATCGGCGATGGGCAAGACCGGTGGCAAAGTGGCTCTTACACGATGTCATGGCTGCGGGGGCCGGGCTGGGAAGACACCCTGCCCGCGAAACCTTTTGAGGTGCTGGAATATCGGCTGAGTGGCGCGATTGTGGCCCCTGCGGATTTGCATAAACCCGCTGCGGGGGATCGGCGCTATGTCGCAAAGTCGATGTGGTCGGTGCATACCCCTTTCGCGCCGCGCCCGGGGCTTGAGGCGGATCTGGGGCTGGGGCTCGTTTGGGTCGGTCCCTCGAACGGGCTCTCGCAGTTCCAAGACTTCATCCACAAATCTTTGTCGATCAGCCGCCCGGTTGCGGCACTGAACCAATTGCCTGATCATGTCTATCCGGTGGTGACGGCGGAAGTGGCGCATCCCATCGCGCTGGGCGGGGCGGAATTGCGCCCCTTCATGGCGGTGCGCGCGGGGGATGAAAGCCTCGTGCGCGTGGGGGCCGATCTGGCTTTCGGCGCGCGGGAGCGCGGTGCGCTGTGGCTGCGCGATGAGGTGACGGGGCAGCGCTATGTCGGGGTGTCTGGCCAGCAAGAAGGTGGCACCAGCTTTGTGATTGGCGGCGATATCGCGCATGTCTTTGACAGCTACTATTTCCCCGAAGCCGATGGCGTTGCGTTCGAGCCGGTGCGCAAGCGGGTACGCGCCGGTGTCACCACCCGGATCGGCAGCCTTGGTGTCTTTTATGGTGCCACTTGGCTTTCCGAAGAGTTCAAGGGCCAGCCGGAGGGGCAAGTCGTGGGCTCAATGCGGTTTCGGCTGAATTTTTAAGCCGATTTCTGCCTTTTGGCCTATGCCCCTTGAAGACAAAGGGGATTTTCAAGCCGAATCACCCGTGTTACCGTGATCAATAATCAAGGGTCAGAAGACCCATATAAAAACGGCACGGGACATACAGGCAATGCAACCGGGTTATCTCGGAACCTTCGTCATTTCTTGGGCGCAGACGGAGATTGATGGCACCTTCGCGGCGCCGATAGAGGCCCTTTCCACGGGGGCCTGCTGGCGCTGGACGGGCGAGGCGGTAAGGGTCGATGGCCCTTCGGCACCGCTGTTACTCACGGGCGCGGAGGGCGCAGCCGATGTGCGGCTGCGCGCGGCGCGTGTGGTGCGCAGGCTTTTGGGCGCTGCGATGGACGAGGGCGGCGCCGGGGCTGATGCGCTTTTGGCGCCAGACAGAACGCCCGATCTTCCCGATCAAAGCTTCACCATCACCGATGGGATAGAGGCTTATGTTGTCACCTTGATCGAATTGCCTGAGGCGCAGGCGCGGCTTTTGATGTTTTCGGGCCGCGTGCCGCCGCGCGATACGGATTTGTGGCTGGTGGAAAGCACCGTCGATACGCGGCCCGAGGCGCTGCGTCTGCCCGAGCCGGGGGTGATTTGCTTTACTCCGGGCACCTTAATCGACACGCCCGATGGCAAACGCCCGGTCGAGGCCCTGCGCCCGGGGGACAAGGTGTTCACCCGAGATGACGGCGTGCAGGCGCTGCAATGGATTGGCTCGCGGCGGATGAGTGGGGCGCGGCTCTATGCTTTGCCGCATCTGCGCCCGGTGCGGATTAGGGCGGGCGCTTTTGGCATGGATCGACCCGAGGGCGATCTGCTGGTTTCGCCACAACACCGGATGCTGATCAAAGGCCCTGCTGCGCGTGCGCTTTTCAATGAAAGCGAAGTGCTGGTGCAGGCGCTTGATCTGGTCAATGGCAGTTCCGTGCGTATCGAGCATAGCCTGCCTGAGGTGCATTACATTCACCTGATGTTTGAGCGCCATCAGGTGCTTTGGGGCAATGGGGTGGAGACCGAAAGCTTCCATCCGGCCTCGACTGCCTTCGACATGATCGACCCGGCGCAGCGCAACGGCCTGTTGCAGCTTTGCCCCGGGGCGCAAAACGACCCGCTCAGCTATGGGGCATTTGCGCGGCGCGCGCTGACCCCGTCAGAGGCGGCGATTTTGCGTCACGATCTGGCGGCCTGATCAGCGCTCGGTCAGCTTAAGTTCAATGCGGCGGTTTTGGGCGCGGGCCTCCTCACTTGTGCCCTCCGCCACCGGACGAAACTCGCCAAAGCCCGCCGCGGCAAGGCGCTTGGGCTCAAAGCCTTGGGTGGTGATGAGAAAGCGCACGACCGATAGCGCGCGGGCCTGCGACAGTTCCCAATTGTCTTTGAACTCGCCAAGGCCAGAAAGCGGCGTGTCGTCAGTAAAGCCATCGACTTCTAGCACCCAGTCGATTTCTGGCGGGATTTCATTGGCCAATTCGCGGAAAGTCTCGGCGACACGGGCAATTTGCGCTTGGCCTTCGGGGGCTAAATCGGCAGAGCCCGGTTCGAACAGCACTTCCGAGGAGAAGACAAATCGGTCGCCCACCACCCGCACGCCCGCGCGGCCATCAAGCAGTTGCGACATGCGGCCAAAGAATTCGGAGCGGTAGCGGGCAAGGTCTTTCGCCTCGGCTTCGGCGCGTTTGCGGGCCTCTTCTTCCAAAGCGGCGCGGCGCTTTTGTTCGGCGGCGACTTGGGCTAGCGCGGCATTGAGTTGGCTTCCCAAAGCTTCCACCTGAACTTTGGCGGCGGTGTCTTTCGCTTTGGCTTCATCCAGCACCGCCTGTAGATCCGCCAATTGGCCGCGCAGGGCCGCAATTTGCTGGTTCAACAGCGCTACTTGTTCGGCATTTCGGTCGGCCTCCGCGCGGGTCTCTGTCAGCTTTTGCTCGGCAAGCGCTTTGAGCGCGGCTTCCTTATCGGCTTCGCTCAGTTGCACATCCAGTTTCTGTTCCAGATCGGCTTTTGCGGCTTCGGCGGCAGCGAGCAGGGTCAGCGTTTCTTCGGCTTTCTTGCGCGCGGCCTCTAGGTCGAGCCGCGTGCTGGCGAGCGCGGTTTCAGAGGCTTTGAGATCGGCCTGAAGGCCAGAGATTTGCGCGGCGCGATTTGCCAACTGGGTACTACCGTCGGCGAGTGCCGCTTCTTGCTCGGTAATCGTGGCCCCTTGCGCGGCGATCTGCGCGCGCGCGGCTTCGGCAGCGGCCAAAAGACCCGTAACTTGCAGCTCAAAAGCCGAAATCTGTGCCCCTGCGGCCTCCAACCGCCCGGTGAGTTCGGCGGTCTTGCTCTCCTCAAGCGACAACGCCTGCGCCAAGCTTGCCACCTGCGCGGCCAAGGCTGACAATTCATGATCTTTGGTCGTGATCGTGTCGCGCAACATGGATTGCACGATCATGAAAATCGAGATCACGAAAAACAACACCATGAGCAGCGCGGCCATCGCATCGACAAAGCCGGGCCAGACATTGGTGGAAAAGCGCGCGCTGCGGCGGGCCGAAAGTGCCATTTAGCCCTCCGAACGGCTGCGCGACAGGATCGCCCGGGTCAGCGCGGCAAAGTCATTGCGCAATTCGGCCATGCTTTCTTGCCGCCCCGCGGCCATTTCTTCCAAAAGCCGCGACATCTGAATGTCGATCGAGCGCAGGCGCATGCGCATTTCGCCATCCACCTCTGCCTCTTGCGCGGCGCGAGCTTGCGAGGTGAGCGCCTCAAGCGCGGTCACGAGCCGGTCTTGCCCCGCTGCCATTTGTGCGAGCGATTGGCTTTGCGTGGCACGGTTTTCTAGATCGGCCGCCATTCGCCCCGCAAAATCGGCAAAGGCATGGGAGAGATGCGCAAGCTGCGTTTCGGTTTGTGCGCGGGCATGTTCGGCGCGCGTGAAAAGCGTTTGCAGCGCATCCATCTGCTCGGACATGTGATCAAGGATCTCGGCCATTGCCGAACCCTCGCCGCTATCGCCCTCTGCCGCTGCGAAGCTCAGCCGGGTGATCGAGGAAATCCATTCCTCCAACTCGCGGTAAAAGCGGTTTTGGCCATGGGTCACGAAGAGTTCGAGCATCCCCACCACCAGCGATCCCGCAAGACCAAGGAGCGAGGAGGAAAACGCCGTGCCCATGCCGCCAAGCTGCCCCTCAAGCCCGCCCATCAGCCGCTCGAACACCGCCGTTGCGCTTTCGCCCGGTTGCGGGGCGAGCGCGCGGATCGTTTCCACCACGCCTGGCACAGTGGTCGCGAGCCCGTAGAATGTGCCGAGAAGACCAAGGAAGATCAGAAGGTTAGAGAGATAACGCGTGATGTCGCGGGCTTCATCAATCCGGGTGCCGACCGATTCCAAGATCGAGCGCGCGGCGGAGGTGGCGATAGAACGGGTTGAGCCGCGCGCGCCCAAGAGCGCGGCAAGGGGGGCCAGCATTTGTGGCGCTTTATACTGCGGGCGACCGGGGCGATCTGCGGCGAAGCTTTCGATCCAACTCACCGCTTTGATCAATTGCGCGACCTGCCAAAAACAGGTGACGATCCCGGCCGCGAAAACGGCGAAAATCACCCCGTTGAGCCATGGGTTGGATTTGAAGATTGCGGAAATCGGCCCGTAAGCGAACCAGCCCCCCGCGCCAACAAGCGCCAGCACGGCCAGCATCGAGGCCACTTGCCGGACGGGTTGCGAGAACTGCGGGGCCTGGGGCCGGGCCGGTGCGCGCATGATATGCCTCTTTGCCTGCTCTTAGCGCGAGGATATGCCGCAGACCGCCCCCTGCCAAGGGTCAGCCGATCAGCGCACGCACCCGTGTTGCCAGCGCCACAAGGTCCTCATCTTCAAGCCCCCATTCGGCCAGATGGGCGGCGGTGTTAAAGAGGTAATCGCGGTTTGGCCCGCGCCCGCCCACGGCAGTGGCAATGATCTGCGCCTGTTCTTCGGCCCCGATCTGGCAATATTGCGGCCCGGCGCGGTCAATCACATAGGTGACGGTCTCGACTTCACGGCCATCTTGCAAGGTGACGGGAAGGCGCTTTTCCAGATAGGCGTCCGAAACCAATTCCCGCGCGCGGGTCTCGGCCAGAACCGCCTCACGGTCCTCTTCGGCCACGCGCAGCGCCACGCCCCAGCAATGCGCGCCGGGTTGGGCATCAAGCGCGAGCACAAGACCGGGCTTTTCGACGGTGCCCCGAAAATGAATCGAGCGCATGCAAAAGCTGCGATGCCAGCCATCAAGCCGCGCGGGCACCGCTTCGGCAGGGGTAAAGCCCGGGTCCCAGACCAAGGAGCCGTAGCCAAAGATCCACAGCGGGGTGGTATGGTCATTGGTCTTGGTCATGTGCTGGCTCTCCTTCGCGGCGCGGCATAAAGTGATTGGGCAGCTTTGGGAAGGGGTGGCGATGCGGATCTGGCTTTGGGCGATTGTGGCAGCGGGGCTGGCCGGGGCCGTCAGTTGGGGTGGTAGCGCCGCGCTGGTCGCGGGTGCGCGGACAGGCTTTGCCGAAATCGCGGCGCAAGGGCAGGGCAGCGTTGAGGACGTTTCTGCGAAGGGTTTCCCGCTTGCGATTGGCGCGCGTGCGCAGGGGGTGCGCCTGACCGATCCAGCGCAAGGTTTTGCGTGGACTATCCCTGAGCTTACGCTCTCGGCCCCGCTTTGGGCGCCGCTGACGTGGCGCGTCGATTTAAGCGCGCTGCAAGATATCACCGTGGGCGGGGTGCCCTTTACGCTCACGACAGATCAGGCCTTCGCGCGCGTGTCCTTTGGTGCGGGGCGTGATCTGCCGCTGCGTGGTGGTGCGGTGCGGATCACGAATGCCAGTTTGGAAATGGTGGTCGCGTCGATCCCGTCATTTTCGGTGACCGCGTTTGAGCTCGTGGCGCAAGCTGGGGATGCGGAGGGGCGCTATCAGATTACAGGCGGAGCAGAGGCGCTTACTTTGCCGCCGCAACTCATCGCCACGCTCGCGCCGCAGGCGGGCTTTCCGGCCACGGTAGAACAGGTCTCCGTCGCGGGGCAACTTGGGTTTTCCGAGCCACTTGCGGTGTTGAAGGATACCCCGCCAATTCTGCAAGTGCTTGATCTCGAAGAGGTCGCGCTTTCGTGGGGCGGGCATCGCTTGGCGGTTTCCGGGGCGCTGACGCTTTCGCCCGCAGGCGAGCCCGAAGGCACGCTTACTTTGGCGGTATCGGATTGGCAAAACTGGCTCGCACTTGCGCGAGGGGCGGGGCTGGTGCCGCAAGAACGGTTGCCGATGGTGCAAGCCTTTGCCCAAGGGCTGGCCAATCAAAGCGCAGATGGCGTGATCCGCGTGCCGCTCAGCTTTGCGGGCGGGCTGATGTTCTTTGCGGGTTTGCCACTGGGGCCCGCGCCGCGCTTGCGTTAAGCGGCTTTACTTTTTCGCGGGGTCGGTCGTGGTCGGGCTGCGGCCAAAGTCCGGCGCGGCGGTATCTTGACCCGCTTCAATAATGCCGCGGCGGATCGCCCGTGTTTGGGTAAAGTAGTCAAACAGCTTTTCGCCATCGCCCATGCGAATGGCGCGTTGCAGCATGAACAGTTCTTCCGTGAAGCGGCCCAGAATATCGAGCGTGGCTTCTTTGTTCGTCAAGAACACGTCACGCCACATCGTCGGGTCCGAGGCCGCGATCCGGGTAAAATCGCGAAAGCCCGAGGCGGAATATTTGATCACTTCCTCATGGGTGACGCGGCGCAGATGGTCCGCCACACCCACCATCGTATAGGCGATCAGGTGCGGGGTGTGCGACACGACCGCCAGCACTAGGTCGTGCCGGGTCACGTCCATCTCATCGACATTGGCGCCAAGCCCGGTGAGGAAGTCTTTCAGCCGGGTTACCGCCGCGGGGTCATTCCCCTCAAGCGGGGTAATGAGCCACCAGCGGTTCACAAAAAGCGTCGCAAATCCCGAGCGTGGGCCGGAATGTTCGGTGCCCGCGAGCGGGTGGCCGGGGATGAATTGCGCATGGGCGGGCAAATGCGGCGCCACCGCTTCGACCACGGCTTGTTTGACCGAGCCAACATCGGTGACCGTCGTACCGGGGGCAAGGTGCGGGGCGATTTCGCGCGCAATCGCTTCCATCGCGCCCACGGGCACGCACAGCACCACCAGATCAGCACCTTGAACCGCCTCGGCAGCGGTCTCAAAGACCCGGTCAACGAGCCCGATTTCGAGCGCGGTTGCCCGCGTCTCGGTTGAGCGGGCATGGCCCACGATTTCATCAGCCAGACCGTTTGCGCGGATCGCATGGGCCATAGACGAAGCAATCAGGCCCAGACCAATCAGCGCGACGCGGTTGTAATGGCTCATACCGTGCCGCCCGCCTTAAAGACGCCGATCAAATGCGCCACGCGGCGGCAGGAGGGTTCGTCGCCCACGGTGATGCGCAGGCAATGCGGCAAGCCATAGCTTGCCACGCGCCGCACGATCAGCCCGTCTTTCTTGAGGAATTCGTCACAGGCCACAGCTTCGGCTTCCGAGCCGAAACGCGCCAGCACGAAGTTCGCCATCGAGGTGTCATTGGGCACGCCACGCTCGGCCAAGGCTTCCGAGAGCCAGTGCCGCAACCGGGTGTTTTCGCCCCGGCAGTGGGTGATCCAATCTTGGTCCCGCACAGCGGCTTCTGCGGTTTCCAACTGCGCGGTCGACAGGTTGAACGGATCGCGAATGCGCGACAGCACATCAATGATCGCCTGCGGCCCATAGGCCCAACCGATCCGAAGCCCACCCAGCCCGTAAATCTTTGAAAAGGTGCGCGTCATGATGACATTGGGCAGACGATGCGCCAGTTCGGCGCCGCCATCATAGCCCTCGACATATTCCGCATAGGCACTGTCGATCACCAAGATCGCCTGTTTCGGCAGGCCGGTGGCCAGCCGCTCCAGTTCCGCCAGCCCGACCATCGTGCCGGTCGGGTTGTTCGGGTTTGCGATGAAGACGATCTTCGTTTTCTTCGTGCAGGCGGCCAAGATCGCATCGACATCAATCGTGCGCTCGCGCTCGGGCACGGCAACCGGGGTCGCCCCCGCACCTTTCGCCGCGATCGAATACATCAAGAAGCCGTGCTCGGTATGGAGCACCTCATCCTTCGGGCCGGCATAGGCATTGGTGATCATGCGGATGATTTCATCCGAGCCAACGCCGCAAATGATCCGGGTCGGATCAAGGCCATGCACTTCGGCAATTGCTTGGCGCAACGCGGCATGATCCGTCGAGGGGTAGCGGTGCAGCTTGTGCATGCAGCGCTGAAACGCCTCTTTCGCTTTATCAGAGGGCCCGTGCGGGTTCTCGTTCGAACTCAGTTTAATCGCATCGCTGATGCCCGCCACATGCGAGGCGCCCCCTTCATAAAGGGCGATGTCGAGAATACCGGGTTGCGGGCGGATCGGGTCGGTCATGGCAGCGTTCCTCGTACTCACGGCCTCAATAGCGGGACGGCTTGCGCTTTGGAAGTCTTGTTTACTTTGCAAGGCCGAGGTGTGGCCGCGCGGTAGCAGGTTCCGAGGGATTTTAGGAAAATTGCAGCCTTTTGCTGAAATCTTGCCGCAGATCGCGCCGGGGTTTGCCGCGATCGGGGGCGACTGTCAGGAAAAGTGAAGGGTGGGCAGTCATGAATTTACGTATGATTTTGGCAGGGCCGGTGCTTGTCGGCGCCATGACCACACTGGTCCCCGTTGCGGTGTCGCAAGCGGGGACAGATGCGCTTTGGGCCGGGTTCTCTTCTTTGAGCCACGCAGATCGTATCGAGGTGCAGCGCGAGCTTGAGCGCGCAGATCTTTATTTTGCGCCCATTGATGGGAAATGGAGCGCCGCCACCGAACAAGCGTTGCGCCGCTCTGTCGAGACGATTGCCTTGGCGTCAGGGGACCGGATTCACCCCAAGGTGAACTCCCAAACAAGTGCCGCACGGTATCTCGATGATCTTGGAGAGGGGGCCTATCGACGGCTGCTTTATGGTGGCACGTTGTTTGAAAAGATCTTCTTTTTGGCTGAAGATCCGGTGCTTGCCGTGCAAGAGGCGTTGAACCAGCGCGCCAAGGCGCGGGCGCAGGAAGACCCGACGGCCTTGCCTTAACCCACGCCGCAGGTTCAGGGCTTCCAGTTCAGGAAGTTGGCAATCAATCGCAGCCCGGTGCGCTGCGATTTTTCCGGGTGGAATTGGGTGCCCACGATATTGTCGCGCCCAACGATCGCGGTGATCTCGCCTGCGTAATCAGCATGGGCGAGCCGCTCGGCCGGATTGGCCACGGTGAAGTGGAACGAGTGCACGAAATAAGCGTGATCGCCGGTTTGCACGCCTTCAAGCACCGGGTGGGTGTGATCGACCACCAGATCGTTCCAGCCCATATGCGGCACTTTCAGGCTCGGGTCGGAGGGAGTGATCTTCACCACCTCGCCGCCGATCCAGTCAAAGCCCGGCGTCGGTTCAAATTCAAGGCCGCGCGTCGCGAGCATCTGCATGCCGATGCAAATGCCCAAAAACGGCACGGCGCGGCGGGTTACTGCCTCGTCGATCGCCTCAAAAAGTCCGGTATGGCGAATGAGCGCTGCACGACAGGCCGGAAAAGCGCCATCGCCCGGCAGCACGATCCGATCTGCACGGGCCACGACATCAGGTTCGGAGGTGACAACCACCGTCCCGTGCCCCGCCTCGCGGGCCATCCGTTCAAAGGCCTTTTGCGCGGAATGGAGGTTGCCGCTGTCGTAATCGACCAGAACCGTCAGGCTCATTTACAGCGCCCCCTTGGTGGAGGGCAGCACATCGCCCATGCGCGGATCGGGCTCAACCGCCATACGCAGCGCGCGGGCGACCGATTTGAACGCCGCTTCGGCAATGTGGTGGCTGTTGATGCCATGCACCTTGTCGATATGCAGCGTGATCCCGCCATGGGTCGAGAGCGCTTGGAAGAATTCGCGCACCAGTTCCGTGTCGAAGGTGCCGATCTTTTGCGTCGGGAAATCGACATTCCACACCAAGAAGGGCCGGGCCGAAAGATCGAGCGCGGTGGCAATTTGCGAGTCGTCCATCGCCAGCACGAAATGGCCGTAACGACGAATGCCGCGCTTGTCGCCCAAGGCTTTCGTCAGGGCTTGGCCAAGCGCGATGCCCACATCTTCCACCGTGTGGTGGTCATCAATATGCAAATCACCCGTGGCAGTGATTGTCAGATCAATCAGCGCATGGCGCGAGAGTTGATCCAGCATATGGTCAAAAAAGCCAACGCCAGTGCGATTGTCATAAACCCCGGTGCCGTCCAGATTGACGGTGACCGAGATATCCGTCTCGGCGGTCTTGCGGGTGATCGTCGCTGTCCGCATCGGGCGCTCCTTTTGCTTTCAGCGCCTTATAGGGCCTTGCGCGGAGCTTGTTAAGCGTGAAGCTGAAAAGACAAAACCCTCCCCGAAGGGAGGGTTTTCGTCTGGAGCGGGCGATGAGATTCGAACTCACGACCCTTACCTTGGCAAGGTAATGCTCTACCCCTGAGCTACGCCCGCATCCTTGGCGATGGCCTTGCGGCCTGGGTTGGTCTTGCGACCGGTTCCGAATGGAGCGGGCGATGAGATTCGAACTCACGACCCTTACCTTGGCAAGGTAATGCTCTACCCCTGAGCTACGCCCGCGCTGCCTTTCGGTGCAGGCGATTTAGGCAATCGCGCGGGCGCCCGCAAGAGGAAAATGCGCCGCAATGTGAAAAACTATCGGAACCGGGTTCGGGCGGGCCGCGTTGGTTTGTCACAGGCGAGGGGAAGCCTTCGCATCAACGCAAACCGAGAGGAGACCACCATGAACACGCATGTGATCGAGGGGAAGTGGAAGGAACTCAAGGGGACGGTGCGCGCCAAATGGGGCGAACTGACCGATGACGAGATCGAACAGGTCGCGGGCGAGCGTGAAAAGCTCGAAGGCATCGTGCAACAGAAATACGGCAAGACGAAAGAGGAAGCGAAGAAGGAAGTGGATGCTTTCTTTGATTCGATCTGACCTTTCGGCCCAATGTGCCGAAATGGAAGCGGGGGCCAAATGGCCCCCGTTTTCTTTTTCTGAAGGTAAGGGGGCAGTGCCCCCTTTTGCTTATTCCAACTCTATCAGCAGGTCTTTGGCGTCGATCTGTGCGCCGGGGCTGACATGGAGCGCCTTCACCGTAGCGGCGCGGTCGGCATGCAGACCGGTCTCCATCTTCATCGCTTCGATCGTCAGCATCAAATCGCCCGGATGCACCTTTTGCCCCACCGTCACCGCAACCGAGGCAATCGAGCCCGGCATCGGCGCGCCGATATGGCCGGGGTTCGCCGGATCCGCTTTCGGTTTGGCTTGGGTCGTGGCCTTCACCGCCCGGTTCGGCACACGCACTGCACGCGGCTGACCGTTGAGTTCAAAGAAGACCTTCACCTCGCCCTTCTCATCGGTTTCGCTCGCCGTTTGGTAGCGAATCTCGAGCGTTTTGCCGGGGTCGATCTCGGCCGAGATTTGTTTGCCCGAGCTCATGCCGTAGAAGAAGACGGGCGTCGGCAGGGTGCGCACCGGGCCGTATTGGCGGTGGCGGCCCATGTAATCCAAGAAGACCTTGGGATACATCAGATAGCCCGCCAGATCTTCGTCATCGACAGTGAAGCCGTTGAGTTCGGCCGAAAGCTTGGCGCGGGTTTCTTCCAGATCCACCGCAGGCAGCTTCTTGCCGGGGCGCTCGGTCGAGGGCGCTTCGCCCTTGAGCACTTTCGCCACGATCCCCTCGGGCCAGCCGCCCGGCGGTTGGCCAAGGTTGCCCTTGAGCATGTCGATCACCGAATCCGGGAAGGCCATGTCTTTGCCCGGATCAAGCACATCGGCCATCGACAAGTTCTGCGCCACCATCATCAGCGCCATATCGCCCACAACCTTCGACGAGGGCGTCACCTTCACGATATCGCCAAAGATGCGGTTGGCATCGGCATAGGCTTGCGCGACTTCGTGCCAGCGCTCCTCCAGCCCCAGCGAGCGCGCCTGCGCCTTGAGGTTGGTGAACTGACCACCGGGCATTTCGTGCAGATAGACCTCAGAGGCCGGGGCCTCGAGCCCGCTTTCAAAGGCCGCGTATTGGTGGCGCACGGCCTCCCAATAGTTCGACATGTGGCGGATCGCGCCAATGTCGAGCCCGGTGTCGCGGTCTGTGTGGTGCATCGCCTCGACAATCGAGCCAAGGCAGGGCTGCGAGGTGCCGCCCGAAAACGCATCCATCGCCGCGTCAATCGCATCCACGCCCGCATCGGCAGCGGCCAGCACGGTCGCCCCCGCAATCCCCGAGGTGTCATGCGTGTGGAAGTGGATCGGCAAGCCGACCTCTTCCTTCAGCGCTTTAATCAGCGCGCGCGCGGCGGCGGGTTTCAAAAGCCCCGCCATGTCTTTCAGGCCGAGAACATGGGCGCCTGCGGCTTCCAGTTCCTTCGCCATGCCGACGTAATATTTCAGATCATATTTCGCGCGGTCGGGGTTCAGAATATCGCCGGTGTAGCAAATCGTGCCTTCGCAGACCTTGTTGGCCTCCACCACCGCATCCATCGCGACGCGCATGTTTTCGACCCAGTTCAGGCTGTCAAACACGCGGAACACATCAACGCCCGATTTCGCCGCCTGATGTACGAAGAACTGCACCACGTTATCGGGGTAGTTGGTGTAGCCGACCCCGTTCGAGGCGCGCAGCAGCATCTGCGTCATGATATTGGGCATGCGCGCGCGGATGTCGCGCAGGCGTTGCCACGGGCATTCTTGCAAGAAGCGGTAAGCCACGTCGAAGGTGGCGCCGCCCCAGCACTCGACCGAGAAAAGCCCCGAAAGGTTCGCCGCATAGGCTGGCGCGGCGGCGATCATATCGGCCGAGCGCATCCGGGTGGCCAAAAGTGATTGGTGCCCGTCGCGCATCGTCGTGTCGGTGATCAAAAGCTTCTTTTGATCCCGCATCCAGTCTGCGACGGCTTTCGGGCCTTGCGCCTCCAGCAAATCCCGCGTGCCAGGGACAACCGGGCCGCGCAGTTCGGGAACACGCGGCGCGCGCGCATCGGGCGAAGGCTCAGGGCGGCCCGCTGTTTCGGGGTGCCCGTTGACCGAGATATCCGCGATATAGGTCAGGATTTTCGTCGCCCGGTCGCGCCGCTTGCGGAACTGGAACAGCTCGGGCGTCGTGTCGATGAACTTCGTCGTATAGCTCATGTCGAGGAAGGTCTCGTGCTTGAGCAGGTTGATGACGAAATCGATGTTGGTGGAAACCCCGCGAATCCGGAATTCGCGCAACGCCCGGTCCATCCGACGGATCGCTTGATCGGGCGATTGCGCCCACGCGGTGACCTTCACCAGCAAGCTGTCATAGTAGCGCGTAATCACGCCGCCCGCATAAGCGGTCCCGCCATCCAAACGGATGCCCATGCCTGTGGCAGAGCGGTAAGCGGTGAGCCGCCCATAGTCGGGGATGAAGTTGTTTTGCGGGTCTTCGGTCGTCACCCGGCATTGCAGCGCATGGCCCGAAAGCGAGATATCGGCCTGATCGGTTACGCCCGTCGCCTCGGCCAAGGTTGCGCCCTCGGCGATGCGGATCTGGCTTTGCACGATGTCGATCCCGGTCACCTCTTCGGTGACGGTATGTTCCACCTGCACGCGCGGGTTCACCTCGATGAAGTAGAATTTCGAGGTTTCCATATCCATCAGGAATTCGACAGTGCCGGCGTTTTGATAGCCCACGGCATTGCCGATTTTGAGCGCAAGCGCACAGACCTCGGCGCGTTGTTCTTCGCTCAGATAGGGGGCCGGGGCACGTTCCACCACCTTTTGGTTGCGGCGCTGCACGGTGCAGTCACGCTCAAACAGATGGTAAAGGTTGCCATGCGTATCGCCCAGAAGCTGCACCTCAACGTGGCGCGCACGGGTAATCATTTTCTCCAGATAGCCTTCGCCATTGCCAAAGGCGGCCTCGGCTTCACGGCGGCCCTCGCGGACTTTTTCGACCAGCTCATCAGGGCCGTTGATCGGGCGCATCCCGCGCCCGCCGCCGCCCCAGCTGGCTTTCAGCATCAGCGGATAGCCGATCTCGGCGGCCTCAGCTTTGATCGCGTCAAAATCGTCGCCCAGCACTTCGGTGGCCGGAATCACCGGAACCCCCGCCGCAATCGCAACTTTGCGGGCGGAGGCTTTGTCGCCAAGCGAGCGCATCGTTTCGGCTTTGGGCCCGATGAAGGTGATGCCCGCGTTGGCGCAAGCTTCCACGAAATCAGGGTTTTCCGACAAAAGCCCATAGCCCGGGTGAATCGCATCCGCACCCGCCTCTTGCGCAACGCGGATGATCTCGTCGATGCTCAGGTAAGCGCCTACGGGGCTCAGCCCCTCGCCAATGCGGTAAGCTTCATCGGCTTTGAAGCGGTGCAGGCCAAGCTTGTCTTCCTCGGCATAGACCGCGACCGTCTTCTTGCCCAGTTCGTTGGCGGCGCGCATCACGCGGATGGCAATTTCGCCGCGGTTGGCGACAAGGATTTTTTTGAACATTTAGGTCTCCCTGAAAACCGGCACGTCCCACAGGCGCGTGTGACGAAAGGTTGACGGAAAACCTAGCGGTGCCGCAACGCGGCGCAAGGCCAAAACTGCAAAATCGGGCAAATTTACTGTCCAATTCACCCGAGTTTGCAAAGTCCCCTTATTTCCAACACTCAATCTGGACGGTGAAACCTCCGGCCAAGGCCGCAAGGTCTTCGGCGGCAAGGTGGGTTTGGGCATCTGCCGCCACCGGGGCAAAGCCGTTTTCGGCCAAAACCGGCACCAGCGCTGCGGTTTGCACCGCCACGGTCATTTCAGAAGGCAGCAATTGCGTGGCCGCATCGCCGCGCGGCAGTACAAGGCCGAGCACCGCACCCATCGAATCGAGCACGGGCCCGCCCACATCGCCCGCAAGTGTCGGCACCGCGAGCCGTGCGCGCTCCGCTTCACCGGCAAGACCAGTCAGGTCCGACAGCGTGCCAAAGTTCAGCACCGGGGCCGAAAGCGCCTCGGGATAAGAAAAGCCTGCCACCACGATCGCGGCGCCACGGTTCACGGTTTCGGTCTCGAAGGCGGCGACTGCGGAAGGGGCGAGTTTGTCTTCGGGCGTCAGCACAGCCACGCCCAGCCCCGCATCGCTGAAGGCAATCGTGGCAGGCAGCCCCTCGATCGTGACCTTGCCACAGGTGCCAAGACCTTCGCCAGCCGTCAACACGGCACCGTTTTCATTGATGAAAAAGCCAGAGCGGGCAAATTCCGGGTGACGCACGTCGAGCCCGCCAATCAGATCGGCACGGCCCACGCCCATCGGCTGGCCCAAAGTCGGATCAAGCGCAGAATCGCCCACCGCGCGGAAGCTCGCTTTCATCGCATCAAGAACACGCAGCATCCGCGCGCCCTCATCGGCGGGGTAAACCAGCGTGAAGCCCTTCACCATGCCTTTGGAAAGCTTCACCTCGGTCACCGAATGGATGCGCGCATCTTCGCCCACCAGCGAGAAGCCGGATTTGGAACGCTCACGCGGCCCGTTTTGCGGCACGATTTCAAGCGTTTGCATCGCATCGTAAAGGCCGAAAAGGGTGTTTTGGTCGCCCGGTTCCGAGATCAAGATCACCTGCACGCCCGAGCCGTTCTTTGCGCGGAAATGCACGAACGGCGGGTCGTAATGGTCAAATTCGACAAGTCCCAACGGAAGGTCGATGGCGATGCTCGCTTTGACCTCATCGACCGGGGTGATGCCAAGTGCCGCGCGCTCTGCGGCAACGGTTTCGAGCAGATGCGCTTGCTGGGCAGAGGCCAGAACGCCGGTGGGCTCAAATCCTTGCGTTTCTTGCCAGACCGAAATGGAGCTGCGCGTGCCACGGCCAAAGGCGCCATCAATCCCGCTGTTATAAAGCCCGACCCATTGCAGCGCGCGCTGAATATCCATTCGCTCTTCGCGGCTCAGCGCCGCTTCCAAACGGCGCGACTCGGCGAGCGTTTCAACCGGTTCGGGGGGGAGTTCGGGTTCCGCGACCGGCTCCACAACGGGTTCGGGCTGCGGCGCGACTTCGGCTGTTTGCGGGGCAGGGGCCTCGGGCGCTTCGGCGACAGGTTCCGGCGGCGCTTCGGGCGTTGGGGCAACTTGCGGCGCCGGTGCGGTCAAATTCGCGCCCACCGGCCAGAATTGGCTCCGGAAGGTGTTCGGGTCGGCCACATAGCTGTCGCCGGGGATTTGCCGCGCGCGCCGTAGGTTCAGCAGTGCTTCTTGCGCCGCTTCGGGGGTAGCATAGGGGCCAAGCGCCACACCATACCAGCCGCCGGTTAGCGCGAAGCCTGCCAAATCGGGGAAGCTGGCAGAAAGATCACGCAGCCGCCCCTCGGCTTGATCGAGCGTCGGCAGGGCCTCAATTTGCACCCAAGCCTCTTGTGCTTGCGCGACGGTTGCCCAAACAACTGCCGCCAAACCCAGCGCGCTTGCCATCAGCTTGGCCCGTTTTCCTGCCTGCATTTGATCCCCGAAAATCCTGTTGTGAAACTTTTGCGGCAAATTAGGCACGAAGCGCGCCCCCGTCACCCCCTAAAAGCCGGATAAATCGTGCTAGGGCGCCGCTGCGGCCCGGTGGCCCCGTTGACCGCCTGCCGCCCCTTGCCTAAGAGGGGGCAGCTTAGAGAACAGATCGGTGACAGACCATGGCAGCGCCCCGCTCGTTTCAGGAAATCATCCTGCGGCTCATGACCTATTGGGCCTCAAAAGGCTGTGCGGTCTTGCAACCTTATGACATGGAAGTGGGCGCAGGCACCTTCCACCCGGCCACGACGCTACGCAGCTTGGGCAATCGCCCTTGGGCGGCGGCCTATGTCCAGCCCTCGCGTCGCCCGACCGATGGCCGCTACGGCGAAAACCCGAACCGTTTGCAGCACTATTATCAATACCAAGTGCTGATCAAACCAAGTCCGCCGGATTTGCAAGCGCTCTACCTTGGCTCGCTCGAAGCCATTGGCATTGACCTGAACCTGCACGACATCCGCTTTGTCGAAGACGACTGGGAAAGCCCGACGCTGGGCGCTTGGGGGCTTGGCTGGGAAGTCTGGTGTGATGGCATGGAAGTCAGCCAGTTCACCTATTTCCAACAGGTCGGCGGGCATGATTGCCACCCCGTCTCGGGCGAGCTGACCTATGGTTTGGAACGTCTGGCGATGTATGTGCTCGGCATCGACCATGTGATGGACATGCCTTTCAACGACCCCGACAGCCCGATCCCGCTGAAATACGGCGATGTGTTCCGGCAAACGGAAGAAGAATACTCGCGCCACAACTTCGATGCGGCCACGACCGAAATGTTGCTGCGCCACTTTGAAGATGCCGAGGCCGAATGTGAAAAGATCCTGTCGTTCCCGGCAGATGATCCCAACACCGGCAAGCGCATCGTCATGGCGCATCCGGCCTATGACCAATGCATCAAGGCAAGCCACCTGTTTAACCTGCTCGACGCGCGCGGCGTGATTTCGGTCACCGAACGCCAAGCCTATATTGGCCGGGTCCGGGCGCTTGCCAAAAAATGCGCCGATGCTTTCGTGCAAACAGAAGCGGGCGGCTATGTGGCGGAGGCTCAGGCGTGAAACCCTTCGCCCTGACTTTGGCGGGCCTTGGTTTCGCGGGGGCGGCGATGGCGGCCGTGCCGCAGGCGGTGGAGCTGACCTCGCTCATCACCGGATTGCCCGAGCCGATCTTGTCGGAAAACTGGCAGGCAGTGGGCGAGCACAGTGCGCCGGTCGATTTCCGCGCCTGTTTTCGCACGCCCTTGAGCCTTGGTCTTCTGACCGAGACTTTCACCGTCTATGACGCCGCCCATCCTTTGGCCGCGCCGCCCGAATTTGGCTGCTATGATGCGCGCCGGATCGGGGCGGATCTTGCCACCGGTGTGGCGATTGCTTTCCTTAGCGCGCGCGACATCGCCCCCGGCGTGGATCGTGTTGTCGCTGTCTATCCCGATGGCCGGGCCTTCGTCTGGCAACAACCAAGCGACCTTGCGGGGACCGAGTAAATGCCCGAGCTTCTGATTGAACTCTTTTCCGAGGAAATCCCCGCCCGTATGCAGGGCGCGGCCCGCGACAACCTCAAAAAGCTTGTGACCGACGGGCTGGTAGAGGCCGGGCTCACCTATGCCAGCGCGCAGGCGTTTTCGACGCCCCGGCGGCTGGTGCTGGTGCTGGATGGGTTGTCCTCTGAAAGCCCGACGCTTCGCGAAGAACGCAAAGGCCCCTCTGTCAGCGCGCCGGAAAAAGCGCTTGAGGGCTTTCTGCGCTCCACCGGGCTGACGCTCGACCAGTTGGAAAAACGCGCCGATAAAAAGGGCGAGGTCTGGTTTGCGGTGATGGAAAAGCCGGGCCGCCAAGCGCCCGAAATTATTGCCGAAGTGCTGGAAAAGGTGATCCGCAGCTTCCCGTGGCCCAAGGCGATGCGCTGGGGCGCGGGCAGCTTGCGTTGGGTGCGCCCGCTGCATTCGATCTTGTGCCTGTTGTCCGATGAAGCGGGCAGCACCGTGGTGCCGCTCACTGTTGATGGCATCGTGGCGGGCAACACCACTGCGGGCCACCGTTTCATGGCGCCTGCACCCTTTGCCGTGACCGGGTTTGAGGATTACGCCGCCAAATTGAAAGCCGCGAAAGTGGTGCTCGATTCCGCCGAGCGCGCCGAAATGATCTGGCATGACGCAAGCCAAATGGCCTTTGCGCAGGGGCTGGAACTTGTTGAAGACAAAGGTCTTTTGAATGAGGTTGCGGGGCTGGTCGAATTCCCCGTCGCCTTGATGGGGGCGATTGCGGAAGATTTCCTGCATCTGCCGCCCGAGGTGCTGCAAACCTCGATGAAGGAACACCAAAAGTTCTTCTCGGTCAAAAATCCGAAAACGGGCCGGATTGAGGGCTTTGTCACCGTGGCCAACCGCGAGACGGCGGATCACGGCGAGACCATCTTGAAGGGTAACCTCAAGGTGCTTTCGGCGCGGCTCTCGGATGCGCGCTTCTTCTGGGAACATGACCTGCGGCTGGTGAAATCCGAGGGGCTGGAGGGCATGGGCGCGGGGCTCGTTAATGTGACCTTCCACAACAAGCTTGGCAGCCAAAAAGCCCGGATCGACCGGATCGAGGCTTTGGCGCGCGAAATTGCGCCGCGCGTGGGCGCGCAACCCGATTTGGCGGCAGAGGCCGCGCGGGTGGTGAAATCCGACCTGCGCTCCGCGATGGTGGGCGAATTCCCCGAACTTCAAGGCCTGATGGGCAGCTATTACGCGCGCGAAGCGGGCCTGCCGGATGCAGTGGCCAATGCCTGCAAAGGCCATTATTCGCCGCTTGGGCCGAGCGATGAGGTGCCGTCTGAGCCCGTGACCGTCGCCGTGGCGCTGGCTGACAAAATCGACACGCTCACCGGCTTCTGGGCGATTGATGAAAAGCCCACCGGCTCGAAAGACCCGTTCGCTCTGCGCCGCGCGGCACTGGGTGTTATTCGGTTGGTGCTGGCAAATGGGTTGCGGCTTCCAGCTTTAGAGACACTGCGTGAAGGTGCTTCGCGGCACCCCGAACCAGCTAAGGGCTCGATTGCGTGGGGGGCGAATGAGATCATCGAGCAAAAAGAACCTGCTTGGTTCGTTGCACGTGATGTCTTGGAGTTTCTACATGACCGCCTCAAAGTCTTCCTGAAAGACGAAGGCATCCGCCACGATGTGATCGACGCCGTTCTCGCCATGCCCGGCTCTGACGATCTCACGCTGGTGGTCAAACGTGCGGAGGCACTCTCGGCCTTCCTGAAAACCGAAGATGGCGGCAACCTGATCCAAGGCTTCAAACGCGCCAACAACATCCTGACCCAAGCCGAGGCGAAGGATGGGGTGGAATACAGCTACGGCGCCGATGTCAAATTTGCCGAGGCCGAGGAAGAGAAAACCCTCTTCGCCGCGCTTGATGCCGCCGAAGCCGCGCTTGCGCCCGCGATGGCAGCAGAAGATTTCGCCACGGCGATGGCCGAAATGGCGAAGCTGCGCGCGCCGATTGATGCCTTCTTCACCGCCGTCCAGATCAATGCCGAGAACGCCATTGTCCGGCGCAATCGGCTTAATCTGCTCTCGCGCATCCGCCAGATTTGCCTCTCTGTGGCGGATCTGACGAAGCTTGAAGGCTAAGCCCCGGCCCGCCGCTTGTCGGCGGGCTGTTACCTTCCGTTCATACTTGCGCCGGGCGGCGATCTGCCTATCCTGCAAAAAGCGGGCCAAGGACGTGCCAGAATGTCAAAAAACGCCGATGTGACCGAGTTTGTCGCGCTGACGCCTTCCGCCAAGGTTAAGGCCGCGCGGCACGGTTGGCGTGCCAAATGCCTGCAACGGCTTATTCGGCTGGATATGCCGGTGCCCGAGACGTTGTCGCTGCCGGTTGAAACCGTGCGGGCGATTGCGGCGGGGGTGATGCCCGATACCGCCGCGATGGTGGCGCATTTTGGCGAGGACTTCTTGGTCTCGGTACGGTCCAGCCCCGGCAACCCAGAATGGGGCGGGCCGGGCACGGTGCTCAATGTTGGCATGAATGATGCGATGCATCGCAAGCTTGCCGACAGCCACGGGCAAGAGGCCGCCGATGCGCTTTATCTGCGTTTTGTGCAAAGCTACGCGGTGCATGTCGCGCGCCTAGACCCCGATATGTTTGATGCGGGTCCCGGCCCCGGCGCGCTGAACGAGGCGCTGGCCGCGTTCGAGACCGAGATGGAAGCGCCTTTCCCGCAAGATGCGGCGCGGCAATTGGCCGAAGTGCTGCGCTCGATGGCGCGGGCATGGGAGGGTACAACGGCAAGGCTTCTGCGCGAGGCGAAAGGCGCGCCGCCAGATGCCGCGCTTGGCCTTTTGGTGCAGCGCATGGCTTTGGGGGTTGGCCCTGGCGTTTGTGGCTCGGGCACGATGCAATTTGTCGATAGCGTGACCGGTATGCCCCGCATCATGGGGCGGTTTCGCGGCCAAAGTCAGGGCCGGGCGGCGGCGCAAGACACGTTTTTCCTGACCCGCGACCCGCGCGGTGGGGCGCTGGAAGAACTCGCCCCAGCGGTGTTTGAGGAATTGCGCCATTACGGCGCGATTTGCCGCAAGCGGCTGCGCGAAGAAATGCAGATCGAATTCACCGTGGAAGGGGGCCGCGTCGCGGTGATTGACGCGGTGCGGGTGGCGCGCTCGTCCCGTGCGGCGGTGAAAATTGCTGTGGCCCTGGCCGAGGATGAGGTGATTTCGCGCGAAGATGCGCTGTTGCGGGTGGAGCCGCGCGCGCTCTCGGAACTGTTGCACTATCAGGTGGACCCGCGCGGGCCGCGTGATCGTTTTGCGATTGGCATTGCCGCCAGCCCCGGCGCCGCTGTGGGCCGGATCGTGTTTTCTGCCACCGCCGCGCAGGCCAGTGCCGCGCGCGGTGAGCCTTGCGTTTTGGTGCGCCGTGAAACCGGGCCAGAGGATATTCGCGGCATGCATGCCGCCGTTGCCGTGCTGACCGAACGCGGCGGCATGACCAGCCACGCCGCTGTGATTGCGCGCGGGTTGGGCTTGCCCTGCATCGTCGGCTGTTCGGATGTTCAAATCTCCTGGCGCGACCGCAGCTTGCGCGGCCCCGGTGGGCGGATGTTCCATGAGGGCGATCAGATCACCGTGGATGGCACCAATGGCGAGGTGTTGGTGGGCGCAGCCGAAATGCTGGAGCCTGCGCTCGATGATGGGTTCCGCACGCTTTTGCGCTGGGCGGAAACGGTCTGTGACATTGGCATTCGCGCCAATG
Source organism: Rhodobacter aestuarii (assembly GCF_900156655.1). Taxonomy (GTDB): domain Bacteria; phylum Pseudomonadota; class Alphaproteobacteria; order Rhodobacterales; family Rhodobacteraceae; genus Rhodobacter; species Rhodobacter aestuarii. The sequence continues at coordinate 279,187 of NZ_FTOG01000003.1, read as the reverse complement.
CTGACACGCCCGATGATGCCCGCACCGCGCGGATGTTTGATGCCGATGGGATCGGGCTGTGCCGTACCGAGCATATGTTCTTTGACGAAGACCGGCTGACGGTGATGCGCGAGATGATCTTTGCCGATACGGCCAATGATCGCCGCGTGGCGCTGGAACGGCTTTTGCCGATGCAAAAGGCCGATTTCAGCGCGCTTTTCGACATTATGGCGGGCCAGCCTGTCTGCATTCGGCTCTTTGACCCGCCCTTGCATGAATTCCTGCCGCATGACCGCGAAGGGCTGCGCGATCTGGCCGAGGCTTTGGGGCGGCCGCTGTCAGAGGTTACGCGCCGGGTTGAGGCGCTTTCGGAATTCAACCCGATGCTCGGCATGCGCGGGGTGCGGCTTGGCGTGACGGTGCCCGAGATCTACGACATGCAGGCCCGTGCGATTTTTGAGGCGACGGTAGAGGCCAGCCGTCGTGGCGCGCCGGTGGTGCCTGAGGTGATGATCCCGCTGGTTTCTGCGGCGCGTGAGGTGGAAATCGTCAAAACCCGCATCGACGCGGTGGCCGCTGCCGTGCGCACAGAAATGAAGGCTGATTTCGCCTACCGTCTTGGCGTGATGGTGGAAACGCCGCGTGCCGCACTGCGGGCCGGTGAAATTGCCGAACACGCGCATTTTCTGAGCTTCGGGACCAATGACCTTACGCAAATGACCTATGGTCTTTCACGCGATGATGCTGGTCGCTTCATGTCGGCTTATGTCAATCAGCATGTCTATGCCGAAGACCCGTTCCATATTCTGGATGTGGAAGGGGTAGGGGAATTGCTGCTGATGGGCGCCTCGCGCGGGAAGGCGGCGCGGTCCGATGTGACGATTTCGGTCTGCGGCGAGCATGGCGGCAACCCCGAATCAATCGCGTTCTGCCGCGCGGCGGGATTCGACTATGTTTCCTGTTCGCCTTTTCGCGTGCCAGTTGCACGACTCGCTGCTGCGCATTTCGCCCTTCTGGCGCCACGGAATCGATTCTGAGGCGGAAAACCGCTGAAAATAAGGTTAACGCCAACAAGACTCTGGTAATCGCGTCGCGTTACCTTTAGTCGCATTTCTGTGAGAAAACCGCGAGCGGCGGTTGATTTTGCGCGGATTTCCGCCACTTTTGTGGGCGGAAATTGCCCGCGCCATTTCGCTTTATAGACAAGGTAACTTCCTTTCGCTAAGCCCGCCCGGTCGCGGCTTAGGCCGGGGCGTTTGACCTTATCGAAAGAAGACCATGTCAGTGCTGAAAAGCTGGGCGGGGGGCGCAATGATCCTCTTGGCTCTCGCCTCAGGCTCGCGTGCCGATACGACGGTAAGCCAGTCGAATGATCCGACGGAGATCGCGGAGCAGGGCCTGATGGCGCTCCTGTTCCAAGAACGTGTGGCGCTTGAGACGGTGTCCGCAGAGCGGGCCGAGGCGCTGACCACCGCGCCGAGAGCCCCGCGCAAAGCGTCGCTTTGGCCTTGGGCGCGCAAAAAAGATGAGCCGCCGGCGCAAATTACAGCCGCTTGGCTGGAAGCGCAGCCCGCGCCGAAAGGCGGCGAGCAGTTTCAATGCCTTGCCAATACGCTTTATCACGAAGCGCGTGGCGAGGGGATCGCCGGGCAAGTGGCCGTGGCCGAAGTGGTGCTGAACCGTGTTGATGATCCGCGGTTCCCGCGTTCGGTCTGTGGCGTGGTCAATCAAGGCAATTCGCGTGGCTGCCAGTTCAGCTGGACCTGCGATGGCCGTTCGGACCGGATTCGCGACCGCGCTGCTTGGGATCGTGCCGCGCGCATTGCCCGTGCGATGCTGGATGGCGCGCCGCGCAATTTGACCGATGGAGCCACCTTCTTCCACACCCGCGCCGTGCGCCCTTCGTGGTCGCGCCGGTTCGAACGCACCGTGCGGATTGGGGCGCATACCTTCTATAAACGCCCCGCGCAGACGGCGGGCGGTTAAGCGCGAGGTCGCAAGAGCGGTCGCAAATGACGTTTCGGGGTGGGCTTCGGTCCGCCCCCTTTCTATATCAGGGGGCAAAAAGGCGGCCCGATGACATCCGACACTTCCCTTGCCTTCGCCCATCCCGAGGAGCGCGCGCTTGCCTCGGCCCCTGCCGATCCGCGCGACCGGATCAGCTTGCGCGATCATGTGGTCGAGGCTGATATCGGCGCGTTTCAGCAAGAGCGTGGCCATAGCCAGCGGCTGAATTTCAACGTTGTGGTCGAGGTGCGGCCTGCGTCTGGTCCGCTGGACGACGATGTTGATCGGATCCTTTCCTATGACCGGATCACAGAGGCGATTGCGGCGGAGCTTGCCGCAGAACGGCTCAACCTTTTGGAAACATTGGCCGAACGCGTGGCGGAGCGGATCTTGCTTGAGCCGCGTGCAATGCGGGTTTTTGTGCGGATCGAAAAGCTCGACCGTGGCCCCGGCGCGCTGGGGGTGGAGATAGTGCGGGCTCGCGCCTCGGCCCCGGTGCAAGCCTTGCATGAAGATGATGCCGCACTGCACCCGGTGGTGGCTTATCTCTCCAATGATGTGATTGCCGCGCCGGATCTTTCGGCCCGACTTGATGCGCTCGCGGCTTCGGGCGCGCCGGTGATTCTGGCGGTGGGTATGCCCGAAGGCGTGCCGCCCGAAACCGGGCATCGCCCGACCCAGCGCCGGATTGACCTTTTGGCGATTGAGCAAAATGCGTGGGTGCTGGCGGCGCGCGACCCGCGCTGCGTGGTGGTGGCGACCCGGACCGAGATTGATTGGGCGATGCGTCATGGGCAAATGCTGGTTTGGGCCCCCTCGAAAATCGTGCTGGATGCCGTTGATGGCCCCAAGGGCGCGGTGCGCGAGGCGGGCAATCTGATCATCTGGCTTGCCGAACAACTGGCAGCCGTGCGGCTGGAACTTCACGGTGATGTTTCAGCTCCGGCGGGAAGTCGCGTGCCGGTTCAGACTGTCGCGCGTTAACGCTTCCTTAGCCTTGCCATTGGCGGCCTTGCGCGCCAAGACAGGCGCATGACGCTCTATTATCGACCGATTGCGCAAACCGATCCTTGCCGCCCTGCGGGGGCGCTGACGCTGGCTGGTGGCTGGTGCTGGTTCACCCATGTCGAGGTGCTGACCCGCGCGGGCAGCCAAGGGCTGATAGCTGCCGCTGATCTGCCTGAAGATGTGCGAGGTCGCCTCACCGCTCCGCGTGCGCCACTGGCCGGGGTCTCGTTTGAGCGCCCCTCGGTCATGGGCATTTTGAACGTCACGCCCGATAGCTTCTCGGATGGCGGGCGGTTCGATGCGCCCGAAGCCGCGCTTACCCAAGCACAAGCTTTGGCGCAAGCTGGGGCTGATATGCTTGATATCGGTGGGGAATCCACCCGCCCCGGTGCCGTAGAAGTCCCGGTGGCGGACGAAATCTCTCGCACTGCTCCGGTCATTGCGGCTCTGCGTGCGCAAGGCTACGGCGCGCCGATCTCGATTGATACGCGCAAAGCCCCGGTCGCCAAAGCGGCTGTCGAGGCGGGCGCGGGGCTGGTGAATGATGTCTCCGCCATGCTCTTTGATGCCGATATGGCGGCGACGGTTGCGGCCACAGGCGCCGCGCTAAGCCTTATGCATGCGCAAGGCACGCCCGCCACGATGCAAGCCGCGCCCAGCTATGATGACGTTCTTCTAGATGTCTATGATCATTTGGCCGCGCGTTTGGCCGTGGCCGAGGCCGCCGGAATCGCGCGTGCGCGTATCATGCTCGACCCCGGCATCGGCTTTGGCAAAACACTCGAGCATAATCTGGTGCTGCTGCGCAGGCTGAGCCTGTTTCACGCGCTCGGTTGCCCGATTTTGCTGGGCGTTTCGCGCAAACGGTTCATTGGCACCATCGGTGGGGCGGAGGCGGCAGATGCCCGCGCGCCGGGCACTTTGGCGGTGACGCTTGCGGGGCTTGCCCAAGGCGCGCAAATGCACCGGGTCCATGATGTTGCCGAAATCGCCCAAGGCATCCGCCTTTATAACGCAATAACAAAAGGGTACGAGCAATGACGCGGAAGCTTTTTGGCACCGATGGGGTGCGTGGGGAAGCCAATACCGCCCCGATGACCGCCGAACTGGCCCTGCGCCTTGGCGCTGCGGCGGGGCGCTATTTCCGCCGTGATGGCCGCAACGGCCACCGCGTGGTAATTGGCAAAGACACGCGGCTTTCGGGCTATATGCTGGAAAACGCGCTGACCGCTGGGCTGACCTCTACCGGGATGAATGTGCTGCTTTTGGGTCCGGTGCCGACGCCTGCTGTGGGTTACCTCACGCGCTCGATGCGGGCGGATCTGGGCATCATGATCTCGGCCAGCCACAATCCGGCGAAAGACAATGGAATCAAATTCTTCGGCCCCGATGGGTTCAAATTGTCCGACGAAGCCGAGGCCGAAATTGAAGCGATTGTGGCTGGCGAAATTCGCCTCGCGCAACCGCAAAACATTGGTCGCGCCAAGCGGATTGATGATGGCCTTGGCCGCTATGTCGAATATGCGAAAACGACCTTCCCCACGCGTGATAGCCTTAAGGGGCTAAAGGTTGTGGTCGATTGCGCGCATGGTGCCGCTTATAAGGCGGCCCCGCAGGTTTTGTGGGAACTGGGCTGTGATGTGATCCCCGTCGGCGTGGAGCCCAATGGCCTGAACATCAACGATAAATGCGGTTCGACCTATACCCAAACCGCAGCAGAAGCCGTGGTGGCGCATGGGGCCGACCTTGGCATTTCGTTGGATGGCGATGCCGACCGGGTGATGATCATTGATCAAAACGGCATGGTTGCCGATGGCGATCAGATCATGGCGCTTTTCGCCGCGCGTTGGGCCGAGGCGGGTAAGCTGCGCGGCAATGCGCTGGTGGCGACGGTGATGTCCAACCTTGGGCTTGAACGCTTCTTGCAAGGGCGCGGTCTGGGGCTTGAGCGCACGGCCGTGGGCGACCGTTATGTGGTTGAACGGATGCGCGCGGGCGGCTTCAACCTTGGGGGCGAGCAATCGGGCCATATTGTGATGACCGATTACGCGACCACGGGCGATGGGCTGATGGCGGGTCTGCAGTTCTTGGCTGCAATGGCCGAGACAGGCGCGCGCGCCTCTGAATTGACGACGCAATTCGAAACCGTGCCGCAAATGTTGAAAAATGTACGGTATCAGGCGGGTCAGGCACCGCTTGAGGCCGAGAATGTTCAAAAAGTGATTGCGGCGGCCGAGGCTTCGGTGGCTGGGAAGGGCCGGATTTTGATCCGCAAATCGGGTACAGAGCCGCTTATTCGGGTGATGGCCGAATGCGAAGACGCCGATCTGCTGGCGCAGACGGTTGAGGGTATCGTTGCGGCGGTGGAACGCGAAACGGCCTAAGACTTAAAGCGTGGCGGCGGTGTAAAGGGCGTAAAGCGCCATGCCCGCCGCCAGCGCGATGCCTGTGATGGGCCAGCCGCCACGCGCCCCGATACGGAGCAGGGCTTGCGAAACGGCGAGGGCCCAAATCCCATAAAGCCCAGCGATCACTTTCAAAAATGGGATCATCGCAGCGGTGGCTTGGGCGTAGAGCAAGCCCGCAACCAACACCACGGCGGGGACGACAAACATCAAAACGCCAAAGAGGCCGAGCCAGAACGTATCGCCAAAGCTCAGCCGGCCCGAGATCAGATCACCGAACCAGCCGGGGGTGAAGATCTTGGCGCGCTCAACTTCCAGCGCTTCCAGTTGCTTTTGATCAAGTTCGCTCATCCGCCCCTCCTGCGATTTGTCGCGACCCTGCCGCAAAACGCCTGTTCCCGCAACCGGGCTCAGGTGGCGCGGCCGAGCGGGTCGGCCGGTAGGCGCCGCGCATGCAGTTGCGCATTAAGCGCGTGCAAGGTGTTCTTATCGTCGTCCAAAACGAGTGCAGCCTCGGCCAGCGCCAGCGCCCGATCAGAGAGCTTTAGCGCCTCGGGGCCAAAGAGCGCCGGATCAATATCGTATAGCGCCATCAGCATTTTTTGCAGCCGGATCTGCACCTCGATCAGCCCGGCCCCGTCGCGCGCAATCGCGGCAAAGGCATCGGTCATCATATCGCCAAGGCTCAGTTCCGCGACCGAGAGGCTGGGATAAATCAGCTCCGGTTCGGGCCGGATGTGCCAGTGCGCAAGCACCCGCACCTGCCGCCCCAAAATACCGATCGCGGTGCCCGGGTCATTCACCGCAGGCGACAGCGCGCGCGAGGCGACCTCTGAGAGCGCCAAAATACCAAAGCGCGGGTCTTGCTCATAGGTGCGGGTTTCGGCCACAACGAAGCGCGAAGCAATGAAGCGCTCGGTCTTCTCATCCAGCGCTTTGTCCCCCAAGACATGGGCGACGGGGGCTCTTTCATGCACGAAATGGCCGGGCAAAACGGTGATGGCAAGCCGCACGCCTGCCAATTTGGCACCCTGTTCCAGCCCTTTCATATCAAGGGTTTGCAAATATCCTGTGGTGGGTGCGGGAATGATATGGCCAGGTGTGGCAGCCTCGGTCAGGCTCAGCCGGTGCCCGCCCAAAAACGGGTTGGCGAGCCTTTCTTGCAAAGCTGCCGTTGCGGCGGTTTCGAGCCGCGCAAGCGTATCGCCGAGCCGCCCGAAATCGGCCAAATGCCCGATCCAGCGCACCAGTTGCACCACCACCGCCGTCACCACTGCGAGCGTGACGATGAACAGGACAAGCCGACCGGAGGCATCATAAACGCCACTTTGCAGCCCGATCAGCCCTGCGAGCGCAAAGATGAACACCCCCATGAACGTGGCAAGCACCGACCGCGAAACGTCATCTTCTTGCAAAAGCTTGATCGCGCGCGGTGTGGCAGACCCGGCAGCCGAGCCAAAGGCCGAAAGCATGATTGAGAGCGAGAAGGTCGTGACCGTCAGCATTGATGACGCAAGGATTTGCAACAGCGTGCCGACCGAGTCTGCGCCAATCTTCAGACCCAGATCCGCGGGTAGGAAGGGCTTGGCCAGAACCGCGCCCGCTGCCGTTGCCAGCCCCAAGGCGGCAAAGGCGGCAATCGGCACCCAGATCTGCCGAGAGATCTGGCGCAGGTTCCATTTCCACAAAGCGCTCATGGTCTCTCCGGGTTTGTGGTCCGCTTCTATCTTTATAGATGGCGCAGAACGGATGCAGAAAAAGGCTGGTTTTGTCGCCAAGTTGACGAGGTTCGCCCCGATTAACATTGAATAAGTGATTTTTACCGGTTCGGGGGCGCGAGGCTCCCCCGATGTCGCGATGATAAAGCCTCGTTCGATGTGCCCGTCCGCACGCAGAATCGGTATTTTCTAGGCTATGCTGGGAAGCGGAATCGGAGGATGGAGGATCCCAGAGATGACGGCCTTGGCCTTTTCCAGACTATCGAAGATCGCCCCAGACCCTTGGCATGTTGCCCATCCGGGGGCTGGCAACATTGGGTACACCTGCCATATGGCGGCGATGCATTGGGCGCAGATGGCGCTTGGGGCCTCGCAGATGCGGGCGAATGAGATTGTGGGCGTGTTCACGCGCCTGCATTGCCCGGGATGCAAAGCCAATGGCAGTGGTGTGCACACCTCGGTGTCCACCACAGCCTATGGGCACTTGTTTTGCCGCCGTGCGGTTTTGATCCCAGATCGCAATTCCCTGCATGGCATGGTTGAGGTGGGCGACGTGCTGATTGCGGGATTGGCCGCTTGGCCCATGCATACGATGGTGCTGCGCCAAAAGCGCGGAGCCGGTCATATCACTGTGCGCGGGTTCAATAATTTGGGCACGCTTGGCACCGGCGAACGCGACCGCTACGACCCTGTTTCCCACAACATCACCCAAGACAAATACTGGAAGGATCCGGCTGCTGGCCTGTTTGGTCGAAGCGCCGCGCCGCTTTGCGTTGTGCGCCATGCGGATTTTATGGAGGCGTCGCGAATGCTGCGCGATGAGGCGATGCGTACTGGCGCCGTGCCCGCGCATTAGTGGCATAGCAAACGGGGGCGAGCCATGGCCCGCCCCCGTTCTTTTCAAGGAGGAAAACTGAATTAGTTGCGCTCTTTGTCGACCATTTTGCCTTTGGCGATCCAAGGCATCATGGCGCGCAGTTCGGCACCGACTTTTTCGATTTGGTGCGCATCGTTGTTGCGGCGGGTCGCTTTGAACGAAGGCTGACCCACGGCGCATTCTTGCATCCAGTCGCGGACGAATTTGCCGTTTTGGATGTCGGTCAGCACGCCTTTCATCCGGGCTTTGGTTTCGTCGTAGGGCAGAACGCGCGGGCCCGAAACGTATTCGCCGTATTCGGCGGTGTTCGAGATCGAGTAGTTCATCGTCGCGATGCCGCCTTCGTAGATCAGGTCGACGATCAGCTTCACTTCGTGCAGGCACTCGAAATAGGCCATTTCCGGCTCGTAACCGGCTTCCACGAGGGTTTCAAAGCCCATGCGGATCAGTTCGACAAGGCCACCGCAGAGCACGGCTTGTTCGCCGAACAGGTCGGTTTCGCATTCTTGACGGAAGGTGGTTTCGATGATGCCCGAACGGCCACCGCCGATGGCGGAGCAGTACGAAAGCGCAACGTCCATCGCTTTGCCGGTCGCGTCGGTGTCGACGGCCACGAGGCAGGGCACGCCGCCGCCTTTGACATATTCGCCACGCACGGTGTGGCCCGGGCCTTTCGGCGCCATCATCACCACGTCAACGCCGGGTTTCGGCTCGATCAGGCCGAAATGCACGTTCAGGCCGTGGGCAAACGCCAAAACGGCGCCTTCACGGATGTTGTCGTGGATGTATTTTTTGTAGGTTTCGGCTTGGAGTTCGTCGGGCATGGTGAGCATGATCACGTCGCACCAAGCGGCGGCTTCGGCGATGCCCATCACGGTCAGGCCTTCAGCTTCACATTTTTTCGCCGTGGCGGAGCCTTCGCGCAGCGCGACGACAACGTTTTTCGCGCCACTGTCGCGCAGGTTCAGCGCGTGGGCGTGGCCTTGGCTGCCGTAGCCAACGATGGCGACTTTTTTGTCCTTGATCAGGTTCACATCGCAATCGCGATCGTAATAGACGCGCATGGCGTTCCTCCATTTATCCGATGCCGTAACAATAGGCAGCCTGCAAAGAGGATGCGTTCTTTATTTGTAAAAATTGGGCTCATTCAGTAAAAGTCATGCTCAAGAAACTTGATTGGCGAAAATATCATGCAAGTAGATGATGTGGATCGGCGGATCTTGCGGCAGATGCTGGCCGCTCCGGGGCTGGCGCGTGCAGAATTGGCCGAGCGGGCCGGGGTGACGCCCGCGAGCCTGTGGCGGCGGCTGGAAAAGCTGCGCGCGGGCGGGGTTATTCGGGGGGAAGAGGCGGTGATCGATTGGCGCAAGCTCGGCTGGGAAGTCGAGGTTTCCTTGCGTTTCACGTTGGAAAAGGCGCATCCGCGCGCCTTTGATGAATTCATCGCGGCTGCCCGCGATGTGCCCGAAGTGATTGAGATACAGACCTTTACCGGGCAAACCGATGTGCGGCTCAACGTGATTGCGCGCGATATGGCGCATTATCAAGAAATATACCGCGCGCAGATTCTGGCGCTCCCGCATATCGCGGATATGGATTCGCTGATGCTGATCTCTACGCTCAAAGACAGTGCGGAGCTGCCACTATGATCGCGCTGGATGATACCGATCGTGCGATCTTGCGTGCGCTTTCCGCAGATGCGGGGCTTGGGGCCGGGGAGTTGGGGCGGCGGCTTGGTCTGTCTCAGCCCGCCGCATGGCGTCGGGTGAAACGGCTTGAAGATGCGGGCGTTTTGGCAGGGCGGCGACTGGTGTTGGATCTGCCCGCTTTGGGCTTTGGGGTGACCGTGTTTCTGGGCGTGAAGCTGGCGATCAAAGGGCGGATTTCTTTCGAAGATTTTGAACGCGCGGCGCGCGCCATCCCAGAGGTGCAGGTGGTGCAGCACGTGTTGGGGCGGTTCGATTATCGGCTAAAAGTTGTGGCGCGTGACATCGCAGATTTTGAGCGGGTGCTGCGGCGCCGGATCATGACCTTGCCGGGGGCGGGGCAGATCGAGGCCAATGTGATGTTGAGCGAGGAGCGGCGCCCCGGCCCCTTGGGGTGATTCATTGTGGCGTATTTTTTGTGCAAGTGGCTGTAAAGTTGGGCGCGTTTGATCTGGCCGCCTTCTTGCTGGCCCCTGCTGTCGCGCGGGGCATGGACGCTGCCCACTTCCTTGCGTCAGATCGGCCCGGAGGTTTTGATGTTCGACACCGCGCGCCCCGTCCGCCATCAGCGCAGCCACGGCCATGCCGCCGTGGGTTTTGATGCTGGGCGGCTCACCACGCTCCGCCAGCAAGGCTCGGCCAAGGCGCTGTTGCCGCATGTGCGCGGCGTGCCGGAGGTGGTGTTTCTGAACACCTCGGGCGGGCTGACCTCGGGCGACACCCTCCACTATGGGCTTGATCTTAAAGGCGGCACGCGGGCGGTGGCCACAACGCAAGCGGCCGAGCGCGCTTATCGCGCTGATGCGGGCGCTGCAAAGGTGCAAGTTCTGCATCAGATCGGGCCAGGGGGCTGGCTGGATTGGCTACCGCAAGAAACCATTCTCTTTGACCGTGCCAATCTGGCGCGCGAAACCACCGTTGAACTCGCCTCTGATGCGGGCTGTTTGCTGCTCGAGGCGGTGGTTCTGGGCCGCGCCGCAATGGGTGAGGTTGTGCAGGACTTGCAGTTTTCCGACATGCGCCGAATTGAGCGCGCCGGAAAACCAGTGTTTTTTGAGCCCTTCTTGCTCAATTCCAACATTCTTGCCAAAGGTCCGCGCTCTGCGCTCTTGGGCCCGGCTCGCGCCTTTGCAACGCTAGTGCTTTGCGCACCGGGGGCCGAAGATGCAGTGGGCGCGGCACGGACAGTGCTCAGCGAACCGGGTGTCGAGGCGGCGGCCTCGGGCTTTGATGGCAAATGCGTGGTGCGGCTTTTGGCCGAAGATGGCTGGCCGCTGCGCAAACAAATTCTGAAACTGATGAATGCGTTGCGCCGGGGCAGCCCGCCGCCGCGCGTCTGGCAAACCTGAGGGAAAGCGATGAACCTGACACCGCGCGAAAAGGAAAAGCTGCTGGTCAGCCTTGCCGCTATGGTGGCGCGCAATCGGCTGGAGCGTGGGGTGAAGCTCAATCACCCCGAAGCGATTGCGATCATTTCGGATTTCGTGGTCGAGGGTGCGCGCGAGGGCCGCTCGGTCGCGGATCTGATGGAAGCGGGTGCAAGCGTTATCACCCGTGATCAATGCATGGATGGCATCCCGGAAATGATCCATTCGATCCAAGTCGAGGCCACCTTTCCCGATGGCACCAAGCTTGTCACCGTTCACCACCCGATCCGCTGAGGTAAGCCGATGATTCCCGGAGAAATCTTCCCCGCCGATGGGGATATTGAGCTGAACAAAGGCGCCGAGGCGGTCACGCTGATGGTTGCCAATACGGGCGACCGCCCGGTGCAGGTGGGCTCGCACTACCATTTCGCAGAAACCAACCCTGGCTTGAGCTTTGATCGTGAGGCCGCGCGCGGCTACCGCCTTGATATTGCAGCTGGAACCGCCGTGCGGTTTGAACCCGGCCAATCGCGCGAAGTGCGCCTTGTGCCGCTTGCGGGCAACCGCCGGGTGTTCGGCTTCAATGCCAAAGTGATGGGGGATCTCTGATGCCGAGCCTGATTTCGCGCGCAACCTATGCCGATATGTTTGGCCCCACCACGGGGGATAAGGTGCGGCTCGCCGATACCGATCTGATCATCGAGGTGGAAAAAGACCTCACCACCTATGGCGAGGAGGTCAAATTCGGCGGCGGCAAAGTGATCCGCGATGGCATGGGCCAAAGCCAAACGCCGCGGTCCGGCGGGGCGATGGATACCGTCATCACCAATGCGCTGATCCTCGATTACACCGGCATTTACAAAGCCGATGTGGGCCTGCGCGATGGCAAAATCGCGGGCATCGGCAAGGCGGGCAACCCCGATACTCAGCCGGGGGTGACGCTGATCATCGGGCCGGGCACGGAAATCATTGCCGGTGAAGGAAAAATTCTAACCGCCGGCGGAATGGATGCACATATCCACTTCATCTGCCCGCAACAGATCGAAGATGCGCTCGCCTCTGGCATCACCACGATGCTGGGCGGCGGCACGGGTCCCGCGCATGGCACGCTTGCCACCACCTGCACGCCTGGGCCGTGGCATATTTCGCGGATGCTGCAAAGTTTTGAAGCTTTCCCGATGAACCTTGCGCTTGCGGGCAAGGGCAATGCGTCGCTGCCCGAAGGGTTGGTGGAACAAGTGAAGGCAGGCGCTTCGGCGCTGAAATTGCACGAAGATTGGGGCACCACCCCTGCGGCGATCGACAATTGCCTGAGTGTGGCTGACGATATGGATGTGCAGGTGATGATCCACACCGACACGCTCAACGAGTCGGGCTTCGTGGAAAACACGCTCGCCGCTTTCAAGGGCCGCACGATCCACGCTTTCCATACTGAAGGGGCAGGGGGCGGCCACGCGCCCGATATTTTGAAGGTCGTCTCGGCGCAAAACGTGATCCCGTCTTCGACGAACCCGACCCGGCCCTATACCAAAAACACGGTCGAAGAGCATCTCGATATGCTCATGGTTTGCCACCACCTTGATAACAAAGTGCCCGAAGACGTGGCCTTTGCTGAAAGCCGCATTCGTAAGGAAACCATCGCGGCGGAAGATATTCTGCACGACATGGGCGCGATGGCGATCATTTCGTCGGACAGCCAAGCCATGGGCCGTGTGGGCGAGGTGATCATTCGCTGCTGGCAAACCGCGGATAAAATGAAAAAACAGCGCGGGCGCTTGGCGGAAGAGGTCGGCGAAAACGACAATATGCGTGCGCGCCGCTATGTGGCGAAATACACGATCAACCCGGCGATCACGCACGGCATGGCCGATCACATCGGCTCGGTCGAGGTGGGCAAACGCGCCGATCTGGTGCTATGGCACCCGGCCTTCTTCGGCGCGAAGCCTGAAATGGTGCTGATGGGCGGCTCGATCGTGGCGGCGCAAATGGGCGACCCGAATGGCTCGATCCCGGCGCAGCCGTTCTATACGCGGCCGATGTTTGGGGCCTTTGGAAAAGCGCGCTTTGCAAGCTGCGCGACTTTTGTGTCTGCCGCGGCAGAGGCTGAGGGCGTTGCAGGCAACCTCGGGCTTGAAAAGCAGGTGTTGGCGGTGGCGAATACCCGCAAGATCGGCAAGTCGGATATGAAGCTCAACACTGCGACGCCGCAAATCGAGGTGCACCCCGAAACCTATGAGGTGCGCGCCGATGGCGAGTTGCTGACCTGCGAACCGGCGGAAAGCCTGCCGCTCGCGCAGCGCTACTTCCTGTTCTAAGGGGGTTAAAGGCTAGCGAGGAACCGCGTGCGCGGTGTGGCGCGCGCGGGCACCTCGGCGGCCTCAAGGGGGTCAGTGGCCGTGGCGGGGCCTTCGCGCAAGACGCGGCGAACCTTTTCGCGGCTGTAAGCCGGGTCGAGGCGGATCTCAGAAGGCAAAAGCCGGGGATCAAACACACGCTCGCGCCGGGTTGTAAGTGTGGCCTTGTGCATGGTGGCGATCTTCGGCAAGGCGGTGTCGCGCAGCACGATTTCGCTCAACTCTGCCTCGCGCAGCCGTAACCGCGCGATTTCGGCGCGGATTTGGGTGAGTTCCTCGGCGGGTGAGGGGGCGGCAGTTGCGGTCATGGCGGGCTCCCGGGCTGGGTGAACGCCTCTCAGCTTGCCGATTCATGTTTAAGAAAGCTCTAAAGGCGGAGAAAAACCATGACGATCACGCAACGCGCCACGAAGGTTTTGGCTGCGGGAAGCTGGTCTGACGCGGCGGACTATGTGGCGCTGGATTACGAGGGGCGTTTTTTGCGCCGCAAACGGCTGGTCGCGGCCTCTGGCGCCGATTTTCTGGTCGATCTGCCGGAGGTGGTGAACCTGACAGGCGGCGAAGCTTTCGCGCTTGAGGATGGTCGGCGCATCGAGGTGCGTTGTGGGCTGGAGCCGGTCTTGGTGATCACCGGCGATCTGACGCGGCTCGCGTGGCATATCGGCAACCGCCACACGCCCTGCCAGATTGAAGCGGGGCGGCTGGTCATTCGCGATGATCATGTGCTGGAGGCGATGCTGAAAGGCCTCGGCGCCAAGGTCGAAAAACACATGGAGCCGTTTCGCCCGGAAAGTGGCGCCTATGGCACGGGCCGCACGATGGGGCACGACCATGGGGGGCATGATCACGGCCACAGCCACGCGCATGGCCACGGCGGGTTCCATGTCCACTCCTGATCTGGCGCTTTTAAGCCTTGTGCAATGGCTTTCGCCCGCGTTCCCAACCGGGGCCTTTGCCTATAGCCACGGGCTGGAGCAGGCGGTCAGTGAAGGGGAGGTCACGTCAGAGGCCAGCTTGCTGGACTGGCTGACGGACATTTTGGAGCATGGCGCGGGATGGAATGATGCGGTGCTTTTGGCCAGTGGGTTGCGCGGCGAAGATTTAGGCGCGCTGGCCGATCTGGCGCGCGCTCTCGCCGGCACCGCCGAGCGGCTGAAAGAAACCGAAGAGCAAGGCGCGGCCTTTGCCAAGGCGCGGGCCGAAATGACTGAGGGCAGCACAAATGCGATGCCCTTGCCCTTGCCCTTGGCGGTAGCGGAAGCCGCGCGCGACTTGGCTATTCCAACAGAGCAGGTGATTGCGCTTTTCCAACATTCCTTTGCCTCTAACCTTGTCTCTGCCGGGGTGCGCTTTATCCCTTTGGGACAAGCGGCGGGGCAACGGGTTTTGGCGGCGCTGCACGGGCCAATTGCCCAAATCGCACAACGGGCGGCCACGGCAACGACCGCGGATCTGGCCCAAACCGCCTTTCGGGCTGAGCTTCAATCAGCCGCGCATGAAACGCTGGATGTAAGGATCTTCAAGACATGAGCAATGGACCTTTGCGCGTTGGGATCGGTGGTCCCGTCGGCTCTGGCAAAACCACGCTGACCGAACAGTTGTGCCGCGCCTTGGCAGAGCGGTGTTCGATGGCCGTGGTGACGAATGACATCTACACCCGCGAGGATGCCGAGGCGCTGATGCGCGCCCAAGTGCTGCCCGCCGCGCGGATCAGGGGCGTAGAAACGGGGGGCTGTCCGCATACCGCCATTCGCGAAGATGCCTCGATCAACCTTGCGGCTATTGCGGAGCTGACAAAAGAGATCCCCGATCTCGATCTGGTCTTGGTGGAATCCGGGGGCGATAACCTTGCCGCCACCTTCAGCCCAGAACTCGCCGATCTGACGATTTATGTGATCGACACCGCCGCCGGGCAGGACATTCCGCGCAAGCGCGGGCCGGGGCTCGCGCGCTCCGATATGCTGGTGGTCAATAAAACCGACCTCGCGCCCTATGTCGGCGTGGACCCGGTGCTTTTGGAGGAAGACACCAAACGCGCCCGTGGCCCGCGCCCCTATGTGATGGCGCAGCTTAAAAACGGCACCGGAATCGACCAAATTGTCGCATTTCTGGTGCAGGAGGGCGGATTGGAGCTTGCGCCGATTCCTGCGTAATGACGCAAGGGCTGTGCCAAATCTGTTAATTTCTCGCCCGAGCTTTGCGCAAGTCTCGGGCGTTTGCTTAAATAATGAACAAATACTAATCTTGGCCTCTTCCCTGCTTGACCGCCAACTTGCCGCGCCGCAGCGCCTTCGGTCTTCTCTGTCACGCGGGTGTGACCCGACACGAAAATCAACACGAACAATGAACGGGGCGTCGCTGCCTTTTGGCGCCCACGGAGGACCGTATGACAGGGATTGGCAAACTGCTTTCGGGGGCCGCGCTCGGCCTTGCGCTCACCGCTGGCATGGCCGCGGCCGAAGGCGACACGATCAAAGTGGGCGTTCTGCACTCGCTCTCGGGCACGATGGCGATTTCGGAAACCACGCTGAAGGACACGGTCCTGATGCTGATCGACGAGCAAAACGCCAAGGGCGGCTTGATGGGCAAGCAACTCGAAGCGGTTGTCGTGGACCCGGCCTCCGATTGGCCGCTCTTTGCGGAAAAAGCGCGTGAGCTGATCACCGTTGATGATGTGGACGTGATTTTTGGCTGCTGGACCTCGGTCAGCCGGAAATCGGTTCTGCCGGTGCTCGAAGAACTGAACGGCTTGCTGTTCTACCCGGTGCAATATGAGGGCGAAGAAAGCTCCAAAAACGTGTTCTACACCGGTGCTGCGCCGAACCAGCAAGCGATTCCGGCGGTTGACTACTTCCTTGACGAACTTGGCGTTGAGAAATTCGCGCTGCTCGGCACCGACTATGTCTACCCGCGCACCACGAACAACATCCTCGAAGCCTATCTGCAGCAAAAGGGCATCGCGGCGGAGGACATCTTCGTCAACTACACCCCCTTTGGCCACAGCGACTGGTCGAAGATCGTCGCCGACGTGAAAGCGCTTGGTGCGGATGGCAAAAAGGTCGGCGTGATCTCGACGATCAACGGCGATGCCAACATCGGCTTCTATAAAGAACTCGCGGCTTCGGGCATCACTGCCGAAGATATCCCGGTTGTGGCCTTCTCGGTTGGCGAAGAAGAGCTTTCCGGCCTTGGCGAGGGCGATCTGAAAAACCTCGTCGGTCAGCTGGCTGCGTGGAACTACTTTGAAAGCGCCGAAAGCGAAGCGAACACCGAATTCGTCGCCGCGTGGAAGGCGAAAATGGGCGAGGACCGCGTGACGAACGACCCGATGGAAGCCACCTATATCGGCTTCAACATGTGGGTGAATGCGGTGGAGCAAGCCGGTTCGACCGAGACCGACGCCGTGGCCGCTGCGATGATCGGGCAAGAGTTCCCGAACCTCACCGGCTCGACCGCGACCATGCTGCCGAACCACCACCTGACCAAGCCGGTGCTGATCGGCGAGATCTTGGAAGATGGTCAGTTCGACATCATCAGCGAAACCGACCCGGTGCCGGGCGATGCTTGGACCGATTTCCTGCCGGAATCGGCGGTGTTGAAATCGGATTGGCAAACGCTTGGCTGCGGGATGTACAACACCGAGACCGAGACCTGCGTGCAGATCAAATCCAACTACTGATCTGATTTCAAACGCTCATCGAAGGGGGCTTTTCGGCCCCCTTCCCCAACCCCGGATCTCCCATGCGACGCTTGCTTCTGGCGCTGGCCGCCAGCTTTGCCCTTGCGATGCCCGTGCATGCGCAAGAGGCCCCGCCCCAGTCGCCCGTCACGGCTGAAGCGCCCCTTACTGGGCTTGCTGCGGTGATTGCCGAAAACGCGAAATCCATCGCCAAACCCTCGCGCAAAACCATTGGTCCGATCATCGCGGCCATTGGCGCGGCGGGGCCCGGTGCGCCCGAATTCCTTGAGGCCTGGGCCGACAAGCGGTTGGGGGAGCGAAAATCCGACAACGGCATTTTCCTTGTGGAGAGTAAGGGCAGTGTCTACCTGCTTAGCGACCCGGTGACGGGCGCGCTCATGGGGGAAGCGCCGCGCAAAGAGATTTCTGAGATCAAACCGAATGCCGGGGTGCGCGGCCTTATTGCCGCTGCGCTGATCGAATTCCAACTTTCGGACGCAAATATTGCCAAACGCCGTGCCGCGCTGGTGGCGCTTTCGCGCGATGGCGGCGCCGAGCATCTTGCGCCGCTGGCAGCCTCTATCCCGACTGAACCGGATGCAGAGATTAAGGCCGAGAAGGAACGCCTTCTGGGGCTGTTGACCATTCGCTATGGCGAAAGCTCGGCGGACCGTGTTGCCGCGATTGAAAGCTTTGGGGCTGATCTGGGGCTTGATTTCCGTGCAAGCCTCAACCCGCTTCTCGCCACCACTCGGCGCGCTTTTGAGGGCGCGCCGGAGGGTAACGTGGCGCAAGAACTTCGCCCCGGAAAGCCCGGTTTCACCGCCGAAGAAGCCTATGATCTCTTGGTGGCCGAAAACCGCGCCCCCGCACGCCTGACCCGCGCCGATTTGCGCGCCGCTTTGGAAGCGCATATCGAAAATGGTGCCGTTGCGGGCATTCCGCTCGCCGAGCTAGACACCCCCGCCCGCCGCGATGAAGCTTATGATGCGCTGGAAGCCGCAGGTCTGGTTCCTGCTGCCGCGACGGATGCAGAGGTTGCTGAAACCGTTGCCGCGCACCGCTACGCCGAGATTTATGCCGAACCCGATGCTGCGGTGACCACCGCGGCCGCGGCGGCGCTGAAATCGGTGTCCTTCAAAGTGGAGGCGATGCAGGGCGCGGACCTCGCGCTCGACGCGCTTTCGCTTGCCTCGATCTACTTCCTCGCCGCGATTGGCTTGGCGGTCACCTTTGGGGTGATGCGGGTCATCAACATGGCGCATGGTGAATTCATCACCATGGGCGCTTACACCGGCTATGTGGTGCAGCTTTATATCTCGGATTACACGCTCTCGATCTTGGTCGCGCTGCCCTTGGCCTTTGCCGTGACCTTTGCGGCGGGCGTGGCGATGGAGCGCCTAGTGATCCGCCATCTGGTGCGGCGCCCGCTCGAAACTCTGCTCGCCACCTTCGGGATATCGATCGCGCTGCAACAGCTTTTCAAGAACATCTTCGGTACACAGGCGCGCCCGCTGACCGCCCCCGAATGGCTCGACGGGGCTTGGGTGCTCAATGACATCGTGGGGATCAGCTATATCCGCATTGCGATCTTTGTGCTGGCGCTGATCTTCCTGGGCCTCTTCTTGTTCGTGATGAGCCGCACAAGGCTTGGGCTCGAGGTGCGCGCGGTGACGCAAAACCCCTCAATGGCGGCCTCGATGGGGATCAACCCCGACAAGATCAACATGCTTACCTTTGGCTTGGGTTCGGGCATTGCCGGTATTGCGGGCGTCGCGATCGGGCTTTTTGCCAAGGTCACGTCCGAGCTTGGGGCCGATTACATCGTGCAAAGCTTCATGACGGTGGTTGTGGGCGGTGTTGGCAACATTTGGGGCACGCTCGCCGGGGCCTCGCTTGTGGGCGGGTTGCAAAAGGGGATTGAGGCGCTCAACCCTTCCAACACGCTTGCCGCGCAGACTTATATGATCTTGTTCATCATCATCTTCATCCAGTTCCGGCCGCGTGGGATTATCGCGCTCAAGGGCCGCGCGGCGGGGGATTGATCATGCAACACACACCCGCTCTTTCATCTTGCTGCACATATCTCGGGGGAACCGGGGGGCTGGCCCCCCGGCCGGTGGAGGCTCGCGCATGACCCAAGGTTTTCTTTCCAAGAACCCTTCGGTTCTGATCTTTCTCTCGGCCTTGGCGATCTTCACGCTGGTGATCACCTTCCTGTCGAACGCCTATGGGGCGGAGTTGATCTCCACCTCGATGGTGAAGACGCTGGGCAAGACGCTTTGCCTGTGCCTGATCGCCATCGCGATGGACCTTGTCTGGGGCTATATGGGGATCCTGTCCCTTGGCCATTTCGCCTTTTTCGGGCTTGGCGGCTACATGGTTGGGATGTGGCTCATGTATGCCCGCACGCGCGATATTGTGATGCAATCCAGCGCTGGCCTGCCGCTCACCCCGCAAGAGCTTTCTGATGCCATCGCCAGCCAAATCTTTGGTGTCGTGGGCACCTCGGAATTGCCCGCAATCTGGGCCTTTGCGGGGTCGCTGCCTTTCCAACTGGCGCTGGTGCTTTTGGTGCCGGGGCTCTTGGCGCTAGTTTTTGGCTGGCTCGCGTTTCGCTCGCGGGTGACGGGGGTTTATTTGTCGATCCTCACCCAAGCGATGACGCTCGCGCTGGCACTTTACCTCTTCCAAAATGACTCTGGCTTGCGCGGCAACAACGGGCTTTCGGGGCTGCAAAACATCCCCGGGCTGGCTTGGGCCGGGCAAGATCGGCTTTCGGTCTGGTTCCTGTGGGCCTCGGCCCTGGCGCTGGGCTTGGGCTACTTGGCGGCTGCTTTCACCGTGTCTGGCAAGTTTGGTTCGGTGATGCGCGCAATCCGCGATGACGAGGCACGCGTGCGCTTTTTGGGCTACCCGGTCGAGGGCTATAAGCTTTTCGTCTTCACCCTCACCGCGCTGATCGCCGCCATTGCGGGCGCGCTTTATTACCCGCAAGCGGGCATCATCAACCCGGCTGAAATTGCGCCCATTGCCTCGATCTACCTTGCCGTTTGGGTGGCGATTGGGGGCCGGGGGCGGCTTTGGGGCGCGGTGCTTGGCGCGGCCTTTGTGTCGCTCGTTTCCACATGGTTCACCGGAGGGCGCGCGCCTGACCTCAACCTTGGCTTTTACACGGTCAAATGGGTTGATTGGTGGCAGGTGCTGTTGGGGCTCAGCTTCGTGATGGTCACGCTGTTCGCGCCCAAGGGGCTTTCAGGGCTGGTGGATATGTTTGACGGGTTGCGCCCGCCGCAACGGCGGGGCGCCCCGCTTGGGCCCGATGATGGCGCGCTGCAAGAACGGGAGGCACAGGAATGAGCGGTCTTCTGGAAGTTTCTGGTATCTCGGTCACCTTTGATGGGTTCCGCGCGATCAACAACCTCAGCTTCTCCATCGGCGCGGCGGAGTTGCGCGCGGTGATCGGGCCAAATGGCGCAGGCAAGACAACCTTCATGGATATCGTGACCGGCAAAACCCGGCCGGACGGGGGCAGGGTGCTGTGGGGGGAGCGCTCGATTGACCTTCTGAAGCTCGACGAGGCGCAAATCGCCCGCGAAGGTATTGGCCGCAAATTCCAACGCCCCACGGTTTTTGAAGATCAGACCGTGGCCGAAAACCTGATGATGGCGCTGAAGGCGCATCGCAGCCCGTGGCGGGTGTTGTTTTGGAAACCCGCCGGTGCCGATCATGCGCGGGTCGAAGAACTCGCCGTGCAGGTGGGCTTGGGCGAGGCGCTGGCCCGCAAATCGGGTGAGCTTTCGCATGGGCAAAAGCAATGGCTCGAAATCGGGATGCTCTTGGCGCAAGAACCGCGCCTTTTGCTGGTGGATGAACCCGCCGCAGGCATGACTTTGGCGGAGCGCGAGCAGACCACAAGCCTGCTCGTGGATTTGGCCAAGACCCATGCTGTGGTGGTGGTCGAGCACGATATGGACTTTGTCCGGCGGCTCAATTGCAAGGTGACGGTGCTGCACGAAGGGTCTGTGCTGGCCGAAGGCTCGCTTGACCATGTCACCGCGAACCAACAAGTGATCGAAGTGTATTTGGGGCGATAAGATGCTGAAAACCGAAGGGCTTACGCTTCATTACGGCGGATCACAGATCCTTTATGGCATTGATCTGGAGGCCCGGGCGGGCGAGGTGACCTGCATCATGGGCACCAACGGCGTGGGCAAGACCTCGCTTCTCAAGGCGATTGCCGGGGCGCATCCACGCTCGGGCGGGTCGGTCACGCTCGATGGGCAGACGGTGGGCAAGGTGCCACCACAAGCGATGGCACGGCGCGGCCTTGGCTATGTGCCGCAGGGCCGGATGATCTTCCCGCTGTTGACGGTGCGCGAGAATATGGAAACGGCCTTTGCGGTGCTGCCGCGCTCGGAACGGTTTATCCCGGACGAGATTTATGAGCTGTTCCCGATCCTTAAAGAGTTCCTCAATCGGCGCGGGGGCGATTTGTCGGGCGGGCAGCAACAGCAATTGGCCATTGCGCGCGCGATGCTGATGAAGCCGAAACTGCTGCTTCTTGATGAGCCGACCGAGGGCATTCAGCCCAATATCATCCAGCAAATTGGCCGTGTGATCAAATATCTACGCGATACCAAAGGCATGGCGATTGTGCTGGTGGAACAATATTTCGATTTCGCCCATGACTTGGGGGATCGGTTCTATGTGCTCAAACGCGGTGCGGTGGCGATGGAAGGCACGAAAGAAAGCCTGTCGCGCGAAGCGTTGCGCGAAGTGGTGAGCGTGTAAGGGGGCGCTGCCCCCTGTCACCCTGTCAGCGCACGCCGAGCCCCGCTTTCATAAGCGTCTTGCGCACGGGTTTGAGCGCGTAAAGCGCGCCCAAGGCCCCGGCGCGCAAATCGCGCAGCGGGCGCGGTTCGAGCATTGAGGCGCGGTTCAAGAGGTCAATCCCCACCTCACGCGCCTTTACCTCGGGCCAGCGGCGACGATGGTAAGCGCTCAGCATCGCTTCTTCGCCCAGATGGCCGGGGTCTTTTTCGGCGAGATCAAGCAGGCACCGCAGATCGGCGAGGCTCATGTTCAGCCCCTGCGCGCCAATGGGCGGGATCACATGTGCGGCTTCGGCAATCAGCGCCACGCGCTGGGCCGAGAAGCGGCAGGCGATTTGCGTGATCATCGGCCAAAGCGCGCGGCGCGTGACGAGTGTGAGCGGCCCCAGAACGCCAGTCGAGCGTTCGGTCATTGCGGCTTCAAATTCTGCCGCGGGGAGTTCTGCCAGTCGTTCCGCCTCGGGCCCGCGCTCCATCCAGACAATGGCGGAAGAGGGCACGCCATCGCGGTCAGGCAGTGGGACCAGCGTGAAGGGGCCGCCTGAGCGGTGCACCTCGGTTGAAACGTTTTCATGGGGGCGCTCATGGGTGACCGCGCAAACCAGCGCCTTTTGCCCGTAGCGCGTTGTTTTAACGGAAATCCCTGCCGCTTCACGGATGAAGGAATTGCGCCCATCCGCGCCAATCACCAGCTTCGCCGTAACTCGCGTGCCATCCGAAAAGCTGACTTCCGCACCGCTATCACGGGTCACAAGCCCGGTGGTCGCCACGCCGGGCCGGAAATCGACAAGCGGTAATTCGGCGAGCCGGGCGACCATTTCGCGCCGCAAGAGCCAGTTCGGGAAGTTCCAGCCAAAGGGCTCGTCAGACAGATCCGCCGCGTCAAAATCCCGGGTGAGCCGTGCGACAGGCGTTTCGCCGCCCGCATCAATGATCCGCATCACTTGCAAGGGCGCCGCATGAGGGGCGAGCCGCGCCCAAAGCCCGGCGCGTTCTAAAATCACGCGGGACGGGTGCAAAAAGGCGGTGGTGCGCATATCCGCCCCCGCCGCGCCTTCTTCGGTGACAGGTGGCGCGGGATCAACGCAGATCGTCGTGAAGCCAGACGCCCCGAAGGCGGCGGCGGCCACAAGGCCCGCGACACCGCCGCCGGAAATTACAATATCAGTCTGTTGCCGCGGCGCAGTGGCATCGGTCATGGCGGTCTCCCTTGATGTCCCGCCATAAGATGGCCCGAGGTGGACCTGAATTCAATCTGTCCGCATGCAAGAAGCGCGTGTCGCGTCAGGAAATGGACATCAACACCATCAGAGCCAGCATCAGGAAGGTCAGGATCACGAACCAGACGGTCATCAAGAAGACCCCGCCCATCATGAAGCCCGCCACCGCGCCGCCGATGATGATCAGCGCCACCAAATACATCACAAAGGCGCCGCCTTTGCCCGAAGTCGCTTGTGCCGTGCTCATAGTGATCCTTTCCCCCGCAATGCGGGTATTTATGCATGATCAATATATGAATAATTGAATCGTGATTTGGATTCGGGCCATGTCGCAAATGGTCGCAGAAAATGAAAAGGCCCGGGCAAGCCCGGGCCGTTTTCGAAACTGTCAAAAGGCGCTCAGCCGCCCGCGGTCATCACCACGAGAAGGGCGAGCATGAACCAGGTCGCGCCAACGCCGAACAGGATCAGACCGCCAAGGCCCATCGTGACGACGAGGGTTGCGATGATCCCGATCACGACGGCTGCAATGATGTACATCGCGAAAGTGTAGTCTTTTTTCTCGTCGTGGCCGTGCGAGGCAGCCGACATCATGCCGGTGTCGGCGGTGGTCATGGTCATGGCAAGTCTCCCTTCGCCGTCTCCCTGACGGCGGTATGCGTTTGCATACGCGCAAAGGGAGATTCGCGTCAAGTTGTCGCGGAGGTTGTGGTTAGAATTATTTTAATCTGCACGGCATTGTGTTCGCTTGAGCGGGCTGAAAAGCGACGCGCAAGCTGCTTAGCGGTGCCGCTGCGCGCGCAAGGCTTTCAAAAATTTTGGCAAATCGGCAGTGTGATGCTCGATATGCGGCGCGGGGGCCGGGCTCGGCGCAACATGGACCGTGCGCATGCCAAGCCCGTGCGGCACAGCAAGGTTGCGCGGATCATCTTCAAACATCGCGGCACGGTTAGGAACCACACCCGCCTTCGCAAAGACAGCAGCAAAGGCCTCAGGTTGCGGTTTGGGGTGATAATCGGCATGTTCAACGCCAAAGATCCCATCAAACAGGCCTGCCAGCCCGCGGGCTTTGAGCACCTGCTCGGCATAGGGAGCCGAGCCATTGGTGAAGACGATCTTGTGGCCGGGCAGCGCGGCGATGGCGGCGCGCAAATCCGGGTCGGGTTCTAGCACGTCAAAGTCGATGTCATGCACTTCATCAAGATAGGGGCCGGGTTCCAGCCCATGTTCATGCATCAAACCGGCGAGCGTGGTGCCGTAAAGTTGCCAGTAATGGTCGCGCAGGTGGTTCGCCTCTTCTTGGGGCACCTCAAGCGTGCGGGCCACAAAATCGGTCATCCGCCGTTCGATTTGGTCAAACAGCCGCGCCGAGGGCGGGTAGAGCGTGTTGTCGAGGTCGAACACCCAGTGCGCGACATGGGAAAAAGCATCTGCAAGCATGGCGCGAAGCTAATTGCGCAAGCGATGCGACGCAATGGGCAGAATTTGCGACTGTGGCGGGTTGTCACGGGGCGGCGCAACGCCTAAGTTGTCGGCGCCTCGACTTTCCGCATACTGCGGCATACAATGGGGCCAGCAGCGAAAGGCCAAAGATCCAATGCAGAAGGATGCTTACACGCTCATTCTCGAAGCGATCGACGCGGGGCTCTATCGGCCCGGCGACCGGCTTGTTGAATCTGAACTGGCCGAGCGCTTTGGCGTGTCCCGTACCCCGGTGCGTGAGGCAATGCAACGGCTGGAAACGCAGGCGATGCTGGCGCGCGATGGCCGTTCACTGATTGTGGCCTCGCTTGATCATAATCAACTGGCTGAGCTTTACGTGGTGCGCGCCGAGCTTGAGGCCTTGGCCGCGCGCTTGGCGGCCAAACACGCCGCGCCCGAAGAAATTCGCGTGCTGCAAGAAATGATCGATATGGACCGCGGGCAGCTCAATGACCCGGTGGCGCTGGCGCGAGCGAACAAACGCTTCCACCGGCAACTGCATCTTGCCTCGCACAACCGCTATCTGGTGCAGCAATTGGACCTTGTGCATCGTTCCATGGCGCTTTTGGCCACCACCTCGCTGGCCGCCGAGGGGCGCGGGACGCGTGCGCTTGATGAGCATCAAGCGATTGTCGATGCGATTGGTGCAGGCGATGAAGATGCCGCCGCTATGGCGTTGCGAGCGCATATCTCGCAAGCGTTTGAAACGCGCCTCAAGCTGGATGCAGAGAGCCGCGGCGAGCACCCCTAAGCCATAGTCCCCTAAGCCTTAGTCAATGAGCGGGGCGCGCGCGACGCGCACCGGTTCGGGTGGCGTGTTGAGTGTGGCGACTTCTGCCACAAGGGGCGAGCGAAGTCCCGGAGCCGACATGTGGCGCAGCCCGTCAAACAGGCCATGGGCCGTCTTGTCCCAGTAAAAGGGCCGGGTGATCACCTCATAAAGCGCTTTCCATGCCGCGATGGCACCAAGTGCGAAATAAAACTGGAGCGTGGGAACCCATTTTACCAATGGGCGGTGCGTCCCCCCACGCACCGCCCAAGCGCCCACCCCGATATTGATCAACTCCGTCATCACGAAGGCGAAGAGCAAGAGCGTCTCAAGCTCCGGTGAGAGGAGCGCCGCGACCGGGTGCCAAAAGCCAAACAGAATTGCCCAGCAGCTCCACAAGAGCGGCGCCAACAGATATTGCGAGAGTGATCCAAGAATAAGGATTTGCAGGCCGATGAAGCGCTTTGTCCCTAGGTCGCGCCAAAGCTGGCGCGGATTGCGCATATGCACGGCCCAAGTCATCGCATAGCCCTTAAGCCAGCGGGAGCGTTGCTTGACCCAAGGCAGGGGGCGGCAATTCGCTTCTTCATGGGTGACGGTGGGGATCAACTCGGTGCGGTAGCCATGGCGCGCGAGCCGAATGCCCAGATCGGCGTCTTCGGTGACGTTATGCGCATCCCATCCTCCCAGCTTTTCCAACGCCTCACGACGAAAGAAAAGCGTGGTGCCGCCCAAGGGGACAACAAGGCCAAGCCGTGCCAACCCCGGCAGAAACACCCGAAACCATGCCGCATATTCAATGGTGAAACAGCGCGCGAGCCAGTTCGTTTGCGGGTTGTAGTAGTCCAACTGGCCTTGCAGGCAGGCCACTTCCGGCCCGGTCTCCGCAAAGTGGCGCGCAACGATATGCAGTTGCTTGGGCTCGGGCATATCCTCCGCGTCATAAACGCCGACCACGCTGCCGCGGCAGAAGTTCAGCGCGTAATTGAGCGCGCGTGGCTTGGTGCGGATCGGCCCGTTGGGCACAGTCACAATCCGTATCCAACGCGGCAACCGCACATCGCGTAGCGCCTCGGCGGTGGTCTTGTCGCTTTCCTCGACCACCAGCACGATATCAAGCAATTCGCGCGGATAGTGCAGCCGCGCAAGTCTTGCAATCAGCCGGGGTGCGATATCGCGTTCTTGAAACAGCGGCACCATGATCGAGATCATCGGCAGCCGATGCGGCGGGCGTGTTGTTTGCGGGGCTGATGACCTGCGGGTAGCACGCCAATGCGCTAGAAACGCCGCGAGTTTTAGGCCGGTTGTCGCAAAGAGCGTCATGATCGCCCAAAGGAACAAAAGCCCGAAGACGCCTATGGGCATCACCATCAGCCCTAGTGCGAGTGCGACAAGCGCCCCAAGGGCCAGCCTTGCGGCGCGCGCTTCGTTATGGGCGCGGCAGCTTTGCGTCGGCTCCACCTTGGTTTCCGCGCGCCGGATCAGGGCAGTTTGCCGCCGTGCCAAAAGCGCTTTGTGCACATCGGCCTCGGGCGCGAGCACCATTCGAAA
The DNA here is from genome assembly GCF_900156655.1 of Rhodobacter aestuarii. GTDB lineage: Bacteria > Pseudomonadota > Alphaproteobacteria > Rhodobacterales > Rhodobacteraceae > Rhodobacter > Rhodobacter aestuarii. The sequence goes on along the minus strand of NZ_FTOG01000003.1, from coordinate 252,230 downwards.
CGGGCCAAGCCGGTGGGGCAATCGCGCGCGCAGGGCGGTAAAATCTTCGGGCCGCGCGGTTGCAATCAGCGTCACGCCGCCGATCTTGCACCACGGCACCATCCGCTCGCGGAGGCACAGTTCCGGGCCGACGATGTCGATCAGGCGCGGGTCGGGCGGTTGCGCGAATAGGTCTACGACGGAGGTGCGCCATTGCCGTGAGAGCGCGGCCATGAGCGCGGCTTCCTCTACCCAGCCGTGGCTCAGCAAAATATCCCCCAACCGAACATCCTGCCGTGCGCGCATCGCGATGGCCTTGAGCAGATCCCCCGGCGCAACGGCACCCATTTCCAGCAAGATCTGCCCAAGTGGAGCGCGGTCTGCCGTGGGGCGGGGCGACGGGGGCTTTTGTGTGTCGCCTTTTGCGGATAAGCTCGAAAGCTGATCGGGCGTATCTGCGGCGCTGCGCCCAGCTTCGAGTTTTTCACGCACAGCCGCCCGACGCGCCGTTGAGCCAAAATCGACAGGTATGATCGCCCGCTCGGCCATCTTGTCCCTTTCGCTGCTAGGCGATTAACCATTCCTTAGGGATACCAAACCTTTGGTTAAGGCTTCGTTAATTCGAAAGGGTAGCGCGCTATTCTTTGGGGTGCGGCGGGATATGCGATTGCGGTGAGCGACGGGCCCAAAATGCAAAAGACCGGCGTGGGGCCGGTCTTTTGGGTCTGTGCTGGGGCGTGGCTTAGGCGCCGCGGCGAGCGGCCATCGCAGCGGCAAAGCGCTCGAACAGGTAGTAGCTGTCTTGCGGGCCGGGGCTCGCCTCGGGGTGGTATTGCACCGAAAAGACCGGACGATCTTCCAGCGCGATGCCGCAGTTCGAGCCATCGAACAGGCTCACATGCGTTTCCGCCACGCCTTTGGGCAGGGTTTGCGCATCGACCGCGAAACCGTGGTTCATCGAGGTGATTTCCACTTTACCGGTGGTGATGTCTTTCACCGGGTGGTTCGCGCCGTGGTGGCCGTGGTTCATCTTGATGGTCTTTGCGCCAAGTGCGAGCGCCAGCATTTGGTGGCCAAGGCAAATTCCAAAGACAGGAAGCTGGGTCTCCAGCACTCCCTTGATCATTGGCACCGCATAGGCCCCGGTCGCAGCCGGGTCGCCCGGACCGTTTGAAAGGAACACGCCCTCGGGGTTATGGGCCAACACCTCTTCGGCGGTGGCGGTGGCGGGCAGGACCGTCACATCGCAACCGGCTGAGGCAAGGCAGCGCAGGATGTTGCGCTTTGCGCCGTAGTCAATCGCCACGACTTTGAAACCGGGTTCGCTGCGGGTCTTGTAGCCCTCCGGCCAAGCCCAACGCATTTCGTTCCAGCTGTAGCTTTGCGCGCAGGTGACTTCCTTCGCGAGGTCAAGGCCCACAAGGCCTTTCCAGTCGCGGGCCTTTTTCACCAGCGCTTCAATGTCAAAGACACCATCGGGGTTATGGGCAATCGCCACATGCGGCGCGCCTTGCTGGCGGATCGCGCGGGTCAGGCGACGGGTATCTACCGCGCCCACACCAATGCGGCCGCGTTTTTCAAGCCAGCCAACAAGATGTTCGGCTGCGCGCCAGTTCGACGGTTCAGTCGGGTCCCATTTGACCACCAGACCTGCCGCCACTGGCTCGTTGGTTTCATCATCTTCCGGGGTGACGCCGACATTGCCGACATGGGGGAAGGTGAAGGTCACGACTTGGCCCGCATAGCTCGGGTCGGTCATGATCTCTTGGTAGCCCGTCATCGCGGTGTTGAAGACCAATTCGGCCACCGTTTCGCCGGTCGCGCCGAAGCCCTGACCGTAAAACAACTGCCCATCAGCGGTTGCGATCAGCGCGGTGGGTTTTTCCGACGGCTGGTGGCTAGTGGGCATGGCGCGACTCCCGGGCAAAAATCCGGCCGAACCTACGGGCAGTCGGTGAGGGCGTCAAGGCTTTTGGGAAAATGATGAAATGCAATGAAATCAATAATTTGCCGCAGTTGTGCCGCGCAAAGCTTCAAGCTAGAGTGTCGGCTGGATCAATCAAGGGTGGATCACAAGTATGCGCGAGAAGCTGGCATCGGCGCTCAAAGAGGCGATGAAGGCCAAGGAGGCGGCGCGGCTGTCGACCTTGCGTTTGATCAACGCAGCCATCAAAGACCGCGAAATTGCGCTGCGCTCTGAGGGCGAGGGCGCGACGGTCGGCGATGCCGAGATCATGGCGATTCTGAGCAAAATGGTGAAGCAACGCCAAGAATCAGCACGCGCCTATGAAGAGGGCGGGCGTCTGGAATTGGCCGAGAAGGAACTCGCCGAGATTGCTGTGATCGAGGAATTCCTGCCTCGCCAACTCACCCCAGAAGAGGTTGAAGCGGCGATTGCTGCGGCGATCGAGAAGCTGGGCGCCACCTCGATCCGCGACATGGGGCGGGTGATGGGCGAACTGAAAGCGGCCCATACCGGTCAGATGGATTTCGGTTCCGTGGGGCCGAAGGTGAAAGAGCGCCTGAGCTGATTAGGCGGCCACGGCGCGCGGGCGGCGCGCGCCGATCAGGTTCCAAAGTGCCATGCCCGCGACCATCGCGGCACTAAAGGCAAAGCCCGGCACACCAGACCATCCGAGCGCGGCGAGCGCGGGGCCAGGGCAAAGGCCCGCAAGCGCCCAACCAAAGCCAAAAAGCGCCGAGCCGCCAACCAGTTTCGCATCAATCTGCGTTTCGGGAGCGGCAGGTAGGGGCGCCCCGGTGAAGCTGCGTTTGCGCCGCGCGGCGACGCGCCATGCAACCAGCATCGGGATCAGCGCGCCTGTGAGAACGAAAGCGAGCGTCGGGTCCCAAGCGCCCGCAACATCAAACCAGCCTTGCACGCGGGCCGGTTCGGTCATGCCCGAAAGCCAAAGGCCCAGCCCAAACAGCGCGCCAGATGCGGTCCAAATCAAGCGGGTCATCACAGCACTCCGAAAACATGATGGGCGAGGTGGAAGGTGACAAAGCCCACAGCGAGCGAGACAAGCGTTGCCACGATGGAGCGGCGCGAGAACCGCGTCATACCAACAACGCCGTGGCCCGAGGTGCAGCCATTCGCCATCCGCGTGCCAAGGCCAACGGCCAGTCCCGCCACGACCAAGAGCGGCAAGGGCGCGAGCGTTTCAAACTGCGGCACGCCCCAGATCAGCGCGGCAAGCCCCGGCACCAGTACCAGCGCGGCAACAAAGGCGGCGTGATCGCGCCAGTCGGCGCCAGTGGTGGTGCGCGTGGCAAACCGCCCCAAAATGCCCGAGGCACCAAGGATGCGACCGTTGCCCAAAAGCAAAAGCGCTGCGGCAGAGCCGATCATCAGCCCGCCAGCAAGGCCAAGCAGATGGGTTTGGGTGAAAAGAGGCGGCATGAGGGGGCTCCGTATTCGTCCCCCTTTAAATCGCAGTTGCCGCGGGCAGGAACAAGCCGATCCGGGAAATAAGAAGGCTGTCGGGGCAGGGCCGCAGCCGGGGCGAACAGCGCAGGGCCTAGGCGTTGCAAGCGGCGAAGATGCGTCTGCGCACAGAGAAGAAACCGGGAAAGCGTTCCGCCTGTTTTATGCGGATATCGGCATTTGTATTCTTAAGAAGGCGTTGCGCGCAGCAATCTGGCCCCCATTTGGCGCCCGCCGTGCCGCAATGAAAAAGGCCCGGTCGATGCACGACCGGGCCCCGTCATTTCTGTAGCGTCGATTACTCGGCGACGACAGACGCCAGATAGGCGACGATGTCTTCTTGTTTCTTCGACTGCTTGTGGGTCATGCCCGACTTGGCTTTTTTGTCGTCCAGTTTCTCTTTGAGGAACTTGGTCGGGTCGGTCATGTAGGTGGCGATTTCTTCTTCGGTCCAGACGAAGCCGCTTTCGCCCAGAGCAACGATCGAGTCTTTGTATTTGAAATCCGGGTAGGTGCCGGCTTGACGGCCGATCACGCCATAAAGGTTCGGGCCGATTTTGCCGCCTTTGACGATATCAGTGCCATCGGGCGCAGTGATCGAGTGGCAGGTTTTGCACTTGGTGAATTCTTTTTCACCGGCGGCAACATCGCCCTCGGCGAGCGCGGGCGTGGCCAGAGCGAGCGCGGCGAGGGTGGCATAGAGGCTGATCTTCATCGCTGGTTCCTTGGTCTGTTTGCTTGCCCGGAGCGCCCGGGATCGTAAGGCAGTCTTTGTGCCCGGTTTCCCCCTTACCACAGGGCATAAGGTCGCGCATCTCACATTATTACATTTCCATGTGTATGCACAAAACTTCGTTACCTGAGGGGTGCTGAGACACATACTTCCTTTCGCCCCAGAGTCGGGGCGCGTCCTATCTGTTCAAATTGCATCACGAAGGTCAACGCCTCTGTCGTCGCGCTGTCATGCAACCGTCGTGCCGGGTGGTTTAACTGTGCTTTCAGGCAGATGGGGGCGCGGCGGCGCATTCGGCTTTGAAGGCTGTTTCAAAGGTGGCCTGCAGCGCCACATCCAGATCATCCATCGTCACAGGGAGCCCAAGATCCACGAGCGAGGTCACGCCATGTTCGCGGATGCCGCAGGGCACAATGCCGGAAAAATGGCTCAGATCCGGCTCGACATTGATCGAGATGCCATGAAAGCTGACCCAGCGGCGCAGCTTCACCCCAATCGCGGCAATCTTGTCTTCTTGCGGGCTGCCATCGGCTTGCAGGCCCTTTTCAGGGCGCTTGACCCAAACACCCACGCGGCCATCGCGAATTTCGCCGCTCACGTTGAACTCGGCCAGAGCCGCAATCACCCAAGCTTCGAGCGCACGCACGAAACAGCGCACATCGCGGCCGCGTTTGTTGAGGTCAAGCATCACATAGATGATGCGCTGTCCCGGCCCGTGATAGGTATATTGCCCACCGCGCCCGGCCTCATAGACCGGGAACCGATCCGGATCGACCAAATCCTCGCGCTTGGCCGAGGTGCCTGCTGTGTAAAGCGGCGGATGTTCCAAAAGCCAGATCGCTTCATCTGCCTCGCCTGCCGCAATGGCGGCGACGCGGGCCTCCATAAAGGCTAAAGCCTCAGCATAGCCCACGGGCGTATCGGATTTTATCCATTCGGGCATGGCCGCCTCCTGTCCTTTTGGGTGTTAAGCACACAAAAATCTTGCCACAAGCCCGATTCGGGCGAACACTCACAAAGGTTTTATCAGCTGCGGTGCCATGGGGCCGCACAGGGGCTAGGCCCCGGAATTGGAGGAAAGCATGAAATCGCGTCATATTCTCACGAGCATCGTGGCCTTGAGTGTTGGGTTGACCGGGGCACCGGTTCTCGCGGGCGGGGGCGATGTGGTCGGTGGCCTGATCGGCGGGATGATCGGGGCGGCCATTGTCAATGAAGCGAACCGCTCGCACACGACGCGCCGCACCACGACACGCCGCTCCACCATGTCTTCCGCGCAGCGCGAACAAAACCGCGAAGTGCAAAACTCGCTCAACTATTTTGGCTATCCGGTCGGAACCGCCGATGGTGTGCTGGGCAGTAAATCGCGGTCTGCGATTTCGCAATATCAGGTGCTTCTGGGCTATCCGGCCACTGGGCAATTGACCGAGATGGAACGCAACATCCTCGTGACCGCCTATAACCGCGCCCAATTGGGCGGGCCGCAGGTGCAAAACATCATCGCGCGCAGCCCCCAAGGTGTGCGCGGTATGCTGCTTGCCCAGCGTGACGAGATGATGGGCGGCGGCGCCAACACCGGCTATGCGGGCTATTCGGGCGGCACCATCGGGGGGCTGCCGCCGGAAGTCTCGGAAGCGGTGTTTGAGATTGCGCGCAACACCAATGTCGAGCCCGATCAACTGCTGCAACGCGCGGGCTTCGTGCAACTGGCCGATATGAACGCCGATGGGCGCACCGATTATATGATCGACACTTCAGTCACCGGCTCGGGCTTCTGGTGCAACGGTCCGGCCTGCACGGTGCGGGTCTTTGCCTCGACGCCGCAGGGCTATCAGCGCAACGACTTCCAAGTTGCAGGGGCGACGCCCGCCTCCTTCACCTGCCGTCATGGCCTGTGTGAGGTGAAGGGCGGTGGCACGATGGCGGCGAACCCGGCCTTGCCGATGCCGAGCCCGGGGGCTGCGCTTCCCAACACGATGATGGCCGCGCAGCCGACTGCGCCGGCGGCTCCGCCGATGCCGAGCTTCGCCGCAGCGACCACCCCTGCGCCCGCTCCGGTGATGCCGAACTTTGGCTCGGCCATGGCGCCGCCGAAGGTGACGCTGGTCAGCTATTGCTCTGGCGTGAAGGCAAAATCGGGTGCCAATGGCCGCCCGCAAACGGTTGCCGCGATGTCCGATCCGGCACTGGCGTTAGGCGAACAGTTCTGCGCCGTTTCTGCCGCGGCCAAGGCCGATGGCGAGGTGCTGGCGGGCCAGATCCAAGGCTTCACGCCCGAGCAGATCGCCGATCAATGCCGTGGCTTCAGCGCGGCGCTGAAAGATCAGGTCGCCAAGCTGGGCACCACCCCGCGTGATGATGTGGTCTCGTCGATCCAAAGCTGGATCGGGCAATCGGGCATGGCGGAAGATCAGCTGATCTCGACATCGAAGGTTTGCCTGTCGATGGGCTATGGCTTGGACGAGCCCGAGATGGCGATTGCTTCGGCGCTGGTGCTGACCGGTGCGGGCCAGATGGTCTATGCTGAAATGCTTGGCCACCACCTGACTTCGGGCGTGGGCATGGCTGCGCATCCCGATCTGGCGCTTGAATGGTATGAGCTTGGCGCCAATGCGCTTTCGGTCGGCCAAACCCCGGTCTTCCTGCCCGAGCAAGGCGACCGTGCGAGCCTGATCAAGAAAGCCTCGATGGCGTTGAATGGCCGTGCGAGCGCGATTCCGGTGCTGCCGATCCCGGTGACCGCGGCGCCGAGCGTTGCGCCCACCGCGCCGGCGATTCCGGCCTCTGCCCCGAGCGGCACGATTTCGACGAAATCGGCCTCGGGCGGGATCGCGGGGCTGGCAAGCTTCGCGGCGGGCGCGGCCAACTTCGTGGCCGAAGGCAGCTCGAAACTGCCCGCGCAGCCCTGATAGAGGGCTTTGAAGGACGTGCGAGGGGCGCTTCGGCGCCCCTTTGCTTTTGGCGCCAGGCTTTTGGGGCGGGCGCAACTTTCCCGCCGTTGAAAATTTTTTCGCCAGAATTGTTCAAAGCGGCAAAATGGGGCTTTTCATTCCTGACGGGCTCGGCTAAATGCCCCTCACCAAGCCAGAACGTGCGGTTGTGGCGGAATTGGTAGACGCGCAGCGTTGAGGTCGCTGTGGGGTAACTCCCGTGAAAGTTCGAGTCTTTTCAACCGCACCACTGGCCGGATGGCCATAGGCCCGGAGCGCAAGCCCCGGGCCTTGTCTTTTGCTTCGGGCCTTGTCTTTCGCTCGGCCCGCTGCGCCTGTGCGCCGTTTCCGCCAAAAGCACGGGCACTGTTTCCTTTTCTGGCCGTTGGCTGACCTTTCGTGACCAGATCGTTTCTGAATTGCCTTGGATTCGTCCTTAAATGGCAAACCTCGGCCTGTGGAAATTAACCCGGCCTTTACCGTCTCATCCGATCCTTCCCGTGGGTGACTCCGCGCATGCGGCGCGATGGACTTGGGGCAGGCGACTTGGCGACCTACACGATACAGGGCTTTTATGGGGCGCAGATCCTGATCGAGGGAGGCGGCTCTACGCTCGCGACCGGGTCGAACTTCATGATTGACCCGACGTGGGATTATGACACGTCTCGCCGCACCTTTGTCATCGAGGATGACGGCACCAATCTTGAGGGGGACAATCTCAACAACGAGGTTGGCAACGACTCCACTCAAAATGCCACGGTCTATGATGCGACCGGCACACAGCTTTTTTCCGGCCAAGTCTATGCCGAATGGGCCGCGGAATTTACCGCCCCCGATGGCTCCACCATCACCATGTATGTGCTCGAGATCAACGGCACGGTCGTGGGGGAGATTACTTCGGCCCCGCTGGTGCCGGGCGTTACTTACCATGTGACGGCGACGCCTGACGTAACCGATGGTCCTACCTATACCTCGCTCGCCTCGATGAGCTTTGACCCAGGTGCCGCGAACAACATCCAAGGCGGAGATTACAACGACTCGATCCTTGCGCGCGCGGGGAACGATACGATCAACACCGGCGCGGGCTCCGATACGATCGACGGCGGCGCGGGCAATGACAGCATCGAATATGGCACCGGCGGCGATGAGGTCCACGGTGGCGATGGCAATGACTACATCGACGATTATGCGGGCTCGACCGGTTATGTCTGGAACGACACGATCTATGGCGATGCGGGCAATGACACGATCTATTCCGGGCATGGCAATGATTATGTCGATGGCGGCGCCGACAACGATACGATTTTTGGCGAAGACGGCAATGACACGCTTCTTGGCGGCACTGGCAATGACTGGATCGAGGGGGGCGGGGGCGCCGACAGCATCGACGGCGGCGCGGGCGCAGATGTCATTATTGCGGGCGACGCGAACGATACGGTCCGTGGCGGCGACGGCGCCGACAGTATGGCCGGGGATTACGGCGATGACGTGCTCTATGGCGATGCCGATGCCGACCGGTTCTATTTCGAGGCGAACTGGGGCCATGACACCGTTTACGGGGGCAACACCACCACGGCGGGCGGGTCGGATTACGATACGCTCGATTTCAGCTATTTCAGCGGTGTGGCGGGCGTTTCGGTCATCTATTCCGGGTCGGAAGACGGCAACGTCACCCAAGGCTCAAACACGATCACCTTCTATGACATCGAGGCAATCTACGGCTCCAGCCTCGGGGATACGATCAATGCCTCGGCAGATAGCTCGGGCCTAACGCTTGATGGTGCGGCTGGCAATGACAGTATCGTCGGCGGTTCGAGCCATGATCTCATTCTGGGTGGCACTGGCGACGACACGATCTATTCGGGGCTCGGCAATGACACCGTCTATGGTGGCGACGGCAACGATTACATTGATGACCTAAGCGGCGTGCGCGCCGAGACCTATGCAAACTATGTCGATGCAGGCACCGGCAATGACACCGTTTTTACAGGCGGCGGCTCCGACACGATTTACGGCGGTGCCGGCGACGACCAGTTGCATGGCGAAGCGGGCGACGACCTGATCTATGGCGATGCCGGCAATGACACGATCGACGGCGGCGACGGCAATGACACGATCTACGGCGGCGATGGCGACGACTCGGTCTGGGCCAATACGGGCGATGACTATGTTGATGGCGGCGCGGGCAATGACACGCTGCATGGCGCGGCAGGCGATGACACGCTGACCGGTGGCACCGGGCTGAATGAGCTTCATGGCGACGACGATGCTGACACCTTCCTGCTCAACTTTGGGGATGGTGCCACCTCGATTTACGGCGGTGAGGGCGGTACCGATAGCGACACGATCATTCTGTCGGGGGCGGGGGCGACGGTCACTTGGACCGGATGGGAAACCGGCACGATCACCTATGATGGCGATCCGACCGTCCATTACTTCTGGGAGATCGAAAAGGTCGTCGGCACCGATCTTGCCGATAGTTTCGATGCCAGCAGCGCCTTGGACGGTGTTGATGTCGATGCCGGGGGCGGTAGCGATGTCATCATCGGTTCCGATTTCGGCGACTCCATTTCCACCGGCTCCGGCGCCGATACCGTTACCGGTGGCGATGGCAATGACACGATCCTGACAGTCAGCGGCAATGATGTGGTTGATGGTGGAGCGGGGGATGACTCGATCCATGGCGGCACCGGCAACACCACGCTCTCAGGCGGCGATGGGAATGACACGCTTGTCGCGGGCTCTGGGTCAAATGACATGTCGGGCGGGGTGGGCGATGACCTTCTGATCGGTTCGACGACGACGGGTGCCGATACGCTGGATGGCGGCGATGGCAATGACACGATCCAGGCGGGGCAGGGGGCGAACTCGATCCTTGGCGGATCGGGGGATGACAGCATCTCGACTGGGGACGGCAATGACACGGTGGATGGCGGTAGCGGGGCCGACACCATCGTTGCCGGGGCCGGGGCCAACGAAATTTCGGGCGGGGATGGCAATGACAGCATCACCGGCGGCAGCGATGCCGAGACGCTGTCGGGCGATGCGGGCAATGACACGATTTCTGGCGGCGCCGGCAATGACCTGATCTGGGGCGGGGCCGATGACGATGCGCTTTATGGTGATGATGGCGATGACACGCTGATCGGCGGCACGGGGTCAGACACGCTCACCGGCGGGGCGGGAGCGGATACCTACGTCTTCTCCGATGGCGACGGGGCCGATTTCATCGCCGATTTCGACATGAGCGTGGTGGGGGGGCTCACCACTGACCAGCTTGATGTCAGCGCGCTGCAAGACCTTAGCGCCAACCCGGTGAACACCTGGGACGTGACGGTTAGCGATGACGGTTCGGGCAATGCGGTGCTGGGCTTCCCGGATGGCACCACGGTCACGCTTTTGGGGGTCTCTCCGGCAAGTGTGTCCTCGGCGCCGGTGTTGCATGCGATGGGCATTCCTTGTCTCGTTGCGGGCACGCGGGTTGCGACGCCGGGAGGAATGGTGCCTGTGGAGCTTTTGAAGCCGGGTGATCTCGTCAATACGCGCGCCGGTCCGCCTATGCCTGTGCTTTGGGCGGGAAAACGGCATGTTTGCCCAAAAACAATGCAAAACAACCCGAAGTTGCTGCCTGTTGAGATTTCAGCCGGGCGGTTGGGCAATGCCCGACCGGTCCGGCTTTCGGCGTTGCATGGGGTTTATGTGCCCGAAGGGCCCGATGGGGCGCTCGCCCGTGCGGGTCATATGGCGGCGTGCGGATGGGGCGGGGCGCGGCAAATGCGCGGGGTGGTGCGGCATGACGAGGGGGTGAGCTATCACCACCTGCTCTTGCCGCATCATGCGCTGATCTCTGCGGAAGGGCTTTGGGTGGAGAGCTTCTGGCCGGGCAAACAGGGGCTCAAAGGGCTTGACCAAGCCGCAAGGATGCGACTGATTCGCGCATTGCCACGGCTCGCACGGGTCGTTTGGGCGGGGGAACCTGTCGAAAAGGTCTATTCCGCGCCTGCAGCAAGGTTTTTAAAACGCCGTCAAATTGATCGTTTGGTCTGCGCGAACTGGTCGCGCATTACCTGCAAGATGGCGGATTTTGACGGTTTTGTAACCGAACCGGTCGCGTCTGCCCGCGCTTTGTGATCTGTCGGAAATGACTGTTGAATTATTCAAAAGTGGCTGTTTTAGTTGCCGCCACGGGAGCAAACGAACCACAAAAATCACGGGGAGCCCGCATTGACTGCTGCACCGACCGACGAAGGTTTCGTCGTATTTGACCATGTCCAGAAGAGCTACGACGGCGAAACGCTGGTCGTGAAAGACCTGAACCTGTCAATCGCCAAGGGTGAATTCCTGACGATGCTTGGCCCCTCGGGGTCTGGCAAGACAACCTGCCTGATGATGCTGGCTGGGTTTGAAACGGCGACGCACGGGCGCATCTTGCTCGATGGAACCAATATCAACGAAATGCCGCCCCATAAGCGTGGCATTGGCATGGTGTTCCAAAACTATGCCCTTTTCCCGCATATGACGGTTGCCGAAAACCTTGCCTTCCCGCTGGAAGTGCGTGGCATGGGCAAGTCTGAGCGCGAAGTCAAAGTGATGCGCGCGCTGGACATGGTGCAGATGGGGGCTTTTGCCAACCGTCGCCCGGCCCAGCTTTCGGGCGGCCAGCAACAGCGGATCGCACTCGCCCGCGCGCTGGTGTTCGACCCGAGCCTCGTGCTGATGGACGAACCGCTCGGCGCGCTGGATAAACAGCTGCGCGAACATATGCAGTTCGAGATCAAGCACCTGCATGAAACGCTTGGGATTACTGTGGTTTACGTGACTCACGACCAAGGCGAGGCGCTGACGATGTCGGACCGCGTCGCGGTGTTCAACGATGGCCGTATCCAGCAGCTTGCGCCGCCGGATGAGCTTTATGAACGCCCCAAAAACAGCTTCGTCGCGCAATTCATCGGTGAAAACAACAAGCTCCCCGGCACCGTTGAAGAACTGACCGACGAAACCTGTCTTGTGCGTCTGGAGACGGGCGAACTGATCGACGCCACGCCGGTGAACATTCGTCACAAAGGGCAAAAAACGCTCGTGTCGATCCGTCCCGAGCGTGTCGAGTTCAAGCCCGAGATGATGCCCGAAGGCGCGCATATGATTAACGCCGAAGTGCTCGAAGTGATCTATATGGGCGACATCTTCCGCACCCGGATGAAGGTTGCAGGCAGCGAAGAATTCGTGATGAAATCGCGTAACACGCTTGGGCAAACCAAATTGCGCCCCGGCGAAAAACTGCAAATCGGTTGGCACCCGGCCGATGCGCGCGCACTCGATCCGATGTAAGAATAGAAGATAGGGACAGAGAAACCATCCATGCGATGCGGCGGCCCCGCCGCATCGGCTGCAAAGCGGGGAAACATCCGCAGGCGGCCACCAACTAATCAACAAGGGAGTAACACAATGAAAAAAGTTCTGATCCTGAGCACGGCGCTTGTCGCTATGGGAGCTGCCGCGCAAGCGCAGGAGCTCAACGTCGTGTCCTGGGGCGGTGCTTACACGGTCAGCCAGGTTGAGGCTTATCACAAGCCCTTCACCGAAATGACCGGCATCAAGATCAACTCGATCGACGCTGACAACCCGGCTTCGCCGCTCAAAGCGCAAGCTGAAGCGGGCAACGTTTCGATCGACCTCGCCGACGTGGAACTGTCGGATGCGATCAAGATGTGTGACGAAGGCCTGCTGGCCGAAATCGACCCGGCGATCTTGCCGCCGGCGCCCGATGGCACCCCCGCGACCGAAGACTTCGTTCCGGGCGCCATTCAAGATTGCGCCGTTGCGAACATCGTCTGGGCCACGGTTATCGCCTATGACAAAACCAAGTTCGACACCGCGCCGACCACGATTGCCGATTTCTTCGATACCGAGAAATATCCGGGCAAACGCGGCCTGCTGAAAGCGGCCAAACGCACGATGGAACTGGCGCTTTACGCTGATGGCGTGGCCCCGGAAGACATCTATGACGTGCTCGGCACCGATGAAGGTGTGGCCCGTGCGCTTGCCAAACTCGACACCATCAAAGACGACGTTGTCTGGTGGGAAGCCGGTGCGCAACCGCCGCAACTGCTGGCCGATGGCGAAGTCGTCATGACCAATGGCTACAACGGTCGTTTCTTCGCGGCGGAAGTTGCCGAAGGCAAACCGTTCGGCACCATCTGGGATGGCTCCTACATGGACTATGACCTGTGGGTGATCCCGAAAGATGCGCCGCACATGGAAGATGCGATGAAGTTCCTCGCCTTCTCGACCGACACCCAGCGTCTGGCCGATCAAGCGAAATACATCTCCTACGGTCCGGCGCGTAAATCGTCGAACGCTCTTGTTGGTCTCTATCAAGACGGCAAGACCGAAATGGCGCCTTACATGCCGACCAACCCGGCGAACATGACCTCGCCGATCTGGACCGACCCGACCTTCTGGGCCGACCACGACACCGAGCTGAACGAGAAGTTCAACGCTTGGCTCGCCAGCTAATCCGCTGAAGCTATCCGGGCGGGGGTTTCCCCGCCCGACCTTCCTCCTCCCTTCCCGCCGCTCCCCCGCGGTGGTGTGACCGCTCATGACCGGGGAACCGAATGACCGACGCAACTACTGATATTTCAACCGGCCCATTGACGACGGCCGATGGCCGCCCGCTCAAGGCCGCGCTTGCTGCTTCGCTGGCTGTGCGACGCCGCCGCGCCTTCATGCTCGTTGCGCCGCTCTTTCTGTTCATCACGATCAGCTTCATCGTGCCGATTGGCCAGATGCTGTTCAAATCCGTCTATAACGATGGCTTTTCGAAAAACGCACCGGCCTTGGTGCAGTGGTTCAAAGAGCATCCGAAAGGTGCCGAGATCGACGAAAGCGCTTATGCCGCGCTTCATTCGGACCTGATCTTGATGCGCGAGCAGAAAACCGCAGGCGAGGCCGGCACGCGGATCAACTATGACATTTCGGGCACGCGTTCGCTGTTCACAGGTGGCGCGCGCAAAGCCGCAAAGATGGAGCCGCCCTATAAAGAGGCCTTCATTGATGCCGACAAGGATTGGGGCGACCCGAATGTCTGGCGTGCGATGCGCTCCGCCTCGAACCCGTTCACGATTGACTTCTACCTTGCGGCGAACGACCTGACCCGCGATGAAAGCGGTGCGATCACCGCCGTGGACGAAGGTCAGGCGATCTATAAAAAGCTGATGTTCCGCACCTTGGTGCTGTCGATCGAGATCACCGCGCTGTGCTTGCTCTTGGGCTTCCCGATCGCGCATTTGCTCGCCACCCTGCCGATGCGCAAAGCCATGCTTTTGATGATCTTGGTGCTGCTGCCCTTCTGGACCTCGCTTCTGGTGCGGACCACCTCGTGGATGGTTCTGCTGCAAAGCCAAGGGGTGCTCAACGATATCTTCGTTTGGCTTGGTATCGTCGATGACGAGGGCCGGATTCAGATGATCTACAACGAGATGGGCACGATCATCGCAATGACGCATATCTTGCTGCCCTTCACGATTTTGCCGCTTTACTCGGTGATGAAAACGATCCCGCCGAGCTATGTGCGTGCGGCGCGCTCGCTTGGGGCGACCTCTTGGACCGCGTTCCGCCGGGTTTACTTGCCGCAAACGCTGCCCGGCATCGGGGCAGGGGGGCTTTTGGTCTTCATCCTCGCGATGGGCTACTACATCACCCCGGCCTTGGTCGGTGGCGCAGACGGTCAGATGATCTCCAACATGATCGCTTTCCACATGCAAAAATCGCTCAACTGGTCGCTCGCGGCCGCCCTTGCCGCGCAATTGCTGGCTGTCGTGCTGATCTTCTTCTGGATCTACGACAAGCTCGTCGGCATCGACAAGATGAAGCTCGGCTGAGAGGACGACACCTATGGCACTTCCCGTCTATGCAAGCCCGCTCGAAAAGCTCTGGCACTACACCTACATCGTGCTTTGCGCAGGGATCTTCATTTTCCTGATCGCGCCGATCATCGTGATCATCCCGCTGAGCTTCAACGCCGAGCCCTATTTCACCTTCACCGACAAGATGATTGCCTTCGATCCCGAGGGCTATTCGATCCGCTGGTATGACAAGCTGATCACGTTTGGCATGGTCAACCCGGATGCGCCGCGTGACATGTCGTTCTGGATCGATTTCTGGCAACATGCCGCTTGGATGCAGGCCGCCAAAAACTCGGTGATCATCGGTGTCTTTGCGACGATCTTGGCTGCCGGTCTGGGCACCATCGCCGCCCTTGGCCTGACCCGCCCGGAAATGCCCTTCCGCAAGCAGATCACCGCCGTGCTGATTTCGCCGATGATCGTGCCGATCATCATCTCGGCGACGGGGATGTTCTTCTTCTACTCGGGCAAATGGGTGCCGACGGTCGGGTCCGATGGGTTCGAATGGGGCCGCCTTGCGGGCACTTATGCGGGCATCATTCTTGCCCACGCCGCGCTGGGGATTCCCTTCGTGATCATCACGGTAACGGCGACGCTGTCGGGCTTTGACCAATCGCTGGTACGGGCAGCCGCCTCGCTTGGGGCCAACCCGCGCACAGCGTTTTTCAAAGTGCAAATGCCGCTGATCATGCCCGGCGTGATCTCGGGTGGGCTTTTCGCCTTTGTGACCTCGTTTGACGAGGTGGTGGCCGTGCTCTTCATCGCGGACCACACCCAGCAAACGATCCCGCGGCAAATGTGGAACGGCATCCGCGAACAAATCAGCCCGGCGATCTTGGCGGTGGCCACGTTGCTAGTGATCTTGTCCGTATCGCTGCTCACCGTGGTGGAACTTCTGCGCCGCCGCTCGGAACGCCTGCGCGGCATGTCGCCGAGCTAAGCGAACGCATTTTCTATATGAGAAACCGAGAAGGGGGGCTGTTTGCCTCCCTTTTTACATCATTCAGCCCCAAGGATATTTGCGCAAAATGTAAGGGCTCGGCAGGGGAAGAGGGCAGTCCTTCATTTACGCTTCGCTGAAGGACTTTAGCGGTATCCAGCAAAGCGTCGCCCGCCCCAATATGATTGCTGCCATAAGTGTGCTTCGCGATTTGGACTTCATTCGCGTCGCTTGGCTTATGGATGCCCAATTCATGAACATTAGCGCTTAAATCATCACCGTAATGCGCCAATGTGATCTTCTTTGGCCCTTTCAGGCGGGTAAAGCGCGGAGCAGCTTTGCCTCTCTGTCCTTCGTCATGGCCTTCTGGTCGGGTAACAAAAACCATAAACGACGAGATATCTATGACCATCACCTCCCCCGGCGCTACGCCGGTCCTTTCCGTGCGCGATCTGACTGTTGCGCTGCCCGGAAATCTTGATCGCCCCTTTGCGGTCGAAAACGTAAGTTTCGACCTGCAGCCAAGCGAAATCCTTTGCATCATTGGCGAATCCGGGTCCGGGAAATCTGTCACCGCCAATACGGTGATGGGCTTGCTGCCAGATGTGATGCGTGTCACCGACGGGCAAATCGCGTTTCGTGGGCGCCAGCTTTTAGGGCTGCCGGAATCGGAGTTGCGCAAACTGCGCGGACGCGCCGTCTCGATTATCTTCCAAGACCCGCTTTCGGCGCTCAATCCGCTAATGACGGTGGGCGATCAGATCCGCGAAGTACTGGACGCCCATGCGATCGGCACTGTCGAAAGTCGTGCGGCAAAGGTGCTTGAGATGCTTACGGAGGTGGGCTTGCCCGAACCCACGCTGATCCAGCATCAATACCCGTTCCGGCTTTCCGGTGGGCAGCGCCAGCGGGTGATGATCGCCATGGCATTGGCGCTTGACCCCGACATCTTGATTGCGGATGAGCCGACCACTGCGCTTGACGTGACAACGCAGGCGCAAATCCTTGATCTGATCCGGCGCATTCAGCAGCGCAAGGGCATGAGCGTGATGTTCATCACCCACGATTTTGGCGTCGTGGCCGAGATCGCGGATCGGGTGATCGTAATGGAAAAGGGGCGCATGGTCGAACAGGGCACCGCGCAGCAGGTGCTGAATGCCCCCGAACATCCATATACGCAAAAACTGATCGCGGCCGTGCCCTCTTTGCGCGAAGAAGATCGTGCCCGCGAGACCGCGAAATATGTGGTGATGCAGGTCAAGGATCTGCAAAAGACCTACCGGACGCGCAGCGGCTTTCTGGGCCGGATGCGCGAGGTGCATGCCGTCAACGGCATCAGCTTTGATCTGCACAAGGGCGAAACGCTCGGCATCGTTGGGGAATCCGGCTCGGGGAAATCCTCAATGGGTAAAGTGCTGATGAAGTTGATCGAGGCCGATGGGGGAGAGATCCGTTTTCAGGGTGAGGATGTCGCGAAGATGACGGAAGAAGAATTCCGCCCGTTGCGCGCTCGCATCCAGATGATCTTCCAAGATCCTTTCGCCTCGCTCAACCCGCGTTTCACCATCGGTCAGGCGCTGACGGTCGGGCCGGTCGCGCATAGTTTGCTCACCCATGCCGATGCACGCGCCAAGGCGGAAGACCTGCTGGAGCAGGTTGGGCTCGATGCCTCTGCCTATGATCGCTATCCGCATGAATTTAGTGGCGGACAACGACAGCGTGTGGGTATTGCCCGGGCACTGATGTTCGACCCTGAGGTGATCGTGGCCGATGAAGCGGTTTCGGCGCTTGATGTGTCGATACAGGCGCAAGTGCTGGAACTTTTGGACCGAATCCGCAAAGAGCGGAAGCTGGCGATGATCTTCATTACGCATGATCTGCGCGTGGCGAGCCAAATCAGCGACGAGATTTTGGTGATGCATCGTGGCAAAATGGTCGAATACGGTCCGCCGTCGCGCATCTTTCATGCGCCAGAGCACGATTATACCCGCTCGCTTGTTGCCGCGATTCCCGGTGCCAAGGCTGCCTAAGGTGGCGCGGCTCCGATTTTCCAAGGACGGCTCCGGCCGTCCTTTTTCTTTTGTCACAAAGCGACGCATGCCGACCCATTTGCGCCGAGAAATGCGAAACTTTTGTGCAGTAATTGTAAAACACAACCACTTTGGTTGTGAAATGCAACTTACTTATTGTGGCGCTGCCGTTAGCGCCAAAAGATGAGGTGACCAATGAATACGGATGACAACTCTGCAATGACGAGCCTGCCTGAAAACGCAGTGGAAGATGACCTCAAGGTCACCATCGGGGGGCTGCAAATCGACGTTCTGGAAGGGGCGTTCAGCTGGTATATTCGGAGCCTAGATAGCGTCGTTTCGCGTGATCTGGATGCTCGGATGGCGCATCTGGAAATTGCCCGCGGCAAGGGCAAGATCACCGCGATCTTGCTGGTGGATGATTATCCCGGCATCCGACCATCGCAAATTGCTGAGGTGTTGATGCGCGACCGACCCGCCACGGGACGGATCATTGAAGGCATGGTCGCTGCTGGGCTGATCCGGCGCGAGGAAGACCCGGCCGATCAGCGTGCGCAATCGCTCTTCATCACCGAAAAAGGGCAGGCGTTGGCGCAGGAAGTGCGCGCGATCATCCGCGCGCAAGAAGAGGAATTCTTCGACTTCATCGCCCCCGAAGATCGCGCCCAATTCATGCGCATGCTCAAGCGCGCTTACCTGAACATGAGGACGAAATGCAGTTGACCGATGCGCGTGTCGCGCTGATTTCCGGGGCAAGCCGTGGCATTGGTGCCGCGATTGCAAAGCGCCTGTTTGAAGCGGGTTGGGGCGTGTCGCTCGGAATGCGCGCGCCCGTGCTTCCGGATTGGGCGCAGGCGGCGCCAGAGCGAGTCCACCTTTTCAGCTATGATGCGCGCAGTCCGGAGGCCGCCACCAATTGGGCAGAGGCCGCGCAAAGCTGTTTTGGTCGGATTGATGCGGTGATCGCCAATGCCGGGGTGATGGTGCCCAAAAACGTGATCGAGATTTCCGACCCAGAGATGGCAGACATGTTGGCGATCAACGTGCAAGCGCCGCAGCGGCTCGCCAAGGCTTGCTGGGACGGGCTTAAATCATATGGACGCGGTCGGGTGATTGTTCTGGCTTCGCTTTCGGGCAAACGGGTGAAAGGCGCGCGTTCGGGCGCTTATGCCATGACCAAATTCGCGGCGGTCGGGCTTGCCCATGCGCTGCGCCACACAGGGTTTGAAGATGGCATTCGCGCCACCGCCGTCTGCCCCGGCTTTGTGGCCACCGATATGGGGCTGGGGCTGAGCGACCGCGCCGCTGCGGCGATGACCCAGCCCGAAGATCTCGCGCGCATCATCGAAATGCTGATCGACCTGCCCAATGAGGCAAGCGTCGCTGAGTTTTGCGTGAATTGTCAACTTGAGGAGTCCTTCTGAGATGCCCGGCCCATATGTCAACCCGTTCCACGGCGATGCCGACCTGCCGAAAAAAGTCGACGTGGTGGTGATTGGCGGGGGGATCATCGGTTGTTCTACCGCGCTTGAGCTTGTCGAACGCGGGTTCAAGGTGGCGCTATGTGAAAAAGGCGGCATCGGCCACGAACAATCGAGCCGCAACTGGGGTTGGGTGCGGATCACCCGGCGCGACCCGCGCGAGATTCCGCTGATGGCCGAGGCTCTGCGCATCTGGCCGGGGATGAATGAGCGTACTGGGCGCGACGTGGGCTATGAGCGGGCGGGGATCGCTTTCGCTTGCGCCACCGATAAGGAATTTGCCGAGCATGAACGCTGGCTCGACAACCTCAAAGACTACCAGATTGATAGCCGGATGCTTTCGGCCAAAGAAGTTGCGCAAACATTTCCGGGATCGAAATTTCCGGTCAAGGGTGCGCTTTATACTGCCGCAGATGGTCGTGCAGAGCCGCAATGGGCCGCGCCCGCGATTGCAGAAGCCGCCCGTGATCGCGGCGCGCATGTGCTGACCGAATGCGCCGTACGTGGGATCGAAACGCAGGCGGGGGCGGTCTGTGGCGTGGTGACGGAACGCGGCGAAATCGCTTGTGAACAGGTGGTTTTGGCGGGCGGCGCTTGGTCAAGCCTGTTTGCCCGCAACACTGGGCTGCGGCTGCCGCAGTTGAAGGTGAAGAACTCGGTGATCCGCACCAAGCCGCTGGAAGGCGGGCCGGAAGCCGCGATCTGGAGCAACGGATTTTCGATCCGCAAACGCCAGGACGGCGGTTATACAATTGCCGATGGGTTCCGCAACATCGTCGATATCGTGCCCGACAGCTTCCGCTACATGCGCGATTTCCTGCCCGCCTTTGGGGCGGAATGGCGGTCCTTGATGCTGCGGGTCGGCGGACGGTTCTTTGACGAGGTGCGTATCCCGAACCGCTGGTCACTCGATCAGGCCAGTCCGTTTGAATATTGCCGCGTGCTCGACCCAGAACCCTCTTTCTCGTTGCAAGACAAGGCACTGGCCAATCTGCGCAAAGCCTTCCCGGTGTTTGAAAAGGCGGAAATCGCGCAGCGCTGGGCGGGGGCGATTGACGTCACCCCCGATGCGATCCCGGTGATCTCGGGCGTGGACAGCATCCCCGGTTTCTACATGGCCACTGGTTTTTCGGGCCACGGCTTTGGCATTGGCCCCGCCGCAGGGCGGCTCGCGGCTGAATTGGTGGCGGGCAAGCCCACGGTGGTGGACCCCAAACCCTTCTCGTTCAACCGTTTCACCGACGGAACGAAGATCGAGATCATCAGCGGGTTCTAAAAAATGACCAAGCCCGCCTAGCGGGTTTGGCCAAATGGGCGGGTCCGAAGCGCAGGCGGGCTTGCCGCCCCTCCCCATCCTGCGCATCCGACAGGGAGTATCGGACATGACCAACGAAAAACACGCGAAACCCGGGCCGACGCGCCGTCAGGCGTTGATGCTCTTGGGCGCCGCAGGTGCTGTGGGGGTGATGAGCCCCGCGATCTTGGGGCGCGACCAAGCCTTCGCCGCCAATGCCGCGCCGTCTGGGCAATTGGTGTTGGCCTGCTCGCAAGAACCCACCGTGTTCAACCCGCTGATGCCGCATATCGAAGTGGATGAAGGCGTCTATTATGCAATCTTCGATACGCTCTTTGATTTCGACCCGGCTGGCAATTTCTTCCCGATCCTTGCGGCCGAAGTCCCCACTGTCGCCAATGGCGGGATTTCGGAAGACGGTCTGACCTGGCGCATCAAGCTCAAAGAAGGAGTCAAATGGCATGACGGCACGCCCTTCACGGCGGCTGACGTGAAATTCTCGCTCGAACTGACGATGGACCCGGATTTCCGCTCGTTCCGTTCGACCGGTTACAAATTCATGCGCAACATCACCGTGGTCTCGGATACTGAGCTGACCTGGGAAATGAGCGAAGCTTTCGCGCCGATGGCGGGCATTCTGGCTTCCACCTACATCATCCCGAAACACGCGTTCGACGGTGTTGAAGACAAAAACACCGCCCCCTTCATGAACGCGCCCATCGGCACCGGCGCTTATAAGTGGAAAGAGCGCATGGCCGGCGACCATATCGAACTGGTCGCCAACCCGGATTATCACATGGATGGTCCCTATCTTGAGACGCTGATCATCAAATACGTTCCCGACCTGAACGTGATGTATACGCAGTTCAAATCGGGCGATATCGACGTGGTCGGTCTGCAATATATCTCGCCCGACCATTTGGCCGAGGCCGAGGGGCTGGACGGCAAGGTGATCAAAGTCGCGGGCACCGGCACGTTTGAATCGTTCGGCCTCAATATGATGCGCGATCAATTCAAAGATCCCGCGGTGCGTAAGGCGCTTTATGCGGCGCTCGACAAAGGCTCGATCATCGACGCGCTCTATTATGGCGTGCCGACGCCCACCGAAACCTACATGCCGCAGGAATCCTTCTACTATAACCCGGACCTGCCCAAGCATGAGTTCTCGATCGAGAAGGCCAAAGCGCTTCTGGACGAAGCAGGCTGGGTGCCCGGCGCCGATGGTATCCGCGAAAAAGACGGGGTGCGGCTCGCCTTCACCAACTCGACTACGGCGGGCAACCACCTGCGTGAGCAAACCCAGCAATTCATTCAGCAGACCTTCCTTGAGATCGGTGTCTCGATGGAGATCAAAAACTTCCCGCCCGCGGTGATGTGGGGCGATTACTGGATGAAATCGCAGTTTGACTCGGTGATCGTCGGTCTGAACTGCCTCGCGGGCGCGGACCCCGATAGCTCGGATTACTTCATGTCGACGATGAGCCCGGCGCTGGGCGGGGCAGGGCAAAATACCTTCGTGTATCAAAGCGAAAAGGTCGATGAATTGCTTGCCAAGGGGGCGAAGATGTTCGTGCCCGAAGAGCGCCGCAAAATCTATCAAGAGCAACAAGCGGTGATGCGCGAAGACCTGCCGTTCCTGCCGATGTTCCAATATGCGGTGGTCAAAGGTTGGAAAGACGATGTCGAAGGGCCAGCGCCCAACGTCAACAACCGGATCGACACTTGGAACGTGCGCGACTGGAAACGCGTCTGATCATAGGCCCTCGGCCTAAATGATCTTCTCGACGGCAACTGAGGTTGCCGTCGACCTGCCCGGTTTGCCGATCGGCACCGGTTCCGGCCGTTTTCGAATTGCCCTGACCCTCCGCAAGAAAGGCGCGCACCCCTCATGCTGCGTTATCTCCTCTCCCGGCTCGGCCAGAGTCTTATCCTGCTGCTGCTGGTCTCCTGCATCGGCTTTATGGTTCTTAACCTCGCACCCGGTGGACCCTTGTCGCAATTCGCGCTCAGCCCCGGCATGACGCAAGAGCAGATCGACAAGATCGCCGCGCAGATGGGGCTCGATCGCCCCTTGGTGATGCAATATCTCGATTGGCTGTGGCATATGGTGCGCGGCGATTGGGGCACATCTTATCGCGACGGCCAATCGGTTCTGGCGGTGATCGGCAGCCATCTGTTCGCCACGCTTTTGCTGATGGGCACGGCCACCACGATCTCGATCAGCCTTGGCGCGGCGATCGGCATTTTCAGCGCCGTGCGGCGTGGCTCGATCTTTGATCACACCTTCACCGTTCTGGCGATGATTGCGCTTTCGATCCCGACCTTTTGGTTCGGTCTTGTCGCAATCTACATTTTCTCGCTCAATCTGGGCTGGTTGCCTGCGGGCAATATGTACACCGTTGGCGATGGGTCGGTGCTGGACTATGTGCGCCACCTGATCCTGCCCGCAAGCGTTTTGGCGCTTGTCGATGTGGCGATCTGGAGCCGCTACATGCGCACCTCCACGCTCACTGTCATCAGTCAAGATTTCGTCCGCACCGCCCGTGCGAAAGGGCTCACCCGGCGCCGGGTGCTCTTGCGTCACGTCGTGGGCAATTCGCTGGTGCCGATGGTTACCTTGGCAGGGCTGCAATTGCCGATGGTGCTGGGGGGCGCGCTTGTCACCGAGACGGTGTTCACGTGGCCCGGCATGGGGCGTCTCTTCCTCGATAGCCTTGGCTATTCGGATTACCCGGTGGTGATGGGGCTGTTGATGACTTCGGCCCTGTTGGTTTTGGTCGGCAACCTCGCCGCCGATATGATTGTTGCGCTGATTGATCCGCGCATTCGCCTCAATTGACGAAAGGATCTGTCATGACCGCAACGCTTTCCACATCTGCGCCTCGTCGGGTTCTTTTGGGCTCGCGCGCTCTGCGCCGGTTCGTGCGCCACAAACTGGCGATGATCGGTCTGGTGATGGTGCTCAGTTTGACGCTGGCCTGCTTCTTTGGGCCCTATCTGCTCGCCTATGATGAACTCTTTATCGACCTACGCGCCCGCTTTGCGCCACCCGGCACCGGAGCGCATATCTTTGGCACCGATCCGCTGGGCCGGGATATTGCCGCGCGTTTGTTCCATGCTGGCCAAATCTCGATGGCGGTGGGCTTTGCGGTGATGGCGATTGCCACCACCATCGGCTCGGTCGTCGGCGTGGTCTCTGGCTATTACGGTGGCAAGGTCGCTGCGGTGCTGATGCGCATTGTCGATGCCTTCCTATCCTTCCCCTCGGTGTTCCTGCTCTTGGCGCTGGCGGCCTTTATCCAGCCCGGCCCGGTGATGATCGCGCTGATCATCTCGGCCACCAGTTGGATGGAAGTCGCCCGGATCGTTGAGGCAGAGGTTAAATCCCTGCGCGACCGCGATTTCGTGCAAGCCGCGCGGATGCTCGGCCTATCCAAAAGCTGGATCATGTTCCGCGAGCTTTTGCCCAATGCCATTGGCCCGATCATCGTAGCTGCCACGCTGACGGTGGCGCGTGCGATCTTGCTTGAAGCCTATATCAGCTTTCTGGGCTATGGCATCCAACCGCCGCTGCCGAGCTGGGGCAACATGCTCAACGGTGCGCAGCAATACCTCGCGAGCGCCCCGTGGCTGGCGATCGTGCCCGGTGTGGCAATCACCGTGGCGGTGACGGGCTTCAACTTCATCGGTGACGGGCTGCGCGACGCCTTCGACAGCCGAACCGCCGGAGAATAAGACAATGGCCCGGTTTTCCCCGTTCCAAGACACCCTGTGGTTTGCAACCGCCCCAGCGGCTCCGCAAGCTGAGACCTTGCAAGGTGAGATCCGGGCCGATGTTTGTGTTGTGGGCGCGGGCTATGCCGGGCTGACCACGGCGCTTGAACTGGCGCAGACGGGTGTCTCTGTTGCGGTTCTCGAACGCGAAGAGATTGGTTTTGGGGGCTCAGGGCGCAATGCGGGCCATTGCACCCCCACCTTCACCCATTACAGCCTACCCGATCTGCGCCGAGTTCTGGGCGCACCTTGGGCGGAGCGTTTGATCCGGCGTCAGACCCGCGCCAATGACACGGTGGGCGGTTTGATCGCGCGCTACGGGATCGACTGCGAATGGGAGCAAAACGGTTATGTGCAGGGCGCGCTTTTTCCCTCGCACATGAAAACGCTCGAAAAGCGGGCCGAGGAATATAACGCCGTTGGTGCCAAAACCCGGCTCCTTGATCGCGACGAGGTGGAAAAGATCACCGGGTCCGCGCGGTTTTATGGCGGTTGGTATCACGCCGAGGCCGGCGGGCTGAACCCGCTCGCCTATGCGCGGGGGCTGGGCCGGGCAGTGATGGCTGAAGGGGGGCGGATTTTCACAGGCGCGGAGGTCACCGGCTGTACGCCCGCGGCTGGCAAATGGCGGGTGAAAACGGCGCAAGGCGCGGTCTTGGCCGATAAGGTGATCTATACGACGGGGGCTTATACCGTCTCAGGTTGGCCCCGGCTTGAAGAGACCTTTCGGATCATGCGGGTCTTTGTGGCCGCCACCCAGCCGCTTTCCGAAGACAGCCGCGCCGCGATCTTGCCCGCGCGCACAACGCTGCATGACGGACGTGGCGATATTCTGGTCTATAAATTCAGTGCGCAAAACCGCCTTGTCGCCTCGATGTTCCCAATGGGGCGGCGCGGGCGCGATGCGGCCCATACCGTGAGGGTGCTCAATGAGCGGCTCAAATGGTTGCATCCCGGCCTGCGCGAGGAACCCCGCTGGGAGTATTTCTGGTTTGGCGAAGTCGACATGCAGCGGTTGACCATTCCGCGGCTCTATCAACTCGCGACGGGCGTGGTGGCGATGACCGGGCTTTCCGGACGCGGCGTGCCTACCGCTTCGATGCTGGGGGCGGTCTTGGCCGATTGGGCGCGCGGGACAGCGCTCGCCGATCTTGATCTGCGGCTTGAGCCGCTCTCGTTCCAACCCCGCTACATGAGTTTTGCCCCGCAACTGGCGCTGCGCGGCTATCGGCTACGCGACGATCTGCGCGCACTTACGCAAGGCGCGCAGCTTCCGCCGCATTTTTGAGCCCAATACTTAAGATTCAAACCCCGGGCGCAGAGCCGCCTGAAAGAGGATAAGACGATGCCAGGACCGAAACCTGAACCTGTTGAGAGCGATTCACAATTGCCCGCGCGAGCCGATGTTGTGATCATTGGCGGCGGGATTGCAGGGGTAAGCACGGCGCTTGAGTTGGCCGAGCGCGGGCTGAAGGTGGCGATTTGCGAAAAGGGCAAGATCGGGGCCGAGCAATCCAGCCGGAACTGGGGCTGGGTCCGGCTCAGCCATCGCGACCCGCGCGAAATGCCATTGATGGTGGAATCGGTGCGGATTTGGAAAGGGCTTGAACAAAGGATCAGCGCGCGCACCGGCTATGACCAATGCGGCGTCGTTTTTACCTCGGCCGATAACACCGCGCTCGAAGAAGAGCGCGAATGGGTCGATGATTTGCAAGAATATCAGATCCCGGCGAAAATGCTGGGCCGGGACGAGGCCTTGGGCCGTTTTCCGGGGCTCGATATCAACATTCGTGGCGCGATGATGAACCCGCATGACGGGCGGGCCGAGCCCCAATTGGCGGCCCCGGCAATAGCCCGAGCGGTGCAGGCTTTGGGGGGCACGGTGCATCAAGATTGCGCGGTGCGGGTGCTCGAAACTGCGGCTGGCCGAGTTTCGGGCGTGGTGACGGAAAAGGGCCGGATTGCCTGCGATGCGGTGCTGGTGGCGGGCGGTGTCTGGTCACGCTTGTTCTTGGATAATATGGGTATTTACCTGCCGCAATTGCGCACCAAAAACACCGTGATGCGCACCTCGCCCGTGCCCGATGGCCCGCAAGAGACGCTGAAATTCAAAGAATTTGCGATGCGTCGGCGCGCCGATGGGGGCTATACCATCGCTTCGGCCGCCGCGAGCAGCTATCAACTCACCCCAGACAGCTTCCGGCTGATGCGCGCCTTCTTACCCACATTGCGCAATGAATGGCGCAGCCTGAGCTTGAGCATTGGCCCGTCTTTCCTCGAAGGGCTGCGCACGCCCCGGCGGTGGGGGCCAGATGATATAACCCCCTTTGAGACAAACCGTATTCTGGACCCAGAACCGGATACAGCCATGATCGACAAGGTCTTTGCTTTCGTGCAATCGGCCTATCCGGCATTTCGCGACGCCGAGATTGTGCAGCGCTGGGCGGGTTATATCGATGTGCTGCCCGACGTGATCCCGGTGATCTCGGGGACTGAGGGGGTCAAGGGAGGTATGCCGGGGCTCTTCGTG
Organism: Rhodobacter aestuarii; assembly: GCF_900156655.1. Classification (GTDB taxonomy): domain Bacteria; phylum Pseudomonadota; class Alphaproteobacteria; order Rhodobacterales; family Rhodobacteraceae; genus Rhodobacter; species Rhodobacter aestuarii. The sequence goes on along the minus strand of NZ_FTOG01000003.1, from coordinate 225,205 downwards.
TCTACGGGCTATTCGGGACATGGCTTCGGTCTTGGGCCTGGGGCAGGGCGTCTTGGTGCCGATCTGATCCTTGGGTCGACCCCGATTGTGGACCCCAAACCGTTCCGCCTGCACCGCTTCACCGACGGCTCGAAAATCGCGCCGATGGCGGGCATTTTGCGGCGATAACCTCGCGCAAGATATTGGGGCGCTTCAGGCGCCCCAAATCTCATGGTCGGGAGGTGCCTGACGCGAGACGCTTGCCTCGCGCAAGCAGGGTCTCGGGGCCAGCGTGCAACGCGAGTCAGATTGAATTCGCGTTGCAGGCGACCTATACGTGCATATGACTTCCATCAATAATCCCATCGCCCCCCTTTCGTGCCAACGGCCCGCCCACATGCGCGCCGCGCCTTTCCTGCCCATGAGCCGCACTGAGATGGCTGCACTGGGCTGGGAGGAATGTGACATCGTGCTGGTCACGGGGGACGCCTATGTCGATCACCCAAGCTTTGGCATGGCGATCATTGGACGCTTGCTCGAATCCCAAGGCTTCCGGGTGGGCATCATTTCGCAGCCCGATTGGCAATCGGTTGAGCCGTTCAAGGCGCTGGGCAAGCCGCGGCTCTTTTGGGGGGTCACGGGCGGCAACCTCGATTCCATGGTGAACCGTTACACCTCCGACAAGCGGCTGCGCCATGACGATGCCTATACGGCAGGGGGCGAAGGCGGCAAACGGCCGGACCGCTCCACCATCGTTTACACTCAGCGATGCCGAGAGGCATTTAAAGATGTGCCCGTCGTGCTGGGGGGTATCGAGGCCTCGTTGCGGCGCATCGCACATTATGACTATTGGTCGGACAAGGTGCGCCGCTCGATCTTGGCCGATGCCAAGGCGGATTTGCTGCTTTACGGCAATGCCGAGCGCGCGGTGATTGAAGTCGCGAACCGGCTGGCGGCCGGGGAAAGCGCGCGCGATCTGGATGACATTCGGGGCGTTGCGCTATTTCGCGCCGTGCCCGAAGGCACGACGGAACTGCCTGCCGATGATTTGGACTCGGCGGATGAAGCCGCAACCCGCATGCCCGGCAATACGGTGATCCGGCTGCCATCCTTTGAAGTGGTGGAAGAAGATCGCGAGGCCTATGCCCGTGCCTCACGCGTTTTGCACCGCGAGGCCAATCCCGGCAATGCGCGCCCCTTGGTGCAACGCCATGGAGACCGGGATTTGTGGCTCAATCCGCCACCCATTCCGCTGAGCACAGAGGAAATGGACGCGGTTTATGAACTGCCCTATGCCCGCGCGCCGCACCCGAGCTATGGGGATGCGAAAATCCCCGCTTGGGAGATGATCAAAACCTCGGTCACGGTGATGCGCGGTTGCTTTGGCGGCTGCACCTTCTGTTCGATCACCGAACACGAGGGGCGCAAAATCCAAAGCCGCTCGGAAGGCTCGATCCTGCGGGAGATCGAGAATATCCGCGACAAGACACCGGGCTTCGCGGGCGTGATTTCGGACATTGGCGGCCCCACCGCCAATATGTATCGCATGGCCTGCAAAGACCCGAAGATCGAGGCCGCGTGCCGGTTGCCCTCTTGCGTGTTCCCCGACATCTGCCCCAACCTTGACACCTCGCATGACGACCTGATCCGGCTTTATCGCAAGGTGCGTGAGGTGAAGGGCGTGAAGCGGGTGATGGTCGCTTCGGGCGTGCGGTACGATTTGGCTGTGCGCAGCCCCGAATATATAAAGGAACTCGTCACGCATCATGTCGGCGGCTATCTGAAGATTGCCCCCGAACATACCGAGCGCGGGCCGCTTGATGTGATGATGAAACCGGGCATCGGCACCTATGATCGGTTTAAGGAAATGTTCGATGCGGCGGCGAAAGCGGCGGGCAAGAAATACTATCTGATCCCGTATTTCATTGCCGCACACCCCGGCACGACCGACAAAGACATGCTCAACCTTGCGCTTTGGTTGAAGAAAAACCGCTACCGCGCGGATCAGGTGCAGACCTTCCTGCCGTCTCCGATGGCGACCGCAACGGCGATGTATCACACCGGGGTCAATACGCTCAAAGGTGTGCGGCGTGGGGCGTCTGAAAAGGTGGGCACGGTGCGAGGCGGGCGGCAGCGCCGCTTGCACAAGGCGTTCTTGCGCTATCACGATCCAGAAAACTGGCCGCTTCTGCGCGAGGCGCTCAAATCCATGGGCCGCGCCGATCTGATCGGGCCGGGCGCGCATCAGTTGATCCCGGCACATCAACCCGCCGGGACCGGCAAGGGGATGCCGAAGCGGAGTTCCTCGCGACCGGGGCCGGGGGGGCGGAAATTCACCACCAAGGGCGTGCCGTTTCCAAAACCCAAAAAGTGAGCCGTAAACCGATTAGGCTGGCGCATCCACAGGTGCCGCCGCGCGTTGCAGCACGGCCGCAAAGAAGCCATCTGTGCCGTGCCGTGCGGGCGTAAGCGAGAGGTAATCTGGATGCGCAGAGCCTGTTAGCTCTGGCGCAGCCTCGCAAAGCGGCACCACCGAGAACATCGGATGGGTGACAAGAAAGGCCGCCACTTGCCCTTCATTTTCCTCTGGTAGGAGGGCGCAGGTCGCATAAACGAGCCGCCCGCCGGGCTTCACAAGCCGCGCGGCACTTGCCAAAATGCGCCCCTGCAGCGCAACAAGGCCCTCAAGTCCCTGTTCTTCCGGGGCGCGCCAACGGGCATCTGGATTGCGCCGCCAAGTGCCGGTGCCAGAACAGGGCGCATCGACCAGAACCCGGTCAAAACTCGCCTTGTGGCGTTTTACCCAACGGTCGGTTTCGCTTGTGAGCAGCCGCGTTTCTGCATTTTGCAGCCCCGCGCGACGCGCCCGCTCGGCGCAGCGTTTCAACCGCCCCTCGCTGACGTCACAGGCAATAAGCCGCCCTTTGTTGTTCATTTGCGCGGCAATCGCCAAAGTCTTGCCACCTGCGCCTGCGCAAAAATCGACGACGCGATCTCCGGGTTGGGCATCGACGAGGCGCGCCACGAGCTGTGAGCCTTCGTCTTGAATTTCAAGCGTGCCGGTTTTCAGCCCCGGCAGGCGCGCAAGCGAGAGCCGCTCTTCAAGCCGAATGCCATCGGGGGCGCGCGTGAGCGCCTCCGCTTGCAGGCCAAGGCCTTGCAATTCCCGCAACATCGCCGCGCGCTCTGCCTTGAGCGCATTGACGCGCAGATCAAGCGGCGGCGGAACCAGAAGCGCCGCCATTTCGGTTGCAAAATCCGCGCCAAAGCGGCGGCGCAGCGGTTCTGCCGCCCAAGCCGGGCATTCAAGGCGCACCTCTTCGGGCATGGCGGGATGCTCAATCGCGGCGCCCTGCAATTTGATCAGAAGCGTATATTCCTGCTCGCTGAGAGGAGAGAGCGCGAATTTTCCCCCTGTGAACAGGCGCTTCATCTGGTCCGGCGTTTTGCCCTCACCCAGCGTGAGCCAAGCGATCAGCCGATGGCGCGGTGTATCGCGGCGCCCATGCCGCTCAAGCCACCAGCCAAGCCGCGCATAATGGCGCAGCAACGCTTGCAGCAGATCCAAGATCACACCGCGATCTTGATCCGTGATCTGGCGCCGGGTCCGGAGCCAAGCGGAAATCACCGCATCCGCAGGGCGCGTAGCGCGATCAACGTCAGAAATAAGATCAAGGGCAGCTTGCAGGCGGGCAGCAGGGGTCACGGTAAGACAGCCAAGTTGGAAGCGTGAAAAGACATGGGTGCGCGCGCCTTTGGTCAGTGTTCGCCGCGGCGGCCAGCGTGAAGGGCCTGACGGCCCCGTCGGCGTATCTACCCGCAACAACGGCGTTTGGAAACCGGGCATTCTTGACGCCGTCTGCAAGGGGAGGGATGGCGCGCCCGGTCGTGAGTGATCAACTTGCGCAAAGTATGCAACGGGCGCTGACGCGGGTCTTCTTGGACGCAGTCGCTCACGCTTCAGTCCCCGAAATCGGAGTTGTACAAACCTAGACCTTCACCTGCACACGATCCCCCAAACGCAAGATCGCTCCGGGCTCCGTGTCCTGCCCGCTGATCTTTTTCGCCAAGTCTGGATCGCTTACTTCTTGCCCGGTCTTATCAACGAAGACTGTTTCTAGCCCCAGCTTGGCGAGCGTTGCGATAGCTTGTGCCCCGGTTCGGGGGGCCAAATTCCCCTCCGCATCATGCATCAGGTCCGGCATTTGGCGCAGTTCATCCGCGCCTTCGGGGGCGGGCACGGGCACAATCTTGAAGCTGAGTGTCGCCGAAATAGACGCTTGATAGCCAAAGCGATTGGCATAGGCCGCATCGACGGGCGTAGCGTAGACCTGCGTTTCGCGCTTGGTTGGTAGAGCTGCTCGCTTTGAAGTGGCTTTGGCCGTGCCGACAGTGCTGGTGACAGGGGTTCCCGCAGCCCCCGTGCCCATCGTCAGCGAAACTTTCACCTCTCCGGTCGCTTCAGGAATGGTATAAAAGGTGGGGCGGTATCCGATCTCTTGCAAAAGCTGCAGTTTCGCGTCGTCGCTTTCGGTATAAATCTCGAGGACGGTGGCGAGCGAGCCTTCGTCCAGCGCCTGCTGTGCCTCGGCGACGCCGCGCCCGACCGAGGCGATCACATCGCCCAACGGAGCAGCCACAACATCGGTTACCAGTGATTTTAGATCAGACATTGTTGCGCACCTTTCACTCCACTGCCGCAAAGACAACGAGCACTTCGCTGCCCAAAATCACCTGTTCCCCCGCTGCGGGGGTTTGCATCACCATTTGCCCCGGGGTGCCCCCGCTGCCCGCATGGGTCGAGGCGCGCAACCGAAGCCCAAGCGCTTGTAGCACCCGCAAGGCCGCACCGCGCGTAAGGCCCGAGAGATCCGGCACGCGCGGTTGCGCGGCGTCGGGCGTGGTCTCATCCGTGTTCAGCTCCACACTCAGCCCACCGGGATCAATCTGGTGCTCACCTCCCAATTCGATCTTGCCATCGGCCAAAAGCGAGCCGCGCAGATCAAGCTTGACCTTGCCAATACGAAACCGGCTGCCCTGCAGGGACTTGTCGGCCTCCACCATGCTGGAGTTGAACTGCTTGAACACATCGTCGACTTTTGCGGGCGTGCCGACTTTGCGCGGGAGCACCTGAGGGGTTGCCGCGCGGCTGGCCTCTGCCGCAGCGCGTGCCGCGTCGCGTTCTTGCGTGAGTGTCGTGATTTGTGCCTCAAGCACTTTTGTGCTGCGTTGGAGGTCATTCCGCGCGCTTTCGCTGATGCTTAACTTCCCCCGCAGATCATTGAGTTGGGCGCGTGTCGCCGAGGCCTCCACTGCGGCATTTCCAGAGAGAAGATCAGCGATACCGCCTTCTCTTCGGAGCGGCACCGCTGCCAGAGGTGCCGCCGCCTCGGTTCCGCGCATTAGCATGATGGGAAAAGCTGCCTTTTCGAGGTATTCGAGTTGCCCAAAGTCGATCTCAAGTGTTTGCGAGCGGGCGTCGTAGCTGAGTTGCCCGCCCTGGGCCAATACCCGCTTTTGCGCATCGCAAAGGCGCAGAAGCGGTGGTTGCTGCGGGTTTCCGAGTGTCTCGGGCTTTATGGCCAGAGAGAACTGGCCCCTAGCATTCGTTTTACTGCGGCGGATCGGTTTCCAAAGCTGATCGCTCAATTCGGCCATTTCGAGCGTCAGCGAAACATCTGCGCGCGGCTTGCCGGCCCCATCGGCCAATAACACCGAAACCTTGATTGCCCGCATCGTCTAGCCCTCCTTGCCAAGGACGAGGCTAGCGGTCTCTGGGCCGAGTGCTGCCGTGATGACGACGAGAGCTTTATCGGGCAGACGGTTGGACAGGGTAACCACAGTATCGGCCGTGCCGTCATTTCCGGTGTCCAACACCGCTGTTTCAAACTGCACATGGTCTGAAAAACGGATTCCGCGCACCCCCGCAGCCTCCGAAAGCGCCGCCGACGCAGCTTGGTCGATGTTAAGTTCGACCCGTGCACCGATCAAAAGCTCGCCCGCGGTGTTCCCAGCCACAACGACGAGCCGCGGTTTTTGCTTCTTCTCCGGCACGCGTCGTAGTGCCAGCACAGGCAATGGCATCCCATCACCGGCGGGAACAGCCACAAAACGGCCTGAGATTTTCGCATTCCCTTCGGAATGTGTGGTGCCATCGGTTTTGCCGATCCTTTTTATCTTTTGACGCCCCGAGGCCTCGTCATGGGTGAGGGTGAAGTTGATCTCGAAATCCAGATGTGGGATGCGGTATTGCTGCGTGGGGCGCCCCCAGCCATCAAGCGGGGGCGTTGCGTTCAGTTGTTCTTGCGCGGCACGTAGGCTTTCAGCCATCCCCACGATCAGCCCTTCTATCGTGTCTGAAACGAAGTCGCTCATGTGCGGTTACTCCCCCCGGTCTCTTCCGCCTTCTTTTGCGCCTTGGCTTGGCGCGCTCGGTCGCGGCGGGCTTCGTCGCGCTGTTCCGCTGACTTTGCCGCACGGCGGCGCTCCAGGGCGGCTGCGCGGTTGCGAGCCATACGTGTGAACAGATCGCCCGAGCCCCCGGTTTCGCTGGAAAGCCGACGCTTGCGCATTTCCGCGTAAGGGCCTTGCTCATCCATCGGGGCGGTCAGCGCATCTTTGCGTTTGCCCCAACCACGCTCCAGCCCGCCCGCAAGCTCTTTCGGTGCTTCCAGCGCTTTGGCTGCCCGATCCATGCGCCCGCCAGTCTTATCGAGTTTATCCAGCTTATCCCCGCCGAGGTCGCGACGGATCTGCGCGCGCTCTTCCGCGCTTATCCCCTCAGCGGCGAGTTTCGTATCTAGGTCGCGTAATTGCCGATCATAATCGTCGATTTTGTCGCGTGTCCCTCGGCGCAAGTCAGAGCCAAGACTGGCCAGATCATTCGCCCCAGAGCGCAGCCTTGACCCAATATCGCCGAGGTTGGTGCGTGCTTTTCCAATTATGTCACCAAGCCCAGAGGCCCCCAAGCCCGAGCCCGCGCGTTCTGCTAGGCCATCCTTGATACGCCGACCAAAATCCGTCTGCCCCAAGGCGCGCAGCCCAGCGATTTCCGAGGACGGATGGTCAGAGCGATCTTTGGCGCTTGAGGGGCGTATCGGTTCCGGATCCGTGCCGTATGCGCGATGGCCAAACTCCGCAGTACGATCGCGGTGTTCGGCAAGCCGTTCGCGTAAAGATGCTTGCCGTGCCTCATGAGCTTGCACCCAAGTGTTATGCTCGTTGCGTCGCTCCGCAAAGCTGGCCACATCAAAGCGACGCCCGATGGTATCGGTCGGGGTCTGCGGCATTCCGGTGAGCCCTTGCAGTCGCGTTTCAAGTAATTTGCGCTGCTCCAAAAGCGCGCCCAAACGGCTATCGGGCGCAAGAGCGGCCGCCTGCGCCAAGTCCGTTCCAGAGCCCAATTGCGGTTTTGGCAGCGTCGCGGCCCCTTGGCCCGGCGTTTTGGGGGCCGCCGACGAGGCTGCCTGCAGATCACGCCAGTTTCTGCGCGGCATTACGTGCCCCCTGAGCCCGATGCAGCCTTATCCGACGCCGCAATCATCGCGCGGATCCGTTCCTCCAAAACTGCAGGGGGGGGCACGGGCACCAGTTTGGTGCGCAAAAGCGACGACCCTTCCGCGCTATATTGGTATTTCGACGAATAGCTTGAGGAGACAGAGCTTGCCCGCATCGTCGCGCCGCCGCCGAACCCGAACCAACCGCCTGCCGCACTCGCCTTCACGGTCTTTTTTGAGCGCGAATAGTTTGTTTCGCGCGAGATTGAGATCGACAGTTTCAATTCAATCAACGTGTCGACGAACTGGTAAAAGGTGGGCGTAAACCCAAGTTCCAGCAACGAATATTCGTGCCCGTCTCCCAGTTTTACCAGCAGGTCGCGGTCAGGCTTGCTGTCATCTTCCTCAAATAGTGAGGGTTCTTCATCGGTTTCATCCGGGGGGGCATAGCCTGCCATCATCCGCGCGATCTTGAGCGAGACCAGATCAAGTTGATACTGCGCTTCCGCAATCCCAATCCCCAGTAGGCGTACCATTTCCGGGAAGGGGGTATTCATCATTTCGGTGCTAACCGACATGGTGCGTCTCCTTCACAGGGTTACGACGGGTTCGAGGGGGTTGACGGATTTTGGCTCTGTTGGCGTTTCTCCAAGGCGGCGGTGCGCCGTGCCTCTTCGGTTTGCATGAAAGATTGGATGCGTTCTTCCAGCACGGCTGGCACAGGGACCGGCACCAATTTGGTGCGCAGGATCGAGGCACCCTCGGCGGTATAGGAATATTTGCTGGCGTAAGTCGCATCGACTTGGCTTGTTGTGACGGTTTTGTCCTTGCTGATCGAAATTCCGCCTTTGGTGAAAAACTTGCCGATGACGGAGGTGGTTTTCTTGTTTCCCTTGGTATTCACCTGCGATTTGTGTTCATAGCTGCGCTCGCGGGTTATTTTGATGGCGATCTTCACTTCGATGATCGTATCGACAAATTGGTAGAAGGTGGGGGCAAAGCCGAGTTCCATCATCGAATGCCGCACCGGCACGCGGATCTCGATATCTTCTTTGCCGTTGGGCATCGTGACATCATGGTTTCCGTCATCACTGACTTGCCCGCCGACTTCGGTGATCACCTTTTTCATCATGTCGATCATCACGCCGGTCTGATCGGGTTTCACATTGCCGCTGACCGCATCATCCATGATCGCGTAGGCCATGGCTTCTTTCGGGGTCATGTATTCATAGCCAAAGAACACCCGGCTATCGTCAAAGGTGACATTGCCTTCTTCGTCGTAAACGGTGGTGAGGCCGCCCATCATCTCGGCGGTGTTGATCGAATTGGCATCCAGCTTGGTTTGGCCATCTGCGATGGCAAAGGCCATTTCGCGGATCATGTCGCCCATCGGGACGTTGAGCAGTTCCTGTCCAATACCCATGATATGCTCCTTTCCGCCCGAAGGCGCGTTTCAACTCGTCACTCTATGTCTTGTTCGTAAGCCCGCTTGAGGACTTGGCTCAGCATGTCTGGAGGCGGCAAAGAGACCAGCCGCGCCGCAATGGACGACATGCCTTCCGCCGAAACCGAATATTTGCGTGCGTACCCCACATCGACGCTTGCCGCCGCCATGAAAACCCCCACGCCAACGCCCGCCTGAACCCCAACATTGAGCGAGATTTCCTTGCTCTCGGTGATCGTGAAAGACAGCTTTGCCTCTACTGTTGCTTCGGTGAAGCTGTAAAAGGCGGGCACGAAACCAAGCGTCAGCAGGTTGTAGCTTTTGTCGCCAACTTCCACTTCGGTTTGCGCCATCTCGCTGGCGAGGGCCACGGAGTTGCGATCCAAGGCCCATTGCGCCTGCGCGACCGAACTGCCCAGTCGTTCAACGATTTCGGGCAGTGGCGCCGAAAGCAATTGCCGGGTCACTTTGGAGGCGACGGCCATGGCTTAGCCCCCACTCTGCGCGAGGAATTCTTTTACCGTCTCAAGGAATTGCGGTGGCGCGGGGATCGAGACAAGCCGGGCCGAGATGGTGGAATTGCCGGTGATATTGGTCTCGAACTGTTTGCCGTAGCGCACATCCAGCGAGGCTCCGACCGCGATCGTTCGGTTGCCGGTGTTTTGCTGCACCATGCTGGCCGACGAACTGCGTGAAAATTCTTGCGTGACGGTGATCCCCTCGCTGCCCGAAAGCGCGATATTGCTTGAGCTGGAGGTAATAAGCACCAGCGTGAAGCTGTCGCCTTCGTTGCACAAATGTGTGACATTGCCGCTGGCGCTGGCCTGCACGCGCACGCTGGCATGGGCGTTGACATCATTGGCTAGATTGAGGGCAAAGGCCTCGGCACTCTCTGCTGCTGCACCTCCGATAGCCGCGCCGCGCAAGGTGAAATCAACAGATTTGATCGTGACCTTTTTGCCGGCGACATCGGAGAGCCCAACCGCTTCATAAAGATAAACAAAGCCATTGCCGTTCCCTTGATCCCCGGCGCGTTGATCGGGCGAGACATTCGACATCTGATGTGAGGCGTCACCGTCCACCCAGATGTAATAGTCGGGTCCGTCGACGATCAGATGCACCACCCGATGTGCTTGCATCTCGGTTTCGTCAGGCACGTTCATCGCGCGCCATTCGCTTTCGCCCAATGCTTCGACGGTGATATTTCCCGCTGGTGCACCATTGGCCACGAGCCGCGCCCGAACGGCCTCTGCCCGCCGTTCCGAAAGGCGCTGATTGTAGGGATCCGAGCCTGTGCGGCTTGCATAGCCCCGCACCTTTACGGGCCGATTGCGCGCGCGCATGTAGCCTGCGAAATTCAGCAGTGAGCTATCATGTGCCGGACGAATGAATTCTTTGTCGACGTCGAAATAAACCGAATGCATCGGCATTCCCGGTGCAATGAGGCGTGTGTTGAACCCCGCGCCCTGAATCGCGTCGCGCACCTTCGCCGCATAATTCGCCAGCGAATTGGACCGTGAAACGGTGACGCTGGTCGCATTGTTGAGCACATAAGTTTCATCGGCATCTGGGTTCGCGCGGATGCGGATCAACCCCCGGTCAAAGCCCGCGCCAACGAAGGCTACATCATTGGCGGTGCAGATCACCTTGTCTGCAGGAGCCGTGGTGGTGGGTACCGGGTCGATTGGGGTGCACTCACTTTGGGGGATGGCACGGCTGATGCCGCTGCGCCCACGCAACGTATCTGACAACGCTTCAACTCTTTCACGCGCCGTGGTTCCCGCCAGTTGATAATTCTCTCCACCGACCGTGAGGGCGCCGGTCGATGTATTGGAAATGCTAATTTGTGCCGAACGGGTCCGGGTCGCGGTGGAAGAACCGCTTTCCGTCGAACTGCTGCTTTCATTACTCTCTTCGTTCTCGGTCGAGGTGCTGGAGTAGGAACCATCCAGATGCACGCCAAGGCTCAGATCTTTGGCCACCCGTAGCGACAACTGTAGCGAACAGGCGATATCTGCATATTGGTAGTGGTAGAAAGCGGGCATCAGCCCCATTTCATATAGCGACTTGCCGCCCAGATTGTCGCGCGGCGCCAGAAATTCGCCCATCTGATCGACCGAGTTTTCGTCCAGCGCCTTTTGCGCTTCTGCGATAGACAGGCCAAGCGCCTTGATAAACTCGGCCACGCTGGCATCGGCGAGAACTTCGCCGGGGGTCATATCTTCGATATCGGGCATGTCGCTATCCTTTCTGGAAAGCCCCGGCATGAAGCGGGTGCAGGATCAGGGAAGACCGGTTGCCTCCTTTCTTGGCGCCGGTCCCCGGCTTTTGGGCAATGGGGTTGCGCGCTCGGCCGAGACTTTCCCCGGACGGACGGTGAAATAATCGTGGCGACGCTGCAGGTCGCGCAGGCGGCGTTGTTCAATGGCAAGGCCGCGTTGCAGCCATGCGAGCAGCGTTTCCGCCACCTTTAGCGGCGCTTGGCTTGTGGAAAGCGCGCAAGCGCGCTCAAGCGCAAGCCTTGCTGGTTTGGTGTGTCCCGCGCAGGCGAGGTTCACCCCGAGACGCTCCAAAATGGTGGCATGGTCGCGTTGCTGCACCGCAAGCGGAGCCCCCTGCGCGGTGTAATGCGCATCAGCCCTTTCGCAAAATTCGATCACCGGCTCATGGGCGCCCGAACATTCCAAAGCCTCCAGCACGCATTGCGTGTAATGGCGAAAGAACACCTCTGGCGCGCGGCTCGCTTGCGAAAGGCGGAGCGCTTCCCGGTAATGTCGCAAGGCTTCGGCATAATCGCCGCGCAGCGCAGCCAGTTTGCCTGCTTCGGCAATGCCCATGTGGTGTTGCAGAGCATAAGAACCAGCACTCTCGGCGTGGCGCGTCTCGGCTTCCGCTTCCGGGGGAGGTTTGGATTTTGTGCGCTGCATCAGCGGACCTCCTCTGCCGGATCAAAAAGCTCGGCATGGATGCCTGCGCTGGAAAGCGCCTCACGCAGGATGCGCGCTTGCAGTTCCGGCAGTGCGAAAGGCAAGCGCATTGGGAACCGTCGCTGCCCGGTGTCGGGCAGATCAAATCCAAGGTCTTGCAGCAGACGCGCCAAATCGGCTGGGTTCGGGGCCGCAATGATTTCGATCCCGAGATTGAGGAAGGTCACGAGTTCTGCGCGGACGTCTAGCCCCGCGGCCCCAAAATGCTCCAGCATCGGCCCGACCTGTTCGGCGGGTTGCGCATCGGCGATAATGATCGGGAGCGTTTCAAAAAGTTGGGGGGCGATCTCGGGCGGAACCTCTGTCAGATCGGCCAAAGCCGCCAGCGCGGCATCGGTTGGGGCGCCGCCGGTCAACACAAGGTCAAACCGTTCAAAAGCGGCATTCACGATCCGCAGGGCGCTGATGCGGTGATGCACTGACCAAATCGCATCGGCCTCGGTGCGGCTAAGCCCGGCGGCAAGGCAGCCTTGTTCGGCAAGAAGCGGCACCCCACGGCGGCGCAAATCTGCCAAAAGCCGCGCCTGCACTGCCGTATCGGTTTCGCCCAAGAACAGGTCATATTGTGCCGTGTCTGGGTTGGATACGATCAAACTCGCACCGGGGCCGAGCCGTTCCTCCAAGGCAGAGATCGTTGCCGGACTAACACGTCCCAAGACCACGCAAGGGGTATTGGCCATAAGCTGTGCTGCCGCACTTTCCGTCATGCCCAGAAACGTGCCCAGAGCTTTAACGATCTCACCATAACGCCCAGCGTCGGACACATGCAGCGCGACATCGAAGAGTTCTGCTGCGGGAGGTAAGGGCTCTTCTTCCCCGCAAATAGAAATCTCGCAGCCAAGGTTGCGTAACAGGCCCGCCATCTGCCCCGCCAAGGTTTCGGGAAGGCCTTCCACCAACACACATGGAGCCCGATAAATGGCTGCCATGACCTCTTGAACAGAAAGGCCGAGCCCATGCGCGATTGCCGCGGCATTTGCTGGCGCAGCGCCCCCGATTGACTCGATGATCAGCCGACATTTGGGTCCGGCTTCGTCCGACGCGGAATAGGAAGCGAGCGCCTGCGTCATGCAGCCCCCTCCGAACATGAAAAACTCGCCACGAAATAGAAGGCCACGCGGCATTCTCTTTCTCAGCGTGTGGGGGAATCCCCCCTTGCGTCAAGGTTTTTAGTCTCTGCGGTGCGGCGTCAAACGCGCCCCTAAAACCCCCGTTACAAATTTTGTTGGACCGAAAAATGATTCGCTCCCTACACTGATAGGTGTTGCCGGGAAGGTGGAAACCTTAGCCGGAACAACAGGCGAAACAGAGGAAATAAAATAGATAACAGTAGGTTAGGGAGTGTCGAAATGTCCTTTCTTGAATGGGTTCAAAGACGGTTGATTGCGCATGGGTTCAATCCCGGGATCGTGGATGGGATCTGGGGGCGCAACACGTTGGCGGCGACAATGGCGTTTCAGACCTCCCGAAATCTGCCCGCGACGGGCACCTTGAACGAGGCCACTGTCGCGGCTTTGCGCGCGACGCCTGGCCAGCAAACGGCACCGCCCCCCACGCCCTCTGCTGAACCGCCGCGTCAGGATTTGCTCGACCATTTTCCGTGGATGGCGCTGGCTTTGCGGAAAAAGGGGCTGCATGAAGGCCGCGATAATGCCGAGTTGCGGGCCTTTTTGCGGTCTGATGGGAAAACGCTTGGGGATCCGGCCAGTTTGCCGTGGTGCGGTGACTTTGTGGAGACCTGTGTTGCGGTGACGATGCCCGAGGTGATTGTGCCCAACAATCCCTATCTTGCGCGCAACTGGTTGCACTTTGGTCAGACCGTCAATCCGTGCTTCGGGGCGATCTTGGTTTTCTGGCGCGGCTCGCGTTCGGGGACAAGCGGCCATGTTGGCTTTTATTATTCCGAAGATGATGACGTTTATCATGTGCTGGGCGGCAATCAGTCGAACAAGATCTCTGTGACAAGTCTCAAGAAAGATCGTCTGCTGGGGGCGCGTTTGCCGAGCGTTGGGGGGCCGTATCCACGCAAGATGGTCACCTCTCAAGCGGACTGGCAACTCACGACAAACGAATACTGATGCCGCATAACTCTCGGGCCGTGGCTCGATAGGGCGCGTTGTTTCGCGCCAAGCTGCCGCATCGCGGCATACCCGCCATGCAGGTGATCTTGCGCTGTTGTCCGGCCCTATATCGGCTGATAGGGCAGGGCGAAGATAATGCGGGTAATGACCATGACTGATGCAACGACCGACCCTGTGGTGGTGCGCCATCGCATGCTGGAGCGCTATGCGACCACGGCGCTGAAGGCGGGGCGCGTGATGATGGAAAGCGGGGCCTCGGTCGGCGTGGTGCACCGTGGGATTACCATGCTTGCCAAGGGCTTCGGGGCAGAAACGGTTGGCCTGCGCTCGGGCTATGCGTCGATTTCTATGACCCTGCATGCCGAGGGCAACACGATCACCCGGATGCTGCAGGTGGGGCGGCTTGGCGTGAACCACCGGCTTGATTTGGCCGTGCGTGAATTGTGCTCGCGCGCCGAGGCGGGGCGGATGAGCGTTGAAGAAGTGGAGGCGGAGCTTGAGCGGCTCGTTCGCGTGACACCGCGCCACCCGGTTTGGTTCATCTCGGTTGCTGTTGGGCTTGCTTGCGCGGCCTTTGGGCGGCTCTTGGGCATCGACTGGGCGGCGTTTTTGCCGGTTTTGGCGGCGGGGACGATTGGCCAATACATTCGCCACCATCTGATGCACCGCGGCACCAATGTGTTTTTGGTGGCTGGGGCGATTGCCTTCATTGCCGCCTCTCTTGGTGGCTTGGGCGCTTTGGCTACGGGCAGCGATACGGCGCAGCTGGCGATGATGGCTTCGATCCTACTGTTGGTGCCCGGCGTGCCTTCAACCAATGCACAGACCGATATCATGAATGGCTACCCGACGATGGGCAGTGCACGGGCGGTCTGGGTGCTGATGGTGATGATCTTTGCCTCCGTCGGCGTTTGGTTCGCGCAATCGCTTTGGGGCATGGGGGGCTAAGATGATCGAGCTAATTCCGCATCTTCTGCATCAGGCGCTGTTCGGGGCTTTGGCCGCTGCTGGCTTTGGCGTGCTCTTTAACTTCGGGGTGCGCGCCTTGCCTTGGTGCGCTGCGGCGGGGGCGCTGGCGCTGGCGGTGCGCACCTTTGGCCAAGACCTTGCATGGAGCCTTGAAGGCGCGACCTTTGCCGCAGCCATTGTCACCAGCTTCACCGTCTCGTTCCTGCATCGCCAATTGGGCCCTGCGTGCAATGCCGTGGCGCTGGCGGGTTGCATTCCGATGGTGCCGGGAGCCTTTTTGGGGCAGGCGCTCTTGGGGCTTTTTGCGCTGACCGCCCCCAATGTGGCCGAGCCCCATGTTTTGCTGACCGATGCGGCGGTGAGCATGATCCGGGTGATCTTTACCCTTGGCGCGATTGGCGCAGGCTTGGCCATTCCGGCACAACTCCTGCGCAATCAAGACTTCTGAGCGGCTTTTGCTCTGAGCCTACTGATACCACGCCTTCACGGGCCGCGTGATCCCAGTGGGTTGGTCTTGCGTGACGCTGCGGTGGACGTTTGTTTGCACCGCCACCGTTGCATCGCGGCCTTTCACAAAGCTCTGTTCGCGCACGATCTCCCGATACGCTTTGTTGAGCGCCAGCGCGCGGGCGGGGGAGGGATAGAGCAGCTGCGAGACATCGGCGCGGAACGCCGCGACAGGCGCCGGGGTCAACTCCCCCGTCTCTGTCAGATAGCGGCTGATCACTTCCATATTCCCGCGCAACTCATCCCCTGCGCCGTTTTGCGCCAAGTAATGCGCATATTCGGGCGCGCCATCGGTGCGGATCATCTCGGGAATATCGTAAAGCCCACGCTGGCTCCAATGCCACCAGCCTCCATGGCCAAGCGTGGCGGGCAGCTTGCGGGGGAAGGCAAAGGTATCATCATCATTCGCGCCAATGCCGCCGTGGCAGCCCATGCAAAAGACCGTTTCTTCAAAGCTTTGCGGGCGTAGGTCGCCCGTTGCATCTTCAATGAACCCTTGCAGCCGCCAGCCGGTTCCATTGGTGACACCTTCTTCGGAAGAGCCAAAGAAAAGCGCAATCCGGTCCGGAAAATCGACCCGTTCTTTCGATTCTGCGAGCGCCCCTTCCTTGCGGTCGAAATAGGTCTGCCAGCGGGTTTTGCGCATGTAGCGCAACTCTTTCAACCGTGCCGCCATGCGGATTTGGCCGGTCGCGTCATCGACATCAATATAGCGCACCGTGTGCAAAAACTCGGTGCCAAGCGGATAAAGTCCAGCCGACAAAGGTGCTTCGCCTGCTTCTTGCAGCAGCCGTGCGCGGCCCACGTAAGACATCGTGCGCCCCTCTTTCGGGGCCCAGTCAAAGGCGATGTTAAGCGCTTGGCCCAGCGTGCCATCTTTATCAAGATCGACGCCCAAGGCGCGCTCATCGGTCGGTTCAATCGGCACCGGCGCCCGGCGAATGAGCGCCTCGGTGATCGCAAGGTTCACCTTGTAAACAGTGCGGCTTTCGGAGCCATCTTCGGCTTGGCGGTAAGCCTCAGGTAGGCGGATCATCACATCATCCGTTGCGCCATTGGTTGGCCAAAAGGCGCCGTTGAGCGGATAATAGGCGAAAGCGCGCCATCCGGTAATTTGCCCATCGGAGCCAATGTCAAAGCCGTCACGATCGAAGTTATAGGTCACATCGGGGGTGAACCCATCCCAGGTGCCATTGCCATCCACATCCCAGTCGGGCGGCAGATCGGCCAGCCGCTCGGCCAAAAGGTTGCGCCCGTTTTCATCTAGGTAATTGCCCTGCCGGATGTAGTCCAAAATCTCGGTGTCGCTCACCTGCGCCACAGCCGCGTGGCGATCGACTAATAGATTCGTCCAAGGGTTTTCAAGCGCCGGTTCGGGGAAGCTATAGGCCGTTTGCAGATCATCATCATTGATGTAATGCGGCGCGCGCGAACGCACATGGCAGGTGAAACAGGGGTTATGTACCGCGCCGGTGTCATCTTCGGTTTTCGTGTAGCACTGCGGCGGAATATAGGCGGTGCGGTTGTGCAAAAGGGTCGATTTCAGATCCACTGTCATCGGTCCGGCAGCGGCGGTCGCGGCCAGCAGCATCAGGGTCGCACCGGCAGACAGGGTCTTCATCGGGTCTCTCGCAGGATTGGGGAATGAAAAACGGGGAGGTCGAACCCTCCCCGCACACGTCATTGCAAAGTCTTACTTCGCGTCGAGGGCCGGCATCGGGCCGATGTAGCCCACATAGGCGCGCGCATCGGCGGCGTCTTGCATCTTGTCTTCATCCGATTCCCCATAGGGGTGCTGCACGACGGCCATGATGTAGGCGTGGCCACCGATGTTCGGGTAGAAGTAAGGCGAGGTGGTTTCCGAGCCATAAGGGGTCGAGAACACACGGGTCAGTTCGCCCGAACCAAGGTTCATCGCCCAGATCACGTCGTTTTGGTGACCCGAGCCGGTGTCTTCGCCGATGATCAGCGTGTTGGTGCCCGGCATATAGGTGATGTTGTCCGGGTTCGCGATGCCGTTGATATCGCAGCTATTGGCCTCGGCCGCCGCACCGCACATATTGTGCGCCGCGTCGCAGTTCGGGTCCGCCGCCGCGGCGATGGCTTCTTCGCTCATCGGTTTGCCCGAGATCAGCGCTTTCATCGTAGTGGCGTTGAAATCGCTATCAACATCCAGCGCGAAGACGGTGCCGCATTTGTTTTCCGGCAGTTGGATCGCGTCACGGCTCGCAAGGTCACGCTTGTCGCCCGCTTCCATGCCTTTGGCCACTTCCGACATCGCCACGTAAAGCTGGTTGGTGTCGGGGTTGAAGGTGATGCCTTCCATTTTGCGGAACTCGGTCGACGCGCCCATCATCGAAGCGTAACGACGCGTTTCGATGCGCGAGGCCACGGCTTCCATCCCCGGTTTCACTTTCAGGCATTGCTTCACGCCTTCGGCGTTCGAGGGGGCAAAACCGTCGGCGCAGGTATCGCCTTCGCCCAGATCGGTCGCTTCGAAGATGTCGGAGAATGCCGGTTTCTTCGCGATGGCTTCGGCGATTTCGGCATCCGTGGCATGGCCCAGATCGACCCATTCGAGCGTTGCCGCACCGCCGCTTTCGGCCGAGGTTTGCACCCATTTGGCAGCGTAAAGCGTGCCCGCCGACAGATCGCCCGCTTCGTCGGCGACAAATTTGAACAGGCCGACGTTGGTGCCATCATCAGAGATATAGGCGGTTTTTTGGTCGGGCATCACATAGGCAAGCTCAACCGCAACGCGGCCCATCGCGTAATGCTTGGCGGCTTTGGCCGTGCCATCTTCCGAAACGGTGATCTCGGTCGGGAAGCCATAGGCATAGGGGTTAAAGACCGTGCGGAATTGCGCGATGTCCATTTTCGCCGGGTCAACGCCGAAGAAGCGGACCATCGGGAAGTAGTAGTCATCAATGTCTTCGAGCGACGCAGCTTTTTCGATCGCTTCGGCATCGGCGGGGTATTCTTCCGAACCGAGGTGCGTACCCCAAGGCGTCACCGAACCCGCGCAGGGAACCCAAAGACCGCCCAGATCTTTGAACTCAACCGGCTTGGTCGACACCGGGGTCAGTTTGCCGTCGGCGTCTTGGTGCAATTCGCTGACATACATCGCACCGGGGCGCGATTCGAAATGGGTGATCGAGTAAAGCTTGTCGCCCACCGGCAGGAGCGAGGTGAAGTCGGCATCGACCGAAAGCGCCTCAGAACCATCTTCTTCGGTCACGATCGCGCCGTTCTCATCGACCAGCGCGCCAAAGGTGCCGTCACCAATTTTGTCGCCAGTGCGGGCCAGAACATTGTAACCGATGGCATATTCGGTGCCGTCGATAACGATTTTGTCCGAGGCGATCACCGCGCGTTTGGCTGCATCATCTGCGGCGAAGGGCACTTCGGAAAAGCTGATATCGGCGGCAAAGGCCAGCGTCGGCAGCGCCAAAAGCGCGGTGGCGCCAAGCAGGGCAGATTTGAAGGTCATGGGACTCACCTGTTCCAATATGGTTGGGGTGAGGCTGTCCCTAGAGGGGCTATGCGACGCTCCGTTAACGTTTGTGTAACGGTTTCACGACGCGTCCGGTGGGCCGGGGCGGAAGCTTGTCTGCACCACAGTGTGGCTGTGCTCGTGACCGTGTTCGTGGCCATGCGCCCCATGCGGATGGGTATGGCTGTGGCGTGGCCCATCGTGCCCCACCGGAATAAGGGCAAGCGCCCCATGCGCCACGCCACGTTCCAAAAATTGCGCCTCTGCCGCGCGGGTAAGTGTGCCGAGCGTGCCCCGCGTCACCTCGATTTCAAGCGAGGTGGTATGGTCCAGCGGCACCGAAAGCGCGGCGACGGTGCGGTCATGCGTATCCAAGCGGCGCTGGGCAAGCCGCGCGCCCAAATTGCGCACCGATTGATCGACCGTGCAGGACATCACCGCCAAGCACGGCGCCTCGGGCGGGGCGTCGGGGCGGGTGGCAAGCGCGCGCCGCACCAGATCCCGGATCGCTTCCGAGCGGTTGCCCGCGCCGCTTTGCGCCATGAAAAGATCAAGCTCTTCAGCGATTTCATCGGTCAAAGTGATCGTGATGCGCTGCATGGAAACCCTTTCTTTCCAGTGGTCACTGACTTACCGCTTTGATTTTCCTGTAAATTCGTGCGTCAGGCAATGGTTTTTGCTTGCGTGCCTTTGCGGTATGACTAATCTTTCAAAAAATCACACGACCCGGAGGGAGTCCATGCCATCCAAAGCTGTCCGCATCGTCGCGCTGACCTCTTTGCCGCTTCTGGCTCTCGCAGCTATCCCGGCGCAGGCGCATTTTTTAGAAATCCTGCCCGATGCCGACGTGCTGCCCGAAGGGGGGGTGGTGACGCTCGATCTCACCTTCACCCATCCGTTTGAAGGGGGGCCGGTGATGCAACTCGATCGCCCCGCCGCAGTGGGTGTGGTCGCGGGCGGTGTGGCAAGTGATCTTTCCTCGGCTTTGACCGAGGCCCCGCAGGGCGACGCGATGGCGTGGCAGCTTCAGGCCGATCTGCCAGAGCCGGGGGCGGCGGTCTTCTGGGTCACCCCGCAGCCCTATTGGGAACCGGCCGAGGGCAAGATGATCGTGCATCATGCCAAGGTGGTGGTGGATAGCTGGGCCAGCGGGGAGGGCTGGGATCAGATGATTGGCCTGCCGGTTGAAATTCGCCCGCTGACGCGGCCCACAGGGCTTTGGGCCGGCAATCTCTTTTATGGTGTGGTGATGAAGGGGAATGCCCCACTTCCTTTCGCCGAGATCGAGGTGGAATGGGTGAATGACGGCAGCCTGAGCGCCCCGAATGACGCCTTTGTCACGCAGGTGATTACGGCTGACGCCAATGGCACCTTTTCCTATGCCATGCCCTTTGCGGGCTGGTGGGGCTTTGCCGCGCTGACCGAGGCGGATGCGCCGATGACCGCCCCCACGGGCGAACAGGTCCCGGTGGAGGAAGGCGCGCTCATCTGGGTGCATACGACGGCGCCGGGGCAATAAGATGGCGCATATTCCTGACGGATTGCTGACCCTTCCGGTGCTGATTGGTACGGGCGCGCTCGCGGCGGGCGGTGTGGCGCTTGGCCTGCGCGCGCTGGATGATCGGGCGATCCCGCGCGTGGCGCTTTTGGCCGCTGTATTCTTTGCCGCCTCCTTGGTGGCGGTGCCGGTTGGGCCCTCCAGCGTGCATTTGATGCTTTCGGGGCTGATGGGGGTGATGCTGGGCTGGGGGATATTCCCCGCTGTTTTGGTCGCCTTGGCTTTGCAAGCGGCGCTCTTTGGCCTGGGCGGGCTCACGACGCTTGGCACCAATACGCTCAACATTGCCTTGCCCGGCGCTTTGGTGGGGATGGTGTTGGGGCCGATGATCCGCTCTGCCACCAGCCCCGCACGCGCTGGGGCCTTGGCGGCGCTGGGCGCGGTTTTGGCGGTGGCGGGCACGGCGGCGGGGGTGGCTTTGGCGCTGTTCCTCTCTGCGCCCGAATTCACCCCGGCGGTGAAAGTGCTGGGTCTGACCTATCTGCCTTTGGCCCTTGTCGAGGCGGGGGTGAGCGGGGCGATTGTCACCTTCCTTGCGCGGGTCGAGCCGCACGCGCTACATCCAAACCTGCATTCTGTCGAAGACCAGCCCGCATGACCCGCCTGACCCTTTTGCCGCTGACGCTCATCGCCACGATGGCCATCGCAAGCCCCGCCGCCGCGCATGGGATGAAGGTCTTTGCGAAAGTCGTTGGGGGCGAGGTTTCGGGCTATGGTTTCTTTATTGGCGGCGGGCGCCCGCAAGGTGTGGCATGGCAGGCCGATATGGGCGCGACCGCTTTGGCCGAGGGGCAAACCGATGCGATGGGCGCCTTTGCTTTTGCCGCGCCCAAGGCGGTCACGGCGCCGGTGATCATCACGCTCAACACCGGCGATGGCCATATCGCCCGCGCCACCTTGGGGCCCGAGCGCTTTGGCGCGGCTCCCGTTGCACTGCCTGCGCAACAGGAAAATGCACCATCCCCGGCGGCCCCTGCGCCCGAAGTTGCCGCGCCCGATGTTGCCGCGCTCGTTGAAGCCGCCGTTGCCCGCGAAGTTGCGCCGCTGATGGAGCGCCTTGAGCAGATGGACAATCGGATGCGGGTGACCGATCTGATGTCGGGGATTTTTCTGATCATCGGGCTGGCAGGCATGGCGCTTTGGGCGCGCGGTCGGCGCAAGTGACCCTTTGGCCCAAGGATCTGCGTGCGCGCCTTTTGGCGGGTTTTACGGCGCTCCTGTGCATCGCGCCGCTTCCCGCACTCGTCCCTGCGCTGGCGGCGCTTGTCCTTGTGCTCGCCCTTTATGTGCTTGAGCGGCGCGCGCTGCCGTGGCGGCGTTTGCTGCATCTGGAAGCCTTTCTGCTTCTTGTGCTGATCACCGTGCCGTTTGCACTGCCGGGCAAAACTTTGCTCACCCTTGGCCCGTTCACCGCAAGCCTAGAGGGGCTTTTGCGCGCGCTGACGCTGGCGGCCAAGGTCACCGCTTCGGTGCTGCTGCTCTCGGCCCTGTTTGCGGAGACCGTGCCCGAGCAGTTGGGCCGCGCCTTACGTGACTTGCGCGTGCCCGAGCCTTTGGTGCGCATCTTCCTTGGGCTGGTGCGTTACCTCGCCCTGATCAGGGGGGAAATGGCGCGACTGCAGCAAGCCATGCGCGCGCGCAGCTTTCGCCCCGGCACCAACCTGCACACATGGCGCGCCTATGGCTGGTTGATTGGTATGATGCTGTTGCGCGCGCTGGCCCGTGCCGACCGGGTGGAAGAGGCGATGCGGCTGCGCCATTATGCCGGGCGGCTGCCTCATGGGGCCGCGCCACTCGTTGGCAAAGCGGACCTGATCCGCGCCATCGCCCTGCCGGGGGCGTTTTTCCTGATCTTGATCTGGGGGCTGATATGATCCCGCTTGTCACTTTGAGCGATGTCGAAATCCACCGTGAGGGGCGGGCGGTGATTTCCCATGCGAGCCTCAGTTTGAAGATGGGCGAGCGGCTCGCCATTGTCGGCCCGAATGGCGCGGGCAAAACCACGCTCTTGCGCACCATCATTGGTTTGGAACGTGCAGCGGCGGGCAAGGTCGTTCTTTTTGGGCAAGACTGCGCGCGCGAGGCCGATTTCCGCACCGCCCGCCGTCGCATCGGCTTTTTGTTCCAAGACAGTGATGACCAACTCTTTTGCCCAAGCGTGGTGGAAGATGTGGCTTTCGGCCCGCTGAACCTTGGCGCTTCTGAGAAAGAGGCGCGGGCAACTGCGCTTGCGGCGCTTGAGGGGTTGGGCCTTGCCCATCTGGCGGAGCGCTTCACGCATAAACTCTCGGGCGGGGAAAAGCGGCTCGTTTGTTTGGCGGGGCTTTTGGCAATGCGCCCCGATGTGTTGCTGCTTGATGAGCCAACGAATGGGGTCGATGCCGAAAACGGCGCGCGGCTGCGCGCGGCGCTGGCCGCCTTTGAGGGCGCGATGGTGCTCGTGTCGCATGATGATGCGTTTGTGGCTGAGATCGCGACCCGTGCGATGGTGCTGCGCGAGGGCGTGCTGCACCCGGCGGAAATCCATGCCCATCCGCATTTCCACGCCCACCCTCATATCCACCCGGTCTGAGGGCGAGCGCGCACCTCGAATCTCTATAAAAAAATGGTGCAATTTGGCCTTGTGGAAGGTTTACTTCCGGCCTTGGGGTCTTGGTGGAAGATTTTGAACCACCCTCGATTTTCGCCTTGGAGGCGTATATTTCAAAAGCTATTACAGCTTTTAGCTGAAAAATTGCGCAATCCGCACTCCAAAATGCAATTCGTGAATGTGTTTCCGTGGCCGATGCTGCCCGTTTGGCAGGGGGATAGGTCCGAAGCGGTGCCATATTCTTGGCGGTTCACTCTGCGCCTGTGCACCTTCATCTAGCCCTGTGAAATAAAGCGTGCTTTCGTTTTTTTTGCGCGCTGCCTTCGGGCGTTTTTGTGCGGGTGGGGCGGTCAGTGGCAGGGCTTCCGCCCAAATGCGCGGCCGCCGTTATGACCGAAACTGACGAAAATGTCAGTCCGCATGACCTAACGCCTTTTGACGGTCGCGCGGCTCCGTTTTTAGGGCCCCGACGGGCCGAATTTTGCCCGGTGTTTTCGTTTGAACCGCCCCCCCGCCAAGGCGCATTTTTAAGGTGTTCTAAGCGGAGGACCATTTTGCAGGGTCTCGATGACACGCTCGGCCAGATACTGACCGCGCATCGCAAGGACCCGCGCAGGCTCGTTCAGATCCTGCGCGCGGCGCAAAGCGAGGCGGGTTGGATTTCGCCCGAGATTGCCGCCTTCTTGGCGGACGAACTCTGCATGCCGATTTCGCGCATCCATGCGGTCGTGCAATTCTACGCCTTCCTTTATGACCGCCCGGTGGGCCGTTACCGGGTGTTGTTCTCGGACAACATCATCGACCGGATGCTGGGCTCTGTCGCGCTGCGCCAGCATATGCAGCGCCGCATGAAAGTGGGGCGCGGCGCAGTCAGTGCCGATGGGTTGGTGAGCATCGACACCACATCTTGCACCGGCATGGGCGACCAAGGTCCGGCGCTGATGATCAACAACCGCCAGATTGTGCGGCTGACCACGCGACGGATCGACGAGATTTGCGATCTGATGCGCGATGGTGCGCCGTTGGAAGACTGGCCAAGTCACTACTTTACGATCTCGGACCGTATCCGCCGGGCCGAGAGCCTGCTGGGCACCTCTTATGTGCCCGGCAAGGCACTGGCGCAGGCCATCGAGCTGGGTCCCCAAGGCGTACTCGATGACCTGCGCCGCTCCAATCTGCGCGGCCGCGGCGGCGCGGGCTTCACCACCGCGATGAAATGGGAGCTGTGCGCCGAGGCTGAAGCTGAGACGCGCTACATCATCTGCAATGCCGATGAGGGCGAGCCGGGCACGTTCAAAGACCGGGTGCTGCTCAATTCCTTTGCCGAACGCATTTTTGAGGGTATGGCGATTGGCGGTTATGCGATTGGTGCGCGCCACGGCGTGATCTATCTGCGCGGCGAATATGATTATCTGCGCGCGCCTTTGGAAATGAAGCTTGCCGCGATGCGCCAACGCGGGCTTCTAGGCACCAATGTGCTGGGCGTGCCGGGGTTTGATTTTGACATCGAAATCCAGATGGGCGCGGGCGCTTATATCTGCGGCGAAGAAACCGCGCTGATCGAAAGCCTTGAGGGCAAGCCGGGTCGCCCGCGTATTCGCCCGCCCTTCCCGGTAACGCGCGGCTATAACGACATGCCAAGCGTGGTGAACAACGTCGAGACGCTGTGCAAAGTGGTTGAGGTGATGCGCATCGGCGGGCGGGCCTATGCGCTTTTGGGCACCAAGCAATCCACCGGCTCCAAGTTGATTTCGGTTTCGGGCGATGTGGCGCGGCCCGGCGTTTACGAATATCCCTTTGGGGTGCGCATCCAGACCGTGCTCGATGACTGCGGCGCGACCGATGTTGCGGCGGTGCAAATTTCGGGCGCGGGGGGCATGACGCTTGCCCCGCATGAATTTGGTCGCCGGATTGCCTTTGAAGATGTGCCGACCTCGGGCGCGTTCATGGTGTTCAACCGCTCGCGCGATATGTTCGAGGTGGCGCGCAATTTCATGCATTTCTTTGCGCATGAAAGCTGCGGCTTCTGCACGCCGTGCCGGGTGGGCTGTGCACTTTCGGCCTCGATCATGGATAAGATCGCGGCGGGGCTTGGCGCGCAATATGAGCTGAATGAACTCACCCGCCTTGGCGCGGTGATGCGGACCTCAAGCCATTGCGGTTTGGGGCAAACCGCTGGCAATGCGGTGGCCGATACGTTGCAAAAATTCCGCCCCGATTATGAGCGCCGCCTGATGGCGGGTGATTTCGCCCCTGCCTTTGATCTTGATGCGGCGCTCGAACGCGCGCGCCAAGTGACGAGCCGCGAAGATGCGCAAGCGCATCTGGAGGGCGTGGCATGAGCATCCGCAACAGCTTCACCATTGATGGCGAGCGGGTGGATTTCGAGCCCGGCCAGTCGATCTTGCAAGCGGCGCTCGCGGCAGGCGTTTTCATCCCACATCTGTGCTTCCATCCGGAATTTTCCGCACATGGCAGCTGCAAGCTGTGCACTGTGGTGGTGAACGGGCGCAACGGCTCTGCCTGCACCATCGCGGCCATGCCGGGGCAAGAGGTGCGTTCGGACACGCCCGAGCTGAACCAGCGCCGCCGGATGCTTTTGCAAATGTTGTTTGTCGAGGGCAATCACTTCTGCCCCGGCTGTGAGAAATCGGGGAATTGTAAGCTTCAGGCGATGGCCTATGAGCTGGAGATGTTCAACGACCATTTCCAACACTTTTTCCCCGATCGCGGCCCCGTCGACGCATCGCACCCCGAAGTGATGCTCGACCGGAACCGCTGTATCCAGTGTGAGTTGTGTGTGCGCGCGAGCCGCGACATCGACGGTAAAGAGGTCTTCTCCCTCGCCGGTCGTGGTCCTGCATCGCACCTTGTGGTCAACGCTGCCTCCGGTCTGCTGGGCGATACGCCGTTCGCCGCGACCGATAAGGCGGCAGAGGTCTGTCCGGTGGGGGCGATTATGGTGAAGCGGGTCGGCTTCACCGCCCCCATCGGCAGACGCAAATATGACGGGGCCTCGATCCGTGATCAGATCGAGCATCCCGCACCGGCGCAGGAGGGCTAAGCGATGCAAGCCCCCACGCTGGACCGCAGCCCCGATACCGCCGAGACCACGCGCAAATTGCGGGTCGCCACGGCGTCGCTCTCTGGCTGCTTTGGTTGCCATATGTCTTTGCTCGATATTGATGCGCGCATCACCGAGCTTGTGAAACTGGTCGAATTCGACCGCTCTCCGATCACCGATATCAAGACCTGCGGGCCTTGCGATATTGGCCTTGTCGAAGGGGCCGTGGCGAATTCGGAAAATGTACATGTGCTGCGCGAGTTACGCGCCAACTGCCAGATACTCATCGCGCTTGGTGCCTGCGCGGTGAATGGTGGCCTGCCTGCTCAACGCAACCATCTCGATGTGGGCGAGATGCTTGAAGATGTCTACCGCGACATTGACGAGGGGCTGCCTTGCGTCCCGGACGACCCAGAACTGCCGCTCCTGCTCGACAGGGTAAGGCCAGTCAACGAGGTCGTCCGGGTCGATTATTTCATCCCCGGCTGCCCGCCGTCAGGGGACACGCTCTGGAAATATCTCACCGATCTGATCGGGGGGCGGATGCCGCGCCTTGATTACGACCTGTTCCGCTACGACTGAAAGCCTGCCGATGTTCGCCGCCTCTCTTGAAACTGCCTCCGAACCGCGCAAGTTGCGCCGTGTCGCGATTGACCCGGTCACGCGCGTGGAAGGGCATGGCAAGGTGACGATCTTGCTTGATGAGGCCAATAAGGTGCATCAAGTGCGCCTGCATATCGTCGAAGTGCGCGGGTTTGAAAAATTCATCGAAGGCCGCCCCTATTGGGAAGTGCCGGTCTCGGTGCAGCGTTTGTGCGGCATTTGCCCGGTGAGCCACCATCTGGCCGCAGCCAAGGCAATGGACCAAATCGCGGGCTATGACCTGCTTACGCCCACGGCGGAAAAACTGCGTCGGCTGATGCATTACGGGCAGATGGTGCAAAGCCACGCGGTGCATTTCTATCACCTGGCCTCGCCCGATTTGCTTTTGGGGTTCGATAGCGAACCGACCCGGCGCAACATCGTGGGCGTTCTGGAAGACTTCCCGCAAATCGCGACCGAGGGCGTTTTGGTGCGCCGCTTCGGGCAAGAGGTGATCCGCGCGACCGCAGGTAAACGGGTACATGGCACAGGGGCGGTTCCCGGTGGCATGAACAAAGCGCTGTCGCGCGATGACCGCGAAATGCTGCGCGCCGATGTCGATCAGGTGATCGACTGGACGGTGGGCGCCATTCGCATGGTGGAACGGCTGCATGAGACGAAGCCCGCGTTCTACAACCACTTCGGCGAAGTGGCTGGGAATATGCTCGGCCTCGTCAATGCCTCGGGGGCGGCCGATTACTACAACGGCACGTTGCGCGCCCGCGACGCGGCCGGGACTATCATCTTCGACCGTGTGAAAGACGCAAGCTACCGGGATGTGCTTGAGGAGGAAGTGAAATCCTGGAGCTACATGAAATTCCCCCATATCAAGGCGATCGGCTCGGAGGAGGGCTGGTACCGGGTGGGGCCGCTGGCACGGATTCAGGTCTGTGATCTTCTAACCTCCGAGAGGGCAGAGGCTGAACGCCAGCGGCTCCTGGCTGTAGGGGGCGGCAAGCCGCTTCATGGGACGCTGTTTTATCATTGGGCGCGGCTGGTGGAGTTGCTGCACGCGGCAGAATTGATCCGCAATCTGCTGGACGATCCGACGATCTGTGCCACCGATCTGATGGCCGATAAGGGGGAGCGCCGCTTCCATGCGGTGGGGGTGATCGAGGCGCCGCGCGGCACCTTGTTCCACGAATATAAGGTGGGCGAAGATGATCTGGTCACCTATTGCAACCTGATCGTCTCCACCACCAACAACAATCAGGCGATGAACGAGGCGATCCGCAAGGTCGCCGTGCAATATCTGGATGGGCATGAGATCACAGAGCCGCTTCTCAACCACATCGAAGTGGCGATCCGGGCCTATGACCCCTGTCTTTCTTGCGCGACCCACGCACTGGGGCTGATGCCCTTGCAGGTGGAATTGGTCGATGCCGACGGGATCGTTTTGTCAGATGTGCGGCGCGGCATGGACGGAGGTGTCTCATGCTCCGTTCCGGGGTAAGCCCGCGCGTGGTGATTTTCGCCTGGGGCAATGAGACCCGGGGCGATGATGGCTTGGGCCCTCGGATGGCGGCGCGGATTGCGGCCTCTGGCTGGACGCATATCACCTTGATCGAGGATTTTCAGCTTCAGGTCGAACACGCGCTCGACTTGGTGGGCCAAGATTTCGTGCTGTTCATTGATGCCGGGCGCGGCACGCCGGGGCCCTATGTGTTTGCCCGCACTGCGCCGCATCGGATCATGACGCACACCAGCCACGGGGTGGGCCCGGAATCGGTGCTTGAGGCCTATCGGCAGGTGATGAACGACGACCCGCCGCCCTCGTTCGTTTTGTGCCTGCGGGGAGAAAACTTTGATCTTGAAGAACGGCTTAGCCCCGAGGCGCTTTCTAACCTCGCGGATGCTTGGGGCTTTTTGATCCCGCTTCTGTCTTCGCCCGAGCTTGAAAAGTGGGACACCGCGCAGACAGGTGGGGCCGAAACGATCGTCCCCCCGACGGCGCAAGAATTGCGCCCGGCGGCAGAATAGGGGGCGGTCATGTGTCTTGGGGTTCCAGTTCAGATCGAGGCGCTTTTGGAAGGGCAAATGGCGCAGGTCACGCTTGAGGGCAACGCGCGGAAAATCTCTGTCGCGATGATCGAGGCTCCCGCGCTTGGCGATTACGTCACTGTCCATGCGGGCATGGCTTGGGACAAGCTTGAGCCCGAAGAGGCACAAGAAATTCTTGCCGCCATTGAGCTTGCTTGCCTGCCGCCCGGCGCGATTGTCTAGGGGGCATTTCCCGAGCGGACGGGCCGGTTAAGCCTAAAGTTGTGTGCTCTCACCCCTTGCGCGATCACCGACAGGGGATATGCTAGCTTCAGCCAAAATCCGCAGAGCCTTTCGCTGCGCAGGACATCATGCCCACCAAGGAAAGCTTGCCCCGCCACGACTTGCCCAGTCTCGACCCGGCCCGGCTTGGCGCGATGCTGCCACCGGAAGCGGGCGATAATGTTTGGGTAGAGGTGCTCTCGGCGGTGGACCGTACTTGGGCCGAGCTTGTCGATTATCAGGAACGGCTAGAGCGGCAAAACCACGAGTTAGAGGATTTGCGGTCATTTCTGGGTTCTATCCTCGCGTCGGTCTCAGACGCGTTGATTGTGGCCTCGCGCGCGGGAGAGGTGTTGGAAACTTCCGCCTCGGTCGATGCGCTGACCGGCCAGCCGCCCGGCGCATGGGCGGGGCGCGCGCTTTTGCAGATGTTTGAACCTGCTGCGCGCGCGCAAATTGAAAGCGCAATGGCCGATGCCACGAACCGGCGCACCACCGTGACCGTGGAGGTCGCGTTGATCGGCCCCGATGGCCCGGCGCCGTTGGAACTGTCGATCAGCCCACGCCGTGATGAGCGGGAACGGATCATTGGCTACGTGCTGACGGGCCGGCCTTTGGGGGAGTTGCGGCAAGCCTATTCGCAGCTTGAAAGCAGCCATGAGGCGCTGATTACGGCGCAGGCGCAGCTTGTGCGCAACGAAAAGCTGGCCTCGCTGGGGCGGCTTTTGGCGGGGGTTGCGCATGAACTCAACAATCCGATTTCCTTTGTCTACGCCAATGCCCACGCGTTGGAACGCTACGCGGGCAAGTTTGAAACCTATTTCGCCGCAGTTCAGCAAGGCGCCTCGCGTGATGAGCTGATCAAACTGCGCGATGAAATGAAGCTCGACCGCGAGGTGACGAACCTGCGCACCGCGATTGAGGGCGCACGCGATGGGGCCGAGCGGGTGCGCGACATCGTCGAGGATTTGCGTCGGCTTTCGGCAGAAGGCAGCGGCGAGATGGTCGATTTCGATCTGGTCTCGGTGGCGCAAGTGGCGTCTGACTGGGTGCGGCGCGGCTCAAAAACACTGGTTGATGTGAGTTTTGAGGGCGAATCTGAACTGATCGTGCGCGGGCGCCCCGGCCATATCCAGCAGGTCGTGATGAACCTGATCCAGAACGCTTCTGATGCGCTTGAAGATATGGGCGGTGCGCAAATCCGTATCACGGCGCGGCGTGCGGGGGCGCGCGGCGAGCTTTGTGTGGCAGATAATGGGCCGGGCGTTTCCGAAGCGGTTGCCGCAACGATCTTTGATCCGTTTTTCACCACCAAAGCGGTGGGCAAGGGCACCGGGCTTGGGCTGTCGATCAGTTACAAGATTGTCGAAGAACACCGCGGGCGGTTGCGGCTGGAAAATGAAAGCCCCTTAGGAGGGGCGAGCTTCTGCTTTGATCTGCCGCTCGGGGCGAGCGGGCAAGAGAGTGCGCCACTTGATTGGATCGTGCCGCGGCACACAGCGCAGCCCGGGGCAGAGCCTTTGCCTGATCATTTGCCAAACCCCGGCAAGGAAGACCCATGAATATCCTTTGGCTTCAGGCCGCCGGTTGCGGCGGCTGTACGATGTCTGCGCTCTGCGCAGAGGCGCCCGATTTTTTGGAGACGCTCGAAGGGGCGGGGCTGGAATTTCTGTGGCATCCGGCGCTGAGCCTGCAAAGCGGGGCAGAGGTGCGCGTGCTCCTTGAAAGCGTTGAAAGCGGCGAAACCCCGCTGGATATTCTGGCGATCGAGGGCGCGATTGCGCGCGGGCCGATGGGCACGGGCCGGTTTCAGATGGTTTCGGGCACTGGGCGGTCGATGCTGGATTGGGTGCGGGCCTTGGCGCCCCGCGCGCGCCATGTGGTGGCGGTGGGAACCTGCGCGACCTATGGCGGCATGACCTCGGCGGGCGGCAACCCCTCAGACGCGATTGGCGTGCAATATGAAGGTGCGCATGTCGGCGGGGTTCTGGCCGAGGACTATCGCGACCCGACAGGCCTGCCGGTGGTGAATGTCTCTGGCTGTCCGACGCATCCGGGTTGGGTAACGGAAACGCTGATGCTTTTGGCGGCGGGTCGGCTGCGCGAGGCGGATCTCGATGATTTTGCGCGACCCTTGTTTTACGCGCAGCACCTTGTGCACCACGGCTGCCCGAAGAACGAATATTACGAGTATAAAGCCTCCGCTGTGCAGCTTTCCGATCATGGCTGCATGATGGAAAACCTTGGCTGCGTGGGCACACAAGCGGTGGGGGATTGCAACATTCGCCCGTGGAATGGGGAGGGCTCTTGCACGCGCGGCGGCTACCCCTGCATTGCCTGTACTGCGCCCGAGTTTGAAGAACCACGCCACCCCTTTGTGGAAACGCCCAAAGTCGCGGGCATTCCGGTGGGGCTTCCTTCCGATATGCCCAAAGCATGGTTCATGGCGCTGGCTTCGCTTTCCAAAGCGGCCACGCCCGAGCGGATCGCCAAAAACGCCGTGGCGCCGCGGGTCGAGGTGGCCCCCACGCATCGCAAACCGAAGGGGCGCCGATGAGCGAGACACCAAGGCTGGTCGTGGGGCCGTTCAACCGCGTTGAGGGCGATCTTGAGGTGCAGCTTGATCTGGCGGAGGGCCGGGTGGCCTCGGCCCAAGTCAACGCGCCACTTTACCGGGGTTTTGAGCGGATGCTGGAGGGGCGCGCACCAAGCGATGCGCTAACGGTGACACCGCGCATTTGCGGGATTTGCTCGATTTCGCAATCGGCGGCGGCGGCGCAAGCTTTGGCGGCGGCTTCGGGGCTGGTGCCGACGCCGCAAGGGGCGCTGATGGCGGCTCTGATCCATGCGGTGGAAAACGCCGCAGATCACCTGTTCCATTTCAACCTGTTTTTCATGCCCGATTTTACGCGGCCCGCTTATGCGGCGCAGCCATGGTATCGTTTGGCGGTGGAGCGCTTTGCCGCGATCAATGGCGCGGCGGGGCGTGCGGCGATTGAGGCGCGCACGCAGTTGATGCATATTTTGGGGCTGATGGCGGGAAAATGGCCGCATACGCTTGCCTTGCAGCCGGGGGGCGTGACCCGCGCGCCGGGGCCGCGTGACAAGCTTCGTATCGAAACCAGCCTGCGCCAGTTCCGCAAATATCTTGAGCGAGAGGTGTTTGGCGGATCGCTCGAAGAGTTCGTCGCGCTGGGCAGCATTGACGCGTTGATGCGCTGGCAGCATGGCGATGTGGGCCTTTTTCTTGAAATCGCAGCCGAGACGGGGCTTGCCGATTTGGGCCGGGGCTCAGGGCGGTATTTGAGCTTTGGAGCCTATCCGTTGGCCGAAGGGCATGGGTTTGCGCCGGGTCTGTGGTGTGCGGGTACGCTCAGCCCAGTTGATCCGAGCGGGATTGTTGAAGACCTAAGCCATGCATGGATGCTGGGCGGGGCCGCGCATCCGTTCGAGGGTCAGACCGAGCCGGATGAGGCGATGCGCGAAGTGGCCTATACATGGTGCAAGGCGCCGCGCATGAAGGGCGAACCGCTTGAGGTGGGCGCGCTGGCGCGGCAGGTGATTGATGGTCATCCGCTCGCGCGTGAACTGGCGGGTGGCGGCGTTTTGGCACGCGTGGCCGCGCGGCTACTGGAGCTTGCCCGCACGCAGATATTGATGGAGCAATGGGCGGCTCAAATCGACCCCGCAGGCGTGTTTATGCACCATGGTGCTGTGCCGGAAAACGGCACCGGCGCGGGGCTGGTGGAGGCGGCGCGCGGGTCTTTGGGCCATTGGCTGCGGATCGACGGGGGCAAGATCGCCTCTTACCAGATTATCGCGCCCACCACATGGAACTTCTCGCCGCGTGATGCGCAGGGCGTGCCCGGCCCGTTGGAGGCCGCGCTGGTTGGGGCGCCAGTGATGGAGGGGGAAGACACACCCGTGTCGGTCCAGCATATCGTGCGCAGTTTCGACCCTTGCATGGTCTGCACAGTGCATTGACACTGTCGGGAAAGCCGGGGGCGCTGCCCCCGGACCCCCGAGAGATTTGAGGCAAGATGAAAGAGCAGGGCTGGCAGATCCGCGTGCGCGGTCAGGTGCAGGGCGTGGGGTTTCGCCCCTTCGTTTGGCAATTGGCGCAGGCACGAGGGCTGCGCGGCGCGGTGCTCAATGATGCCGAAGGGGTGCTGATCCGCGTGCTTGGGCCTGTGGGCGATTTGCCCGAGGCGCTCAAAACGCAGGCCCCGCCCTTGGCACGGGTGGATGCGGTCGAGGTGTCTGTCGCCGTATTTGAGGCTTTACCGAACAGGTTTGAGATTATCGCCTCGGGCGAGCCGGGGGCGGAAACGCGGGTGACACCCGATGCCGCGACCTGCCCGGCATGTTTAGAGGAAATCCGTGGCCACGGGCGGCGGCGCGGCTATGCATTCACCAATTGCACCCATTGCGGGCCGCGTTTCACGATTCTGCAAAGCCTGCCCTATGACCGGGCGCGCACTACGATGGCCCCGTTTGAGATGTGCCCCGAATGCCGGGCTGAATATGAAAACCCGGCTGATCGGCGCTTTCACGCCCAGCCGATTGCTTGCCCCACCTGTGGGCCGCGCATCTGGCTGGAGGTGGGCGGGCAAGAGGTGCCGGGCGATACGCTGGCCCTCGCCGTGGCGCGGCTGCACGCGGGCGAGGTGTTGGCGATCAAGGGGTTGGGTGGTTTTCATCTGGCTTGTGATGCCGCCAACCCGCGCGCGGTGGCAGAGTTGCGCGCCCGCAAGCGCCGCCCGGCCAAACCCTTTGCGCTGATGTGCCGGGAAGGTGATCTGGCGCAGATCGTGACCGTTTCTCCGCAGGCGCTGAGCGCGCTCAAAGACCCCGCCGCGCCGATTGTGTTGATGCCGACGCTTGGCACGCTCCCCGCCAATGTTGCGCCGGGGATGACGGAACTGGGAGTGATGCTGCCCTATACGCCGCTGCATCATTTGCTTCTGGATGCCTTTCAGGGTGTGCTCGTGATGACCTCGGGCAACCTTTCGGGAGAGCCGCAGGTGGTGGGCAATGACGAGGCGCGCGAGAAACTTGCCCCCTTTGCCGATGCGTTCGTGATGCATGACCGGGCAATTGCGCGGCGACTGGATGATAGTGTGCTGCGCGTTGACCCGCCAATGGTGTTGCGCCGCGCGCGTGGTCAGGTGCCGGGCACGCTGCCGTTGCCGCCGGGGTTTGAAGATGCGCCGCAGATCGTGGCTTGTGGTGGGCAGATGAAAGCAGCGCTGTGTCTGATCAAAAACGGGCAAGCGCTTTTGGGCCACCATCTGGGCGAGTTGGATGAGGCGCTGACATGGGAAGCCTATCTTCAGGCCGATGCCGATTATGCCGCGCTTTTTGACCACCAGCCGCAAGCGGTGGCGGTCGATCTGCACCCTGATTTCCGCGCAAGCCGCCACGGGGCGGAACGTGCCGAACGCGAAGGGTTGCAGCTTATTGAGGTGCAACACCACCACGCCCATTTGGCCGCGGTGTTGGGCGAAAACCTTTGGCCGCGCGATGGTGGCAAAGTGGCCGGGATCATTCTCGATGGCTTGGGTCTTGGCCCCGATGGCACCGTTTGGGGGGGCGAGTTGCTCTTGGGCGATTATGCAGGGTTTGAGCGCCGCGCCTGGCTTAAGCCCGCGCCGCTGATTGGCGGGGATCGCGCGCAAATGGAGCCGTGGCGCAATGCGCTGGTGCGGCTTGATGCGGCGGGGCTGTCAGATTGGGCCGATGCGCTCTTTCCCAAAGCGCCGCGCGAAATTGCGCGCCAAATGGCCGCCAAAGGGGTGAATGCGCCGCTCTCTTCGAGTGCGGGGCGGCTTTTTGATGCGGTCGCGGGCTGTTTGGGGCTGTGCGCGGCGGGACAAAGCTATGAGGGCGAGGCGGCGATGCGGTTGGAAGCCTTGGCCGCCCGCGCCGAGGCCTCGCCGCAGATCAGGTTCGCGGGGGAGGGCGCAGAGATTGACCCGGCACCGCTCTTTTTGCAGTTGGCCGAGGGGGGCGATGCGGCCGGGCTCGCCTATGCCGCGCATGAAGCTTTGGCCGAGGCTTTTGCGGTCCGTGCGCGTGCGTTTGTGCAGAGCGGCGCGGCGCAGGCGGTGGCGCTGTCTGGTGGTGTTTTCCAAAACGCGCTGATGTCACAACTTATGGCTGAAAAGCTTTTTGACATTCCGCTTTTGACGCAACGTCAGATTCCCGCAAATGACGGGGGGCTCGCCTTCGGTCAGGCGCTGGTCGCGGCGACAAAATTGGAAACATAGCTTTCGAAGTGGAAAGTTAATCGGATAGTATTCTTTCGGAAATTTGCGGTGACAAAATCACACGACATTGTTTTTAAACAATAATTTTTTCTGCGACATTTTGTCAGTTCTTAATGGCTCTACCTTGGTCAATCGGCACAATCAGAAGCCTACCAAGGGCGCGCCTGGGATGTCTGGCCGGCCCCAGGCAAGGGAGGGACAATTGTCGCAAATCGAAACCTTCTATGATGTCATGCGGCGTCAGGGGATCACCCGCCGCAGCTTCATGAAATACTGTTCTCTGACCGCTGCGGCGCTGGGGCTTGGTCCGAGCTTTGTGCCGAAAATCGCCCATGCGATGGAAACGAAACCGCGTACCCCGGTGATCTGGGTGCATGGTCTTGAATGCACCTGCTGTTCGGAAAGCTTCATCCGTTCGGCGCATCCGCTGGCAAAAGATGTCGTGCTGTCGATGATCTCGCTCGATTATGACGACACGCTGATGGCTGCTGCGGGCCATGCTGCCGAAGCCGCCTTTGAAGAGACGATCGAGAAATACAAGGGCAATTACATCCTCGCGGTTGAGGGCAACCCGCCGCTCAACGAAGATGGGATGTTCTGCATCACCGGCGGCAAGCCGTTCGTTGAAAAGCTGCGCCACGCTGCGAAAGACGCGAAAGCGATCATCAGCTGGGGGGCCTGTGCGTCCTATGGCTGTGTGCAGGCCGCCGCGCCGAACCCGACCCAAGCTACCCCGGTGCATAAGGTCATCACCGATAAGCCGATCATCAAAGTGCCCGGCTGCCCGCCGATTGCTGAGGTGATGACCGGGGTGATCACCTATATGCTGACCTTTGACCGGATGCCGGAGCTTGACCGCCAAGGCCGCCCGGCGATGTTCTATTCCCAGCGCATCCACGACAAATGCTACCGTCGTCCGCACTTTGACGCGGGGCAGTTCGTCGAGCAATGGGACGATGAGGCCGCGCGCAAGGGCTATTGCCTTTACAAAATGGGCTGCAAAGGGCCGACCACCTACAACGCCTGCTCGACGGTGCGTTGGAACGAAGGGGTCAGCTTCCCGATCCAATCGGGCCACGGCTGTATTGGCTGCTCGGAAGACGGGTTCTGGGATCAGCACGGCTTCTATGAGCGTGTGACCGGCATCAAGCAATTCGGCATTGAGGCGACGGCGGACCAGATCGGCTTTGCCACCACCGCCGTCGTGGGCGGTGCCGTTGCCGTTCATGCCGCTGCATCCGCGCTCAAACGCGCCCAGAAAAAGACCGAGGAGGCGTAAGCCATGACGACCCAAACGCCGAACGGCTTCACCCTCGACAATTCCGGCAAGCGTGTCGTCGTTGATCCTGTCACCCGGATCGAAGGCCATATGCGTTGCGAAGTGAACGTCAACGATGAAGGTATCATCACCAATGCGGTGTCCACCGGCACCATGTGGCGTGGCCTTGAAGTGATCTTGAAGGGCCGCGACCCGCGCGATGCTTGGGCCTTCACCGAGCGGATCTGTGGTGTCTGCACCGGCACCCACGCGTTGACCTCGGTCCGCGCGGTGGAAGATGCGTTGGGGATCACCATTCCCGATAACGCCAACTCGATCCGCAACATCATGCAGTTGGCGCTGCAAATTCACGACCACATCGTGCACTTCTACCACCTGCACGCGCTCGATTGGGTGAACCCGGTCAATGCGTTGCGCGCCGATCCGAAGGCGACCTCGGAGCTGCAGCAGATGGTCAGCCCGAGCCACCCGATGTCGAGCCCGGGCTATTTCCGCGATGTGCAGAACCGGCTCAAAAAGTTCGTCGAAAGCGGGCAGTTGGGGCTGTTCAAGAACGGCTACTGGGATAACCCGGCCTATCTTCTGCCGCCCGAAGCCGATCTGATGGCGACGACGCACTACCTTGAAGCGCTTGATCTGCAAAAAGAAATCGTCAAGGTCCACACGATCTTTGGCGGTAAGAACCCGCATCCGAACTGGCTTGTGGGCGGCGTGCCTTGCGCGATCAACGTGCACGGCGTGGGCGCGGTTGGCGCGATCAACATGGAGCGGCTCAACCTCGTTTCCTCGATCATCGACAAATGCATGGAGTTCAACAAGAACGTCTATCTGCCCGACGTTGTGGCGATTGGCGGCTTCTATAAGAACTGGCTCTATGGCGGTGGTCTGTCGTCGAAATCGGTTCTGGCTTACGGCGATATTCCGGAGCATCCGAATGATTTCAGCGCCGATCAACTGCATCTGCCGCGCGGCGCGATCATCAATGGCAACCTCAATGAGGTGCATGACGTTGATGTGCGTGACCCCGAGCAGGTTCAGGAATTTGTCGATCACTCGTGGTATGACTACGGCGAGCCGGGCAAAGGTCTGCATCCGTGGGATGGCGAGACGAACCCGAAATTCGAACTGGGCCCGAACCTGAAAGGCACCCGGACCCATATCGAAGAAATCGACGAAAGCGCGAAATATTCGTGGATCAAGGCACCACGTTGGCGCGGCCATGCGATGGAGGTGGGGCCGCTCTCGCGCTACATCATCGGCTATGCCAAGGGTCACGAAGACATCAAGAACCAAGTCGAAGGCTTGTTGCGCACGATGGACCTGCCGGTCGAGGCGCTGTTCTCGACGTTGGGCCGCACCGCGGCGCGCGCGCTCGAATCCGAATATTGCGGGCGTTTGCAGAAGCACTTCTTCGACAAGCTGATCACCAATATCAAAAACGGCGACAGCTCGACCGCCAATGTCGAAAAGTGGGATCCGAAAACCTGGCCGAAAGAGGCCAAAGGTGTGGGCATGACCGAGGCGCCGCGCGGTGCGCTTGGCCACTGGGTCCGCATCAAGGATGGCCGGATCGAGAACTATCAATGCGTCGTGCCGACGACTTGGAACGGTTCGCCGCGCGATAGTCAGGGCAATATCGGCGCCTTTGAGGCCTCGCTTCTGGACACCAAAATGGAGCGTCCCGAAGAGCCGGTGGAAATTCTGCGCACGCTGCACAGCTTCGACCCCTGCCTTGCTTGCTCGACCCATGTGATGTCGCCCGATGGCGCGCCGCTCACCACCGTCAAAGTGCGGTAAAGGGGGGCGCCATGCGGAAGATTACTGACGAAAGGATCTACGAACCAAAGGTCCGGCCGGAGGAGATGCTTGAGGCGTCTCGTCTGACCGGGGACGCCACCCTTGAAGACCTTGAAAGCATCCGTCGCCGCACGTCTGTATATGTGTATGAGGCGCCGGTGCGGATCTGGCATTGGGTCAACGCCCTGTGCATCACCATCCTGTGCGTGACGGGCTACCTGATCGGGGCCCCGCTGCCGAGCATGGAGTTTTCGGAAGCCACGAACCAATTCGTGATGGGCTATATGCGTTTTGCCCATTTCGCAGCGGGCACGGTGCTTTCGATCGGGTTCTTGGCGCGGATCTACTGGGCCTTTGTGGGCAACAGCCACGCCCGGCAGATGTTCTATGTGCCGATCTTCAACCTGCGCTACTGGAAGGAATTTATCTTCGAGTTGAAGTGGTACATGTTCCTTGAGGAAGAGCCGAAGAAATACATCGGCCACAACCCTCTGGCGCATATGGCGATGTTCACCTTCATCACGTTGGGCATCACCTTCATGATGATCACCGGCTGGGCGCTTTATGCCGAAGGTGCGGGGCAGGGCAGCCTTCCCGATACGCTCTTTGGTTGGGTGTTGGGGCTCGTGCAAAACAGCCAGCGGCTGCACACCTTGCATCACCTTGGCATGTGGTCGATCGTGGTCTTTGCGATCATCCATATCTATGCCGCGATCCGCGAAGATGTGATGAGCCGTCAATCCATGGTTTCCACCATGATTTCGGGCCATCGGACCTTCAAAGACGACCGGATCGAGTGATCTGAAGAACAGATTTGGGCCGGGCGTGAGTCTCTCACGCCCGGCTTTTTCGTGGAAATCATGCTTCCAATTGTCGCGCTAACTTGGTAACAAGGTTTCCGAAGAGGGGTCTTTGCGACTCGCTTTCCCGCTATTTGCGCCGCGCCTATTGGGGTGACGGTGGCAACGCTGCAGTTTTGCGGCGCCGGGAAGGTGTGTCCGTAGCCTCAGATTTCGCGGCGCATCTGCGCGCGGTCGCAGACAGGTCCAGGGAGGGGACTCATGCAAGAAATCAGGCCCGAACGGGTGCTCGTTCTTGGCATTGGCAATGTGCTTTGGGCCGATGAGGGCTTCGGCGTGCGTTGCGTTGAAACCATGTCGCAAACCCATGCTTTGCCCGAAAATGTTCGCCTGCTGGATGGTGGCACGCAGGGGCTCTACCTGCTGCCGTTTCTGGAAGAGGCCGATGCGCTCTTGGTTTTTGATGCGGTCGATTTTGGCCTGACGCCCGGCACTTTGGTGACGATGCGCGATGGCGATGTGCCTGCCTTCATGGGGGCGAAGAAAATGAGCCTGCATCAGACCGGCTTCCAAGACGTGATCGCGACCGCGCAACTGATGGGCTATTGCCCAGAACATATGACGCTGATCGGCTGCCAGCCGGTGGAGCTCGAGGATTACGGAGGCAGCCTGCGCCCCGCCGTTTCCGCGCAAATCCCCCACGCGCTTGCCGAAGCGGTGCGCGAACTCGCCAGCTGGGGCATCACCGTCACCGAGGGCGCGACGCCCAGCAATGATCTGGTCGACCCTTCGCTCGCCCGCGATGCTTATGAACAAGGTCGCCCCGCCGAAGATGATGCCTGCCGCATTGGCGATTACCGCTTCTTCCCCAGCGCAGCAAAGGTCCGTGCCTGATGTGCGTTGGTGTGCCTGTGCAACTGATCGCGGTGGATGGCATCCGCGGCGATGTGATCGAAGATGGTGTCCCCGGCATGGTCGATCTGTCGCTCACCCCCGAGGCGCAGCCCGGTGATTGGATTTTGGCCTTTCTGGGCGCCGCCCGCGAGGTCATTTCGGCGGAGGAAGCCGAAAAAATCTCTGCCGCTTTGGGGGGCTTGCGCAGCCTGATGCAGGGCGGCGATCTGGGCGAAGCCTTCGCTGACCTTGAAAGCCGCAGCCCGCAACTTCCGCCCCATTTGCAAGCCGCGCTTGATGCCGGCAAGACCACTGCCTGAGGTTCCCATGCACGATTTTGCCATGCCCGATACCGCGCCCAAATCGGGTAAAATCCACCCGCTGGTCACGCGGCTGACCGAAGAATTCGCCTATCCTCGGCTCGAAAACGGCTCGGATCTTGCCGAGTTTACCCGCCGCCCCGGCGTGCATTGCCTCTTTGTGCCCGGTGATGCGGCGCGCAACCTTGAAACGCCCGATGCCGCCGTGGTGCTGCCCGAACTGCGCCAAGCCTTTCAAAACGGCTTTGACTGCGCCGTGGTGGGCGATGGCATCGAAACCACCCTGCGGGAGGAAACCCGCGTGTTGAAAACGCCCTCTTTTATCTTCTTTCGGGAAGGCGAATTTTTGGGCGGCATCGAAAAGATCCGTGATTGGGATGATTACATCGCCCGCACCTCCCATATTCTGACTGCGAAAGGCTGAGCCATGGTTTCGAATTTCCATCTGCCCCCCGTTGGCTTTGGCCCCGGTTCGCAGCCCGAAGAGCAAGAAGAGCTGGGCTACATGCAACTGCCCGAGGGGATGCGCACCTATGAAAGCCATCTGCCTGAGGTCGAAGATAGCTCTGCCGTGGCGCCCGCGCTGAAGCTGTTGTCTGACATTGCGGCGGCTTGTGAAGCCGTGGCCGTGGGCGGCATGGCGAGCTTTGATCTGACGGGGCTTGATGCGCAAAACCGTGCCTTGATTGCTGAGACGATGGGGCAGGGCGAAGTCGCGATGAAGATCCGCGGTATCCCCGCGCTGATGGTGCAAGAATCCGTCTTTGCGGGTGTTTGGAACGTAGCAGGCGCGGGCGTGGACCGGATCGAAGTGGCGAACGTGCCCGCAGATTCGCTTAGCCGCGCTTTCGAGCCGTTCCGTGCCGCCAAAGGGGCCAGCCATCCGCGTGGCGAAGGCGTTGTGAACGCCCCCGCGCTCTTGGCCGAACTGCTCGATAAATCGGCAAGTTACATGGGTGGCGAGCCGCATGTGATCAACCTCTCGCTCTTGCCCCATACCGAGCAAGACCTTGTTTGGCTTGATGAAACGGCGGGCGAAGGCGCGGTCACGATCCTGTCGCGCGGCTATGGCAATTGCCGGATCACCGCGACCGCGCTGCCGCATGTGTGGCGCGTGCAGTTCTTCAATTCGATGGATGCGCTGATCCTTGATACGTTTGAGGTGACCACCATGCCCGAAGTGGCGCTTGCCGCGCGCGAAGATCTGGAAGACAGCGCGGGCCGCATTCGCGAAGTGCTGGAGGCCATTCGATGACCGCCCCACGCGCTGGGTTTGAAGGCAGCTATTTGGGCGCCAATGACCGCATCTCTGATCAGGCGATCATGGAATGCAAAATCTGTTGGACGCCCTATGACCCGGCGCAGGGCGATGATTTTCGTCAAGTCCTGCCCGGAACGCCCTTTGCGGGGCTGCCTGAAGATTGGCATTGCCCCAATTGCGATGCGCCGAAAGAGCAGTTCATTGTGCAGTCAGACCCCGGCGCGCCGGGGCTGATTGAGCAAAAGCGCATCGACGACCAAGTCGCGCTTTTGGTCGCCGATTTCCGCGAGATTTGGCACGCGAAAATGCGTGATGTGCCGCTGGTGAACAAGGCTCTTTCGATCGAGGCGGTGGGCTTTATGCCCTATGAGGGGCGCGGTCTGGGCGTGCTGATGTCGCCTTGGTTCATGAACCTTGTGCTGTTGCCGGGCGAGGGGGAGGATTGGTCCACCCTGACGCCGGGCGATAAGGAAGATCTGCGCTTCCCCTCGGGCACCTATGAATTCATTCACAACCGGCGTGAAATGGTGGGCGGCTATAAGGCTTGCGCGCTCTTTTCCGCTATGGGGGATTTCCAGACCCAGATGCAGGCGCGCGATGTCGCCCGCGCGGTGATGGGGGAACTCTTCAAAGAGGAAAACCGCGCCGAAACCACCCGCTCGGGCGATATTCGCGCCGCGCGGGAGGCGGAATTGGCTGCGGTTGAAGCGGCTGAGACGGAAGAGGCAGAGGCGCAAGCCCGGGCCGAGGCGCTGGCGCAACCCAGCCGCCGTCAGTTGATTTCAGCGGGGCTTGCGAGCGACAAGCCGGAGGAGGGCACGGCGTGAGCGCCGATCTCGGTATTCGACTGGCTTCGGACGGGGCACGGCTGGTGGCAGAGATCACGCCGCCCGACCCGTTGCCATTGGCGCAATTGCTGATTGGGCGCCCGGTTGAAGAGGCGGCAGAACTGCTGCCGCGTCTTTTCAACCTCTGTGGCGCGGCGCAAGGTCATGCCGCGCGGCTGGCTTTGGGGTTGCACGGCACAGCGGAATTGGCGCAGCGCGAGATTTTGCGCGACCACCTTGCCAAAATCTGCCTGATCTGGCCGCGTTTGTTGGACCTTCCCCCCCGCCCCCTGCCCGAGAATTGGGGTGAAGGTGGCGCCGTGTTGCAAGACTGGATTTGGGGCGGGCCGAAGCCCGAGCGACTGGCGGCTTTTCTGGTTTCTGGCAAAGGGGTCGCGCCGCTTTTGGCCGAGGTTGCGCATCGGTTTTCGCCCGGTGATGCGGTGGCCGACTTGCCGCCGCTGACCAATCCGATGACCTTGATCCCGCAAGAAAACTCGCCCGCAGGACGGGTGGCGGATGCGCCCTTGATGCACCAAGCAGAAACCCTTTGGGGGCGGGGGCCGTTGTGGCGCGTGCTGGGGCGGATCATTGATTTGCATCGCTTGGCCGAGGCGCCCTTGCCCTCTGAATTGCGCCCAGATGGCACTGCCGTTGTGGCGGCGGCACGCGGCGCCTATGCACTGGCCGCGGATGCTGAAGAGGGCCGCTTGGCGCGTTTGGCGCGCGTGACCCCCACCGATCATTTGCTGGTCGAAGGGGGGGCTTTGGACCAAAGCCTTGCCGCGCTGCCGCCAAATAAGGCCGAGCTGGCGGCCTTGGTCGTGGATATTCTGGACCCGTGCTTCCCCGTGCATTTGGAGATGGCTGCCAATGCATGAGATGT
The DNA here is from genome assembly GCF_900156655.1 of Rhodobacter aestuarii. Lineage (GTDB taxonomy): Bacteria > Pseudomonadota > Alphaproteobacteria > Rhodobacterales > Rhodobacteraceae > Rhodobacter > Rhodobacter aestuarii. Next base: position 181,800 of record NZ_FTOG01000003.1, on the reverse strand, counting down.
CGATTGTTGAGGGCATTCGCTCGGTCATTGAAGACGCAGGCCGCGCGCAAGGGTTTGAGCGGGTCACCAAGGTGCGGCTCGAAATTGGCCGCATGTCGGGGGTAGAGATCGGCGCGCTCGAATTCGCCTTTGACGTGGTGATGAACGGCTCCATCGCCGAAGGGGCCGAACTCGAAATTCTCAACATTCCGGGCAAAGCTTTGTGCTTTGACTGCGAAAAAACAGTAGAAGTTGAACATCGTCTCGATACCTGCCCCAATTGCGGCGGCGCGCGCCTGTTGGTGCAAGGGGGCGACGAAATGCGGATCAAAGATCTGGAGGTGCTCTGATGTGCACGGTTTGCGGCTGTGGTGGCCATAGCGTCGAAGATCAATTCAAGGCGCATCTGGAAAAGACGGGGCAGGCGATGGCGGCCCCGAAAGCGCCCTTCGCTGTGCTGGCTACCGCAGCAGGCGCCGCTGCATCGCACAGCCACTCCCATGATCATGGCACCATTCACGCCCATGGCGCGGAGTGCACACATGACATTCACCTTGGTCACGGCCCGGCTGGCACCGAAGTGCCCGGCATGACACAGGCGCGTTTGGTCGAGATTGAGACGGACATCTTGTCCAAAAACAACAACTACGCCGCGCGGAACCGTGAAAACCTCGCGAAAAAGGGTGTTTTTGCAACCAACCTCGTTTCCTCTCCCGGCTCTGGCAAAACCACGCTTTTGGTGAAAACCATCGAAATGCTGGGGGGCGCCCCCTTGGCGGTGATTGAGGGCGATCAGCAAACCACTAATGATGCGGACCGTATCCGGGCCACCGGCGCGCCCGCGATTCAGGTCAATACCGGCAAGGGCTGCCATCTTGATGGTGCGATGATCGAACAGGCCTTGGCGCGGATGCCGCTGCCGGATGGCGCGCTTTTGTTCATTGAAAACGTGGGCAACCTTGTGTGCCCGGCGGCCTTTGATTTGGGCGAAGATGCAAAGGTTGCGATTTTGTCTGTGACCGAGGGCGAAGATAAGCCCCTGAAATACCCGGATATGTTTGCGGCGGCCGGGCTCGCGCTGATCAATAAGGTCGATCTTGCCCCGCATTGTGACGTTGATCTCGATCTTTACGAAGCCAACATTCGCCGCGTGAACCCCGCCATTGAGGTGCTGCGCGTTTCCGCCCGCACCGGCGAGGGGATGCAGGCTTGGATTGAGTGGCTGCGCGCCGGACTTGCGCGCAAGGCAAGCTGATGTCGGCGACGGCCCCCGCGATATTGCTCGTTGATGACGAGCCGCATTCGCTCAGCGCGATGAAACTCGCGCTGGAGGATGATTTTGATATCCTCACCGCCAAGGGGGCCGCTGAGGCGCTGGCGATCTTGGAAGAAGAATGGGTGCAGGTGATCATCTGCGACCAGCGGATGCCGGGGCGCACGGGCGTTGATTTTCTGACCGAGGTGCGCGAGCGCTGGCCCGAAACGGTGCGGGTGATCCTTACGGGATATACCGATAGCGCCTCGATGATGACGGCGATCAATGAAGCCGGTATCCACCAGTTTTTGACCAAGCCTTGGCATCCTGAGCAGCTTTTGGCCTCGGCCCGCAACGCGGCGCGAATGTTTGCGTTGGCGCGCGAAAACGAGCGCCTCTCGCTTGAGATGCGGCTGCTGAACTCCACCCAGGAAAGCCGGGTGGAAAAGCGTCGTCGGGCGCTGCGCGAAGGGATGGGGTTTGAAACGATCCTGCGCAGTCCGCATTCGGCGATGAATGAGGCGGTGACGCTGGCGCGCCAATTTGCCAGTTTCGATGTGCCGGTTTTGGTGCGCGGCGAGCCGGGCTCTGGTCGCGCGCAAATGGCGCGGGCGATGCATTATGTGTCCTTGCGCTCTGACAAGCCGTTTTACGAACTCAACCTTGCGGGCATGCCAGAAGAGCTTGCAATGGTAGAACTTTTCGGCGCGCGGCGGGGGATTTTGCCCGGTGGCGTCGCCAAGATTGGCCTTGCGCAAAAGGCTGACCGGGGCACGCTGTTCATTGCCGGCATCGAGACGGCGAGCCCGGCGCTGCAGCTCGCGCTGATCCGTATGTTGACCGAAGGTGCCGTGACCCCCCTTGGCGGGCAGGAAACCGCGAGCACGAACCTGCGCCTGATCACTGGCGCATCAGCCGATTTGCGCGCGCTGGTGGCAGAGGGCAGCTTCCGTTCGGACCTTTATTATGCGCTCTCCACCGGGGAGGTGACGATCCCGCCGCTGCGTGCCCGGCGGGGAGATGTGGCGATCTTGGCGCAGAACTTCTTGGCCGAGGCGGCGGCGCGGCACGGCAAGCCGGTTCTAGGCTTTGATGGCCCGGCGCTTGATTTTCTTGAGAATTACGATTGGCCGGGCAACCTGCGCGAACTTTCTAACGAGGTTACGCGGATGCTGATGTTTGCGCAGTCAAATACGCTTGGGGCTGATCTAATCTCGCGCCACATTTTGCAGGCCGCTCCGAATGAAGAGGGCGCAGATCGTTCGGCTGAAGAGGTGATGACGGCCTCTGGCACGCTCAAAGACCGTGTTGAACTGATTGAAATGCGGATCTTGCGCGAAACACTGACGCGTTGCCGCTGGAACAAAAGCCGCGCGGCGGCGGAACTGGGGCTCAGCCGGGTCGGGCTGCGCGCCAAGCTGGAAAGATACGGCATCATCGACCCTTCGGGGCGGGTGTCCGAAGAGGAGGAAAGCTGATGTGTCTGGGCATTCCGGGGCAGATCGTTGAGATCACCGATCCCGCGCGCATGGCCGCGATGGCCGAGGTCTCGGGCGTGCGGCGCGAGGTGAATGTGGCTTGCGTGGCCGAGGGCCCGCTTGAGGGACTCATTGGTCAATGGGCGCTCATTCATGTGGGTTTTGCGATGAGCCTGATTGATGAAGAAGAAGCCGCGAAAACGCTGGACGCGCTGCGCGATTTGGGCGAGGCGCAAGAGGCGCTGGAGCAGATGGCGGCGGGCGATGCGGCGCTGGAGGGGCGGGCATGAAATTCGCCTCTGAATTCCGCGATCCGGCGCTGGCCAAGGCACTTTTGGCCGAAATCGCCAAGCTGGCGGATCAAATCGGGGCCAGTAAAGAAAAGCCCGTGCATATTATGGAGATTTGCGGCGGGCATACGCATTCGATCTTCCGCTATGGGCTCGATAAGCTGATCCATGAAGGGGTCGAGTTCATCCACGGCCCCGGCTGCCCGGTTTGCGTTTTGCCGCGCGCGCGGGTCGATGAATGCATCGAAATCGCGCAAAAAGACGGTGTGATCTTTTGCACCTTTGGCGATGCGATGCGGGTGCCGGGCTCGAAACTGAGCCTTTTGCAGGCAAAGGCCGAGGGCGCGGATGTGCGCATGGTCTATAGCCCGCTCGATGCGCTGGAAATTGCGCGGCGCAACCCCGCGCGGGAAGTGGTGTTTTTCGGGCTGGGGTTTGAGACCACAACCCCTTCCACCGCGCTTGCCATTCAGGCGGCGGCGCGCGAGGGGCTGACGAATTTCAGCGTTTTTTGTAACCACATCACCGTGCCGGAACCCATTAAGGCGCTGCTGGATGACCCGCATATGTGCCTTGATGGCTTTATCGGGCCGGGCCATGTGTCGATGGTGATTGGCATTCACCCCTATGATTTCATTGCGCAAGACTATGGCAAGCCGATCGTGGTGGCGGGGTTCGAACCGACCGATCTTTTGCAATCGGTGCTGATGGTATTGCGCCAGATCGCTGAAGGCGTGGCGCGGGTGGAAAACCAATATGCCCGCGTGGTGCCCGAGCATGGCAATAAGGTCAGCATCGCCGCGATGGCGGATGTGTATGAAAAGCGCCCGTCGTTTGAATGGCGGGGTTTGGGCGAGATTGATGCCTCTGGCCTGCGCATCCGGGAGGCCTATCGCGCCTTTGACGCCGAAGAGAAATTCGCCATCGGCTATGCGGGCGTGCGCGCTGTCGTCGAAGAGGCCGAGGGCTGCGCTTGTGGGGCGGTGATGACGGGGCGCATGAAGCCGCCGGCCTGCCCGCAATTTGGCAAGGGCTGCACGCCCGAAATGCCGCTGGGCGCGTTGATGGTAAGTTCTGAGGGCGCTTGCGCGGCCTATTGGCAATATGGGGGCGCGCGGGCGGCGGAGTGAACAGCCGCAGCGCGTTGCAGGAGCAAAGAAAATGGCACTCAGAGACACGCGGGTGACGTTGGCGCATGGCGGCGGCGGCAAGGCGATGCGGGACCTGATTGAAGAGGTTTTTACGGCGGTATTCCAGCCGCCGGGAATGGAAGATCAGGCGCGGCTTACGTCGGAGGCTTTGGCGGTTCCCGGTGCGCGGCTGGCCTTTACCACCGATAGTTACGTTGTCAGCCCGGTTGAATTTCCGGGCGGTGATATTGGCAAGATCGCCGTTTGCGGCACGGTCAATGATTTGGCGGTGGGCGGGGCCAAGCCGCTGTGGCTCTCGGCCGCGTTCATCATCGAAGAAGGCACCGAGATTGACCTGTTGCGCCGGATTGTGGCGACGATGGCGCGCGAGGCGGAGGCCGCAGGTGTGCGCATCGTGACGGGCGATACCAAAGTGGTGGGGCGTGGCGCTTGCGATGGCGTGTTTGTCACCACCGCCGGTGTGGGCGTGATTGCGCCGGGCTGTGAGATGGCGGCGGGTCTTGTGCGCCCCGGTGATGTGGCCATCGTGAATGGTGTGCTGGGCGATCATGGCGCGACGATCTTGGCCGCGCGGGGCGATTTGGCACTTTCAAGCGCGATTGAAAGCGATTGCGCGGCGCTGGGCCACCTTATGGCCGATGCGATGCAAGCCGCGCCTGATATGCGCGCGGCACGGGATTTGACGCGGGGCGGTTTGGCCTCGGCGCTCAACGAAATCGCGCAAGCGGCGGGTTGTGGTATTGTGATCGAGGAAGAAGCTTTGCCGCTGCGTGCCGAAGTGGTGGGCATGTGCGAGATTTTGGGCCTTGATCCGCTATACCTCGCCAATGAGGGGCGGCTGGTCACCTTTGTGCCCGAAGATCAGGCCGAGGCCGTGCTTGCCGCGATGCGCGCGCGGCCCGAGGGCGCGGGGGCTTGCATCGTGGGCCGCGCGGTGGCCGAACACGCTGGGCAAGTGCGGATGCGCACGGCCTTTGGCGGATCGCGCATTGTCGATATGCTGGTGGGGGAACAATTGCCGCGGATTTGTTGACCTTATCGCGCCGGGTGGCGGGAATTGCGGCTCTTACAACCCGCGCGCGATAATTCAGTTGACAGATTTGGGGTTCCGCCTCTCTCATAGGGTGGAAGTTCCCGCAAACTCTTTGTAGGTCAGGCCCTTGTGGCTTGAAAATTTGAAGGCGCGCAAAGCTGGAGCCCACGGCGGTTTCGTCTGCGGCTAGTCCGGAAAGAAGAGGCGATGGACGACACGAACGAGACCCTTCCCGAAGCCCCGGAAGACACCGCACCCAACGCAACTGGGCAGGGGAAGGAAGCTCTATCGGAAGAGGCCGGAACGCCTTCTGCCGAGGGGGAGCAGCCTCCGCTTCTTATGATGGAAGATCCCGCTGTAGGACCGCAGGCCGTCGTTGCCATTGGGGCTTCTGCCGGTGGGCTTGATGCGCTTGAGCGGCTGTTTTCCGGTCTGCCGTCCGATACGGGTGCGGCCTATGTGGTGATCCAGCATCTGTCGCCCGATCATAAATCGATCATGGCCTCGCTTTTGGCGCGTCATACCAAAATGCCGGTGGTGACGGTGGAAGATGAGATGGCGCTTGCGCCGAACTCAGTCTTTCTGATCCCACCGGCCACGATCATGACGCTGGAGGGGCGGCATTTGCGGCTTGCGCCCAAAGATCGCCGCGTGCTCTCGCTGCCGATTGATGCGTTTTTCACCTCAATGGCGGCGGGCTATGGCGACCGCGCTGTGGCAGTGGTGCTTTCGGGCACGGGGTCTGATGGCACGCGCGGGGTTTCTGCGGTGCATGCGGCGGGCGGGGTCGCGATTGCGCAAGACCCGCGCGATGCGCGCTTTGATGGTATGCCGCGCTCGGCCATCGCGACAGGCTTCATTGACAGTTCAATGAATATCGACCGGATCGGGCCGTGGATTGCCGATTATCTTGTGCGCCGCCCGGCCTTGGCGGCTGCGGCTGCGGCGGATGCCGCCGATGGGCCGAAAACCGGGGCTGACAGTAAATCCGCCTTGCCGCGCCAATTTGAGGGGCTGGAGCCGCAGGAGGCTTTGGGGCGGATTGTCGAAATTCTTTCGCTTTCTGGCGAGGTGAATTTCACCGATTACAAAGCGGGCACGGTGCAGCGCCGGATTGAGCGGCGCATGGGCGTGCGCCAGATCACGGAGCTTTCCTCTTACCTTGAACTGCTAACGCAAGACCGTGCCGAATTGGCCACTTTGCGCCGCGAAATGCTGATCCCGGTCACCTCGTTCTTCCGCGATCCTGAGTCTTTTGCGGAACTTTCTGAGCGTGTGATCGAGCCTTTGGTGGCCGAGGCGGCTGTGGGCTCCACCTTGCGGGTGTGGTCGGCGGGCTGCGCCACGGGCGAAGAAGCTTATACGATCGCGATGCTTTTCTTTGATGCGTTTGAGCGGGCAGGGCGCTGGCCAACGCTGAAGATTTTCGCCACCGACGTGGAGCCGGTGAATATTGAACAGGCGGCGACTGGGTTTTACCCCGAAACCATCGCCGCCGATCTGCCCAGTACCTTCTTGGAGCGGTTCTTTACGCCGCGCGGGGGGCAATTTGTGGTGCGGCCTGAATTGCGCCAATCCATTGTCTTTGCGCGCCATAACCTACTTTCCGACCCGCCGTTTACGCGGATGGATTTGGTCAGTTGTCGCAACACGCTGATCTATCTGCGCCCCGAGGCGCAAGAGCGCGCGCTGAAGCGGATGCATTACGCCTTGCGCCCCGGCGGCTATCTGTTCCTTGGTGGGTCCGAGGCGCTGGTGCAGGTGCAAGACGATTTCACCGTGCTTTCGGCGCGCCACCGGATTTGGCAGGCGCAGCGCTCTGGCTCGGCGCCGCTTACGGATCGGAAAACCGGGCTTTACGTCAACCCGCGCCCGCCGCGCAGCCGGAGCGAAAATGCGCCGCAAACCGCGATGGAGCGGGGCTTTGCGGCGCTGCAAAAAGCCTATGCGCCGCCGCCGTCTTTGTTGATCAACGCACGCCATGAAATCTTGCATTCTTATGGCGATATCAGCGGTTTTATGAAGCTGCGCGAGGGCGTGGCCACGCTTGAGATCGGACGGATGCTGATTGAGCCGCTTCTGCCCGTGGCCTCGGCGCTTTTGTTTAAGGCCGCGCGGCTGGGCGAAGAAGCCATGTCAGACCCGCTGCACTTGGCCGAGGGCGTGGCTGGGCCGGAGCCGTTTTGGGTGCGGCTGAAGGTGATGCCGGTGGCGGCGCAGCAAGAAGCGGTCGCGGATGATGTGAAGCTTTACCTGCTCTCTTTTGAGACGGTGCCCTCGGACGAAGATGATGTGCCCGCGATCGACATTGACCGCGAGGTGGGCGCACGGATCGAAATGCTGGAGGCCGAACTCGCGATGACGCGCGAGAGCCTGCAGGCGATGATCGAGGAACTTGAGACCTCGAACGAGGAATTGCAGGCCACCAACGAAGAGATGATGGCCTCAAACGAGGAACTGCAATCGGCCAACGAGGAATTGCAGTCGGTCAACGAAGAGCTGAACTCGGTCAACGCCGAATACCAAGAAAAGATCGACCTGCTGAACCGCTCCAACGCTGACCTTGATAGCCTCACGCGGATCATGGCGATGGGGGCGATCTTTGTGGATGCCGATCTGCGGGTGACCCGGTTTAGCCCCGATGCGGTGGACTTGTTCCGCATCCGCGATGTGGATATTGGCCGGCCCTTGGGCGACATCACGCATCGGCTCGACTATGCCGCGCTACTCGACGATTTGCGCCGCACGATCAAGGGCCAGACCCGGACCGAGCGTGAGGTGACCGGGCTCAACGGGCGCCATTATCTGGTGCGGATGCTGCCCTATAAGGTGCCTTCGTCCGCGGCACAGGGTGTGGTGCTGACCTTTGTCGACATCACCCAGACGCGCAACTTGCAGCTTTTGCAAGCGGTGATCGACGGTCTGGCCGAGCATGTCGCCGTGCTGGATCACAAGGGCGACATTATGCTGGTCAATGCCGCATGGACCCGTTTTGCCGCTGAAAACGGTGATCCGGGAAGCGAGCATACCGGGGTTGGTGTCAATTATGTGGGGCATTGCGATCTGGGCGATACGGCCATTGACAGTGGCTACGCGACCCGTGCGGTGGATGGTATTCGCGCGGTTTTGCAAGGCCGCTTAAGCCGGTTCTCGCTCGAATATCCCTGCGATGCGCCCGATTGCCCGCGCTGGTTCGTGATGCATGTGCGCCCGCTTGATGATCCGATCCAAGGCGCGGTGGTCAGCCATATTGAGATCACCCGCTGGCGCGAAAACAGTTCTGAGGAGCCCGCTGTGACATGAGTGAACGCCCCCCTGCGCAAGGTTCGACGGCAAGGCCGGTTCGCACCACAGCGGAGGAGGGGAGGTTTGGTCGTCAAGGCGCCTCGATCGATACGCAATTCGAGCAAGTTGAAACGCTGGTTGCCCATGCTGGCATGGCCGAGGGGGTTGGCCGAATGTTGGCGCGGCTGCGCGTGCATGTGGCCGAGCAATCCATGGCGATGCTGGATTTGCTGGAACATGATCTGCGCCAACGTGCTGAAATGCAGGAATTGCGCGATCTTCTGGAACTGATGCCAGCGCCCGTCTTGTGCATCGGTCCGGGGTTGGATTTGCATTTTGCCAATCGGGCGGGACAGGCGTTCTTTGGGGCGCGGTGGCGCGATGATGGCGCGGCAGCCCTGCGCCATGCTTTGACCCGCCAGCAAGCAGCACGGCTTGTGGCGCGTCTGCCTACGGATGAGGGCACTCAACTGAGCGCCGATGATCCGCTCGGTGCGCTCGTGTTGCATGTGGCTTCGGATAAGGACCAGACGGTCGCAGTTCAGCTCAGCGCCTTGCGCTGCCGTAAAAGCCATCCGGCGGCCGAGCCCAGATGGTGGCTTGTGCTGGACCCCGCCGGGGAAGGCATCGGGCCCGAGGTGGATTTGTATCGCCACCTTTTGGACGCCTCGCCAGATCCCCTTTGTGTGGCAGATACCGAAGGCCGGATGGTTGAGGTCAACAGCGCTTATCTGGCGCATCTTGGGCGCACTGCGGTTGATGTGATCGGCCATATGCGGCGCGAGTTCATGCCGCTGATTGATGCTTTGAAGCATGATCAGCTAGATGCGCGGGTGCGCGCCACGCAAAGCCCCTTTTCGTTTGAAGAAACGCGTTCCAGTGGCAGCCTGTTTGAGGCTGGCAGTCGGGTGCGCGTCGAAAAACGTCCGCTGTTTGACGCGGCTGGGCAGGTCATGGGCATTGTCACTCAATCGCGGGATGTGACCGAGGAGCGGCGGGTCAGTGAGCTTGCCGATATGGTTTTTGAGTATGCAAGCGATGCGATTGCGCTGACCAATCCGGACCTAAGGATCTTGCGCGTTAACACGGCTTTCGAGCAGTTGGCAGGCTTTGGCTTTGCACAAATTGACGGGCGTCCGTTGGTCGATTTGTTGTTCGACACGGGCGGTGCAAGGCTGCGCGGGGACACTGGGCTTGCGATGCAATTGCGCGATACGCTCGCCAATGGCATCGACTGGAGCGGCGAGATAGCCCTGCGCAGTTCAGAGGGGCGGATTGTGCCCTGCTTGGGGCGGGTGTCGCGTTTGGCCGATGCCTCTGGAACAGTGCTTGGCTACGTCGCGCTTCTGTCGGACATGAGCCAATTGCGGCAGGCCAAGGCCGACAATCGGCGGCTGGCCAATTTTGACTTGTTGACCGGTTTGCCAAACCGCCCCTTTTTGTCAGAGCGGATTGATGGCGGCATTGCCTCGGCCGAGCAGCGCGGGCGAGGCTTGGCGGTTTTGTTCCTTGATCTGGACGGGTTCAAGGCGGTCAACGACTCTCTGGGCCATGACATTGGGGACCTTCTCCTCAAGGCGGTGGCGCGGCGGTTGCAGATCGCGGTCGACGGGCAACAGTTTGTGGCGCGGATCGGCGGGGATGAATTCGTGATCTTGCTGGAAGGCGCATTGGCCGATCAGCCAGAGGCTTTCGCGCGTGCGCTTTTGGCGGATTTGGCGCGCCCGCTGGATTTGCCGGGGCTGCATGAATACCACCCCGCAGGCTCCATCGGGATCGCCTCTTACCCGGCGCATGGGGACAGCCGGGAAACGCTTTTGCGCAACGCCGATTTGGCGATGTACGAAGCCAAGCGCGCGCACGGCTCTGTGGTGCTTTACGAACATGAGATGGGGGTGAAAGCGCTGCGCGAATTGGAGTTGCGCACGGCGCTTTCTCGCGCGGTGGAACGGGGCGAATTGGTGCTGCATTATCAGCCGCTCTTTCGTTTGGCAGACCGTAGCCTTTACGGGGCAGAGGCGCTTTTGCGCTGGAACCGACCGGGCGTTGGTCTGGAAAAGCCCGGAGATTTCATGCCCGTGGCTGAGCGCGCCGGGTTGATGCCGATGCTGGATCGTTGGGTTTTGCGTGAAGCCGTTGCCCAGCTTTCTAAATGGCGCGATGCGGGGGCCTTGCATGAAGGGTTCAAGCTTTCGATCAACCAAACCGCAGCGGATCTGGCCGAACCCGGCTGGGCCGAGGCGCTGACGGATGCTTTGGTGCACGCGCATCAATGCGCCCCCGGTGCGCCACCGCTTGGCTTGCAAATTGAACTAACCGAAGAGCAACTGGCGCATGGGATGCCCGGTGCTGTTGAAACTTTGATGCGGCTGCGCACCATGGGGGTGCGGCTTGCGATTGATGATTTTGGCACGGGATATTCGAGCCTTGCCTACTTGACCCGGCTGCCGGTTTCGATGCTCAAGATCGCATCGGAATTTGTGCGCGATATCGAAAAAGACCCCAATGCGCAGTTGATCGTGGAAACCATCACCGGGCTTGCGCAACAATTTGGCTGCGCCACTTTGGCCGAGGGGATCGAAACCGAGGACGAGGCGCGCTTGCTCGACTCGATGGGCTGCGAATTGGGGCAGGGGTTCGTTGTCAGCCCTGCTTTGCCGCTTGCCGAGTTTGAGCGCCTGTTTTTGCGTCCGCAGGCGCCCAAAACCTGAGCGAAGCCGCCTGTTGCGCCGCCCGAGCCTTGGCAGCAAGCCGATGCGCTCTATCCTCAAGAAAAGCACGCATCGGCTTTTCTTGCGTCTGCACCGATTTTCCAACCATGAAGAGGCCTGACGAATGACGACCTCAGACACTTCAAAGACTGAGATGGACACCACCAAACCTGCCAGCACGATGGCGGCAAGCCGCGGGATCGGAAATACCTATAGCTATGGCATCGCCATCGGCATCGCGCTCGCCATCGGCGGGTTTGAGATGGCGTGGAACGTTCATGCCCGCAATACCGCCATGACGATGGCAGGGATCACGATTTCGGTCGATGGCAGCGGTTGTACACCCTCTGCGCTCAAAATGCGTGCGGGCACAGCGACTTACAATATTGTCAATCGCTCCGCCCAGCCGCTCGATTGGCAAATCTTGCGCGATGGCGAGGTGGTCGCCGGACAAACGGGTATCGCCCCGGGCACCGCCGCCGCCGTCACCCAAGAGATGATCGCAGGAGACTACCAACTCATTTGCGGCTCGACCGCTGCGCCGAAGGGGGAGATCGAAGTCTTGCCTGTGACGATCATCCAGCGCTGAGTGATTGGCGAAAAAAGCGAAGGATTGGACGGGCGCGGCCAAGGCTGCGCCCGTTTTGTTTCACGCCGATCTTATCGACATGCCGATGAAACGATGAATCTCACGTTCAAACATATTTGTTGACTAAATCACTTTGAAAAAGTATCCGACAGGAAAAGTAAGGAATGTCGGAGCCGTCATGCTTGCCCCCTTGTTGATCATGCTGCGCGAAGGGCTAGAGGCCGCGCTGGTGGTGGCGATCATCGCCACCTATCTCAAGCGCACCGGGCGCGGCGCGTGGATCAAAACGATCTGGGTGGGGGTGCTCTTTGCGGTGGCGCTGTCGCTTTTTGTCGGCGCGGGGCTTCAGGCGATGCAGGCGGGCTTCCCGCAGCGCGCACAAGAGGCGTTTGAAGCGGTGGTCGCTTTTATCGCAGTGGGCGTGCTGGTGTGGATGGTGTTTTGGATGCGTGCTGCTGCCCGCTCAATTCGTGACACGCTGGAAAGCGGGGTCGAGGCGGCCTTTGCGCGGTCGGGTCCGGGGCAGGGCACCGTTTGGGCGTTGATTGCGATGTCGTTCTTTGCGGTGGCGCGCGAAGGGCTGGAATCGGTTTTCTTCCTGCTCGCCATCTTCCAGCAAGCACCGGGGCCAGAGGCACCTTTGGCGGCGTTGGCCGGGATTGTTCTTTCCATCGCGCTCGGTTGGGGCATTTACGCGGGCGGCTTGCGGCTCAACCTGCGGCTTTTCTTCCGCGTCTCGGGGCTCTTCATCCTTTTCGTGGCGGCGGGGCTCTTTTCGGGCGGGCTGCGCAGCCTGCATGAGGCGGGGCTGTGGAACCTTGCGCTCACCCCCGCATGGGATCTGAGCCAAGTGCTGCCGATGTCTTCGGTCTTGGGCTCCATCCTTGCCGCGCTCTTTGGCTATCACGAAACCCCCAGCCTTGGCGAGGTTCTGGCTTGGGCGGTGTTCTTGGCGCTGACCTTGCCGTTCTTCCTGCGCCCCGCCCCCGTTGCCCAACCGCAAGAGGCTTGATCCATGACCACGTCTGAGCAACAGGCCCCGTCGAGCAAATTGTCGAACACGTTGATCGCCGCAGGCGTGATCGCGACGATGGGCGGCATTGGGATTTTCTGGAGCGTGTCTGCGGGCATCAATCCGGTTACAGACGATGCGACGGTGATTACCGTCGATGGCAACACCTGCGCGCCTTTCGCGCTTGAACTGCCCGCCGGTAAAACGACCTTTCAGATCATCAATGCCTCGGATCGGCCCTTGGAATGGGAAATTCTGGATGGGGTAATGGTGGTAGCCGAGCGCGAAAACATTGCGCCGGGTTTTTCCGCCAGCCTGACCGAAGTGCTCAAACCCGGCAGCTATGAAATCACCTGTGGGCTTCTTTCAAGCCCGCGTGGAAGCCTTGAAGTGCTCCCCACCGCAGCCAGTGAAGCGGCGCGAACGGCCCCGCCGGTGGCGGAATTTGTCGGCCCCTTGGCCGAGCGGAAAGTGCAATTGATGCGCGCAGGTTCCAAATTCGCAAAATCTACCAAAGCCTTGCATGCGGCATTGGTGACCGGTGATTTGGATGGGGCGAAAACCGCATGGCTGAGCGCCGCGCAAGATTGGGCACGGCTTGGCCCGGTGTCTTTGCGCGCGGCAGATTTGACAAACCGTATCGCGCCACATCCCGAAATGCTGGTGGATGGCGAGACTGATCTCGGCTTTATCGGGCTCACTCGGATCGAATATGCGTTGTTTGCGCAAGGCTCGGCTGCGGGTCTTGCCCCGCTGGCTGATGCCTTGGTCGAAGATGCAAGCGCTTTGCAAGCCCGGATCAAAGCCTTGAAAGCTGCCCCTGCAGATATGGCGGCGGATGCTGCGAAACAGGCAAGTATTCTGGCCGAGGGGCAAATTGCGGCGGGGCTTTCGCGCCATGCGGGGGCAGATGCCGCTTTGCTCGGCGCAGCGCTCGACGGCCTCAAACGCTCCATGGCCGCGGAACTCCCGCTGATTGCCGGGGCCGATGCTGCTTTAGGCCAAGCCATCGAGGCCGCCTTCGGCGCGGCGGAGCAAATTGTCACCGCAACCCCCTATGACCCTGTTGCCAGCGCCACTGCCTTTGGCGCCTTGGCCGATGCGCTTTCACGGGTCAACCGGGCCTTGTCGTTGGAGATTTAAAATGTCCGAGATGAACGAAAGCCGCCGAGCCCTGCTCAAGGGGCTGGGCTTGGGTCTTGCAACCTGTCCCTTCGCTTTGGGGGCAGCGCGGGCGGAGACAGCACAAGTCACAGCCGCACCGCAACAAGGCGCCGCTTCGGCGGAGGATAGGGTTTCACCCTATGGGCTGCATCAGCCCGGTATTGCAACCAACCGCCCGGCTTGGGGCATGGTGGCAAGCTTTGACGCCATTGTAGATACGCCTGCGGATTTGGAGCGGTTGTTGCGCCGCCTGACCGAGCGCATTCGTTTTCTGACAAGCGGTGGCGCGGTGCCCGAACTCGACCCGAAACTGCCGCCTGCCGATAGCGGCATTTTGGGTCCGGTGCTGCGCCCGGACGCACTCACCATCACGCTGGGCCTAGGGGCTTCGCTGTTTGAACGCCATCCTTGGCTGGCGCCGCATCGCCCCGCGCAATTGGCGCGGATGACCTCCTTCCCGAATGACGCGCTCGACGCTGATCAGTGCCACGGTGATATTGCGCTGCAAATCTGCGCCAATACGCAAGACACGATCATCCACGCCTTGCGCGATATCTTGAAGAACCTGCCCGACCAATTGGTGCTGCGCTGGAAGCAAGAGGGCAATGTGCCGGTGATCGCGCCGCAACCGCCCGGTGTGGTGGAATCGGCGCGCAATTTCCTTGGCTTCCGCGATGGCTCGGCGAACCCCGACCCGGCGGATGCTGCGCTGATGGAGCGTGTGCTTTGGGTGCAGGGGCCGGGCTGGGCCGCAGGCGGCAGCTATATGGCGGTGCGCGTGATCCGCAATTTTGTTGAACGCTGGGACCGTGCACCGCTGTTGGAGCAAGAGCGGATCATGGGGCGCACCAAAGTGACCGGCGCGCCGCTGGATCATCCAACCGGCTCTGAGGCAGACACCCCCGAATATGCTGCCGACCCGGCAGGCGATCTGACCCCGCTTGATAGTCATATTCGGCTGGCGAACCCGCGTGATGCAGGCGGCGAACGGCATCTGATGCTGCGTCGTCCCTTCAACTATTCCAACGGGGTGACGCGTTCGGGCCAGCTCGATCAGGGGCTGTTGTTCATCGCCTATCAAGCGAGCTTGAACGAGGGCTTCATTGCCGCGCAAACGCGCCTCAATGGCGAACCTCTTGAAGAATATATCAAACCCGTTGGGGGCGGCTACTTCTTTGCCCCGCCCGGCTTTTCAAACGCCCCCGATGACTATCTTGGCCGCCAGCTGATCGACGCCATTGGCCGCACCCCAAGCAAGACCTGAGAAAGGATGCAACCGATGAAAACCCTGCCGCTTTTTGCTGCCCTTCTGGCCACGACCACCGCGCCCGCACTCGCCGAACAAGCGCCGCTCGACCTTGTTGGCCCGATTGCCGAATACAAACTCTATGTCTCGGAAAACACCGATGTGTTGGTCGAGGAAACCCGCGCCTTCACCGAAGCGGTGAAAGCGGGTGAGATTGAAAAAGCCAAAGCGCTTTTTGCCCCCACCCGGCTCAGCTATGAGCGGATCGAGCCGGTGGCAGAACTGTTTGCCGATCTTGATGCGCCGATTGATGCGCGCGCCGATGATTATGAACAGGCCGAGGCGGATCCAGAATTCACCGGCTTCCACCGTCTGGAATATGCGCTTTGGGTCGAAGGCAAAACCGACCATGTGACGGAAATCGCGGACAAGCTTCAGGCCGATATTGAAGAACTGGCCCGCCGGATCGACAGCCTGACCTTCCCGCCGGCTGTTGTTGTGGGCGGGGCTTCGGTGCTGATGGAAGAAGTCGCCGCCACCAAAATCTCGGGCGAGGAAGACCGCTATTCGCGCACCGATTTGTGGGATTTCCACGGCAACTTTGATGGCGCGTGGAAGATTGTCGAGCTCTTTGCCCCGCATGTGGAAGACGAAGCCTTCCTGAACTCGGTCGAGGGGAACTTTGACAAGGTCCGCGACACGCTTGGCAAATACCGCGAGGGTGAGGGGTTCGTGAGCTATGAGCACCTCAGCGATGAGGATCGCCGCCGTCTTTCGGCACTGGTCAACACGCTGGCGGAAGATCTTTCCACCCTGCGCGGCCGCCTTGGTCTGATCTGATCACATGAAAAAGGGCGCAGCTAAGGCTGCGCCCGTCGTTTTTGCAAGGGCTGCGCTTAGCCTTTTTTGACGGCTTTCAGCTTGTCGATGCCAAGCGCCTTCATCGCCGCCTTTTCATAGAAGGTTTCCGAGGTGCCACGGCGCAGCTTGTGCATGAAGTAGCGCTCAAACCCTTCTTTCGCCCAATGCACCCATTTGCCTTGCGCCGACCAGTTGACATTGCGCGGCGGGATTTGCGGTTGCGCCACGAAAGCAATGCCTTGGTCGCCGAAGTCGGCCAGACAGACCGCGTTCCAAGTGCCGACCTCATCGGCCTCTAGCCCACGCACGATCCGGCCCACGTTATGGGCGGTGGCGGTGACCATCGATTCAATCATGAAGCCAGTTTTCGGCACACCGCAGGGCACGGGCGTCGGCACCACAGGCGGGATCGCCACACAAACGCCCACAGCAAAGACGTTTTTGTATTTCGGGTTTTGCTGGTGCTGGTCCACGATCACAAAGCCGCGCGGGTTTACCAGCCCCTCAAGCCCCATCAGCGGTTTGATGCCGCGGAAGGCGGGCAGCATCATCGCATAGCCAAAGGGCATTTCTTTCTCGGCTTTGACGGAACCATCATCGTTGATTTCCTCAACGATCATCTTGCCGTCTTCGACCTTTTTGACGCGGCACGAGGTCATATATTTGATGTGCTTCTCGCGCATGTTGGATTCGAGAAGGCCCTTCGTGTCGCCCACGCCATCAAGACCAAGGTGGCCCACATAGGGTTCCGAGGTGATGAAGGTCATCGGCACCTTGTCGCGGATTTTGGCTTTGCGCAGCGCGGTGTCGAGGATGAAGGTGAACTCATAAGCAGGGCCGTAGCAGCTTGCGCCTTGCACCGCACCGATGATGATCGGGCCGGGGTTTTCGCAAAACCGCTCAAAGGCCACGCGCGCATCTTCGGCATGGTCGATGTGGCAGATGGATTGGGTAAAGCCATCGGGGCCAAAGCCTTCGATCTCATCAAAGGCGAGTTCCGGGCCTGTGGCGATGACGATGTAATCGTAGCTGACCGATTGGCCGTTGACCAATTCAACCCGGTTTTCCTCCGGATGCAGCTTTTCGGCAGCCACCGGAATGAAGTCGATATTTTTCTTTTTCATCGTCGGCGCAAGGTCGACGGTGATTTCTTTACGGCTCCGCCAGCCCACGGCGACCCACGGGTTCGAAGGCACAAAGTGGTAATGCGGGTCTTTGGTGATGACGGTGATCTTGTCTTCCTTGCGCACCTGTTCGCGCAATTCGTAGGCCATAATGGCACCTCCAAGACCGGCGCCAAGAACCACGATATGAGCCATGCTGTCCCTCCCCTGAACTGGCTGTGGGCCAAAGCCCATTTTCATGCATATCTCTGAATATGAAGGGTGCGGCTGTCAAGCACGAGTTGCGAAGATGTGTCGCATTGCCTTCAAGGAAAACGAAAAAGGGTGGACATAAGTCCACCCTTCAACCTTAGCACGATTTTTTCGTTGGTCACTTCGGCATTTCAGCCGAAACGCCTTCCACAAAGAAATTCAGGCCCGCAAGCGCGCCATCATCGGGGGTTTCGCCTTCCGCCAACCAGACGCTGCCGTCTTGTTTGTTCAGCGGGCCGGTGAAGGGGTGGTATTCGCCCGAACCGATCATTTCGATCAGTTTTTCGGCTTCGGCTTTCACTTCGGCAGGAACGGCCTCGGTGATCTCACCGATTTTCACCATGCCGGTGCCAATGCCGCCCCAAGTCGCGTCGGCGCTCCAGGTGCCTTCGAGCGCGGCGGTGGCGCGTTCGACGTAATAGGGCGCCCAGTTGTCGATGGTCGAGGCGACACGCGGGCTCGGCATGAAGGCTTCCATGTCGGAGGCTTGGCCGAAGGTGTAGACGTTGCCCGCTTCTTGCGCTTTGGCCTGCGGCGCGGTCGAGTCGGTGTGTTGCAGCACGAAATCGCAGCCTTCGGCGATCAGCGCGGCGGCGGCATCGGCTTCTTTCGCAGGGTCGAACCAAGTGTAGGCCCAGACCACTTTGATCTCCACATCCGGGTTCACCTTCTTGGCGTGGATATAGGCGGCGTTGATGCCTTGGATCACTTCCGGGATCGGGAAGGAGCCGATATAGCCGATTTTGTTGGTTTTGGTCATGCGGCCAGCGATGGTGCCTTGGATCGCGCGGCCCTCGTAGAAGCGCGCGTCATAGGTGCCAAGGTTTTCCGAGCGCTTGTAGCCGGTGGCGTGCTCAAACTTCACATTCGGGAATTTCGCGGCCACGTTGACGGTGGCATCCATGAAGCCAAACGAGGTCGCAAAGATCAGCTGGTTGCCTTCGAGCGCAAGCTGGGTCAGTGCGCGTTCGGCATCCGGGCCTTCCGGCACGTTCTCGATATAGGTGGTTTGAACCTTGTCACCGAGCGCTTCTTCGATCGCGCGGCGGCCCACATCATGCTGATACGACCAGCCCATGTCGCCCACGGGGCCAACATAGATGAAGCCGATTTTCAGCGGCTCATCCGAGGCCCAAGCGGGCAGGCCGAGCCCGGCAAGCGTCGCGGTGGCGGCGGTGGTTTTCAGAAAGGATCTGCGGTCCATGGGAACTTCCCTTGCTTTGGGCGGCATCGCCCGGGTGGTTGCCTCGCACGAGGCGGGGTTTGTGCCTCAGTTGGAGGCGTGGAACGACCGCCCCAGCGCCGCCGGCGCGGCCGGGGCTCCGTGGCGGTGGGTGGCAGACAAAATCACCAGCACAAGCACGGTGATGACATAAGGGGCCATCGACAGAAGGTGAACCGGGATCGCATAGCCCGCGGCCTGAAGCTGGAGTTGCAGCGCGGTGATGCCGCCAAAGAGGTAAGCTCCAATCAGCACCCGCTCAGGCTTCCAGCTGGCAAAGACCACGATGGCCAGCGCAATCCAGCCCGCGCCAGCGGTCATGCCCTCGGTCCATTGCGGCACGCGCACAAGGCTGAGGTAAGCCCCCCCCATGCCCGCAAGCGCGCCCCCAAAGGCCAGCGCTGCAAACCGCACGGCAATCACCCGATAGCCAAGCGCATGGGCGGCATCGTGGTTTTCGCCCACGGCGCGAATGATCAGCCCCATGCGGGAGTATTTGAGAAAAGCCCAAGTCACCGCGACAAGGATCAGCGAGAGATAAACCACCCAGTCATGGTGGAAGAGGATCGGGCCAAGCACTGGCATATCGCTTAAGGGGCCAAGGTCGATCTTGGTGGTGGGCGGCGGACGAATGCCCTCAAACCCTTTGCCAAAAAGCGCCGAAAGCCCCAAGCCAAAAAGCGTGAGCGCAAGGCCCGTGGCGGTTTGGTTCGAGAGCAAAATCTGAGTGAGCAGCGCAAACAGGCTGGCCAAAAGCGCCCCGGCAATCGCCCCGCCGATAAAGCCCAAAACGGGGCTGCCGGTGGTGACTGCGGTGGCAAAACCGGCGACCGCGCCCAAGATCATCATACCTTCCACGCCAAGGTTCAGCACACCCGCCTTTTCGGCCACAAGCTCGCCCGTGGCCGCCAGCAACACCGGTGTTGATGCCGCCATCAAAGCAGCAATCAGGGTGACGATATCAATGCCGCCGATCATGCGCGCGCCCTCCCGAGGCGAAGACGGTAATGCGTGAGCAGGTCGAATCCCAAGAGGAAAAACAAAAGCATCCCTTGGAACACCTGAATCGCCGCTGTGGGCAGGCCCAACATCAGCTGCGCCATGTCCCCGCCAATGTAGGTGAGCGCCATCAAAAGCCCGGCCAGCAAGATGCCCACCGCATTGAGGCGCCCAAGAAAGGCGACGATGATCGCGGTGAAGCCATAGCCCGCGTTGAAACTATCGGTGATTTGCCCGTTGGGCCCGGCAACCTCGAAAAGCCCCGCCAAGCCCGCGAACGCGCCTGAAAGGCCAAGGCAGAACATCACCAGTTTTGCGGGCACAACGCCCGCAAACCGCGCGGCCCGTGGGGCCTCGCCTGCCGTGCGGATGCGAAAGCCCGCGATATGGCGTTGCATCAGCACATAAGTGGCAATCACCGCCAAAAATGCCGCCACCACGCCCCAATGCATGCCGGTGCCGGCGATCAGTTCGGGGTTATGGGCAGAAGGATATTGTTGCAGGTTGCGCGAGCCGGGAAAGCCGTAGCCGTCCGGGTTTTTGAGCGGGCCAAAGGCGGCATAAGCCAAAAAGTTCTGCGCCACATAGACGAGCATCAGGGAAACAAGAATTTCGGAGGTGCCAAAAGCGGTTTTCAAAAGCGCCGGGATCATCCCCCAAAGCCAGCCGCCAAGCGCGCCCGCCACCACCATCGCCGGGAACAGCAAGTGGCTTTCCGCCGGATAGGCCGCAAGCGCAACAGAGGCCCCCGCGAGCGCCCCCATGATATACTGGCCCTCGGCCCCAATGTTCCAGATGCCCGCACGAAAGCCCACCGCAAGCCCCGAGGCGATCAAGATCAGCGGGCCCGCTTTCACCAGCAATTGGCCCCGGAAATAGGCCGCATTCGGGCCAAAGAGCGGATCATAAAAGATCACCTTGATCGCGGCGATCGGGTCTTTGCCCAAAGCGGCAAAGAGAATTCCCCCCGCCACCATCGTGGCAAACACGGCCAAAAGCGGCGTGGCATAGGCCCAAAATTGCGACGGCGTGGGGCGTTTGACGAGGGTGATCATCGTGCCGCCTCCTGCATCCCATGCGCGCCGCCGAGCATCAGGCCAATTTCTTCCATGCTAAGCCCTTCGGTCGGGCGCGGGGCGGAAAGTCGCCCCTCGTTCAAGGCACAGAAGCGGTCGGATATTTCCATAAGTTCATCAAGGTCTTGGCTGATTACGATCACCGCCGCCCCCTTGGAGGCAAGATCAAGAAGCGATTGCCGGATCGAGGCGGCGGCGGCTGCATCCACCCCCCATGTGGGTTGGTTCACCACCAACACTTCGGGCGCTTGCAATACCTCGCGGCCAATCACGAATTTCTGCAAATTGCCGCCTGAGAGCGCGCGCGCGGCCACATGCGGCCCCGGTGTGCGCACGTCAAAGCCCGATATGATCTCTTCGGCAAAGCGCTTCGCCGCGCCCATGTTCAAAAATCCATTGCGGGTAAGCGGGCGGCGCACGGTCCCGGTGAGGATCGCGTTTTCCGTTAGGCTCAGGTTTGGCACAGCGGCATGGCCGAGCCGTTCTTCCGGCGCAGCCAGAAGCCCCAAACGGCGCCGGTCATTCGGCCCCAAATCGGCAATGTCTTGGCCATGGAGGCTGACCGTGCCGGGGGCAGAGGGGCTTTCACCTGAAAGGGTAGAAAGGAGCTCTTCCTGCCCGTTGCCCGCGACACCGCCAATGCCGAGCACCTCGCCCGCAGCCAAGGTGAAAGACACATCTTTCAGCGCCGGGCCAAATTGGCTCATGGGCGCGAGATTGAGATGCGCGACCTCAAAGATTTTTGCGCCAAGTTTGCGGCCTGCGCGGTCGGTCGCGGCAAACTCGCCGCCCACCATCAGTTCTGCCAATTCGCGGGCCGAATTTTCGCGCGGGGTGCAACTGGCGACCACCTTGCCGCCGCGCAAGATTGTGGCGCTGTCGCAGAGGCTGCGAATTTCCTCAAGCTTATGGGAAATATAAAGGATCGCCGTGCCTTCGGCGGCGAGCTTGCGCAACGTGCCAAACAGAATTTCCACCTCTTGCGGCGTCAGCACAGAGGTGGGCTCGTCCATGATCAGGAGCTTCGGGTCTTGCAAAAGACAGCGAATGATCTCGACCCGTTGCCGTTCGCCTGCCGACAAATCGCCGACCGTGCGCGCGGGATCAAGCGGCAGGCCATAGGCGGTGGAAATCTCATGGATGCGGGTGGAGAGCGCGCGCATGGGCGGCGGGTTTTCCATCCCCAAAGCCACATTTTCCGCCACGCGCAGCGCTTCAAATAGCGAAAAATGCTGGAACACCATCGCCACGCCAGCGGCGCGGGCGGCGCGGGGTTCGGGCGGCGTGTAGGGCGCGCCTTGGAACTGCATCGTTCCGGCATCGGGCTTCACAAGGCCATAGATCATCTTGACCAGTGTGGATTTGCCCGCGCCATTTTCCCCCAAAAGCGCGTGAACTTCCCCCGGTGCGACCTGAAAGCCGACCCCGTCATTTGCCACGACGCCCGGATAGGCCTTCGTCAGCCCTTCGATCTTGAGCAATGCTCCCGTCACCCGGTGCATCCTTCTTTTGCGGCCGTTCCGGCTCTGATGTTGCGTTCTCTCAGTAGCGCGGCGGCGACCGAAATCGCAATGGCCTGTGGTGCCTTTCCGAGCAAAGGGTCGCCTATCGGGCAGGCAATGCGCGATATTTGGGCGGAAGAATGGCCAAGTTCCGTAAGGCGCCGCTGAAATCTTGACCATTTGGTCTGCGAGCCAATCAGCCCGCAGCCCGCGAATCCCCTGCCCAAAATGTGGTGGCAAAGTTCCAAATCGAGCGCATGGGAAAAGGTGACGATCAGGTGCCGGGCCTGCGGCGGGGCGAGGCTTACCAGATCAGCGGGGTTTTCCGCGATGAGGGGCGTGACGTTGGGCGGCAGCGTGTCGGGGAACCGTTCCGCCCCGGTATCGGCCCAAGAGATCGCCCAATCGGGCAGGGGGGAAAGCACGTTGACAAGCGCACGCCCGACATGGCCTGCGCCCCAAATCCAAAGCGGGTCGGGCGGCGGGGCGATTGGCTCAATCAGCCAGCCCTCGCGCAACACGGGGGCGGTAAGTGCGCCGCGCCGCGCTTCGGCCAAGGCTTGGCGGACGGCCAAGGGCATATCTGGCGCGCCACCAAAAGGGCGGGCGAAGGCGGGGCCGTCGATTTTGGCAAGTGTTTCGGCGTGTACGGGCTCAAACGCCAAGGTCACAGCGCCCCCACAGCATTGCCCCATATCTGGCCCCAGCGCGAAACGCTCCACTTTCGGCGCGCGCAGGCCGCGCGCGCGGGCAATCGCTTCATATTCCAGTGTGCCGCCGCCAATCGTGCCCTGCGTCTGATCGGCCCAAACCAGCATTTCCGCCCCCGGTTCGCGCGGGGCGGAGCCTTTGACCTCTATCACCAAAACCCGCACGAACGGGCCACGCTTGGTGGCCTCAGTCAAAAGGTCAAGCCGTATGCTCATGTCCGCCCCTCGGCCCGGTGGACGGCGGCCAAGACCGCTTCAGGTGTGGCGGGGGCTTGCAGGTCGGGCCAATGCGGCCCGCAAGCGGCGCAAGCCTCCCCCAGCG
The DNA here is from genome assembly GCF_900156655.1 of Rhodobacter aestuarii. Lineage (GTDB taxonomy): Bacteria > Pseudomonadota > Alphaproteobacteria > Rhodobacterales > Rhodobacteraceae > Rhodobacter > Rhodobacter aestuarii. Next base: position 158,539 of record NZ_FTOG01000003.1, on the reverse strand, counting down.
CCAAAAAGGCTGAAATACCAAGCATGAACGGCGGTTCTCCCACCGCTTTGGATCGAAAGATTGTATCTTCGCGGTTGGGAGCATCGTGCAGCGCCACGTTGAAGATGCGTGGCCGATCTGAACAGGCGGGGATTTTGTAGGTCGAGGGCGCATGGGTCATCAGTCGCCCTTTGTCATCCCACACGAGTTCCTCGGTCGTGAGCCAGCCCGCGCCCTGCACATAGGCGCCCTCAACCTGCCCAATATCGAGCGCGGGGTTCAGGCTTGCGCCAGCATCATGCAAAATATCCGCCCGCAAAATGCGGTTTTCGCCGGTGAGCGTGTCAATCACCACCTCTGTCACTGCCGCGCCATAGGCAAAGTAAAGGAAGGGCCGCCCCCGGCCCGCGACCCGGTCCCACGAGATTTTCGGCGTTGCGTAAAACCCTGTGGCCGAAAGCGAAATCCGCGCCTGATAGGCCGCTGAAATGACCTCCGCAAAAGGCCAAGACTTGCCTGCGGCCTGCACCGCATCACCTTCAAAAATTACCGTTTCTGGTGCGCAGCCTTCCCGCGCGGCCAAGAAATCAGCCAGCCGCCCGCGCAAGGTTTCGCACGCCGCTTTCACCGCCATCCCGTTCATATCCGCGCCGGACGAGGCCGCCGTGGCCGAGGTGTTGGGCACTTTTGCGGTATCGGTGGCGGTGATCCGCACGGTTTCAGGCGCAACACCCAAAACCGCACTTGCCACCTGCACCATTTTGCGATGCAGCCCTTGGCCCATTTCGGTGCCACCGTGATTGAGCGCGATGGAGCCATCGGAATAGATCTGCACCAAGGCACCCGCTTGGTTGAGATGGGTCAGCGTGAAGGAGATGCCAAATTTAACGGGTGAAAGCGCGATCCCCCGCTTCAATGTTGGATTTGTGCTATTCCAATCCGCTATTTCGGCTTTTCGAGCCACATAATTGCTGGATTTTTGTAGCGCCTCGATCATCTCATGAAGCTGAAAATCATCAACTTCTTGGCCGTAATGGGTGGTTTGAACGGGCGCGGAGCCGGGGTGCACGTAGAAATTGCGCCGCCGCAATTCTGCGGGCTCTAAACCAATGACGCGGGCGAGATGATCCATCGCCCGCTCCATCCCTAACATGCCTTGCGGCCCGCCAAAGCCCCGAAAAGCTGTGGCGGATTGGGTATTGGTGCGCAGTCGATGGCTTTCAATCCGCAGCGCGGGCACGAAATAGGAACTGTCGGCATGCAGCATCGCGCGGTCACAAACCGGTAGGCTCAGGTCTGGCGCCCAACCGCAACGCGCCAGTTGCACAAAGTCGGCGCCCACAAGCTTGCCATCCGCATCGGCGCCAATCCGGTAACGGATGCGGAAATCATGCCGCTTGCCGGTGATGGTCATGTCATCATCGCGGTCATAGCGCATTTTGCACGGCCGCCCGGTGGCGCGTGCGGCCACGGCACAAGCAATCGCCAGATGGTTGCCTTGGCTTTCCTTGCCGCCAAAGCCGCCGCCCATGCGCCGCATCTCGACCCGCACATCGTGGAACGCGAGCCCAAGCGCATGGGCCACTTTGTGTTGGATTTCAGAGGGATGCTGGGTGGAACAATGCACCGTCACGCCCTCTTCGCCGGGCAGCGCGAGGGCCGCTTGGCCTTCAAGGTAGAAATGCTCTTGCCCGCCCATCTCAAACGCGCCTTCGGCAATATGCACGGCCGTTGCCAAGGCGGTGTCTACATCGCCGCGCGCCCAAGTGACGGGGCCGCCCTCAAACCAACTCTCGGCCGCAAGCGCTTGATCAATCGTCAGAATGGGCTCTTTGGGCGCATAGGTGATGCCTGCTTTACGCGCCGCAATGCGCGCTGCGCGGTGGCTGGTGGCGGCGACCAGAAAGACCGGTTGGCCAAGGTAATGCACCGTTCCCTCGGCCAAAACGGGCTCCGGTTCGGGCGCGGGGGAGGCGTCATTGGCATGCGGTAGATCTGCGGCGGTGAACACGGCCACCACGCCGGGGCTTTGCCGCACGGGGTCTAGGTCGAGCGCGGTGATCGTGGCCGAGGCTTCGGTCGACAGCCCAAAGGCTAAATGAAGCGTATCGGCAGGGCAGGGGATGTCATCCAAGTAGCGGGCCTGCCCGGTCACATGCAGCCGAGCGGAGTCATGGGGGAGCGGCTTGCCAACACTCATGGCGTCACCTCCAGAACCGAAACGGCAGCGCCCGAACGTTCGCGGCTGTAGCGCAAGGCCATCGCCTGCGCGGCATTCATGCGGTAGGCTGCCGAGGCGCGCATATCGCTCATGGGGGTGAAATCCTGCTCAAGTACGGGCAGCGCGGCGGCAAAGCTTTCTTCTGTGAAAGGTTGGTCGATCAAGGCGTTTTCAAAAGCCGTGGCGCGCTTCGGCACCCCTGCCATGCCGCCGAAGGCAACGCGTGCACTTTCAATAATCGAACCTTCAACCGTGATATTGAAGCAGCCACAGACGGCAGAGATGTCTTGATCGAACCTTTTGCTCAGTTTGTAACAGGCCAGATCTGGGGCGGCATTGGGCAGCGTAACGCTTTCTACAAATTCCCCCGGCAACCGATCTTGTTTGCGATAATCGAGGAAGAAATCCTCAAGCGGCATGTTCCGGCGCACGTTCCCACGGCGCAGGGTAAGGCTCGCCCCCATCGCGATCAGCGCGGGCGGGCCATCGCTGATGGGCGAGCCATTCGCGATATTGCCGCCAATCGTCGCCACCTGCCGCACTTGTTCAGAGGCAAAGCGGCGCAAGAGCCCGGCCAAGGCCGGATGCGGGCCCTCGGCCCACGCGCGCAGCGCGGCGATGGTGACGCCAGCGCCGATTTCATAGCCGACATCCGTTTCACGGATTTGCGCCAAGTCCCTGCAATGGCTCAAGAACACGACTTCGGGCAGGTCGCGCAACTGCTTGGTGACCCAAAGCGCCACATCGGTGCCACCAGCAACCAAGGTCGCATCCGGGTGGGCTTCATACCAATCGGCCAGCTCATCTACGGATTGCGGCAAAAAGGCAGGGTCTTTCTGCCCCGGCAACCCCGAAGATATTTGTGCAAAATCAAAGTTGAGATCGCCTTGCATCCACGCCGGCACCGGCGCTTCCGCCGCCGCATCCGCCGCGCGAATGATCGGCGCATAGCCCGTGCAACGGCACAGGTTCCCGGCCAAAAGATCATCGTAATCTGTGCGCCGGTTCGTATGCGCGGCGGCCATTGAAGTGATGAACCCCGGCGTGCAAAACCCACATTGGCTGCCGTGATGGTCGATCATCGCCTGTTGTACCGGGTGCAGCTCCCCTTGTAGACTAGCCACACCTTCCACCGTGCGCAGGGCCTTGCCCGCCAATTGCGGCATCATCATTAGGCAGGCATTCACCGCGCGAGGACCGGTTTCATCGGTCACAATCACCGTGCAGGCGCCGCAATCGCCCTCGTTGCAGCCCTCTTTCGTTCCGGTCAGCCCCTCTGCGCGCAGCCAATCCAGCACGCTTTGCACGGGGGTCTTAACCGTCACCCGGCGGGTTTCTCCGTTGAGAAGAAACGCGATTTCCATGACATGTTCCGCCGCGATACCTGATTTTCGCCTCCCCGCTCGATGCGGCGTAGAACGGGGGCGCTCCCATCGGGCTAGCTTTGCCGATGGAAAACGGGGTGGCAAGGTTTTCGGCCCCTGAACTGGCGTATATTGCACCACATGGTCAGAAAATGGGCAGTCAAACCCCTTCCGCTTGCCCCGCCCGCCGCCTAATCTGCGGCTATGACGAAGCCCCGATTCATTCACCTGCGCGTGCACACCCAATATTCGCTGCTTGAGGGCGCGGTGCCGGTGAAGACGCTGATCAAGATGTGCGATGGCATGAATATGCCCGCCGTTGCCGTGACCGACACGAACGTGATGTTCTCGGCGCTCGAATTTTCTGTTTTGGCGCAAGGGGCGGGGTTGCAGCCGATTGTGGGCTGTCAGGTCTCAGTCAATTATGACCCTGCCGCGCCGGGTGAAAAGCCGCGGATGCCTGCGGCTGTGGTGCTGCTGTCGCAGACCGAAGCAGGCTATATGAACCTGATGAAGCTGTCTTCTTGTCTTTATGTAGACAAGCATGGGGAGTTGCCCCAAGTCACCGTCGAAGATTTGGAAACCCATTCTGACGGGTTGATTTGCCTCTCTGGCGGCGCCGATGGCCCGGTGGGCAAGCTTTTGCAGGCAGGCCAAGCCGGTAAGGCGCGGCTTTTGATGGAACGGCTCGCCAAAGCCTATCCAGATCGGCTTTATGTCGAGCTTCAGCGCCATCCGGGCGAAGGCGGCAAGCTGCCAGAGCCTGAGCGCGCCACCGAGCGGCCTTTCGTGGAAATGGCCTATGATATGGGGCTGCCGCTGGTGGCCACCAATGATGTCTATTTTCCGAAATCGAACATGTATGAGGCGCATGATGCAATGATCTGCATCGCCGAGGGCGCCTATGTGGACCAAAGCGAGCCGCGCCGCCGCCTTACGCCGCAGCATTACTTCAAATCCGAAGCCGAGATGGCTGCGCTTTTCGCCGATTTGCCGGAGGCGATTGAAAACACGGTTGAAATCGCACGCCGTTGTGCTTTTGCCACCTATAAGCGTAAGCCGATCTTGCCTAAATTTGCCGATGATGAGGTCGAAGAATTGCGCCGCCAAGCGTGGGAGGGGTTGCGCGCTCGGCTTGATGTGATCCCCCATGCGGTGCCGGTCTCTGAATATGAAGAAAGATTGCAATTCGAACTTGGCATCATCGAGCAAATGGGCTTCCCCGGCTACTTCCTGATCGTGGCCGACTTTATCAAATGGGGGAAGGCGCAGGGCATTCCGGTCGGGCCGGGGCGGGGCTCTGGTGCGGGCTCTCTGGTGGCCTATGCGCTTACCATCACGGACCTTGACCCGCTGCGCTACAGTCTCCTGTTCGAACGGTTCTTGAACCCCGAGCGGGTCTCGATGCCGGACTTCGATATCGACTTTTGCATGGACCGCCGCGAAGAGGTGATCCGTTATGTGCAGGAGAAATATGGCCGCGATAAGGTTGGCCAGATCATCACATTTGGTGCGCTTTTGTCCAAAGCTGCGGTGCGTGACGTGGGCCGCGTGTTGCAAATGTCCTATGGGCATGTCGACAAGCTTTCCAAAATGATCCCCGTTGAAGGGGTGAAACCGGTCAGCATTGAAAAGGCTTTGGCCGATGAGCCGCGCCTGCGCGAGGCCGCAAAGGCCGAAGAGGTCGTGCAGCGGCTTTTGAACTATGCCCAAGCGATTGAGGGGCTGTTGCGCAACGCCTCCACCCACGCGGCGGGGGTGGTGATCGGGGACCGGCCCTTAGATGAGTTGGTGCCGCTTTATCAAGACCCGCGGTCTGACATGCCTGCGACCCAGTTCAACATGAAATGGGTCGAGCAGGCGGGCTTGGTGAAGTTCGACTTTTTGGGCCTGAAAACGCTCACCGTGATCCAAAACGCGGTGAACCTGATCTTGAAGTCAAACCGGCCGCTGCATGTGAGTGCCTCGGGCGAAACGCTTTATACCCCTGCCGAGGGGGCCGAGAACCAGATCAACGCGATTCCGATCGACGACGCAAAGACTTACGCGCTTTACGCGGGGGCCAAAACGGTTGCCGTCTTCCAGGTGGAATCGACGGGGATGATGGATGCGCTGCGGCGCATGAAGCCCACCTGTATCGAAGATATTGTGGCACTTGTGGCGCTTTATCGCCCCGGCCCGATGGAAAATATTCCCACCTATTGTGAGGTGAAGCACGGGGTTCGGGAACTCGAAAGCCTGCATCCGACGATTGACCCCATCCTGAAAGAGACACAGGGCATCATCGTTTATCAGGAACAGGTGATGCAGATCGCGCAGGTCATGGCGGGCTATAGCCTTGGCGGCGCGGACCTGCTGCGCCGCGCGATGGGGAAAAAGATCGCCGAAGAAATGGCGAAAGAGCGCCCGAAATTTATTGAGGGCGCCAAGGCGACGCACAATATTGATGCAAAAAAGGCGGGCGAAGTCTTTGACTTGCTTGAGAAGTTTGCGAACTACGGTTTCAACAAATCGCACGCGGCAGCCTATGCGATTGTGTCTTATCAAACCGCTTGGCTAAAGGCGAACCACCCGGTGGAGTTCATGGCGGGGGTCATGAACTGCGATATTCACCTGACCGACAAGCTTGCCGTTTATACCGCCGAGACGCGGCGGGGGCTGGGCATCGAGGTGGTGCCGCCTTGCGTGAACCGCTCGCTCGCCACCTTTGATGTGGTCGATCAAAAGTTGATCTATGCGCTGGGAGCGCTCAAAAACGTCGGTGTTGATGCGATGAAGTTGATCGTGGCGGCGCGAGAAGATCAGCCGTTCCGTGACCTTACGGATTTTGCGCGGCGCTGTGATCTGAAACGCATTGGCAAGCGGCCGCTCGAGATGTTGGCGCGGGCGGGGGCCTTTGATCAACTCGATCCGAACCGCAAGCGCGTGTTTGAAAGCCTTGAAGGGTTGATGGCATGGTCGGGCGCGGTGGCAGAGGCCAAAGCCTCGGCTCAGGTGTCGCTTTTTGGCGAAGCGGGCGATGATTTGCCGCCGCCGCGCATGGCCGATACCGACGATTGGCTGCCCGGCGAACGGCTGGCGGAGGAACACAAGGCGATTGGCTTTTATCTTTCAGGTCACCCGCTTGATGACTACCTTCCCGCGCTCAAACGCAAAAAAGTGCTGACGCTGGCGGATGTGACTGCCAAAGCGATCAATGTTGGGCCGTTTGTGGGCAAGATCGCGGGGCAGGTCGCGGCACGGTCCGAGCGCAAGTCGGCCAAGGGCAACCGCTTTGCCTTTGTATCGCTTTCCGACCCGACCGGCCCTTATGAGGTGACAGTTTTCTCTGATACGCTTGAGGCCTGCCGCAGCCATTTGGAGCCGGGGCAAGCGGTGGTGCTCACCGTTAAGGTCGATGTTGAAGGCGAAACGGTGAAGATGCTGTGCAATGCCGCGACGCCGATCGACCAAGTGGCGGCGGAAAGTGATGGCAGTTCGGGGTTGCTCATTCACCTAGAAACGCCCGAGGCGGTGACTTCGGTTGCAGCACTTTTCGAACGCATTCTGGCCGAAGGGCGGGTGAAATCGCGCGGTCCGGTGACATTTTCCGTCTTCGACCTTGAAAAACGCTGCCGCTACCAAATTGCTGCGGGGCGTGATCTGCCGGTCAACCCGCAGGTCAAAGGCGCGTTGCGGAGCCTGCGCGGTGTGGTGCAGGTGGAAGAGGTCTAGCCCTATTTGGCGAGCCGTGGCGCCAAGGCGCGCGCGGCGGCCACGGCCAAAACAATGCGCAAAGCGTGATGCGCGGTCACAAAGACCGCGCTGAGTTGCAGCGACAGCGCCACAAGCGACATTTCCACCAGCCCGCCCGGTGCAAAGGCGAGGAATACGGCGGAGATAGGCTCATCCACCCAACGCGCGAGGGCGAAAGCAAAGATCGCCGCCAGCCCAATTGAGATCGAGGTCGAAAGCCCCGCCAGCCGTAAGGCGAGCCAAAATCGACGCAATTCCATCCCCGCGAAGCGCACGCCAAGCGAGGTGCCGATGATGAGTTGCGTCAGCGCCACAAGCCAGCCCGGTGGGGCCCCTTGGGCCAGCCCAGACAAATGCACCAGTGCGGAAATCAGGATCGGCCCGGTGACCATGCCGCCCGGAATTTTGAGCCGCCAGCCGATCAGCCCGCCCGTGACGCCTGCGCCCAAAAGCCAAAGCAAATCAATGGCTCCCGGTTGCGTGCGGCTCATGCTCGCCCCGCCCGCAGAGCCCACGGCATGGCCCGAAAGGGCCGTGAAGAAGAGCGGCACCGCGATCAGCGTGGTGATCAGGCGCAGAAATTGCAGCATCGTCAGCATGCGCGCATCGCCGCCCATTTCCTCGCCCATCTGCACCGTTTCAATCAGCCCGCCGGGGGCTGCGCCGAAAAAAGCGGTGATCGGGTCCAGAGTGCCGGTGGCGCGAAGCGCGCGAAAGCTCAGGTAATGCGCGAGCGGAATAAAGAGGCATAAGGCAGCGAGCGAGGGCAACCACGCCACCGCGCCGCGCAGGATTTCCGGCGTGAACGAGGCGCCAATCGCCACCCCAATCACCGGAATGAAGAAAAGTCGCAGCTTGGCGGGGAATTGCACCGCGCGCCCAAGGGGTTTGAGCCCGGCGAGTGCCGCCGTTCCCACCGCTAAAAGCGAGCCCACGAGCATTGGCAGCGGCAGATGCAGCGCTTTAGCCACAAAGCCGCCCACCGTGCCAAGGGCCAGCGTGGCTACAAGGCTTGCAGGGTGCAGATCAGGTGTAAACCGTGGGATCGGGCGCATAAGGCCTTCTAAGCGCATGCGGCGTGATGCCGCAAGCGCTTGCGCTTACCAATGCGGCGGCTTTTGATCGGCCAAGGGGATTTGTCCGCCCGCTGTAAATTCGCGCTCCGCCTCGCGCTCCATCAGCAGGCCCGTCAACCGGGTCAGGCGGTCCAATTCGCGGCCTTGGCGTGCAACGACCTCGCTCAACTCATCCAGCATCTTGGCCTGATGGGCCAGCATCTCTTCTAAACGGGTGGTGTCTTGCGCCATGTCGGATCTCCTTGACCCATCTCATAGCGCGCTGCGCGCCGATATGCCACGGCTTGGCCACGGGAACGCAGATTTGGGAGGAGAAGATGCGCAAATCCCTTACGATCACGGCAGCCTTCGCTTTGGCCGCCGGGGTGGCTACAGCGCTTTGGGCTTATTCGGGTGAGCAATATGTTGTGTGCAACCTCAACCCCAACGGCGATAACTGGTTGGCACTGAAGGCTGGGCCCAATATCAATTCCAAGCGGCTGATGAAATTGGGGCCCGGCACTTTCCTTGAAACATGGTCGCCTGATCCGGTTGGCGCGTGGCGTGAAGTGACCGTGATGCGCGACATCAACGATTGGCACGGCAATGGCCCGCATGGCTGGGTGCATGTGAACTATATTTGCTATGTCGATTGGCGCGGGAAATCGGGCGGCTAGCGCCCGGGCCGCTTGCCCGTCTGGCCTTTACCCGCTAGACCCTCGCGCAGGAAATCAACGGGTAAAGACCATGGCCAAGGATAAAAAACCTCGTCGTCCGCGCGCCGAGACCCCGAAAGGGTTCCGCGATTATTTCGGCGCTGAGGTGACCGAGCGGGCGCAGATGCTCTCACAGATTGCCGAGGTCTATCGCGCGCATGGGTTTGAGGCGCTTGAAACCTCTGCCGTGGAAACGGTTGAGGCTTTGGGGAAGTTCTTGCCCGATGTGGATCGCCCGAATGAAGGGGTCTTTGCTTGGCAAGATGAGGGCGGCGATTGGCTGGCGCTGCGCTATGACATGACCGCCCCCTTGGCCCGTGTGGCGGCGCAGTTCCGCAACGATCTGCCCTCGCCCTATCGGCGCTATACGATGGGTCCGGTCTGGCGCAACGAAAAGCCCGGTCCGGGGCGGTTTCGGCAGTTTTATCAATGTGATGCTGACACGGTTGGCGCGTCTTCCGTGGCCGCGGATGCCGAGATTTGCGGCATGTTGGCGGACGCCTTGGAAGCCGTGGGGATTGAGCGCGGCGATTACATCGTGCGGGTCAACAACCGCAAAGTGTTGAACGGCGTGATGGAAGTCGCGGGGGTTCTCGACCCGACCGATCCTGAGAAATTTGCCGAGGAGCGCGGCATTGTGCTGCGCGCGATCGATAAGTTTGACAAATTCGGCGAAGAGGGCGTGCGCGCGCTGATGGGCAAGGGGCGGATGGATGCCTCGGGCGATTTTACCAAAGGCGCGGGGCTTTCGGATGCGCAAGCCGATGTGGTGATGGGCTTCATGAACGCCAAGCGCGACACGGGCGCGGAAACCGCGGCGCGGTTGCGTGAATTGGTGGCAGGCTCGGATCTGGGCGCGCAGGGCGTGGATGAGCTTGAATATATTGCGCAAATTCTTGAGGCCCAAGGCTATGGCCCGGATCGGATTGTGATCGACCCCTCCGTTGTGCGCGGTCTTGGCTATTATACCGGCCCGGTGTTTGAAGCCGAACTGACCTTTGAAATTTTGGACGAAAAGGGCCGCAAGCGCAGCTTTGGCTCGGTCGCGGGTGGCGGGCGTTATGACGACCTTGTCAAACGCTTTACCGGGCAAGAAGTGCCGGCGACGGGCGTTTCGATCGGGGTGGACCGACTGCTGGCCGCGCTGCGCGCGAAGGGCCGGATTGGCGGCGAGGCCGCTGGCCCCGTTGTGGTGACGGTGATGGACCGCGACCGGATGGGTGATTACCTTGCGATGGCCTCGGAGTTGCGTCGCGCGGGCATCCGGGCGGAAGTCTATCTGGGCAACCCGAAAAACTTCGGCAACCAGCTTAAATATGCGGATAAACGGCAAAGCCCGGTTGCGGTGATCCAAGGGGCTGACGAGGCTGAACGTGGCGTGGTTCAGATCAAGGATCTGGTCTTGGGCGCGAAGATCGCGGCCTCCGCTTCTGTTGAAGAATGGAAATCCCAACCCGCGCAATTTGAGGTTCCTCTGGCTCATATGGTTGCAAAAGTGCAAGAGATCCTTGCCCGCAACGGGGGCAACTGATGGCCGGAAAAGCGCAATCGCGGGCCGTGGGGCAGCACATTTTTGCGGCCTTTGAGGCGGCAGGGGCCACCGAAGTCACGCCCGACATCTTGCAGCCCGCCGAGGCGCTTTTGGACCTTTACGGCGAGGATATTCGCGCCCGCGCCTATGTGACGACGGACCCGCTGCATGGCGAGATGATGCTGCGCCCTGACTTCACTGTGCCGGTGGTGCAAGCGCATATGGCCGAAGGCGCAGAACCTGCGCGCTATGCCTATATGGGCGAGGTGTTCCGTAAGCAGGACCATCGCGGCACCGCACGAGTGGCTGAGTATTTCCAAGCGGGCTATGAGGTCTTTGACCGCACCGACCCGGAAGCCGCGGATGCCGAGGTCTTTGCGCTTTTTGCCGGGGTGCTGAAGCCACTCGATCTGAATGCCACCATTGGCGACATTGGGCTTTTGCGGGCGGCGGTCGAGGGGCTCGACACGCTGCCCGCCCGCAAAGCCGCGCTTTCGCGCCATATTTGGCGCCCAAAGCGGTTCCATCAGTTGTTGCAACGCTATGCGGGGCTGAGCCCAGTGCCGGAAAGTCGTGTCGCGCTTCTTTCTGGTGCGGCGCAAAGCGGAGCGCCGTGGATCGGCCTGCGCAGCGCCGAAGAAATGGCCGCGCGGATCGCAACGCTCAAAGCCGATGCTGAAACTGCGTCGATTGCGGCCGAAGATGTGGCGCGGCTTGATGCGTTGTTTGCGCTGCGTTGCACCGCGGACCGCGCCCCGGCGATGCTCGCGGATCTCGGCATTGCGGCTTTGAGCCCCGCGATTGAACGGTTGGAAAAACGTCTCGCCGCGCTGGATGCCAAAGGCATTGACCTGACCGCGCTCGCCTTCGAGGCAAGCCACGGTCGCGCGACGATGGAATATTACGATGGTTTTGTGTTCAGCTTTGAAGCCGCCGATCCGGCGCTGCCCCCCGTTGCCTCGGGCGGGCGCTATGATGCGCTGACCCGCGTTTTGGGCGGCGGGCGTGAAATTCCGGCGGTGGGCGGCGTCATTCGCCCCGGCCTCGTCGCCGATTTGGGGGGGCTGTCATGAGCGCGATCAAGCTGGGCGTGCCTTCCAAAGGGCGGCTGATGGAGCAGTGCTTTGGTTGGTTTGCCGACCGGGGGTTGACCCTGCGCCGCACCGGGTCCGAGCGGGAATATGCGGGCGCCGTTGAAGGCGCGGAGGCCGTGGAACTGGTGCTGCTGTCGGCGGGGGAAATCCCGCGCGAATTGGCAGCGGGGCGGATTCATTTGGGCGTTACTGGGTCGGACCTTGTGCGCGAAAAGCTGGCCGATTGGGAAACGCAGGTCTGCGACCTTGCGCCGATGGGCTTTGGCCATGCCGATCTTATCATTGCTGTGCCCGCCTGTTGGGATGATGTCGACACGCTCGAAGACCTCGATGCCGTGGCCCATGCATTTCGTGCCGCGCATGGTCATCGGCTGCGGATTGCCACGAAATATCATCGGCTTCTGCGCGAGTTCCTGACGCGCGAGGGCGTGGCGGATTGGCAGTCGGTCGATAGCCAAGGCGCGACCGAGGGCACGGTGAAAAACCTCACCGCCGAGGCGGTAGCCGATATTACCTCTTCGGGGGAAACGCTGCGGGCGAACCACCTGAAGATCTTGTCGGATGGGTTGATCCATCAATCTCAAGCCACGCTTTTTGCATCGCGCGGCGCGGATTGGGGCGGGCTTGAGAGGCCCTTTGCCAAGCTGTGCGCGCAATTGGGCGTGGACCTGCCTACGCTGTAAGCGAAGGTTGTAAGCGGGCAGTGTCACGCAACTATTGCTTGACCCAGTTGGGGCGGGCCGCATTTCATGGGGAGAGCCCCAGCGAAAGAGGCCCGCGCCATGTCCCAGCTTTTCAGCATTCTGCGCACCACCCTTGCCGCCTATAAAGAGGCCACGCTTTGCCGCCTTGTCGGGCGCTGGCGACCAAAGCCTCCCGCTGCGCCGAGCTATAATTACAGCTCGGAAACCTTCACCGTGGAGCGGTTCGGGGATTGTCAAAAAGGCAGCTACATAGAGGTTTACCGCCCCGATACGCCTTGGCGCGATTCGCAGGGGCGGATGCGGGCGGTGATCTTTTTGCATGGCTTCGTGCTTGGTGCGTCGCAAATCTACCGCGCGCATCTGGAGCATCTGGTGAAACAGGGCACGACCGTGTTTTTCCCCAATTTCCAAACCGGCTTTTGTAGCTTCCCCGATACCGGGTTGATGACCTTGGCCGAGCTTTTGGATGAGGTGATAGGAGAGGGACGCCCGTCACAAGAAAAGTGGCTACAAAACGCTTTGGAGAGTGTGGCCGGGGCGTATGCACGCTGTGGTTTTGGTCCGGGGACGGAGGTCGATACCTATGTCTATGGCCATTCGCTTGGGGGGCTCTTTGCGCTGAGCTGGCCCTATTATGTGCAGGCGGGCGGTTATCCGGCGCAATTGATGCCGCTGCAAGTGTTGACAGCTGATCCGATCCCGAGCGGAACGACCACCGCCAAGGCGCAGGCGCCAATGCAACTTGGCGCGGCACTGGCGCGCACGCAAAGCGATGTTGATTTGCAAGTGACCGGGGCGGCGTTGACGATGCCGGTGGCCATTTTGCACGGGGCGGATGATTGGATCGTGCCGAAGGAGCATTGGCAGGCCCCCTTTGGCTGGATCGCAACGCCGCACAAGAAAATGTTTCTGTCGCAAAGCGATAGGCATGGCTGCCCGGGGCTTTTCGCGAACCACGAACAAGCCACCGATGATACAAGCTTTTTCCGCCCGTGGCTGGCCACGCTGTTGCTGGATGGTGTGGGCAGCGTTGATACGTTGGATTACGCCTACCTATGGCGTGGGCTGGATCAGGTGGTCGCCCAAGGCGTTCGTGCAGACCAGCTCACCTTCGATATGGGGCAATGGTCCGACGGTCGCGCGGTCGCACCGATCCTGCCCTATCTGCCTTAATAGCCGCGCCCGCGCTCGACCAAATGTAGCGGCTCCTCACCTGCCTCAAAACGGCGGATATTCTCGGCGATTACCCGTGCAGCAGAGGCGGGGCGGGTTTCGGCGGCAATATGCGGGGTCACGGTGACCTTTGGATGCGCCCAATAGGGATGCTCGGGCGGCAAAGGCTCTACCCGAAACACATCCAGTGTGGCATGAGCGATCTGGCCCGCATCAAGCGCTGCCAAAAGCGCGTCGTCATCAATCAGATTGCCACGCCCGGGGTTGAGGATCACCGCGCCTTTGGGCATCAGCGCCAGTGTTTCGGCATTCAGCAGATCGGTTGTTTCTCGCGTATTGGGCAGCACGGTAATAAGGATTTCCGCTTTACTTAGCGCGTCGCGCAACCCTTCGGGGCCAGAGAGGCAGGTGACACCGGGCAGCGCCTTTTGTGTGCGGCTCCAGCCTGTCACGTTAAATCCAAGTCCTGCCAGCGTGGTCGCACAGGCCCCGCCCAAGGCGCCAATCCCCAAAATCACCACGGATCGGTCGCGGGCGAGGGGGGGCACATGGCCTTGGTGATGCCAGAGGCCATCTTGGTGGGTGAGGAAGAAATCAATATCCAAATGTGCGCGCAGCACATGGCCCGTGACCCATTCGATCATGCCGCGTTCTAGCCCCTCATCGACCATGCGGCACAAAGGTTGCGTCAGCGTGGCGTTGCCCACCACGCGCTCCACACCGGCCCATAAGTTCATCACCGCTTTGGTGTTGGTATAGGCGGTGAAGTCCTGCACCGGGCCAAGGGGCGAATAGATGATGTAATCGACGCTGGCCGGATCAACTGGTGGCAGCAGAATCTGCGCCGCGATACCGGCCTCGGAGAGCACCGCCTTCAGCGCGGGCTCATAGGCGGGCCAGTTTTCGATCCGATCGGCGAAGAGAAGGGTGAGCATTGGGGGCCTTTATCTTGGGCGGTGGACATGGGCGCTTTGCACAAGGCCAAAGGCGGCCAGCAAGATCATCATAGCCGTGCCGCCGTAGCTGACCAGCGGCAAAGGCACGCCCACCACCGGCATCAGCCCCATCACCATGCCCATATTGATGGCGAAGAAAAAGAAGAACGTCCCCGCCACGCCGAGCGAAACGAGCGAGGCAAAGCGGTCTTTGGTGGCAAGCGCGGTATAGGTTGCGAAGGCGATGATACCGACATAGAGCATCAAAAGCCCAAAGGCGCCCACAAAGCCAAATTCCTCAGCCAAAGTGGTGAAGATGAAGTCGGTGTGCTTTTCAGGCAGGAAGTTCAGGTGACTTTGCGTGCCTTGCATGAAGCCGCGCCCCGACCAGCCGCCCGAGCCAAGCGCGATTTGCGCCTGCATGATGTTATAGCCCGCGCCAAGCGGGTCCGCCGCGGGGTCAAGGAAGGTGTCGATGCGCTTGAACTGGTATTCGTGCAAAAGCTGCCAAGAGGTGCCACGGCTTTCAAAAACGGCAAAGACCAGCCCAACCACCATCGCGATGACGGTGCCAAAATACCAAAGGCTCACGCCTGCGGCGAACATGACAAAACCGCCGCCCATCACCAGCATCACCGCCGTCCCTAGGTCGGGCTGGGTGAGCACCAAGAAGGTAGGCAGCAAGATCAGCGCGACCGGAATGGCCACCCAAAGCGGATGCGAGACCTTTTCCACCGGCAGCCAATCGTAATAGGCCGCCAGCAGCATCACGATGGAGATCTTCATCAATTCAGAGGGTTGGATGCGGAGTGGGCCAATTTCCAGCCAGCGCTGCGCCCCCATGCCGATGGCACCAAAAAACTCCACCGCCAGCAACAGCAAAAGCGCCACCACATAGGCCACGCCAGAGATGTTGCGCCAAAACCAAATCGGCGTCAGCCCCACCACCAGCATCGCCGCCATGCCCACGCCAAAGCGTTTCATCTGTGGCTCGGCCCAAGTCTCCAAATTTCCGCCCGCGACGGAGTAAAGCATCAAGAAGCCCGCGCAGGCCACCGCAGTGAGCAAGATGATCAGCGGCCAGTTCAGGTACAGCACCTTCGCCGGGCCTGCGGGCATGGTTTTGAGGTTGCTCTCAAGGTAAGACATGGCCGCTCCTTACGCCCGGCTGCGCGTTGGTGGCGCGATTGTCTCCGGGTCGATCAGATCAAGATCATCAAGACGGCGCCGGGCTTGCTCGCGTTGGCTCGAAGGGTAAGCCGCGAGCGGGGGTAAGCCACCGGCCAGCGCAAAAAGCATGATGTCGCGCGCAATCGGTGCCGCTGCGGTGGAGCCGCCACCGCCATGTTCCACAATCAGCGAAACGGCATATTTCGGGTTATCGACCGGGGCGAAGCAGACAAAAAGCGCATGGTCGCGCTGTTCCCATGGCACGGAATTGTTGTTCACCACGGTCGAGCGGACCTGCGAGGTGCCGGTTTTGCCCGCCATCGTCCATTCCGCCGCCGCGATTTTGGAACGGCCCGCCGTGCCATGCGATCCGTTCACCACCGCCCACATGCCCTTGCGTGCCATCGCTAGGCTGGTGTCTTTCACATCCAGCTCTGGGGCGTCCTCAACGGGTACTTCGATCCCATCGCGCGCGCGCAAGAGCCGCGGTTTCACCGCTCGGCCAGAAGCGATCCGCGAAGCCATCACCGCAAGCTGTAAAGGCGAGGCCAGCACATATCCTTGCCCGATCGAGGCGTTGATCGTGTCGCCCACAAGCCAGTCTTTGCCGTAGCGTGCGGCCTTCCATTCCTTGGTTGGCGCATTGCCCTCGGCCACCGCCGACATCGGCAGATCATGGCGAACGCCGATCCCCAATTTGCGCGCCATCGCCGAGATCGCTTCGATCCCGACCTTTTGCGAGACTTCGTAAAAATAAACGTCGCAGCTTTGCTCGAGACTTTGCCACGCATTCACCCGGCCGTGGCCTGCTCGTTTCCAGCAATTGAATCGCCGACCGCCATATTCGACATAGCCCGGGCAGCGCACCGTTTCTTCGGGGCCGATCACGCCCGCTTCGAGCGCAGCCATCAGCGTGACCATCTTGAAGGTGGAACCGGGGGGGTAGAGACCCTGCACCGTTTTGTCGGCCAAGGGGCGGTGATCGTCTTCCATCAACGCCTTGTAATCGGCCGATGAAATACCGCGCACGAAGAGGTTGGGATCGAAAGAGGGCGCGGAGGAAATCGCCAGCACATCGCCATTCGTGACATCCATCACCACGGCAGCGGCGCTTTCTTCGCCCAGCCGGGCAAGGGCAAAGTTTTGAAGCCGTGTATCGAGGGTCAATTGCAAGGCCGTGCCCGGATCACCTTCACGGCGGCCCAATTCACGCATCTCGCGCCCGGCGGAGTTTACTTCCACGCGGCGCTGCCCGGCTTTGCCGCGCAGATCGTCTTCGAGCTTCGCCTCAACCCCCGATTTCCCCAACTGGAACCGTGGGATACGCAAAAGCGGGTCGGGGTTTTCCAGCTTCGAAAGGTCATAATCCGACACCGGGCCGACATAGCCGATCACATGGGCAAAATCTGGCCCATGCGGGTAAAAGCGCGACAGCCCCACCTCGGGTGTCACCCCTGCCAGAGCAGGCGCATTCACCGCGACACGCGAGAACTCTTCCCAACTCAACCGGTCCGCCAAGGTGATCGGCGCATTTGGAGGGCGGCGCTTCAGCTCATCCAAAAGCTCTTCGGCCTCATCATCGGTGATCGGGATCAAGCGGCGTAGATCGGCCAGCTCCTGCTCCACATCATCGGCATCTTCGCGCGTCATGGTCACGCGGTAGTTTTGTTCATTGCCCGCAAGCAACACGCCATTTCGGTCATAAATCAGCCCGCGCGCCGGGGGGATCAGGCGGATTTTGACCGAGTTGCCCTCGGCCAGCATCCGGTATTCATCGGCTTGGTCGAGTTGCATATGCCGCATCCGCAGCCCCAAGGTGGCCACGATGGCCGCCTGCGCCGCGCCCAACATCAGGCCACGCCGGGTGATCGTGGTGCGGCTGGCCTGAGTGGCGGCGGTATTGCGGCGACGCAGTCCCTTCATGCTACCCCCCTCAGATCGGTCGGCCGAAATCATCCACCTCGCCGGTGGCGGGACGGCGCAGGCCAAAGGCCAATGCCGAGAAGGCCACGACGAAGGGATAGGCGATCAGCGTCATCAGCATGCGCAAAAGCTCGCGCCCCAGTGGCGGTTGATCGACCATCAAAAGCCCCAAAATGAAGCGGTCGAGCACCTGCATCGCCACCATCACACCGCCCACCAATGCCATTTCCAGCGCAAAGGGCAGGTCGCGGGAGCCCTCTTCTCGGGCGCGCAGAAATTCGGTGCCAAAGAGCACGATCAGCGTCCAAAGGCCAATCGGGCGCCAAAGCATCAGATCTTCCAGCAAAAAGACCGCCACAATCAGCAAGGCAGGCACATAATCGGGGCGGCGCATCACCCAAGCGATGGTGAGCGCGAGTGTCAGATCCGGTCCCGGAATGCCTGTTGACACCGGATTGGTCGGCAAAAGCCGCAAAAAGAGCAGCAGCAGCACGATAGCGAGGTAAAGCCCCATATGCATGACGCGCCGGGAGGTGATCGGATCAACCATCCGTATCCTCCGTTGCATCGGTGGGCAGCGGCGCTTCTGAGGGGGCGACCAGCGGGCCAATTTCGGTGATCGGCTCCACCGGATGCGAGCGGAGCACGCGCAAGAAATCGAGCCGTTCGTAATCTGCGGCCAGCAATACCCGCAAGCGGCGGTCTTGGCCTTGCACGACTTGGCCAACCAAAAGCCCCGCCGGGAAGACGCCACCGTCTCCTGAACTCACCACCCGGTCACCGGGGCGCACAAGATCGGGATTTTCCAAGAAATCGAGCGGCGGCAACATCGAATTGTCGCCCGTCAGCATCGCGCGCTGGCCCGAGGGTTGGATTGTGACTGGCACGCGCGAGGCGGTATCTGTCAAAAGCACCACGCGGCTGGTGGATTTGCCTACACCCGAAATGCGCCCCACAAGGCCAAGCCCGTCCATCGTGGCCCAACCATCCACAACGCCATCGCGCGCGCCCACGTTCAAAAGCACCGATTGCCGGAAGGGCGAGCCGCTATCGGCCAGCACCACGCCTGAGACCGAGGTCAGTTTCGGGTCAAGACGCACTTGGTTTTGCGACAGCAGCTTGGCGTTTTGCTGCTCAAGCTGTACCGCCGCCTCTTTCCAAGCCTTCATCTGCTGCAATTCGCGGCGCAGTTCTTGGTTTTGCTCGTAAATTCGAACGTAGCTTTGGAAGCCCTCAACCATGCCAAGCGCTTTGGTCACAGGGACCATTGCCCAGTCAAACGTCGGCACAAAACGGTCAATGAAGCCCGCGCGCAGCCTTTCCACGCGCACGCTATCAATGCGCCACGCCAAGAAGGTGATTGCCAGCAAAAGCGCAAGCACCGCAATCAGAATGCGGCGCAGCGGTCCGGCGTAATCTTCATCACGGTCTTTCGCCACGAAACCCTCCGCTCACGGCTCGGCACTTGGCGCTTGGGGCGTCAGCTGTCGTAGTCGATCACATGGCGCAGTTGCTTTTCGTATTCCAGCGCCTTGCCGGTGCCCAAAGCAACACAATTGAGCGATTGATCGGCAATCGAGATCGAAAGCCCGGTTTGTTCGCGAAGGCTCAGATCAAGTTCACCCAGCAGGGCGCCGCCGCCCGTGAGCATCACGCCACGGTCCACAATATCGGCCGCGAGATCGGGCGGCGTGGTTTCGAGCGCCTGCATGACCGCATCGCAGATTTGCTGCACCGGTTCGGCCAGCGCCTCGGCGACTTGCGCGCCGTTGATCTCTATTTCTTTCGGCACACCATTCAGCAGGTCGCGCCCACGCACCAAAAGACTGGAGCCGCGGCCATCATCGGGCATCCGTGCGGTGCCGATGGTGGTTTTGATCCGCTCGGCGGTGGATTCCCCGATCAACAGGTTCATGTTGCGGCGCAGGTAGGAAATGATCGCTTCGTCCATACGGTCACCGCCGACGCGGACCGAACGCGCATAAACGATATCACCGAGCGAAAGCACCGCCACCTCGGTGGTGCCGCCGCCGATATCGACGACCATGTTCCCCGTGGGGTCGGTGATCGGCATGCCGGCACCAATCGCGGCAGCAATCGGTTCGGCCACGAGGCCCGCGCGGCGTGCGCCTGCCGAAAGCACCGATTGACGGATCGCGCGCTTTTCCACCGGGGTCGCGCCATGGGGCACGCAGACCAAAATCTTCGGCTTCGAGAACGTCGTATGTTTGTGCACTTTGCGGATGAAATGTTTGATCATCTCTTCCGCGCTGTCGAAATCGGCAATCACGCCATCGCGCATCGGGCGAATGGCTTCAATCGAACCGGGCGTCCGGCCGAGCATCAGCTTGGCGTCTTCGCCGACGGCCAAGACTTGCTTTTTGCCATCTTTCACATGGTAAGCCACCACCGAGGGCTCGTTGAGCACGATGCCTTTGCCCTTGATGTAGACGAGCGTGTTCGCCGTACCGAGGTCGATCGCCATATCGGAGGAGAAAATGCCGCCAAGGCCCATAGATCTGTTCCCATAGTGATTGGTCCGCGACTCGCCGCCCGAGTCCGGTGCCGGGACCATATATTCAAAGCCGCGCTTTGGGGGAAGACGATTCCCGAAATAGGCAAAAGGGGCGGGCGGCAATCCGCGAAGGGCTTACCTTTTCTCGATTTATATTGAGGTAGAAATCTCGATAAGTCGCCCAAAGAGTCACTTTTGCAACTTCTCACGAATTCGTGCGCTTTTTGCGGTGAGCGCAGAAAAAAGGCGCCCCATTAGGGCGCCTTCGGGATTTGGATCTGCGATCAGAGCTTGTAGCTGACCGATTTTACATCTGCATCGGGCGCGGTTTTCTGGCTGCGCACCCGCAGGCGGTTCAGCGCACCGACATAAGCTTTGACCGAGGCCAAGATCGTATCGGTATCCGCTGCCGATCCGGTGACGATGCGACCGGCCTCTTCAAGCCGCACCGAAACCGTGGCTTGCGCATCGGTCCCTTCGGTCACGGCATGAACCTGATAAAGCTTCAGATGCGCATCGGTCGGGTAGATCGCCTTCACCGCTTTGAAGCAGGCATCCACCGGCCCATCGCCCGGCACGCGAGCGGATTTTTCCACCCCGTTGACCAGCAATTGCAGTTCCGCCTCTTGGCCATCCGAGCCGCAGGTCACGCGGAGCCATTGCACCTGCAGATAGTCGCTGTCGGTGTTGGCGGCGCTGTCGGTCATCAGCGCGATCAGGTCGTCGTCATAGATCTCTTTCTTCCGGTCGGCGAGGGCCTTGAACCGCACGAAGACATCATTGAGCTGGTTATCGGCCAGTTCAAAGCCGAGATCATTCAACTTGGAGCGCAGCGCGGCGCGCCCAGAGTGCTTGCCCATCGCGATATTGGTTTCAGTGATCCCAATATCGGCGGGTTTCATGATCTCGAAGGTTTCGACGTTTTTCAAAACGCCATCTTGGTGGATGCCGCTTTCATGCAAGAACGCGTTCTTCCCGACGATGGCTTTGTTGAACTGCACCGGGAAGCCGGACACCTGCGCCACGCGGCGCGACAGATGCATGATCTTGGTGGTGTCGATGCCGGTTTGATAGGGCATCAGATCCTTACGGACCTTGAGCGCCATCACGACCTCTTCGAGCGCGGTGTTGCCCGCACGTTCACCCAAGCCGTTGATCGTGCATTCGATTTGGCGCGCCCCTGCCGAAACAGCGGCCAAGGCGTTCGCGGTCGCCATGCCAAGGTCATTGTGGCAATGGGTGGCGAAAATGATCTCATCCGCGCCGGGCACCTTTTCCATCAGCATGGCGATGATTTCGGCGCTTTCTGAGGGCAGGGTGTATCCCACAGTGTCGGGGATGTTGATCGTGGTGGCGCCCGCCTTGATCGCGCATTCTACAACGCGGCACAGGTAATCGCGCTCGGTGCGGATCGCGTCCATCGCCGACCATTGCACGTTGTCGCACAGGTTGCGCGCATGGGCGACAGTATCTTGGATGCGGGTCAGCATCTCTTCTTGATCGAGGTTGGTAATGCCCCGATGCAGCGGCGAGGTGCCGATGAAGGTGTGAATGCGCGGGCGGGCCGCGTGTTTCACCGCCTCCCAACAGCGGTCAATATCTTTGTAATTGGCGCGCGACAGCCCGGCGATCACCGAGTTTTTGGAGGCTTTGGCGATGGCGGAGACCGCCTCGAAATCGCCTTCCGAGGCGATCGGGAAACCGGCCTCGATGATATCCACGCCCATCTCGTCGAGCAGCATCGCAATTTCGAGCTTCTCTTCATGGGTCATGGTGGCGCCGGGCGATTGTTCGCCGTCGCGCAAAGTGGTGTCGAAAATCAGAACGCGGGATTTATCGGTCATGGTCTGGGTCTCGGTCAGTCGGATTTTTCAGTGTCTTAGCCTTGCTCGGTCCCAAATGCCAGCATCTCGCTTGTGGTTTGGGATGTTGGGCGCTGTCCATCTCTGAGCGGTCGCGCCCAAGGGCACGCTCAGAGCAGGCTCAGAAGAAGGAGACCGGACACGGGAAGACAGGGCGCAAACGCCCCGGTCGTGCAAGCCAAACTGATCGGCATCCGTGTCATGGGGCGACTATGCCGAGGCGCGGGGGAAATGAAAACCCCCAAAAGCCGCCTCAGGCAGAATAGCGCAGGCCCGGAAACAGGCTTTGCGGGCGGCGCCCGTTCGGCTCTGGCGCAGGCTCGCCTTCGGCTTTGGCCGCCGAATGAGCATCATGAAACGAGATTGAGGGGACAGAAGCGGAAGGCGGCACATTGGCATTCATCGCCGCAGCCGTGTCATCCAGCGCGCCATCGGAAGCGGCAATTGGCAGCAACAGATGCATTGCCGTGCCCTCATCCGAGGAATTGATCGAGAGGCTGCCGCCAGATTGGCGCACGAAGCCTTCGACCATGCTGAGCCCGAGGCCAGAGCCTTGACCCACCTCTTTTGTGGTGAAGAAGGGTTCGGTCACGCGGCGCAAAATCTCGTCCGGGATCCCGGTGCCGGTGTCTGCCACGGTGACCTCAGCGTATTCGCCTGCCGCCAAAACCGTGCCATCGGCCAGTTGGTCTTCCGTGAACAAATGCACCGGGCGGGCTGTGACGGTGAGCGTCCCCCCATCGGGCATGGCATCACGCGCGTTCACCACAAGGTTCACCAACGCAGTGATAAACTGGCTTTCATCAAGCGCCACCCAAAGCGGGTCGCGCGGCGCTTCAAAGGTTTGCGTGATGCGCGCGGGCAAAAGCCGCCGCGTGAGCAGTTCAAGCTGCTCCAAAAGCGCGCCCACATCGCGGCGGGCCACCTGCATCGGCGAACGCCGTGCATAGGCCAGAAGCTGTTGCACAAGGTCAGAGGCGCGAGAGGCCGCCATGCGCGCTTCGTTCACGGCCGCCTGACGATCTGCATCGGTTTCGAGCCCCTCATAAAGGTCCAGATTGCCGATCACCGCCGTCAGGATGTTGTTGAAATCATGCGCCACACCGCCCGCAAGCTGGCCGATCGCTTCCATCTTTTGCGCCTGAACCGAGCGTTGCGCCGCGCGTTCAGCCTCGATCCGGATACGACGGTTGGTGAACATGGTCACCGAGAAATAGATCCAAAGCCCGCCGCCGGTCACCGCCACGCCGATCTGCGCGCTCAGCGAGTCGATCTTCAGCAGCGTTTCGTAAAGAATCCAGACAATCGCCGCGCCGATCACCGCGATCTCACCCAACATGACCGTCAGCACGCGGTCGGCGCGGTGGATCAAAAAGACAAGGAGCGCCCCAATGCCTGCCGCGCCGCCAATGCGGAGCGCAGGGTCTTCTTGCACGATCATCCAAGCGGGCAACCAGATGAAGGCCGCGACGACCGCCCAATAGGTCGCGCCGCTAATCAGCAGCTCGCGGCGCGAACAGGTTTCGCCGCGCGTGCGCATGTAGAGAAAATGGATCAGATGCAGAACGATAAGCCCTGCCATCCAGTAGAGTGACATCGGTAAGCCGGTGTATAAGTTCAGCGTGACGCCACCAAGAATGATCAACCCGAACCGGAAGGCGAGGTCGACCCTACGCCCATATTCGAGGTCGAACAGACGATCGATTTCCGCACGGGGATCCATCGTCAGATCTTCGTCGTAGTGCTTGCTCACCTTACCACCGAACCTGTTCCAATAGGCGCAAGAGCAAACAAATTCCGATCACCGATTCTGTTAACCGATTCCCGGACGTCACTTGTTTCCTACCGCACCCAACACTCTACTACTAGTTCCTTAACACTTGGTCACCCACAACCGGGAGTTGGCTTTTCCGATAGGAAATTAGGGCAAAACTGCGTCAAAACAACGGCGATCTGCCTTTTTTAAAAGGGCGCGCCAAACAAGTGGTGTCAGGATTCAGGCTTGCCGAGGCATGGCATGTTGAAAAAGGCGGCGATGGAGCAAATCGCCGCATCTGCCTAGTTTTTGGGCGCCTGTGTGTCGACCGGGGCCGGAGGCAGTAATTCGGCGGGTTTTGCCAGCCGATCTTCTTCCCAAACGCCGCCTTCGACCTCGCCCGAGGCGTAGCGCATCACGCCTTTGCCTTGGCGGCGTCCGCGGACGAACATGCCCTCATAGACATCGCCATTGGCATAGGTGGCTTTGCCCGGCCCGTCGATTTCGCCATCGACCCAAGCGCCCGCATAGGTGAAGCCGTCGGGCATTTGCAGCGTGCCAAAGCCCTCGCGCTGCCCAGCGACAAAGCCGCCGGTATAAATTGTGCCATCGGGATGAATGGCGGTGCCTTCGCCTTGCCGCTGGCCATCGGCCCAATCGCCTTCGTAGGTGTAGCCATCGGGATAGGTCATTTTGCCCTTCCCGTGCTGGCGTGCGGCCAAGAAATCGCCTTCATAAACAAGCCCGTTGGCGTAGCGCGCCACGCCATGCCCTTCGATCACGCCCGCGGTCCAGTCCCCCTCATAGGTGGCGCCATCGGGGTAGGTGATGCGGCCCGTGCCCTCGGGCATGTCATATTTGAATTCACCCTCGTAGACCGAGCCATCGGGGAATTCGGCGCGGCCTTTGCCTTCGATCCGGCCCTCGACCCAGTCGCCAGTGTAGACATAGCCATCCGTGCCACGGAAGGTGCCGATACCATTCGGTTTATCCAGCAGGAACTGGCCTTCATAGACATCGCCATTGGCGTAAAGCACTTTGCCCTCGCCCGAGCGTTTGCCAGCGCGCATGCCGCCTTCATATCGGTCGCCATTGGGTTGGGTTAGGACACCTTCGCCCTGCATTTGGCCATTGACCCAATCGCCTTCATAAACAACGCCCGTGGCCAGCGTCAGCTTGCCCTTGCCATGGCGTTGGCCCGCGGCCATGTCCCCCTCATAGCTTGCGCCATCGGGGTAGGTGATCTTACCGCGCCCGGCCTTGACGCCTTGGTCCCATGTGCCCTCATAGCGGTAGCCATCAGGGCCGGTCAGAACGCCTTTGCCGTGATGCAACGCATTGATGAATTGGCCTTCATAGGTCGTGCCATTGGCATAATGCGCCACACCTTGCCCGGTGATCGCGCCCGCGACCCAATCGCCTTCATAGGTGCTGCCATCGGCGAAAGTGATCTTGCCTTTGCCATCGGGTTTGCCGCGGGCGAAAGCGCCGACATAGACCGATCCGTCAGGAAAGCGGGCCTGCCCATGGCCGACAATCTCGCCCATGCGCCACTCGCCCTCGTATTCATAGCCCGAGGGGAGCCTATACTTGCCAAAGCCGTCCTGCTTTCCATCGCGGAACGTGCCTTCATAGATGCCGCCATCCTCGTATTGCTTGGTGATGACGTCTTGTGCCCCCGCAGAGGTTGCGACAAGCGCCACCGCCAGTGCCAGTCCGAAACGACGTGCCTGCTTCATGGTGGTTCCCTGATCAGATCCCATGCACTTAGCCTAGTGTGCAGGCGCGGCAGAAACAAGCGCACCCAAAGGGTGGGAATGGGCGGCCAAGGCTTTTCTCTGCCGCTTGGGGCGGCTACATGAAGAAAAACCATTCCGGGATGCCCATGACCGACCGCTTCCGCCTGACCCTTGCCCAGCTCAACGCCACCGTGGGCGCGCTTGATGCCAATGCCGAGAAGGCCTTTGCCGCTTGGGAGGCGGGTCGCGCGGCGGGGGCAAACCTTGTGATGCTGCCCGAAATGTTCCTGACGGGGTATCAAACGCAGGATTTGGTGCTCAAACCCGCCTTCGTGCGCGATGCGATGGCGGCGATGACGGCGCTTGCCGCACGGATCGAAGATGGCCCCGCGCTGGGCATTGGTGGCCCGTGGTGGGATGAAACGGGCAGCTATAACGCCTATTGGATTTTGAAAGACGGCCAAGTCGCGGCACAGGTGCTCAAACATCACCTGCCGCATGACGACGTTTTTGACGAAATGCGCCTGTTCGATTCGGGGCCCATCGGCGCGCCGGTGACGCTGGGGCCTTTGTGTTTTGGCCTGCCGGTTTGCGAAGATGCGTGGCACGCTGATGTTGCGGCCGCATTGGCAGGCGCGGGGGCGGAGATGCTCTTTGTGCCCAACGGCTCGCCCTATCGTCGCCAAAAGCTGGACTTACGTCTGGATGTGACCCGTGCGCGGGTGGCTGAAACGGGGCTGCCGCTTGTCTACCTCAATATGGTCGGCGGGCAGGATGATCAGCTCTTTGACGGGGCAAGCTTCGTGCTGGATGCCAAAGGCGATGTGGTTGCGCAGCTTCCGGCCTTTGAAGAAGCCATTGAACATCTGGATTTTGAAAAAGGCGCCCAGGGTTGGGCCCCGTGCCCCGGCCCAATGGCGCTGCAGCCCGGCGATATTGAACAAGATTATCGCGCAATGGTGCTGGGCTTGGCGGATTACCTTGGCAAGTCGGGCTTCAAAAAAGCGGTGCTCGGCCTTTCAGGCGGGGTGGATTCTGCGCTGGTGGCGGCGATTGCTGCCGATGCTTTGGGCGCGGAAAATGTGCATTGCGTGATGCTGCCCTCGCGCTACACCTCGCAAGCCTCGCTTGAGGATGCGGCGGCGGCTGCGATGGGGCTTGGCTGCAAGCTTGATACGGTTTCCATTGAAGAGAGCCGCCATGCGGTGGAGGGCGCGCTGGCCCATGTTCTGGCGGAGACAAACCCGGATGTGACCGAAGAAAATATCCAATCGCGCCTGCGTGGCGTGATGCTGATGGCGATCTCTAACAAATTTGGCGGCATGCTGCTCACCACCGGCAATAAATCCGAGGTCGCGGTGGGCTATTGCACGATTTATGGCGATATGGCGGGCGGTTATAACCCGCTCAAAGACCTCTATAAAACCCGCGTCTTTGAAACCTGCCGTTGGCGCAATGAAAACCATCGGGCGTGGATGAAGGGGCCCGCGGGCGTTGCGGTGCCGGTGTCGATCATCGAGAAGCCGCCCTCAGCCGAGTTGCGCGACAACCAAAAAGATGAAGATAGCCTGCCGCCCTATGAGGTGCTGGACGCGATCTTGGAGCGGCTGGTCGAAGAAGATCAATCAATCGACGAAATCACCGCCGCGGGCTTTGACCGCGCGACGGTGCAGCGGATCGAACATCTGCTTTATATTTCCGAATGGAAGCGCTTCCAATCCGCGCCGGGGCCACGGCTTACGACCCGCGCCTTCTGGCTTGATCGGCGCTATCCGATGGTCAACCGCTGGCGCGACCGGACCTGACGGGGCAGGGGCGCAGCCCCCACTTGTCCCACGGAGAAATTCCCCGGGGGCAATATGTGCACCAAGTCGAAGATGACGGGCTTTTTCAGCGGTGGCGCGGGCATCCGCACCACCGATTGAAGATCAGATCCGCTCCAGCGTCGAGCCGCGCAGCAGTCGTTTCACATCGCGTTCGGTGCACAGGTCGGTGGCCGGGGTCGTCACCGCTGCCGCTGCGGCGGAGGCACCCCAGCGCAGCGCTTCGGGCAGGCTCAGCCCGCGCCCAAGGCTCAGCGTGAAAGCGGCCACAAAACTATCGCCCGCACCGACTTTAGAGATCACCTTATCGGGCACGGCTTGCGCCACCCAACGTTCGGTGAGCGTGGCAAGCACGTTGCCATCGGCCCCGCGCGCCACCACCACGGCATGAGCGATGCCCTTTTGCACCAACTCCTGTGCGAAATCGGCGCTATCGGCGCGGGTGGGCAGGCGACGCCCGGCCAGTTCTTCGGCCTCGAGATCATCCATCCGCAGCACATCAACCGGTTTGGCTTGCGCTTCCAGCAGGTGATGCAGCGCCTTGCCGGATGTGTCTAGAAAGAACCGCGCTCGCGTGCGCGCGATGCGGGTCGCCAGACGCGCCGGGAAATCTTCTGGCACGCCGGGGGGCTGGCTGCCTGAAAGCACGACGATCCCGTTTTCGGGGGCCGATTTGCCGATCCGGTCCAGAACTTTGGTGACATCGCGCCCCGACCACGTCGGACCCGGCATCACGAACCGGTATTGCTCGCCGGTTTTCGCATCGGTCACGGTCAGGCTTTGCCGCGTTTCGCCGGGCGCGGGGAAGGGGGAAAGACCAATCCCTTGCTCTGCCAACAGGTGCATCACCTTATCCCCAGTGGGGCCGCCAAGCGCCACAAAAGCGGTCGAATGCCCGCCAAGCGCGGAAATGGCGCGGCTCACATTCAACCCGCCGCCGCCGGGGTCCGTATCGGGGCGCGAGCAGCGCAGCTTGCGCTCTGGCGCGACCTGATCAGCAAAAATAGATAAATCTACGGTGGGGTTAAGGGTAACGGTCAATATGGCTGTCATACCGGGCCTTCCCGGGCCTCAGGGCCCATCTCAAATGCTTCGGCGCTAACATGGCAGGTTCAGCGCACATGTCAAAGGTAGGAATTTCCATTTTTTAGAAACGCCATCTTAACAGATTGCTGCGCTATTTCGTCGCGATCTCTATGGAGGAGCGCCCATGATTCCTGATCTGAACGATCCCCGCTGGAAGCGGGTTTTGACCAACGATTCTGACCTGTCTTCGGCCTCTCTGGCCACGCGCATTTTGATTACCCGTCTGCGCCGTGAGGTGGCGGACGCGCCTGCGACTCTTTCGGCCAAAATGGGCGAGTTGCGGGACTTTGTGGCGAAGAACAGCTTCGCCGTTGCTGACGTTGCGAAATTTTGACGGGAGAGACGCGTATGAAAAATGAAATGTTGACCGTCACCGAGGCTGCTGCCCGGATCGACGCGGGCGATGTCATGGTGATCGCGGGCGACGAGGCTCTGCTGGTGCAACTGCCCAAGGGCGCGTGGATCGGTGGCACCACCGTTTATTTCGTGACTGAAAACGGCGGTGCCGTGGTGCGCGACAAGCTTTTCTGCACCACCTTCGCCAAAGCGACCGGCGCCACGCCGCGCCATGTGGATGTTGCGGGCCTGCCGACGATCTCCGAGGGCTATAAAGCGGGCGGCGTGACGATGATCATGATCCCGGCGTTCTCGGTGGCGCATTCGCAATTTGCCGTGGATGGCCAAACCTATCCGGGCCTGTTTGACCAGCCGCTTGCGGGATGGATTACCGGCGTGCATCTGGATGACATCGGCAAAAAAGCCCCGAAAGTGTTCGATGGCTCGACCGGTGTGGGCTATGACGAAGGTGCGGTGCTGTTGCACGTGGCGCTGCCCGAAGGCGCGCAGATCGACCTCGATATTCTCAACATCTTTGCCCAAGGCGACGATGCGAAGCTGAGCTTCACCTTCGAAGACAATGGCTTCTCGGCCAAAACTGCGATGGTGAACGGCGAGCAAGTGAAACTGGCCGACTACATCACCGACAACAAGATCGACACTCGTCTGCCGCTTGTGGCGAACTATTCGGGCGCGCTGGTGAACGTCTCGATCCAATCGGTTGATACCGAAACCGGCGAAGTGAAATTCTATGCCCCGGTCGTTGCGGGCGTCGAATATCGCATGGCCAATGCGCTTGGCTCCTATTCGCAAGCCTTCGCGCAAGGCGCGGGCGACGGTGGCACGGGCCAATATTCGTGCAACTGCATCCTGAACTATCTCTATGGCGAGTTGGAAGGCCAGCGTACCGGTGGCTTCACCGGCCCGGTCACCTTCGGCGAAATCGCCTATATCCTGCTCAACCAAACCTTGGTGCGCATGGATATCAACGACGCGGCCTAAGCGCCCGGTTTTAAACTACGTCTCTCAATCGGGGACGCGCCCGCCCCGGCGTGATGGCTGATGCCACCACGCCGGGGTTTGGCGTTTTGGGATAGGCTTAGAGGTCGAATTGATAACTGGCTGGGACGAAGCGGAAGCCCTCGCCCTTCGCCTCCAAGAAGCCAACGCCCGGGAAGGGCATGTGATAGCCGATGAAGGGCAGCCGTTCGGCGGCGATCATCCCCAAAAGCTTGTGGCGGGTGGCGGCGGCTTGGGGCGCGTCCATATCGTATTTCACCTCCCAATCGGGGCGCTGGAGCGACCAAACATAGTGGTTCGCGGTATCGGCCGTCAGGATCAGGCTCTGCCCGGCGCTGTCGATACGAAAGGCCATATGGCCCGGCGTGTGCCCCGGCGCAAAGATCGCGGTCAGCCCTTCGGCTGGGCTGTCGCCATCTGCCAAAAAGGTCATCTGATCGGCGAGCGGGCGCACTTTGGCGTCAAAGCCCGCATTCCCCGCCCCGGCCCAATAGTCATATTCCACCTTGCCGGTGGCATAGCGCGCATTGGGGAAGGTGAGCGTGGTGCCATCGCTCAAGCCGCCAATATGGTCGCCATGCATATGGGTTAGCACGACAAGCGTCACCGTTTCGGGTGCAACACCTGCGGCGGAGAGCGCGGCAGTGATCCCCTCTGGGGCAAGCCCGGTATCAAAGAGCACCACTTCTGAGCCGGTTTCCACCAAAGTCGGCGTGAACCCGTTGAGAGAGGCATCAGCCGGAATAAAGGCCTGAGCCGAAAGCGCCGCAAATTCTTCAGCCGTTGCGTTGAGCCCAAAGATCGTTTGCGGCTCCGTCATTGGCCGCGTACCCGCCAAAAGCGTGGTCAGGGTAAACTCGCCGAGTTTCAGCCGACGATAGGGCGCACGCGGGGGCGTTTCGGAGGGCACGGTTTGGGCGGATGCGCCAGAAATCAGCGCGGGGGTGGCAAGACCGGTTGCGGCGGCAATCAGCGTGGCGCGGCGGGTGAGTGTCGTCATCGGGGCCTCCTGTCTGGGCGCTACCAGATAGGTGGTGGCCGGTTTCGGTCCAGCCGCCTCGCGGAGCTGTTATTCCCACCAGCGGTCGATGGCGGCGATATCGTCATCTGACCAGCCGAAGTGATGCGCCATCTCATGCACAAAGACATGGGCCACCAATTCATTTAGCCCAACATCGCCACGCGCCACCCATTCATCCAAGATCGCGCGCCGAAAAAGCCAGATCACATCCGGCCCGCTCGGGTCTGCGATGGATTTCTCGGTCATCGGCACGCCTTCATACAGCCCGGTCAGCTCATAAGGGTCGTCGATCTCTAACTCTTCGAGAAACGTATCGGGGGCCACATCCTCGACCCGCAGCACCACTTGCGCCGCAGACGCCTGGAACGCTTCGGGCAAAAGCGCTCGTGCGGCCTCCGCCATCGCTTCGATCTCTGCAAGGCTTGGCGCTTCGCAGTCTTTCCAACGGCTCATTTTCTGCCTCCCAACGCGGCGCAACCCGTTTGCGCGCCCTGCTCGATATGGACAAAACGGCCCGCCTGTGAAAGAGGATCACGCAACAGGAGATCGCCATGACCGTTGTGACCCGCTTCGCCCCCTCGCCGACCGGCTATATCCATGTCGGCAACCTGCGCACCGCGCTGATGAACTATCTGACCGCCCGCAAAAATGGCGGCACCTTCATTTTGCGTATTGATGACACCGATCAGGAGCGCTCGAAACAAGAATATGTCGATGCGCTGAAAGCCGACCTTGAATGGCTGGGCCTGACCTGGGACCGCGAAGAGCGGCAATCTTTGCGGCTTGATCGGTACGAAGCGGCGGCGGAAAGCCTGCGTGCTTCGGGCAAGCTTTATGAATGCTTTGAAAGCCCGACCGAGCTGGACCTGAAGCGCAAGAAGCTTTTGAACATGCACCGCCCCCCGGTCTATGACCGCGCGGCGCTGAAGCTCACCGCAGAAGACAAAGAAAAGCTGCGCGCTGAAGGCCGCGAGGGCTATTGGCGTTTCATGCTTGATCTGACCCGGATCGAATGGACAGATGGCATCATTGGCGACATTTCGATTGATGCGGCCTCGGTCTCTGACCCGGTGCTGATCAAGGCGGGCGGGCAAGTGCTTTATACCTTTGCCTCCTCGGTCGATGATATGGATATGGGGGTCACCCATATTGTGCGCGGCGGCGACCACGTCACCAATACCGCGACGCAAATCCAGATCATTGAGGCGATGGGCGGCACGCCCCCGGCCTTCGCCCACCACAGCTTGCTGACAGGTGCGAAGGGCGAGGAGCTTTCCAAGCGCCTTGGCACGCTGTCGATCCGTGATCTGCGTGAAAATGGCATTGCGCCCGAGGCGCTCTTGAGCCTGATGGCGCGGCTTGGCTCCAGCCAGCCGGTGGAACTCAAGCTCAGCCTTGATGAGATCGCCGAAGGGTTTGAACTGTCGCAATTTGGCTCGGCGCCGACGAAGTTCGACCCCGAGGATCTGATCCCGCTCACCCGCGCGCGCAACCACCAACTGCCCTATGCGGCGGTGGAAGCCGATATTCGCACGCTGGGCATTCCCGATGCGATGGCCGAGCAGTTCTGGGCCGTGGCCTCGCAAAACATCGACAAGCTGTCGGACCTCAAACATTGGGCGGAACTTGTGCTGGAAGGTGCCGAGCCGGTGATTGACGCCGAAGATGCCGAGTTTGTGGCCGCCGCGATGGCGCTTTTGCCCGAGCCGCCCTTCACCGCCACCACGTGGAGCGAATGGACCGCCAAAGTGAAGGCGGAAACCGGGCGCAAGGGGAAGGGCCTCTTCATGCCGCTGCGCAAAGCGCTGACCGGGCAAAGCCATGGCCCGGAGATGGCCGATCTGATGCCGCTTTTGCAAAAAGTGCGCGCCAAGGGCTAAGCACGGCATCACGCCAAAAGGCTATTGAAACAGGGTCGGCACTGCCGGCCCTGTTCTTTTTTGTGCAATAGCGACCTGATTTGGTCGTTTTTATCCGTAAAGCGTCGGATTTGATTTTCTTCCTTGCAAGTGCCGCTTTGCCTCGGTTATGCGAGGGAAGTCAGGAACGGGAGACACTGGCCGCAAGGTCAGGGCCGAAGGAGCAACCGCCCCGGTAAACTCTCAGGCAAAAGGACCGGTCTGACAAAAACTCTGGAGAGAGGCCCGCCCATCGCGGACCCGCCGAAGGGATAATGATCTCAGGCGCCTGTGACAGGCACGGACAGGGGGGGCATCGAGCGGGCGCATTGCCCGAGAAATCGGTGCCGGGGAACCGGCTAAGGGGGATGACATGGCCGGGGATACGGGGTGCAAACGCACGTCGCTTTATGATCTGCATGTGGAATTGGGGGCGAAGATGGTCCCCTTTGCGGGCTGGGAAATGCCCGTGCAATACCCGATGGGCGTGCTGAAAGAGCATCTGCATACGCGCGTCAAGGCCGGGCTGTTTGACGTCAGCCATATGGGGCAGGTGATCTTGCCGATCGGCGCCGTGGCGGCGCTGGAGGCTTTGGTGCCGGTGGATATTGCCGGGCTTGGCTTGAACCGCCAGCGCTATGCGATGCTCACCAATGACGCGGGCGGGATTTTGGATGATCTGATGGTCACAAACCGCGGCGATCATTTGTTTTTGGTCGTCAATGCCGCCTGTGCCGAGGCGGATATCGCCCATCTGAAAGCGCATATCGAGGGTGTCACCGTGGTGGAAGGGCGCGGGCTTTTGGCGCTGCAAGGCCCTGCCGCGGAGGGCGTCTTGGAGGCAATTGTCCCCGGTGCCGCCGCACTGCGCTTCATGGAAACGGCGACCTTCCTGTGGCAAGGCAATGATCTTTGGGTCTCTCGCTCTGGCTATACGGGTGAAGATGGCTATGAAATTTCGGTGCCCGATGAGGTGATTGACGCCTTCGCGCGCGCGCTTTTGGCAAATGAGGCCGTGGCCCCCATCGGTCTTGGTGCGCGCGACAGTTTGCGGCTTGAGGCGGGGCTGTGCCTTTATGGCCATGATATTGATACCACCACCTCGCCGGTGGAAGCCGGGCTCACGTGGGCGCTGCAAAAGGCGCGTCGTGCGGGCGGGGCGCGGGAAGGCGGTTTCCCGGGGGCCGCGCGCATCTTGCAAGAACTGGCCAATGGCCCCAGTCGCAAGCGCATGGGGCTGCGCCCGGAAGGCCGCGCGCCGATGCGCGAAGGCGTTGAGATTTACGCTGCGCCCGAGGGCGGCGCGCCCATTGGCACCGTGACGTCGGGCGGCTTTGGCCCCTCGATCGAAGGGCCGATGGCGATGGCCTATCTGCCCGCTGACCTGCCCGAGGGCAGCACCGTTTATGGCGAAATGCGCGGCAAACGCCTGCCCGCGCGGATCACGCCCCTGCCTTTCCATCCCACAAGCTACAAACGCTGAGGAGCACCCCCATGACGATCCTGTTTACCGAAGAGCATGAATGGCTGCGCCCCGAGGGCGATCTGGTCACCGTGGGCATCACCGCCCATGCCTCTGAACAGTTGGGCGATGTTGTGTTTATTGAACTGCCCGAGGTCGGGCGCATCGTCGAAAAGGGCGAAGAGATTTGCGTGATCGAATCCGTCAAAGCCGCCTCCGACATTCTTGCCCCGGTCGCAGGGGAGATCGTCGCGGTGAATGAGGTGCTGCCCGACACCCCCGGCGCGGTGAATGAAAATGCGCTTGGCACGTGGTTCTTCCAGATCCGGATCAGCGATCCGGCAGCGCTTGCAGGCTTCATGGATGAAGCCGCTTACACGAATTTCAT
Organism: Rhodobacter aestuarii; assembly: GCF_900156655.1. Classification (GTDB taxonomy): domain Bacteria; phylum Pseudomonadota; class Alphaproteobacteria; order Rhodobacterales; family Rhodobacteraceae; genus Rhodobacter; species Rhodobacter aestuarii. Next base: position 124,033 of record NZ_FTOG01000003.1, on the reverse strand, counting down.
CGGGTAAAATCATGACCTTCACCCCCACGACCTACAACACATATGATTTCGCCAACCGTCGCCACATCGGGCCGAGTCCGGCGGAGATGGAAGAGATGCTGAAGGTGGTGGGGGTGCCCTCGCTTGACGCGCTGATTGACGAAACGGTGCCGCCCACGATCCGGCAGGCAAAACCGCTGAGCTGGGCACCAATGACCGAACACGGGCTGCACAATAAGCTGCGCGAGGTGCAGCAAAAGAACGTCGTGATGACCTCGCTCATTGGGCAGGGCTATTACGGCACGGCCACGCCCCCGGTTATTCAACGCAATATCTTGGAAAACCCGGCGTGGTATACCGCCTACACGCCCTATCAGCCCGAAATTGCTCAAGGGCGGCTGGAAGCGCTTTTGAACTTCCAAACGATGGTGGCCGACCTTACCGGGCTGCCTGTCGCCAACGCCAGTTTGCTCGACGAATCCACTGCCGCCGCCGAGGCGATGATGATGGCGCAGCGCGGTGCGAAATCGAAGGCCAAGGCGTTCTTTGTCGACCTCAACCTGCATCCGCAAACGATTGACGTGCTGGAAACCCGCGCCGCGCCCTTTGGCATTGAAATCCTCAAGGGTCAGCCCGATGAAATGGTGCCTGATCAAGTCTTTGGCGCGATTTTCCAATATCCCGGCACCTATGGCCACGTGCGTGATTTTACCGATTACATCGCCATGTTGCATGAGGCGGGTGCCATTGCGGTGATGGCGACCGACCTTCTAGCGCTGTGTTTGCTCAAAGAACCCGGCGCGATGGGGGCCGATATCACGGTGGGCTCGGCGCAGCGCTTTGGCGTGCCGATGGGGTATGGCGGCCCGCATGCGGCCTTTATGTCTTGTACCGATAAGCTCAAGCGCACCATGCCGGGGCGGATTGTTGGCGTGTCCATTGATGCGCGCGGCAACAAGGCCTACCGCCTGAGCCTGCAAACCCGCGAGCAACATATTCGCCGCGAAAAGGCGACCTCGAACGTCTGCACCGCGCAGGCGCTGTTGGCGGTGATGGCGAGTTTCTACGCCGTGTTCCACGGGCCAATGGGGCTGCGCGCCATTGCCGAAACGGTGCATTTCAATGCGGTTCGGCTGCATGATGCGTTGGTCGCCGCAGGCGCCGATGTGGCGCCGCAGGCCTATTTTGACACGATCACCGTGCGCGTGGGCGTGGGGCAAATGGGGATCATGGCGGCGGCGCGCCAGCATGGGCTCAACTTCCGCAAAGTGGGCGAAGGGCGCGTTGGCATTTCGGTTGATGAGATGACAGATGACGATGTGATCGCGCGCGTTCTGGCCTCGTTTGGGATTTTGCAGCCGCCGCCTGCGGGCACGCATCTGGGCTTCCCCGAAGAGATGCTGCGGCAGACGGAGTATCTGACCCATCCGGTCTTTCACATGAATCGCGCCGAAAGCGAAATGATGCGCTACATGCGCCGTTTGTCTGACCGCGATCTGGCGCTGGACCGGGCAATGATCCCGCTTGGGTCGTGCACGATGAAGCTCAATGCGGCGGCGGAAATGGCGCCGCTTACGTGGCATCGGTTCAACTCGCTCCACCCTTTCGTGCCCGCAGATCAAGCCGCAGGCTATGCCGAGATGATCGAGGATCTGACGGCAAAATTGTGCGAGATCACCGGCTATGATGCCTTTTCGATGCAGCCCAATTCCGGCGCGCAGGGCGAATATGCGGGGCTGATGACGATCGCCGCCTATCACCGCTCACGGGGCGATGACCAGCGCGATATCTGCCTCATTCCGATGTCGGCGCATGGCACGAACCCGGCCTCGGCGGCGATGGCGGGGATGAAGGTGGTGGTGGTGAAATCTGCCCCGAATGGCGATGTCGATATTGAAGATTTCGCCGCGAAGGCCGCTGAGGCGGGCGATAGGCTCGCCGCTTGCATGATCACTTACCCCTCGACGCATGGCGTGTTTGAGGAAACGGTGAAAACGATCTGCCAGATCACCCACGACCACGGCGGACAGGTTTATTTAGACGGCGCGAATATGAATGCGCTGGTGGGGCTGGTGCGCCCGGGCGAATGCGGCTCGGATGTGAGCCACCTCAACTTGCACAAGACCTTTGCCATTCCGCATGGCGGCGGCGGGCCCGGCATGGGGCCGATTGGGGTGAAAGCGCATCTCGCCCCCTTCTTGCCGGGGCATTCCGAGACCGATGGCAAGCCCGGCGCTGTTTCGGCGGCGCCTTATGGGTCCGCCTCGATCTTGCTGATTTCATGGGCCTATTGCCTGATGATGGGCGGCGAGGGGCTGGCGCAGGCGACGCGGGTGGCGATTTTGAACGCGAACTACATCGCCGCGCGGCTGCGCAACTCCTATCCGATCCTTTTCATGGGGAACCGTGGCCGGGTCGCGCATGAGTGCATTTTGGACACCCGTCCCTTTGCAGAGGTGGGCGTGACGGTGGACGATATCGCCAAGCGCTTGATCGACAATGGGTTCCATGCGCCGACCATGTCTTGGCCGGTTGCGGGCACTTTGATGGTCGAACCCACCGAAAGCGAAACCAAGGCCGAGATCGACCGCTTTGTCACCGCGCTTGAAGCGATCCGCGAAGAGGTGCGCGACGTGGCCGAGGGGCGGATTTCGGCAGAAAATAGCCCGCTGCGCCACGCGCCCCACACAGTCGAGGATTTGGTGGCAGAGTGGGATCGCCCCTATTCGCGCGAGCAAGGCTGCTTCCCGCCCGGTGCGTTCCGAGTGGATAAATACTGGCCGCCTGTGGGCCGGGTCGACAACGCTTATGGCGACCGGAATCTGGTCTGCACCTGCCCGCCAGTCGAGGCTTGGGCGGCAGAGTAAACTGATCCTGCCCGGAGCCGCGCGCGGCGGCTCTGGGCGTGCTTTAATACCGTTCGACGATCACAGAGCCTACCGAATAGCCCGCGCCAAAAGAGCAGATCAGCCCTTTGTCGCCAGGGTTTAGGTCTGATGAGAACCGATCAAAGGCAATGATCGAGCCGGCGGATGAGGTATTCGCGAATTCTTGTAAGATATTGGGCTGCTCGCCGGGTTCTGGGTCACGCCCTAGCACCTTGCGGCCAATGAAATCATTCATCGTTTTGTTTGCCTGGTGCAGCCAAAGGCGCTTCAGGCTATCCGCTGGCACGGTTTCTTCGGTCAGATGTGCACCGATATGCGTGCAGACCAAGGGCAGCACTTCCTTAAAGACCTTGCGGCCCTCTTGCATGAACTGCATGTCGCGCCGGTCTTGCATCCCATCGGGGCGGTTGCGGCGCAAAAAACCGTTGTTGTTGCGGATCGCGTTCGAAAATTCGGTCGCGCAGCGGGTGGAGCGGATCAGGAAGCCATGTTCGGCATCCTCGGCGCGCTCAATCAGCGTGGCGGTGGCCACATCGCCAAAGATAAAGTGGCAATCGCGGTCGCGCCATTCCAAATGGCCTGAGGTGATTTCGGGGTTCACCACCAGCGCGCGCCGGACCGAGCCCGACCGGATCATATCCGCCGCCGCCTGAATGCCAAATGTGGCCGAGGAACAGGCCACATTCATGTCAAAGGCAAAGCCGCCCGCGCCCAGAAGCTTTTGAATTTCAATCGCAACAGCCGGATAAGCGCGCTCCATATTGGAGGCGGCGCAAATCACTAGATCGACCTCGTCGCCTTTGCGGCCTGCTTTGCTCAGCGCGGCTTCGCAGGCCGCAAGTGCCATTTCGGCCATGATACCGGGTTCGTCGTCAGAGCGTTGCCGCAGGTTCGGGTACATCCGCGCAGGGTCCAAAACGCCCGAGCGGTCCATCACATAGCGGTTTTCAATGCCCGAGGCTTTGACGATAAACTCAGAAGATGAATGCGGGATCGCGGCCATTTCCCCCGCTTCAATCGCGGCAGCATTCTCGGCATTCACCCGGTCAGCATAGGCGTTGAACGCGGCAACCAAATCATCGTTTGAAATCGCCTCAGGTGGGACAAAAACTCCGGTCGCGGTAATCGCTGGCTGATACATGCATGCTCCCCCAAATTTGCGCCACGTTCGGCCCGCTTTTGGGGAAGGTCAAGCGTTCAGACGGGGTTGGGTAGCGCTTTGCCGTCACGGAAGGCGCGTAAATTCTCAATCGCCATCATCCCCATTGCGTCGCGCACCTCTTCGGTGGCGGTGCCAAGGTGGGGCAAGAGGGTGACGTTGTTGAGCCTACGCAGGGCCTCGGGCACCAGCGGTTCTTGGGCATAGACATCAAGCCCCGCACCGCCGATCTGGCCAGCCTCAAGCGCCGTAATCAGCGCAACTTCATCCACCACATCGCCGCGCGCGACATTGATTAGATGCGCATGGGGGCGCATGGCCGCCAATTCCGCCGCGCCAATCATGTTGCGGGTTTCTGCGGTGGCGGGAACGGCGAGCACCACGAAATCGGCCCAAGCCAGCACGTCCGGCAAGGGCAGGGGGCGCGCCGTGAACGGCAAGTCTTTCGGGCTGCGGGTGGCATAGGCAATTTCCATCCCAAAGCCAAAATGCGCGCGGCGCGCCACGGCTTGGCCAATCCGCCCCATGCCGATGATGCCAAGCCGCTTACCCGTGACGTGGGCGCCCAGCATTTGCGTCGGCGCCCAGCCGGACCAGTCGCCCGCGCGCAGCATTCGCTCCCCCTCCGAGGCACGGCGGGCAGACATAAGGAGCAGCGTCATCGCAATATCGGCGGTGGCATCGGTGACCGCACCCGGCGTGTTGGTGACATTGACCCCCGCCGCGCGGGCGGCCTGCAGATCAATATGGTTCACACCAACGCCGAAATTGGCCAGCAGTTTTGCGCGGACCGGCCCGGCAAAGGCCTCGGCCACGAACGCATCGCCCAAAGTGGGCAAAAGCGCGTCATACTCCGCCAAAGCGGCACGGGCTTCGGCCACGCCCATTGGTGCATCGTTTTCGCGAAATTCCGCACCGAATTCCTCGCGCAGAATCGTGCTCACACGTGCAGTTTGCGCGCGGCTCACCAAAAGCCGCATCAGAACATCCGCCCGCCAAGCGGCACCTCTTGGCCCGGACCAATCAGCACCACGGCGCCATCGGCATCGGGCAGGCCGAGCACCAAAGCCTCGGACATGAAGGGGCCGATTTGGCGCGGCGGGAAGTTGACGACGCCAAGCACCTGGCGGCCCATCAAATCCTCGGGCGTGTAATGCACGGTGATCTGCACGGAGGATTTTTTCACGCCAATTTCAGGGCCATAATCGACCCAGATCTTGTAGGCGGGTTTGCGGGCCTCGGGGAAGGGCTGCACATCGACCACACGGCCCACGCGAATATCGACCTTGGCGAAATCATCATAGGTGATCGGATCGCTCATTTCCCCAACTCCTTGCCGCGCGCCTCGGCGGCGGCGGTAGCACGTTGCATGAGTGGTGGCAGGCCGGCTTCCGGGTCCATCAACACCGCCAGCGCGGCGGCGGTGGTGCCGCCCGGCGAGGTGACATTGACGCGCAATTGCGCAGGCGAGACATCGCTGTCTTCGGCCAATTGGCCCGCGCCGCCGACGGTGGCTTTGGCAAGGCTCATGGCTAGCTCTGCGGGCAGGTTTAGGGCTTCGCCCGCGGCCGCCAAAGCCTCAATCATATGGAAGACATAGGCCGGGCCGGAGCCGGAAATGGCGGTGACGGCATCCATCTGATGCTCACCCTCAAGCCGCACCACTTGGCCGACCGCCGAAAGCAGCCCCTCGGCCAAAGCCAGATGCGCCTCGGTCGTGCTGTCATTGCCGCAAATTGCGGTGATGCCCCGGCCAATCGCGGCGGGGGTGTTGGGCATCGCGCGCACCACCGGAGTGGCCGCGCCAAGAATGGTTTCATAGGTGGCGAGCGTCGTGCCTGCGGCCACGGTCACAAACAGCGTTTCGCCCCCGCCCATCGCTTTAAGTGTGGGCAGCGCCTCGCCCATCATTTGCGGTTTGACGGCGACCAGCACCACGGCAGGCGCTTCGGGCAGTTTGCCATTGAGCGCAACGCCGGTGCCGCTCAGCCAATCTGACGGAAAAGGCTCGACCACATGCACCGCTTTGGGGCTTAGCCCTTGGCCGAGCCAGCCCGCCAGCATCGCCGAGCCCATTTTGCCACAGCCCAAAAGCACGAGCCCGCGTTTTTCGATTTCGGAAAAGTCCATCGCAATCTCCCTTGTCGCGGGGGAGATTAGGCGCGCCCGTAAGCCTCGGCAATGGCGACTTTCATCGCCGCTTCGGGCGTTTCTTCGCCCCATGTCGCCAGTTGCATCGCCGGATAGAAACGCTCCGAAACGCTGAGTGCCGCGCGGATCATTCGGTCGACTTGCTCTGGGCTCGCGATCTGCCCGCCCGAAAGCACCAACCCGTAGCGCCAGACCATCAGCCCCTGTTCCGGCCACCACGTAAAGGCCCCGGTCCAGCATTGGTCATTGATGCGGTTGAGCAATTCGTAAAGCGCGCCCATCCGCGCCTCGGGCGGTTCAAGTTCAAAGGTCGAGATCAACCGCAGCGTTTCATCTTGCTCAGACCAATCAAGGGTGAGCGCGTAGCTGCGCCACTGTCCCTCGACCGACATCGCGATCTGGTCATGGGCGAGGCGGTCAAAATCCCAGTCATGCGCTTGGGCAAGCATCTCGACCACGTCGATCGGATGGATCTCGGTGCTATCGAGATAGTCTTCGCTCAGTGCCATGCTGCCCCCGCTTGCCTGTACTGGTTTGAGGAATGTCCCCAAGAAATCGAATTCGATACTAGGCACGGCGGTTATCCACAGCGCCCCTACCAGATATCGTGCGGGCTGCGGCGAGGTCTGTAAAGTAGATTATGGTGGATAAGTCGTGAATGCGCGGCTTACCCACAAGAAATGCACAGGAAATAGGAGTTTCGGCGACTGTTCTGCACCTTTGGCCCGGACTGGGCGCGTGCGGGATGCTCCTGCGCAGGGGGGCCAGGACAAGAGGCCGATATTGGCATCAAGCTATTCGTCGGCAGCGTTGGGGGCGGCTCTGACACTGTCTGGCGGAACCAGAGCACCGCCTCTGATCCGCCCCATTCCCGCAGCCTTTGCAACCGCAGGTGTTAATTCGGCGGAAAAACGCTTGTCATGCGGGTCGTTTCAGGCAAGTTTACCGTCAATCGGTGAGCCACTTGGGGAGTGTGGGTCTGCGGTGCCGGGGAGAGAGGGAGGACATGGGGCGACTGCGGGCGCCCCAATCATTTCGCGGATGCCTGCCTGATTGAGGTGAGGCAATCTGTTTTCTTCAGTCCTGCGCGTAGAACATACCTTCGGGTGCGCAGAAGATACCTTTAGATCACGTTAACAAGACGAACGATTTCGGTCTGAACCTGAAATCTGGGTATATCTTTGGGTCCAGAGACGTGACCTGAGGGATGAACTCCCCGGAAAATGAAGGCTGCCAGCGATCGACCCTTCGTAACGTGATTGAGGTTGTAAAAATGCGAGGGGGAATATGCGAAGATATAGTCTGGTAAAATCATGTGTTTTGGTGTGTTTTTTCGCGCCTTCTGTCCACGCTCAGGACATGGACCTCGGAGCTGAAAAGGTTGGCTCGCTCGCCTTTGGGGTCGGCTATAATATGGATGCAGGTGCATCCGTATCTGGGCGTTTTAGGCATGACCGCTTTTTAGGCTATGACCAAACACTGGATTTTGGTTTTGACGTCTCAGAAGACGAACACTCCTACGACCTGCTGTTTCAAAACAACGGAATTGGCAACGGAAATCCGAAATTTGCTTTTGTCTTGAGCCACGTTACCGGTGATCGACAATCGCTGATGGGAATTGATACGACAGAGACGTTTTTTAGACCGCAGGCGGTTTTTGCCAATCCGAACTCCCGGCTGACGGTTGAGGCTATTTTTGGCCACGACGAAATCTCGAATGTTGCAGCCGCGCCTGCTGTTTTGCAGGCTGAGCAGGGCGCGCGAGACCTTTATGGCTTGGGTCTTGACTACTCGGCCAAGCGCGCGGGCTGGTCTTATGGCATCAGCGGGGAAGCCATCACCGACGGTCGCGATCTGTCTTACGGCAAGCTCGAAACGACAGCGTCTTATGAAATTGCCTTCCCTCAATCTGAGACCGAAGTCGGTGTTCGCTTGGCTGCGGGTATGATTTCTATGTGGGAGGGGCAAACAACGGTGAATGATCGGTTTTTGCCCTCTTCTGGGGCTTTGCGTGGTTTTGAGGCCGGTGGATTTGGCCCGGCGGACGCGTCCGTGCTGGATGGCGCGCCGGTTGGTGCAACGAATTATGCTGTCATGTCATTTTACGCGCGGCGCACGGGCGTAATCGCGTCGATGCCCGAATTGGCGATCGGTGGGTTTGTGGATTTAGGTTCGGCATGGGGTTTTGACGACAATGGTAATGCTGCGCGTGCCGCGATTGACGACGGTGCAAACCTGCGGGCGTCAATCGGTTTGACCGTTAGTCGCGAGTTTGGTCCTGCGCGGGTCGAGTTGGTTCTCGCGCATCCATTCCAGCATGAAGACACGGATCATCTGCAAGAAGTGCAGATCAACTTTACCAGTAAATTCTAGGAAACTGCTATGCTACAGGCTCCCTTCGTAAAGACGTCTGCTCTGAAGTACGCGGTGCGTGTGTCCTCGCTGTCCTTGGCGCTGGTTGCCGCGGGATGTGGCGGCAACATTAAGTTTGAGAAATCCGCTGAAGAGCTTTTGGCGCAGATGGAAAAAGACGGTGCCGTCGTGCCGATCCCGTCCAGCATGGCGCCAAGCCGGATAAGCACGTCCGGGTCGTTGACGTCGTTTGCTGCAGTCGCGGCACAGACAAGCCCCAATGTCGCGTCCGCGCAGCGTCAGATGATGGCGGCGCAAGCACGGGTCACAGAGGCAGAACGCGAGTTCTATCCGCAAGTGGCTCTGACGGCTGACAAGATCAATACGCATCAAGTCATCGAGGAAAGCTCGAACCCGTCGTTTGCGGGCGATGATACGCGCTACGACACGACCAACATTGCTTTGACCGCCAATATGCGCTTGCTCGATTTGCCGATGTCGGCGGCGATCGTCGCGGCGCGTTCGGAAGCTGAAGCGCGCCAATCTGATTTTGAAGCGGCGAAACAAGATTTGCTGCAAAATGTTCTGACGGTTTACGCGGATGCGGCCGAGGCGATCGAACGTTGGCGTCTGGCGAATGCTGAGGTCCAATATTTCAACGCGCGCGCCGAATTTGAGCGCACGCAGTCCAACGCAGGCGAGCTTCGCGCGTCTGAGCGATCGGTTTCCGCAGCCGAGCTTGCACGTGCGCGCTCAGATGCGTCGATTGCGGCTGCGGACTATCGCATTCGGGCGGATCGTCTTTGCGGGATGGCCTATGACACGACCTGCCCGTATCCGGCTGCTGCGCGCAATGGCGCTTCGCTTCCACGTCCAACCGCAATTTCGCAAGCGGAGCTAGATCGCGTTGAAAACTCGCCAGAAGTTCGCGCGATGGCGAGCCGTGTCAACGTCGCTTTGCGCGAGGTGGATCAGGCGCGTATGGCCATGTATCCACGTTTGTCCTTGGAAGTTGCCGTCGCCCAGCGTGACCGTGGTGGTTCGCTCTTTGATGGTTCGAGCTTGACCAACACCGAGGATGTGACGCTTCAGTTCGAATGGGATCTTTACACCTCTGGCCGTCTTCGGGCGATCCGGGATGCGCAGTTGAACGAAGCACTGGCCATTGGTCACGATTACGACGCGCAGCTTCAAGCGGCGGTCAATGATATGCGCGGCGCGACATCGGCGCTCAATGCTTTGTGGCAGCATGATCGGTCTTTGAACGAGGTCATTTCTCTGCGCCGCTCTGCTGTGAATGAGATCTCGAAAGAGATCGAGGCTGGGCTCGCCAATGACCTCGACTTGGCCGAGGCCAAACTGGAATTGGTGCGTGCAGAAGTTCTGCAGCAGCGCACCCGCCGCAACTATATCCTCGCAACCATCGCACGTGCGCGCGCGACCGGGTCGATTGATGATGCGTTGGTCGCTTCTGTCGAACGCGTCTTGTCGGATAATCGTTACTCCGCGCGTGTTTACGGGCGTGTCGCCCGCTAATCCCAGCTCTCAGAAAGTTCCGCCATGAACAAGATGTTTGAGAAGCGCAAGAAGGCTCGTTCTTCTGCAGGTCGTCGTAAAATTGCGATTGAACCCCTAGAAGAGCGAATCCTTCTTTCGGTTGATCTGATCCCCTACGCGCCGGACGATCGCGAGGAGGATAACGTCTTTTATGAGCGGCAGGTCGAACCCGTTCAGCCTGAGGTCGAACAGTCCGCGCAATCTGTTGAAGAACAGGCAGCGCGCGAGTTGGTCCTTTTGGATTCCACCCTTGGCGATCTTTCGCCCCTTCAAGCAGCGCTTGCAGATATCGGTTTTGGCGGAGCCGATAACAAGACTGTTGCGCTTGTCGGGAGCAAAGACGAAGCCATTGCCGCGCTGTCTACAGGTGTGCGCTACGATGCCATCCATTGGATCAGCCACGGCTCTGCGGATGGCTTCCAGATTGGTGACACGCTTTTAAGCGCGGATGTTGAGGCTGACGACCCGCTGGTGAATGCGCTGGCACGTGCAATGGGTCCCGACAGCGACCTGATGCTTTACGCTTGTGATCTTGCGGATGGTGGTCTGCCGCAGCGTTTGGCGGTGTTGACTGGGGCGGATGTCGCGGCGTCGACGGATACGACCGGGTCTGAAGGGGATTGGGACCTTGAGGCCGAATATGGGGCCATCGAAACCGAAGAGCTGAATTTGGGGGGGGCGATTGCGGCCCTTGGAACCGCAACAAACCTAGATGAGTATCTGGCCGACGCGCAGACCCCGACGGAGACCGTTGCGGATCTCTTTGGGGCCGGCGGGCTCTACGCTGGCGCGACATTCCCCACATCGACCGCTTGGCGTGACCTTGCCGATGAGGTGAGCTTTAGCGTCAAGGTTGGGAGTGCTGCCGCAGAGGTCTTCACGATCAAAGCGGGCGCTGCGACGACGGACAATACCTTCACGCTATCGGCCTCAAGTGCGTCAAGCAGCGAGAGCCTTCAGGTTATTATCGCAGGCCGTACGCTCAACTTTTCGGCCAATCTGAGCGGCCAATCCGCCCTAACGGCCGTTTTCGCTCAGACCGCTGTGACCTCGGCCTTGGCAACCTTGGGGGTCAGCTACACCCAAACGAACAACAACACGGTCGTGTTCGGTTACACCGCAACCGATCCGCTGTCGTGGTTTGGCGATGCCTCGAGTGCATTGAACGAAATCGTTGCGATCGTTGAAGAAGCGACCCTGACGGCGGGGCGTGCGGCCCTTGCCGCCGAAGTTGCGTTGCTTCCGGCGGCAGTGCGGACTGCGCTTTTTGATGAATCTGGCCTGACAGGACCTTACAGCGCGGCGAATGCGGCGCATCTTAGCGGCATCATGGGGGTCATCGCGGCAGGCGATTATCTTGCGGCCACGACTGTTTCGGGCGCGGATGTTCTGACCACGGCCGACGTGAACCGTTTGGTTGCGGCTTTCAACGCGGGCGCTGAGACGATCAATTATGCGACCCTCGCAGGGGCGGATGCCTCGGACCTTGTGTCCAACATCAAAGCGAGCCTTTCGAATTACGATCAGGCAAACTTCGCCGACCGTCACGAGATTGCGACGAAGCGCATCGTCTCGTTGTTTTCGAAAATTTCGGCGGGTCTGACGCTGGCCTCGCCGGACGAAGCGGCATCGAATAAGGTCGTTCTCGACCTCGCTCTGAGCGGAAACTGGGTGGGCCTGCCGCCGTCGCTCACCAATGGGTTTGGCAAGGTTCAGGGCACGCTTGCGCTGACCAAAGAAATTTCGACCGGGAGTGTCGATGTTCGCCAAGTTGCAGAGCTTGAATTGCGGGCCGTTACGGATGTGTCCGCAACGATTACGAATGGTGCAACGACCAACATTGTCTTGACGAACATACCGAACCTTGCGGTTCCGGCCTCGGTGACTTTGGGGGCGGCCTCGTTCGATCTGCTTCTTGATGCGACGGCTGTTTCCTTGGCCGAAGCCCTTAACGCGAATGCTGATTTTGCCTCTGCCATTGCGGCGGCTGGCCTGACGACGACGGTTTCCGGCAACACGCTAAGTGTTGCAAACAGCACCGGCTCCGATGTTGCGTTCCAGATTATCTTGAACAAAACCGGCGTGCGTTCGGCAACCATCGCGGCAAGCGGTTCACAGGCCGTGGCTTTCGCGGATCGTTCCTCTTCTATTTTGCCCGTACGTTTCCAATTTGGTTCAAAAGTCTTCGACGTTGTTTTGGATACCAGCGCCACGACTGTTGCGGCGGCCTTGGCGTCGAACGTTGATTTTGTGGCACAGGCTGCGGCGGCCAATTTGACCGTTGTCGTCAGTGACAACACGCTCACCTTTACCAACACCGGAACCGCAGCTGCCTCGTTCAGCTTTAATGTTCGTGAAGAGGCAACGCTTTTCGATGGCGCGATTGGCACAGGCTTCTTCGCGCGCGATCCGCAAGTTGATCTTGCCCGCACAAAACTGTTTGTCCGCGCGGCTGGCGGGGAGGCTGATAGCTTCCTGACCGATAGCGCTTGGGTCATGGCGATGCCGTTGGACTTTGGCGACTCTATTATGGGCGCCCAGTTCAGCAACACCTATACCTTTGGCGGGGCAGGTCTGGGCGCTCCCTCAATCGCCATTGATACTGAACAGCTTTATGGCAGCGCCGTTCCATCGGTGAACATGGTCTATGCCAAGTTGAACCCCACGGCGGCGGATACGCCCGTCAAAGCGTGGCTTGATGGCCTGACCTCCAAAGTGTCCTTGGATCACCCTGTTGGCCGTGATGCCTTTGCCCTGCTGGGTCTTCAGCGCGTTGTCGAAGATATGCGCGAGATCACGGCCCCCCTCACCAAAGAGGTTGTGACACCGGCGTCAGATAAATCGCAGACCAATGCGCTGCAGATCCCGGTTTTGCGCGATGGCGAAGCGTTTGTTGATACGCCTGACGCTGGCTTTGGTGACTTGCTGGGCACCAGCGCCACCGCGTCCGACACGCGCACCTTGGCCGAGCGTCAGGTTGCGGACCTGACATCTTTGCCAGAATTGGCGGGCATTGGCGCGCAAGACGGTGAACTGGCCGCAATTCTCGAAGGCCTGTCTGATGCGATCGCGCGCAGTTGGGCTGACCGGACCGAGAATAGTGCTGCCGCCCTGTCTGCGGCTCTCGCTGCAATCTCGACAGATTTCGCGCTGGTGGGGCTGAATGGCTATACGGCTGCGAATTTGCTCGACGGTGCGGGCGCAAGCGCGTTTAGCCTGTCTTATGCGGCGGATGTGCTCGACGTTGATTTGACGGGCCTTTTGGTCCGCGAAGAAGCGGGCGTGCGCGCCGTTTGGGGCGAAATCCCGCTCTTGAAGAAAATCGGTGAACGCACGGCAGACATGTCGCTGGGGGCGACGGTCAAGTTCAACTCCACCTACAATGCCAAGCCCACGAACCTGAGCGTCGATCTCGCAGCTGAGGTCGTGTCGGTGGATACCAGTAATGCCGCTTTGGACATCAATTTGCCGGGGGAACCGCGCATTGATATGTCCACGCTGACGCTGGGCATGTCGCAGGGGTTTGTGATTGGGGGTACGGGTTGGGAACTCGACCCCACTGATACAGACGACGTCGCAACGCTTTCTTTCGCGCTCGACTTCAACGATCCGCGTGGCGAGTTCAACACATGGGCGGAGTCCGTTCTGGACAAAACCTATTCGCTGTCTTTGGCCACGTTCAATGACCTGCGCGTCGTGAACACGGGGTACACGGGCCTCTTTGATGATGCGACCGTGCAAGAGGCGCTTTACTGGCTGAAAATGCGCGAAGCGGACACCATCATGCAAGATGGGTTCCTTGCTGGTTTGTTGGCGATGCCGGAGTTGAAAGGGCTGATCCCTGTTGTCGGCAACAGCATTGCAGAAATCATCGTCAACAACGATCCGACGACGGCAACGCAGGCTGATTTCCAGAACTACCTCGTCAACGCTCTGCAGACCCAGTTTGGATCGTTTGATGAGACCGCAGACCTGTCGAGCCTGATGACCGCGCTGACCGGGGCCGCCAACTACACGGCCAGCTTCAATGCGGCGGATGGTGTCACGCTCGACTTCTCAGGCTCTGCACTCACCCTGCCGCAGATCTTGATTGATTTCTCCCGGCTGAGCACGCTGTTGCTGTCCGGTGCGAGCTATCGCGTGACGCCAATCGCAGCCGCGCGCGTCCGCACGCGTATTCAAGCCGCGAATAACGAAGTGGCTTCTTACAACGGGGGCGCTCTCGTCGAAGAAACCCTGACGTTTGACACGTGGTTTGAGCCGCTGGACACCGCTGGCGCGACGGACAACATGTTTGAATTTGACCTTGGTTTCTCGGGCGCCGGGGTCGGGGGAACAACGCTTCAGATCGATTTGGGCGAGTTGGGCAAACAAGATGTTTCCAACCCGACGTTTGGTCTCAAGGTTGCGTTCCGGCCCGAAACGCTTGCCGCGAATGGGCGCTTGCCGGGCGGTGAAAGCCCGCGCCTGTCGCCGCTGGTTTCCGATCTTGAAGGGCAGCACGATATCAGCTTCTCTGTCACGCAGGGCGATCAGTTCCGCGTCACGTTTGACAGCAATGTCACTTGGGCAACGGCGGCGGACATTGGCCAAATTTACATTGACGCCAACGGCGACCAGTTCCGTTTGACCGCGATTGCGGGGGATAGCTCGACCGCCGATTTTCTCCCGCTTGACGGGACAACAGCGCCTGTCGGCGGTTTGACGAATGCCGTTGCCTTCTACGAATTCATCCTCCCGATTGACTATGCCGGTCAGGCCGCAGGCACGACCTTTGCCCCGCGTTTCGTCGCCTCTGGGTTTGATCAGATCGTGGCGGATGATCCCCGCCTGCTGCTTGTGAATGATAGCGAATGGGAAATGAAACTGTTGCTCGACGAAGCCGCGCAACGGTTCAGCGATACGTGGCTGAAACGCGATGGTGCGCTCTCGCAGTTCGACCAGTTGCTGCGGCAAAGCGTTGCATCCGCCGATGGGTTGAGCGGGTTCATGACGCAAGACATCCCGCTTATCTACGGAAAGAGCTTTATCGATCTGATCGAAGATCCGGATGCGAGTGTGTCGTTCAACAACCTTTCGCAGCTCATCACGGCCCATCTCGACGCGCTGAATGATTATGTGCTGAACGGCACGCCGCTGCATTTCAACGGCACGGATTACAACGGTGATCTGCGCGCCTATGTGGATGATCTGGCACAGCAATTGTCTATTATCACGGGGCTGGACGCAGATAAGCTCATCACACTTGAGGTGATCACGGGCAATGATGTTGGTGCCGGGTCTGCGTCGACGGTGCAAGAACTCGAAGACACTTTGTCTGCGGACGGTAAGCTGCTGGACGAAGTCCGCTACCGGATCAAAATCCAAGACCTTGTCACCTATGAGAAAAAAGTCGGCGAGGACTTCATCTCGGATCTCTTTGATCTGAGCGAAATGGGGATCTCGATGACCGGTAGCAACCGGGACATCGATGGATACGAGTTTGGGTTGAATGCCGACCTCGACATCAACATCGACTTCGGCTTGAAGCGCGATGGCGGCCAGTTCGAGCCGTTTATTGAGCTTTCCGAAGTGGCGGGGAACGTCTGGCTGTCGTCGACCGTCGTGTCTGATCCGATGCCGCAGATCACCTTCCGCAACGCGGCGACGGTGAATGTTGGCGATAAGACTTTTTCGGGCCTAACCAACACGCAGGTTCTGACCTTTACGCCGCGTTTTGTTTTCCGCCCTGTGGCGGGCGCGGTCGACTTTTCGGGCGGTATTGCGGCCGATATCGAAGGGGAAGCGAACTTCCAGTTCGGCCTAGACGTGGTGACCGCTGGCGCGGCGCCGATCATCACGGTTGATCTGCTGCCCGGCGCGGCCCGTGACGGTGATCTTTACATCTACACGGGCTCTGGTTCGCTGAATGCGACCGATTTTGCCGATCACCTGATGTCGGATACATCGGCGACGACCGTCTCGGCAGGCCAACTTGTTCTCAACGACGTTACGGGCGACGCTACGACCGGTGTTTTCTATCAATACCTTGGCACCAGCGATCTGTCGGTCAGCTCTTGGGCTGCGGTCGATTTCAGTGACGAAAGCCTCTGGTCCCAAGAAAGCCTGATGAGCCTTCAGGGCATCTTTACCACGGGTGTCGAGCGCACTGAGCGAACGGTTTCCGATATTCTGACCGGAGCGACCGGCAGCGGTTATCTGCTGGCGGGGGGCAATACGATTTTGATCACGGCAAATGATGTCGGGATCACGCATTCGGGTTTGAACATCGTCATCAAACCTGCGGACAGCACGGTGTCGGGTCCGGTTGCAACCTTTGATGCCGCGACCGATACGCTGACCCTGCAGTCGAATGCGACGCTGGATTACATCACGCTGGTCGATCTGCTGAACCTAATCCGCGATGGAAACGGTCAGAAAATGTTCACCGCGCAGACCATCTGGTCGCCGCGTTTTGCCGTTGCATCGGACACGAGTATTTTTGAAATCGGTCAACTGCATCCGCTGTCCTTGACCGGACCTGCGGCGATCCGCACGACTGATATCGGCGCAACGGGCAGCGCGCTTGAGCGCATCGCGATCTTTGCGGATGGCACGGTCGAACGTGCTGTGATCTCTGGGAATTTCAACGATAAGAACCTGAACGAACTGCCCGGTGGCATTTCGTCCTTGACCTTCAAAGGCGATATTCGCGCTGCAGTGACCGCGCTTTCCTCTGCCTTTGAGGTTGGGTCTGGCGTCTTTGCAGACCTGTTCGAAGTGAAATTGCCTTTCGCGGGGGAACTCACCATCGCGGATGTGCTGACACGGGCGGAATCCGCAAACCCTGTTTCGATCTCTGAAGCCTTGCGTTTCAATGATCTGATCACCGCGCTCAATAGCGACGCGCTTGACCTCAACACGATTGGCTATGTGGCCGCGCAACTGTCCAAACAGTTTGATGCGTCGCATGGCAATATGGTGACAGACACGAGCCCGATCACGTTTGAATTTGACGTTCGGTCCGGCGATCTGATCATGAATTACCGCCCGACAATCGTGGTCGATTACACGGCCCGCGCCGCGTTGCGCGAAGAAGAACTGGCGGTTCTTCTTGGGATCACCACAGACACACCAGAATACGATGGCGCGCTGATCGATAGCGTTTTGCAGGGCGCGGCAAAGCTTTATGTTGAACCCAATATCCGTGTCTCATTTGCGGCGGATGGCTCATTCAAAATTGGCACAGGCGATGATGGTCGTATCGACTTTACCATCGCAAATGGGGATGCCACGGCGACCCGCTCCGCCGATTTGAGCGCGGCTGACAAACAGATTGATCTGTCGTTCAAAGACACCAACGGTGCCTCGATCGTGCAGAACCTGAACATCGGCGTGAATGGGGACGGCACCGAAACTGCCGACTTTACCATCTCGTCCGGTCGGTTGGACCTGACGGGAGACAAGGGTTCGTTCTCTGTCGCGGGTAATTCGGATGCCGGCGCTTGGATGACGGTGGAAGAGGCGCAAACGGATGTTTCGCTGACGCTCCTCCAAACCGAACTGTCCAAAGTTGAAACGCTCATTGCCACCGCAGATACGCGGACCGCAGAGATATTGGAACTTTCTCAAGATCTGCGCGACGCCCAAGACCTTGCGGCGGAGTTGGTGCAGCGTGCGAAATTGCTGCCAGGGTATTTGGCGGATCCGAGCATAGATCCTTTGGTTGGCGCCCAAACGGACAACCCGGCGCTTGCGGCCCGCATGGTTGCTGCGAACGCGGCTGTCTCTGCCGCACAAACTGCGCTTGCAAGCGCGCAAACCGCTTTGGCCTCGTTAATTGCGGACATCACGGCCGCGAAAGCAAAGCTGGATGTGGCCGGGAATTCGCTGGCTGAGATCGCGCTTGATGCACTGCAAAAATCGGGCGGGGACGCATCGGTTGGTGGGGCCTATGCGACATTGGTTGCGGATCAGACGGCGGCCTTTGACCGGCTTGGCAACACTTTGAACGCGTTGACGGTTGTTCAGGCGATTGATGGCGCGCAAACCGATGCAGAATTTGAAACGGTCAAAGCCTTCCTCGAAATCAAGGCAGAGGTCGAGGCGCTTTTGACCGAGGAAGCCGCGCGTAGGGCGACCTTTGCAGTTGTTGATCAGGCGGCAAAAACGGCTGTTGCACAGATTGGCTTGTCGGCGGCTGATCCGCTGGGCACGGCGACGGCGGTGAAATCTGCGCTTGATGACGCCAAAACCGGCCTGAGCACATTGAACGGGCAGGTGGGGCGTTTGGCGACCTCGGCTGCTGATCTTGTCGCACGCCTTGGCGCATTGACGGCGCCCGCGGGGTCCGAAAGCGAATTGGCCTCTCTGACGGCTCTCGCAACGGTTTCGGCGGCCCATATTTCGGCGCTTTCGAGCAAGCTCTCTTCCTATGTCAACTACATCACGCAAATCCGCGCGGCTGTAGATACCGAGATGGAGGTCGTTCGCGGTCTCTTTGAAACGGTGACATTGACCGAAAGTGCCTTCAGCGCTGCGGGGGAGGAACTCGTCGCGCTTCTCGCCGAAATGGCCGAGGCTGCAAGCAAGAGTATCGCGGCTCTGGCGTCAGGGGCGAGTGCGACTTTGCTCACCCGAGCCCAGGCAAAAATCACGACCCTCTCGGATGGGCTGGATGCCCTGACGGTTGCGCTGACCGAAGTGAAAGCCTTGCGCGATGACGTGTTGGCGGCGGGCGTTGGCGCGCTTGACACTGCGAATGCGGCATTCGTTGAACTCTTGGGGGCTGGCTCGCCGTTGATCCCGTCTTTGACGAGTGTCACCGCGCGACTGGGGGCCTTGGATGTTGCAGCTCTGGAAGCAGATTTGGCGGCTGCCGTTGCAAACCTGACTGCGCTGCAATCGGCGCTGGACGGGGCCGATAGCGCGGCCATCACCACGCTTCTGACAACGCTGACCGGTGATCTGAAAACGGCGGGCGCGACCTATGCCGCCTTGGTTGGTGTGTTCACCTCTGACCGCCTGCCGCAGCTTGACCTGAGCAAATTGGATGCGGTGCTCAGCACAACGGGCGCGACAGCCACCATCGGCTCCGTGACGGATGCGATACAATTGGCGATCAAATCGCAATTGCCGTCTCTGGTGACGGCTGGTGCGGCTTCTGCGGCTCAGAACCTGATGGATTATCAGGCGTCTTCCTTGTCTGACCTGCGGTTTGGCGCGATTGACGGGCTCTCCTCTGTCTTGTTGGGGGAAGGGGCGACCGATCTGGCCAGCACCATCGACATCGCGCTTGCGGCGTTGCTGTCTGCTGACTCCGCGCCGACCGGCGTTTCGGTTCTCTACCAAGACCTTCCTGTCATCGGGAAAAGCTTGGCAGATCTGATCGGTCTTGATGACCAACTGGAAACCATCAAGACGATTATTGCCAATGTCCCCGCGAAATCCTTGGGCCAGTTGGACGCCATTGTCGCCAACGCCTTGCCGCAGGGATCACCGCTTTCTGTTGAATTGATCCCGCCTGTTGCGGGCGCGGCCTCCTCGCCGAACCGTATGGGGGTGGTGATCAAGCTCGCGCTTCCGGCTGGCTTGTCGCCGGAATTGACGCTTAACCTCAGCGAATTCACCGAATTCTTCGGGATTCCGACACCGGAAATCCCGCCGTCGGCGGACTTGTCGCTGAACCTCTCGGGGGCTGTTCAATTCCGTGACTCGACCTTCACGCTGACCAAAGCACAGTACACGACCCTCTTGGGGGAGGCTGATGACCTCGGCGAGGCGTCACGTCTGCGGTTGCAAGATGCCAATGGGAAAACCGTTGCCGTTGGCGTCATTCGCACGGTCGATTATCTCGATGCCGCGAATACTCCCCAAGATTTCGTTGAAAATTCCAACACCACGCAGGTCCAGTTTGGGATCGAATGGGACCGGGATTTCGACGAGACGACGGCGACGACGATTGTTCATGACTACCTCGCGACCGATCGCACGACAGCCGTTTCGAATACGGTCAACTTGAATGCGCTGACGGCGGTTTATGCCGCGGCGACGGCACCGGTTTTGGCGGCCTTCCGGTTCGAAGTTGATCTGCGCTCCGTTGAGGTTGGATATGCGGGCTATGATCAGACATCGGCAAGTTCGATGGTCGGTCGGAAGATCGCGATCATTGATGAGAATGGAAATGTCACCGGTCGTGGCGTCGTTGCGGGGGTAAGCGAAACCGGTCTGGGCCTCGTGATGAAGTCCGGTTCGGTCGGGGCCGGGGACACGATCCGCGTTCTCTCTGCAGACGGTCTGACGAGCAACGACATCGCGGGTGTGACGCGGTCTTATGAACTCGATTGGTCGGGCCCGAACACGGGATCGGCTGAGGACTGGGTGGGTAAAACCATCAATGTGTTCAACGCATCGGGGACCAAAGTCGGTGAAGGCCGGGTCGTTGCCGTTGAGGGAACACGCATCGCGGTGAGCGTTCTGGATGGCGTTCTGCGCGCCGCCGATACGCTGGAACTCAGCGATCAGTCCGCATGGGGGATTGCGGGCTTTGTTTACAGCGTTGGCACTTTGCCGCTTGAAATGGTTGATGAATTTGGTACCCGCGCGGGTGCTAACATCACGCTGGACCTCGGCTCGGATGACGCCAATCCGGGTGTTTTGTTGGACTTCCAAACGAGCCTTGTTGGCGCAACCTCGGTTCGCGTGAATGTCACCGGCGGGTCGAACACAGAGGCATTGACCATTGGTCGCGCGGCCATCCGTCTGAAAATGGACGATGGTCTGCCGGATTACGAAGGTATTGTGCCCGCGTTTGAAGCCTCTCGTCTGAAGCCTGTTTCGGCGATTGAATTCGCCTCCGACGTGGATCTGGATGTCTCTGCCTCCATCGTTATCGCGGGGCAAACGATCACTCTTGATGATCTTGGCACGGCGACCCTGACCGCCTCCCTCAAGGACGGTAAGTTTGGTCTGCCGCAATTGGGCTTTAGCACGGGAACGCTGATTGATGCAATGCGCTCGCAGCTCGCCCAAGCGAGCACGTTCACCTCTAATTGGTCTGACATTTCGACCTTTGCAGATGGGTTCGAGGCCTTTGCAGAAGCCCTGATCGGTGATCTTGATAGCGACAATGGCCTGATTGACCTGACAATTCCAGGGGTGGGTCAGTCCATCGAAGATATGACGGGTTTGAAGGACGCCTTGCGCGTTGCCATTCAAACGCTCAAGGACGCGAAAGACGAGGCGTTGGATTATGGTGCAAGCCTGATCCATAGCGCGATGACTGATGCGTCGAGCCCGTTCCGATTTGCCCCTGATGCGCTGCAAGTCGCGCTGTTGGAAGGCAATACTGACGTTGGTGGGTTGAAAGATTCCGTCATCCTGACGATGAAAGGGACCCGGCTGATCGAGGGGGAAATCGACCTCGGATTTGATCTGAGCGGTTTTGATATCTCTAACCTTGAGGCTTTGAAGTCGCTTCTGGGGCTGAGCCAACCTGATCTGCTGAGCATCACCGCGCTCGACGGAAGCCTGCTGCGTTATGCGGTGTCCGTTGATCTGGATGTTGCGGTCGAACTAGGTTCGGATGCGAGCGTTAAGTTCGTCAAGCAAGACCTGTCGACGGGCAACTATGTTGATCTTGTCGATGAAACCGTTGCGCCGCTCGCGATCCGCGCGCTTGCGGACCTTGGCCCGACCGATATCTCCTTTGCGATTGATGCGGGGAGCCTTGGCAAATTTGGCCTTGTTGCAGAAGACTCCCGGTTTGTCTTCGGGAAGGAGTCCAACACCACACCTGACCTAACAAAATCGCTGGCAGATCAACTGCGTAGCAAAGGCGCGCAGCTCGATTTCACCGTAACGGATAGCTCTGGCACCCAGTCTGTCGGCACCAATACGGTCGGCGGCTTTGGTATGGGGCTCGCCCTGTCGCGTGCCTTTGGTGAGGCGCTTCAGCCGATCAGCGAGTTCTCGGCGGCCCGCATTGCAGGGGATCTCTTGCCGCGTTCTGCGGCAGATATCGCCAATGGACTGACACTTCCCGAGGTCAATATCGACTTCTTCGAAGTGCCCGAAGATCTGAACCTGCGGAGCCTGTTGATGCCGCAGTTGGACGATTTTGCGTCTTTCGGCATGTCCGACCTGATCAATATGGTCGACACCGCCTACAGCTGGGTCTTTGGGGTCGATTATCCCTATAATTACACCGGCGCCGCGATTGTTACGCCGGTCTTGAATGCGGTGAGTGCGCCGAGTGGCAGCGACTTGACGGCAGAACTGCCGTTCATCGGCCAAACCATCAATGATCTGCTCCCGTTGAACCAGATTTTCACCTCGGTTCACCTCGCGTTGGAAACCGCAGATCAAGTTGTGAACAATCCGGGCGGCACGATCCAAGAAGCCCTGCTGACCATTGAAAAAGAGGTCAATAAGGCGATTGCGAAAGTTGCCGGTTGGGATAGCCCACCGGTCTTCTCGATCAATTTCTCGACTCTTTCGGGGAATGTTTGGACAAGCGGTATTCCGCACCGCGCCTTGGAAATCGCGCTCGATTTTGACAACGCGATTGTGGCGCAAAGCGCGCTCAGCCTCGATCTGATCGAGGCTTTGGGGCTGGCCGCCCAGTTGGATGGCACGTTTGGCCTTACCAGTGATCTTTCTGCGCAACTTTCGACTGGGGTTGGTCTGTCTGGGAAACTCGTCTTTGGGGGCGCACTCTCCGAAGATGCGTCACTTCAAAGCCTCGGGTCTCTTCAAGGCGCGTCGACACTGCTTGATCCGATCCTCTATATCGGGAGCGCGTCGAACTTGTCGCTTTCGTTTGGTGCTGAGGCGTCGAACGTCGATGTGACGCTCGGCTTTAACATCGGCGGAGAGCCGTTGAACGCAAGTATCACGGATGGCTTCATCGGTCTGACCAATGCAGCCGGGGATGCGGATGCCTCGCTCACCTTCACCTTGACCTCCGAAGATAACCCGGAACAGACGTTCTTCCTCCTTGATAATGGTGGGTTTAAGGCCGCGGCTGGGGCGGTTACGGCTGTTGGCACAACCGCGGCCTCGGCAACATCCAAGCTGGCGCGTTTGACGCTTGATAGTGCCGTGGCGCCAGGGTCATCGACCCAGATCGTCAACGTGACTTGGGCGGATGATCTCGCCAATACCCCAAGCGCGACCAATGCGGAGTATGTGGCCCTTGGCACATCGCGCGTGGGGATCGTTGTCTCTGGGGCCTCGCAGTTCCTTGTCCAAGAAACCGGTATTCCGTCAGGCCAGACCTCGGCTCTGTCGGAAGGGGATACGCTGCAGCGGGTTATCAGCGGCGCGACCTTTGATGTGTCGAGCGTGTCCCGTGGCACAAACCTCGCGACGCTGACCCTGACGAATGGCACGGCTGCGCTCTTTGATGGCCTTGACCACGTTCTTCTAGAGATCTCGGACGGGGCGACGGGGACGTTACAAGTGCCGTTGATGGTTGTTCTTCCGTCGGATCTTTCGACAAATACCATCGACGTTGTCTTGCCGGATGATGTGCTCACCCATGCTTGGGGCGGCGCGGTCAAGGTTCATGCGTTGACCCCGCTGGCGACCTTGGTGGAGGCGCCGGATGTCCGTGATTTCGACGCCCTGTCTTACATTTATGACGTGACCATCTCCGGTGCGGGTGCGGTGTTCTCAGACGTTGCCAATGCGGCAACGCCGGAAGAGGCAAGCATTACCTTCGGCGCAGGCTCCGTCCAAGGCCGTGTGCTGGGTGTCAACGGCGATACGCTGACCCTCGTTCTGGATTCACCGGTTGACGCTATTCAAGAAACGCTGGGGAGTGGGGATGCTGCGGCTGTAAATGCGCTGCTGGCCACTTTGGCGGTGACCCAAGGGAATGCGCCGGTCTTTAATCCGTCGACGATCCGCCCGGAGCTTGATGCCGCGTTGACCGTTGATCTGGTGGCCAAGGCCGACCTTGTTGGTCTGGAAATTGGCACGCTGCAAAGCGCGCTGGATCTGGCGGACTTTGCGGATCTTGCCCTTTCGGGAACCCACTCGATCACTGACCTCTTTACGGATCTGCGCACGAGTGGTGGCGGGACGGTTGATGGCATCTTTGATCCCACGAAAGCCGCCGCGGATATTCGCGCTTACGTCGAAGGCTCACTGACCTCTGTCACCAATGCAATCGCGCGTTTGAACCAACTGACACCGGCACAGCTGATCGACTATCTGCGCACGGGGATCGAGTCGTTGATCGAGGGTCAGGGCGCGGGTGCGACGGTTCTCAATGCCGATATTCCGTTTATCAACCAGTCGCTTGATGATTTGACCGGCCTGTCTACGATCTTGCGTGATGTGCTTGATCTATTGCCCCCGACGCAGAGCGGCGGCAGCGATCTCGATCTGAACGTCTGGCTGGATGCCGTCGCGAATACCGTGGGTCTGCCGAGTGGGTTCCTGACGCTCGAATACTCCGAGGATGCGACATTCCCGGGCCGTTGGATCGTAGATATCAACGTGAATTTCGACCGCATCGTCCAAGACAACCGGTTCATCGACATTGTTCTGGGCGACTTCGGCGACCTTGGGCCGATTTCTGGCTCCGCGCTCGACGACGGCATCAATATGAACCTCCGCATCGATGGTGCGGCGCAGTTGAACCTCGATCTGCAACTCATTGGTCAGGGCCTTCTTCCCGTTGAGCTGCGCATGCTCGAAAGCTCGGAACTGTCGGTGGGGGCGGGGCTGCGCTTGTCCCAGACAACCGAAGAGAACATCGGCCTTTCGGCGGATGTTGCGGGGATGCTGAACACGCTCGCGGGGTCTAGCTCCTTCTCCCCGCAATTTGCGATGGTGGGCGGGTCGATGTGGCTGTCTTCCAACGCAGAAGCGCAAACACAGACGCTGACCCTGAAACGCCGCGACGCGGGGCTGACGGCGTCAACCTTTAAGGTTGGTCAGTTGGTCACCTCGGGGACCGGCGCGAGTTTCGATCCGGCGACCGCAAAATTCGGCATCGTCAAATCGTGGAACCATGAGACGGGTGTTCTTGAATTGCTTGCGCCCTCCGCAGCAATTAGCGGCGGTAACCTGAACGTCTTTACCTCTGCCGACAAAGTCGCAACGGTCGATGCTGTCACGGGGGAAGTGAGCGCTTCGGGGTCGTGGAAAACGGTTCTGTCGGTCAATGCACCGGAAGGTCAGGATTTGCGTGTCGCGGTCGATCTGGGGGTCACTGGGATCGACATCAGCCGTATGTTGCAAAGTGATGCGCGCATCGCTGCCTTTGATGCCAGCGGGAACCAAATCTGGGTTGGGGATGTCACCACGACCGATATGGCAGACGTTGCTGCGGGCGATGCGACTTTGCTGGTCAATACCCTTGAGGGGGATCTCGTCAGCGCGGCCATCGGGGCGACGACGTTTGATCGTGTTGTCGAATTCGAAGACGGCTCCAACGCCACGATGACCGATCTGACCCGCGCGAATGTCGCGGATAGCGCTGTCGATAGCCGGGCAATTGCCGAAATTACAACTGTCGCGCCGCAGCCTGATCTGTCTATCCGCTATCGCGTCACGTTTGAAAGCGGCACGACGGATGTGCCTGCGGCGATGGTCGGCGGGCATTATGTCGATCAATCGGGCCGTTGGTTCCGCGTCGATAAGGTTGAAACCGGCGCGGCGTGGATCACGGCTATTGGGCACACCGGGGCGCCGTTGGCGGGGGGCGCGCTTTATCGTCCGTTTGTGACCTTTACCAGCAACACGGCTGTTGATCTTGGGATGAACGGCAGCGTTCAGCGCGTCAGTGGTCTGGGCGGGGCGCCGATTGGGACCTGGCTCGAAGATCTGCGTCTGGTCCAAGATGCAAACAACGCTTGGTTTGAAATTGCCGCCTTCAACGCTGTCACGGGAAGCGTTGATCTGCGTCCGCTTGATCTAGCAGCGGCGCCAACGGCAACGGGCAGCCTCGCGGGTGCGGCGCTGAACAGCCTTCTCGGGAGCTTGAGCGCAACGCCGACGCAACTCGCGGATCAAGCGGGTATTTCTGTGAGTGTGCAGCGCGGCGATAGCGCGGGCCTTCGCACCATCTCAAATGCGCCGATTGATAGCGCTGTGCGTTTTGCGGCGGGGTCTGATCTGCTGCAATCGCATGAAATCAACAATGTCTTTGTTGATGCGAACGGCAATGCGTTCCGTTTGGACGCCATTGATGCGGACCGTATGGGCGGCACGTTCACCTCTATTGCTGGCTCGTTCGTCGCGACGGGAACGCTCGTGTCGGCAACGTTGGATGTTGCCAGAACCGAATCCGTTGAAGTGGGCGGTTTGCCCGCGCAGAAAGTCAAAATCGCGAATACAAATGCGATTGTCGGCGATTGGCTGAAACAAGTTGAAAATGGCAAAGTTGTACGGCTGAGCGATGGTACGGCGACCTTCCTCGTGGCCTCTTCCGATCCTGTCGAACAAACCATTACGCTTCTGCCTGCCGATGGTGTCTCGAGTGTGATCGCACCGACGTCTTTGACCTATGGCATCGAGCAGGGCTATGTACGTCTGCCGCTGATCCTTGGGTCGTTGACGGTTGATTCAGCGTCTCCGTTGCAACCGCGGACCTTTGAGGTGACCGACCCATCGCTCCTCAGTGCTGACGGGGGACGCGTTGTCGAATTGGCGATTGGCGCTGATGGGCTGGTTTCCAATGTTGTGTCTTCGCGCGTTCTGGCGACCATCCAAAACGGTTTGATTTCCGGCACCACGCTCGCGGCTGGCGTTGACAGTGGTGCGATCCTCGATGGTGCTTCGGCGTCCTTCTTCGATAAGGTGGGGGTGAGCTATTACGCTTTGGCGGAGGATGGAAAATCCGCCGCTGCAGATAGCTGGATGTCGATGGCGATCACCGTCGCACCGACGACCGTGATGGATGCGACCACCTTGTTGGTATTAGGGGCTGATGGCACGACGACGACCAGCATTTCGAGCACGACCGTCGATGGTCTGACCTTCGCGTTGACCAAAGCGGAAATGGCGACCTTGTTCAGCGCTTTGACGGAAGGGGCGACGCTTCGGATCTCAAACGGCTCAACAACAGAAGATTTCGCGCTGTCGGATGCCATCGCCGCGCTGACGATTGTGAATGACGCTGACGCGGCCACGACGCAATATTTCGACGGCGGCAAAGCGGGTCGTTATGTGGTGACGGGGGATGCGGATAAGTCCATCTCCGTCGATCTTTTGGCAGCCTCGCTGCTTTCCACCCCGATCAGCAGCGATGATTTCGCGCTCTATACTTTGACGGCTCTGACCAAAGCCGTCGGCGCGGCGAATACGCCTGCGGCCTCGACCTTGGGCAAGGTTGATCAATTGGTCTTTGCATCCGGCACCCGGTTGGCGGTTGGTATGGAGGTCAAAGACAGCGTCACCGGAGCGAGTGGGATCGTCATTGGGAAGTCGCTTGTCGGTGGCAACACCAATGTGCTGGTGCAGCGTATTGGCACCACGGCATTTGGGGCGACCTCCAACTTGACCGTTGTGGCGGATGAAATTGGCTACGACGCGGATATGTCTGCCAGCATCGGTATCTTCTTGCCGATGATTGCCAGCCTTGGCGGTGATCGTGCCGTCGGAATTCTGTCCGGCCGTGCGGGCCTTGATGGGGCGACTTTCGCGACACCAGAGCTGACCGTTCCGTCGACTTTGGTCAACTTCTTGCAAGCCAAGTATGATGCGATCGTGTCTTCGGCGTTGAACTCGGTCGCGAACCTGTCGGCCCTGTCTTATGGCGATATTGTTGGGGGTATCGTTTCTGCGATCGATGTGCTTTTCGGCGCGGATGGGAACGCTGGTCTGATTGATCAGGAAATCCCCTTCGTTGGGAAGTCGCTCAATGAGTTGATCGGGCTGGACGGTATTCGCCAGCTGATTGTCGATCTGAAATCGTCGGGTGCGCAGTCGCTCGACGCTGTAGAGGCCGCGCTGACCGCCGCGCTGGCCCCGTTCAACGCGACAGTCAGTGTTGTCTTCACGCCGATCACAGAAGCCGGGCAGAGTGGCCCGACCAAGATGAAAGCCGCGATTTCGATCACCGGCATGCAGCTTGATGAAAGTGTGCGTGTCGATGTGACCGATGCGGACCTTGAGGCCGCCCTTGGCGTTGATCTTGGCCCGCTGAGCTTTGAAGGCGGAGCCGAAGCGCGCGTTCAAGCGAATGCCAATTTTGCCTTCGATTTGGCGTTTGGGATCGACCCCGATACGCCCATTGGTGAGACGCCGAACTTTGAACTTTATGTCGGCGATGGCAGCGGCTTTGCGCTGAACGTCACCGACTTCTCGCTCACGCCCACGGGGTCAACGACGATAGACCTTGGCTTTGCTGAGGGCACGGTCAGCCTTGGTGCCGCAGCTAAAATTGGTGTCGATGCGGGCACAATGACCATCGAAAACATCGATGAAACCGCCATCGCACCGGCAGATTTGCAAGCCCTTGTTGGCAAAACGCTTGTGCAAGGCACCAGCGTGTTCCGCGTGTTGGCCTATCGCGAGGATACCGTCGGAAACAACGGCACGCTGTTGATCAAACGGATCAGCGGTCTGCCTGTGGGCGGTGATGCGACACCGCTTGTGGAATACAACGTCACTGGCGGAAGCTTTGGCAACCGTGTGGTTCTGGATGGCAGCAACGTCTATTTCGATAGCTGGTACGAAGACCTACCGAGCTACACCACCTCCGCAGGGTCGTATTTCAGCGGGTTCGGCACGCTGAACACGACTGCTGCGCTGAATGGCGAAGGCGTGGTGCGTCTGTCTGACGGGACATCTGTTGGTGTCATCGGAACCACGGCCTTGGCTGAGGGGCTGACGGTCGACGAGTTCGCCTTTGACGCGCAAAGCGGTTTGGCTGCCGTGAAAATGAGCGGCGCGTTTCCGGCATCTATTGCTGTTGGGACAGGCGTTTATATCGCGGGTCTCGAAGCCATTGTGACCTCGTTGGATGGTGCTGACGTTCTAACCGTTGCCTTCATTGGCGCGGTGCGCCCGGTTGCACAGGGCGTTGGCGTGCGCGTTGAAGTGCCGGTGGGCGGGCTGACCCACGATGGCAGTGGCAATACGTTCGCTATCGCTTCGGCGGCGTTGGTTGACGATAGCGATGCAATCCGTCTGGGCCTGACGATCGGGGCCGATCCGACCTCTGCGGCAGATATCAGCACACGCAATGCCGCGTTCAATGCGTTGCAAGTTGGTCAGATCATGTCTGGCGCGAACGGTGCGAAATTCCGCATCGTCAATGTGGATGTTGCCTCCGGTCTTGTTGATCTTATTTGGCTGCAAAGCGATGCGAGCGCGCATGACGTTGTCTATGCGAGCGGTGCCGTCAGCTTGACCGTTGATGCGGTCGCGACCGAGGTTTCTCAAATGAACCTGACCGCTGAGGGCGTGGTTTATCTGTTGAAATCCACGGTCACCGAGGCCGCACTTGAGGCGATCAAGGCCTCTCTCAGCGATGGGCTCACGCTCAACGGCGTGGCGGTTAATGCGAATGATCTGAAGTTCTCGAAAGCGAAACGCACATTGACCGTCAACTCGACGGCCAACCAGTTGAAAACTGGGGCGTCCCAAACGGTTGTTGCGACACCAGCGGCGCTTGGTGCCGCGAATGTTCTGGCATCTGCAGCCGCAGAAGATGTTGTTCACAACCCGCTTTCGTTCGCTTTGCGTGTCAATGCGCCGACCGAAAACGATTTGAAGACCATCACGAATACCGTCGCGCTGAGTGATTTCGCGAATGGCGATGTGCTCTTCCAAGATGGGGTCGAATTCCGGGTGGATGCGCTCAATCCGGACTCGGATTCTGCCACCAATGATCTGACCATCACTGCGGTTGATGGGTCTTCGTCGCTCGATCTGACGAAGAAAGTCATTATCGGGAAAAACGGTCGTTCGGTTGAATTGGCAACCGTATCGGGGAATGACTTCACGCTGGTGGGGGGCACCTATATCCCCGTGTCGAGCGCGACGGGCATTTCGCCTGAACTGTCGACCATGTTCTCTGGCGCGGGCGTCTATGCGAACCTGCCGCTCGACATCACAGGGGGCATCGGTGGGGTCGACCTGCCGACGATCGAGATACCGTTTGATTTCGACTTCTCGCTGCCGTCTGTGAATTTCGGCATTGCGGGGCTGCTGCCGACCTTGCCGGGCCTGTCGCTGCCGTCGCTCTCGGGGATTTATCTGCCGAGCCTTCCGGATATGCCGACCTTGTCCTTGCCGGCTCTGCCGTCCTTGCCGAGCCTGCCGGACTTCCCGTCGTTGATCGCCTTCCCGTCGCTGCCGGACTTCAATTTCGAACTGCCGACGCTCAACTTTACGTCGCTGTTTGGGGATCTGAATATCGGTTCGTCGCTCACGGCCTTGATCGAACTGGTGGAATCCGTCACCGATGACGTGATTTCTCCATCGGGGATTTCGAACAAGGTTCTGACAACAGAACTGCCGCTGTTGAACTTCTCGATCGACAGCAAGTTGGGGCTTATCCCCGTGTTCCGCGTTATCAACGAGGCGGTGACCTCGCTTGATGATAACCTGCTGGAATTGCAGTCGATCCTCGACAAAGAGTTCGAAAAACTGGGCTTCGACGCGGGCACCGAAGGGCAGCCGCGCGTGACCCTGAAACGGATCGACTACAACGATCCGACAGGCTCCGGCGAACGCAACGACCTCGTCTTTGGTATCGACATTCGCAAGCAGGTCGATCTGGACATCGACCAGAGTATCGACATCCAATCCTTGATCGGTGAGATCAACGGCATTGATGCCTCTGTCGCGAGTGCACTCGACCAGCTGTTCAAGCTTGAAGGCAATTATGACGGCAAACTATCGATTGCGGCGGGTCTGAAACTCGATCTCGGTCTCGATCTGAATGATGTGACCGATCCGAAGGCCTT
This sequence comes from Rhodobacter aestuarii, assembly GCF_900156655.1. Lineage (GTDB taxonomy): Bacteria > Pseudomonadota > Alphaproteobacteria > Rhodobacterales > Rhodobacteraceae > Rhodobacter > Rhodobacter aestuarii. The sequence continues at coordinate 93,038 of NZ_FTOG01000003.1, read as the reverse complement.
CATCGGGAAAGAGACGAAACTGCTCTTGGATGTCGGCGTTGAGACGACCTCCGCCTCGATGGAAGCGGCCTTCGATGTTGGTGGGGCATCTGTGTCCGTCAGCACGTCTTCTGAGGCGGCGGCTGAGGCCGATAAGCTGAAGATCGGCATGGTCAATTCTTCAACCGGTGCCAATGTCGCCATCGAAGATGCGACCTCGTTCCTGGCCTTGGGCTTTACCTCCAAAGGCACGGCGGTTGGCGATAAGCTGATGGCTTCGGATGGCTATGATCTTGATCTGACTTCTGAAGAGCGTCTTGCCGTTCAAGTTCCGGTTCTTGGCGAAGTTACTGTTGGTGCGCTTGAGTTCGGTGCGCGGGTTTTGGACTTCAAACTGTCGCTCGATCCGCAGGTGATCATCAGCAATGGTAGCCTCACAGGGGTGACGCTGTTCGATACCGCCAATACGATCACGGGCTTCGATACGCTTCGCGCAAACAGCTTCCTTGCGGCGGCCTATGAGTTTTCAGACGAGTTCTCGTTCGACTTCAATGTGCTGAATACGCTTGCGAATATCGCGGCGCAGCCGGTGTCGTTCACCATGCTGTTCGACAACCTTTACACCCTTGTAAATGGCATCAACACGGCGCTGACCAGCTTCGATGTTCCGTTCGTGAACGAGACCTTGGCAGAGCTGATGGGGATTGATGCGCAATTGGCGAGCGTCATCGGAAATGATAGCGACCCATCGTCGATCCTTGGTGTGCTCAACGATTTGAAAGTGTCGACGCAGCCGGGGAATGCGAACGAGAATGCCTCTGTTTCGTCGCTGATTGCGCTCTTCTACGAAACTCTGCTGCAGCAACCGGCTGGCACGAAGACGATGACTGGCATCGTCTTTGAAGCGCGCTTTGTCTTCGGGCGCGATAGCGACGGGGCATTGGTTGCCAATCGCCTTGATATCGATTTCTCGATCGACATCTTCAAGTTGCTTGGCGCCTACGGCGTCACGGTCCCCACAACCTTCACCAAAACGATCCGTCCGAGCGATTATCTGCCGCGCAACGAACTCAATGCGATGCGCGCCTTGGGGATTGATGTCGATGTGGAGATGGACCCGATTGACCTGCAGTTCGCCTTTACAACGGGCGTCCAGGGCGGCGTGTCGGTGGCCATTGGGGGAACCGTTGCGAGCCCGACATTCTCGACCACATTGAAAGCGGAGTCGGGCGTCTTTGTCGGCATGGCCACCCGTGCCTATATGGATGAAGCTGTTCTGTCCGCGGGGCTGACCTTTATCCCCGGTGCAAAGCTTTCGGCGTCGATCGAAGAGGCGACCTTTGCCATCGACGGGGATGGTGCCGTTCAGCGTAATGCCGTTGGCAAGTTCGTCGATACGGATTTTGCGAGCATTCGCTATGTCACCGAAACCGATGTCGCGCAGGGCGGCACGATTTCCCTCAAGCTGAAATCGACGGGGCGCGCCGCGCTTATCTTGCCTGTGTACTTCCCGGTTGGCACCGCTCTTACGGGGTCAAGTGCGGCTGTCAACGGTGCTTTCATCACCGATGAAGCCGATCGCTATGCAAAATATGCCTCTGACGATGCGGACGGTTACGGTGAGTTGGTCGACTGGATCAACGAGGGCGGCGCGTCCTTCGCGCGCAACGCGATCTTTATCGGGTATGACCTTGGCAGCGATGACCTGATCGCAGATAGCCTGATTGGCAAAGATCGCCTGTATTACTACGTCCCGAACCCTGTCCCGCAACTGGGTCTGGGGATGTTTATTCAAGACCCGCTGCTGCTTGTTGATGGTCTGCGCGGGATGCTGGATGCGCTGGATAAAACCATCCGCCAAGCGCCTTTGTTCAAGATGGACCTCCCGTTCATCGGCGATGCGCTGCGGCGCGGTGCGTCCTTCATTGGCTCGACCCTTGTCGACCCGGTGGACGATGCCTTGGGGGATCTGCAAAACCTCATCCGCACCGAGAAATCCAAGCGCGATGGCGAGTTCACAACGGTTGATCTGCTGCAATACGCGCTCTTCGATCTCTTCCAGACCATCGAAGATGCGACGGGTGGCCGGATTGATTTCGTTGCCGCAGATGGATCGGCAATCGTCACCTATGACGATGTTGATGTCGTCTTGTCCGACGCCTTCGACGATCTGAAGATCGGTATCCGCGCGATGGGGGATATCTTCGACCCGATCCGTGTCGATATCGACGTGACTGGTGCTATGCCGGGCCTGCCGCTCTCGTTCGACTCGGATGCCGTTATTACGCTGGGGATGCAATATGACCTCTACCTCGGCTTTGGTGTCAGCTACATCGACGGCGCGCTCGACTTCTACATCGACACTTCGCGTCAGAATGAACTGATCCTCGAAGCCTATGGTGACCTCAACGACGATGCTTATATGAAAGCGTCGTTGGGCTTCCTCGATTTCGAGGTGACCAACCTGCTCAAAGACGGTCACAAGGAGCTGTCTGCTGCGCTGACCGTTGACATCAAAGACCCGAATGCGGGCAAAGGTGGTCGTCTGGATGATGGTCGTCTGTCGCTTGTCAAAGAACTGCGCGGTGTCAAATTCAAAGAGGTTGTGGATGCGCAATTCAAAGCGCGTGCGGAAGTTAGCCTCGCGCTTGTCGGCTCGTTCGGAGGTTCGACGCAGTTCCCGCGCTTCCTGACCGATTTCCATTACAGTCAGGTCTTTGCCGATATCAACCTGACCACGGGTGTGAAGCAAAGTGCGTTTGGTGGCACGCCGAACGTTTTGCTCGCCGATATGCGCCTCGACCTTGGGTCGTTCATTTCCGAGTTTGCAGGGCCGATCCTGAAAGAGGTGAAGAAGATCACCGGTCCGGTCGGCGATGCGCTTGACCCCATTCTTGATCCGCTGCCGGTCATCTCGACGCTGATGGGCCGCCCGACCTCTCTGCTGAACATGATTGAGATGTTTGGCGGTGCAAAGGCTGCCAATTATGTTGCGTTCTTCAAGGTGGTGAAAGGGATCATTGACCTGATCAATGCGCTGCCGAACCCCGATGACGCGAATGGTGTGATGATCCGCTTTGGCGATTATCAGCTTTCCGGCGGCAGTCGCGATGCGCGCAAACAGCAAAAATATGACTACAACGCTGTTAAGAAAGAAAACGGCAACAAGTCGATTGACCCGGTCTCGCAGGCATCGACGGGCAAATCCAACTCGTCCTCCACGCGCCCGACGTCTGACACCAGCACGAAGAAGGCCTCTGCAAAATCCAAGGGCTTCCTCAACAAATCGAAGGCGCTCGAAGGGCTGCGCTTCCCGATCATAAATGATCCAGCCACCGCCATTGGCCTGTTCACCGGCGCAAGCAATGTTGACCTTGTCGTCTTTGACCTGCCGGAACTCTACGTTGAGGGGAAAGTCAGTAAAGACATCTGGATTTGGGCGCCGTTCCTGTCTGCAACATTTGGCGCGGGGATCTATGCACGCGTCAACCTAAGCTTCGGCTTCGACAGCCGCGGTCTGAACCTGTTCCGCGACAGCGGGTGGAACAACCCGGAATATCTGTTCTTCGGGCTCCACGTGCGCGACTGGAACGATGACGGTTCGGAACGTATCGAGCTTCAAATCGGGTTCGAGGTCTTTGCATCCGCACAGATCGGTGGCGACTTTATCATCATGTCGGTGAAAGCCGGTGTTGCCGGTGGCATTTTCGCGACCGTCAATTTTGACATGAACGACGTTGCAAGCCGCGAAGGGACTTACGACGGTAAAGTTTATATCGACGAACTCGCTTACATGATCCAACGCGATCCGCTGGGTCTCTTTGACATCAGCGCCGAGGTGCGGGCAAAGATCTGGGCCTTCGTCGAGATCAAGCTGAAGCTTTTGTTCGTGACGATCACCATCTTCTCGAAAAAAGCGACACTGGTCGATGTCGTGTTGTGGCGGTTCGACTACCACAAACACTTCCAACTCCAGCCGCTGGGTTACGTTGATAACGGCACGCTCTATGTCTACACCTCTTCGGGTGCGGACCGTATCACCATTCACGAGACGCAAGACGGTCGCGTTATGGTCGATAACGCAGGCGACCTGCAGCGCTTTGACGATGTTGTGCGGGTTGTCATTGACGGGGGGGACGGCAATGATGAGATCATCATCGCAGACACCTTCACGCGCAAAGCGACCATCCGTGGGGGGGCCGGGCGCGATAACCTGATTTCTTATGCGGATGCCGAGATCTATTTCGACGGTGGCGCTGGAAACGACAAGCTTGTCCAATACGGCGATAGCGCGGTTACCTTCTTCGGTGGCGCGGGCGACGACGAACTGATCGGTGGCTCGGGCGCAGATACGCTTTACGGCGATGCCGGGAACGACATCATTTACGGCGATGAAGCGGGTTCACTCTACGGCACGGCCAACTCTGGCCAGCTGGGTGACGGCGACATGATCTACGGTGGGGACGGCGACGACCTGATCTACGGTCAATTCGGCGATGACGTGATCTTCGGTGATGCTGGCGCAGATATTCTTTACGGTCAGGACGGCGACGACCAATTGAACGCAGGGTCGGGGCGTGACGAACTCTATGGTGGCGAAGGCCGCGACCGCTTGATGGGCGTCTCCGGTGTGAACCTGCTCGTCGGTGGCGAGGATCAGGACGCTGTCTTGGGTGGGTCTGGCTCCGATACGATCCGTTGGGTCGTCGGGGATGATATCGACGTCGTTGACGGCGGCGGCGGGAACTCTGACGTTCTGGACCTCTATGCGGCTGAATTTATGGGTGGCGCGGCGTCAAAAGACTCCATCGAAATTCTGAGCGGTGAAGACGATAGCACCCTCATCAACTGGCGCGATGCGATCCTTGAATCCCTGACAGCGGTGAACACTGAGACCATTGATATCAAAACCGGTCTTTACGAAGACAGCATCGTTGTGCGGCGTGCCGCGACCGGTGTTGATGCGACGAAGATCATTCTTCAGCTTGGGTCCATCGCTGAAAATGCACCTGGGGACCGTGCAACAGATGTTGTGCGTATTCTTGGGGCGGATGAAGAAGCCGAGCGCGATTACATCACCTCGCTTGCGGTCAGCGCGGACGAATCCACCTACAAAACCCATATCGAAGACGGAAACGGCAATCGCACCTTCCTCCAGTCGATCACCTTGCGTGATACGGCGCGTGGAACGGGTGAAGAAGATACCGTGCGCATCGAAACCGGCGCAGGCAATGATACGGTCGACTTGTCGGGTCAGCAGATCTTGCAAGGTGGCGCGGGTGGTCTGGTTCGGTCAATCGAGCTGGGCGACGGCGACGACTACTTCATCGGCTCCAAGCAAGATGAGATCATCTCGCTTGGGGATGGGGACGATACCGTTGATGCGGGTCTTGGCATCGACGTGATCATCGATGGCGGTGGCCGCGATACCTATGTCTATGATGCAAAAGCGCAAGGCGGCGACACGAACGCCGTTCAGTTCACGGTGGATGGCCAACAGGTTCGGATCGAGCAGGGCGGTGCTACGCAGGTCGAATACCTCTGGGATATGGAGGTTCTGAAGCTTTCTGGCACCTCGCAAGACGATACCTTCGACATGACAGGCACTACGCAGCGCCTTGAAATCGACGGTCGTGACGGATCGGATGCCTATCTTGCGCGTTCGACGGCGGGCGTAACCCGCTTTGGCGTCGAGGCGTTCTCGGACAACATCGTGACCTTGTCTGACAACGCGATTTACAGCGATGGCGACTTGCTGGTTGGCATGGAAACCGCGCGCGTCTTGGTCAATTCAGCGAATGGCGAATTCGTTGATTTGGTTGAAAACAGTACGGTGCTGCGCGGCGTGAAATCTGGTGTCATTGCGACACTTGCGAGCTATAGCCGTCAGACCGGTGAGTTGTTGCTCAAAAATCTGACGGGCGTGCCGGAGCAGGGCGAAGCCTTTGAAGTTATTGGGGTTGCGGCCATCGACGGGACACTTGTGTCGATGTCTATCCCGACCGCTGCGGATGTGGCGAAAATTGCAAACGGTGACCTTCTGGTCATTGACGAAGCGCGCACATCGCCGATTGATGTCGCGTCCGGCGACATCACAAGTGCAAGTGGCACCGTGGGCTTTACGGTGAACGGGTCGGTCGCGGTTCCGGCGCCAGACTTCAGCCTCGAAACGGCCTTGGTGCGGGATGGCCAAATCATCGGCACGTTGAGAGAAATCTCTACCGCCGAACCGAAATACGATACGGCTGACGGCGCTTCGATCACGGTGCAAACCAATGATCTGATCGCAGATGGCGCCGCGCGTTATTTCTACATCGGAAGCGCGAACCTCGCTGTTTCCGATTGGGGCTCGGTCAACTTTGCCGATACGGCGCTTTGGAAAGTCGCGGAAAGCACCAAGTCGATTTCTGTCGATCTGAACGCTGGGGTGATCCTTGATGCGGCGGATACGCTGAAGCTGTGGCCGAATGGGACGGCCTCGGGTGAGGTCACCTTCGCCTTTGACCTGCTCGGGGTCGCGAGCGGTGAGGGGGTTATCCTGAGCGTGACCGATGACGCCTTGGAAAGCTTCGTTTCCGAAACAACGTTGCGGCGTGAAAACAACGGGACGTTTGAACGTATCGGTACGGTAACCCTTTGGAACAACACCACCAAAGCGATGGTTGTTGATCTGGATGACAGCATCACCCTTGCGAAGACTGACGCGCTTTGGATCGGCAGTGGCGATGATAGTATGATCCTGACGTCTTCGACGGGCCTGAGCCAAGTCGTTGATATCGTGATTACCTCTGTCAGTAACGGTAGCGCGAAAGTCGAGTACCAGAACGCCAATGTTTCGCCGGCAGGGGCGATTGGTGGAAAAGTCTACCAAGATGTGGGTGGAGCCGTTCAAGCGATTGGCACCACCGAGGCTGTCGGCTCCCAATCCATCACTGTCAAAGTGGATGCGGATAAGACGCTTGTGACCGGGTCGCAGCTTGAAGCCACAGTCTCGCCGCATGCGGTGCTGCGGGTGGAATCTGTCGATGCGGCGCTGGGCTCGCTTGCGGGTCGCTTGATCAGCGGCACAATCCAAAGCGGCAACAACGTCTTTACCGTCGATCGCACGTCGGAGCTTGTTACGCTCAACATCCGCAATGCGGAGCATTTTGCCGACAACCCGATCATCGTTCTCGAAAACTGGGATGATCCTGCGACGAGTGCCGATGACGTTGCGCTGGGTCAGATCATTGTCGATCCGGCAGCAGGGTCGGATGCGCTTTACCGCGTCGAGGCTTATGATGCTGACACCGTGACGGTGAGCCTGCTTGAAGGGCGCTGGATTACAACGGATGGGACCGCCGCGCTTGACGGTGTCGCAAGCGGTCTTGCCGCGCCGACGCGAGCCCTCACAACAGCAACGCTCGACCTCAAGGCCTTTGCCGGGGCGACCACCGCGACCTTGCCAGCGGTTGGTGAGGTGTGGACCGTTGTGAATGATCAGGTGGATGCGGTGATTTATATCACGGCTGTCACCGCGACGACGGTCACGTTTGACCTGCTCTCGGGGCGTTTGGGTACGGGCTTTATCGACGACCGGCTGACCTATGTTGACAGCGACAATGTCGAGCATCTTGCGGTTGTCGATGAGTTTGGCATTGCGAAGTTTGGCGAGACAGAGCCGACCGCGATCATCACCCTTGGGGAAACCGCGATTTCTGCGGGCGCTGCCGCCGGGGTGATCCGCTTTGAAACCGAAGATTTGGCATCACTAGACGGCACTTACCTCCAAAATGGTGACGCGATTATTCACGTTACCGGAGCGGGCACAGGCCAAATTCTGAGCGGTCGCCCGGTCATTGGGGACACCTTCACGGTTCTGGGCACCTCTGACACGATCGAACTGAAAACGCGCCGGATCGCGCTGGATAGCTCTTACGCGGATGCGCTGGAGTTCACGCTGCCGATTGAGGCGTTGAAAGACGATACCGGCGCGGCCTACGCGCTGCCGCAAGCGGGTGATTTCCTCGAACTGTCGACGGGCACCACGAGCGCCCTGATCCTCGTGACATCGCAATTGGGCACTGAGCTGACCGCGAAGCTTCTGGATGGCGATCTGCCCTTCATCACCGATACCACTTTGCCCGAAGACGCGAGTGGAAATGCCTATGCCGAAGGGATCATTGGTCTGAAGGCCCTTGGGGCCACGGGCCCGCAATTCCTGCTTTCGCTCAAAGGCGCGGGCCTGTCGGCTGGTGCTGGCACCGGTGTCGTGGTGGATACCGATCTGCGTGGCGCGGTCGCGGATTATTGGGTGGCGCGGGATGCCGTCACCAATGCTGTGACGGCGGTTGTGAAATCGAGCGGCGGGTCTGTGACTGTGCTCGATGGCATGATCGAAGAAGGCATGGTCTTGAAACAAGTTGCGGATGAAACCGCAGAAACTTGGACGCTGCGTTCGCCTGCACGAGTCAGCACGCTCGACGGTGCATTGTCGCCAGAGATGAAGCGCGATTACACCTATGAAGTGCTTGTCGAAGGTGACATGGCGGCGGTTCAAACCGTCGGCAAAGGTCTGTCCGAGCGTTTGGCCGAAAATGGGAGCGTCACGCTTTACGCCGTTGATGCGACGGGCAAACCTGTTGCGATCACGCTGACGGCGGTCAACGTGACCCTCGGCTTGATCGACATCAGTGGCCCGGCGGCCCTGCTGAAATCGGGTGTGGCGCTTTATGATGCGGGCGAAGGCAAGACCTTCAACATATCGGTCGCGCTGGACCTGACAGACGAAATCCGCCCGACCCTTCGCCTTGAGCGCGAAGTTGGTGCGGAGGGCGCCGCTTCTGGTGCCCGTCGCTTCACGTTTGTGGAAGCGGCCCCGCTCGAAATCTCGGCCACCGTTCGGGTGTTCGATGTGCTTGAAACGGCAACATCGGAAGACCCGATCCGTCTCTACGATTCCTTCGGCAATGCGGTCTTGATCTGGGGCGCGGATACGGAGGATGGCACCATTAGCTTCCGCTTTGAGAGCCCGTCGATCACCCAGTCTGGCGCAGAGCGTGCCCGTCTCGCCTATGGCGATATGGCGCTCTATGCGAGCCCGACAGCGCATGCTGTAACCGATCAGCCTGTGCTGCGTTTGGTGGCGCAGGTGGATGGTTCTGAGCAGGCATTGACCATGGCGGCGAACCGCGTGGCCAAGACTGAAATGACCACAGATGTGAAGCTCTCTGGTCTCACCCAGAACCTCTACAACAATCTGACCGTGGCGCATCTAAACGGGGGGGTGACCTCGGCGCTGACGACGGTTGCGGGGCTGTCGATTGATACCTCCGAGCTGAACCTGTCGATCGGGGATAGCGGGGCAGAGACAACGACCGAACTTGGCCTGTCGTCTGGCCTTGGTTTTGCCGTTTCGACCGATAGCATCGTGATCAACCTCGACACGGCCATTATTCGTATGCCTGCGGGCTTCGATGGGATCTTTATCGAAGATCAGCCTGTGTATTCGATGGTTGATGTGGCCGGCACTTGGACCCCGGTCGAAATCGGTAAGGTCAAAGTCTACAAAGCCGGGGCAGGCGAACTGCACGTTACGCTCAACCACGATACCGATACGAATATGGTTGGTTTCGGGGATCGTATTTGGTCCGAATACGTGGCGGTCGGCGCGAATGCACATACCGGTACCGTCGTGAATACGGAGCCTACCGACCTCAAGCTTCTGAACAAGCAGATTGTTTGGACGGGTGTTGGCAACAGCTTGATCAACCAGTTCGGTTTTGTCACCGGCGATGGCCTCATTTCCGAAGACGGGCGGACTCTGTTCGATATTGGCTATTTCGGCGGCAATTTGGATGCCTACGGCAACCCGACCGGTGATGGCACCTATGATCTGACGTTTAACCGCGTCCGTGTTCCGTTCCAGCCGTTCAATACGGGCGAACAGATCGAACTTTTGTCGCGTGCGGGGGATACCTACAGCGATAGTCTTGCGCAGATCTTCGTCGGCTCTGGCTCGCTTGACGTGTCCTTCGGTCCGTCGGGGTGGCAAATCCGCATTGATCAGATTTCGCAGCCTGGCTTCGAACAAGCGATTATCGATTATCTGGTGGCCGAAGGGCTTCAGACCTCCACCACCGAGATTGATCCTGCCGCCTTCAACACGGTGATCACCGATCCGACGCGGGATGGGCTTTATGTCTCGTCCGCGCCGACGGCTTCGGGCGCGCGTGGTCTGGACAGTGGCCGCATCATTGGCTGGGATCCCAATGAACGCATCATCATGGTCGAAATCGTTGAGAGCGACCGTTCTGAGGCGAACCTCGCGGATAATCTTGGGGATGCCTTCTACCTGCGGGAAGCGCCCGTCTATCGTCTGGATGATAAAGTTCTGTTCAGCGATGACATTGGCGACAACCATGGTGACTTTGGCATCGCGGTTTCTGGGGTGAATGTTTCGATCACGATCCCGCTGGTGCGGGCCGAAGGCAATTGGCCGCTCGATGCGGATTACACCAATGTCTATGTCCTCGACGAAGCCACCGGCGCGCTGGTCGCAACGGCGCGGATTGATGCGGCGGCCACGCAGGCATCGTTTGATGCGGCGGCTGCGATCAACCCGGTTGGTGGATCGCGTGTGGTGAAAGCCATCGCCGCCAGCAGCACGAATGGTTGGAGCGGTATTGATCTGACGGGCAAGAAGATCGTTTTGGCGGAAGCCTTCGATCAGATTGCCAATATGAGCGCGGTTTCCGCCGTCACGACCGATGAAGAAACCGGCAAGCGGACCGTTGAGGTGACGCTCTCCGCAAATGCGGCTGTCTATATCGAACACAGCGAGAATACGGGCACGCCGCGCTTCGCGCAGGTTATTTCAATGGCAGGGTCCGATACGATCTTTGGTCGTGTTGAGAGCGTGTCGGGCGATATGGCATCCGGTTACACGCTCACCGTTGCCTTGGGGCAGGGCGTTGCGGCCCCGACCACGGGCTTGGTGCGTGTCGCAACGGCAGATCGCGTGGCCGCGTTCCACCTTGGAGGCGCCAGTTCTGCCTTCGTGCAGGCTGCCGAACAGCAATACACCGCCAAAGTGAACCTCTCTGAGCTTGAGTGGGAAGTTGATACAATCACCCAAGACCTGACCTTCGCGGCGGATAGCGGTCTGATTGTCGGCGATGTCCTGACCGCCGAAGGGATCGTTGCAACCGTCACGGCTGTGTCGAACGCGGGTAAAACGGTCACTGTCGCGCTGCGCCGTGATGGCGATATCTTCGATGGCGTGACCGAGTTGAAGATTGGCCGCGCGGACGACTATCTGGGGCAAAACGACTGGGTTGTTGACCCGGCGTCGATTACGCAGATCTATGAGCCCGTCGATAATGCGGCGGGTTGGCCCGCTGACAACCGCGAAACAGCCGATTGGTCGGTCGAGGTTGGGTCTAACGCGCTTCGTGACGTTTACGCGATTGAGCTAAGCTACACGCCGCATTCGCCCCTTGTTGGCACCGTTGCGGTGGGAACGGGCCAAACGATCACGGCCGTTTCTTATGATGACACCTATTCGATGGTCACGATTTCGCTTGATGGTGCGATCTCGACATCCGGATTTGGTGCGGGCTCGACGGTCGTTTTGGATGGGCAGAGCCTTGTTGTTGCGGCTTATGATGGCGCGACTCCGTCCGAATTTAAGGTTTCGGCTGTTTCGCTGGCCCCGTCCGAGGCGAGTGTTCTTGCGAAGCTGGCGGCAGATCCGCTGGCAGAGCTTACGGCAAAAGAAACGCTGATCAGCGAAGGCATCGTTCAGCCGCTGCGTCCGATTGTGAATGACCGTCTGGAGTTCAACGGCGCGACCTTCAATGGCAGTGCGGTGATGCCGGACCAAGCCACGGTCTTGGATATTCAAGACCTCGGCGATGCCTCGAACCCGTATAAGTTCCGCGTGTTTGTCGAAGTCACATGGCAAGACCTTCAGGACCCGGTCTTGATGGATGGCATGAGCTTGGCGCAGGCTGGATCTTTGATTTCGGCACCGGTTGCTTACGGCGAAACGGATAGCAAAACGACGCGTCTCAGCTTTGCCGATTACATGACCTCTCGGGCGAGCGGTCTGCAAAGCTCGGCTCCGAAAGAATTCTTTGCGAACCAGCAGTTCACCCTGAAATCGGGGGCAACGACGATCGCAACGGGCCGCGTCACGGATTGGAATGGGGAACTCCAACAAATCACCCTTGCCGGTCTGAAAGCGAACCTGACGGGTGAGGCGGCCCTGAACACCACCTTGGGCGGGCTTGTGCTGAACGGCTACACGCTGTCGAGTGACATCGACGCGAGTGGGGCCGTTATCGTGGGCGAGCGTGTGCTTGTCCAACTCTCGGGCTCTCCGGCCGTGAAGGCAGGGACAGCCCTGCGGTTTGCAACGACCGACGTTGAGATTGGCCGCGTGCTCGGGTCTGCGGGTGGCGATTATTACGAAGTGCTGATCAACAAAGACGCCCTGATGGATGCCTCCGCGATTGAGAACGGCATCGGGGTCAAGTGGACCTCGGATGCGGTTGTGCCGCAAAGCGTGACGGGCACCATCACCGACCTGCGCGTGGATGCGGTGATCTCGGCGGTTCTGCATCGTCCGGGCGCAAACAGCGTTGTGGCCGATAAAAACCGTGCAGAGATTGACCCGGCCCAGGGCGACGAAGTGTACATCGGCGCGAACCATGTTGGGGAAGTGATCAGCTTCGACCCGGAAAAAGGTCTGCTCTCGATTGCCGTCTTCACGGCGCAACTGGCGAATGTCTCGCTTGCGGGGCAAATCACGGTGCTTCCGGCCGATACAACGGACCTGAACGGTGCGCTGCAAGATGCCGAGGGCAACACCGCCTTCGATATTGCAGAAATCCGACTGGGCTCTGTCCGGTATGACGGTGTTGGGACCATTCAATCGGCGACCTCTTTGGATACGAGCGTCTCGCTTGAAGGTCTTGCGCTTGGCTTCGATGGCGGTTCCGGGTCTGGTAAAATCCTTGTCCTGTCTGACTTGTCGCAATGGTCGACAAGCCGGACGGCGGCCTATAGCTCGGTCAGCTTCCTCAACCGTGACCGGATTGTTGTTGGTATCAACGCGATCCCGGAAACGGCGGTCAGCTGGCAAGAACAACGCGCCTTCTCGCTTCTTGATTTGGCGCAGGATTCCTACCTGTTCGACATGTCGCGGACGCAGATTGCGGTCGCGGCAGATGGCGGCATCGCTTACCGTCTTGAAAACGGTGAGTTGCAAGCCTCCACGGTCAAAGCATCGCAGCGCTTCTTGAACTATTTCGGCGCAGATGAGGTCTTTATCCACGGCTCGAATGCGGCGGATGTCTTTAGCTTCGATAACACCAGTGCGCTGACCTATGCGTTCGGTCACGGCGGCAAAGATGCCTTCAACATCGGGTCGATCATCGAGGTCCGTCAGGCCCCGAACCCAGATGGCGAAGGCACCGTATCTGTTGTTGAGACCACGGCGGGGACGTCGACCGATACACGTCTGTTTGGTGGCGGCGGCAATGACTACTTCCAAGTGTACCGCAACAAGGGCGAGACATGGCTCTTCGGTGACGCTGGCGACGATACCTTCTTTGTGAAAGCGACGCTGGGCATCACGAACCTTGGTTCCGGCAAAGGGAAGAACAAGGTTGGCTACAACCGCAACGCACCTTTGCATATCGACGGTGGTTCGGGCTTTGACACCTTCATCCTTGAAGGCACGGAGATCGGCGATCAATTCATCGTCTTCGTGGATGATGACGGGGTTCAGCAGATCAAAGGCGCGGGCGTCGACCTTGGCTCGGTCAAGAACGTCGAGAATATCCAGATCAACTCCATCGACGGCGATGACACGATCTATGTTTACGGCGTGAATGCGCAAACCCGTCTGACGATCAATGCGGGCCGCGGCAACGACAATATCCAGATCGGTGGTCCCGCGCGCGTGTTCAATCCGGACTCGCAAACCATTGATCTTGATACCACTGCGGCGGCGGCTTTGGTCCCGACCATTGTCTACGAAGATGTGGAAGAGTTCGTTCCGGGCTTCACCCGTGTCGAGCGGATTGTGAATGCGGATGGCACAGAAACGGTGCGGCAGGTTGTTGTTCCGGGCTACACCCGGATCAAACAGGTCGCGACGGTGGTTATGGTTCCGGTTGCGTCCACAACGCAAAGCGAACGCAAACGCTTCTCGCCTGACTCTGTCCGGATTGGTCGCCAAGATGACCTGAGCGCGTTTGACAACCTCGTCACCCTTGACGGGTCGGCAGGGGCGGACAGCGTTGATGTCAAACTTTACGGCAGCACAGACGGTAGCCGTGCGGATGGTGAGTTTGGGGTCACAACGGCCCGCGAGATCCAGATCCGCGCGCTCAAGGCGATCTATGGTCAGTCTTATGTTCCGTCCGAAGATGAACTGATCCCGACCGATAGCCCAGACAATGAAACCTTCGGCTGGCTGACCGGCTTCGGTGGCAACTCGCAGGGGATCGTTTTTGATAACCTCGAGTTGGTGCGTATCCAGTTGGGTGACGCGAAGAACAACTTTATTCTGTCGGGCGTTGATAAAGACATCGACTACCTCGTGCTGTCGCTTGGCGGCGGGGACGATGTGGTTCAAGTCGGTGCCATGTCGGAAATCAAGGACCGCATCACGATGCTGTCCACAAATGTCACCGCCTATAGCCAAGCCATTCAGGATTGGTTCAACGCGGTCACCTTGACCAATGGGCTGACGGTGGGTGATCTGCTGATGCAGGCGGCCTATGAAAATGTCGAAGCGGATACCGATGCGCTCGACGCCTGGCTGGCAGAGCTGGACATGGCGGCGGTTGATGCCGCTGCACTTGCTGCGGATAAGGCCGAACAGCTTGCGCTGAATGGGAAGTTCGTTGCTGACCTCGAACCAGAACTGCGGGATTGGTTTGTCGGCTACCAGAGCGTGCTTGATCGCATCAATGCGAAGTCCCAAGACCTGTATTCGCAGGCGCTGATCGACGGTATCGATTTCACCGCAAGC
Source organism: Rhodobacter aestuarii (assembly GCF_900156655.1). Lineage (GTDB taxonomy): Bacteria > Pseudomonadota > Alphaproteobacteria > Rhodobacterales > Rhodobacteraceae > Rhodobacter > Rhodobacter aestuarii. The sequence continues at coordinate 78,034 of NZ_FTOG01000003.1, read as the reverse complement.
ATCTCGGATGTTCTTACCGCGCTGAACAATTGGTTCGTCACGATCGACTTCAAGGTCTTTGCGGCAAACGTTCCGGCCCTTCAGGCGAAATGGGAGCGTGCAAATCCGCGTTACGCAGGGGTTGTGGGCTCGATCGAGAGCATCCTGTCCAAAGCCGTTCTCATCGGCGGCACGGGGCGCGACACGATCTCGATCTATGACAACGCGCGTGCCGAAGCGGTGTTGGCGCAGGTTGTTGTCTTCTCGGCGAAACCCTATCAGCCCGATGATCCAAGCGTTGCGACGCCAGCACAGATTGCGGCCGACCCGATGCAGCAACGCATCGACTTTACCCGCATCAGCTTTGTGGCACGCGATGGCGGCGCTGGGCCGGATGGATCGGTGGCTCTGAACAGCTTTGAGATGAGCACCATCTACCTTGGTGCGGCCAATGATAAGGTCGAAGTCAAAGCGGCACTGCAGCCGATAAACATCTTCACAGGTGGCGGGGACGACGACATCTTTATCGGCTCTACGCCGGATGATGCGCTCAGCTCCAACCTTGATGGGATCGACACCACCATCCGTGTTGACGGTGGTATGGGCTCAACGCGCATGGTTGTGAGCCGGGGTGGTGACACCGATGGCACGGGCACGGTGTCCATCGGCGAAGGGGAAGTGGTTATCTATCACTTCGCTGGAGACGATAAATCGCTGCCGCCGCTGGTGACCGCAGTTCAATATCAGACCTTGGTCGATCCGACCTTCAACCCCGCCGCGGCAGGTTACATTGCGGGAAGCTACAAATCCGATGTCGCCAATGGCTTTGACCGTGGCGTGACGGTGTATACGGGTGACGGGGACGATAAGTCCGTGCAGATCAAGTCGATCCGCAAAGAGGCGCCGACCCGCGTTTACCTCGGCAAAGGGGATGACATTGCCTCCGTTCTGCCGTCTCTCAATGGCGAGAACTACGGGCTGCAATTCCTCGCCGATCCCTCGCTGAACCCGCATGACAAACTGGAAATCTTTGGCAACGACGGGAACGACCGGATCGACCTGTCGAAGGCTCTGGTAAACGTTCATGCCTATGGTGGCGCGGGCGACGACCGTCTGATCGGTTCGACGGGCTTCGATATCTTGATCGGTGGCGCTGGCAATGACTGGATCGAAGGGTACGGGGCAGAGCTGATCAACGACCCGAATGACCACTCGCTTTGGGGTCAGCAGGTTGAGGTTCTGATCGGTGACTTCCTTGGCCGTCTGTTCGAGGTCCAAGGGAGCAACGGTAACCTCGTTCGGTATCAGTTGCCGGGCTATATCGACGTCAACAGCCAAGCTTTCGATGATCGCTGGATGGAGCGCGGTGGTGTCTACCTGTTTGACCGCACCGATGATGCTGGTCAGTTCATGGATCTTGACCTTGCCCTCGATGGCGACGGCATCCTGAAGGCCGAATATCGCGGGGGTAATCCGCTGGCCGAGTGGAACAGCCTTGCCTCCCCGACCCAGCTTTTGGGCGAAGGCGGCGATGACCTGATCTTCTCTGGTGTCGCCTTGCCGAGCGGCTTGGGCCTGAGCACCTTGGCGGATGCAGCGACCCGCAACGGCACCAACATCATCTTTGGGGGCGCGGGTCAGGACCGCATCTTTGCGGGCAATGCAGATGACTCTCATGCGTTTGGTCATGTCATTGTCGGCGACGAGGCGCGCCTGCGCCTGCGTGACGACACGGGCGGTCGCATGTTCCAACTGCGCGATATTGCGGCAGCGCGTCCGCCGCAAAACAACCCGCGTGGGGATGACTGGATCCTGTTCGGGGCCGGTAATGCGCAGGTTCTGTCGGGCCGTGGCAATGATGCCATCTTTGGCGGTCTGAACGCGGACGGGACCAACGCGGTCGGTCAGTATGATGTCAACATCGTCTCCAGCATGGGCGAGATCAAATTCGTCGAAGGTACGACCGATCTCAACTTCATGAAATCGCTCGAAGATCAGCCCGATGGAGATGATACTGTCCTGATCGGTGACGACGACGTTCGCTGGATCGGTGGCGGTGGCAACGACCGTATTTGGGTTGGCTATGAAACGGATCTGACTCAGACGGCGAGCTTCCAGCTTTGGAAGGCTAATGGCGACCAATTCGTCAATGGCACGTTGCGCGAGATCATGGGGCAGAACCCGGCGGCCTTTAGCCTTGAGACGATCCTGACCGAGAAGCGCGCCTATGACGTTCTTCCGACCGATGTTTACGGTCAGGATTATTCCTCGGCCTACCTGCTTGATGGCACCAACAAAGGCGTTTTGGCGACTTTGCCCGATAGCTGGACATGGAAACCGACGGTTTCGGTCATTGATACCTCGTCTGCGACCCGTCGGGTCCAGACCATGACCTTGTTGTCTGATTACGCTCAGATCGAGCGGATGGTCTATAACGATGCGGCGGGTGACAACCTGCCGGATGGTTATGAAAACACCGCAACGGCCACCGATCTTTTCGAAGCCGATGAAGTGGTTATCGTTGAAGTCGCGAAATCCGTCCCGCCGGCTGTCGATTTTGACAAAGTGCTTGCGGATCTTTCGCCGGCACTTGGGATCGAATTGCGCGGTTGGAACCGTGGCGACGCGGGCCATGACACGATCAACGTTGGATCGGCGCGAGGTCAGATCATCGCGGGTGAAGGCAACGACATCATCCAGTCCGCTGACAATAACGTTGCGATGGGGGCATCTGCGGATGCCTCAAGCGACCTTGTCGTCATGGGGGATGCGGGGCAGGTTCACCGGATTGCAGAAACGGACAGCCGTTACACCGCTGGCAGTGTCACCGAGTTCCCGCGGTTGATCCGTGTCTCAACCAGCGCCGAGCTGACGCCTGTGCGTCCGCAGGACCTGAATGGTGAGAATGAATCCCAGGCCTATCGTGGTGGCAATGACACCATCAATTTGGGCATCGGCAACCATGTTGTGGTCGGTGGCCTTGGGGCGGACGATATTGATGTTGCGACGACCTATGCTTCTGCAAGCGGTCTGCGCCAGATCGTGTCGGGGGATGGCGCAACGATGCTGTTCGATCCGCGTCTGGATCTGTCTGACACGTTGTCGCTCCTTTACTACGAGACGATGGAGCGTAACAGCGCGCTGCTTTCCACCAGCCTTTCGTCGAATGATGACACCATCGACATTGGCGGCGGGGATGTTCTCGTCACGGGTGGCGTCGGCAAAGATGTTATGACGCTGGGTGAGGGCCGCCAGTTCGTCGCGGGGGACTATGTGTCGTTCACGACGGTTCAATATAACGCAACGCCGGATTACGCGACCGCAGGCCGTCAGCAGATGATCTTCATGGATCAGCGCGAAGCGGTTTATGGCGATGATGACACCATCACCTCGGCGGCAAATCAGGTTGTGTTCATTGGGGGGGCTGGCAACGATACTGCGACCCTCCAAAACGGCATGACCGAGAATGAAGTCGGAAACGCCTTTGCGATCGGTGGGCGTGGCCAATTCGTGTTCGATCTAAATATGACCGGTACATCCGGCTTTGCCGGGAACGAGACCCGCATCGTGCCGGATATGTTCGATGTGCTGACCTTGGGCAACGCCTCGACCTTCGACTACGAACTCGCCCCTGAGTTCAGCACGGATGGTGCAGTGCCGGTCTTGGTCACGGTCAATGATCGGGTCAACGATCCGGTCAATGGTAAGCGCTACCTCTATATCGCGAACCTCCCAACATCGGTGAGTGATTGGGCATCGGTCGACTTTACCGATGCGACGAAGTGGCAAGAGGTTCCTGCGGCCGATATCGAAAACGTCGCGGGTGGCAATGACACAATCCACATGTCTTATGGCCGTATTCTGGCAATGGGCGGTGGCGGGGCCGATGTTCTGACTGCCCTCGGGTCTGACAACTCAGGGAATGCGAACAGCCGTGACACGGCGATCTTTGCGGGTGACTCTGCTCAGGTTGTTTTGACACCGGATGATGAAGCGTTCCTTGTTCAACTGTTTGAAACGCTTGTCGATAGCAACGGGCGGACCCACTTCACGGGCCTTCCGGGATCGACTGGCTATGCCGCAGACCGGATTGATCTGGGCTCGGGGCATATGCTCGCGATTGGCGGGGAAGGCGACGACACGATCACGAACGGCGATGGTCGCGCGATTGTCCTTGGCGACCATGGCCAAATGGTGTTCGCGGTCTCCAATGATCATAAGATCAACACCGTCTCGAACGCACCTGCTGCGAGCGAGACTGCCGTTTATGGCCGTCTCGCTGGCGATGACACGATTACGCTTGGGGAAGGCACTGTGCAGGTCGTTATGGGCGGCGGCGGCGGCGATACCGTCGTGACCCAAGTCGATGCGAATGGGGTTCCGGTTGCAAACCTTGCGCAGAACGACAGCTACTTCGCAGGGGACCGTGCCACGCTGGTCTTTGATCCGACCGTTGCCGGTTTCCAAATGATCAGCTTCTCGTCTCAGGATGACGATGTTTCGGCGGCGGGTGATGACAGCTTCACCACCGGTGATGGCGATGTGCGGGTGATCCTTGGCTATGGCAATGACAGCCTGACCAAAGGGGACGGTCTCGCTGCGATCCTTGGGGATGGTGGCACGATCACCGCGACGCCGAGCCCGCTTGATCCCTCCATCTACGTGCTACGTCAGATGGTTTACCGTGCTGACGCGCTCTCCGTGCGGGATGGGGCCGATACCGTCCTCTCGGGTGACGGGAACCACTACATGATCATGGGCGGCAAGGGTGATAGCGTGACAACCGGAGACGGGGAAGTGGTTGCGCTTGGCGATTGGGGTCTGATCGACTTTGACGCGGACCACACGCTTCGGACCGTGTCAAACACGCCAAACGCGGGCATGGAAACGGTCGTGGCCGCAAACTCTGACGACGACAGCTTCCAGCTGGGCGAAGGCCTGCGCCATGTTGTGTTCGGTGGGGCGGGCAATGACACCGTTCTGGCCCAAGTGGATGCGAATGGTAATCCGGTTGCGACCCTTGCGCAAAACGACAGCTACTTTGCTGGTGATCACGCAGAGCTGGTCTTTGCGGCCTCGACCGCGGGTCAGTATTTGACCCAAATGCGGAGCTTCCGGTCTTCCGATTGGGCCGATCTGGCGGGCGATGACAGCTTCACCACAGGTGATGGCGATATGCGTGCGATCTTGGGGATCGGCTCCGATACTTTGGTGCAGGGCAATGGTTTGGGCTATGTGATCGGTGACCTTGGTTCGCTGGATCAAGATAACCCCGCCTTTATCCTGTCGCGGATCGTCTCCCTGCCAGACGCGATTACGCTCACCAGTGCATCGAAAGACAGCTGGACGGCGGGCGATGGGGAGCATGTCGCGATCATGGGGGCGGACGACGATACCGTTGTTCTGGGCGATGGCCCGGTTCAGGTATTGCTCGATCATGGCTATATTTTGCGAGATGCGACCAATGGCAAGCTGATCCACACCGAAGATGAACACACCACCGGATGGGGCAACGATAACCTTGTTGCTGGAACTGGTTGGGGCTTTGTCATCGGCGGTGGCGGCAACGACTTCATCGCCACGGGGCGCACCGCAACAGGTGAGGCCGCGACCGATGATGGTCGCCACGTCATCATGGGGGATGCGGGCTATATTGATGCGGATCCGACCTTGGCGGGCAACATGGAGCTTGTTCAGGTCGAAGCCTATCTGCCCGCGATCTTCGGGGACGATACAATCTTTGGTGGTGCTGGAAACGACATCGTCATTGGTGGCGCGGGCCGTGATGCGGTTCATGGGGAAGTCGGTCGTGACTTTGTCGCTGGTGACTACCTGCTGATGTACTTCGATGCAGCGGGCCTGATCCGCGATGTCATCACGCAACGTGACCTGTATTTCATGGGGGCAGGCGACCTTGTGACCACTGGCTACGATGGCGACTTCGTCTTTGGTGGAACCCAGTTCAACGTTATGGGTGTGGCCGCTTCGGTCGACGTGATCTTTGAAACCTTTGGTCGCATCCTGTTCGAAGAGGGCCGTGATATCGAAAAGATCGAACGGCTGTTCAACCTCGGTGTTTCCTCCAGCTTGCTTGACGAACGGGTGAAAGATGGTCAGCTTCCGGGCTCGGGTTCGCGGAGCGAAAACGGCCAGCCGGAGTTCGGAACCGGATACGCTGGCGGTCTGACGGGCCAAGAAGACATCATGAACCAGAACATCGACAGCGCCTTCATGGATGGTGGCGCGGCTCCGACTGGAACCTCCCGCGGGACGACAAAGACCTTCTTGTCTGACGTGGTTTCAGCAGGTGGTGCTGAGCAAACCCTTGCGCGTGTTGAAGCGGTGCAAGACGCGGCGGCAACGCCGACGAAGGTTGCAGTGATGAAGGCGGTGCAGCCGGGTCGTGAAGCCATTGTGGTCACGGCGCGCGCGGCAGCACCAGTTGCTGAGGAAAGCACGCAGTTCGCTCAGAATTCTCTTGAAACCGATGAGGATATGCTGACCCTTCTGGAAGCAGGAGCGATGGCGATGTCCATGCCAACGGTCTATCGTCACTACGGAAAAGCCCGCAGCGTCGGCAGCCTCGAGCAGCGTCTACGTCAATGGACCTCTTCGGGCTTTGCGCTTCGCGGTGGGGATAACGGAAATGACACGCACGCTTAATGGCCTGCGTGTCGTGGGATAACCAGCAAGATTAAACAAAAGACAAGGATAGGAACCAAGAATGGCAAATGAGGCTAATCAGGCGGCGGGACGTAAAACGGTTGTGTTCCGCGATGGCAATATGCGCACCAGCTATTGCAACGTCGTGAACGTCGCCGCGACCTCTGAGGAATTTGCGCTTTTGATCGGCACTGGCCGCTCTTGGCATGGCAAGGGGGATGAGTTTGAAGTGGATCTCAATGATCGCGTGATCATGACCCCGCAGACCGCAAAACGCCTTGCTGCAATGCTCGTGAATGCCATTGCCCAACACGAGCAACGCTACGGCACCATTGATGCGTCTGCACAACCGCCGTCGCCGGAAACCAACACTGCGGTGCAAAACTAATCGGGTGCCTTTGGGGGCATCTGTGAAAGATACGGCCTAGGATGGAGCAAACAGCTTCGAGCCCGCATGATGAGAAGGGTCCGGAGGCGCAAAGCCCTGATCTTCTCAAACGGTTACAAAGTTGGTGTGAAGACTTGCAGAAACGGTTGCCTGGCCTCGTTGAGGTCGGGCTTCTGCGTCTGGATGGAGAAAGCGCGGGGCGTATCGCTGCCGTGCCTGAAACCATGCCAATGGAGCGGATTGGCTATCGCGAAGCCGTCGCGCGCATGCGCGCCACCAATGTGGCGGTTTTGGTGCCCTTGGACCGACCTGAAGATGGCATCGCAGAAGCGATTGCGATGCCCGTCAAAGGGCCGGGATTAGACACGCCTGTCGTTTTGCTCGTGGGTGTGGGCGAGATGCCGGCGTCCCGGCTTCAGCTTTTGATCGCTCAGCTTGAGACCTCGCTCGGTTGGGTGATGCATCACCTGACGCTTGATACGATGGCGCAGACAAAACGGGAAATGGCGATCTATGATCAAGCATTTCTGCTCTGCGCCGAAATGCTGGATACCGAGACCCCCTTAGAGGCGCGTCAGACGATGGCGTCTCTTTGTGCCAAAGACCTTGGCTGTGACCGTGTTGTCCTTGTTCGGCAAGGTGTCTTGGGGCTCAAGATCGAAGCGATTTCTGGGGAAACCCGTTTTGATCGCAAATCGCGGATCAACGATCTCACGCGTCAGGCGGCGCATGAGGCGCAGTTGCGGCGTGCGCCCGTGCGCTGGAACCGTGGTGATCAGAATAAAACCTCGATCATTGGTCGTTTGGCGGAAATGCATGGGGATGCCGTTGCGATGGCGGTGCCGCTGACGAATGCCAAAGGGGACATCGACGAGGTTGTCGTTCTGCATTGGGCGCGCGCAGACAAGGTGCCGGACCTGAAGGCATGGTCCGTGCTTTGGACGCTTTCTCGTCCGATCCTTGAACAAAAAGACCTCGCGGCACGGAGCACATTCGCGCGCAACTATCATGCGGCCAAGCTGTGGTTGAAACGCTTGTTCGGGCCGCGGGCGTTTAGGCTTAAACTGATCGTTTCTGTCTCTTTGATCGCGCTCTTTGCGATTTTCTTCGTGAAGATTGAGAACACGCTGCGGGCCGATGTTGTCATTGATGATCCCGACCTTCGGGTGATGAGCGCGCCTATGGATGGTTTTATCGAGGGGGTGTTCGTCATTCCCGGCGATATGGTCACCGTTGGCCAGCCTCTTGTTCAGCTTGAAGATGATGAAATCAAACTGCGGATTGCGGAGCTTGAGGCGCAGATTGCGCGCCACACTGCACGGGCCGCAGTCGCACGGGCAAATCGCGACAGGGCAGAAGCCGCAGTGGCCGATGCCGAGCGGAGCGAGGCGGAAGCGCGGCTTTCCCTTGCGCAGCGTGAGTTAGAGCAGACGGTCATTGTCGCGCGCACGGCGGGGCTCGTGCTCGAAGGGGATTTGCGTCAGCGCCTTGGGGCGCGCGTGACTTTTGGTGAGGAGCTTTTACGGATCGCCCCACGGCAAGGCATTGAACTCCAGCTATCGGTGCGCAACCGCGACGGGGATCGTTTGGCCGAGGGGCTGACGGGGCAGGTGCGTTTGGATGCGGCGCCTGAAGTGCCGCTGACGGTTGGGGTGACGCGGATCAAGCCCGGTGCCGAGACCATTGACGGCGAACTTCGCTTTGTCGCGTTTGGGGAGTTGCGCTCGGTTTCGTCAAACATCGAAAACGGGATGCAGGGAACGGCGCGGTTGTCTTTGGGCAAGGCGCCAATCTACGAAGTTTGGCTCAAACCCATTGCCGAGACCATCTATATGTTCCTCTGGCGCTGGATGCCCTAATGGCGCGTGTCCAGCTTCACAGTGAAGACTGGTATCGGGTTTCGGCCCTGTGTCCGCGGCTGAGACCTCAGGTCGATGTGGCGCTGCATGACTATCGCGGAAAGCCTTGGTATGTGCTGACCGATAAATCCTCGGGCAGGACATTCCGGGTCCACGCCGATGATTTCGAGATTTTGCGCCGTTTCGATGGGCAAACCCGGATTGATCAGATTTGGAATGACATCGCGTGGAGCCACAAACGCGATCTTCCCCCGCAGGATGAATTTCTCGAACTCTTATCCCGTCTTTATGAAGCAGGTGTTGTGGCCGTTGATGCGGTGCCGCGTGCGGCACAGTTGGCGAAAGGCCAAACAGAGAAATCCCGCGAATGGATCGCGCGGTTTCTGAAATCGCCGGTGTCACAAAAGATCGCGCTCTGGAACCCTTCGGCGGTTTTGGAAACCGAAGCCGTGACCGCATTCGCGCATTTTGTGTTCGGCCCAATTGGGTTTTTGCTTTGGGCGATTGCGGTGATCTGGGGCGGGTTTACCGCTTTGTCCTATTGGACACCCTTGACGGCGAACCTTGGTGACAGGGTTCTTGACCCGGGCAATCTGCTCATCATGGCCTGCGTTTATCCTGCGGTGAAACTGATCCACGAACTGGGGCACGCTTTGGCTGTGCGTCGCTTCGGCGGAACTGTGACCCAAGTGGGCGTGATGTTTCTTGTCTTCGTGCCGATGCCTTATGTTGATGCCTCTCAGGCCAATGCCTTTCGCTCACATGGCGCGCGCGCCTTGGTCACGGCGGCAGGCATTTTGGCCGAGTTTGCGATTGCAGGTGTCGCGATGATCCTTTGGGCCGAGGCGGACCCGGGGCTCTGGCGGGCGATCCTGTTCAACACGATCTTGCTGTGCACGATCTCGACGATCTTTTTCAACGGCAACCCGCTTTTGCGGTTTGATGCGTATTACGTGGTGAGTGACCTGACACGAACCCCCGGCTTGGCCACGCGCGGACAGACGTTGATGGGCCGTATCGGCAAGCGCCTTTTGGGGATTGATCCGGGGCCGGATACCGAAACAGGGGGCACGCTCGAACGGGTGTGGCTTTTGTTCTATGCGGTCGCTTCGGGCATTTACCGGGTGGTTATTGTCTTTTCCATCGCCTTTGGTCTGGCGGATATGCTGGGAATGGCGGGGCAGATTTTGGGTGTTTGGGTGATCATCGGTGGGTTAATTTGGCCAAACCTTAAATCTCTTCGGACGCTTTCAACCTCGCCGGAGACGTTGAAGCGGAAATGGACAGTGATGCAACGCACCTCGGCTCTTATTGCCCTGTTTGTTCTTGTGATTGCAGTGATCCCGCTGCCGCTGCGCACAACGGTTTCTGCTGTGATTGCACCAAGCCCGAATGCGGCCGTTTACGCGCGCGCAGAAGGATTTGTCGAAGAGCTATCGGTCACCGAGGGCACGGTTCTTGCGGTGGGGGATCCGATTATGCTGCTTGACCGTGAGGCTATGCGCACAGAACTTGAGGCGCTTGAGGCGCGGCAACTCGCGACAGAGGCACGTTTGCGGGCCGCGCAGGATGCAAACGAAATCCCCTTGGTCGATGCGATTCAAACCGAATTGAGCGCAATCGCGGACGGTTTGCAGCAACTTCAGGCGCAGATTGCGGCGATAAACATCACGGCGGAGCGGGCAGGGGAGTGGATGCCTGCTTTGCGACCTGTCGCGCTTGGAATGATGGTGACCCGAGGTCAGCAACTCGGTTGGATCATTGGCCCTGATGACCGACGGATTGTCGCTCAAATTCCGCAGGCGAACGGCCCAGCGGTGCGGTCCGGGATAACGGGCGCGCGGATCATGGTGTCGGCTGGCGATGTCCGGCAGATTGATGCTCAGGATATTAGCGTTCGCTCTGATGCGAGCCGTGTTTTGCCAGATCCGCTGTTGGCGGACCGGATGGGCGGGCCGATCATGACCGATCTAGAAAGCCCTGATGATCAGTTTTACGCACTCAATCCCGCTTTCAATCTGGTGATTGAGGTTCCGCTAGAGGATTTGGCGATTGGGCGGGTGGTTCAGTTGAAACTGTCCCATCCACCGACATCTTTGTTCAACCGGTATTGGCCGCGCGTTGTGACGGCTGTGGGGGCGCGCTTTGGTCCTGGCGCCTGATATCCCTGCGCCGCGTGATGCGCTGTCTCTGTTCCCGCCTGAGCGGGAAATCTTGGCGAGCGAAAAGCGGGAATGGGGTTTGTTGAACCGATGGCGCAAGCTCCGGTTTCGCACCAAAAGATCGCGGCTCAGCTTGGTTGAACGGGTCACCACGGCCCGTGGTTCGCTGGCCGATCTGTCCCCCGATGACTTGCGCGACCAAGCCCGTGCGGCTGGCATAGCCTTGGCGTCTGGCCCGGTGACGCTCCGTAAATTGGCGGCCGTGATGACGGTCGTGGATGAGGCGCTGTTCCGGGCGCGCGGGTTCCGGTTTCACGATACGCAATTGCAGGCGGGTTTGCTGCTCTCGACCGGGCATTTCGCGGAGATGGCGACCGGTGAGGGGAAAACACTCACCGCAACGCTGCCTGTTGCGGTTCATGGTTTGGCCGGCTGTGGGGCGCATGTGGTGACCGTGAACGATTATCTCGCACAACGCGATGCCGAGGAAGTCACCCCTATCTTGGAGCAATTGGGCCTAAGCGTCGGCTGCGCCATTCACGATATGGAGCCTGCCGCCAAAAAGCAGGCCTACGGTTGTGATGTCACCTACTGCGCGAACAAAGAACTGGTGTTCGATTATTTGCGCGAACGCGCCCGTGTTGAGCGGGCCTCCCCCTTGGCCTATCGGTTGCAGCTTGCGGGGATTGGTCGGGTTTTTGAACAGAGCGGGCCCTTGGTGCATCGCCTCGATTTTGTGCTGATTGATGAAGCGGATTCGGTGCTGATCGACGAGGCAAATATCCCGCTGATTTTGACCGAACCTGTCGATGATACCTTGTCACAAGCTTTCGTGGGGCAAGCGATAGACTTGGTGGCGACCGCGTCAGAGGACGTTTGGGAAGCACCCGATGCTTTGGGGTATCGTGGCTTGCGGCCCGAGGCATTGATCCGATTGATCCGGGAAATCCCCGATGCCGCGCCTGAATGGAAGTCACTCGCCATCGCGGAAGAGATGATCTCCAAAGCGCGTATGGCGCAGGACCGTTTCACCAAAGATGTCCACTATATCGTGGAAGAGGATAAAATCGTTCTGGTCGATCCGCAGACGGGGCGCCCGACACCCGACCGCACGCTGCCTTGGGGTGTTCAGCAGGTCATCGAATACCGCGAAGGTCTTGAGGTCAGTTCAAACCGCGCTGTGATTGCGAAGCAGAGTTTCCAAAACTTTTTCCGCAGGTATCACAAGCTTGCGGGGATGAGCGGCACGATCAAAGAGGTCCGCCGAGAATTGTCCGGAACCTATGCAACGCCCATCGCCAAGGTGCCAACCCATCGCCCCGTTCAGCGGAAAATGCTGGAGCGGCACGTCTTTGAGACCACAGCGGAGAAGCTGGACTGGGCAATTGCGCGCGCCGACCGGATGGCTGCGGAGGGGCGCGCTATTTTGATCGGCGTGTCCAGTGTTCTTCTTTCCGAGCAGGTCAGCGATGCCTTGACCGCAGTGGGGCGGCCGCATGACGTTCTCAACGCGCGACGTTTGGAAGAAGAGGCAGAGATCGTCGCGACGGCAGGCCAAGCCGGTCGTGTGACGGTTGTGACCAACATGGCAGGCCGTGGAACAGATATTAAGTTGCCGCAGGGGGTTAAGGATGCTGGCGGGCTGCATGTCATCATCCTTGATGCGCTCGATACCAGCCGCTTGGAACGCCAGCTGTTCGGGCGTGCGGGGCGTCAGGGCGACCCCGGCAGCTACGATATTGCGCATGCGCTAGATGAGCCCGAATTGAAGCGGATTATCGGAAAAACAATGCGCAAGGGGATCAGTCGGATACTGTCTCTATCAAAGCCCTTGGCGGTGCGTGTGCATTTCCCCTACGTTGAGTGGCGACGGAACCGGCTGGAAAAACATCGCCGCAATCGGCGGCTGAAACTCCTTAAGAGCGAGGAAAAACGGAATGAGCTGTTGGCATTTACGCGTGCGGACTAGTGTTTTACTCGCGTTTCTGGCCTCTCCTTTAGCGGCTCAAGAAGGGGAGAGCGGATATTGTTTGCTGGCCCCGATCAAAGATACCAACCTCTCTTTTTCCGGGCGTGAGTTGGTCAAGGAGGTTGTGGTTCAATTAGGCCAAGAGGTTCATGCGGGCGATATCGTCATGCGTTTGGACGGGGCTGGGATGCCGGCGCGCTACGAGCGCAGCCTTGCAGAACTCCGGCAAGCCGAGCGTGCGATGGAGCGGGCCGAAATGCTGGGCCGTGTGATGATCGCCGAAGAGCGCGACCGGCGGGAAACAGACCTCGCTGTCAAGGCCGCCTCTGCCCGCGAGATGGAGCTTGAACTCGAGCGCCTCAATCTACGTGCCCCGCATGATGGGATTGTTGTATCTATCGCCGTCCAAGAGGGCGAGATGCTGGAAGACACCGCCGCGATGCGGATCGTTGATTTGTCTCAACTTCTGGTCGAAATCGATGTCCCGTCAGAGCGTTTTGGTCAATTTGATGCGGGCCAAGAGGTGAAGATCCGCACCGAGAGCGGCGCGATTGTTTCCGCCACGGTGGTGTTCGCGGATCCTATCATTGATCTGGCAAGTAAGTCGTTTCGCGTGAATGCTGTTCTCGAAAACACGGATCGTGAATTCGTGGCCGGGACGAGTTGTATGTTGGTTTCCACTTTGAAGTGATGGCGGCAGACCGCGGCCCGAAGGTGTCGCAATGCGCCAAGGTGATAGGGGGGGGCGGACCTCTCCGAGAAAGTGCCTTGGGGTAGGGACTGCGCCGAGTCGCCATGGTGGGATAAATCATGGTGCAGGGGCAGGCTATGAACCGCCCCGGGTTTGCCGGAGGCTTATTTGGGTTAGTTACGCGGCCATGGCTTCAGCTTCCAGAGCTTCGTAGAAATTGGCCTCTGCTTCTGCCGGCGGGATGTTCCCAATTGGTTCAAGCAGGCGACGGTTGTTGAACCAATCCACCCATTCGAGCGTTGCGTATTCCACGGCTTCGAAGTTGCGCCAAGGGCCGCGGCGGTGAGCGCCGCATCGCGAACCAGTTCCGCCCAAATAAGGGCGAAATAGCTCTCCTCCTCTTCATTCGCTTCAGATGTCCACCTTTTGTGCAACCTAATGGCCGCAGTCACGAGCCCTCTCGCGACTAAGTATTCGCCGAAGCTTTTGTGAATGAATTCGAACCCGGCGTCGGGGCCATCGATCGGGCGCGCATGGGTTTGAAGGATAACGCTGTCCATATCGGGCACCTGCGGCCCAGACGCGCCTTTGAAAAGATGCCGCGCATGGCGCTTGCAAACCGCGTCGAAGGTGGCTTCTGTCCCGGCTCGTCCATTGCCGCGCCATGCGGCGATGCCAAGGGCTTCCATGAGATGGAAGAATTGGTCTTCACTCCATGCACGCGGGTTATTCGGCTTTTCCGCGTTTCTACGGTAAACCTTGGCGAGAATATCCTCGTAGACCAAGTTCCGGTTTTCTGCGGCCTCCTTCCATTGTTCGCCGCAATAGTCTGAAAGGATGAGCAGGTGCAGAAGCAGGGGCTCGACATTCAGATCGGAAAGGCTTTCATCCGTGACCGCCTTTGGCGTCGGGGCGATTTCGCCCTGCGCTTTGGCCCAGTTGAGCCAGTATGCGGGGCGCTGGTCGCGTGTGAGGTTCGATGGGAGTCTGGATAGGTCAGGGAATTCGCATTTATCACGTCGCTCATCAGGTGAGCTGTAACGTGGAGGCTTTAGGTCATCTTGAGTAAGTTTCCGGATAGGCGCGACGTTGAGCAAAAGATGCATCGGGATATCCGCCTCTCGCATTCCCGACTGGATGGCGGCGTTGCGCCCAAGCACCAGTGCGCGAAGCCAAGTGCCCTCGGCGTTTTGCGTAATCAGCATTTGCCGGACGCTGAGGATAAACTTGCGGGTCAGTTCTGCCGCATGATCGCCCACGAAGCTGAGTTCATCGAGCCCGTCAAAAATCAAAAGCAACGGGCGGTTTTCGTCGCTGGCCCATTGAAGCGCATTGTCGGGGAGCCCCGGCGTCCCTTCTGTCACCTTTGAAGGGGGCCGCCTTTTCAGGTAGCTCGTGAGGTCGCTCAGGAGTTCCCCTGTCATCGAGCGCATGTGCTGTAGCTCGACGAAGATAACCCTATAACGCTCACGCAGGATGGACTCGGAAGCGAAGACTTTGGCGAAAGAGGATTTGCCCGAGCCGGGGCCGCCCGCGATGAGGCGCAAAGTGTTCATCCCCTTCGCATCGTCGGTGGCGAGCCAGTCTTCGAGCGTTTGGTGCAGATCGCCAAGATGTGCGCGGTAGCGGGATTTGTCTCCAGCCTCGTCATCTTCGCGCAGCAGTTCGTGCCAATAGGCCCGTGGGCGCAGGTAAAGGGGTTTCAAGGGGGTCGTCACGGTGCCGTCGGGAGAGAACACAGGCTCGGTATCGACCTTGCGGTGAATCCAGTCGTAGTGCCGCGCCCAAGCCGCCTCGCGGCGCATGGCTTCGGTTGCGGGGCCGGTAACCGCAGTCTCGAGCGGCTTTAGCCGATCATAATGGGCCGAGAAGACATAGGCCGAAGCGCGGTTCAGGTGGCGGTCGAACTCGCGCTGATAGCGTTCCTTCTGGCTGGTTTCTTCGTCGAACAGGGTGATGCGCGTCAGGGCCAACACGAAGGCGATGATCGCCTTGCGGGCAGGCTGGAACGCCTCATGCGTCACCGGGCTGCGGAGTGCGCCATCGTTGAATTCTGCGGTGATCTCTTCGGGAATTGCGGCTTTCAGGAAGGCTTCCACCGCGCCATCCCGCGCCTGCAGCATCAGTTCATTCTCGCGCGCGATGAAGGCTAGGAACTCGTTCGCCGCAAGGGTGATCGTTGCATTCAACCAGACCCAAGCGAGGTTCTCGGGCGTGGCCGTTTCGACGCCCTTGAACGCCTTCCAGATATTGGAGGCTTGGGCGGATGTGCTGAAAGGGTTCAGCGTGTAGACCCCCGCAGCGGCACTCAGGACAGCGGTGAGGGCACCGATAT
Source organism: Rhodobacter aestuarii (assembly GCF_900156655.1). GTDB lineage: Bacteria > Pseudomonadota > Alphaproteobacteria > Rhodobacterales > Rhodobacteraceae > Rhodobacter > Rhodobacter aestuarii. The sequence goes on along the minus strand of NZ_FTOG01000003.1, from coordinate 61,988 downwards.
AATCGCGATGGCGTTCCGGCGGGATAAACTTGATCGTCATTACAAACGAACTCCTTCCAACGCGGCGCGAAACGAGGGCGCATGCGAAGAGTGCCAATGCGAAGAAGCCTAATGAGGAAGTCGGGAAATGCGCAACGTAAAGTTGTCGCAGCAGCGGCGCGGGACGGGGGGGAACTCTTGCCTGCGCCTCGACCTGCCGGAGCCTCTTGGGTGAACCTGAACGGGCGCAAAGGTGGCACCATCTGTCCACCCTGACATGGCCAATTTGGACACCCTGTGCGCTTCTCTGGGGCTGGGTCTTTGGTCTCTCGCTCCGCGCATCTCGGGCGGCGTAGAGCCTCGCACAGCGGGTAATCAGGTGCGATCTAGCGTGAGTCGTGGACGCGTCTGCGGTCTCGGGAAGAACTGTCCACTGATCAGGGAGGCTTCAAACATAGTTGGTCAGCATGGTGGTGTCAGCATGGTCAGCAACTTTTTTTAAGTCACTGATTTTGCAGCTGCTTTTCAGGTGTTGGACGGCTTGGTGGAGCTGAGGGGAATCGAACCCCTGACCTCATCATTGCGAACGATGCGCTCTCCCAACTGAGCTACAGCCCCTCGCCGTGTGGGGGTGTTTCGCCCAAGGCGCGGGTATTGTCAAGCGGCTCTCGTGAAGTTCTTGAACAATTTTTTCATCGCGCCTTGGGAAAGGGCTTCAGGCGCGGGCGCCTTGCTTGCCGTTGCTCTTTGCGCTGAGTTTGGCGCGTGCGAAAGACACCAGATCAGCGGCAGGGCGGGCGCCTGCGGCGCGGGCCACTTCGCGGCCTTTCGCGAACAAGATGAAGGCTGGGATGCCTTGGATGCGATAGCGTTGCGCCGCTTCCGGATGCGCTTGCGTGTCGATCTTCGCTAACCGAACCTGCCCAGCCAATTGCGCTGCAGCCGTTTGAAATTGCGGCGCCATTTGCCGGCAGGGGCCGCACCACGGCGCCCAGAAATCCACCATGAGCGGCACGTCATCACGCGCGGCTTTGCTAAGCACATCGGCGTCAATCGCGCTGACCTTCCCGGTCATCAATGCCGCGCCGCAAACACCGCATTTCGGACCCGCGCCCAGCTTGTCGGCCGGAACCCGGTTCGCCTGCCCGCAGTCCAGACAGGTCATGCGCAGCCCTTCTGTCATCTTGGTCTCCATTGCATTCGTGTTATGGAATATATCGGAGCGCATTGCAGGAATTACAAGGAGCCCCGGCGTGACACGATGGCGAGGCCTTCCCAAGGAACGTCAGGTGGCGCTGCAAATCGCTTATGCGGCAGAGATGGCACGTCACACACACACCTGCGAGATGCATGAGAAAATCACGCGGTTCGCGGCATGGCTTGCCCCGCAAGGGATCAGCTTTGCGCTTGAGGATTGGCCAACACGTGGCCGATAGGGCGGGGCGCCTTGATCAGCATTTGGGTAAGTCCTCGCCCATGGCTTCGCGCCAATGGCGGCGGCAGAGCGAGACATAGGTTTCGTTGCCGCCGATCTGCACCTGCGCGCCGTCATGCAGCGCTTTGCCATCGGGGCCAAGGCGCACAACCATCGTCGCTTTCTTCCCGCAATGGCATATCGTGCGGACCTCGCGCATTTCATCGGCGAGGGCCAGAAGCGCTGCCGAGCCGGGAAAGAGTTGGCCGCGAAAGTCTACCCGTAGCCCGTAGCACATCACGGGCACGCCTAGATCATCCACTGCACGGGCCAATTGCCAGACCTGCGCTTCGGTCAGGAATTGTGCTTCATCAACAAAAACGCAGGCGCAAGCGCCTTGATCGAGCCTGCGCTTGATCAAATCGAACATATCAGTTGTTTCGCTGAAGCAGCTTGCCTTCGCGCCAATGCCGATGCGGCTGGCGATCTGTCCTTCCCCCGCGCGGCCATCAAGGCGTGCGGTGATCAGCAGCGTGTCCATGCCGCGTTCGATATAGTTGTAAGAGGCTTGCAGCAAAAGCGTGCTTTTGCCTGCGTTCATCGTCGAAAAGTGGAAGTAAAGCTTGGCCATGCGGGCTTATGGCAATGCCGCGCCGCTGTGGCAAGAGGGCAGGCGCCGAGCAGAGGGCTGCCCGGCGCGCTAGATCAATGGCCGCGTTGCGCGCGGGCCGGGCGCTTCGGGGCATCCCCTCCACCTTGCGCAGGTTTCCCTTTGCCCCGCGGCGGACCACGGCGTTTTTGCGTGGGTTTCTGTGCGGGTTTTGCATCAGTTGCAGCGGGCTTCTCTTGCGCGGGGCGCGCCGGTTTCGGCCCTTGGCCGCGATGCGGTTTCTTGCCCCGGTTTTGTTGGCCCGGCGGCGGGCGTGTGCCGCCCTCGGGGTGCACTTCGCCCCCAATCACCGGAATACGCGCACCCATCGCGGCCTCAATCGCGCGCAAATCGCTCATTTCCATCGGGCCACAGAAGGCGACGGCCCGGCCATCACGGCCCGCGCGCGCTGTGCGGCCAATCCGGTGCACGTAGTTTTCCGGCACATTCGGCAGGTCATAGTTATAGACATGCGCAACCTGCGGAATATCGAGCCCGCGCGCAGCCACATCCGTTGCCACGAGCACCTGCACCTCACCCGCGCGGAACGAGGCCAGCGCCCGTTCCCGTTGCCCTTGGCTTTTGTTTCCGTGAATGGCCGTAACTGAAAAGCCCCATTTTTCCAAAAGCTTGGCGAGCTTGTCTGAGCCATGTTTGGTGCGGTTGAACACCACTGCTAATTCGCCCGGATGGCGCGAAACATATTCCGCCAGAAGGGCCGCCTTTTCGCCCTGGGTGGTGAAATGGATGCCTTGGTCGATTTTATCTGCGGCCTTGCCAGCGGTTGCAACCTCGATCCGGACGGGGTCGTTGAGGTAGCTTTGCGCAAGCTCATCCATCAGCTTCGGCATTGTCGCGGAAAACAGCAGCGTTTGCCGTTTTGCCGGGATCAGCTTGGCGATGCGGCGTAGCGCATGGATAAACCCGATGTCGAGCATCTGGTCGGCCTCATCCAGCACCAGATATTTCGTTTCGCTCAAGACGACGGCACGGCGCTCGATCAGGTCAATCAAGCGGCCCGGCGTGGCGATCAGCACATCGCAGCCCTTGGCAAGCCGTTCGGCCTGCACATTCAGCGAGGCACCGCCCACCACACGTTGAATCCGCACCGGCGCGTCTTTGGCATAAGCGGCGAGGTTGTCATGGATTTGGCTCGCCAGTTCGCGCGTTGGCGCAAGCACCAGCGCGCGAACGGTTTTGGGCGTGGGGCGTTTGCCATAGGCGATGATGCGGGTCAGCATTGGCAGACCAAAGGCGGCGGTTTTGCCGGTGCCGGTTTGCGCAAGACCCAAAATATCGCGCCCACGCACGATATGGGGGATGGATTTTGCCTGAATCGGCGTGGGCTTGTGCAGCCCCAAGCCGTCCAGATTTTGCAAAAGCATCGGCGCAAGGCCGAGGTCGTTGAAGTTTTCCAAAGGTTTGTCTTTCGTGATGCGCCAAAGCGCAAAAGGGCAGGGTGCGCGCAAGCGCACGGGATCAAGCCCCCGGATAACCGGGGGAAGGCGGGCGGGTGGTGCAACCTGCACCCGGCCCCCCGCGTGAATGTGAGGCCAATGACCCGGTTCAGGCGCCTGATCGGCGCGGCTGCTCACGCGGCAGCGAACACGGGATGGTTGCGAGGTGGGGCTTTTGCGCCCCAAAGTCAAGGAAATCTGACAAATCGTCGCGATTTAAGCGCGGTCTTGCGTGTCCATCCAGATCGTGACAGGGCCGTCATTGACCAAGCTCACCGCCATATCGGCGCCGAATTCTCCGTTTTCAACGGCAAGGCCCTGCCCGCGCAGCGCGTTCGAAAAGTGCTCGTAAAGCCGGTTGCCGTCTTCGGGGGCGGCGGCGGTGGAGAAGCCGGGGCGGTTCCCGCGCGAGGTATCTGCGGCCAAGGTGAATTGGCTGACCACCAAGCAAGCCCCGCCAATATCGCCGATCGCGCGGTTCATTTTACCCGCCTCATCTTTGAAAATGCGCAGCTTGGAAATGCGGGCGGCCAGTTTCTCGGCTTCTGCCTCTGTATCGCCTTGCATGGCACACACAAGGATAAGCATGCCGTTGCCGATTTTGCCCGTAAGGCGCTCGCCGATTTCAACTTTTGCTTGGCTGACGCGTTGGATAAGCGCTCTCATTCCAATTCCTTTGCCCAAGGCGGGTTGGCGCCTGCGCGGCTTACGGTGATCGCGGCACTTGCCACACCAAGTTGCAAACAGGCTTGCAAGATGGGCGCATCTGCGGCCGCAAGGGCGGTTTTGTCAAGCGCACCGGCCAGGTCCAGCGCGGCCAAAACGCCAGCATTGAACGTGTCGCCCGCACCAACAGTGTCCACCACTGTCACTTTGCGTGCTGGTTCGAAAAGGGAAAGATCGGCGGTAAACGCATGCGCGCCTTTTGCGCCTTCGGTAACGAACACCACCTTCGGCCCGCGGACCAAAAGTTGCCGAGCAAGTAGCTCAATCTCGCCCGGGCCTTCCAGCCAACGCAGGTCTTCGTCGGAGACTTTGACAATATCGCAGAGCGCCATCATCCGTCCGAGGCGCGCGCGATAGGCCGTCTCGTCGCGGATGAAACCGGGGCGAATATTCGGGTCTATCATCGTAACACGCAGCGCGGCTTCACGGATCAACAGCGCTTCATAAGCACCGCCGCAAGGGTCGACCGGCAAGGAAATCCCGCCGAAGAACAGCGCTTGCACATTGCGCGGAATGTCCGGCAGATCATCAGGTACCAGCATCCGCCCAGCGGTGTTTTCATCGTAAAACGCATAGCTTGCATGGCCATCGACCAGCTTCACAAAGGCAAGCGTCGTTGGCCGGTCAGAGCGGATTGCCAGATCGGCATTGACGCCCGAGGCGGCCAGGGTCTCAATCAGCACCTCGCCAAACATGTCTGTAGAGATGCCGGACAGAAACCCCGCAGGCGCGCCAAGCCGACCAAGTGCAATCGCCGTATTGAAAACCGCGCCGCCCGCATGGGGGGCGAAAGCAGGCTCACCCTCGGTGCTTACTCGCGGCAACATGTCGATCAGCGCTTCGCCACAACTCAGGATCATTTTGCCCTCCCGTTTTTTCGATCCATAGCGCCAAGCGGGGAGGGGTGCAATAATTCAGTATTGTTGAAGATTTCCGATCCAGATGCCCAAGCCAATCACCACGGCCGCAGCCAAAACGGCAAAGGCGATCTTCCATGCCGACCACGGTCTGTCCCCCCGCACTTCGCCGGTTTGTGCATTCACAACAAAGCGATAGGACTTGTTGCGATATTTATAGGCGGCGGTCCAGATGGGCAGCAGGATGTGTTTGAAGGTCTCTTCCGAGAAGGCGGTATCAATGCTGTGGATGCGCTGCTCATCGCCGCCAATATCGCGACGCACATCCGAGGCGATCACTTTTGCCATCTCGGCGCGTCCCTCGGCGTGGCCTTGGGCGAGTTCCACCGTATAGCCTTCGGCCTCAAACCCCGCGAGATAATCGGGGCGATAGGCGGTGAGCACGCTTAAATCCCATGGTTGCAGCGCATGCAAATAGGCGGGCGGCAGCGAGCGGGAGGCGTAGATCAGCACATCATCAAACACCCGGGCCACGCGCCCCGAAGCCGGGCTCCAGCGAATGCGGCGTTCTTGCTTGGTGCGGGTTTGCATCTTGCCATTGACCCGCACCTGCACTTGGCGGCTGACGTAATAGGCGTCGCCCCGCTCGCCGCTATAGCTGCTGTGCGTATCGGCATCAAAGGTCCAGAAGGGGGCGTAGATCCCGGTCATTTTGCGCCCGCGCCGCGCGTATTGCACGAGCCCGTTCGGCGCAAACCATAAGCTGCCGAGCCACTGCCCCACAGCTTTGCGCGCCTCTGCCTCGGTTAGGGTGAAGGGCACCAAACCTTGGGGCTTGATAAGCCGCGTCAGCCCGGTATCGACGACCACCGGAGTTGCACAAAACGGACATTCAGAGGCATGATTTGCCCCCTGAAAGGCGATCTCCGCTGCACAATTCGGACATTTCGCCGTGCGATGGCTTTCCATCTCTGCTTCGGGCAGACGTGCCGCAAGGCCAGTGGCCAAATCAATCTCGCGCAGGCCAGATGCGCCCCGCCCAAGCGCCTGCGGAATCGTTTGCTGATGGCCGCAATAATCGCAGACCAGTTGGTCTTGTCCGGGGGCGAAGCGTAAATCGGCCCCGCAGCTTTCACAGGGGTAATGATGCTCGCTTGTGCTGCGCGAGGTGATGGGGACAGGCATAAGACGGTGCCTTGCTTAGACTGCGGGCGGAGGCGGCGGGGGCGCAATGGTGAAGAGCTGCGCCAGTTCGGGCACCATGCCCGCTTTTTGCCAGCCGTCTTGCCCCGCGGTCCAAACAAGCGTGTCGCGGCTAAAGCTGCCTTCGCTCACCATGCGGCCCAGATGGCCCCGGCCATAAGGCCCTTGCGTTTGCCCATTCACGGCCAGATGCCAGACCTTTTCCACCGGCGGCGGGGGGGGTGGTGGCGGGGCTATCGCAGGCGCCGTCACAGGCTGCGCGGCGGCAGGTGCCCCCCATGGGCCCGCGGCCATTGCACCCATTCCTGCGGCCATGCCCGCGCCCATCGTGGCGCCCATGGTTGCCCCCATGGCCGAGCCCGGCTGGGCCAGCGCTTGGGCGGCGTTGAACTGCATATAGCGGTTGAGATCGCCCACCACCCCCATCGAGGTGCGTTGATCCAGAACCGCTTCCACCGCCTCGGGTAGGCTGATGTTTTCGATGTAAAATTCGGAAATCGACAGCCCATAGGCCGCCACCAGCGGATCAATCGCCTTGGTCACCAGCCGCCCCAAATCGGCGGTGTTGGCGGCCATGTCGAGCACCGGCACCCCGGCGCTGGCCAGCACGCGCGAAAACTCTTGCACGATCACATTGCGGATCTGGAACGAAATCTCATCCGACGTGAATTCGCCATCGGTGCCCACGATTTCGGTCAGAAACTTCGCCGGGTCTGCCACCCGCATCACATAGGTGCCAAAGGCGCGCAACCGCACCGGGCCAAATTCCGGGTCCCGACAGATTATCGGGTTCTTGGTGCCCCACTTCTGATCGGTGAAGCGCGTCGTGTTGATGAAGTAAATTTCGGATTTGAAGGGCGAGTTGAAGCCGTGGTCCCAATGCTGCAGCGTGGTCAGCAGCGGCATGTTGTTGGTTTCCAACATATAAAGGCCGGGGCCAAAGACATCGGCCAATTGCCCTTCATGCACGAAAACGGCGGCTTGCCCCTCGCGCACCGTGAGCTTGGCGCCGTATTTGATTTCGTGGCCCTCGCGCTCAAACCGCCAGACCATGGTGTCGCGGGTGTCATCGGTCCAGTGAATGACGTCGATGAATTCGCCGGTGAGAAAGTCGAAAATGCCCATCTGGTCCTCTTAGCTGCCGCCCATCAATTCTCTGGCGATGGTGGTCACGATCGGGCGCGCCTCCGCCTCGGCCATGCCGGGGCGCAGACGCGGGTCGTAAAGCATTCGCAACAACAGCTCATCATGGCGGGTGAGCAGTGCGAATTCTTCGTCATCATTGAAGATCGAGGGGCGGGCATGGGGGTAATCATTGGCAAGGCCAAGGCCTTGGGCCAGTTCCTCATGCACGCAAGAGCGGCGCAGCGTGGGCGGATGCTCTGCCCGGATCACGGCAACAGCGCGCGAGTAGGCCGGGGCCGCCCCTTCCGAGAAGGCAAAAACCACGCAGAAGGTGGAGGGGGCAAGATTGGTGATCGCATCGACCGACCCCGGGTCGATGCCCGGCACCAACTGCTGTAACCGTGGGCCAAGATCACGACGCTCATCTTCATTGACAACAAAGACGGTAAAGTTGCCGCCTGCAGGAACCACTTGCACTGGGTGGCGGCTGGCGCTTGCCAATTGCCCGGCATAGGCGGAAATCACCGCATGGTCTTGGCTGCGCTGTTCCAGCGGCACCGAGGCGCCAAATTCCACAGACATCCGCACCGGCACCTGCCAGCGCCGCAGCCGCGAGGGCGTTGGGCGGGCAATATAGGTGCCGCCGAAAGAAGAATATTCGTCATAAAGCGCGATATGGATGAAATCATCGATCAGTTGATGCGTGGTGATAGGCGCATCGCGCGGGGCGACATCTGTGCGCAACAGCCCACGGCCCTTCAGCGTGTCTTCAATCTGCTGGTAATAGGCGGCAACGGCTAAGCTTTCGGGGCTTTGCGGGGTCACAACATCGGGCGCGGGGGCGGGGCGGGGCGATTGCCGCATTCCCCCTTGCCCGAAAGGCGCCTCGATACAGCCCGCAAGTGCCAAGCAAAGCACAGCCGTGCTCGCGCCCCGGCCCAAAGCAGAAATGCGCCCCCACGCGCGCTGCTGCATGATCAGCCCTGCACCGGCTTTGCGCGCGCCGAGGCGAGCGTGTCGCGCAAAGCGCCTTCGAGCCGCACAAGTTCGGTTTCCGCCTCGGCCCGCTTGCGCTTGCCTTCATCGGCAATCCGCAGACTGTCCTCGATCGTCGCGATCAACTCTTCATTCGCGGCTTTTACGGCCCCAATATCGAACACGCCGCGTTCCATTTCACTGCGCACCATCTGATTGGCCGAGCGCAAGGTTTTGGCATTTGCGGTCAAAAGCTCGTTCGTCAGATCAGAGGCTTCCTTCACCGCCGAGGCGGCCTCGGCCGAGCGTTGAATGGTCACCGCCTGTGCCAGTTGCGTTTCCCACAGCGGCACGGTGTTGACCAATGTGGAATTGATCTTGGTGATCAGGCTCTTGTCGTTTTCTTGCACAAGCCGGATCGAGGGCAGGGATTGCATGGTGACTTGACGCGTGAGTTTCAAATCATGCACCCGGCGTTCAAGGTCGTCGCGTGCAGCGCGCAGATCGCGCAGTTCCTGCGCCCGCAGCACTTGCTCGGCTTCCGGCGCGGCGGCAACGGCCGCCTCTTTGGTCGGGATCATTTCAGCGTCAACTTCGGCCAGCTTCGCCTCGCCCGCCGCGATGTAAAGCGCGAGTTCATCGTAGAATTTCAGCGTTTTGTCATAAAGCCGATCAAGCGCTTTGATGTCGATCAGAAGCCGTTGTTCATGGCTCAAGAGTGTATCGGTGATCGTGTCGATCTGGCCCTGCACCGCTTCATAACGGGCGAGGAACCGGGCAAAGGGGGCGGCGCGCCCGGTGATTTTTTCCCAAAGCGAACGCTCCCGGCGCACGTCCAATTCGCCTTCGGAAAAGCCGCGCAAAGCGCTGACCATTGCGCTCAGGCTATCGCCCGCTGCGCCAAGGTCTTTCGCTTTCACATCCGCCAGCATTTCTTGGCTGATCGCTTGTAAATCCGTCTGCGCCCGCGCGCCAAATTGAATGATCGAGCCAGTATCGCTGAGGTCAATTTCCGCCATCCGGTTGCGAATATCTGCGGCCACAGGCGCGGGCGCGGCCTCAAGCGGCACAAGATCCGCTGTTGGTTCCGGCAATGTCAGCGCGGCAACGGCTTCAATTTCAGCCCCGGCCTGCGCGGCCTGCACGCGGATCGTTTCGGTCATGCTTCACCCCCATTTGGGGGCGGCCTGTCAGGCGTGATGCGCCTCGCCCCCGATCTGCATCCCCTGCTGCGCCCCCTTGGCATGGGCGCGTAGCGCAATCAGGCAATCTAATGTGTCGCCCGTCACTTTTTCGAGCGTATCCACGAAGTTGCCAAACGTATGTTCCTTCGTCGCGTCGTCAAGAACAAGCGAAAGTTTGCGCGTTGCCGTCTCGATCTGCACCAACCCGCCGATCAGCATCCGCTCCGCCTCTGGCAGGCCATCTTCATGCTGCCGGGCTTGAGACAAGAGGCGGGCCTGTGCGGCGCGACAATCAGCAAAAACGGGCAACAATTCAGGCGCACGCGCGCGCAATTGCCGATGGACTTCGGTCATGCGCAATTTCACCTCATGGTCGATGTGACCACCTTGGGCGAGGTGTTTCGCCGGGGCGAGGGGCGTGGGCTCATCGACAGGGGCTGGGCGCAATGCCGAGGCGCGGATCGACACGCGCAGAATGAGCGCATGCGCATGGCTGATCAGGTTGCGGTGCCAAAACACCATTGCCAGTGCCACAGGGGCCACAAAAAACACCGCCGCACTGCGCAAAAAACCAAAAATTGCGCTGGGAAGATTGGCCAGCGTGTCCGCCTCGGTGCTGGCGGAGGCTTCGGCATCCAATGCCACAAAGGCGGAAAGCGCCAGTGCAAGAGCAACGGAAACGGCGGGGGGCGGAAGGGTCTTCAACATGGTTCACCTGCTACGATTTTTCGTAAACTTACGGCCAAGCGGGGCCAGATTATGGCTTGGACAGGGTGAATCCTTGAGGGATGAAAAACGCTCGGTTTCCGGCTTGGAAACGGAAATCGCGCTTAGGCAGTATGGTCCGATGCGGGGGCAAGGCCCTCGCGTGCCAACCGCTCACGCAGAACTTCTATTTCAATTTCAAGACCTTCGCGTCCCTCTTCTAAAAGCTGTGCGGTGCGGGCCGTGTAATTGGCCTCAAGATCATCCAAAAGCGCCTCAAAGTCTGCGCGGGCTTTGGCATCTTGGCGGCTTGCCCAAAGATCGGCAAATTTCTCCGCGGCGGCGCGCGCGCCAGACAGATACACCGTCATATAGCGCCGCGCGGCATTGAGATCGCCGGGGTCTTCCTCAACGGCCCGGAAGAGCTTCCGTGCAGTCCCTGCAAAACCGGCCACACGAGCGGTCAGCCGGGCATCGCCTGCGCGGGTGATCGCGTCATTAAGCGCCGCGAGCTGTTCTTCGCCAGCGGCCACCACTTTGGCGACGCGATCTTGTTGAAACGGGTCGATCCCTTCCATACCCTTGTCGCGCATCGGGTCGAGGCCAAAGGCAAAAAGGCTCAGCGCCGCGCCAATCACGCCAATCACGGCGGCCCCGATGATCCCAATTTCCGGGGCTTGCGCGCCGGTGGCGAGCCCAAGGCCCAAGATCACCGCACCAAGCGCCTTGCGGGGCAGGGCGGGGCGGCGGGCCACTTTGCGCGCGGCCCAAGCGGCCTCGGCCTTGAGCCCTTCGCGGATCAGCACTACCGCGCCTGCCACCAGTGCAAAACCGCCAAGCCCACGAGCAAGCGCCACCGGCCCCCCGCCAAAGGCATTGAATAAAAACGGCACCGCCGCGACGCCCACCCAAACGAGGCGGCGGGTCATCGGATGGCTGTGCGCGGTTTCCGGCAGCCGGTCGGGGGCCACCCCCGCATAGCCTTTGGGCGAGTATTTGCCGCCAAAACGCTGCGCCATTTTAGACCGTGCCTTTCAGCGCGACCGAGAAGGTCAGCGCAAGCAGCAGGTAAAAAGCAATGCTCTGAAGCGTCTTGCGCGACATGGGGCCTCCGGTTTTCGGGCGCTTTCCTCAAAGGTAAGCGCAGCCGCCGCGCAGGAAAAGGGGCCGCGACAAACAAAGGGCGGGGTGTTGCCCCGCCCTTGTGCTTTAAAGGCTGCTCTTAGCCCCGTTTCGGGCCGGGTTTGCCGCCTTTGAACCTGCTCGGTTTGAAGTCTCCGCCTTTGCGGGCATCGTCGCCGTGGCTTTTGAACCCTTCGGAGCGCGGCTTGCCGCCGGGTTTGCCACCGTGGCTTTTGAAGCCCGCCGATTTGAAGCCCGGCTTGTCCCCGCCCGAACGGCTACCAAAGGGCTTACGGTCGCCATCTTCCCGGCGGGCATAAGGCTTACGATCCCCGTCGTCACGGCGCGGGTAGGGCTTGCGGTCGCCGTCTTCGCGTTTCGCGTAGGGTTTGCGATCTCCATCCTCGCGCTTGGCGTAAGGTTTGCGGTCCCCGTCTTCGCGGCGGGCATAGGGTTTCCGGTCGCCATCTTCACGCCGGTTGAAGGGCTTGCGATCCCCATCGTCGCGCTTGCCATAGGGCTTTTTCTCGCCATCAAAACGCGGCTTGAAGGAGCGATTACCTTCGCCGTCTTCGCGGCGCTGGTAAGGCTTCCGGTCCCCGTCTTCGCGTTTGCCGAACGGTTTACGATCCCCATCGTCACGCTTGCCGAAAGGTTTTTTCTCGCCGTCAAAGCGCGGCTTGAACGGGCGTTTGCCCTCGCCATCTTCGCGGCGGCCAAAGGGTTTGCGGTCCCCATCGTCCCGACGGGCGAAGGGCTTGCGGTCCCCGTCCTCGCGACGCGCGAAGGGTTTGCGATCCCCATCCTCACGCCGGGAGAAAGGTTTGCGATCATCATCGTGATGCGATTTCGAGCCAAACGCGCGCGGCTTGCGCGCCTGCGGCTCCGCGCCTTCCGAGAAATCGCGCTGACGGCCAAAGCCTTTTTTCGGGGCCTCGCCATCTTCGCCGCGCGCGTCACGCGGTTTAAACTCGCCTCTGCCGCCCGGTTTCGGGCCGCGACGGGCGCCGCGTGCCTCTTCACGCTCGGCGCGGGAGGGTTTGCCATCTTCAATGCCAAACAGCAGCCTGTCGCCCAGCTGATCGCGCAGCAATTTGCGCTTCACTTCCATCACATCGCCGGGTTGCATGTCATTGAGGCGGAACGGGCCGTAGCTGACCCGGATCAGCCGGTTCACCGTCATCCCCACCTCGGCCATCGCGCGGCGAATTTCGCGGTTTTTGCCTTCGCGAATGCCCACGGTCAGCCACGCATTCGCGCCTTGCTGACGGTCGAGCGAAACTTCCATCGGTTGGAAATCTTCGCCCTCAATCGTCAGCCCTTCGCGCAGCGGGTTGAACGTGTCAGACAGCGGGCGGCCATTCACCCGCACGCGGTATTTGCGGAGCCAGCCGGTTTCGGGCAGTTCCAACCGGCGCTTCAGCCCGCCATCATTGGTGAGCAACAGCAGCCCTTCGGAGTTGAGGTCGAGCCGGCCCACATTCAAAACGCGCGGCATCCCCTCGGGCATTTCATCAAAAATCGTGCGGCGGCCTTGTTCGTCCTTTTCGGTCGTCACAAGGCCAAGGGGTTTGTAATAAAGCCACAGCCGGGTTTCTTGCGGCGCATCAATCGGCTTGCCGTCAATCGCCACTTTGTCATTGGGCAGCACGTCAAGCGCGGGGCTTTCGATCCGCTTGCCATTCACGGTCACACGGCCTGCGAGAATCATTTTCTCAGCATCGCGGCGCGAGGCCACACCAGAGCGGGCGATCACTTTGGCAATACGTTCAGCGGATTCGGGGAGATTGGGGGCATCAGCCATATCTGATCCTTCAAGGGGAGGGGGCGCGCGACCATCGCGGGCGAAGGTGCCCTCCTACACCTTTCGCTTGGGCTTGGAAAGCGGCTTGATGGGGAATGGTTTGCGCGCGATGAAGGGGGATGAATTTTCGCAGCTATATGGATGAGGCGCTGGCCGAGGCGCGCGCGGCGGCAGAGCGGGGCGAGGTGCCGGTGGGCGCGGTGGTGGTTGCGCCATCGGGCGTGGTCGTCGCGCGCGCAGGCAACCGCACGCGCGAACTTTGTGATCCTACCGCGCATGCTGAAATTCTCGCCATGCGTGCGGCTTGCGCGGCGGTGGGGTCTGAGCGGCTACCGGGGCACGATCTTTATGTGACGCTGGAACCCTGCCCGATGTGTGCGGCGGCGATTTCAAATGCGCGGATTGCGCGGGTTTATTATGGCGCGGCAGACCCAAAATCAGGCGGCGTGGCGCAAGGCCCGCGTATCTTTGCGCATTCCCAGTGCCATCATGTGCCCGAGGTCTATGACGGCATCGCCGCGGAGCCCGCCGAAAAGCTGCTGAAAGATTTCTTCGCCGCGAAACGTTAAGGCCCGAGCGAAGCGCCCGGGCCTTAACGTGTTTGTTCTTTGGCGTGGGGATCAGCCCGGATTGCGCTCGGCCCAGCCTGCAAAGATCCGCTCAAGCGCGACCACGGCGTAGTAGAGCACGATCCCCAGCGCAGCGAGGGCGATCAGCACGGCAAACATCAACGGATAGTCGGAGTTTGTTTGGCCAGAGAGGAACAACGCCCCGAGGCCGCGCCCATGCGGGCTGACGATTTCCACCAGATTGGTGCCGATGAAAGCCAGCGTAACCGACACCTTCAGCGCGCCAAAAAACTCGGGCAAGGTTTTGGGCAGCGCGATCTTCCGAAAGATCGTGAATTTGGAGGCCCCAAGCGCGGCCAAAATATCGCGGTATTCGGGTTCGAGCGTTGAAAGGCCGATGCCGACAGAGACCGCAATCGGGAAGAACGAAATCAAGAACGCCATCAAGACGGTGTTGAAGTCATATTGCCCAATGAACACCAGCGCGATCACCGGCACGAGCGTCGCTTTGGGGATCGCGTTAAAGCCCACAAGCAGCGGGTAAAGCCCGGCGCGGGCAATACGCGAAAAGCCCATGACCATGCCAAGCCCGGTGCCAAAGATCACGGCAAGCACCAGCCCCGCGACGGTGCGCCAAAGCGTTTCCCATCCGCCCGAGATAAAGAGCGCCTTATATTTCATGAAGGCAGGCGGCAGGTCAGAGGGGGAGGCCATTTTGTAATCTGGCCAGTTATTGATCCAGACCAGCGCTTCCCACAGACCCAAAAAGATTAAGATCGCCAAGAGCGGCACTAGGATTTTTTGCGCGGTTTCCATCAGTGCATGTCTCCGTCGCGGCCCTGTGCCATGCGGATTTGGTCGCGCAACAGGTGCAGCATTTCCACGGCTTTGGGTTCATACAAAATATCAATCGTGCGGTCGGCGGGCAGGTCCACATCCAGCACATATTGCGTGCGCGCAGGCCGCCCCGAGAGCACCACCACTTGGTCGCCCAAAAACACGCTCTCGCGCAGATCATGAGTGATCAGCACGCAGGTAAACGGCTCCGCCGCGCGCAGATCGCGCATCGTTTGCCAAAGGTCTTCACGCGTGAAGTTATCCAGCGCGCCAAAGGGCTCATCCATGATGAGAACTTGCGGTTTATGCACCAAAGCACGGCACAGGCTGGCACGCTGCCGCATGCCGCCCGAAAGCTCAGAGGGTTTCTTGTTCTCGAACCCTTTCAGCCCCACCATGTCCAGCAAATGCGCCGCGCGGCCCTCGGCCTCCGCTTTCGCCATGCTGGGGGCAACGATTTCTAGGGGCAGCATCACGTTTTGCAAGATCGTGCGCCATTCCAGCATGACCGGGTTTTGAAACGCCATGCCCACCGTTTTGCGTGGGCTTGCCACTTCTTCCCCTGCCAGCACCACCGCGCCGCTATCAGGTTTCATCAGCCCCGAAACGAGCCGGGTGAGGGTGGATTTCCCGCAGCCCGAGGGGCCAACAACAGCGCAAAACGTGCCTTCTGGCACCTCGATATCCAGCCCGTCCAGCACCGGAAGCGGGCCGTTCTTGGTGCGATAGGCGTGCTTCACGCCTTTGATGTCTATGAATTTTGTCATGTAAGCCCCAAAGGCAACGGGCGCGCTTGACGCGCGGCCCGGAATTCGTCGGGGCGACACAGCGGAAGGAACAAGGCCGTGCCGCCCCTATGACCACATCCCGTGGTCTTATTGCAGGTTCAGGCTGCCATCCGTCGGCAAGAAGGAGGCGTCAAATATATCGCCCATCGACGGTTTGGTGGTGAACTCATAGGTGGTCGAAAGCTGGTCGATCGCTTTGGCAAAGCGTTCGGCATCCACGCCGCCCAGACCGTGCTCTTTAACGTAATCGGTCAGCACGTTGCCCGAGATCGCCAAGCCAAGACGACGTTCTTCAAGGCTCGCATCGGCAGCGGGGTTTTTGCCCACCAGCGCTTCCACGGCCGCCGCCGGGTCTGCGATGGCATCTTTCCAGCCCATGGCAGTGGCGCGCAGGAAGCCAGTCACTTCGGTCGGGTGGTCTGCGGCGAAATCGGTGTTGACGATGATCGCGTTGCCGTAAAGCGCCACGCCATAATCGGCCATCAGGATCAGGCTCACATCATCCGCGGGCACGCCCAGACGTTCGGCGTTGAGCGTCGATGTGAAAGAAAAGCCGGTGATCGCAGCGACCTTACCTTCGGCCAGCATCGGTTCGCGCACCGGGAAGCCAACGGGTTCCACGGTGATTTTGCTCATATCAAGGCCGTTTTCGGCGGCAAAGATCGGGAATTGCGCCCAAGCGCCATCCGGCGGCGGTGCGCCAAGCACTTTGCCTTCCAAATCAGCGGGGGCTTCCACGCCCAAAGATTTACGGCCCACCACGGCAAAAGGCGGCTTGTCATAGATCATCATGATCGCTTTGACCGGCGCGCCGGGGTTTTGATCGAGGAACTTCATCAAGCTGTTGATGTCGGTGAAGCCCACCGGATAGGCGCCCGTCGCCACTTTCGGAATCGCGTCAAGCGAGCCTGCGCCTTCGGTCACGGTCACGTCCAGCCCTTCGGCCGCGTAATACCCTTTGTCGGCGGCCAGCACATAAGGCGCGGCCGGGCCCTCGAATTTCCAGTCGAGTGCGAAAGGCATGGCGGTTTCGGCGGCAAGCGGCGAGGCGGTCAGCAGCAGCGCCGCGCACAGGCCAAGGCGGTGGAACATGATGTATCCCCTATTGGTTTTTGTTCGGGCAATGCTTGCCTGTGGCAGCGGAAGTCGGAAGGGGCCGCTGCCTCAAGAAGCAGCAAAAGAGGAGAGAATGTGCGGCCTGCGGGCAAAAACGCGGCGGCTGCCTGATTTTTGGGCCATTCGGCAAAAGTTGTGCGGAATTCGCCGACGAATCTGCGCCGGGAGGGGCTCTGGCCAAGGCGGATGCGAAGTGCCACAAGACGTCAGATTGACGTGAGGGCACAACGATATGGCGGCGCAGCAAAAAGAGGCGATGGCTTTTGTCGGAGCAGGCGGCCTAGCAGGGTTGGAGCGCGCGGCGCATCTGCGCAGCGATACGGTGGCCCTTGCGGAGATGGCGGCGCAGCCTCGGGCGCGGTTTGTGGCTTTTTGCCAAGGTGCGGCGCTACTGGCTCCCGAAGGTGCTGCGCCCGACAAGGTGGTTGGTGCGGGGCTTCAGGCGCTCGGCCCGGAAGATAGCTTGGTGCAGGGCGCGGGCGCGCCGATATTTTTGGGACTGGCCGAGGGCGCGCCGGTTTTCGCGCTCAGTTTGCCTGAGGGCGCCGCTGCGCCCGAAGGTTCCGATTGGGCGGATTTGCGCGGCGTGCTGCCTCGGCTCGACCCGCGCGCGGGCGAAATTGCCGCCACGGCGCGCGCGCTGATCGCTTGGCATCAATCGCATCAGTTTTGTTCAACCTGCGGCGGCCCAAGTGTGTTGGCGCAGGGCGGTTGGCAGCGGCTTTGCCCCAGTTGCGGGGCGAGCCATTTCCCGCGTACCGACCCGGTGGTGATCATGCGTATCACGCGCGGCGATAGTGTATTGCTCGCCCGCTCTCCCGGCTGGCCCGAGGGAATGTATTCTTGTCCGGCGGGGTTCATGGAGCCCGGTGAGACCCCTGCAATGGCGGTGCGGCGAGAGGTGTTGGAGGAAACCGGGGTGCAGGTTGGCGCCGTGCGGTTTTTGGCAGCGCAACCTTGGCCGTTCCCCGGTTCGCTGATGCTCGGCTGTGCAGGCGAGGCGACAAGCGAAGCGATCACCCTTGATCCGGCTGAAATCGAGGCCGCGCTTTGGGTGCCGCGCAATCGACTTGCGCGCATCTATGCAGGCGAAGACCCAGAGATCCGCGCCGCGCGCCCCGGCACCGTGGCGCGGTGGATGCTGTCAGATTGGCTTTTTCCAGATGTGACGGCGGACAATTGACACCAGCCCCTCGCTTGGGCCAAGCACGAGGGCAGAGCATGCCGCGCGGGCGTGCGCGCGCATTTGGAGACAGCCATGAAATTTTCGAACCGCGTCGATGTGGCCTTGAGCGCCGATCAGCTTTTTGAGCAACTGACGGATCTGGCGGCAATCGAGCGTGCCGCACGGCGCAAGGGCGTTTCCATGCGCCGCTTGGATACGCTGCAAGCCAAAGGCGCGGGCATGTCTTGGGATGTGGGCTTCATGCTGCGTGGGCGCGCGCGGCAGATGATTGTCGATGTGACCCGGTTTGAGCCAGCCGCATTGGTCGATTACGCGGGCACTTCGTCGAGCTTTGAATTGACGCTTTCGCTTGGCTTCACCACCCTTGCGCCGAACCGTACCCGGCTGACCACAGGGCTAGAGGTGCGCCCGCGCACCTTGGGCGCGCGGCTCTTGCTGCAATCGGCGCGGCTTGGGCGGGCCAATCTTGATCGCCGCTATGACGAGCGGATCAAATCCTTCCTGCGGGAATTGGAGACCCGGGCCGTTTAAGGTCTGAAATTCTCTCACATTAATCGGCACGCGTGCACGCCGCGCGTGTGCTTTTGTGCGCCGTGTCAACTGGTGGCGCTGCGTCATCTTGTCCGGGCAACACCGGGGTTCCTTCGGGTTTAGGCTAAACAAAAGTTTAAAATGCTGCGCTTTCGCGCAAGTTTCATTGCTTTTGCGCAGTCCTGTCGGCGGTTTGCCGGCGCTCTCGCCAAGTCGACAGGTCTTGGCGGCAGAAAGGAGCAAGATGATGCAAGACCTATTTCACCAGTCAACCCGCCGATTGTCAGCACCGCCGCGCCGCCCGCTTAAAGGCTTGCTCCTCGCATCCATCTTGGCCTGTAGCCTGCTGCCCGGACTATCGTTCGGGCAGGCGGCCCCGATCACCATGACCGAACTTGAGGCACTCGATAATTCTACGACTGATGCCCTGGCGGTAAGCGCCGATGGGTCGGTGATTGCGGGCACAAGCTTCGGGGGCACACCGTCTATCAGATACGCCGTGCGCTGGACCAATGGCGCGAATGTCACAGCGCTTGATCACTTGGGATCTCATGCGATGGTCAATGGCGTCAGCGCGGACGGCAGCACAATTATCGGCGCAAGCTATAATTCTTCGGGTCGGTTTCACGCGGTCCTCTGGCGCGGCACGGGCGTGACAGATTTAGGCCTACTAGAGACCGGAGAGTTTTCTACCGCGACGGATGTAAGTGCCGATGGCAGTGTGGTGGTCGGGCAAAGCAGGATAAATTCCACCTCAATTTATCACGCCTTTCGATGGCAAGATGGGGTGATGACCGATCTTGGCGTGATGAACGGTAATGGCTCTGAAGCCACTGCGGTTAGTGCCGACGGTGCTGTTGTGGTCGGCAATCTCCATAACGTTCTTCCAAATTATAATACACGTGCTTTTCGGTGGGATTCTAGCGGGATGGTCGAGCTTGGCACATTTGGAGGCAATGAGTCCCGGGCTTTTGACGTGAATCTAGATGGCAGTGTTATCGTAGGCGAAGCGCAGATCGCTTCGGCGCAATATCGTGCGTTCCGTTGGGAAGGCGGCGTGATGGGCGATCTTGGCACTTTGGGCGGAGACGGCAGCCGCGCTCTTGTTGTGAGCAGCGATGGATCTGTGGTGGCAGGGTGGAGCTACACAGTTGGCTCATCTCAGCAACATGCGTTTCGGTGGACGCAAGCGGAGAATATGGTGGATTTGGGCACCCTTGGCGGGCTGACTTCCGAAACCACCGACATGAGCGCGGACGGGGCTGTGGTTGTGGGGAACGCGCTCACGAGCGGAAATCAGACGCACGCCTTTCGTTGGGTTGATGGGGTGATGACCGATCTGGGGGTGCTAAATGGCACGTCTTATTCTTACGCGCGCGCGGTCAGTGACGATGGGACCACCGTTGTCGGTCTAAGCGGAACGCGCGCCTTCATCTACCGCGACACCTCGGGGATGCTTGATCTGGAGAATACCGGCGCGTCGATGGCTGCGACGGCGGGCGATTTGGGCGCCGCTGGGGCGCAGCAATTGATGAAAGTTGCGCAGGTTGGCACCAATGAAATTCGGCTGATCAACGCCGGGCCGCGGCTTTCGTCGAAAGGGGTGGCAGGTGTGGCGCCGGTGCCGGTCGGGCTGCGCCTTGGGGCTGGTGTGGTGGATGCCTCTGGCTCCGGCACGCTCAGCTTTGGCGATATCGGGGTTGCGGCGGCCGTCGCGCCCGGTTTCACGCTTGGTGGCGCGCTGAGCCTGTCGAGCGGCTCGTCCGATATTGAGACCGTCGATTATGACGGGCAAATGGTGGCGGGGGCGCTGTATCTGCGCCATGAGCCCGCCAATGGTCAGGGGCTGACGTGGAAACTCGCGCTGGCGCATGGTGCGGGCGATGTCGAGGTGATGCGCCCGGCCACGCTTTCCAACACCGAGGCGGGCCATGGGACGACCCGGTTGAGTGCCTCGACGGCGGCGGTTGAACTTGGCTGGCGTAAGCCGCTCGCCCAAGGTGAGGTGACGCCGTATCTGCGGCTTGAGCGCAGCCGGATGAAACGTGCGGGCTATACTGAGGCGAATGATATTGGCTTCCCGGTCACGTGGGAGGGGCAATCGGTTGATCTTTGGGCGGCGACGCTCGGCGTCTCTGGCCGCCAAGTGCTGAGCCCGCGTGACACGCTGCGCTACGATATCGGCTTGTCTGTCGATCTGGATCGCGATGCCGATGATATCAGTGGCACGAGCGGCGCTGGGGCGATCACCGCGCCTGCGCTTGCAGTCAATTACAAGGCGCGGCTTGAGGCATCAATTGGCTATGACCACCGTCTTGCGGCGGGCGGGACCGTCAATCTTGATCTGGGGGTGGCACAAACCGCTTATTCGGCAGGGCTGACAAAGACGCTGCGCATCGGCTACGAGACCCGGTTCTAAGCCGCTTAAGGCCAATTATTCATTGGGGTTTTGAAAAGAAAAGGGGGCTTCGGCCCCCTTTTAGTCATAGCGTTTGGGGTCTGCTGGATAGGTGCCCAGAATATGCATATGCGAGGTGAAATAGCGCAATTCGTCCAGCGCGAGTTTCACATTCGCATCGTCGGGGTGGCCTTCGATATCGGCGTAAAACTGTGTCGCGGTGAAGGAGCCATCCAGCATATAGCTTTCCAGCTTTGTCATGTTAACGCCGTTGGTCGCAAAGCCGCCCATCGCCTTGTAAAGCGCGGCTGGAATGTTGCGCACTTCAAAGACGAAGGTGGTCATCATCTTGTCCGCACGGGCGCGCGGATCGGGTTCGCGGCCCATCACCAAAAAGCGGGTCGTGTTGTGGCCGTGGTCTTCAATATCGCGGGCCAGCACCTCTAGCCCGTGGATGCCCGCCGCGAGTTCGGAGGCCAGAACCCCCTCGCCGGGCGTGCGGGTCTGCGCCAGATCGGCCGCAGCGCCCGCGCTATCGGCCGCCGCAAGCCCCGTGATTCCATGGGTTTTCAGGAACCGGGCCGATTGCGGCAAAAGCACCAAATGCGCGCGGACGGTCTTGACCTCTTCAAGTTTGGTACCCGCAAGGCTCATCAACGCAATCCGCACCCGCAAGAAATGCTCGTCGAGAATATGCAGGCCCGATTCCGGCAGCAAACGGTGAATATCGGCCACCCGTCCGTAGGTGGAATTTTCAATTGGCAGCATCGCCAGATCTGCACGGCTCGACCGCACGGCCTCGATCACCTCTTCAAATGTGGCGCAGGGCAGGGGGGCAAAGCCCGGACGGGCACGCTCTGCCGCTTCATGCGAATAAGAGCCAAGCGCCCCTTGAAAGGCGATGAGACCTTGGTTCATCTTGTCCATGTGCTTCTCCCGTTGCGATCGCCTCTCTTAATGGCGCAAGCTGCGCGGCAGGAAAAGCGCGATTAACTGCATAAAAGGCGCCAATCGGTTCTATTTGACGCAGCCGATTCTGGCGCGAAGCGTATATGATCCTTGAAATCTCGTGCCTGACGGGCGTAGATGCGCGCAACGGCAAATAGAATGAAAATCGCGGGGGAGCCATGCTCAAGACGCATATGATGAAGTTGGGAGCCACGCTGTTCGGTGTGGTTCTGTTCTATGGATTGATCTCCTTTACCTCGGCGACGCTGTTTAACACGCGTCCCGCAACCTCGGTGCCGATCGACGAAAACGGTCGTGCGATCGCCATGGATCCCAATGTTGTGCTCGCCGAAGCCGCGCCGGCCGCCTCGGCCGCGCCCGCCCCGGCTGCTGCGCCCGAAGAAGTGGAAGAGGTCGTTGAACTCGATCCCTTCACCGAAATCGATCCGGCGACGATCGTAGGGGATGCCACCGCGGGCGAAGCGGTGTTCCAAAAGAACTGCAAAACCTGCCACAAAGTTGACGGCAAAAACGCTGTTGGTCCGCACCTCGATGGTGTTGTGGGCCGCGCCACCGGCACGGTGGAAGGCTTCAAATACTCGAAAGCGATGAAAGGCCACACCGGTTACTGGACCGCTGACCGCCTGACCGCTTACCTGACCGAGCCGAAAGCCGAAGTGCCGAAAAACAAAATGGCCTTCGCGGGCTTCAAAGACGACACCCAGTCGATCCAAGACGTGATCGCCTATCTCTACTCTGTGTCGCAATAAGCGCTAAGAAAACCAATTCCAGGGTTTGCAAGGGCCGCTCCAATAGGGCGGCCCTTTGCTTTTGCGTGCTCCAACGCACGGCTCACACCATTGCAACTTGCCCCCGCCGCCCGGACGCCCTTTAGTAGGCGCAAAGAGGGAGATAGGCATGGCACGAGTAGCGGTTGCGGCACGGCAGATCGAAGAACGCGGGCGGTTTTTGAGCGCTTTGGGCGCGGGGCTTGTGGCTTTGGCGCTGGCGGGTGGCGTTGCAACGCAAGTGCGAGCGGCGGATACGGTCTCAGTCGCGGCGATTGCGACCTTGGGGGATGTGAAATACGGCCCCGGTTTTGCGCATCTTGATTACGTCAACCCCGAGGCCCCGAAGGGCGGCGAAATCTCCGAATGGGCGCCGGGGGCCTTTGACAATTTCAACCCCTTCACGATCAAGGGCCGCGCGGCCGCGCTGGCCTCTGCGCCTCTTGAAACCATGCTCACTGGCACTGCCGACACGGTGGGAGAGGCGTATTGCCTGCTGTGCGAGAGCTTTGAATACCCCGAGAGCAAGGATTGGGTGATCTTCACCCTACGCGATGGGATTACCTTCTCCGATGGGGTGCCGCTCACCGTGGCTGATGTGCTCTTTTCCTATGAGCAAATGCGCGACAAGGGGCTTTCGAGCTTCCGCGCGGTGGTGGCGCAGCAGATTGCGGGCGCCGAGGTGCTCGATGACCGCCGGATCAAATTCACCTTCACGGCCGATGCGCCGCGCCGTGACATCATCCAACTGGCGGGCGGCTTGCCGGTCTTTTCCAAGGCGCAGTTTGAAAACGCTGGGCTCGCATTGGACGAGCCAAGCCAAGTGGCGCTGATTGGCTCGGGGCCATACGTGTTCGACAGCGCCAAAGATGGGCGCACGGTCGTGTGGAAGCGCAACCCCGACTATTGGGGGGAGAGCCTTCCGATCAATGTGGGGCGCAACAATTTCGACCGGATCCGGGTGGAATATTACGGCGATTACCAAGCCGCGTTTGAGGGATTCAAATCGGGCAGCTACACCTTCCGAAATGAAACCAGTTCTATCATCTGGGCCACGCAATATGACTTCCCGGCAATGACATCTGGCCATGTGGTCAAAGATGAGTTGCATGATGGCAATGTGGCGAGTGGCCAGGCTTTTGCGATCAACCTGCGGCGCGAGAAATTTGCCGATATCCGCGTGCGCGAAGCGATTGGGTTGATGTTCAACTTCGAATGGTCAAACGAGTCGCTCTTTTACGGGCTTTACGCGCGGATCAATTCGATCTGGGAAAACTCGCCTCTCGCTGCCAGCGGCGCGCCGGGGTCAGAGGAACTGGCGCTGCTTGAACCCTTCGCGGCGGACCTTCCCGAAGGTGTGCTGAACGACGAGGCCGTGATGGCCCCGGTTTCGGGGGCGCGCCAACTTGATCGGCGCAACATGCGCCGTGCGGCGGCGCTATTGGATGAAGCCGGTTGGGAAGTGGGCGATGACGGGATGCGCCGCAATGCGCAAGGCGCGCTTCTGACCGTTGAGTTCCTTAATGACAGTCAAAGCTTTGACCGGGTCATCAACCCCTTTGTCGAAAACCTGCGCGCGCTTGGCGTGGATGCTAAAATGGCCCGCGTGGATGATGCGCAATATGAAGCGCGCCGCCGCAGCCATGACTTTGACCTGATCACCACCCATTTCGGGCAAGACCTGATCCCGGGGTCTGGCTTGCAGCAATACTTCGGCTCTGGCGCGGTGGGGGATGTGTTCAATGCGGCGGGGCTGGCGAACCCGGCGGTGGATGCGCTCATTCGCAAAGTGGAAGAGGCGCAGACGCAAGAGGAGCTGCTGCCGCGCGTCCATGCGCTTGATCGTGTGTTGCGCGCGCTGCGGTTCTGGGTGCCGCAATGGTACAAAGACAAATACACCGTCGCTTACTATGACATGTATGAGCACCCCGAGACCTTGCCGCCCTATACGCTGGGCGAGACGGACTTCTGGTGGTATAACGCCGAAAAAGCCGCAAAACTGAAAGCGGAAGGGGCTATCTAAGCCAGATACCCTTCGGATTTGTTGGAAAAGTGCAAGGCTGAAAGAGACGATGGGCGCCTATATCCTGCGGCGGTTGATGCTGGTTTTGCCGACGTTGTTCGGCATCATGCTGATCAACTTTGCGCTGACGCAATTTGTTCCCGGTGGGCCGATTGAGCAAATCATAGCCCGTGTGCAGGGCGAGGCGGATTCCACCCGCAATATCACCGGTGGCGCCGATGCGGGGCAGGGCCAAGGCATGGAAGACAGCACCTATCAAGGTGCGCGCGGTATTTCGCCTGATTTGCTCGCGCAGCTTGAGGTGCAGATGGGCTTTGCCCGTATCGCCTGTGAAGACGGCTTTACCGGCACGCCAGACCTCAAAGACCCCGCCTGCACCTCCGAGAAAATCTCCGCGACCGAGCGGTTTTTTACGATGATGGGCAACTACCTTCGGTTCGATTTTGGCACCTCGTTCTTCAAGAACAAGTCGGTGGTGGAACTGGTGATCGATAAGCTGCCGGTCTCGATCTCTCTTGGTCTTTGGTCCACGCTTTTGGCCTATCTGATCTCGATCCCGCTTGGCATCCGCAAGGCGGTGAAAGACGGTACGGCCTTTGACACTTGGACCTCTGCCGCGATCATCGTCGCTTATGCGATCCCGACATTGGTCTTTGCGGTGCTGCTGATGGTGCTTTTTGCCGGTGGCAGTTTCTTGAGCATCTTCCCGGCAAGGGGGCTGACCTCGGATGACTGGCATACGCTCAGCCTCACTGGAAAAGCGGTCGATTACCTTTGGCACATAGTGTTGCCAACGGTGGCGATCACGCTTTCTTCCTTTGTTACACTGACGCTGCTGACGAAGAACTCGTTCCTCGATGAGATCAACAAGCAATATGTGATGACCGCCCGCGCCAAGGGGCTGACCGAGCGGCGCGTGCTCTACGGCCATGTGTTCCGCAATGCGATGCTGATCGTGATCGCGGGCTTTCCGGGGCTGTTCCTGAGCGTTTTGTTCTCCGGCTCGCTGATCATCGAAACCGTCTTCTCGCTCGATGGGCTGGGGCTCTTGGGCTACCAAGCAGCGGTGGAGCGGGATTACCCGCTTGTCTTCGGCTCGCTTTACGCCTTCGGCCTGATCTCGCTGGTGATCGGGATCGTGTCGGACATCACCTACACCCTTGTCGATCCGCGGATCGACTTTGAGAAGAGGGCGGGCTGATGGCACTGTCTCCGCTTGCCCGCCGCCGCTGGCGCAACTTCCGCGCCAATCGCCGTGCGTTCTATTCGCTGCTGATTTTCAGCGTTCTTTTTATCGCCTCGCTGTTTGCGGAATTCATCGCCAATGACCATCCGCTGGTGGTGAAATATCGCGGTGAATATTTTTACCCGGTCACCAACTTTTACCCCGAAACCGCCTTTGGCGGCGATTTCCGGACCGAGGCGGTTTATTCCGATCCGGGCGTGCAATGTCTGATCGTGTCCGGCGGGGCAGAGGCTTGTTGGGATGACCCCGAGGGCATCATGGCAGAGGTGCAAAGCCAAGGCACGGTTGAGGGCGCGCCCGTGGAGAAGGGCTGGATCCTCTGGCCGCCGATCCCCTACCACTACCGCACCATCAACAATGTGGGCACCGCACCTTCGGCCCCTGATGCCGATCATTGGCTCGGCACCGATGACACCGCGCGCGATGTGGCGGCGCGGGTGATTTATGGCTTCCGTATCTCGGTGGCTTTCGCGCTGATCGTGGCGGCGGCTTCGTCGGTGCTGGGTATCGCGGCGGGGGCTGTGCAGGGCTATTTCGGCGGCAAGGTCGATCTGATCTTTCAACGTTTGTTGGAGATCTGGTCCTCCACCCCCTCGCTTTATGTGATCATCATCCTGTTCGCGATCTTGGGGCGGTCGTTCTGGCTGTTGGTGTTTGTGACCATTCTGTTCGGTTGGCCCGCGCTCACCGGTGTCGTGCGCGCTGAGTTTTTGCGTGCGCGCAACTTTGAATATGTCCGCGCGGCGCGGGCGCTTGGCGTTTCAGATGCGGTGATCATGTTCCGCCATATCCTGCCCAATGCGATGGTGGCGACGCTCACCATGCTGCCCTTTGTGATCACCGGCGCGATCTCTGGCCTCGCCACGCTGGACTACCTTGGCTATGGGCTGCCCTCTTCGGCGCCCAGCCTTGGGGAGTTGGCGCTGCAAGCCAAGAACCACCTGCAATCGCCGTGGCTCGCCTTCACCGCATTCGTGACCTTTGCCACCATGCTCTCGCTTTTGGTCTTTATCTTCGAGGGGCTGCGCGACGCCTTCGATCCGCGCAAGGTGTTCAAATGAGCCGCCCCATGGAAACTGTTCTCTCTGTTGAAAACCTCCGTGTCAGTTTCCGCCAAGAGGGGCGTCAGATCCCGGCGGTGAAAGGCGTCAGCTTCACCGTTGCGAAAGGCGAAACCGTCGCCTTGGTGGGGGAATCTGGCTCGGGCAAATCGGTCACGGCGCTTTCGACCGTAGCGCTTTTGGGCGGAAATGCGCAGACCGAGGGCTCGGTGCGCTATCTGGGCCGCGAGATGGTGGGGGCGGAGGAGCGGGTGCTGCGCGATGTGCGCGGCAATGACATCAGCTTCATCTTTCAAGAGCCGATGACCTCGCTCAACCCGCTGCACACGATCGAAAAGCAATTGGGCGAGAGCCTGAGCGTCCACCAAGGGCTAACCGGCCCCGCGGCACGCGCGCGGATCATCGAGTTGTTGCGGCAGGTGGGCATTGCCAATGCAGAAACCCGGCTTGCCGACTACCCACACCAGCTTTCGGGCGGGCAGCGCCAGCGGGTGATGATTGCGATGGCGCTGGCCAACGGGCCGGAACTGCTGATCGCCGATGAACCGACCACGGCGCTGGATGTGACAATCCAAGCGCAAATCCTCGATCTGCTGGCGGATCTGAAGCGCGATCTTGGGATGAGCCTGCTCTTTATCTCGCACGACCTTGGGGTGGTGCGCCGCATCGCCGATAGGGTCTGCGTGATGAGCCAAGGCGAGATTGTTGAGCAAGGCCCAGTCGATCAGATTTTCACCAACCCGCAGCACCCCTATACCAAAAAGCTGCTGGCGGCTGAACCTAAAGGCATCGCCGATCCGGTGCCCGAAGGCGCGCAGACATTGTTGGAGACCGAGGCCCTCAAGATTTGGTTCCCGGTCAAGCGGGGGCTTTTGCGCCGCACGGTCGGCCATGTGAAGGCGGTGAACGGGGCAAGCCTGTCGCTGCGCGCGGGGGAGACGCTCGGTATTGTGGGGGAAAGTGGCTCGGGCAAGACCACGCTTGCGCTCGCGCTGATGCGGCTGATTGCGAGCGAAGGGCCGATCCACTTTGATGGGCAAGATATCTCGCGCTGGCAATCCAAGCAGTTGCGGCCCCTGCGGCGTGATATGCAGATTGTGTTTCAAGACCCGTTTGGCAGCCTGTCTCCCCGCATGACGATTGAACAGATCATCGCCGAGGGGCTTACGGTGCATGGGCTGGAGCCGGGCCGCAACCGCCGCGAAATGGTGGCTGCGATTATGGAAGAGGTGGGGCTCGATCCCGCCGCCATGAGCCGCTACCCGCATGAGTTTTCGGGCGGGCAGCGCCAGCGCATTGCGATTGCCCGCGCGATGATTTTGCAGCCGCGTGTGGTGGTGCTGGATGAGCCGACCTCCGCGCTTGATATGACCGTTCAGGTGCAGATCGTGGAGTTGTTGCGCGACTTGCAGCGCCGCCATGGGCTGGCTTACCTTTTCATCAGCCACGATCTGCGCGTGGTGCGCGCGCTTTCTCACAAGATCATGGTGATGAAATCGGGCGATGTGGTCGAGGCGGGGCCTGCGGCAGAGCTTTTTGCCGCGCCCAAAACAGACTATACGCGCGCTCTGTTGGCGGCGGCACTTGGGGAGGTCTGATGAAGATCCTGTTCGTGCATCAGAACTTTCCCGGTCAGTTTCCGCATTTGGCCCCAGCGCTTGTCAAACGTGGCCATGAGGTGCTGGCCCTGACCTCTGAAACGAACAATCGTCCCTCGCCCGTCCGGGTGGTGAAATACCGCAAACCCGAGGAGGTGAAGCTCGAGCCGCGGCTGACGAAAATGTATGCCGAGGTAAGCGAGCGCGGTGTGAAAGCGGCGCGCGCGGCACGGCAATTGCGCGATCAGCACGGTTTCGTGCCGGATGTGATCTTTGGCCATCCGGGTTGGGGGGAGACGCTTTACCTGCGCGAGGTGTGGCCCGAGGCGAAGCTGCTTGTTTATGCGGAGTTGATGTACAAAACCACCGGGCTCGATACCGATTTCGACCCCGAATTTGCCAAGGGCACGCTCGAGGGCCGCATCGCAACCACCGCCCGGTCTGCGCATCTGATCCAGACCTTGGTGCAGGCCGATGCGGCGCTTTCCCCCACCGAGTTTCAGGCCTCGACCTTCCCGCCTGAACTGCGCGCGAAGATCACCATCTGCCATGATGGGGTGAATACTGCGCGGCTCACACCGAACCCGCAGGCCAGTTACACCGTTCCGGGCAAGGATTTGACGCTGCGCGCGGGCGATGAGGTGCTGACCTTCATCAATCGCTCGCTGGAGCCTTATCGGGGCTATCACAGCTTCATGCGCGCGCTTCCTGATGTGTTGGCGGCCCGGCCCGAGGCGCAGGTGCTGATCATCGGGGAGGAAGGGCAAAGCTATGGCGCGGCCCCGCCGGAGGGCAGTTGGAAGCAAAAATTCCTCGATGAGGTCAAAGACCGGCTCGACCTAAGCCGCGTGCATTTTCTGGGGCGCGTGCCTTACGCCGATTTTGTCTCGATCATGCAGGTCGGGCGGGCGCATGCCTATCTGACATATCCCTTCGTGCTGAGTTGGTCGCTGATGGAGGCGATGTCCGCGGGCGCGATGGTGGTGGCCTCTGACACCGCGCCGCTTCGTGAGGTGATCACCGATGGGGCGAACGGCAGGCTCGTTGATTTCTTTGATATCAAGGGCTGGTCCGCAGCGCTGACCGAGGCGCTGGCGCATCCGGAGCGCTATCAAAGGATGCGGCAGGCCGCGCGTGCTTCGGTGGTCGAGAAATACGATTTAGAGACCCATTGCCTGCCGCGGCTGATTGAGTTTGTCGAAACGGCGGGCGGCACGCTTGGCTAAGTAGCCGAGCGCTGTTCCCGTCTGCGACGCAACCGTCCCTTGGGATTTGGGGCAAAGCGCTCAGAGCAAAGCACCCGGAGCGTCGTGCCTTCGTGGGCGAAATGAAAAGGGCGCCTCGCGGCGCCCAGTCCTGTTTCCGTGGTGGCAAATTGCCGTCAGATCGCCGAGCTGTGTCCGGCTTTCGACAGATCGTAAGCGTCGAAATGGCGCGCGATCATCCGCGTGAGCGGGCGGCCCGGTTCGGGAATCGCGATCCCGTCCTCGGTGATCTCGACCATATCGCCGAATTTCTCGACACAGGCTGCGAATTCGCTGTCGAGTTGCGCGCCATCGGCGCCCCATTCCTCGACCAGTTCCTTCTTCGAAGCGGCGAAATCGCACATCAGCATCTCGATCAGCCGCGCGCGCATCAGGTCTTCTTTGGTGAAGACGTGGCCGCGGTGGGTCGAGAAGTTGCCCTCACGAATGGCCGAGGTATGCGCGCCCGTAGCAGATTCGTTTTGCGCATAGCCTTGCGGGAATTTCGAGATCGACGAGGCCCCGATCCCCACCAGCGCTTCGGCCAGATCATCGGTGTAGCCTTGGAAGTTGCGGCGCAGTTTGCCTGCACGCAACGCTTTCGAGAGCCCATCGGTGGGCAGTGCGAAGTGGTCGATACCGATGATGTCATAACCCGCTTCGGTGAACAGCTCTTGCGAGCGTTCAAAGAGGCCAAGGCGCGATTGCGGCGTCGGCAGCTGGTCCGCCGGGATCAGCGTTTGACGGCGCGCCATCCACGGCACGTGGGCATAGCCATAAAGCGCCACACGGTCGGGTTTCAGCGTCAGCACCTTTTCGATGCTTTCGGTGATCTTCTCTTTGGTCTGATGCGGCAGGCCATAGAGAATGTCGGTGTTCAGGCTGTCGATGCCGCGGGTGCGGATCATGTCGACGACCTTGGCGGTCACTTCATAGCTTTGCTCGCGCCCGATCACCGATTGGATGAAGGGGTCGAAGTCTTGGATGCCGATCGAGGCACGGTTCATGCCCGATTGCGCCAGCGCATCCATGCGTTCGTCATCAATCTCATTGGGGTCAATCTCGACCGAGAATTCACCGTTCTCGCCAAGATCCACCGCATCAAAGACGGCGTCGGCGACTTTGCGCATGCTGTCGGCGGGCAGCAGGGTGGCGGTGCCGCCGCCCCAATGCAGGCGCGACAGTTTCACGCCCGGCGCGAGGTGCTTTTTCAGCATCCCAAGCTCGGTCACCAGCGTGTCGGCATAAGCCTTCACCGGCGCATCGGTTTGCGTGCCTTGCGTGCGGCAGGCGCAGAACCAGCACAGCCGGCGGCAGAACGGCACGTGGATATAGAGCGAGATCGCGGCTCCGGCCGGAATCGCCTCGATCCATTCGATAAATTTCGACGCGCCCACAGCATTCGAGAAGTGCGGCGCAGTCGGATAGCTGGTATAACGGGGCACCCGAGCGTCGAATAGACCGAGCCGGGCGAGTTGCGATTCATGTTTCATAGGCGTATTCTATCCTTCAAGACGCGCACCAGGATTTGACCCATATCAAGCAAGGCAATGTCTCACGACGACGTGTATCCTGCCTCGTTGCAATGCGGAGATTGCCCGATTCGACATCGGGCCGTCTGTGCGCGTTGCGAGGCCAACGAACTAGATGAACTCGAATCGGTCAAGTACTACCGAAGCTTCGAGGCGGGTCAGACGGTGATCTGGTCAGGCGATAAGATGGACTTTGTGGCCTCTGTCGTCTCCGGAATCGCGACCCTCACACAGACCCTGGAAGACGGTCGGACTCAGATGGTCGGACTGCTTCTTCCCTCTGATTTCGTGGGTCGCCCGGGCCGGGACCGGGCCGCCTACAACATCACCGCAACCACCGATATTCTTATGTGTTGCTTCCGTCGAAAGCCCTTTGAAGAGCTGATGGATCGCACCCCGCATATCGCCCAGCGGCTGCTGCAAATGACCCTCGATGAGCTGGATGCCGCGCGGGAGTGGATGCTGCTTTTGGGGCGTAAAACGGCACGTGAGAAAATCGCGTCACTGCTATCCATTGTCGCACGTCGGGATGCGTCGATACGTCACCGGGGAAATGGCAACAGTTTGACCTTCGATTTGCCTCTGACGCGCGAAGCGATGGCCGATTACCTCGGTTTGACGCTCGAAACCGTCAGTCGGCAGATTTCGGCGCTCAAACGCGATGGGGTGATTGAACTCACGGGCAAGCGTCATGTGATCGTACCGGATATGGAGCGGTTGCTGATGGAGGCAGGGGATGACAGCGATGGCGGGCTGCTTACCTAAGGCTCTCTGCGCGGCGCTTGTCGTCTTGGTGCCGGTGGTGGCTGCCGCCGAAACCCGCTGCGGCTGGTTTGCCAACCCGACGCCCGGAAACTTCTGGCTGACCGATGCCGATGCCACATGGGAACTGTCCGTGCAGGGCATGGGCGGCGTGCCCGGCTGGGACGATCTGGATTGGGGAGAGGCCGATTTCACCGCGCGCTGGGTCGAGGTGAATGGCCATTACGGCTATGGCTGTGCCTGCATCGAAGGCAGCTTCGGCGCGGCAGCCGAGGGCACGGTGCTCCGTATCACGCGGTTGCGCGCCCTGCCGCTGAGCAAATGCGAAAACGACCCGGCCTTGGCGGCGCCGGGGGAGTAATCCCGAAACCGCCTGTTTTGGGGCCGGACCGCAGGCCGCTTCGCGATGAGGAACCATACAAAAGGGCCGCTCCTTCTGGGCGGCCCTTTGTCTGTTCGGTCTTCAAGCGATGAAAGCCCTCAGCCCTCCATCGCCTCCAGCTCATCAATGAAGCCCGCGATCATATCGAGACCCTTGTTCCAGAATGCCGGGTCAGAGGCATCAAGCCCGAATGGCGCCAAAAGCTCTTTATGGTGTTTCGAGCCGCCCGCTTCGAGCATTTCGAAATACTTGTCTTGGAACTCCGGCAGGCCATCCGCGTAGGTCGCATAAAGCGCGTTCACCAGCCCGTCGCCAAAGGCATAGGCATAGACGTAGAAGGGCGAATGCACGAAATGCGGGATATAGGTCCAGAAAGTCTCATAGCCCTCCATGAATTCAAATGCCGGGCCGAGGCTTTCGCCCTGCACAGACATCCACAGCGCGTTGATATCTTCGGGCGTGAGTTCGCCTTGGGCACGGGCTGCGTGCAGCTTGCATTCGAAGTCATAGAACGCGATCTGGCGCACGACCGTGTTGATCATGTCTTCGACCTTACCCGCGAGCAATTGCTTGCGCTCGGCGGGCGTCTTGGCGCCATCCAGCAGCGCGCGGAAGGTAAGCATCTCGCCAAAGACGCTGGCGGTCTCGGCCAGCGTCAGCGGCGTGTCGGAAAGCATCGGGCCTTGCTTCGCCGCCAGCACTTGGTGCACGCCGTGGCCAAGCTCATGCGCGAGCGTCATCACATCGCGCGGTTTGCCCAAGTAGTTCAGCATCACATAGGGGTGCACGGTGGTGACCGTCGGATGGGCAAAGGCGCCGGGGGCTTTGCCGGGCTTCACGCCCGCATCAATCCAGCCTTTGTCGAAGAAGGGCAGCGCAATCTCCGCCATACGCGGGGCAAAGCCGGAATAGGCATTCAGCACCGTCTCACGGGCTTCTTTCCACATAATCTTGCGCGGCGTCTCGGTGGGCAGCGGCGCGTTGCGATCCCAGATTTGCAGCTTCTCAAGACCCAGCCATTTGGCTTTGAGCGCATAGTAGCGGTGGCTCAATCGCGGATAGGCGGCGACCACTGCATTGCGCAAAGCCTCCACCACCTCCGGCTCGACATGGTTTGACAAGTGCCGCCCGGTTTGCGGCGTCGGCATCTTGCGCCAGCGATCCTCGATTTCTTTTTCTTTGGCGAGCGTGTTGTGGACGCGGGCGAAAAGCTTGACGTTGTTACCGAACACACGGGCCAATTCGCGCGCGGCCGCTTCGCGTTTGGTGCGGTCATGGTCGCTCATCAGCGTGGTCGCGGCCTCTAGGCTCAGCTCTTCGCCATCAATGGTGAAGGTGAGCGCGGCAGAGGTTTCATCAAACAGCCGGTTCCAAGCGGCTGCCCCCACAACGGATTGGTCGTGCAGGAACTTTTCCAGCTCATCGGAAAGTTGGTAGGGCTTCATCGCCCGCATCCGGTCAAACACCGGCTTGAAGCGCGCGACCTTTTCATCGGCAAAGACAGCGTCGTATTGCGCGTCTTCGATGCGGTTGAACTCAAGGCTGAAGAACACCAAAGGCGTGGTGAAATTGGTGATCTTGTCTTGCGCATCGGCCATGAATTTGGCGCGGGTCGCATCGGTGGTGCATTGGTAATAGCGCAGCCCCGCGTAAGACATGATCCGCCCGGCGGTGGTCTCAATCGCCTCATAGCGCGTGATGCATTCGGCCATCGCCGCCGCATCAAGGCTGGCGAGTTTGCCCTCGTAATCCGTGGCGAAATCGGCGCAGGCCTTTTCAAGCCACTCCATATCGCGGGCAAATTCCGGTGCATCCGGCGCGGGGTAAAGATCGGTCAGATCCCAATCGGGCAGGGCGCCGAAATCTCCGGCACCTCCTTGCGCGGGCGTGGCATCCAAAACGGGGGCGGGAAAGCTGCGGATCATGAACATCTCCTTCGGTCGGATCAGAGATAGGGCGCAGGTTGGACCCGTGCAAGCATCACCGTTTCTGGGCGACGACGGGCCGTTGCTTAAATTTTCAGCGCTCGCATAGTTTGGCGGCGCTAACGCCCAGTTTCCCCCGGTTTTTCGCCGAGGGCCGCTTTTACTCCCCCAAGGCGCTGCCTAAGCTTTGGACAAGGCCGGAGGAATCACGCGTATGACTGAGAATTTCAACGAAATGTATCAAGGCGGCAAAGTCCGGGAGCCCTACAGGCGGCTTGAAGACTGGACAAATGCCATGCCAACAGAGTTGCGCGCGATGAAACAGGCCGAGGCCGAGGCATTGTTTCGCCGCATCGGCATCACTTTTGCTGTCTATGGCGAGGGCGGCGACCCGGATCGGCTGATCCCGTTTGACATGTTCCCCCGCGTGTTCACGCAAGATGAATGGCGCAAGCTGGAACGCGGCATCAAGCAGCGCGCGCGTGCGCTCAATGCCTTTTTGCTCGATGTCTATGGCCGCGCCGAAATTGTGCGCGCGGGCAAAATTCCGGGCCGTTTGGTGTTTCAAAACGAGGCTTTTGAACGCGCAGTGACCGGCTTCACGCCGCCGCGCGGGATTTACAGCCACATCGTCGGCATCGACATTGTGCGCACCGGGCCGGACGAGTTTTTCGTGCTGGAAGACAACTGCCGCACGCCCTC
The DNA here is from genome assembly GCF_900156655.1 of Rhodobacter aestuarii. GTDB lineage: Bacteria > Pseudomonadota > Alphaproteobacteria > Rhodobacterales > Rhodobacteraceae > Rhodobacter > Rhodobacter aestuarii. The sequence continues at coordinate 27,152 of NZ_FTOG01000003.1, read as the reverse complement.
GGGTGTGTCTTACATGCTCGAAAACCGCGAGATCATGATGCGGATGTTCCCGCAACTGTTCCGTGAAAACCGGATTGAGCCGGTGGATGGCTACCCCGACGCCCTGCGCCGCACTTTGGCCTCGGTCGCGCCCGCAAAATGCGACCGCGAACCCAACATCGGCATCCTGACGCCCGGCCATTACAACTCCGCCTATTACGAGCACAGCTTCTTGGCGGATTTGATGGGGGTTGAACTGGTCGAGGGGCAGGATCTGTTCGTGGAAGGCGGCTTTTGCTGGATGCGCACTACCGAAGGGCCGAAAAAGCTTGATGTGATCTACCGGCGCATTGATGACGCCTTCCTTGATCCGCTCTGTTTCCGGCCAGATTCCATGCTCGGTATTCCCGGCTTGATGGATGTCTATCGTTCGGGCGGGGTCAGCATTTGTTCCGCCCCCGGCGCGGGCGTCGCCGATGACAAGGCGGTCTATACCTTTGTGCCCGAGATGGTCCGCTTCTACCTTGGCGAAGAGCCGCTGTTGAACAACGTGCCCACATGGCAATGCGCCAAGCCCGATGACTACAAATACGTTTTGGAGAATATGGCCGAACTGGTGGTGAAAGAAGTGCATGGCTCGGGCGGCTACGGCATGTTGGTGGGCCCGAAATCCACCACCGAGCAGATTGAAGCCTTCCGCAAAAAGGTCGAGGCCCATCCCGAAAACTATATCGCCCAGCCGACGCTCGCGCTTTCGGCCACGCCGACCTTCGTGCAAGAGGGGATCGCGCCGCGCCATGTGGATTTGCGGCCCTATTGCTTGGTTGGCGAAAAGATCGAGCTGGTGCCCGGCGGGCTAACCCGCGTTGCGCTGAAGGAGGGCTCGCTTGTGGTGAACTCCTCCCAAGGGGGCGGCGTAAAAGACACTTGGGTTTTGGCGGAGTAAGATCATGTTGAGCCGGACCGCAGAAAACCTGTTTTGGATTGCGCGCTATATTGAGCGTGCGGAAACCATGGCGCGCCTGTTGGAAGTGGGCGCCCGGATCGCGCTGATGCCCTCTGCCGGGCATGGCTATCGCAGCGAATGGGAAAGCATCTTGCAAGCCTCGGGCACGGCGGAGGGGTTCTCTGCCAAATATGGCGACCCGGTGCAGCGCAATATCGAAAGCTACCTGTTCTTTGACCGCGACAACCCATCCTCCGTTGTTTCTTGCCTTGAGCGGGCGCGGGAAAATGCGCGCATCGTGCGCACCGCGTTGACCAGCCAAGTTTGGGATGCGCTCAACAGCGCGTTTCAAGAAATGCGGCGGCTGGAGCGGATGCCGCGCTCTGAGCTTGAGGTGACCGAACTTACCGAATGGGTAAACCGGCAAGCGGCCTTGGTGCGCGGTGCGATGGATGCCACGCTTTTGCGCAACGATGGCTATAGCTTCCTCAACCTCGGCTTTGCGCTAGAACGCGCCGACAATACCGCGCGGTTGATCGACGTGAAGTATTTCGTGCTGCTGCCCAGCGTCGATTTCGTTGGCTCGGGGCTCGATAACTACCAATGGCAAACGCTTTTGCGTGCGCTTTCGGCGCATCGTGCCTTCCATTGGGCCTATGGCGGCGACATCACCGCGGCAAAGATCGCGCATTTCTTGATCTTGAACCCGCAATCGCCGCGCTCGCTCATCACCGCGGTGACGATGGCGATGGATCACCTTGATGCTTTGGCGCGCGGCTATGACAAATCTGGCCCGGCGCAAATGCGGGCCCGCGCGCTTGTCGGCGAAATTTCGGAGACCCGCGTCGAAGAGATTTTCGACGAGGGCCTGCATGAGTTTCTGACCCGGTTCATTCGCGATGTCAGTGAACTGACAGAGATGGTGCAGGCAGCCTATTTGAGCGGAGAAGCGCGATGATCCTCACGGTCAATCATGTCACCACCTATGAATACGACGCGCCGATGCGCGGGGCGGTGCAATCGCTGCGGCTGTTTCCGGCGCGGTTTGACGGGCAGCGCACGATCCGCTGGGATGTTGAGGTGCTGGGCGGCACGCGTGGCGGCAGCTTCCGCGATGGCGCAGGCGATAAGGTCGAGGGTTGGTCGATCCGGGGCCCGGTGAGCGAGGTCACAATCTCGGTCGTGGGGCAGGTCGACACAACCGATACCGCAGGCGTGTTGCGCGGGCATCGCGAAACCGTCTCCCCCCTCGCTTATATGCGCGAAACCACGGCAACATGGCAAAGCGCGGAAATCCGTGATCTGGCGCATCAAGCGGTTGAGGGGGCGAGCGATACGCTGGATCGCGCGCATAGGCTTTCGAATGCGGTGGCGGAGGCGATCGCCTATCGCCCCGGCGTGACCCATGCCCATACCACGGCGGCAGAGGCTTTGGCGCAGGGTGAGGGGGTCTGCCAAGACCACGCCCATGCGCTGATTGCTTGCGCGCGCGCGCTGGGCCTGCCAGCGCGCTATGTGTCGGGTTATCTGTTTGCCCGCGAGGATGGTGAGGCGCATGAAGCCGCCCATGCTTGGGCCGAGATTTGGATAGAGAGCATCGGCTGGATCGGCTTTGACCCGGCCAATCAATGCTGCCCTGACGCGCGGTTCATTCGGCTGGGTTCTGGCCTTGATGCGCGCGAAGCCGCGCCGATCAAGGGTGTTGCCCAAGGCGAGGGCGCAGAGCGACTTGAGGTAACGGTTGCCTTGGAACAGGTCCAGCAATAGGGTGCCGCTGGCGCTGTGCCGGGGGGCAGGGAATAAGACATGACTTACTGCGTAGGCCTTCTGCTCGACGAGGGCATGGTGCTTTTGAGCGACACGCGCACCAATGCGGGGCTCGACAATATTGCGACCTATCGCAAGATGTTCGTCTTTGAAGAGCCGGGCGAGCGGGTGATCACCATCCTCACCGCGGGCTCGCTTTCTGTGACGCAAACCGCGCTGGCGCGGCTGCGCGAGGCGATAGAGCAGCCAGAAGCGAACGAAGAAACCTCGATCATGCGCGCGCCCACCATGCTGAAGGTGGCAGAGATCATTGGCAATACGCTCGCCAGCGTGCGCCAAGACATCGAGCATAAGATGAACGCGGCCAAGGTCTCGGTCTCGGCCTCGATGATCGTTGCCGGGCAGCGCAAGGGCGGCACGATGCGGCTGTTCCTTGTTTACCCGGAAGGCAATTTCATCGAAGCCACGGAAGACACGCCGTTTTTGCAAATTGGCGAGCATAAATACGGTAAGCCGATCTTGGATCGGGTCGTGCGCGTCGCCACCACGCTTGAAGATGCGCAAAAGGCGGTGCTGCTTTCGATGGATTCGACGCTGCGCTCAAACCTCTCTGTCGGGATGCCGCTCGATCTGGCAGTGATTGCGCGGGATGAATGCCGAGTGACGATGAGGCGGCGGATCGAGAAAGACGATCCGCAATTTGCGCAGATGTCACAAGATTGGTCTGAGGCGCTGTGCCAAGGGTTCAGCAAGATCACGCTCTAGGTTCAGCCCCCTAGGGCGCTTAGCCGATAGCGTGAAAATGCTCTGACGCGCCCGCAAAGCAAGCGACGCAGCCGTCATAAAACCGACGGCGGCGTTCTTCGCTTTCCATCATCAATTCGTGCTCCGCACCTTCAAAAATCTCAAGCCGCCCTTTCGGCCAGCGGTGCATCCGGTCAAAGACGGCGCTGGTTTCGATGATCCGTTCATTGGAGCCAATTGCGCAATAGCAGGGCAGATCGGGCGAGGGATGCTCGTCAAGATCTTCGCATTCCAAGATCCCTTCGCAGACCCATTGCAGGCTGGGGCCGGAAAGCGTGATCGCGGGCAGTTCGTGCAGGTGGTTGAGCATGAAGGCCCACATGCCCGCATCTTTGGTCAGCTTGTTGTCGAGAAACGGCGCGCGCAGAACATAGCTTTGTGCGCTGAAGCCCGGCGGATAGATCATCGACAAGGGACCGTTGCGCAGAATTTGCGCAAGCGCCGGGCCAATGGGTTGGATCAGTTTGGGCAAGCCAATTTCCCACATTGGCGCCGAAAAGGCGGCTGCGGTAAACGGATGCGTGCCCATGATCCGGCGCAGGCCAATCGCCCCGCCCATCGAATGGCCGAGCACAAACCAAGGCCGGGGCAGGCAAAACCGTGCGGCGGCGTCCAAGACCGCGTCAAAGTCGCGCTGATAGTCGCCAAATTCGGCGACGTGCCCCTTCACCGGATCGGCGCAAAGCCGGTCTGCCAGCCCTTGCCCGCGCCAGTCGATGGCGACCATGGCATAGCCCCGCGCCAGAAACTCGCCGGCTGCGGGGCCATATTTCTCGATATATTCGGTGCGTCCGGGCAGCAGGAAGACCGTGCCCTTCGACCCCGCCTTTGACCAAACCGCTAAGCGAATGCGCACCCCGTCAGCGGCCTTGAGCCACCAAGCGGAGCCCCCTTCGGGGCCACGTGCGAGGTCGTTATAAAGCGGGGCCTCTTCGATCACGAAAGCGCCGCGCCAAGCTGCATCGCCAGCCCCATCGAGCCGTCGATTTTCAGCTTGCCCTGCATGAAGGCCATCGTCGGGTTCACATCGCCCGAAAGCATCCCGCGGAAGGTGTCCGTGTCGGCGGTCAGCGTCACTTCGGCATCGTCGTCGCCTGCGCGCACGCCATCTGGGTCGGCAATGATCGAGCCTTCGCCCTCAATGACGAATTTCGCAGTCGACGAGAAGCCGTTGGGCAGCTTTTCCGACAGTTGTTCCACGGCCTTTTCGATGACGATGCTCATGTTCCCTCCGAATGTGGTTTGGCCTCTCGCTTTTCACAGCAGATGGCTTACATTTCAGTATATGAAGGTCCTTGCGCTCCGAAACAAATATATCGTTGCGGCAGTTGCCGTCTTCGTCAACTTCTGTGGTGTCGCACATGCCGAGACCGCAGGATTGGATCGTGCCTTCGAGGAATTGTCCGATCCCGGCTATGCGGGATGGGAGCGCGCCGAATCAGATATCCGGCGTGCTTGGTCGCGCTCTGGCTCCGCAGCGATGGATTTGTTGCTCAAGCGCGGCGAAGACGCGATGGACGCGGGCGATGTGGCCGCCGCCATCGAGCATCTGACTGCGCTGACCGATCATGCCCCCGATTTTGCCGAAGGCTGGAATGCCCGCGCGACGGCTTATTTCATGGCTGGGCTCTATGGGCCTTCGATTGCCGATATCGCGCAAGTGCTGCGGTTGGAGCCGCGTCATTGGGGGGCTTTGTCCGGGCTTGGCATGATTTACGCCGACATGGGCGACACGCAGCGGGCACTAAAGGCGTTTCGCGCCTCTTTTGCCTTGAACCCGCATCAACAGGATGTGAAAGACGCGATTGCGCGGCTGGAAAAGGAGCTTGCGGGCGTCAGTCTTTGATGGCCGCTTGAGAATGCGATGATGGCCAAAAAATGACTGGGCGGATCACCGCGGTCCTTGGGCCGACCAACACCGGCAAAACCCATTACGCCATTGAGCGGATGCTGGCGCATCGCACTGGGGTGATTGGCCTGCCTTTGCGGCTTTTGGCGCGCGAAGTCTATGACCGGATCGTGGCGGCGCGTGGCCCTTCGGTCGTGGCGCTGGTGACGGGCGAAGAACGCATCGTGCCCGAGCGCGCGCAATATTGGGTTTGTACCACCGAAGCGATGCCGGAACTCGGCGCCGATTTTGTGGCGATTGACGAGATCCAGCTTTGCGCCGACCCCGAGCGCGGGCATGTGTTCACGGATCGGCTTTTGTATATGCGCGGGTTGCATGAAACGTTGTTTCTGGGCTCGGAAAGCATGAAAGGCGCGATCGCTGCGCTGGTGCCCAAGGTGCAATTCACCCGCCGCGAGCGATTCTCTAAGCTAAGCTGGGCGGGATCGAAAAAAATCTCGCGTATGAAACCGCGTGCGGCAATCGTCGGTTTTTCGGTCGACAATGTTTACGCGATTGCCGAACTGCTGCGCCGCCAAAAGGGTGGAGCGGCGGTGGTGATGGGGGCGCTTTCACCCCGCACCCGCAATGCGCAGGTCGATATGTATCAAAATGGCGATGTGGATTACCTCGTCGCCACCGATGCAATCGGGATGGGCCTCAACCTCGATATCGAGCATGTCGCCTTTTCCGCGACGGCGAAATTCGATGGCCGCCGGATGCGGCATCTATTCCCGCATGAGTTGGGTCAGATCGCTGGGCGGGCGGGGCGGCACACGCAAGATGGCACCTTTGGCGTGACCGGCGAGGCCCATGCTTTGCCCGAGGATGTGATTGAAGCCATTGAAGAACATCGCTTTGCGCCGATTCAGCGGCTGCAATGGCGCAATCCGCGGCTTGAATTTGGCACCGTGGCGCGGCTGATCCGCGCGCTTGAAGAAAATCCGCAAAACCAATGGCTCACCAAAGGGCGCGAGGCGGATGACCTTCTGGCGCTCAAGGCGCTCTCTGAATTCCCCGAAATTCGCGATAAGGTGCGTGCCCCCGCCGATGTGCGGCTGTTGTGGGATGTGTGCCGGATTCCGGACTTCCGTTCAATTTCTGAGACCGAACACGCCACACTTTTGGCACGCATCTTTGGCTTTTTGCAAACCGGTAAGGGGGTGCCTTCTGACTGGTTGGCCGGTCAGATTGCGCGGATCGACCGCACCACCGGAGATATCGACACATTGTCGAAACGTCTCGCCTTCATCCGCACTTGGACCTATGTTGCGCAGCGCAAGGGCTGGGTGGATGATGAAACCCATTGGCGCGGGGAAACCCGCGCTGTAGAAGACCGTCTGTCAGATGCGCTGCATGGCGCGCTGACCCAACGATTTGTGGACCGGCGCACATCTGTGCTTTTGCGCCGGCTCAAGCAGAAGGAGACCCTCGTGGCCGAGGTGAACGACAAGGGCGAAGTCACGGTTGAAGGCGAATTTGCCGGCCGTCTCGAGGGGTTCCGGTTCCGTCAGGACGGCACTTCCTCCCCCGACGAGGCAAAGATGCTGGCGCGTACCGCCTATGAGGCGCTCAAGCCCGAATTCAGCCTGCGCTCGGACCGGTTCTACAATGCGCCGGACACCGAGATGGATTTCACCGAGCAAGGGGGCCTGATGTGGGGCGAACTTGCCGTGGGCAAGCTTGTGAAGGGCTCCGAACCGCTCAAGCCCGCCGTCGAGGCTTTCGTTGACGAAGAAGCCGGGCCTGAGGTGGTGGAAAAAGTCCGTCGCCGTCTGCAACATTTCATCGACCGCAAAGTTGCTGCGCTCTTTGAGCCGCTTTTGGCAATGAGCCGGGATGAAGCGCTGACCGGGCTTGCCCGTGGCTTTGCCTTCCGTCTGGTTGAAGGCATGGGGATCCTCCCGCGGGAGGGCGTTGCCGCCGAGGTCAAAGAGCTGGATCAAGACGCCCGTGGCAGCCTGCGCAAGCATGGTGTGCGCTTTGGCCAATATACGATCTTCCAGCAAGCGCTTCTCAAGCCCGCTCCGACCCGGTTGCGGCTGGTGCTGATGTCGCTGTGGGAAGGTCTTGCGGAATTCCCCGAAAGCCCGCCTCCGGGTCTGGTGACGATCCCGAATATCGCGGAAGTGCCGGCGTCGGCCTATACGCTTTCGGGCTATCGCCCGGCGGGGTCGCGCGCGATCCGCATCGACATGCTGGAACGTCTGGCCGATATTCTGCGCACGCAAGACAGCAAGGGCGGCTTTGAAGCCACGCCCGACATGCTCTCGATCACGGGCATGACGCTGGAGCAATTCGCCGATCTGATGTCGGGTCTGGGCTACAAGGCCGAAAAGGGCGAGCGCCCGAAGGCCCGCCCGGTGGCCGAGGTCGAGGCGACCCCTGTCGCGCCGACCGAAGGCGAAGCGGCTGCCGAAAACCCGATCCCCGAGGAAAGCTCGCCCGTGGCGGAGGCTGAGGCCGAAGCCGCCGCGCAAGCCGAGGCGGAGCCGGAGCTTGAAATCTTCTACACCTTTGCTTGGGCGCCGCGCCCGCGCGCCGAGCGTGGCCCGCGTCGTGGTGGCGAGGCCAAGCACGGCGGCGGCAACAAAGATCATCGCGGCGGTGGCGACAAGGGCGGCAAGCCGCGTCGCCACGACGGTGAGGGCAAGCCGGGTGGCAAGTCCAAGGGCAAGCACGGTCACAAGGGCGGCAAGCCCGAAGGCGGCCGGGGCTTCGAGTCGCATCCGCCGCGCAAAGAGAAGAAGATCGACCCCGATAACCCCTTCGCCGCCGCGCTGATGGGGCTCAAGGGCAAGCTCTGAGCCGTGGTCGATACCCACGACCGACTTCGCATTGATAAATGGCTTTGGCAGGCACGCTTTGTCAAAAGCCGCCCTTTGGCCGTCACCTTGATCAGTGGCGGCCATTTGCGGGTCAATGGTCAGAAGGTGATCAAGCCGGGCCGCGCCGTCGGCCCGGGTGACGTGCTGACCTTTGCGCTGCATGGGCAGGTGCGGGTGGTGCGGATCTTGGCCTGTGGCACGCGCCGCGGCCCTGCCAGCGAAGCCGCCACCCTTTATGAGTTGATCGAGGGCCGTGCGCCCGAGACCGAAAACGCCTGATCCAGCAAGCTTTGGGCCTTGCGGTGCGGGGCACCTCTGCCACATCGCCGCAGTTTGTTATTTATGTATCTCTTTCCCTTGATTGCGACTGTTTCGGCGGATAGGTAAATCCAGCGTCGAAGATTGGGGTAACGAAATGACCTATGTCGTCACCGACAACTGCATCGCCTGCAAATACACCGACTGTGTCGAGGTTTGCCCGGTTGATTGCTTTTATGAGGGCGAAAATACGCTGGTGATCCATCCGGATGAATGCATCGATTGCGGTGTGTGTGAACCCGAATGCCCCGCTGATGCGATCCGCCCGGATACCGAACCGGGGATGGAGGATTGGGTGGAATTCAACCGCCAGTATGCTCAGCTCTGGCCGGTGATCACCATCAAGAAGGATGCGCTGCCCGACGCCAAGAAATACGATGGCGAGACCGGCAAGCGCGAGAAATACTTCTCGCCCAACCCGGGCTCCGGGGATTGAGCCAAAGGCAGGCTGGGCTGCGACTCAGCTTGTGAAGGCGATTCTTTGCGCGGGGGCCGAGATCGGTCCCCGTTTGCTTTCCGGCCCGGTTTTGTGTCGCGCGACAAAATAACAGTCACGTTTAAGCAAGGTTAACGACCGGAATCGCCCTGATCACAGGCTTGTGGCGGGCCGCGATGCTATGAATCGGGCAGTTTTTATGCTATCGTTCTGTTACAAAGGAGCAAGCCCCCGCGCAGATCTGCTCGTCTGTGGGGAACTTTCAGATCAAGACAAGACATCGCGGCACAGTCTGTGCCGTGGGTGTTTTGTGCGCTGAAACGGGGGCAGCCCGGCTGCAAGGAAGCGACTGAATGACCAAAATGAAGAAAACCGAGTTTCGCCCGGATGATTTCGTTGTCTATCCCGCCCATGGCGTCGGCAAGATCATGTCGATCGAGGAGCAAGAAATTGCGGGGCTGCGGCTCGAGTTGTTCGTGATTTCCTTCGAAAAAGACAAAATGACCTTGCGTGTGCCGACGCACAAGGCGGCCGATGTCGGGATGCGTGGCCTGTCCACCCCCGATGTGGTGACCAAGGCGCTGGAAACGCTGAAGGGCAAGGCCAAGGTCAAGCGGGCGATGTGGTCGCGCCGCGCGCAGGAATACGAGCAAAAGATCAACTCCGGGGATCTGCTGTCGATTGCCGAGGTGGTGCGCGATTTGCACCGCGCCGACGATCAGCGCGAGCAATCCTATTCCGAGCGTCAGCTTTATGAAGCGGCGCTGGAGCGGCTCACCCGCGAAGTGGCCGCTGTCTCGGGCACCGATGAGGCGGGCGCCGCCAAAAAGGTGGACGAGGTTCTGGTGGGCCGCGCGGCCTAAGCCATCCCTGAGTAAAGTTCTGACGGGCCCCTTCGGGGGCCCGTTTTTTTACGCCCTAAGCGCCGGGCCTGGCTTGGGCAGGGGATTGGGGCACAAACAAAAAGGGCGCCCTAGGGGCGCCCTTTCCGCTATTCTGAGGCAAGGCTTACATCATGCCGCCCATGCCGCCCATGCCGCCCATGTCGGGGGCACCGCCAGCGCCTTTCGGCTCCGGCTTCTCGGCGATCATGCATTCGGTGGTGATGAGCAGGCCAGCGATCGAGGCCGCATCTTCGAGCGCGGTACGGGTCACTTTGGCCGGGTCGATCACGCCGAAGGCGAACATGTCACCATATTCTTCGGTTTGCGCGTTGAAGCCGAAGGCCACATCGCTCGACTCGCGGACTTTGCCCGCCACCACGGCGCCGTCGACGCCCGCGTTTTCAGCGATCTGACGCAGCGGCGCTTCGAGCGAACGACGCACGATCGAGATACCGGCGTTTTGGTCGCTGTTGGCGCCTTCGAGGGCTTCGAGGGTTTTCGCGGCTTGAACCAGCGAAACGCCACCGCCGACGATGATGCCTTCTTGCACGGCCGCACGGGTCGCGTTCAGGGCGTCGTCCACACGGTCTTTGCGCTCTTTCACTTCGACTTCGGTCATGCCGCCAACGCGGATAACGGCAACACCGCCAGCCAGTTTGGCCACGCGCTCTTGCAGTTTTTCACGGTCGTAGTCCGAGGTGGTTTCCTCGATTTGGGTGCGGATTTGCGCGACGCGGGCGTCGATTTCCGCTTTGTCGCCAGCGCCGTCGACGATCGTGGTGTTCTCTTTCGAGATCGAGATCTTCTTGGCGGTGCCGAGCATGTCGAGGGTGACGTTCTCGAGCTTCATGCCGAGGTCTTCCGAGATCACTTGGCCACCGGTCAGGATCGCGATGTCTTGCAGCATGGCTTTGCGACGGTCACCAAAGCCCGGGGCTTTGACGGCAGCGATTTTCAGGCCGCCACGCAGTTTGTTGACCACGAGGGTGGCAAGCGCTTCGCCTTCCACGTCTTCGGCGATGATCAGGAGCGGTTTGGTCGATTGGATGACCGACTCGAGCAGCGGGACCATCGGTTGCAGCGACGAGAGTTTTTTCTCGTGCAGCAGGATGTAGCAGTCTTCGAGATCCGCGATCATTTTGTCGGGGTTGGTCACGAAGTAGGGCGACAGGTAGCCCCGGTCGAATTGCATGCCTTCGACCACTTCAACTTCGGTCTCCATGCCTTTGTTTTCTTCGACGGTGATGACGCCTTCGTTGCCGACTTTTTGCATCGCGTCAGCGATAAAGCGGCCGATTTGCGCTTCGCCGTTGGCCGAGATGGTGCCGACTTGGGCGACTTCGTCGCTGTCTTTCACCGGGCGGGCGGCGGCTTTGATGCCTTCGACGACTTTGGCAGTGGCCAGGTCGATGCCGCGCTTGAGGTCCATCGGGTTCATGCCAGCGGCCACGGCTTTCATGCCTTCGCGAACGATCGCTTGGGCCAGCACGGTGGCGGTGGTGGTGCCGTCGCCAGCTTCGTCATTGGTGCGCGAGGCGACTTCTTTCACCATTTGCGCGCCCATGTTTTCGAACTTGTCGGCCAGTTCGATTTCCTTGGCGACCGAGACACCGTCTTTGGTGATGCGCGGGGCGCCGAAGGATTTTTCGATCACCACGTTGCGGCCTTTCGGGCCGAGGGTGACTTTGACCGCATCCGCGAGGATGTTCACACCGGCCAGCATCCGGTCGCGGGCATCGGTGGAGAATTTGACTTCTTTGGCTGCCATTCTTGAGGCTCCTTGAATATTCTGTGGGGATCAGGGTCGTCTCGCGATTACGAGATGATCCCCATGATGTCCGACTCTTTCATGATCAGCATTTCGACGCCGTCGAGGGTCACTTCGGTACCCGACCATTTGCCGAACAGGACGCGGTCGCCCACGGCCACGGAGGGGGCGATCAGTTCGCCAGAATCTTTGCGCGCGCCTTCGCCCACAGCAACCACTTCGCCTTCAGCGGGCTTTTCTTTCGCCGAATCGGGGATGATCAGGCCGCCTTTGGTTTTTTCTTCGCTTTGCACGCGCTTGACCAGCACGCGGTCATGAAGCGGTTTGAATGCCATCTGGGTCACTCCCTAAGGTTCCAGGTTGTCGCTTTTAGCACTCACATCTGGTGAGTGCCAACGCACAGGGAGTTAGTCACGCCCTCGCGGCCTGTCAACATCCGGCCCGCGAAAAATTTTGCAGATTTTTTGTGACAGCCGTTTAGGGGGCATTGCGGCGGCAAAGCCTTGCTGCACGTGCGAAATTAGACGCCCAAGACGTGACAAGAGCCAGCGCAGCGCCTATAACCCCCGCAAATTTCCAAACTGCCACAGATCACCCGAGGAACGCATGACCACCAAGGTTTTCGGCCACAAATCCCCCGATACTGACTCCACCGGTTCGCCCATCGCTTGGGCTTGGTACATGAGCGAAGTGCTTGCTACGCCGGCGACCCCGGTGCTGCTGGGCGAGCCCAATACCGAAGCGGCCTTTGTGCTGGAACATTGGAACCTGTCCAAGCCCGAGATTATTTCGGACGTGGCCGAAGGGGAGAAAGTGGTGATCGTCGACACCAACAACCCCGCCGAATTGCCCGCCGGGATCAACAAAGCCGATATCACCGCGATCATCGACCACCACAAACTGGTGGGTGGGCTGGAAACCAAAGGCCCGATCGACATCACGATCCGTCCGCTCGCCTGCACCGCCACCATCATGTATGACCTGATGGGCGGCGCGATCGCCAAAGCCCCGCGCGGTATCAAGGGCGCGATGCTCTCGTGCATCCTGTCTGACACGCTGGAATTCCGTTCCCCGACCACGACCGAGCATGACAAAGCCGTGGCCGAGGCGCTGGCCGCCGATCTCGGTGTGAACATGGGCGAATTGGCGGCGGCGATGTTTGAAGCCAAATCCGATGTATCGGCGTTTTCGGATGCCGAGCTTCTGCGCATGGACAGCAAGGAATACACTGTCGACGGCAAAGAACTGCGCGTCTCGGTGCTGGAAACCACTGCGCCGAAGCTGCTTTTGGACCGCAAAGACAGCCTGATGGCTTCGATGGTGGATGTCGCCAAAGAAGACGGGGCCGATCAGGTGCTTTTGTTCATCATCGACATCTTGAACGAAGAAGCCACGCTTTTGGTGCCGAACGATTTCGTTAAAGCGGTGGCTGAGGCCTCGTTTGGTTGCACCGTCTCGGGCGATACCTTGGTGCTGCCCGGCATCATGAGCCGCAAAAAGCAAATCATCCCGGCGCTGAAAGTCTAAGAACTGTTTCGCCTTGGGCTTAGCCCAACGCGACCCATCGGGGTGGTTTGAACCTCGCCAAAGGTCGGCCATTTGCCAAAGAAAAAGCCCCGGAGCCGATGCTCTGGGGCTTTCTTTCTGTCCGGCGCTTGCGCAGCCTCAGCTTTCTGAGGCTTCTTCCACTTCCGGCGCGGTGGTCTCGTTGCTGGCTTTGTCTGCGCTTGCGGCTTGCTTCGTATTGGGACGGAACGAGCGCAGCAGGAAGTCTGGCACATGATCGCCCATGCCGACCACCGCCGGGCCATTGTCACGGTAGCGGCGGTTGTCTCGACGGTCATCGCGGCGCGGTTCGGGGCGTTTCGCCTCCGGAACTTCGACGATCAGATCCTCTTCAACCTCGACTTGCGGTGCGGCTTTGGCCTCGACGACGGCTTCCTTCTCGGGACGGTCCTTTTCCGGGCGCGCGCTGCGCTTGTCATCGCGGTCACGCCCGCGACCCCCACGGCCACCGCGCGAACGGCTGCCACGGCCGCCCTTGTCATCGTCATATTTCTTCGGCTCGCGATGCGCCGCTTCCGAAAGCGCAAACCCCTCGGGCGCTTCGGCCCGGGGGATTTCCATCTTCACCAGCGCTTCAATCGCGGCGAGGTATTTCGCATCGCCGGGGGTGCCAATCGACATCGCCGTGCCTTTGCGGCCCGCGCGGCCCGTGCGGCCAATGCGGTGCACGTAATCCTCGGCATGGCTCGGCAGGTCATAGTTGAACACATGGCTCACGGCGGGAATATCAAGCCCGCGCGCGGCGACATCCGAGGCCACCAGCAGCTGCAAACCGCCATCGCGGAACGCATCAAGTGTGCGCATGCGCTGGCTTTGGTCCAGATCGCCATGGATTGGCGCGGCGTTGAACCCATGCGTTTTGAGCGATTTCGCGACAATATCCACATCCGTCTTGCGGTTGCAGAAGATGATCGCGTTGGTGCAGGTCTCGCCTTCCGCCGAAATCAGCGCGCGCAGCAGTTCGCGCTTGGCTTTCGCGGTTTGGTCACGGCGCGGCGGGGCAATTTCCACCAGCGTCTGGGTGATCGTTTCCGAGGTGGTTGCCTGACGCGCGACCTCGATGCGGGCGGGCGTGTGCAGGAAGGTGTTGGTGATCCGCTCGATCTCGGGTGCCATCGTGGCCGAGTAGAACATCGTTTGCCGGGTAAAGGGCGTCAGTTGGAAGATGCGCTCAATATCAGGGATAAAGCCCATGTCGAGCATCCGGTCGGCTTCATCCACCACCATGATCTGCACGCCGGTCAGCAGCAGCTTGCCACGCTCGAAATGGTCAAGCAACCGGCCCGGGGTCGCAATCAGCACATCGACGCCACGGTCAATCAGCTTGTCTTGTTCGCCAAAGCTGACGCCGCCGATCAACAGCGCCTTCGTCAGCTTGGTGTATTTAGCATAGGTGTCGAAATTCTCAGCCACCTGCGCGGCGAGTTCGCGCGTCGGGCACAGCACCAGCGAACGCGGCATCCGCGCACGAGCGCGGCCCTTGGCGAGCATCGTCACCATGGGTAGCGTGAAAGAGGCGGTTTTGCCGGTCCCGGTTTGGGCGATGCCAAGCACGTCCTTGCCCTCGAGTGCATGGGGGATCGCGCCAGCCTGAATCGGGGTGGGCGTTTCATAGCCTGCCTCGGCGATCGCCTTCAGAACATCGGGGGACAGTTTGAGATCGGTAAACTTCGTCATGAGCGTCCTTGATCGCGCCGCCAGCGGGCTGGCACGGGGTGGGGGGACGCTATTTCCGGGCGTCCCGGTCGATTGGTCGCACGGATTGCGACGCGCTTGCCCTACTTCATACGCGGGCGAACGTCAACAAACTGCCAAAAATAGGGCTGATTCGGCCTGCGACGCAGGGGCGCGGGGCGGTTTTTTGCCGCTTTCGTGGCGCCGCGCCCACGCGAGAGAGCCACTGCGTGAGTTGACGGGGGCGCAACGCTCTGGCAGGGGAAAGGCAACGAAGGATGCCGATCATGAACATTTTTGCCGATATCCGCTGCACGGTCATTGCGGCGCTTGAGGAAATGGAAGCCGAGGGCACGCTGCCCGCCGGGCTCGACACCGCCAACGTCTCGGTGGAACCGCCGCGTGATGCCGCGCATGGCGATATGGCGACCAATGCCGCGATGGTGCTGGCGAAGCCCGCCAAAATGAACCCGCGCGCCTTGGCCGAGGCGCTGGTGGAGCAACTTTCCGATGATCCGCGTATCGCCTCTGCCGAAGTGGCGGGGCCGGGCTTCATCAACCTGCGCCTTGCGCCGGGGATTTGGGACGAGGTGATCCGCGCCGCGCTCCAAGACGGGCGCGATTTTGGCCGCTCGGACCTTGGCCGGGGCGTGAAGGTGAACGTGGAATATGTGTCGGCCAACCCGACCGGGCCGATGCATGTCGGTCATACCCGTGGCGCGGTCTTTGGCGATGCTTTGGCCAGCCTGCTTGATTTCGCGGGCTACGATGTCACGCGCGAATATTACATCAACGATGGCGGCGCGCAGGTCGATGTGCTCGCCCGCTCGGCTTATGAGCGCTACCGCGAGGCGAATGGCCTTGAGCCGGAAATCCGCGAAGGGCTGTACCCCGGCGATTACCTGATCCCGGTGGGCGAGGCGCTGAAGGCAAAATACGGCGCAAGCCTGATCGATAAGCCCGAGGAAGACTGGCTGGCCGATGTTCGCGAATTCGCCACCGAGGCGATGATGGAGATGATCCGTGGCGATCTCGCGCTTTTGGGCGTGGAGATGGATGTCTTCTATTCGGAAAAATCGCTTTACGGTACGGGCCAGATCGAAGGCGCGCTGAAACGGCTTGAGGATTTGGGGCTGATCTATGAAGGCGTGCTGGAGCCGCCCAAAGGCAAGCTGCCCGAAGATTGGGAGGAGCGTGAGCAAACGCTCTTTAAATCCACCAACTATGGCGACGACGTCGACCGCCCGGTGAAAAAGTCGGATGGCGCGTGGACCTATTTCGCCCCCGATATCGCCTATCACTGGACCAAGATCGAACGCGGCTTTGATCTCTTGATCGACGTGTTCGGGGCCGACCACGGCGGTTACGTGAAGCGGATGAAAGCGGCCGTCGCGGCGCTGAGCGAGAACAAGGTCAGCCTTGACATCAAGCTGATCCAACTCGTGAAGCTGTTCAAAAACGGCGAGCCTTTCAAAATGTCGAAACGCGCGGGCACATTTGTGACGCTGCGCGATGTGGTGGAGCAAGCGGGCGCGGATGTGACCCGGTTCCATATGCTCACCCGTAAGAACGACGCGCCTTTGGACTTTGACTTTGACAAGGTGCTGGAGCAGTCGAAAGACAACCCCGTTTTCTATGTGCAATATGCCCATGCCCGCGTGGCCTCGGTGCTGCGCAAGGCGGTGGAACTGGGCGTAGATGTGAATGATGCGGCGCTGGCGGGCGCGGATTTGACCCGCAACACCCATGAGGCGGAACGCGCTTTGGCGAGGAAAATCGCCGAATGGCCGCGCTTGGTGGAGATTGCCGCGCGGGCCAATGAGCCGCATCGGATCGCCTTCTTCCTTTACGAAATCGCCTCGGACCTGCATGCGCTTTGGCATCGCGGCAATGAGGAAACGGCGCTCCGTTTCGTGCAAGAAGACGACCTGCCGCTTACATCGGCGAAAATCGCCCTTGCTCGGGCTTGTGCCGTTGTGATTTCGGCGGGTCTTGGTATTCTTGGCGTCACCCCGGCTGAAGAGATGCGCTAAGCTCCTGCCGGGGCGCTGGACGTCCGCGGGGAGAACCCCCAACCGGCAAAGAGGCGAGCATGCAACATCCCGACCCCCGGATGGGCGGGTCACATGACATGACAGGCGGGGGCGGGGCCCCCGTGCAGCGCTGGGTCCAATGGGCGGGCGCGGCAAGTTCTGTTACGCTGGTGATTGGCGTTGTGATCTGGGGCTATAAGCTTGCGGTGCGCGATGTCTCTGGCGTTCCAATCATCCGTGCGATTGAAGGGCCCGCGCGCGTGGCGCCGGAAAACCCCGGGGGGGATTTGGCCGCCCATGTTGGCCTTGCGGTGAACGAGGTAGCGGGTTCGGGCGTTGCCGCGCCGGGGCCCGACCGTGTTGTGTTGGCGCCCGATCCGGTTGAGCTTGCGCCCGATGACGCGCCGATGGCTGCGCTGCGCCCGCTGCCTGAGATCGCTCCGCCTGAATCCGAACAAGAGGATGCCGCGCCTGAGGCGGAGGAAGAGGTCGCCGCCTTGCCGGTGCCCGATTCCGCGCGCCCGACGCCCGAGTTGGACGACCCGCCCGAACCGGGGATTGAGGCCGCTGTCGCCGCCGCCATGCAAGAGATCTTGCAAGAAGAGGCCGAAGGCGAACCGCCCGAGGACGCGCCCGAAACACCAGCCGCTGACATTATTTCTCCTGATGTGCCGGGGCTTGCCCGCTCGCCGCGCCCGGTGCCGCGCCCCGCACGGGATTTGCAGGCCGAAGCGGCGGCGGCTGCACGCGCGCAAACAGGCGATACAACCGTTATTGAAATTGATCCCGCAAGTCTGCCCGCTGGCACGCGCGTGGTGCAATTGGGGGCCTATGACAGCCCAGAGATCGCACGCGGCGAATGGGATCGGGCGATGCGCCAGTTTGAGCCGCTGATGGCGGGCAAGCGCCGCATCGTGCAAGAGGCGATTTCCGGCGGACGCAGCTTCTGGCGGCTCCGGGTTGAGGGCTTCGCCAATGTCGATGAAGCGCGCCAATTCTGCGCGGCTTTGGTGGCCGAAGGCGCCAATTGCATCCCGACGGTGATTAAATGAGCCAACCCGGCGCGACGATCTTGGGGCTTGAGGGGCTGGAGCTTCGGCCCGATGAGGCGGCGTTTTTGCGTGAGGCCGATCCTTGGGGGCTTATTCTTTTTGCCCGCAACGTGGAGAGCCCCGCGCAGCTTTCACGGCTGACGGCACGGGTGCGCGATGCGCTTGGTCGCGATGCGCCGATTTTCGTCGATCAAGAAGGCGGGCGGGTGCAGCGGTTGCGCGCGCCGCATTGGCGCGAATGGCTGCCACCGTTTGACGAAGCCCGCGCCACCGGGCCGCGTGGGCTTTGGTTGCGCGCGCGGCTGCAAGCGGCAGAGTTGCGCGCGGTGGGGATTGATGGCAATTGCGCTCCCACTTGCGATATCGCCGGGCCGCGCACGCATCCGTTTTTGCACAACCGCTGCATGGGCGAGACAGTGGCCGAGGTGGTGCAAAACGCCCGCGCCACGGCTGAGGGGCTCTTGGCTGGGGGCATGCTGCCGGTGATCAAGCACATGCCGGGTCATGGCCGGGCCGAGGCCGATAGCCACAAAGACCTGCCAACCGTTGCCGCCACCGCCGATGATCTGCGCGCGCGCGATTTTGCCGTTTTCACCGCGCTGAATGACTTGCCGCTGGGTATGACCGCGCATATCCGCTTTCCGGCCTTCGATGCCGCGCCTGCCACGCAAAGCGCCAAGATGATTGATCTGATCCGCCAAGAGATCGGCTTCGCCGGGCTTTTGATGACCGACGACATCACGATGCAGGCGCTCACGGGCAGTTATGCCGAGCGGGCCAAAGCCTCGCTCACGGCGGGGTGCGATGTGGTGCTTCATTGCAATGGCACGCGTGCAGAAATGGCCGAGACCGTGGCCGCTGCCGGGGCGCTGTCTCCCGCCGCTGCTTTGCGAGCGGAAGCCGCTTTGCGCTGGCGTCATTCCCCCGAAGAGGTTGACTTGGATGCTTTGAGTGCCGAGTTTGAAAACCTCTCGCACGGGAAAATGGATGGCTGAAGAGACAAGCCTCTTTGAAAGCACCTCAGTCAGCGAACGGCTTGCGGCCGAGGCGCTGATTGTCGATGTGGACGGGTTTGAAGGCCCGCTTGACCTTTTGCTGACGCTTTCACGCACGCAAAAGGTGGATTTGCGGCGCATTTCCGTTTTGGCCTTGGCCGAGCAATATCTGGCCTTTGTGGACCGCGCTAAAGCGCTGCGAATTGAACTTGCCGCTGATTATCTGGTGATGGCGGCTTGGCTGGCATTTTTGAAATCGCGCCTTTTGCTGCCGCCCGAACCGGGGGAAGAGGGGCCTTCGGCCGAGGATATGGCCGCGCATCTGGCCTTCCAGCTTGAACGGCTTTCGGCGATGCGTGAGGCTGCCGCGCAGTTGATGGCGCGCGACAGGCTGGGGCGAGATTTCTTCGGGCGTGGGTTTGAGGAAAGCGTCGAGCGGGTGCGCAAGGTGCGCTATACCGCAAGCCTTTTGGAGCTGATCCAAGCCTATGCCCGCATTCGCACCCGCGACGAATTTCGCCCCTATGCCTTTGATCGGCGCGATGTCTTCACGATGGAAGATGCGCTCGACCGGATGCGTGGCATGATCGGTTTTGCGGGCGATTGGACGGAACTCACCAGCTATTTGCCCGAGGGCTGGGGGCTGGAGCCGAAACGCCGCCGTTCTGCCACCGCAGCGACCTTTGCCGCTTCGCTCGAACTGGCCAAGCAAGGCCATATCGAAATTCGCCAAAGTGAAACCTTCGCGCCGATTGCGATCCGGGCGCGCACCACACCGCGAGCCACGCATGAGTGACAGCCGCTACGATCCAAACGAGAAATCGCTCTTTGAGGCACCGCCCTTGGCAGAACAGGAGCGGATGGTGGAGGCGATCTTGTTTGCCTCGCCCGAGCCGGTAAGCGTGCGCGAAATGCAAGATCGGATGCCGCATGGCTCGGATGCCGCCGAGGCTTTGGCCTATTTGCAGCGCCGCTACGAGGGGCGGGGGGTGCATTTGGTCAAGGTGGGCAATGCTTGGGCCTTTCGCACCGCGCCGGACCTTGGTTTTTTGATGCAAAAGGAAACGGTGGAACTGCGCAAACTTTCGCGCGCGGCGATCGAGACGCTCGCGATCATTGCCTACCACCAGCCCGTCACCCGCGCAGAGATCGAAGAAATTCGCGGTGTGGCGGTGAGCCGGGGCACCATCGACCAGCTTTTGGAGATGGAATGGATCCGCCTTGGGCGGCGGCGGATGACACCAGGGCGGCCCGTGACCTTTATCGTGACCGAGGGATTCTTGGACCATTTCGGGCTGGAATCGGCGCGCGATTTGCCCGGCATCAAGGAACTGCGCTCGGCGGGGCTGTTGGACAACCGCCCGATGCCCGGCGCCGAGGACGACGAGGGCGATATGGTCGGCCAAAGCGAATTGTTCGAAGAGGAGTGAGGTATGGACCTTGGCCGATTGGTGCAGATGGTCGTGAATATGGTGATGCGCCGCGCGATGCGCACCGGGATCAATAAGGGCATCGACATGATGGCGGGCAAAGGCAAACCCGCCGCACAGATGACGCCCGAGGAAAAGCAAGCCGCCGCCAAAGCCCGCCAAGCGGCACGGCGGGCGCGCCAAGCGGCGAATATCGCGCGGCGGCTGCGCTAACTTATTCGGCCCAGTCGGGCTTGCGCTTTTCAATGAAGGCTTGCACCCCCTCGGCGGTGTCACGGTAAAGCATGTTTTCCGTCATCACCGCGCCGGCATGCGCGTAAGCTTCGGCCAGCCCCATCTCGATTTGCTCGTAAAAGGCGCGTTTGCCCACTTTGACTGCCGCACCGAGTTTGGCGGCGAGCGTTTCGGCCAATTGGTTGGTGGCGGCGTCCAATTCCTCATGCGGCACCACGCGGTTCACCAGCCCGACCGCCCGCGCCCGCTCGGCGCTGATAAATTCGCCGGTGGTCAGCATTTCAAAGGCCACTTTGCGCGGCACAGCGCGGGTCAGTGCGACCATCGGCGTGGAACAGAAAAGCCCGATATTGACGCCATTCACGCCAAAGCGGGTGCCTTCGGCGGCGACGGCGAGGTCGCACGACGCCACCAACTGGCAGCCCGCTGCCGTGGCGATGCCATGCACCTCGGCAATCACCGGCTGGGGCAGGGTGGGGATCATCTGCATTACCTCTGCGCAGCGGGTGAAGAGATCGGTGAAATAGCCCCGGCCCTTATCTTCCGCTTCGCGGCCCCGTTGCATTTCCTTCAGGTCATGGCCCGCGCAAAACACCTTGCCCGCGCCTTTGAGCACCACGACCTTGACGGAACTGTCGGCCCCCAGTTCCTCAAACCGGGCTTTCAGCGCATCCAGCATTGCGTCTGACAGCGCATTGAGGCTGCCGGGGCTGTTCAGCGTCAAATGCGCGATGACGCCACGTTTTTCCAACTCCACCAAATCGGTCATTGAACTTCCTCCCTTTGGGCTGAAGTCTGAAAGGCCGTAGCCGCGAGGGGAAGATGCAACTGCAAATGGACGTTACGTCACTTGAGGCCTTCTTGGCGCAAGAGTTCCCGCAGGTTGCCGGGATGTTCGCGATTGAGCGGCTGGGCGAAGAATTGGTTGTGCGGCTCAAGGTAGATGGCAGCCATCTGCGCCCCGGTGGCACGGTGTCGGGGCCGAGCATGTTCGCGCTGGCCGATGTTGGGATTTATCTGGCCATCTTGGCGCGGATCGGGCCGGTCGCGCTGGCGGTTACCACAAATGCGAGCATCGACTTTTTGCGCAAACCCGCCGCCGGGGCGGATTTGCTGGCGCATGTGCGGATGCTCAAACTGGGGCGCAGCCTCGCTGTGGGCGAGGCGCTGATTTATTCAGAGGGGCAGGGGGCGCCGGTCGCGCGCGCTTCGATGACCTATGCGATCCCGCCGAAAGCGGTGCAGCCCGGACCCTAAAGCCCAAAGACGATGGGGGCGAGCCAGAGCGTTGCCGCCCAAACGGTGACGATAGAGATCACGTTCAGCACCACCCCGGCGCGGGCCATATCGGCGAGCCGAAGCCCGGTGTGGGAAAAGACAATCGCATTGGGGGGTGTGGCGACTGGCATCATAAACGCCATCGAGGCGCCAAGCGCCACGGGCACAGTGAGCCATTCCACAGCTACGCCCAAGCCCGCCGCGACCGCGGCGAGCACCGGCAAGAAGGTTGCGGTGGATGCGGTGTTAGAGGTGATCTCGGTCAGGAACACGATCACCAGAGCCACCACCAAGATCAGCGCCCAAAGCGGCACGGCCTCCAACCCCGCAACGCGCGCACCAATCCAGCCCGCAAGCCCGGTTGCCTCAAAGGCCGCCGCAAGGGCAAGCCCGCCGCCGAAAAGCAGCAGCACGCCCCAAGGCAGGCTTGGCGCCACGGACCAATCCAGCACGAAACCTTCATCACGCCCAAGCGGGATCGCAAACAGGATAACAGCCGCCAAAATAGCAATGCCACTGTCGGAAATGGGCAGGTTCAGCGCCGCGCGGAAGATCCAGGCAAAAGCGGCGAGCGCAAAGACCGCGGCCACAATGCCCTCGCCCCGCGACATCGGGCCAAGTGCCTCAAGTTCCGCGCGGATCAGCGGGCGGACGGCGGCGAGATCGAGCCCCTTCACCGGAAAGATAACGCGGGTGAGCAAAAGATGGGTGAGCGGAAGCATCACCGCCACGACCGGTAGGCCCAGCTTCATCCACTGAAAGAAGCCAATCTCAATTTCATGGGTCTGCGCCAGAAGGCTCGCCAAAAGCGCATTGGGCGGCGTGCCGATCAGCGTGCCAACGCCGCCGATGGAGGCCGCATAGGCGATGGCGAGCATCAGGGCGACGCCAAAGTTGCGCGCCTGTGCGGCACCAAGACGGTTTGCCACAAAATCCACGACCGAGGCCCCAACAGCGACCATCATCACCGCCGTCGCGGTGTTGGAGATCCACATAGACAGGAAAGCGGTGGCCAGCATGAAGCCCGCGATGATGCCACTGGCAGATCGGCCGATATTGGCGACGATGAAAAGTGCAATGCGTCGATGCAGCCCGTGGCGTTGCATCGCAGCAGCCAAAAGAAAGCCGCCGAGGAAAAGGAAGATCAAAGGGCTGCCATATTGAGCTGTCACCTCGGCGCTGGGCAAGATGCCAAGGCTCGGCATCACCACCACCGGCAAAAGTGCGGTGGCGGAAAGGGGGAGCGCTTCAGACAGCCACCAAATCACCATCCAAGCCGCAACGCAGACAAGCTTCCACGCCTCGGGAGAAAGCTCAAACGGGGCGGGAAGCGCAAGCGCCGGGATCAGGCAAAGCGGGCCGAGAACTAGGGCGATCAGGCGCAAAAGGCCAATGCGTTTCGGTTTGGGCACGTCTTCTGATATGTCTTCTGCCATGATGTCCTCCCTCTCTCCGCGCTCCAGTCTAACATGAGCGCTGCGCGCGCGGGCCGCGACGCGATGTGCAGGGCGGGCATATTGTCCGGGGCGGGCTGTTGCGCGGCAAACGGGCCGGAATCAGGGCTATTTTCCGTGCGGCGCGTGGGGTAAATAGATACCTATTTTTTAGGCTATTGAAAACGCTTCAAAAAATGCACATCAAGGCCCTTGATCTGCGCGCCGAAATCATCGAAAAGCCCGCATCCGAATTCCACAACCCTTCAAAGGGCGATCGACAATGAAAACCTATACCGCGAAACCGGCGGAGATCGAGAAGAAGTGGATCCTGATTGACGCCGAAGGCGTCGTTCTGGGCCGCCTCGCCACGATCGTTGCCATGCGCCTGCGTGGCAAACACAAGCCGACCTTCACCCCCCACATGGACATGGGTGATAACGTCATCATCATCAACGCCGACAAGGTGCAGATGACGGGCAACAAACGCGCCGACAAGCGCTACTACTGGCACACTGGCCACCCGGGCGGCATCAAGTTCCGCACCGCGCGTCAAGTGCTGGAAGGGGCCCACCCGGAGCGCGTCGTGATCAAAGCCGTTGAGCGTATGATCTCGCGCAACCGTCTTGGCCGTGCGCAAATGGCGAACCTGCGCGTTTACGCCGGTGCCGAGCATCCGCATGAAGCCCAGCAGCCCGAAGTTCTGGACGTGAAAGTCCTGAACAAGAAGAACACCCGGAGCGCGTAATCATGTCCGATATCAAATCCCTCGACGATCTGAAGTCGGCCGTGTCGGGCACCCCGGCTGCTGCCGAGACCGCCGTGACTGACGCCGCGCCCCGCGCCCCGGTGCGCGACGCCCAAGGCCGCGCCTATGCCACCGGCAAGCGTAAAAACGCTGTCGCCCGTGTGTGGGTGAAACCGGGTTCGGGCAAGATCACCGTGAACGGCAAAGCGATGAACGAATACTTCGCGCGCCCTGTGCTCCAGCTCATCGTCAACCAGCCCTTCGGTGTGGCCGGTGTCGAAGGCCAATATGACGTGATGGCGACCGTTGTTGGCGGTGGTCTTTCGGGCCAAGCCGGTGCGGTCAAGCACGGCATCTCGAAAGCGCTGCAACTGCACGAGCCGGGCCTGCGCGCCGCGCTCAAAGCGGCTGGCTTCCTGACCCGCGACTCGCGTGTCGTCGAACGTAAGAAATACGGTAAAGCGAAAGCCCGCCGTAGCTTCCAGTTCTCGAAGCGCTGATCTGTCAGATCGTCTCTTGCACATTCGAATGGGCTCGCAGTTTTGCGGGCCCATTTGCTTTTGCGGCCTCGCGTCCTGTTGACAGGTGGGGGGAGGCTGGCAGGCTGAGGAGAGGGATTGGAGGTTGCGATGAAACATATTTGTCTTGCCGCTCTCACTTGCATGATGGCTGCGCCGGTTTTCGCAGGGCCGTTTGAGGGGCTTTATCAACCTGCTGGAATGAATTGGTCCTGCCGTGTTGAGCTGATTGGGGCAGATGGCGGCGCGCTTGCGATCCGCGGTGATTGGCTCGAAGGCGTAGAAAGCAGTTGCGAGCTCACGCAGCCCACCCCCGTGCGCGACATGAAGGCCGTCCTTTATGATGCCGTCTGTAGTGGCGAGGGTATGGAATACACTGCGCGGGTGATGATCCTGTCGCATGACGATGGTGTCTATGTGATCCGCCGCGGCTATGTCTCCGATTGGCGGTTTTGTCACTAGACAGCCTAATCGCTTGCGCATCTGAGCCGCTCAAATAGGCCGCGACGGCATGTCGGGTCTGGGACCGTTCCCTTTGCAGACGGGCTGCGGTAGAAGGCGGCAACGGAAAGACCAAAGAGAAAGGCTTGCGATGTCCGTTTCCATGCTTTCCACCTTCATCAAGCCAATGCACCCCGAGGGGCGCAAGTTCGTGGCCATTGCCGCCGCGATCACCTTGGTGCTGTTTTTGATCTGGGCCCCGTTGGGCTGGATCGGCACCGGCTTGACGGTTTGGGTTTATTACTTCTTCCGCGATCCGGTGCGGGTGACGCCCACACGCCCGGGGCTGATGGTTTCGCCCGCAGACGGGGTTGTCTCGCTGCTTGAGCCTGCGGTGCCGCCGATGGAACTGGGCTTGGGCGATCAGCCGATGACCCGGGTTTCGGTTTTCATGTCGGTGTTCAACTGCCATGTGAACCGTTTGCCGATGGCGGGTAAAATCACCAAGGTCGCCTATCATGAGGGGCTGTTCCTCAATGCCTCGCTCGACAAAGCGTCGAAAGACAACGAGCGTAACGGCCTTGCTGTCGAAACCCCCGATGGGTTGCGCTATGGCGTGGTGCAGATTGCCGGTCTCGTGGCGCGGCGCATTTTGTGCTTCGTGCGTGAGGGCGATAGCCTCGCCACGGGCGAACGGTTCGGGCTTATTCGCTTTGGCTCGCGGCTTGATATCTATCTGCCCGACGGGGTGGACCCGATGGTCTGTATCGGGCAAACGATGATTGCGGGCGAGACGGTTATTGCCGATCTGCTAAGCCGCGAAGCCCCGCGCGAAGGGCGCGGGCAATAAGAAAGACCGAAGATGAGCCTAGAGCCACAAGACCGCGAACGCATGCCGTTCCTGATGCTTCTGCCCAACCTTGTGACCTTGTCGGGGATGTGCCTTGGCCTGACCTCGATCCGATTTGCGATGGTAGGCAAATATGAAACTGCGGTCTTGTTGCTGCTGTTTTCCGCCGCGATTGATGGGCTGGATGGCTTGATTGCGCGCCGTCTCAAGGCCACCTCCGAATTTGGGGCCGAACTCGACAGCCTTTCTGACTTTCTGTGCTTTGGTGTGGCGCCAGGGGTGCTCGTCTATCGTTTCGCGATGGGGGAGGGGAATGCGCTGGGCTGGGTCTTTGTGCTGGTCTATGCGGCGGCCGCCTGTTTGCGGCTTGCGCGGTTTAACGTGATGCGCGGGGAAGAGGGCTCGACCACGCATTTCACCGGGGTGCCCGCGCCTGCCGGAGCACTTTTGGCACTTTTGCCGGTTTTCCTTAGCTTTGAAGGTTGGGTCAATGCGCGCAGCGTGCCGATGCTGGCGGCGATCTGGCTTGGTTTTGTGGGGGTGCTGATGATCTCCCGTCTCCGCACCTTCTCGCCCAAGTCACTCAAGCTCAAAGGGCTGGGGGTTGTCGCCACGTTGATGGGGACGGTGATCGGCGTCGGGCTTTTGGTGACGAAGCTGTGGGTGTTCTTGATCGTCGTCGATCTGCTTTACATCGCGGTGCTGATGCCCGGCATCTGGCGGATGAAGGGGCGAATCTTACGCTGATCCTCTTCAGATTCGATGAAAGGCCGAGTCGGAACGCTCCGACTCGGCCTTTTTGATTCTGATTTCGGCTCCGAAGCGGTGGGGTAGGGGGCCGACAGGCGACTCGGACAGCAGATTCGCGCTGGAATCGATATTGATTCTCTGCCGGAAGGCGAAAGCCCACAGCGAAGGGTTGAGCAGATATCGTAGCTGCGTTTTCAAAATGCCCAAGTTTTCCTCAGGAAATCCGAGTGTAACGAAGAAAAATGACGTTTTCGCAAAAAAGCCTCTTGCGGCCCCCGGTCGAGATGCGTAGAACACCCCTCACCGAAGCGGCACACACCGCAGCGGGACGCGGAACGGCGCCAACGAAAGACGGCGCAGGGAAGCAAAAAAAACATAAGAGGTCAGGCAGCCTGAAACGCCATAGTAAGAATGGCGCTTCTGGTTCGTTTTTGCCTCTTGCTCTTTGACATTGATGGATATCTGAAGAGATATGTGGGCGGTTTGGGCGCGAATGCGACTGCGAACCGAGACATATCGGCGCTCTAGCTTC
>NZ_FTOG01000006.1 GCF_900156655.1 Rhodobacter aestuarii | reverse complement strand
ACCAAACCGGTGGCGCTACGCTGCTCGGGCGGCAACTCGATCCTGACCGAATTGTCGAATGAAACCGTTGCGGTGGAAATCGAAGATGCGATCCGCCTTGGTGCCTGCGCGATGGCCGCACAGGTCTATATCGGCTCGGAATACGAGCATAAATCGATCACCAATGTGCTCAAGCTGATCGATACCGGCACCCGCTACGGCATCCCGACGCTGGCGGTGACGGGCGTGGGCAAAGATATGGCGCGCGATGCCCGCTACTTTGGCCTCGCCACCCGGATCGCGGCGGAATTGGGTGCGCATTATGTGAAGACCTACTTCGTCGAAGAGGGCTTTGAGAAAGTGGCGGCTGGCTGCCCGGTGCCGCTCGTCATCGCGGGCGGCAAGAAGCTGCCCGAACTCGAAGCGCTTGATATGGCGTATAAAGCCATCGACCAAGGCGCGGCGGGCGTCGATATGGGGCGCAACATTTTCCAATCGGACGCGCCGATTGCGATGATCCAAGCGGTCAACAAAGTGGTGCATGAAAACTTCACCGCCAAGGAAGCCTATCAACTCTTCCTCGATCTGAAAAACGCCTGAGGCATAAGAGATTTCAAGCATTTCGCCCGGTCCGCAGTGCGGGCCGGGCTTTTGCATTTCGGCGCAGCGTTTCGCCCTGCTTTGAGGCGGAGCAATGGGCTAGTGATGCGGAGAAAAATCACCGCCGCGCGCAAAAGTAGATTTAACTTATTTATTCTCGCCCTATGCGCGATTCGTTGCTAAGCTCGGACGTCTTGAGTGGAGATCGTGACACAGTGGCTTCGCACAACCGCCATCAAGATTTGTATCCGCGCGCTTGCACCATGGTTTGTGCGGATGCTGTCGCATGGTCTTTACGGCGCACCGCTGAAGGCGGCGCGGTGCTGGTGACTGGCGCTGGTGCGCAGCCCATGCAGTTTTCAGATTTCGCAAAATGGTTCGTGCCGGATGATCGGGCGCAGGTCTTGGCCTTTCTTGAGCGTGAGCTTGCGCAGATGGATGCGCCTGTGGTTCAGCGCGCGCCAGAACGCCTGATGGGGCGGATGCGCTGGAACGGCGCGGGCGATGAAGCGGTGCTGACGAGCATTGAAATTTCTGGGCGCGAATTGCCGGGGCAGGGAATGCTGCTGCGGCTCGATACTTCGTTCGATGCGACGCGCGCCAATCTTGACCGGATTGGGGTCTCCCCGGCGATGGCGTGGTCGATCACCTATCCCGATCGCGGCTTTGAAGTGGCAGAGAGTTGGAAGGCGCGTCTTGGCTATGCTGCCGAAGATCTGCCCGATTTCAGCCTTGAGGGTTGGGCTGCGATCAGCCACCCCGAAGATGTTGCCGCCTTTGAAAGTGAGGCGGTGCAGATGCGGTTGCGCGCGGGCGAGCCGTTTCAGCTTTTGTCGCGGATGCGGCATCGCAATGGGGCTTGGATCAGCTTTCTTTCTTTCGGGCGCGCCGTGCGCTGGGACGCGCAAGGCAATGTCACGCAGGTGATGGGCTGCGATTTGGACATGACCGCCTTTTCGGTGATGGAAAACGCGCTACTGCAAGAACGCGAGCGACTCGCCCATGTGTTAGAGGCGCTCCCGTCCGGGAAGGTGGTGCTGGATGCCGAGGGGCAGGTGGTGTTTTCCAACCCGGAGGCCTCTGCCCTGCTCGACATCGGCCCGTCGAAATTGATGGGCCACAATTTTGCGGCGCTTCTGCAGCTTGAAGAGGGGCGCGAAGATTTCGAAGATGCGCTGAAAGATCCGGAAACGCTCGGCAGTTTGCGATTGCACCGCAAACGCGCTGGTCGGCGTCAAGTGCTGCAAGTGGACCTTGCGCCCATGCCAGACCCGAATGACCATGAGCGGGTTCTCGTTTCCCTCAATGACATCACGCAGCTTTTCGATCTTCAGCGCCAGTTGGAACAATCCATCGAGAATGCGCGGTTCATTGCGACCCATGATCTGATGACAGGGCTGCCAGATCGCTACTTGGCGATGCGCGTGGTGGATGAGCATATCCGGCGGCTGGAAAGCGCGCATGAGGAACCGGAGGCCAATCAGCTTGCGGTTCTGTGTATCGAATTCGACAATTTCCGCCTGATCAATGACACGCTGGGCCATGAAACCGCGGATCAGCTGATCAAGTCGGCGGCGAAGCGGTTGGAGGTCGGGCTGCCCGATGGGGCGGTTCTGGCGCGGGTCAATGAGGGCGAGTTTGTCGTTTTGCTGCCGGGCGCCGATGCTTTGGCCGCTGAATCGCGTGGCTGGGAGATTGTGCGTGCCTTCGCCCGACCGCTTCACCTGCCACAGCGGCATTTCTTCCTGACCGCCTCGATCGGCGCAAGCCGTTACCCCGATGACGGTCAATCCGCCGAGGCGCTGATGCGGGCGGCAGATATGGCGATGCACCGCTCGCAGGCGCGGGGCCGCAACACCGTAACAATGTTCAGCCGCGAGATCGGCGGGCAATTTGAGCGGCGCAGCGCGGTCGCACAGGCCCTGCATCGCGGGCTTGAGGCGGGACGCTTTGAATTGTTCTTGCAGCCGCAGTTTGATGTGACGCATGGCATCGAACTGGTGGGGGCCGAAGCGCTGTTGCGGCTGACCGATGCAGAATTGGGCCCGATCTCGCCCGGTGAGTTCATTCCGGTGGCCGAGGTGGATGGGCTGGTGGCGGCGATTGATCTGGATGTGATGCGGCTTGCGGGGGCGATGCTGACGGGCTGGGCCGCGCGCGGCATTGATCTGCCGATTGCGATCAACCTCAATGCTGCCACGCTAGATGAACCCGGCCGCGCCGATCTGCCCGAGAGGTTGATGCGCGCGGGGCTAAGCCCGACACAGGTGATGATTGAACTGACCGAAACCGGGCTCGCCGCGCCCATTGCGCAGCGCAAGCGCAACTTGCGGCGGCTGGAAGAGGCGGGCTACCGCATCTCGGTCGATGATTTTGGCACCGGCCAATCGGCTTTGGGGGCTTTGCAGCATCTGCCGGTTGCCGAGTTGAAAATTGACCGTTCCTTCGTGCAAGCGTTGGATGGGGAAGAGCCTGCCCGCGCCCTGGCAATTGTGCGCGCGATCCTTGCGATGGCCGAATCGCTTGGTTTGCACGCCATCGCCGAAGGGGTGGAAACCGAACGCCAATTTGACATGCTGCGGGCCGAAGGATGCACGCTGATGCAGGGCTTCTTGCTCGGGCGCCCGGTGGATTTGCGCAGTTTCGAGGCGATGTATCTGCCGCAGCAGCGCGCGCGGGTGAGGGAACAACTGCGGGGCCTTCGCGCCGGGAGAGATTTTGCATGACCTCCCCGCCGCATCGGTTAAGCCGCCCCGACACCCCCGAATCGCGCGCACGCTGGCTCCATGAGGTCGGTGGGCTCACGGTTGAGGAAATTGGCTGGCGCTTGGGTCTGCCCGCCGAAAAGGTCAAATATCTGCTCGAAAAAGGGGAGTCTGAGGCGGTCTTGATCCCCGGGGGAATGGCGGGTGCGCGTTTGTTGCGCCACCTTAGCAGGCGATTGCGGACGGTTTACGGGCTGTCTGGCGTGCATTTGGCGCCGTTTGCCCCCGGTGAAACCGACCCGATTCCGGCGATTGCCAGTGTCGCCGCGCGCTGGCTCACCCGGCTTGTGAAATCCTCTGATGCGCCCAAGGTGGTGGGGCTGTCACATGGGCGGTCCTTGGCGGCAATGGTGCGCGAGTTGCCCGAGATGCGTGCGCCAGAACTGCGCTTTGTCTCGCTTTTGGGGGAACTCACGCTGTCCCACACTGCTTATCCGCATGTGGTGATGAACTATCTCGCGCAGCGTTTTGGTGCGCAGGCCTTCCCCTATCCGGCAACGCTTTACGTCACCACCCCCGAAGAGCGCGCCGAATTGATGCGGATGCCGGTGGTTGCCAAAGTCACCGATATGGCACGCATGGCCGAGGTCTGGATCGTGGGCATTGGCCGCCCGAGCGATGCCAACCAGCTTTTGGGCACCGGGATGATCTTGCCCGGATGCTTGCACGAAATTGATCAACAAGGCGCGGAATGCGAGATTTTGGGCCGCTTCTTTGATGGGCAAGGGCAGGAGTTGACCACCTCGCTCGCGCATCGGACGCTTTCGCCGCTGCCGCAAGATTTTGCGGGCCGCCGCATTGTCGGGCTGGCAGGGGGCCCCGAGAAAGTCGCGCCAATCCGCGCCGCTTTGCGCGGCGGGCTGGTACAGGAACTGGTCACCGACACCCGCACGGCGGTGGCGCTTTTGGACCCGACAGAGCATTCCACCTACGCCCTTTTGCTTTAGCATTCGGGTCACAATCGCAGCGGGCAGAAAAACCTGCATCTTTTCGCTTTCTGGTGCTTGACGGGGGCGCGCGGGATGCGTAGAAGCCCCCTCACGCCCGAGCCAAGGCTTGGGAGAAATGCGCGGTTGTAGCTCAGTTGGTTAGAGTACCGGCCTGTCACGCCGGGGGTCGCGGGTTCGAGCCCCGTCAACCGCGCCACTTTCCAAAGCCCCTGCCTCGGCGGGGGCTTTTGGTTTTTGGCTTTGCCGAAAAGCAATCTGTGTTTCCCGCTTGACGCCCCCTTTGCCAGCGGCTATTCCCCGCCCATCGCGCGGTTGTAGCTCAGTTGGTTAGAGTACCGGCCTGTCACGCCGGGGGTCGCGGGTTCGAGCCCCGTCAACCGCGCCACTTCTTCCCCTCATCTTCGCTGGACGCTCCCGGTTTGCTCGCGTATCACCGCCGCAACCGGAGGGATTGACGATGCGCGATGAGCTGGATGCGAAAAACCTGATCGAGCAACTGGGCGCTGCGGCGCGCGCGGCGGCGGCGGAACTCGCTTTTGCCAGTGCCGAGCGCAAGCACGCGGCCTTGATTGGCGCGGCTTATGAGGTTTGGGAAAACCGCGAAAAAATCATGGCCGCCAATGCCGAAGACCTTGCCTATGGGCAAGAAAAGGGGCTGAGCCCGGCGATGATGGACCGGCTCAAGCTCGATGAAGACCGTATTCGTGGTATCGTGGATAGCCTGCGCGCGGTGGCCGAGCAGCGCGACCCGGTCGGCGAGGTGATTGCCGAATGGGATCAACCCTCGGGGCTGCATATCAAGCGTGTGCGCACGCCGCTTGGCGTGATTGGGGTGATTTACGAATCGCGCCCCAATGTCACCGCTGATGCCGGGGCGCTTTGCCTCAAGGCGGGCAATGCGGTGATCTTGCGCGGTGGCTCGGAAAGCTTCCATTCCTCGCGCGCCATTCACGCTTGCATGGTGGCGGGGCTGAAAGCAGCGAACCTGCCCGAAGCGGCGATCCAACTGGTGCCGACGCGCGACCGCGCCGCCGTGGCCGAGATGCTGCGGGCTGTCGCTTATATTGACGTGATCGTGCCGCGTGGTGGCAAGGGGCTGGTGGGCCTTGTGCAATCCGAAGCGCGGGTGCCGGTTTTTGCGCACCTTGAAGGCATTTGCCACGTCTACGCCGATGGCGCGGCAGATCTGGAAAAAGCGCGCAAAGTGGTGCTGAACGCCAAGACCCGGCGCACCGGCATTTGTGGCGCGATGGAATGCCTTCTGATGGACCGCAAGTTCTATGCACAACATGGCGCGGTGCTGGTGGAAGACCTGCTCAAAGTGGGTGTTGAGGTGCGCGTGAGCGAAGACCTGGCGGGCGTGGCGGGCACTGTTCCGGCTGCGGCGGATGATTTCGGGCGTGAATTCCTCGATATGATTTGCGCGGCGAAGCTTGTTGATGGGGTGGATGGGGCGATTGCGCATATCCGCGAATATGGCTCGAACCACACCGACGCGATTTTGACCGAAGATGATGCCGCTGCGGCGCGGTTCTTTGAGCGGCTTGATAGCGCGATCTTGATGCGCAATGCCTCGACCCAATTCGCCGATGGCGGGGAGTTTGGCATGGGGGCCGAGATCGGCATCGCCACCGGCAAGCTGCATGCGCGCGGCCCGGTGGGGGCAGAACAGCTCACCTCGTTCAAATATATCGTGCGCGGCGACGGCACGGTGCGCGGCTAAACGCAAAGGAGGGCGTTCTTGCGCCCTCTTTCATTCCTTCGACTTTGTGAAAATATCCCGGGGGTGAATTGCCCGTGAGGGCAAGAGGGGGTAGCGCCCCCATCTCCTTTAGAATGTGATCTCGGCGGTGGTCTCGGTCACGTCCCAATTCACGCGGCGGCCTTGATGGCCCGCTTCACGCGGCAAAAGCGCAAATTGCACCTGTGCGGGGCTCACTGTCACAAGGCTGCCCGAGAGCCGCGACCAAAGGTCCGGGTCGGCTTTGGTGCGCTTGGTTTGCGCAGTGAGTTTCCATTCGCCGCCTTCTTCGCGGATCACCACCTCGCCGCCCCAAGGCAGCGCGGGTTCGAGGCACAACAGCCCCAAGAAGATCAGCTTGACCAAGCGGCGCGGATGATCGCCCGAGGCGAGCCAGTGATATTGCAGCCGCCCGCCGCGCGAAATTTCCTCCAGCACTGCCAAAATCTCGGGCGTGCCCAGCCGCTGCTCGGCACTGGCCTGCCCAAAAGCGATGCGGAAGAACTTGATGCGCGCATTTGCCGCGCTCACGCTTTCGGAGATCAACTGCACTTCGGGGCTGGAGCCCAAACCCGACATGGCAAGCAATTCGACCCCGTTGCCGATTGCGCCCAAAGGGCTGATAAGGTCATGGCAGAGACGCGAGCCCACAAGGGCCACGAGATCGGCATCGATCATGCCATCATCGGCGTTCGGAGCAGGGATCATGGTCGTATCGTGCGGCATTTCAGTTTTCCCAGATGGGGGCAGGATGAACGAATTTTTGGAACCGGGGATGCTCGTGACAAACCCGCAGGCACCCGATTGGGGGCTGGGGCAGGTGCAATCGCGCATTGGCGATAAGGTGACGGTCAACTTCCAACATGCTGGCAAGCAGGTGATTGATGGGCGGCGGGTTCAGCTTTCTCTCGTTATCGAGGGGCAAGGTTGACAAAAGGTTAACACTTTCCTGCTTGGTTAACAGCCTCGGCGGCGGAGCGCTTATTGCAGGCGTTCCGTACCGTCACAGCAGTGGGATGAGGCATTGATCGGCCCCAAAGGGCCCCCTACATCGGGGGAAACAGAAAACAGGGTGGAACCATGACAGTGGCAGCACTGGCCTATGAAACACGGCTTGCGAGCGATGCACGCGACATCCGTGCCTCGCAACGGCTGCGCTATCGGGTGTTCGTGGAGGAATTGGGCGGCGATGGGCCGCTCATCGACCATGAAAACCGCCTTGAAGCCGATGAGCTTGATCCCCTTTACGATCACCTGATGCTGATCGACCCGACCAAAGACCCCGATGATCTGGACCGGGTTGTGGGGGCCTACCGACTGTTGCGCTCTGACCGGGCGGCAGAGGTGGGGCGGTTTTATTGCGATGCCGAATATGATCTGGCGCCGTTGCGGGCCTCTGGTCGGCGGCTCTTGGAACTGGGTCGCTCTTGCGTGCATCCTGACCATCGTGGCGGGGCAGCGATGCTGATGCTGTGGAATGCGCTGGCCGATTATGTCTTGGCGCATGAGATTGATATTCTCTTTGGTGTCGCCTCCTTCCATGGCACCGATATTGAGGCCTTGCGCGCGCCGCTTTCTTGGCTGCACCACCATCATCTTGCGCCCGAGGCATTGCGCCCCCGTGCGCAAGCCGCGCATTTCCAGCGCATGGATTTGGTGCCTATGGCCGAGTTGGATCGCCGCGCGGCAATGGAGCAAATGCCCAACCTCATCAAAGCCTAT
Organism: Rhodobacter aestuarii; assembly: GCF_900156655.1. Taxonomy (GTDB): domain Bacteria; phylum Pseudomonadota; class Alphaproteobacteria; order Rhodobacterales; family Rhodobacteraceae; genus Rhodobacter; species Rhodobacter aestuarii. The sequence continues at coordinate 269,641 of NZ_FTOG01000006.1, read as the reverse complement.
TTGCGACTTGGCGGCTTTGTGGGGGAGGGTGCCTATGTGGACTACCCGTTTAATACGACCGATGTGCTTTTGTTGATGGATACCAAGGCGATGTCAGAAAAACACCGCGAGTTTTATACCCGACGTGCGGAGGGGCGGGGATGACCCAGCCCAAACGCGCGCCGCAAACCCCATTGTGGATGGGCGGCGAGCCCCCGGTAGACCCGCCCAAAAGCGCGGCGGATAAGCTGCGTCTGGGGCTGCGCGGCCTTGCGATTGGCCTGCTGCTGAGCGGTGGTCTGGTTGTGTTGTTGCTCTTGCGGCTGATCGAGCGGCCAATCCACGGCGCGGCGCGGCCTTGGACGCCGAGCCTCACCCGGGTGGTCTGCCGCCTGACGATCGCCATCATCGGTATCCGCTACAAAGTGCGCGGCACGCCAATGCACCACATTGGCGCGGTGGTGGCCAATCATTCCTCTTGGCTTGATATCTTCGCGCTGAATGCCTGCCAAAGGGTCTATTTCGTCTCCAAAGAGGAGGTGGCGCGCTGGCCCTTTGTGGGTTGGCTGGCACAGGCCACCGGCACCGTTTTCATTCGCCGTGACCCCCGCCAAGCCAAGGCGCAGCAAGCGGTGTTCGAAGCGCGTATCCGCGCCGGGCATCACCTGCTGTTCTTCCCCGAGGGCACCTCGACCGATGGGCTGCAAGTGCTGCCGTTTAAAACCACGCTGTTTCAGGCGTTTTATACGCATGGGCTTGATCGGGTGATGCAAATCCAGCCCGTCAGCGTGATCTACCATGCGCCCAAGGGCGAAGATCCGCGCTATTACGGCTGGTGGAGGGATATGGCCTTTGCCACCCATTTGGCCAAAGTTCTGGCCGCGCCGCGCCAAGGCGAAATTGAGGTGGTGTTTCACGATCCACTGAATGTGGCCGATTACCCCTCGCGCAAAGAACTTGCGGCGGCCTGTGAGGTGGCTGTGCGCGCAGGCGTGGATCAAGCCCTGTCGCGGTAAAAGCGTAGCACCTCAAGCCGGATTGCGGTGGCAAGGCCGGTTTCTTGACCACGGGCAGCGTCTATTTCGCGCGCAAGTTCGTTGATGCCAAGGCCACGGTGTGCGGCCAGCGCCTTGAAGCCCGCCCAGAACTCATCTTCAAGCGAGACCGAGGTGCGGTGCCCGCCCAAGGTCAGCGAGTGTTTGCGCGGGCGGCTCATGTCTCGTCGTCGTCGCGTTTTGCGCCATCAAGCAGATCACGCGCCTTTTGCGCCTGCGCTTCCTCAAGTTGCTTCTGCGCCTTGGTGCGGCCGAACTTGGCGGCATTGGCATCGGCCTTCGTGCGCGCCTCTTGGCGCGCAGCGGCTTTGCGAAAACGGTTGAGGTTGATGATCTCGGCCATGCGCGCAGCATCGCACGGGCCGCGGGGCTGCGCAATCCGGGCAGTCACTGCGCTTTTTGCGTGCTTGTGCCCGCCGCGCGGCTGCTCTTTCATAACGAAAAGGAGTGCGCCATGAGCCTGACCATTGCCCCCGTGAAAGATGCCGACCGTGCCGATTGGGAGGCGCTGTTTCGCGCCTATGCGGATTTTTACAAAACAGAGGCCCGCGCGGCAGAGCCGCAGGTTTGGGAGTGGATTCAGTCGAAAACGGAACCCTATTGGGCCGATATCGCGCGCGATGAAACCGGTGAGGCGCTGGGCTTGGTGCAATATTCGCTGATGCATCGGTCTTTGTCGGGCGGCATGGTGGTTTATTTGTCAGACCTTTTCACCGTGCCGCAAGCGCGTGGCAAAGGCGTGGGCCGCGCGCTGATAGACCATGTGCGGGCTTTTGCGCGCGACCGGGGCTACAGTTCGGTGCGCTGGCTGACCGCAGAAAACAATGAAGCCGCGCGCAAGCTTTATGACAGCTATGCCCCGGCCTCGGGCTTCATTCTCTATTCCGTCGCGCCCTAACGGCTGGAGCTTTAGGGGCTGTCTGCCCCCTCTGGCCTGCGGCCATTCACCCTCCGAGGATATTGGGGGGCAATATGAAAGGCCGCTTCGACTTGGGGGGAATATCCCGGGGGAGCGCAGCGGGGGCAGAGCCCCCTTTTGGATATGAAAAGGGCGGCCCGAAGGCCGCCCAAGGATCCGTGTTTTGCGAAGATCAGCCTTTCGGGCCGATCATATCTTCGGGGCGCACGATCTTGTCGAAGGTCTCGCCATCGACATAGCCAAGCGCGATCGCTTCTTCGCGCAAAGTGTTGCCGTTTTTATGCGCGGTCTTCGCCACTTTGGTGGCCGCGTCATAGCCGATGGTCGGCGCAAGTGCGGTCACCAGCATCAGGCTTTCTTTCATCAGCTTGTCGATGCGCGCAGTGTTGGCTTGGGTGCCAACCACCATATTGTCGGTGAAGGCCGAGGCCGAGTCGCCAAGCAATTGCATGGATTGCAGCACGTTATAGCTCATCATCGGGTTGTAGACGTTGAGCTCAAAATGCCCTTGGCTGCCGGCGAACCCAATCGCCGCATCATTGCCCATCACATGGGCGCAAACCATCGTCAGCGCTTCGGCTTGGGTCGGGTTCACCTTGCCCGGCATGATCGACGAGCCCGGCTCGTTTTCCGGCAAGATCAATTCGCCAAGCCCCGAGCGCGGGCCGGAGCCCAGAAGCCGCAGGTCGTTGGCGATTTTAAAGAGCGACGCCGCCACGGTTTTCAGCGCACCCGAGAAGAACACCATCGCATCATGCGCGGCGAGCGCTTCGAATTTGTTCGGCGCGGTGACAAAGGGCAGATCCGTGATCTCGGCGATTTGCGCGGCAATGCGGGTATCCCAACCGACTTTGGTGTTGAGCCCAGTGCCCACGGCGGTGCCGCCCTGCGCGAGTTCGTAGATATGCGGCAGCGCCAGTTTCACGCGCTCAATGCCGCGCTCGACCTGTTTCGCATAGCCCGAGAATTCTTGGCCCAAGGTCAGCGGCGTCGCATCTTGGGTATGCGTGCGGCCAATCTTGATGATGTCTTTGAACTCTTCCGATTTCGCGACCAGCGCGGCATGGAGTTTTTCGAGCCCCGGCAGCAGCACATCGCGCGCTTGCATGGCAATCGCCACATGCATCGCGGTCGGGAAAGTGTCGTTCGACGATTGCCCCATGTTGCAATGGTCGTTCGGGTGGACGGGCTTTTTCGAGCCCTTCTCGCCGCCGAGCATTTCGATCGCACGGTTCGAGATCACCTCGTTGGCGTTCATATTCGACTGCGTGCCCGAGCCGGTTTGCCAGACAACCAGCGGGAAGTTGTCGTCAAACTTGCCCTCAATCACCTCGGTCGCAGCGGCGGCGATGGCATCGGCAATCTCGGGCGCCATATCGCCTTGCGCTTTGTTCACGAGCGCGGCGGCTTTTTTGATCACGCCAAGCGCGCGGATGATCGGCACCGGCTGACGCTCCCAGCCGATCGGGAAATTCATGATCGAGCGCTGCGTTTGCGCGCCCCAATATTTGTCGGCGGGAACTTCAAGCGGGCCGAAACTATCGGTCTCGGTTCTGGTCGCAGTCATCCTGGGCCTCCATGATGCGAAAAACTCCCGCGCGTTCTAGGACGGCGGGAGTATTTTTGCAATTGGTATACGAGGGTATACGGGCCAGCTTAAGCCGCGAGCGGGAAGGCGCGAGCGCCTGCGCAAAGCGGATGGTCGGCCAAAAGCTCGGCCAATGCGGCCTCCACATTGCGGATTGCGCGGCAGTGGAAGTAAAGCTCGGTCGTTTTGTCAAAGTCGCGTTGGCCCATGAAGCGCCCGCCCGAGCTGATCTTGTGGTTGATCCGCTCCAGCAGCTCATCGGTTTTATGCTCGGCCTTCACTGCATCGGGCAGGCCCGCCATGTCGAGTTCAAGCACCAGCACTTGGGTCGATCCAAAGCTGCGCAGTTCCTTGCCGTCTTCATCGGTGAAAACGGACCCACGCGGCGCGCCAAGCGATTCAAAATGCGGCACCAGCCGATCCAGCAGCTTTTTATCCAGCCCCTTGATCTGCATCGTCACGGTGCAGCCCGTTACGCGCCCCGCCGCTTCGCCAACCGACGTGCCACCTGTGACCGAGCCCACGCCCCAAGAGGCAAGCGCCTCTTGCACCGGGCCGTCATAACGGGCGGCGCGTTGGGCATCTGTCAGGCAAGTGGGCAAGTTGGCGGTGACCGTGACGGTCTTTTGCGGCTTAAGGAAGCTAAACATCTGGGAGGCCGTTGTTTGCTGAGGTGTTGATTTGAAAAAACTATTTGCGGAACTTGTCTAGGCTCACCACTTCCGCCTCGGTCCGGGGTTTGTCCTCGGCGGTTTCGCTGATTTCGAATTCTTCGTCTTCGCCCTCTTCCTCGTCATCATCGGAGTCTTGCGATTCAAAGCGCAGGCCAAATTCAACTGAGGGGTCGACGAAGGTGTGGACCGCATCAAACGGGATCCACAGCGGTTCGGGCTGGTTGCCGAAATTGAGTGTGATCCCAAAGCCTTCATCGGTCACATGCAGGTTTTCAAACCAATGCTGGATCACGATGGTCATTTCTTCGGGGTAACGTTGGCGCAGCCAATCCGCGATATCCACCTTATCGGCACGGGTGTCGAAGGTGATGAAGAAGTGATGCGCGCCGGGTAGGCCATGCTCGGCCACCTCGCCCAAGACAGTCTGGATGAGGCCGCGCATCGCGCGATGCATAAGAGTGCCATAGTCAATCGAACGCGTCATGTCAGACCTTTCCTTTGCGCACAGCATAGGGAATTTGCCGGGCAAGGAAAGGGGGGAAGCGGGGCGGAAAGTCGCGCTCTGGGCTCCCTTTTGTGCGAAAGGCAATTCCTTTCCCACCAAGCGCCACGCGATGCTGTTTTTGATGGCGATTCACGCGTCAGATCGGGGGGGGGCGGGCCGCAGCGGCGCGCGCTTTGGATCAGGGCGGCCCCGATATGGCTCGGAGCCGCGACTTGTTTTTGATCTGCGCAGCCTCTCAACGTGACAGGCGCACCAGCCCACCGGTTTGGCCGGCAAGCACCCCCTGATCTTCGGGGGCGGGGCGCGTTATGGCGGTGAGCAGGACCGGAACCGGTGTCCAATACGGGACATACCATTCCTGATCGACCTCAAGAATCAGCACGCGGTCGCGGGACGCGTCATAAGCGCCCACAAGCGAGACATGCGGCCCGTCCCAATCGCCAGTGACAACGCCTTGGTTGAAATAAACCATCGTCACATCATCGGCGGAGGCTTCATTGGCGGCAAGGCGCGCGCGGAGTTCGGCGAGCGCCTCTGGCTCGGGCATCGCACCGGGGGCGCCGGGGTGGAAGCTGTCGATCGTTATTTTAAGCCCGAGTGCTTCGGCCGCTTTGCCTGCATAAAGGCTCAGTTCGTCAAATTTGATCCCGTCGCCCTCTTCGGCTGAGATTTCGCTCCAATGCGCATCGCCCACCTTTTCAAGCAATTCGGGCTGGCGGATCACCGTGTCTTCGGCATTGGGGGGCAGGCCCGCAAGCCCGGTCACCGCAGCGGTGATCGAGGCGACGCCGCAGGCCGAAGAGGTGAACTGGGGTTTCACGAATGGAAAGAAGGCCCAGAAATCGGGCGCAGGCGCCTCGGTCAGATAGGCATGATCAAGGGTGATCGGCACGGCATTGGGGCCAAGTTTGGGAAGCGGTGTTTCCTCGGCGAGGGCTGGAAGCGCGAGCAGGGCGAGAGAAAAGGCAAAAACGTATCGCATCGTAATCTCCGGTGGGTCTGCGAGAGACTGAAACCGGGCCGATACAGGCGCAAGCGCAAAGCGGTTACGACACGCGAGCCGTCCGAAAATATGCGGTAACTGCCTGATAAAAGTGCAGGTTTCTGTTGCCAGGCACCTGCGAGCCCCGCCTTAAGCGGCTAAGCGTAAGGACTTAAGTTTCGGTTACCCGAGCTGCTTACGCAGCCAGAGCCACCGGAGCACGGTTGTCGTTGGCAACTGTACAATTTGCACCGATAACGGTGGTCGCTCACCGGGACAAAGCCATCACCTTTACACGTTCGTCGATCCTATTTCGGCCCCATGTGCCCCCAACGAGGGATTTTGGTGGAGCCGCCGGGTACCGCCCCCGGGTCCGATCCGCTTATTTCGTGCGCGTTTATGCCCATAGTCCGAGTTACCCCGAACAAGCCCAATTTAGGGCCTGCGGCGGCGGGCTGCAAGGGGCGGCGATGGGGATCGGTGGATCAGCGCTTCGCGCGGCGCAGCGCGCGGTCCAGCGCATCAAGAAAACGCGACCTGTCGGCTTTGGTGAACCCTCGCCCGCCGCCTTGCAGGAACGGGTTGGCAGAGCGCAGATCGGCCATCAGATCGCGCATCGCGAGAATATTGCCGATATTGTCGGGACCGAGCACTTCCCCATCGGGCTTAAGCACTTGCGCGCCTGCTTCCACGCATTTGGCGGCCAAGGGAATGTCGGCGGTAATCACCACATCGCCGGGGCCTGCACGTTCGGCGATCCATTTGTCGGCCTCATCAGGGCCCTGTGGCACGATCACCGTTTGCACCAGCGGATTTTGTGAGGGGCGAATGCCGCCGTTTGACACGACCGCCATCGGCACCGAAAGCCGTGTTCCCACGCGCTCTACTTCGGCTTTCACCGGGCAGGCATCGGCATCGACATAGATCATCCTTTGGGGCCTTTTGCTTGTTTGCCTCGGTCTGCCCGAATTTTGGCGGCGGGGTCAAGCATAGCTCCGAAACAACGGCCCCGCAGAAGGGTCGGTTTCTGCGGGGCCTAGGCGATCAGAGCGCGGGGCTATCAGCGCCCGTAGGTCGCCGTAAAGGAGGCGCTGTCGAGCGAAGAGGTATGGGCAAAGAAGCCCACCACAGCGCCAGAGGCCGTTTCATCGATGCCGAGCTTTTCTTGCGGCATGGCATAAACGGTAAACACGTAGCGGTGCGGGGTGTCGCCTTCCGGCGGGCAGGGGCCGCCCCAATCATTGGCGGAATAGTCATTGCGGGCTTGCATCGCGCCTTCGGGCAGCGCGCTTGCAGCGCCTTGCGGCAATTCGGTCACCGAAGCGGGCAGGTCAAAAACGGCCCAGTGCCAAAAGCCCGACCCGGTCGGCGCGTCCGGGTCATAAACGTTCACGATATAGCTGTTGGTGCCCTCCGGCGCACCTTCCCAAGCGAGCGCGGGCGAGGTGTTCGGGCCGGTGCAGCCGAAACCATTGAAGACGAAAGCATCACCGATCGTGGTATCGGGCGCGATGTCGGCGGAGGTGAGGGACATTTCCGCGTGCAGCGGAGCGGTCAAAAAAAAAGCGAACAAAGCACTGAAAACGGATTTCGACGCAAAGGAAGACATGGCGTAGCTCCTGAATGGGTTTGCGTAAGCCGCCGGGGAGGAGGCTTGTGTGCAAAAGCTAAGCCAGCTCGCGCAGCGGGTGCCATTCCCCCGTTGGGGGATTGACAGCACTGCAGCGCTTAGTTGCGTGCGGTAAGTTCTGACAAGCGCGCAAAAAGCCGCGACCAATGGCTAAAGAACACGAATTGGCCAGCGTTTTCATAAAGCTCGAAGTCGATCCACGGGTAGTCTTCGCGGAACTCGGCAATCGTTTCGGGCGGGGCGATTGGGTCCGTCGTGCCGTTGATGAAGATCACCGGGAACCGGTCACGCGCCGCCTCGACCGCTGGGCGCCAATCGCCGCGCGCGAAGATACGCATTTCTTGCGCATAGGCCTTATGGGCAAGGTGACGGGGCGAGAGCGCGACACGTGTGCCATCCAAAATGGCTTCCCGGGCGGCCGGATCTTGCATCAGCGCCAAATCAGGCGGTGATCCCGCATAGACTTGACGCACAAATTCCGTTCGCCCCACCCGCGACGCGAAGTGAAATCCGCCCTGCGCAACAAGGGGGATCAGCGAAGGCGTATAGTAGGCGGTGCCGACGACAAAGCGGTGCCATTTGTCCATGCGGCTGTATTGCGCTTTGCGGGTGACGGGCAGCACCCCGCTAAAGGCGATCAAGCCGCTTACACGTTCGGGGTAGGCGCGGGCGAATAGGAAACCGAGAAAACTGTCGTTTTCCAGTGTGATAATCGGCACCTGACGCGCGCCCTCTTGGATCAAGATCGCGCGAATATCCTCAAAGATGCGATTGGGCACTTCGGCGTCATCCGCGGGATTGGTGTTGCCATAGCCCGGGCGGATCGGGACGATGACTTTCAGCCCGCGCCGCTTCGCCTCTTGCTCTGCGGCCATAGGCCAGCGGCAAAAGCCGAAAGTCCCATGGAAGAACAGCACGGGCACCCCCTGAGGATCGCCAAAGCAACGATAGGTGATCCGGCGGCCTTCGGTCTCTAGCTGCACCTCATCGCAGAAATAGGGCAGATAGGCCGCTTGCGGGGGGGCGGCTTTCGGCAGATGTTGCGGCGGCAGCGAAATATCGCGCCAAAGCGCGGCACTCATCAACGAGAGTTCTTGCTGCGAGGCGGCCCCGGTTTTCGTCAAAATCCGCTCGATTTGCTTTTTCACCGTTTCCGGGGAAACATGGCGCTGCTGTGCGATCTCTTTCCGGCTTAACCCTTGCAAGGAAAGGCGCAGCACATCCCCCTCGGCCTCGGTCAAATCGAAACTTTCGGCCAGTTCTTCGGTGAGCCGGGCTTGGCTTGCACGATCAAAAAGCACCGTGAAGCTGCAATCTTCCGCCTCTTCAAACCGCACCGGAATGCGCCGCATCACCACATTCGACAGCATCGCATTTGCCGCCTGCGCGCGCGGCCATTCGTTGGCGCCCCCAAGCAAGGTTGTTGCGCGTGGGTTCGCATGGAGCACTTTCCCCGTGGAGGAAAGAAGCAGGGCGGGAAGGTGTCGGTAAAGAGTGAAAAGCCGCGCAATTTCCGGGTAGGGGCCAGAGGAATCCAAAATGCTGCCCGCCTGCGCAACGTGGCGGCTGGCGCCTTGCGGGTCTTGTGGCCCCCCCAGATGATCAATCCGCGCAAGCGATTGCAGCCCGATATCGACAAGCCGCTCATATTGGTCGGGGTTGAGCGCAGTGTGATAAATTTCACCGATCAGCGCATCGGGAAGCGGGCCACCGATTGGCTCGGGCGGCATCGTGCGGCTCCAACGGTCCGACGTTTCCTCGCGCATCTCTAAACCCTCCGAAACCGTCCATCGGTCCCGTGTGCTTGTTTCGCCTTGTCGGGGCGGGTGTGGCGCCGGCAGAATCGCGGGCCATTACCAACTTAGAGTATAACCGAAACAAGGCCGTCTCAACCAAAGCCCAACGTCAAGTGACAGACACTTTATGACGCAGTGCCGAGGGTTTAGGCGTTAACCTTCTTCGATCACATCGGCATCTTGCGAGGCTTTTCCGTCGCCGCGCCGCCGCTCTGCGATATGGGAGGTCATCTGGCTTTCGAACCCGGCATTGAGTTCTTTCAACCGGTCCACATAGGCGCGGTTCCGCTCCACTGGCACGCCCGGTTGCCAGACCTCCGCCAGATCGCGCACCGAAGACCGATCCAGCTTCCAAAACATCCGCTCTAGCTCATGCGCCTCATAAGCGCTAAGCCCGACGTTTTCCAAAACATAGCGGCCCGCGCGGCAAGAGCCGTCGAACATTTCACGCACGATGTCATTCGCGCCCGCGGCATAAAGGTCGTAAACGTGGTAGCGATCGCGCGCGCGGGTGATGATATGCAGATCAGGCCGTGTTGAGCGGGCATAGGCCACAAGTTCTGTAGTGGCCTTCTTGTCATCAAGCGCAACCACAAGCACCCGCGCTTTTGAGAGCCCTGCAGCGGCAAGCAGTTGCGGGCGGGTCGGGTCCCCATAATAGGCTTTGAAACCAAAGGTGCGTAGGCGCTGCACTGTGGGCAAATCGGAATCGATCACCGTGGTGGCAAAGCCCGACATCGTCACCATCCGGTTCACCACCTGCCCAAATCGGCCCGCCCCTGCGATGATGATCGGGTGATGCTCGTCGACCGTATCCGGGTCAGGCCCCACGCCCGGATCGACGCGTTTCGAAAGCCGCTCATGCAGCAAGAACAGCACCGGAGAGATCAGCATACTAAGCGCGATCACCAGTAGCACCTTTTCCGCAACCGCTGGGGGCAAAATGCGCTGTGCCGTGGCGAAAGAGACCAAGACGAGCGAGAATTCCCCCGCTTGCGCAAGGCCGAAGGCAAAGAGCCAACGATCCGAACCGCGCAGGCCAAAAAGCCGCCCCAAGACATAAAGAATGGCGGATTTCAGCGCCACAAGGGCGACCACCAAGGCAATGATCTTCAAGGGGCCTGCAAAGAACACCTTCAGGTCGATGCCCGCGCCGACCGCGATGAAGAACAGCCCCATCAACAGGCCCTTGAAGGGTTCGACGTTGGCTTCAAGCTCATGCTTGAACTCACTGTCCGCCAGAACAAGACCCGCGAGGAAGGTGCCCAAAGCGGGAGAAAGCCCGACAAGGTTCATTAGCGAGGCAATGCCAACCACAATCATTAGGGCGACAGCGGTATGCACCTCCGGCAGGCGGGAGGCTTGAACAAAGCGAAACAGCGGTTGGATCAGGAAATGCCCGGCCATCACAATCAGCCCGACGGCGCCAAAAGTGATCAGGGTCATGCCCCACGCGGGCAAGGCATCAAGCCATTGCGCGGCGAAGCTGTGTCCCGCCATATCGCCCCGCGCCAATTCCCGCGCGCCGGGCAGCGCCAAAAGCGGCAGCAGCGCCAGCATTGGGATTACGGCAATGTCTTGCATCAGCAGCACCGCAAAGCCAGACCGTCCGCCCGCCGTTTGCATCAATCGTTTTTCGTTGAGCGTTTGCATAACGATGGCGGTCGAAGACAGGGCCAAGATCCCGCCAAGGGCGATGGCCGCGCGCGGCGGTTGGCCAACGGCCAGCGCGACCGCCGCAACCGCTGCAATCGTGATTAAAAGCTGTAAGCCGCCCAGCCCGATCAGCTTGTCACGCATCGACCAAAGCGCGCGCGGGTTCATCTCAAGCCCGATCAGGAACAGCATCATCACCACACCAAACTCGGCGAAATGCTGCAGGTCATGGGCCTCGTCTGCGACAAAGCCAAAGATGGGTCCGATGATGATCCCGGCCAGCAAATAGCCCAGCACCGAGCCAAGGCCGAGCCGCGTGGCAAGGGGAACGGCCACCACCATGGCTGTCAGGTAAAGTGTGGCCTGTAAAAGGAAGTTTTCCATCGGGACTTGTCTTTGAGGCCCGCCAACGGCTTATTCCGGGCAGCTGCGGCAGGGCGGAAACGCGAGAATACCCCTAGCGTAGCGCAAAGCGGTGACGGAACAAGGACAAAGGCTTCAGATAATGCGTTAGATCACAACGCATTGAGACGGCCCGATGGTGTGAGGGGGCCGCTTAGCCGCCCCGCAGCAGTTTGAGCACCAAAGTCCGGTTGCCCTTTTGGTAGCTGAGCTGGCTATCCCCAATTGCGACCACCTTGCCGCCATCAAGCCGATCGCCGACTTTGACCTTGTAAAAACGCCCGTTTGGCATCCGGACCAGCGCGCTGCGGTTGCGTTGCGTGCCGTAAAGGCCGATCAGGCTGACCTCGCCGAGATTGAGCGCATTGCGCTGCGTCGCCTGCTTGGCAACCGAGGCAGAGGTCGGCACGCGTGGCGCGGCGCGGGTGGGCTCCGGTTCGTCAACTTCCTCGGGGCCGGGGATGCGCGTCGGCGCGGGCGGCGGAGAGGGAGAGGTGCGGGGCGGTGCGGCGGCTGCGGTCTGTTGCGGGGGCTCGGCGGCAATTGCCGCGGCCAAGGCCCGCTCCACCGCAGCGCTGAAGTTGCGCGGACGCGCCTGCGGGCGGCGCGATACGGCCAAGGCGGTTTCCGAGGCATTGGGGAAGGGTTCCGCTGCCGCGATCTCTTCCGGTTCCGCAGGGGCACGCGCTGCTGCGGCAAGCTGCACAACCGAGTCTGGGCGCGGCTTGGGTTGCGCTTTCATCACAATGGCGGCTTGTGCCGTGCTGAGCCGTGGGCTTGGCCCAATCAGCGTGCCCTGTTGGCCGGGGTTGGCTTCGGGCTGAGGTGCGGGGCTTGGTTCAGGCTCGGGAACAGGTTCCGGTGCCTCGGTCGTGGGCGCGGGGGCTGCTGCGGGTTCTGGTTGCGCGGCTTGCGCGGCGCGGACCACGGCCTCAGGGCGCGCTTTCGGGCGGATACGTTCCATCGCTTGCAGGCGGCGCTGTTCGGCGGCGCGCGCAGCCTCCACCGCCGCGGTCACCGAGGCCGGGCGCGGGCGCGACACCCGTGGCGGCTTGCCGGAGTAAAGCGTGAAGCCGCCCGGCGCGGGAGTGCCTTCCGGCGTTGGCACAAGCTCGGAGCTCGCCTCGGCCATCGCAGGGGCTTCGGGCGCAACGGGCGTGGGTTCTGTCGGTTCTGGTTCAATCGGCGGCAGCGCGGTCGCCAAGGCGCTGTGCAGCGGAGCAGCTTGCGAGCCCAGCGGAGCGAGCGGTTCCAGCCCGGGCACAACCGTGCCAGAGGAGGAAAGCGCACTTTCAATCGGTTCGGCGGGGGCCGCCACTTCGGGGGCAGGCTCCTCCGCGACGACGGCTGCGGCCGGTTCTTCCGGCGGGGCTGTTTCTGCGGGGGGCGCGACGATCTCTGGTTCGACGCTCGCCACTTGCTCGGGCTCGGCCTCGGGCGTCTCTTCCACGGCTGGCGGCTCTTCAACCGGTGCGGGCGCCGCCTCTGCCTGCGCTTCGATTTCGGCAATTTGCGTGCGCGCTTCTTCGACCGTCATCGGCGCCGCGTCCGGCGCGGGTTCGGTGGGGGCAGGCGTTGCAACGGCCACCTCGGGTTCGGGCGGTGTCTCGGGCGCATCGCTGCCAAGATAGCTTGACCAGAGCGCTGCCAGCGCCATCACGCCAATCAGCCCGGCCATCAGGGTCACGCCCAGATATTTCGGTTTGCCACCGACTTGCGGCGGTTTCGGGCCACCAAAAACGGTTTTTTCTGGGTCTATGCCCTCGGGGTTCTGGCTTGGTTTGATCTCGACGCGCGGGCGATTGCTGCGCGCTTCGGCCAGCGCTTTGCCGCGCGCCAAAGCCTTTCCCGCGCCACTGCTAAGCGCGGCCCCACCAAGCGCGGCAGTGCGCAGGCCCGCATCGGCGACCTTGCCGGCCACTTTGCGCAGCTTTTCCCCGGTGCCGGGGCCAGCGGCGCGATCTTCTTCCCAAGGCAAAGACAAGCCCGGCGCGGTGACCCCAGCCTTGCCCGTCGCTTTGTCTTGCGGCGCGCGCGGAGTGAGCGGCCCCAAAACCGGAGGTCTTGCGCCATCCTCGCGTCCGGTCGCACCGCTGAGCGCCCGCGAAATCGGCGGCTTCGCGGGGGCCGATTTGGTGGCTGTGGGGCGTGGCGCAGTCGGCGCAGCGGCAGGCGCTTTCGGCCCCGGCGGCTGCGGCGCAGGGCCGATATCCGCAACGATCGAATCGAGTGTGTCGCGCGGCTGCGGACGCGGTTGCGCCCGCATGGGTTTGAGGGTGGGCCCTTGCGTCTCCAAAGCGTCAAGCACCGGCGCAAGCGGCGGCGTGTCTGTTGCCTTGCCTGCCTCTTGTGGTTCGGCGTCTTCAATCGGGGCGGAAGCTCTCGGTGCGTCGGGCGCAACCGTGTCTTCCACGGCTTCCGGGGCGGACGCTTCCTCGGCGGTTTCCGCCCTCAAGCCATCTTCGGCTGCGCTATCGGTTGCCGCCGCATCCAAAGGCGCGCCCGGGGCGATATCCGTTTGCGGGACCACTTTCGACCAATCGAGTGTCGAGAGATCAAGTTGCGAAAGATCAACCGTTTCCGTGTCCGTTTCCGGGGCCGGTTCCGGCCGGGGGTCCGACGGTTCTTCTGCCTGTTCCGGCTCTGTGGTCTCGGGAGCGGACTCTTCGACAACGGTCTGCTCGTCGGGCAGGGCCCCTTCCGGTTCAGGGGCTTGCGCCGGTTCTGCGGCAAGCTCTGGCGCGTCTGAGTCTGAGTCTGTGTCGGGCGCAGCCTCTTTGATCGGCGCTGTTTCGCCCTCGGTTTCTGCAAAAGGCTCTGCCGGAGCGAGGTCCTGCAGTTCGGAACCCTCATCCGTTTCCGCGATGTCTTCTGGCACGTCAGCGGGAAGTGTCTCCGCGCTCTCGGCTTCGGCTTCCTCTGCGGGGGCGTCCTGCGGTTCTTCGGGCTCCGATTCCGGTTCGGGATCGGCGTCGTCGACCGGAGCAACATCCGCCTCTGGCTCGGGCGTGTCAGCCTCTGCCTCCGGCGCTTCTTGCGGCTCGGGGGAGGGCCCTTCGTCAAACACTTCTGCGCTTGCGGTGATCGTGTCTTCCTCAGGTTCAACCGCGTCGCTTGGGCTTTCTTCGACGGAGGGCACCGCGACCGCTTCGGTTGCCGCATTGGCGCGGGCCGCAGCGAGAAGCGCAGCAAACGGCAGCGGGTCTTGATCCCGTTCAATCCGGGCGCCCGCAGACAGATGCGCAGGCGCGACCGATGTCGGGCCGAACCATGGTTCCCCCGCGAATTGCCCAGCTTCTGGAATGGCCACAAAGCTTACCGGGGCAAAACCGCGATCTTCCGCAAACGCCTCTGCCTCGGCCAAAGTTTCGCGCGCAACCACAGCGACTTGCACCACGTCGCCATGGCCCGACCAGTCAAAGACCAGATCTTCAACAGCATAGGGGGTCAGCCCCTCTAGCGCGGCGGCAATCTCTTTGCGTCGGGTTGCGGCATGGGGGCCGGGGGCGGTGATCTCTGTGTAGAGGATTTGCGAAGCAGGAATGACAAGCTTCGTCGTCACCGCCTTGCTGCCCGCCCGCGCCTTGGATTCACGACGCAGCGCGCTGAGTTGGTCATTGAAATCTTCGGCGTCCAGCGCCACTTCGCCGAGCAGTTCCCAACCGGACCGTGCCCGGAACAATAGGCCAATGCCATCATGCGAAAGATTTAGGGCGAAGTTCGGTTTCATCCGCGGGGCTTACCACATCACAAAGAGGCGTCGAAATCGGCTATAGCTCGGTCCCCTTTGGTAAAGCAGAAAACCGCATATGAAAAGCCGCCCACCGGTTCGTGATCAGCGCACCGGCGCCAAATCGCGCCCGAAACCGCGCGTAAACGGTTTCGGGCGATTTTGTTTAGGCCGTTGCGGCGCTCAGCGCTTGGTCCAGATCGGCAATCAGATCAGCGGCGTTTTCAATGCCGATCGACAGACGCACCACATTGGGGGCGGCGCCTGCTTTGATTTGCTGCTCTTCGGTCAATTGGCGGTGCGTGGTCGAGGCCGAATGGATGATCAGCGAACGCGCATCGCCAAGGTTGGCCACATGGCTGAAGAGATTGAGATTGTTGACCAATTTCACGCAAGCTTCATAGCCACCTTTCACCGCAACGGTGAACAGTGCACCCGCGCCGAGCGGGCAAAGCCGGGTGGCGCGCTCATGCCAAGGGGAGCTTTCAAGGCCCGCATAGGTGACAAATTCGATCCGCGGATCGTTTTCGAGCCACTCGGCCACCGCTTTGGCATTGGCGACGTGCTTTTCCATCCGCAGGCTGAGCGTTTCGAGCCCCATCAGCGTGTAATGCGCGCCTTGCGGGTTCATCGTCATGCCCAGATCGCGCAGACCCACGGCGATGGAATGGAAGGTGAAGGCCATCGGCCCCAGCGCTTCGTGGAATTTGAGCCCGTGATAGGCCGGTTCCGGGGCCGAGAGGCTCGGGAATTTGTCGCTCGTCGACCAATCAAACTTGCCCGAATCAATCACCACACCGCCGGTCACGGTGCCATTGCCGGTCATGTATTTCGTGGCCGAATGCACCACGAGCGTCGCGCCATGTTCAATCGGGCGGCACAGGTAGGGGGAGGCCAGCGTGTTATCAACGATGAGCGGCAGGCCCACTTTATCTGCCACCGCCGCAACCGCCGGCAGGTCGGTCACATAGCCGCCGGGGTTGGAGATCGATTCGCAGAAGATCGCGCGGGTGTTTTCATCCACCGCCGCTTCAAGCGCTGCGAGATCATCAAAGTCGACAAAGGTGCACGACCAGCCAAAGCGTTTGATGGTTTGGCTAAATTGGGTGATCGTACCGCCGTAAAGGCGCGTCGAGGCGATGATGTTCAGCCCCGGCCCCATCAGCGGGAAAAGCGCCATGATCTGCGCCGCATGGCCAGAGGAACAGCACACCGCCCCCGCGCCGCCTTCCAGCGCGGCCACGCGCGAAGCGAGTGCTGAAACGGTGGGGTTCGTCAGGCGCGAATAGATATAGCCCACCTCTTCAAGGTTGAACAAACGCGCCGCGTGGTCGGCGTCTTTGAAAGCATAGGCCGTGGTTTGGTAGATCGGCGTCTGCAACGCGCCAGTGGCTGGGTCAGGCGCGGCCCCGGCGTGGATTTGCAGCGTGTCGAAACGATGATCGGTCATCAGGGTCTCCGTAAGTGACTTTGCGCAACCTATCGGCGACCGTTTCGGGCGGCAACGGTATTCGGGATTGAGCCCGCTCAAGTCCTGGTGCAGCTCTGGCCTTTTGCGCCTTCATTCGTTAAGACCGCCGCGGTTTTTAGAACGATTTCGCGGCGTGTTTGGCGGCGTGCGGTTACAGAAAACAGATTTAGAGGCGATGATGAAAAAAGTTATGGCAGTGCTGGCAGCACTGGTGGTGGGCACGCAAGTGCAGGCGCAAGAGGCAGCGCAGGTTTCTTGGCAGGGCGCCTATCTTGGCGCGGAAATCTCGCATGATCGGGCCGCGTTTGATCGGGTTTTCCACACAGGCGAGGTGACCAGCGAATGGGACGTGAGTGGCACCTCTTTGGGGATGATCGGTGGGTATAACTGGCAGCGTGGTGCCTTCGTCTATGGGGTTGAGGCCGGGCTTTTCACCCGCGACATGCGCGGTAATGACAATGGCATTGCCTTAGCTCTAGATGCGACGGACATGAACCAAGCGGCGGAACTCGGTCTGCGGATGGGCTATGCAAAGGCGCGCAATCTTTATTACGTCACCGTGGGTCGGCAATGGTCCAAGGGCGCGTGGCAAGTCAACACCACGCAAGTCGCGCATACGTTTAAAGCGAGCTATCTTGGTCTTGGGGTGGAGCATGCCTTTGACCAACATCTGCGCTTGCGCGGCGAGTTGCGCAGCACCGATTATGACACGTTCAGCTTCGTGCCGCCGGGGGCGCCTATCGCTTGGGAATATGCTGCTGATCCGCGGCCCGAAATTCGTTTGGGCCTGACCTATCAGTTCTAAGCAGATACCGCGCGGGGCTTAGCGCAGCCAAAGCCCCGCGCGTTTGATCGTGTTGCGGATCACCTGCTCGCGTTTTGGCAGGTCATCGCGGTCAAACTTCGCCCGCAGCTTCATACCCTTGCCTTGGTAGATCAGCTTCTTGGCGGGCTCGTGCAGTCGCAGGATCTTTTTCACCTTCTGCGGCATCACCGCCGTTTCCAACGCGGCCACGGCAGCATCGCTTTCACGCGCATAAAGCAGCGGTAAGGCGCGGTAATGGCAACTCACCGCCCCATCGAGCCCGTCAAGTTCCGGCCCCGGACGCCCGCCGCCAAAGGAATGGATCACCAAGGGCAAAGCCACCTGATCGAGCCACGGGTCGAGCGATTGGCTGGCCAGTTCTTCGGGCGTGTCCCAGCGGATCGCATGGGCGTAATGCAAGAACCGCTTACCAAAGCTTGGCGCATCGGCGCCAAAGAACCAGCCTGCATTGAAGTAAAGATAGCGCCGCCAATATTCATCGGGCTGGCTGAGGTCGAGCGAGCTTTCAAAGTCGAGGTCGAACTTGTCGTAAAGACTCTTCCAAATCTCCCTATAGCCGACCTTGTAAAGTGGCGGCTCGGGCCAAGTGCCTTCTCGGCGCATCGAGGCGGCGGGGCGGTTGAAATCAAACCCCACCGAAGAAAGCGGGCCTAGGAAAACCGTGTCGGTGTCAAAGAAGGCGAAGGGCCCTTCGGGCAGCGCGGTCATCGCTTCGATCTTGTTGCCGTGCGGGTAGCTTTCACCGAAATGGCGGTTTTCAAACGGCAGGATTTCCACGCCGTTTTCTGTCAGAAACGCGCGCACCGGATCAGAGATTTTCACCGGGCGGGACCAGCGCGCGCCGGTGGGCTCCATCGCCAGCAACCGGCCCTTGAAGTCCGGATTTGCGGCGCGAAAGCTCGCGGTGAAAATCACCGCCTCATATTCAAGCCGCCCCGCCTGCACGACGAAGAAGACATTGGGGGATGGACCGGTGCCCGATTTCCTTGCCATGATGTTCCGGCTGCGCCTCATATTTTCTTCAAGACATAAGAGGTTTTGGCGCAGCGTGAAAGCCATGCGATGGGGGAAGCGATGCGAAAGATCCTTTTGACGGCGCTGATGGGCAGTTTGACTGTCGCGGGGGCGGCTCATGCCCAGCAATTCACAACAGCCGCCGAGGTGCGCCCGATTTTGGCGGCGACCAAGGCGCAATGGGTCGCGGTACGCGAATATGACGGGCAGGATTTTGTCTATTTCACGCAGTTGCTCAGTTGGCGCTGCGGCTTGAGCCAGATCTTTTATGGGCTGAATGACGCTCCGCCCACGACGCCGTTTTTCATGGAAATGTGCTATGAGGGCACGCCCGCGCCCAATGCGATTGAGACCGATGCGATCTACATCACCCAGCCGCTTGGCTCGGTGCAAAACATCCGGCTGCGGCTCCTATATGATGATGGCACGGAAGAAGAGGCGATCTTTGCCCGCCCGCAGGTTTTGATGCGCTAGGCCCAAACGCAAAACGGAGCCTTGCGGCTCCGTTTTCGCACCCTTCCCAAGGGGAAGTGGTGGGTGACCCTGGAATCGAACCAGGCGTGGGTCTCCCCGGCGGAGTTACAGTCCGCTGCCGCACCTTGCAGCTCGTCACCCGACGAGGGCGGGGTGTAGCGAAGGGGCCGGGGGGCGTCAAGCGGGTTTTTCGCGCCCCCCTTGCCAAAAGGGCGCAGGCAGCGCACAGAGGGGCGAAACGGGAGCATGCGATGAAGAAACCGTCTTGGGTGATCGATAAAGAACGTGCCAAGCGCGCGGCGGCCGCGGAAACGCTGTGGCTGTTTGGTTTGCATGCGGTGCGTGATGCGCTGATGAACCCGGCCCGTGAAAAACTGCGACTTGTCTTGACCAAGAACGCCTCTGACAAGCTCGGCGAAGCGATTGCTGCGGGGGGGCTTGAGCCCGAAATCGTTGATCCGCGCAAGTTTGATACGCATGTACCGCTCGGGCCTGATCAGGTGCACCAAGGCGCAGCGCTGGAGGTCAAACCGCTTGATTGGGGCAAATTGGGCGATGTCGCGCTGCAAGGGGCTGGTGCGCCGCTCGTTGTGTTGCTTGATCGTGTCACCGACCCGCATAACGTGGGCGCGATTTTGCGCTCGGCCGAGGTGTTTGGCGCGCGCGCGGTTGTGGCACCGCATCGCCATTCCGCCCCCGAAACCGGAGCTTTGGCCAAAACCGCCTCGGGCGCGCTGGAACGCCAGCCCTATTTGCGGGTGGTGAATTTGGCCGATGCGATGCGCGAGCTGCAAGATATGGGCTATGTGCTTTTGGGGCTGGCTGGCGAGGCTGAGATGAGCTTGGCCGAGGGGCTGGCACAGGCAGGCACGCGGCCGATTGGCTTGGTGCTGGGCGCCGAGGGCCCGGGGCTACGCGAAAAGACCCGCGAAACCTGCGATATGCTGGTGCGCATCCCGTTTGCCACCGACTTCGGCTCGCTCAACGTGTCAAACGCAGCGGCGATTTCGCTTTATGCGGCGGCGCAAGGGGCGTGATCACGAAAGGGCGATTGGAGCCTTTTCTTGCCCTGCGACCCTTTAACACGCCTTTTACATACCTATGTCTGGATGGTGAGGCGCGGCTAGGAACCGCCGCGCTGACGTCACTGTCCCTCGTTCCGCACTTTCGCGCCCGGACCCATAGTGGTTCGGGCGTTTTTTCTTTGGCCAAGGAAAACGACCATGAATGACGCCGATCTGCGCGAAATCTTTCAAGAAACCAAGGTGATCGCCGTCATTGGCTTTTCGGCCAACCCCAATCGCCCCTCGCATGAGGTGGCCGCTTGGCTGCAAAGCCGGGGCTACCGGGTGATTCCCGTCAATCCGGGGCTCGCTGGGCAAATGCAGCTTGGGGAATTGGTCTACGCCGATCTCACCGCGATTCCACACGAGATTGCGGTGGATATGGTCGATATTTTTCGCGCGCCCGAGGCTGTGCCGGGGATTGTCGAGCAGGTTTTGACCGCGCGGGCCGAGGTGAAGACCATTTGGATGCAGTTGGGCGTTGTGCATGACGCTGCGGCAGAGGCCGCGCGCGCGGCTGGCAAGCGCGTGGTGATGGACCGTTGCCCCAAAATTGAGATGCCGCGTCTTGGGCTCTAACGTGACGTAGGGGGGCGTTGCCCCCCTCACCGGATCAGCCTTTGACGACCGCCGCCGCCTCGACAATCGCATCGGCGATAAAATCAAGCTCGGGGCGGGTGAGCCGTGCGGGCAGGCGCGTGTCGCAAGCGCGCATCAGCATCGCACGGGTTTTCGGCAGATCGGGCAGATCGCCCAAAAATTGCCAGTTCCAATAGGCGCGCGCATTGTCTTGCGAGAGCCCAAAGACCGAAACGCCCACGCCGCGGGTTTTGGTTTCGTCTTGCAACTGGCGCGCCTCGGCATCGGTCCACTCGCCCACAAGGTTGAATTGCAGGCTATCGGGCGCGCGGGTTTCGGGACCAAGCGGCGGCGGCACATCAAGCCACGGGCTCTCATTGAGTTTCGCGGCGACATAATCGTGGTTCGCCAACCCATCGCGTACGCGCCGCGCCACTTCACCCAATTGCGGGCGGATCACGGCGGCGGAGAGGTTTTGCATCCGGGTGTTGTAAAGCGGCAGCTTGTTTTGCCAATGCACAAAGCTGTTTTGCAGCCCCGGATGTTTCTTCCAGTTATGTTCATAAGCGCCCGACATGATAATCGCGCGCGCCGCCAGTTCCGGGTCATCCGTCACCAAAACGCCGCCTTCGCCCGCGTTCACCAGCTTATAGCTTTGGAAGCTGAAGCAGCCGATTTTGCCAATCGTGCCGATTTTCTCGCCATGCCAAAGCGTGCCAAGGCTATGCGCGGCATCTTCGATCACCGGCACGCCCTTGGCATTGGCCAGTTCCATGATCGCATCCATATCCGAGGTATGGCCGCGCATGTGAGAGATCATCACCGCGTCGATCGTGTCGTCAAACTTGGCGCGGAAATCCTCCAGATCAATGCGGAAGTTTTCGCCCACTTCGACCAGCACGGGCAAACAATCAGCGTGCACAATGGCCGAGGGCACAGCGGCAAAGGTGAAGGCCGGCACGAGCACCCGCGCGCCGCGCGGCAGATCCAGCGCCTTGAGCGACAGGAACAGCGCGGCGGAGCAGGAGGCGACGCAAACCGCGTAGCGCACCCCCATCAATTCGGCGAATTCGGCCTCAAGCTTCGCCACCGGCGCATTGTCAGAGGTGTAGCGGAACAGGTCTCCGCTTGCGAGCAACCGTTCGATCTCGGCACGGGCGGCTTCGGGGATCGGTTCGGCGTCGTAGCAGTTCGGGGCGGTCAATCCATCACGCGGCATGTTCAGCTTTCCTGAATGTGACATTCGGGAAAGCTTTAAAAGCTGCGCCGCTTCGGGCCAAGTGAAAGTTTGACGACGCGGCCAGAAGCCGCTTAAAGCCCGATCTTGTCGCGCAACGAAAACCAGCTCATTCCTGCGACCAAAAGCGGCCAACGCAAAGCGCCGCCGCCGGGGAAAGCGGGCTGGGGCAGGCGGGCCATCACGTCAAACCCGTCACCGGTTGCGGTGATTGCTTCGGCCATCAGCTTGCCCGCATGGAGCGCCAGCGCCACGCCATGCCCCGAATAGCCCGAGGCGGAAAGGCAATTGGGCGCAGGGCGATGAAAGCAGGGCATCCGGTTGACGGTGATCGCCAGCGTGCCGCCCCAAGCATGGGTGATTTTGACGCCCTTCAGTTGCGGGTAAATCTCTTCCAGCGGTTTGCGGACCTTGGCGGCAATATCGCGCGGGAAGCGATAGCTGACCGTTTCGCCGCCGCCAAAGATCAACCGGTCGTCATGGAGCCGCCAGTAATTGACCACGAATTTGAGATCATGCGCGGCGATATCGCGGGTAAAGACCTCTTTTGCGCGCGCCCCCAAGGGTTCAGTGGCGACGATGTAATTGTTGATCGGCATCACCCGCGCGGCGGTTTTAGGTTCCAACCGGTCAAGGTAGCCATTCGCGGCCAAGATCACCTGATCGGCGATCACATGGCCCTGTGCGGTCTCCACGCGGCTTGGGGTGTTGGCCGTTGCGCTGTGGATGATGTTTGTGACGGGCGCATTTTCATAAATCACCGCCCCTGCCGCCTCGGCCAAGCGTGCGACCCCGAGGCAAAGGTTGAGCGGATGCACATGGCCCGCGCCCTGATCCAAATCGCCGCCGATATAGACGGGGGAGGGGATAAGCGCTTGCGTCGCGGCCCTGTCCAGCGGTTCGATCTGGTCATAGCCATAGTGTTTGGCCAGATGCTCGGCCTCTTCATGCAGCCAACGTACCTCTGAGGCTTTGCGCCCGGTATGGGCGATGCCGCGATGGGTCGGTACGCCTGCTTCGTCGGCCAAGGCATAGGTCAGCGCTTTCGCCTCTTCCGCCATGCCCCAAAGCCGCCGAGCGACCTCTTGCCCCGCCATTTTCTCGAGCGTCGCCATATCAAGCCGCTGACCCGAGCCGATTTGCCCGCCATTGCGGCCCGATGCGCCAAAGCCCGCGCGATGCGCCTCAAGCACCACGACACGCCGACCCGCCCGCGCCAAATGCAAAGCGGCGGAAAGCCCGGTGTAGCCTGCTCCCACCACGCAAACATCGGCGCGGGTTTCGCCCTTCAAGCTGGAGCGTTCAGGGGCCGGATCACGGGTTTCGGCATAGAAACTTGCCGGATACTGCCCGGCGCGGTCATTGGCGAAGAGCAGGTTCATGGATCACACATTGAGCAGAAGATGCTCACGCTCCCACGGGCTGATGACCTGCAAGAACTCCTTGTATTCATTGCGCTTCACCGCCTCGTAGACGGTGCAGAATTCCACCCCGAGTACCTCGCGCACCGGCGCGCTATCGGCAAAAATATCAAGCGCATCGCCAAGGTTATAGGGCAGGTCGCTGTCGCCCATATAGGCATCGCCCAAACATTCGGGGCTGGGCATTTTCTTCTCTTTCAGCCCGATGTAACCGCAGGCGAGCGAGGCGGCGAGGCCAAGGTAAGGGTTGCAATCCATCCCGGCGAGCCGGTTTTCCAGCCGCCGCGCCTCGGGGCTGGAAATCGGCACGCGCAGCCCGGTGGTGCGGTTGTCGCGGCCCCATTCAAGGTTGATCGGCGCGGCAAAGTCCGGGATGTAGCGCCGATAGCTGTTCACATAGGGGGCCAGCAGCGCGACTACGGCGGGCAGGTGCGTTTGCATCCCGGCGATGAAATGCAAGAAGGCCTCGCTTTCGCCACCATCGGGGTTGGAGAAAATGTTCTGCCCGGTTTCCATGTCGATCACCGATTGGTGGATATGCATGGCCGAGCCCGGCTCACCCTCGATCGGCTTGGCCATGAAGGTGGCAAAGCAATCGTGGCGCAGCGCGGCCTCGCGGATCAGCCGTTTGAAATAAAAGATCTGATCGGCGAGTGCGACCGGGTCGCCATGCGCCAAGTTGATCTCGACCTGACCCGCGCCGCCTTCTTGCAAGATACCATCAATCTCAAAGCCTTGCGCTTCGGCAAAGTCGTAGATGTCGTCGATAACCTTGCCATATTCATCGACCGCCGACATCGAATAGGCCTGTTTGCCGGCGGCGCGCCGCCCTGAGCGGCCCATCGGCGGGATGATCGGCTGGTTCGGGTCGAGGTTGCGCGCAACTAGAAAGAACTCCATCTCCGGCGCAACAATCGGCTTGAGCCCTTCGGCCTCATAAAGGCTTACGATCCGCTTGAGCACGTTGCGCGGGGCCACGGGCACGGGGTTGCCCTGTTGGTCGTTTACATCATGGATCACTTGCAGGGTGATGTCGTTGGTCCAAGGCGCGGCCGAGGTGGTGGACCAATCCGGGGTCAGCACCATATCCGGTTCGGTGAAGGCGCCCATCGGGTTGTCGGCCCATTCGCCGGTGATCGTTTGTAGATAGATCGAGTTCGGCAGGTAGAACCGATCTTGAAAGGCGAATTTTGAGGCGGGCATCGCCTTGCCACGAGCCACGCCCGCAATATCGGCGACGATACACTCCACCTCATCCAAGCGGCGGCCTTCAATGTAATCTTGCGCGGCTTGCGGGATGAGATCGGTCCAATGGGTAGAAATCTGAGACATGTCTTTCGCTTTCCGGAAATGAGGAGGGGGGCGGACAGTCAGTCTGTAGGGTCGGGCATCAGCCGGGCGAGCGGGTCGCCTTCTGCCATCAGCCCCGCGCGCACGCCTGCGCGGTCAGCGGTCGTGCGGTTTTGCGACAGCTTCAGCTTGCCCTCCATCGCGGTGATCGCGATTTCAAGCCCGGTGATGCCGCGCAGTTGCGCGGTGATAAACTCGGGCGGCGCATCAGAGACTGCCCAAGGTTCGGTACGTTCGGCTTCTTGGGTTGTGGTCAGCGCGGCGATTTGGTCGCGCAAGAACGCTTCATTGGTGATCAGCCGCGCCGTGCCGCGCACCTGCACCATGGCGTAATTCCATGTGGGTACGACCCGGTGATGCTCTGCCTTGGTCGGATACCAACTGGGGGAGACGTAAGCCTCGCCGGGTTGAAAAACCACGAGCACCTGCGGTGCGGCGGCCAGTTCGGCCAGTTGCGGGTTCGCCTTGGCCAGATGCGCGCGCAACACCTGCCCGGTCTCGGTTTCCACCAATTGAAAGGGCACGGGCCCCGCCATGATCCCGCCCGGACCGGAACTGATCAAAAGCCCTAAAGGATACGCGGCAATCAGCGCGCTCAGCGCCCCCGCATCGGTTTCGGCAAAGGCGGGTAGGCGATACATGCTAGCCCTGCCTTTGAAAGAAGGCCGCGATCCGGGCGGCGATGGCTTGCGAGTCATTGCCTTGGCCCAGTTTTTCGCGCGCCTCGGCCATAAGTGAATCGGGTACAACGCCGGGGCCGCGGGTGGTCATCAGCCCGTCCACGAAATCATCTTTGAATTCAGGGTGGGCTTGCACGCTAAAGGCGGTATCGCCGTAGACCAGCGCGGCATTGGCGCAAAAGTCGTTGCAGGCAATCACCTTTGCCCCATCGGGAAGCTTGGTCACCTGATCGCGGTGCCACGCGTTCAGCGTGATGGCTTCGCCACCGAAATCATAGCTTTGCGGCCCTACGGCCCAGCCCCCTTCATAGCGTTCGACCTTGCCGCCCATCGCTTGCGCAATGATCTGATGGCCAAAGCAAATCCCGACCAAGGGGATATGCGCGGCCATTACCTTGCGGATGAAATCTTCCAGCGGGGGGATGAAGGCATGGTCTTCATAGGCCCCATGGCGCGAGCCGGTGATCAGCCAGCCATCGCATTCTTGCAGATCGTTGGGGAACTGCATCTGCTCAACATTATAGGTGACCAGATTAAACCCATAGGGCGCCAAAAGCGCCACGAACATATCGGGGTAGTCACCCGCTGCCTCCCGCAGTGGTTCGGGAGATTGGCCTGTTTGCAGGATACCGATGCGCATGGGGGTCTCGTGATTGGATAGGGGAAAGGTAGCCCCGCGACAGGCGCGGAGCAAGGGGCAGGCCGGTTGGTCCGGTTCTTGATGGGCTTAGACGGTGTCGAGGTAAAGCTCGGTTTGCTCTTCCTCAGAGAGTTCGGCCATGTAGTGCAGCTCTTGGCGCTTGGTCATCAGGAAGTTCTCGATCAACTCTTCCTCGAACACACGGCGGATGATCGGGCAATTGGCAAAGCTGTTAATCGCCATATTCCATGTCGCGGGGAGCTGCGGCAGGCCAAGCGAATAGGCATTGCCGATGATCGGGTCTTCCGGGGTCATTTCATCTTCAATGCCCACCAGCGCCGCCCCCAAGATCGCCGCAATCATCAGATAGGGGTTCACATCGCCCCCTGCCACGCGATGCTCAATCCGCCGTGCGGCGGGGCCAGAGGCCGGAATGCGCAAAGCGGCGGTGCGGTTTTCATAGGCCCATCCGATCCCGGTGGGCGCATGGGCATTGGGCACCAGCCGGGTGAAGCTGTTTTGGTGCGGGGCAAAGACGAGCGTTGAGCCCGGCAGCGCCTCAAGGCAGCCCGCCACCGCTTGGCGCAGCGCATCCGAACCTTTGTCTGAGCCATCGTTGAAGATGTTCTCGCCCGTTTCATCCAAGATCGAGAAATGGGTGTGCATGCCGTTGCCGGCCCACATGTCATAGGGCTTCGCCATGAAGCTTGCGGCAAAGCCATGCTGACGGGCGAGCCCTTTCACCAGCATTTTGAAAAGCCATGTATCATCGGCCGCCTTAAGCGGGTCCGCCTGATGCATGAGGTTGATCTCAAACTGCCCCGGCCCCGCCTCGGAAATCGCCGTATCGGCTGGGATGTCCATCGCCTCGCAAGCTTCATAAAGCTTGGTGAAGAACACATCGAACGCATCCAGCGCGCGCAGGCTAAGCGTTTCCCCACCCGAGCGGCGTTTGCCCGAGCGGGGCGAGGGCGGCACGCGCAGAGTTTTGCCGGAATCGTCGATCAAGAAAAACTCAAGCTCGGTCGCCACCACCGGGCGCAGCCCCTGTGCGGCATAGCGATCCACCACGCGGGCTAGCGCTTGGCGCGGGTCACCCGCATAGGGCCGCCCATCCATATGGTGCATCCAGATCGGCAAAAGGGCAGTGGGTGCCTCAAGCCACGGCATCGGCAGGAAGCCGCGTTCTGTCGGCAGCAAAAGACCGTCGCAATCGCCCGTTTCAAAAACGAGCGGGCTTTCTTCGATATCCTCGCCCCAGATGTCGAGGTTCATCACCGAGAAGGGAAAGCGTGTCCCCTCACTGAAGACCTTGCTTGCAAACCGCGCCGGGACCCGTTTGCCCCGCGCCACCCCGTTTAAATCTGCCGCAGCCACACGAATGGTGCGTACCTCGGGGTGTTCCTTGAGCCAGTCCATGTCTCACCTGATGATTTGCGGCCTGATCCTCAGCTTGGGGCGGTGTTGGCCCGGAAGGTGGCGGTTCAGACGGCGGTTGATGATCCCAAACAGCCCGATCAGCGTCAGTGTCACCAAGATGAAGTAGAAGGCGGTGATCGGGTAGGGGATGAAGGGGTTGAAGGTCTTATCCGCAAAGAACTTCGCGTAATAGAGCGCATCGCCGCGTTGCTGGAAGGCGGGAAAGCCCGAGAAGTAAACCAGCGTCGTGGCGTGAAAGAGAAAGATCGCTTCGTTGGTATAAGAGGGCCAGGCGAGCCGCAGCATCGTTGGCCAAAGCACGCGGCGGAACTTGCTCCAGCCGGTGAGGCCATAGGCATCGGCTGCCTCGATATCGCCTTTCGGGACGCTTTGCAGCGCGCCATAGAAGATTTCAGCCGAATAGGCCGAGGTGTTGAGGAACAGCACAAAGAGTGCGCCGGCCCAAGCCTTGGTCGTCCATGCGGTTTCAATGGTGATGCCAAAGACATCAATGCCCGCTTTGGGCAGCATCACCAGCAATTCATACGCCAAGAAAAACTGGATGAAGAGCGGCGAGCCACGGAACACAAAGATGAACAGTTCCGCCGGGCGGCGCAGCACAGCGCTGGGGGCTGCTTTGGCCAGCGCGAGCCCGGTGGCGAAGAAGAAGCCAAACAGAAGCGCCAGCGTGCCAAAGTAGATGTTCCAGATCAGACCAGAGCCGATCAGCGTGAACTCATGGCACAGCGTAAAATCGGTGCGCGGCAGCAGGCGTTCGCCATAGCCAAGCGAGCGAAACGCGTAATCCGCAATAATCTGGGTGCAGCTATCGCTCATACCGCGGCCTTCCGTTGTGCTTCGCCTGCCATCGTGGCCTGCCCTTTGGAGAGCCGCGCCGAAAGCCGATCCAGCACCCGTTCCGAGAGTTTCGTCATGCCAAGATAGAAGACCAAAAGCGCCAGCACATACCACACGCGCCAATCTGGGTGCGGGTAGTCATAAAGCTGCGATTTCGTCGCCCCCAATTCGCGCGCCCAATAGACGATGTCTTCAACGCCGAGCAGGAACAAAAGCGGCGTGGCCTTGATCAGGATCATCCAAAGGTTGGAAAGCCCCGGCAGCGCATAGGTCCACATTTGCGGAATAAGCACGCGGCGGCGCACCTGCGCGGGCGACATGCCATAGGCTTCGGCGGTTTCCAGCTGCGCGCGCGGCACCGCATTCATCGCACCGTAAAGCACGTTCGCGGCAAAGGCGCCAAAGACGATCGAAAAGGCGATCACGGCCAGCGTAAAGCCATAAACCTCGTGCCAGATTTGGGGCGAGGTGGAGAGCGGCAGTTTCGCGGCGGCGCAAACGCTGAATTCGTTATTGGCCCAAACGGGCGTGCCATCATGCGGGCATTTATAGAGATAGCGCAGATATTCGAGCCCTTGGTCCATCACCACCGGCACGAAGAGGAAGAACACGATATCGGGGATCCCGCGCACCATCGCGGTATAGGCTTTGCCAAACCAGCGCAGCGGCAAGACGGGCGAGCGCGCGGCAATCGCCCCGCCAAAGCCAAAGGCAAGCGCCACAGGGGCGACGATGGCCATCAGGGCCAGCACCACAAAGAATGAGCTATAAAACGCAAGGTGCTTGCCTGTGGTCAGGTAGCACAGCAGCCAAGACAGGCCTTCGAGGGTTTTGGGATCAGCGCAGGTATCGAACATCGTGCCTAAAGGGGGGCGCGAGGTTTCCCTCGCGCCCTCTCAAATCAGAAGGTGGCGGCTTCGTCGCCGAACCATTTGACGATCATCTCGTTGAGCGAGCCGTCGGCTTTCATTTCCGAGATCACGGCGTTGAATTTCTCTTTCAACTCGGTGTCGGATTTGCGCAGGCCGATGCCGATGCCGCCGCCGAGCGGTACATCATCGCCGCTCCAAACCAGATCGCCGCCTTCGGTGACGAAGGGCGCGAGCGCGTCTTTATCGGCGAAGACCGCATCCGCTTCGCCGTTTTTCACGGCCGCGACGGTGTCATCAAGCGTGTCGAATTCCAAAAGGGTCGCGCCCGATTTGGCAACGTAATCGGCTTGGATCGTGCCCACTTGCGCGGCAACCACGCCACCCATCAGGTCAGCATCGGCCGAGGCGGCTGCATAAGCCGAAGCTGCCGGCGGATAGTAGTTTTGCGTGAAGTCGATCACTTCTTGGCGTTCATCGGTGATGCTCATGCCCGCGATGATCGTGTCATAGTTGCCCGAAAGCAGGTTCGGGATGATGCTGTCCCAGTCATTGGTGACCCATTCGCAGGTCAGACCGGCTTTTTCGCACAGCGCATCGCCCAGTTCGCGCTCGAAACCGTCCACTTCATTCTTGTCGTTGATGAAGTTGTAGGGAGGGTAGGCACCCTCGGTGCCCATACGGACAACGTCGTTGGCAAAGGCGGTGCCCGCGGTCAGCGCAAGCGCGGCAGCGGTCAGGATCAGCTTCTTCATGGCTCTCTCCAAAGTTGGGGTCTTCACTCAGGCCGGCGCGGTGGCCGACAGGAATTGTTGCAGGCGCTCCGATTTGGGCGCGCCAAAAAGGGTTTCGGGCGGGCCTTCCTCTTCGATCAGGCCCTGATGCAGAAACACGACATGGTCAGACACTTCTGCGGCCAAGCGCATGTCATGGGTCACAAGGATCATCGTGCGATGTTCGGCGGCAAGGTCTTTGATCACCTTCACCACTTCTTGCTGTAATTCGGGGTCAAGCGCGGAGGTTGGCTCATCAAACAATAGCGCTTCGGGCTGCATGCACAGCGCGCGCGCAATCGCGGCGCGTTGCTGCTGGCCCCCCGAAAGCTGCGCGGGCCAGTTATCGGCTTTGTCGCCAATGCCGACCTTTGCCAATAGGCTGCGCGCGAGCGGCTCCACCTCGGCGGGTTTGCGGCCCAGCACTGTGACAGGCGCCTCCATGACGTTTTGCAAGATCGTCATGTGGCTCCACAGGTTGAACTGCTGAAACACCATCGAAAGATTGGTGCGAAACCGAGTGACCTGCGCGCGGTCAGCGGGGCGGCGGGCCAGCCCCGCGCCTTGCCAGCGCACGGGTTCGCCCGCAAAGATGACCTCGCCTTGCTGGCTGTCTTCCAGCAGGTTGCAGCAGCGCAAAAGGGTGGATTTGCCCGAACCCGAAGAGCCAATGAGCGAGACCACATGGCCCTTTTCGGCCCGGATCGACACGCCCTTGAGCACCTCTAGGGGCCCATAGCTTTTGTGCAGGTTGCGGATTTCAATGACGGGGGCAGTTTGGGTCACGGGGTCTGTCACGGCTCGGCTTCTGTTTGTCCGGTCGGTCAACTTGGCGCGATTTTTGAGCCGAATGCAACGGCGAGTTGGTCTTTCCCCAAGGGTAAGCGCCAAAAGGACAGGCAAGCGCCGCAACTTTAGGCGCTGAACGATGGTTCAGCCGCGCGCCGCCACCACCCGTTGGCGCGCCAAGCCCGAATCGCGATCATTGACGCCAAGCAGATTGGCGGCGAGCCGGATCAGCGCATCTTCTTCGGGGGCGCGTTCATTATCGGCCAAGGCGACGTCCCAAAGCGCCTCAATCACGCCGATTCGGTCCTCATAGGCGATCTTTTCCTTGAGCGCGCGTGTGAAGCGCACCGTGTCGGGGGCCTCTGCCTCTGCGGCCTCGGCGCGTTCGCGCAAAGCCGTCGCTTCGCCATGGCCTAGCCCGCGCCGCGTCGCCAGGACCTGCTCGATATGTTGGCGTTCATCGGCGCCATAATGGTTGTCAGAGCGGGCCAGCCGCACCAAAAGCGCCGCCAGCGCCAGTTCGGCATCTTCCGCCGTGAGCGGATCATGATGCGGTTGCGGGTCGGCCAGAAGGCTGGAGAGGAATTTGAGCATGGCCTCAGTTTAGCGTCTGCAAAGGCCGGGACAAGGCCAGCTCCGATCAGAACCTTGCGATACCGACCATTGGATGCCTTGTCGCTTATGGCGCTGCCGGGCTATTGTGGCGGCGAAGGGATGTTGCATGACAAAGGAAACGAGCACGATCCGCAAAGGCCGTAAGTTCGATCAGGTGATCGAAGGGGCGCGTAAGGTTTTCTTGCGCGACGGATTCGAGGGCGCCTCGGTCGACGACATCGCGCGCGAGGCGGGCGTGTCGAAGGCAACGCTCTACAGCTATTTCCCGGATAAACGTCTTTTGTTTATGGCCATCGCCACGGGGGAATGCGAACGCCAAGCCGATGAGGCGGTGGAGTTTATCTACGCTGATGAAAAGCCGGTGGCGCAGGTGCTGCGCTATGCGGCTGGCGCAATCATTGATTATCTGCGCTCCGATCTGGGGCGACAGACCTATCGGCTTTGCGTGGCGGAAAGCGACCGGTTCCCGGAATTGGGGCAACAGTTCTATGCCTCGGGGCCGCAATTGGTCCGCGCGCGTCTGGTGGAATATCTCAAAACCGCCGTGGCGCGGGGCGAGTTGGTGATTGAAGACTATGCCTTGGCGGCGGATCAATTTTCCGAACTGTGCAAGGTTGAAATCCACAATTGCCTTGTCTGCGGTGTGATCCATGAGGTGACGGACGAAAGCCGCCACCGGATCATTGAGGGCGCGGTCGAAATGTTCTTGGCGCGTTACGGCGTGCGCGGCTGAAACCTCTGATTGGCTTGAGCGTTTATGGCCTCGGCGCTTGCCGGGGCCTTTTCTATGTTGGGGGCGCATGTGAGACGCCGCAGCCTACAAACAAAAACGCGCCCCGAAGGGCGCGTTTTCTTATCTCAGGCTCGGGAACGGCTTAGTGGCGTTTGCCTTTGTAGGGCGCCCAGAGCCGTTTGTTGGTCAGATAGAGCAGCACGGTCATCAGGCCGAGCAGCAGAACCGCCACGAAGCCCATTTGTTTGCGCGCCATCATCTTCGGTTCGGCAGCCCACATCAGGAAGGCCGAGACGTCATAGGCCATCTGTTCGATGGTGGCCGGGGTGCCGTCTTCGTACTCCACTTGATCCTCCACGAGCGGCGGGGGCATTTGCGCCCAGCTACCATGGGTGATCTTCACGCCATTGGCGTCCTTACAGCTGTCCGGCACGCCGCCAACTTGGAAGGTGTGGTTGTAGTAGTAGCCGTCGATCCCATCCGGAGCACATTCCGGGTTTTCTTCGAAGCCGATGATGTAGTTGTAGAGGTATTCCGGACCGCCCATGCCTTTGAAGAGCTGGTTCAGGCCGAGGCCGTTCGGGCCCATAAAGCCCGCACGCGCTTTCGCCATCACCGAGAGGTCCGGGCCCATGCCGTCACCAACACGTTCGGGGAACATGTCGGATTCTTTACGGTCACGTTCCTCGTCGGTTTCCGGGTCCAGCACACCGTCCAAGCCAGCGGCGTATTCACGCACGAAGGCCGGGTCGAGTTGCGGGCCGCCATCATCGGCGAGTGTGCGGATCGGCACGAATTTCATGCCGTGGCAGGCCGAGCAGACTTCCGAGTAGACTTGGAAGCCACGACGCAGTTGGTCCACATCATAGGTGCCGAACGGACCTTCGAAGCTGAAAGCAACGTCAGGCACGTTGTGGTCGACGGCCATCGCACCACCAGCGCTAAGCATCAGCGCGGAAGCAGCAGAGATCAGAAGCTTTTTCATGATTTCAGTCCTCTTCTCTCACTCGGCCGGATTGCCGTAATGGCTGTTGTAATCTTCCTCAATCGTCGCCGGCATCGGCGTCGGTTTTTCGATCGCGCCAAGCAGCGGCAGGATCACAAGGAAATACGCGAACCAGTAGGTCGCCCCGATCAGCGAGATCCAGTCATACGGGAACTCGGTCGGCATCGCCCCCACCCAAGTAAGCAGGATGAAGTCGCCAACCAGCAGCCAGAACCACAGTTTGAACTTCGGACGATAGGAGCCCGAGCGGACTTTTGAGGTGTCGAGCCACGGGGCCAGCGCCATCGCGATGATCGCGCCGAACATCGCGATAACACCGAACAGTTTGGCGTCAACGACGCCGAAGGTGATCCCGTCAACCAGAGCCACAGCCCAAACGTCGGCGGTGAAGGCGCGCAAGATCGCGTAGAACGGCAGGAAGTACCATTCCGGCACGATGTGTGCAGGCGTCGAAAGCGGGTTCGCTTGGATGTAGTTATCCGGGTGGCCAAGGTAGTTCGGCATGTAAGCCACGACCGCGAAGAACACGACCATCACCAGCGCCAGCGCGAACAGATCTTTGATCACGAAGTAGGGCCAGAAGGGCAGGGTGTCTTTTTCGACTTCTTCTTTCGAACCGCGACGCACTTCAACACCGGTCGGGTTGTTGTTGCCCGTGGTGTGGAACGCCCAGATGTGCAGCGCGACCATAGCCACGATCACGAAGGGCAGCAGATAGTGCAGCGAGAAGAAGCGGTTAAGCGTAGCGTTGTCGACCGCCGGCCCACCGAGCAGCCATTCTTGCACGCCAGGGCCAAAGCCCGGGAACGCACCGAAGAGGCCGGTGATAACGGTGGCGCCCCAGAAGGACATTTGCCCCCACGGAAGCACGTAGCCCATGAACGCGGTGCCCATCATCAGCAGGTAGATAACCATACCGATGACCCAGGTGATTTCGCGCGGCGCCTTGTAGGAGCCGTAGTAGAGACCACGAAAAATGTGGATATAGACCGCCAAGAAGAACAGCGAAGCGCCGTTGGCGTGGATGTAACGCAGCGCCCAGCCGCCGTTCACGTCGCGCATGATGTGCTCGACCGAGGCGAAAGCCAGATCAACATGCGGGGTGTAGTGCATCGCCAGCACGATGCCGGTGACGATTTGCAGCACCAGCGTGAAGGCAAGGACGATCCCCCAGATCCACCACCAGTTCAGGTTCTTCGGCGTGGGGATCATAATGGTGTCGTAAATCAGGCTGACAATCGGCATACGATCATGCAGCCACTTTTCGATGCCCGTTCTGGGCTCGTAATGGTCGTGCGGAATTCCGGACATGTGTCTTCCCCTCAGCCCAGCTTGATGGTGGTGTCGTCGACGAAGGCCGCCAGCGGGATATCAAGGTTCCGCGGCGCCGGGCCCTTGCGGATACGGCCAGCAGAGTCGTAGTGCGAGCCGTGGCAGGGGCAGAACCAGCCACCGAAATCACCCGAAGCGCCGCCCATCGGCACGCAGCCGAGGTGGGTGCAAACGCCGATCATCACCAGCCATTCGCCGGCTTCGTCCAGCGTGCGGTTTTGGTCGGTCGCTTCCGCGCCGGGTTTGTTGGCGTTTTCAGCCGATTTGTCGCGCAGCGACGAAACCGGGACCGAACGCGCAAGGTCGATGTCTTTTTGATCGCGGCGACGAATGAACACCGGCTTGCCGCGCCATTTCACGGTCAGCTGGGTGCCCACTTCAACGCTCGACACGTCAACGAAAATCGACGCGAGCGCTTTAACGTCTGCTGAAGCGTTCATTTGGTTGATCAGCGGCCAAACGGCCGCGCCCGCCACCACGACACCCGTCGCGGCGGTAGCATGATAGAGGAAATCCCTCCGAGTGCCTTCGTAGTCTTCTGCGTGGGACACGAGTCTTCTCCCTTCCCGAGCCTGGATTTCAAGCCGATGCGCCGTTGCAGGCCGCTTCTGGGGGCGGCCTGCCATGCGTTCCGTTTAACGCCGACGCCCTTGTCAGTCCAGCAGACAATCACAATGGGGTGAGGCGAAAAGCCGCAACTTCCCCCGATTCGCGCTTTTTTGTCGCTGCCTCATGGGGTTGGCTTGGCGCGTGTTGCCGTTTTAGTGGTCAGTCCGGTGCGAGCATATACCCGGCACCACGCACTGTCTGCAGGTAGCGCGGTTCGCGCGGATCGGGCTCGATCTTGCGCCGCAAGCGGGTAATCTGAACGTCCACCGCGCGGTCGCCCGCCCCTTCTTCCGAACTGGCGGAGCGATCCCGGCCCAATTCGTCAATCAGATCGGCGCGGCTGATCACTTCGCCCGAATGCGCCGCAAAAATCCGCATCAGCGCGGCCTCGGTCGCGGTGAGCCGCACTGCGGCATCCCCTTGCCACAACTCGCCCCGCTCAATCTCATAGCGCAGCGGACCCAGCCCCAAAAACTTCGGGCCAGAGGCGGTGGTTTCCGGCACGCGACGCAAGATCGCATTGATTCGCAACAATAATTCTTTGGGCTCAAAGGGTTTGGGCAGATAGTCGTCCGCGCCTGCCTCGAGCCCCTCGATCCGGTCGCGGGTCTCGCCGCGCGCGGTCAAAAGCAGGATCGGGGTCGACATTTTCGCGCGCAGATCGCGCGTCAGGCTCAGCCCGTCTTCGCCCGGCATCATCACGTCCAGCACGATCAGGTTGAATTCGAGCCCGGCGAGCAGCTTGCGCGCATGCGCCGCATCGCGTGCGGCAGTCACCAAAAAGCCATTGCGCGCCAAGAACTTGTGCAAGAGCCCCCGGATTCGTTCGTCATCATCGACGATCAGCAAATGTGGCGCATTGGCGCTCATGCTTCATCCTTCAGCATCTGGTAGTGACGGTGCAGATCAGGGTCCATCATCGCCTCAAGCACCTGCCGGAACCCGGCCACCGCTTGTGGCCCTGCGGCACGATAGGCCGCCCGCATCCGCCCGCGCTGCGCTTTTGAAAGCTCATGCTCCAACTCCGCGCCAGCCTCGGTCAGGTAAAGGTTGCGCTCGCGCTTGTCGCGGTTGCCCACCCGGCTCTCTACCAGCCCATCCTCAATCAAGGTTCGCAGCACCCGGTTCAAGCTTTGCTTGGTGACGCCCAGAACGGAAATGAGCGTTGTCACCGTCAGACCGGGTTCGCGATTGATGAAGTGGATCGCGCGGTGATGTGCGCGCCCATAATTGTGCTTCTCCAGAATCCGGTCCGGATCGGCGGTAAAGCCACGATAAGCAAAGAACATCGCCTCGATGCCTTTGCGCAATTGTTCGTCGGTCAGAAACAGGAGCGTTTCGCCCCCAGATGCCCCGGTCTCGGCCATGTGATCCTCGCTTTTGATCCTTTTAGGGCAGTCTTGTTGACTTTCCAAGAATCAATTGTTACCGAGACCGGGAAGTTGCGCAACTTTCTGACCTGTTCTGGCCCGTTTGGCGCAACTTATGACAATTTGGGCTCAAGGAGGGCAGCATGGACGGCGCATATGATGATCGTGATGGTAAGATCTGGATGGATGGGGAAATGGTCGAATGGCGCGATGCCAAGGTCCATATCCTGACCCATGCGCTGCATTACGCCTCGTCGGTGTTCGAGGGCGAACGCTGCTACAATGGCAAGATCTTCAAAGGGGTGGAGCATTCCGAACGGCTGCGCAAATCGGCGCAACTGCTGGATATGGAAGTCCCCTACTCGGTCGAAGAGATCGAAGCCGCGAAATACGCGATGCTGGAAGCCAATGGCTGGAAAGACGCCTATGTGCGCGCCGTGGCATGGCGTGGCGCGGGCGAAGATATGGGCGTTTCGGCGCGCAAAAACCCGGTGCGCATGGCGATCGCGGGTTGGGAATGGGGCAACTATTATGGCGATGCGAAGATGAAGGGCGCCAAGCTCGACATCTCCAAATGGCGTCGCCCTGATCCGCACACCATTCCGTCGGCGGCCAAGGCGGCGGGTCTTTACATGATCTGCACCATGTCAAAACACGCCGCCGAGGCGAAAGGGTGCTCGGACGCGCTGATGATGGACTATCGCGGCTATGTCGCCGAGGCGACCGGGGCGAACGTCTTCTTCGTCAAGAACGGCGAAGTGCACACGCCGCTTCCGGATTGCTTCCTCAACGGCATCACCCGCCAAACGGTGATCGCCATGCTGAAGGAAAAAGGGATCACCGTCCACGAACGCCATATCGAGCCCGTGGAACTGGCGGGTTTCGAGCAATGCTGGCTCACCGGCACGGCCGCCGAAGTCACCCCGGTGGGTCAAATCGGGGACTTCCACTTTGAGGTGGGCGCACTTACCCGCGATATCGCGGAAAGCTACGAGAAACTCGTGCGCGCCTAAGCGGCTGGCCGCTGATCAGCCCCTTTCGGGGTCGCAAAGGCGAAATTTGCTACGGGGGCACGCCAGAGGCGTGCCCTTCTCCCATTTCGGCCCACCCTTGGCAGTGCGGGCCGATCTTCCTGCGAGGTCCGATTTGGGTCGGATCAGTCTTCCGCCTTGGCTTCTTCGCGCGCGATGCGCACAAATTCCCGCACTTTCGCGCCGGAACGATCTTCCGGGCGTTGGCTCAGTTCTTCCACGGCGGGATGCACGCCTGCTTTGCGGTCCATATCCACATATTGGGCGGTGCGGGTGCCTTCAGCCTTTGGCTCGGCATGGTCGATGATGTGACGGGTCATGTCTGCCTCCTTCAGCTTCATCTTTGACAGATTAGCACCGAATCGGACCTACGTCATTGCTCTGGGTCATATTGGGCCGACAAATCGTTGCGAGACGACTCAGCCCTGCGGCGTGACCGCTTTACGCGCCCGCTTGCGCTCCAGCCCCAGCCGATGTTCGCGCCAGATGATCATTACGCCCGCGAAAATGATCAGGCCCGCGCCGCCCAGCATCCAAAGCGTGGGCACTTCGTCAAAGAACCAATAGCCGATCCCCAGCGCAAACAGCATCGAGACATAGTCAAATGGCGCGACGATCGAGGCATCGGCGAAGCGGTAAGACGAGGTCAGGAAGATCTGCCCCAAGCCCCCCAAAAGCCCGCAAGAAATCAGCAAAATCGCTTCGCGTGGGCCGGGCATCACCCAGCCAAAGGGCAAGCTAATCAACGACAGCCCCGCCGAGGTGATGGTGAACCAAAACACAATTGCCGAGGTGCGCTCGGTGGCGACCATTTTGCGGATGAACACTTGCGCCAGCGCGGCAAAGGTCGCCCCCATTACGGCAAGCACTGCGCCCAAAGCCTCTACCGGGTTATCGCCGCTCACACCGCCCAAACGAGGCCAGAGCACGATCAGCACACCTACCAACCCAAGGCTGACCGCCGAAAGCCGATAGGCGCGCACGTTCTCGCCCAAAAACATCGCCGCAAAGATCACCACCAAAAGGGGCGCGGTGTAGCCAAGCGCGGTGACCTCGGGCAGCGGTAGCAGTGCAATGGCGGCAAAGTTGAGCCCCATCGCCGTGGTGCCCGCGACGCCGCGCCAAACATGGCCCATCGGGCTTTTGACCTTGAACCCCACGCGCAATTCACGCCGCCAGATCAGCCACGCCAAAATCACTGGCAGCGCGAAAAGCGAGCGGAAGAAGACCGTTTCGCCGGGCGGCACATGCGGGGCGACCGCTTTCACAAGGCTCGCCATCGCAATAAAAAAGAGAACCGACAGAACCTTGAGGGCAATACCGGTGACGGGGCTCGGCATCGGGGCCGGGCTGGAAGGGGCGGTTGGGCGCATGGCGCAAACCTAGCGATCCGCGCGCCGGGGGAAAGGGCTATTGCGGCGTTTTGCCCGCAAGGCAGCCATGCGCCCAGCGCGCGGCCTCTGCCACGGTTGGGTCCGGGT
Organism: Rhodobacter aestuarii; assembly: GCF_900156655.1. Taxonomy (GTDB): domain Bacteria; phylum Pseudomonadota; class Alphaproteobacteria; order Rhodobacterales; family Rhodobacteraceae; genus Rhodobacter; species Rhodobacter aestuarii. The sequence continues at coordinate 231,084 of NZ_FTOG01000006.1, read as the reverse complement.
CGTCCAGAAGGGCCTGCACCGGGGGTAGAAGCGCTGCCAAGCCAGAATTGCCCGCCGCATAAAGCGCATTGCGGACCATTCGGTTGCGACCGATCCGCTTGATCGGGCTGCCCGCAAAGCGTGCGCGGAAGGCGGCGTCGTCAAGGGCGAGAAGCTCCGCCAGCGGCGGCGTGCCGTGGCGATGCGCATAGCCGATATCCTGCGCGGCAACGGCGAATTTGTTCCATGGACAGGCGGCGAGGCAATCATCACAGCCATAAATGCGGTTGCCCATCAGCGGGCGTAGGTCCGGGGCAACCGGTCCATGATGTTCGATGGTCAGATAAGAAATGCAGCGCCGCGCGTCGATCTGATAGGGCGCGGGAAAGGCCCCGGTGGGGCAGGCGTCCAAACAGGCGGTGCAAGATCCGCAATGGCTGACCTCGGGCGCGTCGGGTGGCAACTCAAGCGTGGTGAAGAGCGCGCCTAAAAACACCCAATTGCCCAGATCGCGCGCCAAAAGGTTGGTATGTTTGCCCTGCCAGCCCAAACCCGCCGCCTGCGCCAGCGGTTTTTCCATCACCGGGGCGGTGTCGACGAAAACCTTGATCTCGCAAGGCTCTTGCTCAATCAGCCAACGCCCCAACCGTTTTAGGCGGCGTTTCACAAGGTCATGGTAATCCTTGCCCTGCGCATAGACGGAAATCGCGCCGCCGTCTTTTACCTTGGTCGCGGCGCGCGGGTCTGTCTCGGGGCTATAGCTTTCCGCCAGCATAATGACAGAGCGCGCTTCGGGCCAAAGAGCGGCCGGATCGGCGCGCCAATGCATCCGCTCTTCCATCCAGCGCATTTGCCCGTGGTGCCCGGCCTCGACGAACCCGGTAAGCGCCTCTGGCAAATGCGGCACCGCATCGGGCCGGGTGATGCGCGCCTTGGCAAAACCCTCAAAAAGGGCGCGCTCTACCAGCCGTGTCTTCAGATCTTGCAGGTGCGCCTCCGCTGTGCCGTGCCGCTGATGCGCTTAAAAATCCAGTTCCGCATATTGCGGCGAGGGGGGCATGCCCGGCAATTGGTCTGCCAAAAGCGAGCGGAAGGCCGGGCGCGATTTGATTTTCGCATACCATTGCTTGACCACTTCCGAGCGATGCCAATCCACATCCGAGATGTAATCGAGGCAACTCATATGCGCGGCAGCGGAAAAATCGGCCAAGGTCATCACATCCCCCGCCAGCCAACGGCGCTGATCTAAAAGCCAGCCCATGTAATCAATGTGGAACTTGATCGCCGCCAAGCCTTCCTTGATCGTCTTGCTGTCGGGGTAGCCTTTTTTCTGCACCTTCTTCCAAACGCGCTCGCCCATCACCTTGGTGGTGACTTCGCTGTTGAACTTGTCATCAAACCACGCGCAGAGGCGGCGCACCTCATAGCGCGCCTCGGGGTCGCGCGGCATCAACTGCGGGTCGGGTACGATCTCGTCAATGTATTCGCAGATCGCCTGACTTTCGGAGAACAGCCGATTGTCATAGCGCAGCACGGGCACCTTGCCTGCGGGGTTGCGGCGCGTGAATTCGGTGCTTTTCTCCCAGTAACGCTCTTCGACCAGTTCCACTTCGATCTTCTTTTCCGCCAAAGTCAGGCGGACCTTGCGGCAAAAGGGCGAAAGGGCAACGTGATAAAGGCGGTTCATCTGCAACATCCAAAACAGCTTTTCCCCCTGATACCGAGGGGGGCGAGGTGGATCAATGCTTCTTGAGAAGGGGTTAACCCTCCCTTTTGGGTTTGCGCGCCTTTGGCTTGGGCATGGGGAGATGGGTTTCCATCAATGAAATCAGCCCCCAAAGCCAATCGCCATCTTCCCATTGATCGGCGCTGATCCGGAAATGTGGCTTCGCCCCTTTGTAGGGCGGGGCTTCTTCGGGCGCGCCCAAATAGGCGGCCGCCTCGGGCAATTGCTTCACAAAGAGCGTGTCATCGCAAATGAGCGCGACCATCTTGCCGCCCGCATAGACCCCATATTCGCCAAACATCTTGCGCGCGGTCACGCCACGCCCCTCAAGCTGCTCCAGAAAGAAAGAGATGGTTTCAGCGCTTGTGGCCATCACAAAGCCCGTCGGGCGCGCAGCGCCGCAGAAATTGTGCCATCATCAAGATAGTCCAGCTCGCCGCCAATCGGCACGCCTTGCGCCAGCGAGGTCACACTGGCCCCGGTGCGCTCCAGCGCTTCGGCAATATAATGCGCGGTGGTTTGGCCTTCGACCGTGGCATTGAGCGCCAAGATCACCTCGGTCACATGCTCCGCTTGCACCCGCTCGACCAATCGTGGAATGCCCAGTTCTTCCGGCCCCACGGCATCCAGCGCGGAAAGCGTGCCGCCCAAAACATGATAGCGGCCTTTGAACGCGCCACCGCGCTCCATGGCCCAAAGGTCGGCCACATCTTCCACAACGCAAATCTCGCCAGTGGCGCGGGCGGGGTTTTCGCAAATCTCGCAAGTGCCGCCCACGGCGATATTGCCGCAAACCGGGCAATCGCGCGCGGTTTCGGCGACGCGGGCCAGCGCCGCCGCCAAAGGGGCCATCTGTCCCTCCCGGCGGCGCAGCAAATGCAAGACGGCACGCCGCGCAGAGCGGGGGCCAAGCCCCGGCAGCCGCGCCATCAGCGCGATCAGCGCCTCGATCTCGTCGCGGCCCCCGCCAGCCCCCAGGCTCATCTTAGCCCGGGAAGTTCATATCAGCGGGCAGGCCCAGATCGCCCATCAGCTTGCGCTGTTCTTCACCGGCTTTGTCTTGCGCGCGGGCTTGCGCGTCTTTCACGGCGGCGATGATCAGATCTTCGACCACTTCCTTTTCCGAAGGCACAAAGATCGACGGATCAATTTCAAGCCCGGTCAACTCGCCCTTGGCGGTGACGCGCGCCTTGACCAAACCGCCACCGGCCTCGCCTTCCACGATCATCCGGCCAAGCTCGTCTTGCAGTTGCAGCATCCGCTCCTGCATTTCCTTGGCGGCTTTCATCATTTTGGCCATGTCACCCAACTGGCCCAAACCCTTCAGCATTACTTTCTCCTCAATGTTAGTTGTCCTCGAAAGGATCCCATTCGTCTTCCACCTCTGGCAGCGCTTCGGCGGCTTGTTCAGCCTCTAGCTCTGCGGCGAGGGTGATCTGTTCAAACGCGGCTTGCGGGAAGGCGGCAAAGATCGCCTGCACAACCGCGTTTTCGGCCCGCGCCTCGGCTTCCGCAGCCAGTTTCGCGGCATTTTCACGCTCAAAGAGCGTTGGCTGGCCCCCTTCGGACACAACCGAAACGCCCCAACGCGCGCCGGTCCAGCCTTGCAGCCGTTGCGCAAGTGTCTGCGCCAAGTCGCGCGGCGCATCGGGGGCAAGCTCAAACTCAATCCGGCCGGGGGCGTAGCTTACCAGCCGCACGCCGCGCTCCACTTGGTGCCGTAAAAGCCCGTCGCGCATTTTGGCGATCAGTTCGACCACATCTTCAAACTTGGCATATCGCGCCAAGGCCGAGGCTGCAGGCTGCACGGCCAGCGCCGCCGAGCCAGACATATGCAAAGGCCGCCCGCCCAGCATATGCCGGGTTGTGGCTTCGGCGCGCGGGCCACCACCGCCCCCGCCACCGCCTTGTGCAGGGCCCGCGCCGCCCGCAGCACCGGGGCCACCCATCACCTTGCGCATCAGCGTTTCCGGGTCGGGCAGGTCGGCCACATGGGTGAGCCGAATGAGCGCCATTTCCGCGGCCATCATCGCGTTTGGTGCGCCCGCCACCTCTTCAATCGCTTTCAATAGCATCTGCCAAAACCGGCTGAGCACCCGCATCGGGATCGCCGCGGCAATCGCTTGCCCGCGCGTGCGTTCCTCGGGCGGCACGGTCGGGTCGTCTGCCGCTTCGGGGGTGATTTTGATCACCGAAACCCAATGGGTGATTTCCGCGAGATCGCGCAGAACCGCCATCGGGTCCGCGCCGTCACTATATTGCGCGCCAAGTTCGGTCAGCGCGGCGGCGGCATCGCCCTTCAGGATGTGGTCGAACAGGTCCAGCACACGGGCGCGATCGGCCAGCCCCAGCATCGCACGCACCTGATCGGCGGTGGTTTCGCCCGCGCCGTGGGAAATCGCCTGATCGAGCAAAGACATCGCATCGCGAACCGAGCCTTCAGCCGCGCGGGTAATCAGCGCCAGAGCATCTTCGGCGATCTGCGCATTTTCCAGCCCGGCCACCTTTTGCAAATGCGCAATCATCACCTCAGGCTCGATGCGGCGCAAATCGAAGCGCTGGCAGCGGCTGAGCACCGTCACCGGCACTTTGCGAATCTCGGTGGTGGCGAAAATAAACTTCACATGCGCCGGCGGTTCTTCGAGCGTTTTCAAAAGCGCGTTGAAGGCCGAGGTCGAAAGCATATGCACTTCGTCGATGATATAGACTTTGTAGCGCGCGGAGGCGGCCCGGTAGTTCACGCTTTCAATGATCTCGCGAATGTCGCCCACCCCGGTGCGCGAGGCGGCGTCCATTTCCAGCACATCCACGTGCCGACCTTCGGCAATGGCCTTGCAGTGTTCGCATTCAAGGCAGGGCTCGGTCGTTGGTCCGCCGTTCCCATCGGGGCCGATGCAGTTAAGGCCCTTGGCGATGATCCGCGCGGTGGTGGTTTTGCCGGTGCCGCGAATCCCCGTCATGATGAAGGCTTGAGCGATCCGGCTTGCCGCAAAGGCGTTTTTCAGCGTGCGCACCATCGCCTCCTGCCCGATCAAATCGGCAAAGGTGGCGGGGCGGTACTTGCGGGCAAGAACCTGATAGCCCGAGGGGTTTTGCGCGGGGCTTTCGGCGTCGGTCATGGGCGCTCCTGAATTGCTCGCGCAGTCTAGCGAGGCGGTGGGCCAAGTCAAACCGATGCCGTGGGGCGCCGCGCTATGCGCGCGGCGCGTGTTTAGGCGGAAGTAAGGCTCGGGAAAATTGGTCCGAGCCAGCTTGTCTTACTGGTCAATCGTAGCGCAGCCTTTTCTGGCGGCCATGCAGCGCGCTTTGCAGCTTTGCTTTGCTGCGCTGCTCGCCGTCGCGGAAGATCCGCCCAAACACTCTTGTTCGCATACGCCGTAAGCGCGGCAATCTTTCGCAACGGCGCTTTGTGCGCCAAGCAACGCCAAAAGGACCGCCGCAGCGGTGAGAGAGATCGTCTTCATTGAGTGCCTCCTTGAGTGCAGATAAGAAAGTCTGCACAGTGCGGGGCATACGCGGTGCAGATGCGGGTACCAAACGCCTGCCCGCGCGAAGGTGCAACTTAGGCAGATTGTCGCGGTTTGGAAGGTGCTTCGGGTCTTGCTCGGCGCCGCATCAATCTTGGCGCGTGTTCTTTGTAACGCCAGCTTCCGGAACGCGCGTGAAGGAGAATTGCTTGGCTGCGGCTTGGTCAAACGTCACAAGCCTGTCGACCGCAACGCCAAGCGCCTCATCGGGCGTGAACCCGATTTCCCCGTGTAGCAAAGTGTCGCTTTCAATCAGCGTGATTTCGTTGCCTAAACGCGCTTTGAGCGCGCGGATCGAGCCGATTGGCACGCGGCTGTCCTCAGGGCCATGCAATGCCAGCACCGGCGCGGTTCCCGGTTTTGCAAAGCGGCCATAGGCAAAGCCGCCTGAACTGATCATCGCAGAGCGCACGTTGAAGGGCTCAATCCGCAATTGTGGCAGCAGATAGAGGGCATTAAGCGCGGAAATCGCTCCGGCCGATGACCCGGCCCAAATGATTTCCTTGCCCAAGCCTCGGGAAGGCCCCTCTTTTTCAAGCCAGCGGAGTAATGCTCCGCAATCTTCGACCACGGCCAAGGCGCGATCACGCTGGAAGATTCGTTGCATCGGGTCTTCTGTCGCAGCGGCCTCGGCCACGAGGTCACGCATGAGCCGCCGCATTGGCTTTTTGAGAAGGGGGCGCTGACGGTGTAGCCGATAATCGGGGATGGCGACGGCGTAGCCGTGGCGCACGAAATGCCCGGCAATGACACTATGGAGCTTTTTTTCGCGCGATCCTGCGATGAAGCCGCCCGCATGCAGCCAGATCACCACGGGCCAATCGCGGCCTGTTTCCGGGCGGTAAAGGTCAACAGCGAGGGGGAGCGGCCCGGTTACGCAGGGCTGTTCTGCATAGATGGCAGTCTCGACCTCGAAGAGCGGTTGAAGCGCCTCCAATTCGCGCTGAAAAGCCTTCATGCGCTTCAGATAGGCGAGTTTCTCCGCGCTGATGTTTCGTTGCGCAGCGCCCATCGAACCGCCCCAAGCAAATGCCATTTCCGTGAGACGGTCTGAAAGCGTCTAAAGAATATCTATCGGCGGGAATGGCACGAGACAAGCGTCGCGTTTTCTGATGCGCTATGGCCAACGCCAAGGCTTTCAAGCCGAAGTCGAAATGCGATGGGAGGGTGAGAGGCTGGACAGCGACCCAAGCGGGGCTCGTTGCGGCTGCTTCCTTCCGGACCTGACCGGGTTGGCGAGGCGCTCGCCCGCGCCAACCTCTCGCGGCGTCATATAGTCGTCACGCCGCTCCCTTGCAACCCTTGGATCACAGGCTGATCGCTTCCATCACCTGCGGCTCAATCACCTGCACATCCGGTAGCCCTTCCACCAGTGCCGCCGCTGATTGTTCCAGCAGCGGGAAGGTGCGGTAATGGCACGGGATCACGGTCTTGAAATTGAAGTATTTCTTCGCTGCCCAAGCAGCGGCGCGCATATCCATGGTGAAATGGCCACCGGCAGCAAGAATGCCGATATCGGGTTGGAAATACTCGCCCATCCACTGCATTTCTGAGCTGATGCAGGTGTCGCCCGAAAGGTAGATCGTTTGGCCTTCGCCCGCGATCATATAGCCCGACTCAGCGCCCGCATAAATCGGCCCGGTCGGCCCGCTGATTGACGAAGAGTGCATCGCAGGCACCATCGTCACCTTCGCGCCGCCCAAATCAACGGTGCCGCCTTTGTTGAAGCCAATGCCGTCAATGCCGTCATGCGCTTCCCAATGGCTCACGATGTCGTAAATGCCGACGATCGGCACATTGAGTTCTTTCGCCAAGGCCAGCGTATCGGCGGAATGGTCGCCATGGCCGTGGGTGAGCAGAATATGCGTGGCCCCGGCCAGCGCTTCGGCGCGTTTTTCGGCTGGGAACACCGGGTTGCCCGTCAGCCAAGGGTCAATCAGGATTACGGCGTTTTCAATTTCAAGACGAAAGCCGGAATGGCCTAGCCAAATCAGGTTCATGTCATCCTCTTTCTGTTGCTTCAACGAATCTACTGCCCGGAAAGCTAGCGTGGATATGTGACAAGGGAAGGCGCACAGGCGTCACAGGGGCCAGTTAAGGACGCTGTGCTTGAAAGCCTCCGCCCCGGACGCTAAACCCGCATCCAGACAAGCGGAGACACCCACCCATGTCCATCGACATTGATACCGCCCGCAAGGTGGCGCATCTGGCGCGCATCCGCGTGGCCGAAGACGACCTGCCGAAACTGGCCGAGCAACTCTCGGGCATCCTGACCTTCATGGAACAATTGAATGAGGTGGATGTGGAGGGCATCGAGCCGATGACCTCCGTCACGCCGATGCGGCTCAAGCGCCGCGTCGATGAAGTGACCGACGGCAGCTATCCTGAGAAAATTCTCGCCAATGCCCCCGATGCCCGCGAGGGCTTCTTTGCCGTGCCGAAGGTGGTGGAATGAGCCTGAACAAACTAACCATTGCCGCCGCCCGTGACGGGCTGAAAGCGGGCGAGTTCACCTCGGTCGAGCTGACCGAAAGCTGCCTTTCGGCGATTGAGGGCGCGGATGCGCTCAACGCCTATTGCGCCAAAACGCCCGAGATCGCGCTGGAACAGGCGAAAGCCGCCGATGCGCGGATTGCGGGCGGTGATGCGCCTGCGATGTGCGGCATTCCGCTCGGCATCAAAGACCTGTTCTGCACCAAAGGTGTGGCATCTCAGGCGGCCTCGCGCATTCTTGAGGGCTTCAAGCCGGAATACGAATCCACCGTGACTCAAAACCTCTGGGATGCGGGCGCGGTGATGCTGGGCAAGCTCTCCATGGACGAATTCGCCATGGGCTCCAGCAACGAGACCGCCTGCTACGGCCCGGTTGTGAACCCGTGGAAGGTCGATGACCGTCAACTGACGCCCGGCGGCTCGTCTGGCGGTTCTGCGGCGGCTGTGGCCGCTGACCTTTGCCTTGGCGCAACCGGCACCGATACGGGTGGCTCGATCCGCCAGCCCGCGGCCTTCACCGGCATTGTGGGCATCAAGCCGACCTATGGCCGCGTGAGCCGTTGGGGCGTGGTGGCCTTTGCTTCTTCGCTCGACCAAGCTGGCCCGATGACCAAATCGGTGCGCGATGCGGCGATCATGCTTGGCACGATGGCCTCGAATGACGCCAAGGACTCGACCTGTGTCGATTTCCCGGTGCCGGATTTCGAAGCGGCGCTGACGGGCGATATTCGCGGCAAGAAAATCGGTATTCCGAAAGAATACCGCATGGACGGGATGCCCGCCGAGATCGAGAAACTCTGGAACGATGGCGCGGCGATGCTGCGCGATGCCGGGGCCGAGATCGTCGATATCTCGTTGCCGCACACCAAATACGCGCTGCCGGCTTATTACGTGATTGCGCCGGCGGAAGCCTCGTCCAACCTCGCGCGCTATGATGGCGTGCGCTACGGGCACCGCGCCCATCTGGGGGCGGGCGAGGGCATCGTCGATATGTATGAAAAAACCCGCGCCGAGGGCTTTGGCCCTGAGGTGCAGCGCCGGGTGATGATTGGCACCTATGTGCTGTCGGCGGGCTTCTATGATGCCTATTACAACCGCGCGCGGCGCGTGCGGGCGCTGATTAAGCGCGACTTTGATCTCGCCTTTGAGGCGGGCATCGACGCGATCTTGACGCCCGCAACGCCCTCATCGGCCTTTGGTCTTGGTGAGATGAAAGACGCCGATCCTGTCGAGATGTATCTCAACGACGTCTTCACCGTGACGGTGAACTTGGCGGGTCTGCCGGGCATTTCGGTGCCGGTGGGGCTGGATGCCAAGGGCCTGCCGATGGGGCTTCAACTCATTGGCCGCCCGTGGGGGGAAGGCGATCTGCTCAATCAAGCCTTGGTGCTTGAGAAAGCAGCAGGTTTCACCGCGAAGCCCGAGAAGTGGTGGTAAGGAGCCGCGCAATGCGCAAGCTATTGGTGTTTTCTGTTCCGGTTTTGGCTTTGGCCGCCTGCGATCCTCCGGTGCCAAATTCGGCGGCGGGTGTAGGCTTTGGTGACTATCAGACCTATTTGCACCAACGCGAGGCGGAATTGCGGGGCCAGCCTGCAGCGGCCGCCCCGGCCCCGGCGCAAGCTGTGGCACCGGGTGGGGCCTATGGCACCACAGGCTATGGGGCAACGCCTGTCACCTCTGCGGCGGGGCAGGCGGAGGCTTCGGCCCCAATGGCGACGACGGCCTCGGATGGCACGATTGGGGCCGATACTTTGGCCGCGCTGCGGGCCACCTCCGCCACCGAGGCTCCGGCCGCGCCCGCGGCGCAAGACGCCGGGGCACCGCTTGATGCCATGGCCCCTGCGGCCAATCCGGTGGTGACGCGCGGGGCGACAGGACCGAACCTTGCCGCCTATGCGCTTTCGGCAACGAACGCGCCGGGGCAGCCTGTTTACAAGCGGGGCGGCTTCAAGCTGATCAAGACCGAGCGCGCCTGCGCGAAATATGTCTCGCCCGATCTGGCGCAGATGGCGTTTCTGGAGCGTGGCGGCCCGCAAAAAGACCCGGGCAACCTGGACCCTGACGGTGATGGGTTTGCCTGCGGTTGGGACCCGCGTCCGTTTCAGGCGGCGCGTCAGTGACAACATCCCCCGCTTCGCCCAACTATTCCGAGCGGCGCGGGGGCGCGCAGCCTGAACTGATCGTTTTGCACTATACCGGCATGGGAAGCGCGGCGGCGGCGCGTGCGCGGCTGTGCGACCCTGCGGCAGAAGTTTCCGCCCATTGGCTGATTGCCGAAGATGGCACGGTTGAGGCTTTGGTGCCCGAAGCGATGCGCGCTTGGCACGCGGGTGCGGGTGCTTGGGCGGGGCGGGAGGATGTGAACTCCCGTTCGATCGGCATTGAACTGGCCAATACTGGCGATGCGCCCTTTCCCGAGCCGCAGATGGCGGCCTTGGAGCGTTTGATCGAAGGGATCATGGCGCGCTGGGCGATTGTGCCCGAGGCAGTGATTGCCCATTCCGATATGGCGCCGGGCCGCAAGATTGACCCCGGCCCGCGCTTTGATTGGGCAAGGCTTGCGCGCCAAGGGCTGGCCGTTATGCCAGAGGCCGGTGGCATGGCCCCGCCCGTGGCCGAGGCGGGCTTCATGGCGATGGCGGAAACCTTTGGCTACCCGGAAGCCCCCTTCGAGGTGCTGCTCGCCGCATTTCGGCTGCGGTTCCGGCCTCGCCACACTGGCCCGCTCGATGCCACCGATATGGCACTGATCACCGATCTGGGCTTACGCTTTGGGGCTGATGGCGGCTCTTGGCGCTCTAGCTAGGCACTTTTACGCCCATTGACCTTTGCGCCCTTCGCGGCGTAAGGCAGGCGCGCGCGGAGGACTGGATGACCGCGGCGGCCCATAGCTCCGTTTCGCGGATAGCTGGGCGGTCGAGGAAAGTCCGGACTCCATGAAGCAACGGTGCCGGGTAACGCCCGGCGGGGGCAACCCTAGGGAAAGCGCCACAGAGAACAGACCGCCCTCGCTTGCGGGGGTAAGGGTGAAACGGTGGGGTAAGAGCCCACCGCGGGCCTGGTAACAGGAACGGCACGGCAAGCCCCACCGGGAGCAACGCCGAATAGGGACCACGCGCCAGCGCAAGCTTGGCAGGGGAGCTTCGCCCCGAGTGGTCCGGGTTGGCGGCTAGAGGCTGTGGGCGACCGCAGCCCCAGAGGAATGGTCATCCAGGGGGCAACCCCGGACAAAATCCGGCTTACAGGTTCTCCGCGCATATCTGCTTCGTGATCGGGCTTGACGGTTCCCACCCTTGAAGGGCGCGCCTTCTGCGCCACCTCTGGCTGGAACAAGGGAGGCCTGCCATGAGCTACACACTCAACCGCCTATTGGAAAACACCCCGTTTGATGAGGCCGAGGCGCGGACCCGTTCGGCGCTGGCTGAGCGCGGCTTTGGGGTGATCACCGAAATTGATGTTGCCGCAACGATGAAGGCGAAGCTGGACCGCGAGATGACGCCTTATAAAATTCTGGGTGCCTGCAACCCGCCGCGCGCCTTTGCAGCGCTTCAGGCAGATCCGCGGATTGGCGCGATGCTGCCGTGCAATGTGATTGTGCGCGCGGTTGAAGGGGGTGTGGAGGTCTCTGCCGTCGATCCGGTTGCCTCTTTCGCTGAGGTCGAGGCAGAGGGCGCGCGCGCCATCGCCGCTGAGGTGCGCGAGATTTATGTCGACCTGATCGCCAACCTCTAACGCGCACAGAAACCGTTGGCCTTTGGCCAGAATGCGCGCAGTATTCACCTGCGTTTCATTTCACATTGGGGGGAGAGATGAGTTTCGTCAAAACACTGGCCACGCTGGCGGTGGGCTTTGCCGCCGCGAAAGGCGTGCAGAAATTTCAGCAAATGGGCGGCATGGACGGGATGAAAGACGCCCTGCGCAAAGCGGATCAGCCCGGCGGTATGGCCGAGCAGATGGGCGCTTTTGCGCAGCGCATGGGCGTGCCCGGCGGCAAAGAGGCCGTGCAGGATATGTTCGCCAAATGGGCGCCCCAAGCCGCCGCGATGACCGAGGCCGCCGAGGCAAATTTTGGCAAGATGATGGGCACCATGACGGGCGCGGCAACGACCGGGGCCAAGAGCCTGTCGGATATGCTTGGCGCAGCGATGGCGGACCCGATGGTGGAAGCCTCTGCCGAATCGCAAGCCAAGCTGATGATCCGCGGGATGATTCAGGCGGCCAAAGCCGATGGCGTGATTGATGAAGAGGAAAAGGCCGCGATTCTCGCACAACTCGGCGATGCGACCGAGGAAGAGATCGCGTTTGTGCAGGCCGAGCTTGATGCGCCGATTGATATTGACGGGCTGGTGGCCGAGGTCGGCGAAGCGGCCAAGGTGCAGGTCTATACCGCGGCTGTGATGGCGATTTCGGTCGATACAGAGGCTGAAAAACGCTATCTGGCCAATCTGGCGGCGGCTTTGGGGGTGAATGCGGAAACCGTGATGCAGGTGCATCGCAGCCTCGGCAAGCCGCTCGTCTAAGCCGCGCGACAGGGCCAATGGCGATCCGGGCGCGGCGAGATGCGAAAAAACACCGCCAGCCCCGCCTTTGCGGTTGACTCCGGAGCGCGGCTGGCTAAAAGGCGGGCTTCAAGGATTTGCGGGTACATGGGTGCCCGACGCTGGGAGACTGAAAATGGCGAAGCCGACGACGATCAAGATCCGTCTGAACTCGACGGCGGGCACCGGGCACTTCTATGTGACCAAGAAGAATGCCCGCACCATGACGGAAAAAATGACCGTGAACAAATATGATCCGGTCGTGCGCAAGCATGTCGAATACAAAGAAGGCAAGATCAAGTAAGATCAGCCCCTTCTCGGGTTCAAGGCCGTCCTTCGGGGCGGCCTTTTGCTTTGCGCTTAGGCCAGCAAAAGCAAGGTCAGGGAAAAGGTGCCCACAAAGACCGCGCCAGCGAGCACCCATGGGGTGATCGCCGTGCCGGGCAGGGCGTCCGGCGGCGGTGGGTGCAATGCCACGTCGCGCCGTGTTTCCGCCCGTTCGGGGGCGGCATCTTCCGGTGCTTCGTCCACCTCTAGGCTGTCTTCATCCATATTTGCCGAGCTGTTGGCGCTATGATGGCCATGAAGCGTTTGCGGCAGATGCGGGGCCTTGGGGTCGAACGTATCGTCGGGGGTGTGATCGGTGGCGGCAGCGGGCGCATCAGGGCGCGGCTCAGATCGGCGCACCGGATGGGGCAGGGCGCGGGTTGCGGCTTGCTGGGCCAAAAGCGCCTGCAGGGGGGCGGTTTCCATCCCCAACATTTGCGCTGCCACAAGCGAGCCCGGGGTGGCGGTGCTGGCGCCCGGTTGGGCGGCGGTGGCGCCACTGGCAAGGGTGGTTTCGGGGAGGGGCAGCGTGGCGCTGCCCGCGCGGGTTTGCGCAGCTTGAGCCGGGTTTTCCGCTGCAGGCGGTGGCGTGCTGGGCGGCGGCGCGCCCGAGGCCGGGCGGCTTGGCTGTTGTGCGGTGAGCGTCTGCGGAAGGGCGTGCTGCGCGCGCGTCTGTGCCGCCTCAGCCCCATGCGGCAAGGGCAGGGGCGTGGTGCCGGGGGCGGTCGGCACGGTGGTCGTTGGCACGGGCGTTAGCATGGCAAGCCTCGGACAAAGCGAATGTCCAAGGGTTGCAGAAAAGGGTGAACAGAGGGTTAAGCCCCTTCTGACACAGGCTCTGGCGGTGCTTCCTCGCCCTTCGGCGGCGGCTTAACACCAAAAACAACGCAATAAAGCGCAGGCGCAAAAACCAGCGTGATCAGCGTGCCCGCGATGATCCCGCCCATCATCGCAAAAGCCATTGGCGCCCAAAACACCTCCCGCGAGATTGGAATGAGCGCGAGCGAGGCGGCGGCGGCAGTCAGCAAAATGGGCCGGGCGCGGCTGTCGGAGGCTTCAAAGACCGCGCGCCAATGGCTGTGGCCTTTCTCGAGCAAGTCTTGCACTTCGGCCATCAAGATCAGTGAATTGCGGATCAAAATGCCAACCAGTGCCAGCACCCCCAAAATCGCTACAAAGCCAAGCGGCTGGGCGGAGGGCAACATCGCCGCCACAACGCCAATCAGCCCCAAAGGCGCGACGGCGAGCACGATGAACATCAGCCGGAAGCTTTGCACCTGCACCATCACCAAGGTCAGGATCACCAGCACCATCAAGGGCACCACAGCAACAATCGGGGCTTGGCTTTCGCCGCTGCTTTCGGCCACGCCGCCCGGTTCGATTTTGTAGCCAGCGGGAAGGGTTTCGAGTTGCGCGGCAATCTTGGCAGCCAGATCGGCGGTGATCGTGGCGGGCTGGTTGCGGCCCGTGACCGCCGCTTTCACGCTGATCGTGGGCACCCGGTTGCGGGCATGCAAAACCGGCGGCTCCATCTGCCAATCGAGATGCGCAAAACTCAAAAGCGGCACCGGCACGCCCGAGGGCGAGGGCAGTTGCAGCGAGGAAAGCGAGGCCAGCGAGGTGCGGTCGGCTTCAGCGCCGCGCGCGACCACATCCACCAAGGTCTGACCATCGCGCAATTCGGTGATGGTGACGCCCTCAAACAAGGTTTGCAGCGCTTGGGCGACATCTTTTTGCGTTAGCCCCAATTGGCGCAGGCGTTCTTGATCCAGCACCACACGCGCCACGCGCACGGGCTCCCCCTCGTCAATGGTGATGTTCGAAAGGCGCGGATCATCGGCCAGCACTTTGGCCAAACTGCGCGCCTCAGCCAAAAGCCGGGCGCGGTCTGGCCCCATGATCCGGTACTGCACCGGCTTTCCGACGGGTGGGCCCAACTCAATGAGCTTGGTGAAGACATCCACGCCGGCCATATCGCGGCTTTTTTCCTCTAGCGCCGCGCGCAGCGCGTTGCGGTCTTCAAGCCCGGCGGTCATCACCACCATTTGCCCCATGAAGGGAGCAGGTGTGGGCGTGTCGAGGGAAAGAAGGAACCGCGGCGCGGAGCGGCCCACATAGGTTGTCCAATATTGCGCCTCGGGCCGGGTGGCGAGCCATGCATCCAGTTCGGCCATCGCCGTGTCGGTTGCCGCAATGGCAGAGTTTTGCCGCATCGTGACATCGACCAGCAATTCGGGCCGATCCGAGGCCGGGAAGAACTGCTGCTCAATATGGCGCATGCCGTAAAGCGCACTTCCAAACAGTAGAACCGTGGCAAGGATGGTGATCCATTTCGCCCGCATCGCGGCGCAGAGCAGCGTGCGGAAGGCTCGGCGTAGCGGGCCGGGGCGCGGGTCGTGATGCGGCAGGTGTTTGGGCAGCACAGTGGCCCCGATCAGCGGCGCAAAAAGCACCGCCACCACCCAACTCAGCATCAGCGAAATTGCGATCACATAGAACAGCGAGAGCGTATATTCCCCCGCTTGGGAGGAGTTCAGCCCAATCGGGATGAACCCCGCCACAGTCACCAAAGTGCCAGACAGCATCGGAAAGGCGATTGAGGTCCACGCATAGGATGCCGCTTTGGCGATTTTATCCCCCGCCTCCAGCCGCGCGATCATCGTTTCAATCGCGATCATTGCATCATCGACCAAAAGCCCAAGCGCGATGATCAGCGCCCCAAGCGAGATGCGTTGCAGGGTGACCCCCATCGCATCCAAAATCACAAAGGTCAGCGCCAGCACCAACGGGATCGACATTGTGACCACCAGCCCCGCGCGCCAGCCCAGCGAAATGAAAGAGACGAGCAAAACAATCGCCACCGCTTCGGCCAAAGCGCGCAGGAAGTGGTTCACTGAATCCTCAACCACTTTGGGTTGGTCGGCGACTTTATGCAGTTCGATCCCAACGGGCAATTCGGTGGCGATCCGGTCCATCAACTCGGTCAGTTCCGCGCCGAAGTCGAGGATATTGGCGCCTTGCTTCATGCCGATGATCAGCCCCACCGCGGGCTGGCCATTGTAGCGGAATAATGAAGACGGCGGGTCAGCAAAGCCCGCGCGGACTTCGGCCACATCGGCAAGGGTGAAGAAGGTGTCATCCACCCGCAAGGGCGCGGCGGCCAAATCCTCGGCCCCCGCAAACCGCCCCGACATGCGCACCGCGATCAACTCATCCGCCGTGCGGATGATGCCCGAAGGGACAATCGCGTTTTGCGCCGCAAGCGTTGCCAAAACCGTGCTTTGATCCAGCCCCAAAGCGGCCAGTTTGCGGGCGGAAAACTCGACATGCACCACCGGGTCTTGGGTGCCAATAAGCTCGACCTTCCCCGCTGCAGGCAAAGTCAGTACGGCGGAGCGCACCTCTTCCACCCGGTCTTTGACCTCTTGCGGGCTAAACCCATCGGCGGTGAAGGCGTAAATTGAGCCATAAACATCGCCGAAATCATCGCTGATCGCATAGCCCGCAAATTCTGCAGGGAATTGCGGGGTCAGATCCGACATCATATTGCGGATCTTCAGCCATGTTTGGGTGACGGCAGCCCCGCGCGTTTCCGGCGTCAGCTCCACATAAACCACGGCGCGGCCCGGAAAGGTTTCAGAGCGGGTGAACTTGAGGTTCTCCAGCTCCTGCATCTTCTTTTCGATCCGGTCGGTGACTTGTTCGCGGGTTTCTTCTGCCGTGGCGCCGGGCAGCACTGCGGTGATGAACATCACCTTGATGGTGAAGGAGGGGTCTTCCTCGCGTCCAAGGTTGACGTAAGACAGCACCCCCGCAACGATCGAGACGATGATCATGTACCAGACCATCGAGCGGTGGCGCAAAGCCCAGTCGGACAGGTTGAAACTCATGGGCTGACCCTCGCGCCAAGCTCTTGGCCTTCGGAAACGGAATGAATGCCACGGATCAAGACCTCATCGCCTTGCGCGAGGCCTTCGGTGATCACCACGCGTGGGCCGATTTGGCGCCCCAGTGTCACGCGCACCGCTTCGGCGCGCCGTGCGGGGCCAATACGCCAGACCTTGGTTTGATCGCCCTCTTCCCAAAGCGCGGCGCGGGGCAGGGTGAGAAGCCCGGCTTCGGGCATTTCGAGCCGGGCAGAGACAAGCGCCCCCAGCCGGAACCCGCGCCCGGCATTATCCAGCGCGATGCGCAGACGATGTGAACGGGTCGAGGCATCGGCGACAGGCTCAATCAACCGCAGCCGCCCCTCGGTTTCGAGTGCATCTTCATAACGCGTGCAAACGGTAAAGCGGGCAGCGTCGGGCAGCACCGCCAATACCTCATCAGGCACGTCGATCACCGCTTCGCGGCCTGCGGCGGTGGCAAGCCGCAAAACCGGGGTGCCGGGAGAAACCACCGTGCCAGGTTCGGCCAGAATAAGGCTGACAACGCCATCCTCCGGTGCGGTCAGCGTGCCAAAGGCTTCGGCATCGCGGGCGCGGGTAAGGTCGGCCTGCGCGGCCTGCACGCTGGCTTTGGCGGCAGTATCATTGGCTTGCGCCGCTTCCAGTGTTGCTTCGGGCGCGACGCCGCGCCGATACAATTCGGTCGCGCGGGTGAGACTTTGCGCCGCGAATTCGGCCTGCGCTTTTGCGGCTCGCAGTGCGGCCTCGGCGGCGGCGACATCTTCGGCCAAGGTGATCTGGTCAAGCGTGGCCAAAACTTGCCCCTTTTTGACGGTATCGCCAAGGTTCACAGGCCGTGCCCCGATCCGGCCCGAGGTCTGAAAGCCAAGCGTGGTTTCTACCTCGGCGGCGATCACGCCGGGGAATTGGCGCGCGGTCATTGCGGCATCGGTGACAATCTCGCTCACCACTGGGCGGGGTGGGGCGATTTCTTGCGCCTGCGCGGCCAGTGGCAGCGCGAGCAGCATCAGCAAAGCCCGGATCATTGGGCGCCCTCCTGCATCACGACACGGCCGGGATAAAGAAGATGCGCCCCTTCGGTCACCACCAACGCCCCCTCGGACAGCCCTTCGGCCACCTCAATCTGATTGTCGGTGTAGCGCAGCACCCGTATGGGGGTGAGTTGCGCGCGGCGGGTTTTCGGGTCGACCGTCCAAACAGCGGGCTTGGCCCCTTGGCGCACGAGCGCCGACCAAGGCAGCGCCATCGCAGAGCCGTAGGGCAGATCGACCACGCTCACCACCGCCGTGCCCAAGCCCGGCGGCTTTTCACCCGGAGCCCCTATCAGCTGCGCTTTTACCCGCACCGTGCCACTTTCGCCCGCCACGAGGGGCGCAATCTCTGTCACTATCGCCTCGCGTTCTGGGCCGGTGCCCTCGACCGGGCGCAGAGTAACAGTCCGGCCTTGAAACCGATCTAGCGCGCTGAAGTCTGGCACATAAAAAACCGCCTCGCGGGCACCGTCGCGCGCAATGGTTAGAACGGTTTGCGCGGCACCGACGATCTGGCCGGGTTCGGCATCGCGCTCAGTGACAATGCCATCGGCGGGGGCGCGCAGTGTGCAATCTTCCAAAGCCTGCTGCGCCTTGGCAAGGGCTGCGCGGGCCTGATCGCGAGATGAACGGGCGGACAAAGCGGCCTCTGTCGCGGCATCCAAGGCCGCTTGCGTGGCCGCGCCGCGTTCAGCCAGTTCTGCGGCGCGGGCGCGCGCTTGCTCGGCTTGCACCAGCATCGCTTCGGCGGCGGCATCTTGCGCTTGCGCAGCACGGAGCGCCGCGGCGGCTTGTGTCGGGTCGAGTTGCGCTAAAATCTGCCCTTCGGCAATGCGCATGCCGACCTCTGCCGTCAGGGTCAAAATCCGCCCTTCTGCGCGAAAGCCCACGGGCACGGCTTCGGCTGCGGTGATCGTGCCGGAAAGCTCCACATGGAAGAACACCGGTCCGGTATGGGCAGTGACGATCTGCACGGCCAAAGGCGCCTCGGCCAGAACGGGCGGCGCCGCTGCCAACCAAAGCGCAACGCCAAGGGCGGCGAAACGGGAACGATAGGCGCATGGCATGGATCGTGCTCTCCTGCTCGGGTCTTCCCTTGATTTCGGATTTTTGTGATTCGGGAAAGGCTTGCGCCTGTAACAGGGACAAATGCGCGTCATCACAACGGTGGCTTCATTTTACCCGCGCCTGCGCGGCGAAATGATCGGCAAGCTTGTGGGTGCCATGAAAGGCGCCAACCATGTCCATCCCCATCGCAGTCAGGAAAAAGCGCACGGGCTCGCCGATATGCTTTGGCGTCAGCGCAGGCACAACCCGCACAGCCAAGAGACGCAGTACATCGGGCAGATGCGTGATCCGCGCGGGGCGGTGCAGCGCGTCAAAGGCCAAATGCGCCAGTGCCTCATGGGTGAAGACCTCCGGCCCTCCGACATCCAACCAAGCCGTGCCTGCGGTTGTGGCGTCAGCCGTAGCGGAGGCAAGATCCGCGCCGTGAATTGGGTTGATCTTGTGATCGCCCGTGCCAAAAAGCCAAACCCGCCCACCTTTGGCCATGGTCAGAAAATCAGACATATCCGAGAAAAAGCCGCTTGGCGCGATCACGGTGGAGGCGATGGGGGAGGCTTGCAGCGCGTCCACAAAAGCGATTTTCGCCGCAACCCCCGGGACATCGCGCATCTTATCGGCGTTGAGCACATGCACATAGGCAAAGCGCGCCACGCCTGCGCGTTCCGCCTCGCGCAAAAGGTTCAAGTTGGCCCGATAGTCCACATCGCGATAATTCAGCCCATCCTTTTGCCGGGTGATCCCAAGGGCAGACACAACCAGATCCATCCCCGTCATCAGCCCGGTCAAGGTTTCGGGGCGGGTGGCCTGTGCTGCGACAAGGCGATCCGCGTCCAGATTGCCTGCGGTTTTCGCGTTGCGCACCAAGGCGGTGACATGAAAGCCCCGGCGTTTGTATTCGGCGCACAGGTGCCGACCAAGATAGCCAGTCGCCCCGGCGATGAAGACATTGGGCATAGGCGGTCCGTTGCGGTTCTGCGCGGATGGCCCTTGGACCAGCGCGCGTTGACAAAGGCGGTTTCAAATAGGGGTGTCTCAAGCTTAGGCCATGTGGCGTGTGGTGCAACCCTTCGGGGCGGTATGGTGCTTTGAAAGGCAGTGGCGGGGCGCCGCTTGGCCCATTATGATGCCGCCTGAACGGGCGCGCGGGAGGCGCGTGGGAGGACCGTCCGCAGATGACCAAGATCCTGATTGTCGATGACGATCCAGATGTGCGCGACCTTGTCCGCTATGAGCTAGAGGCGCGCGAGTTTGAGGTGGTGGAGGCCGCATGCGCGGCTGACGTCGCCCCACAACTCAGCCCGGTGCCGCCGGATTTGATTTTGCTCGATCTGCGGCTACCCGATCAGGACGGCCTTGCCCTCGCCAGCCGTTTGCGGGCGACCTCAAGCATTCCGATCATTATGCTTACGGGTCTTGGCGGCGATGTGGATCGGATCGTGGGGCTTGAGATGGGGGCCGATGATTATGTCGTCAAACCCTTCAATCCGCGCGAATTGGTGGCGCGGATCAAGGCGGTGTTGCGCCGGGCGGGGGGCGCTGCGGTGCCCGCAGATTTGGCCGACCACGACCGTCGCAGCTTCGCGGGATGGGTGATTGACCTTTCGGCGCGGAGTTTGGAAACGCCTGCGGGCCAGCCCGTGGCGCTGACGAATGGGGAGTTTTTGCTGCTGGAAGCCTTCGTGCGCGCGCCTAAATGCGTGCTCAGCCGCGATCAGCTTTTGGAACGTACCCGATCCGATGGGGGCGAGGTGTTCGACCGCACCATTGATGTGTTGATCTTGCGGCTGCGGCGCAAGATCGAGCCCAATCCGCGCGCGCCGCAACTGATCCGCACCGAACGCGGCGCGGGCTATGTGCTCGATGCCGATGTGCGGCGTTTGTAATCCTCTAGGCTGACTTGGACGGCTGCGGCCAGAACCTCTTCCGGCACTGGTTTGCGCAGTAGGTTTGGCAGGTCTGCCCCTGCCTTGCCCGGCGCACCAGAGGTAAACAGCACCGGCAGATCGGGGCGCAGGTCATGCGCGCGCGCGGCGAGCGTTTGGCCATCAAGGCCGGGCATGGCGAGATCGGTATAAAGCAGGTCAATCTCGGGGATTTCTTGCAGCAGTTCCAGCGCGGTGGCGCCATCGGGCGCGGTGACCACGACATGGCCCATGCCGCGCAGCTGATCGGCGGTGATTTCCAAAAGGTCCGCATCGTCATCCACGGCCAGAATGCAGGCCTCGCCCGCCTCTGCCGGGGCCATCACCACCGGCGCGCGTTCCGGGCTGACGGGCAGGCGTAACGTGACCCGCGTACCCTTGCCGGGGCTGCTATCAAGCGTGAGCGTGCCACCCGATTGCTGCACGAACCCATAGACCATGCTGAGCCCGAGCCCGCTGCCCTTGCCTACGGGTTTGGTGGTGAAGAAGGGCTCCAACACCTGCGGGGCAATTTCGGGCGGGATGCCGCTGCCCGTATCGGCCACGGTCAAATCCACAAAGCCCGGCTCTGCGGCGCGGGTGGTGATGGTGATCTGGCCCGCGCCCTCCATCGCGTCGCGCGCGTTCACGGCCAAATTCATCAAAGCGTTTTCTAATTGGCCGGGGTCCACCCGCACGGCGGGCAGGTCTTCGGCCAAATCGGTGATCAGCGTCACGCCAGAGCCAAGGCTTGATTGCAGCAAATCTTCCATGCCGCGCACCAATGTCTCAAGCGCCACGTCCTCGGGCGCAAGGCGTTGGCGGCGTGAAAAGGTCAAAAGCCGGTTGATCAGCGCTGCGCCGCGATTGGCCGCCGATAGCCCCCGTTCAGCGCGCGCTTGCAGCGGCGGCACCTCGGCCAATTCGCGCATCAAGATGTTGAAGTTGCCAATGATCACCGCAAGGATGTTGTTGAAATCATGCGCAATGCCGCCAGTTAGCTGCCCCACCGTTTCCAGCTTTTGGGCGTGCAGCAATTGGCTTTGCGTGGCCCGGCTTTCGGTCACATCCATATGGATCGTCGCAAAGCCGCCCTGTGGGATTGGGTTGGAGCGCAGTTCCAAAACCCGGCCCGAGGGGAAGCGCAATTCATGCCGTTCTGACAGTGTCAGCCGTTCGTGGGAAAGTGTATCCAGATCAAGCGGAGTGCCATCGGGGGTGAAGGCCTGCACCCCGCGCGCCTCGAGCTTTTGGTTCAGCATTTCAATCGACGGCTCGCCCGATAGTTCAGCCTCGGTGAAATCATGCAGCCGCAGATATTGCGGGTTGAAGGCAACAAGGCGGCGCTCACGGTCAAAGACCGAGAAACCGTCTTTCATCGTTTCCAGCGTGGCAAGCAGAAGATCGGAACGCTCCGCCAATTCGCGGTCGAGCTTTTCGACTTGGGCGGAGTTTTCTCGGAATACGGCGAAGGCCCGGGCAAGGTCGCCAATTTCGTCACGCCGGTTCGCGCCGGGCACCTGCGTATCGCGCTCCCCCGCTGCGAGCCGCGTCATCGCGCGGGTAACGCCTGCCAAATTGGTGCTGAGTGGTCGGATGACCAGCACGTAAGATACGCCGCCGGCGACCAAGATTACGCCCAGGGCAATGGCCGCAAATTGCGTGGTGCGGGCCAAGATCGTGTCGCGCAATTCTTGTGTGACCGTTGCCGTGGTGCGGCTGGTGGCGAGCACCCGCTGGTCGACCAAGGCTTTCAATTCGGCTGCCCGGGCCCCCGCTGCGGCGAGAGCCGCCTCGGCCCGTTCGCGCGCAGCAATCTCGGCACTTTGGAGCGCGAAAAGACCGTCAGGCCCGATCTGTGCGCGGTAGCGCGCGACGGCGGCCTGAAAATCTTGTTGCAGCCCGGCGGGAAGGGCCGCGCCCGTGCTTTCCAACTCGCCCAAAGTGCGTAAGTAAGCGGCGCGGTTTTGCGCGAGATCTAACGCTTTGCGCGCTGTGGTGGCCAGCAGCAGTTCCGAGGTGGCCCGCCCGGTCAGCCGTTCGGCGGCCAACAGCGGCGCTTGGCTGCGCACGGCGGTGCGGTAAATCTCGGGTTCCGGCAGCGTTTCGCCCGTAGTGATTGCGGCGACGGCCAAAATCGAGGGACCAATGATCTGGCGCATCGAATCCTCAAGCGCGAGCATCCGCGCGCGTTCGGCCTCGCGTTCGGCGGCGACCCCGCGCAGTGTTTCAAGCGCGCGGCGCAGGTCGGTCAACCGTTCCGAAAGGGCGCCGGATAGGGCCAGAATTTCGGCGCTATCCCAGCCCGTCTCACTGGGGTCGGCACGCAAAGCGGCGGCTTGCGCGGTGAAAGCGGCCAAATCCGCCTCTACTGCCTGCTGCGCTTCGGTTAAGGCGGTTTCTGTTCCGGCGGCGGCAAGGCTTGCGCCGCGCTGTTGCAGCCGCTCGCCAATCCGCGCAAGCCGCAGCGCGGCTTCCATCGCGGGCACATCGCGCCCGGTTACCGTTTCAGCGGCGGTGCCAATCTCATCAAGGGCGCGGATCGCGGCAATACCGGCCAGCCCCATCGCGAGGGTCGAGAGCGCGACGATCAGCAAAAGCCGCCCTTGGATGCCTCGCCATCTCATGGCTGCGCCTCCTCAAGCCCCATTGCTTCGCGGTAGTGGCGGCGCTGGCTCGTGCGGCCCAGCCGGTCGGTGATGCGGTCCCATTCTGCGGAGGCTTCGTGGAGTGCTTCCTCTGGTGTCATCTCTTTCGCCAACACCTTGCCAATACGGGCATCGAGCGCCTCCATATAGGCCGGGTAGCCGGGAAGGCGCAGGTCTTGCGCTGCATGGGGGGCATTCAGGCTTTCGCGCAGCACGCGCAGGTAATTTTGCGCGGCGCGTGGCCCCATCAGCGCGGCCCAGCCTGTGGCGTCGTCGAGTTGCGAGAGCCGATAGGGGTTGAAGCCCGAGGCGCCCGACATCACGTCACGCGCCGCACGTTCGGGCGCGGCCATATAGGCAATGAAGTCCCATGCTGTTTGCGGCTGTTGCGCCCCACGCGGCACGGCGGCAATCCAGCCGCCAAAGGCCAAGAAGGGCACTGATTGCGGGGCGGCAAGCCTGTCCCAGCTTTGTGTTTGCGGGTTCCATACCTCATCCGCGCCGGGCAGAGGAAAGAAGCCCACCTTGTCTGCCACGGTTGAAGCCTTGGGGTCGGTGGCCAGAACGCCAATGTCAGACCAATCCAGCGCCATCGCGCCTTGCCCGGCCGCAAAAGCGGTGCGCACGCCATGGCTCGCCAATGGCCCGCTCTCATCCACCCCTGTCGCCACGGCGGCGAGGTAATCGCGCAGCGCGCGCTGCCAAGCGGGGTTGTCGATTTCTGGCGTCATGGTTTCCGGGTCAAAGAAGAAATGGCCCGGATGATCGGGGTGGGCCGTATAGGCGGCGGCATGGCTGAAAAGAGACCAAAGCCGCTGGCCATTGCTGGCCGATGCCTCAAGCGCGCCCGCAAGCGGTTGGCCCTCTGGCCCGCTGCGTCCCGCAAAGAAAGTGGCGATCCGGGTGTAATCTTGCCACGTTTGCGGCGGCGCGAGGGGCGTGCCTGTGGTGGCCAAATAGTCCGCGCGTGTGGCTGGGTCTTCAAACAGATCCCGGCGATAGGCCCCCATATGCAGATCGCCATCGAGTGTGACCGCCATCCATTGCCCGCGCCAGCGCATCAGCCCATCGCGATAAGCGGGGTGGATGCCTTGGACCAAAGGCCCTTGCACCAAAGCCTCGGGCACCGGTTGCAGATAGGGCGCGAAATCGGGCAGCCAATCGGCGGGAAAAATCAGCAGATCGGCGGGCACTTGGCCCGTCACAAAGCCCATCATGATCTCGCCATAAAGCGCATCAAAAGGCCGAGTGCGGACGGTGACCGCTTGCCCGGTCTCTTGCGAGAAGCTTTGCCCATGTGCACGCGCCGGGCCGGCAATAGGCCCGCCATCACGGGTCAGCACCTCTAGGGGGGCTGCCGCCACCGGCAGGGCCAGCAGCGCCAGTATTACAATTGTTACAAAGCGCATCGCGATCTTGGACATACTGTGTTCATCTGGCCCCGGTCTTCTTCCGTCAAGAGCATCGCACAGAGCGTGCCAAGGAGGAACCATGATACCCCTGACAAGCGAACTCGTGGCGATTGGCAAGACCGCGACCGACAAGGCCGATGCGATTGCGCAGGCGGTGGATTTGTTGACGGCAGCGGGCAAGATCGACCCGCGTTATGGTGCCAGCATGATGGGCCGCGAGGCCGTCGCCAATACGTTCTTGGGCAATGGAATCGCGATTCCGCATGGCCTGCCCAAAGACCGCGACCTGATCTTGGATACCGCCATTGCCGTGGTGCAATTGCCCGGCGGTGTGGAATGGGGGCCGGGCGACCGCGCGCGGCTGGTTGTGGCGATTGCCGCGAAATCTGATGAACACCTACAAGTGCTGAGCAACCTCACCGATGTGTTGGGGGATGAGGCAGAAGCCGAGCGTTTGGCGACCACCACCGATCCGGCGGTGATTGTCGCGCGGCTCACGGGGGCGGAAATGCCCGCCGCAGCGCCCCAGCCTGCGGTGGAAGATTTCGCCCAAGGCTTTGATGCCGTGGTCGATGGCGCGCATGGGCTGCACGCCCGCCCCGCCACCACGATTGTTGAAATTGCCAAAGGCTTTGATGCCGAGATCCGAGTGCGTCATGGCGCCAAGACCGGCAATGCAAAAAGCTTGATTTCCCTTCTGAACCTTGGCGCGGCGCAGGGCGCGGCTTTGCGCATCAGCGCCGAAGGCCCACAGGCAGAGGCGGCGCTGGCTGCACTGCAAGCGGCTTTCGCGGAAGGTTTGGAAAAGGAAGAAGACACCGGTGCGGCGGCCCCCGAAGCCACTGCGCCCGGTCTGACGGGGGCGATGGCCACCCAAAGCGCGTATGAGGGCCGTCTCCTCCCCGGCGTTTCCTCCTCGCCCGGTTTTGCCATCGCTCCCGTCTTTAAATTTGCCCGTGATGAAGTGACGTTTGCCGAGAATGGCGCGGATGCAGGCATCGAGCGGGCCGCGCTGGAAGCCGCGCTGAAAACCGCTTGGCATCAGTTAGAAGAGCTGCATGACGAGGTGTGGAAGAAATCTGGCCCCGCGCGGGCCGCGATCTTCCGCGCGCATCAGGAGTTCTTGGAAGACCCGGAAATGCGCGCCGCCGCTGAGGCGCTGATCGACCAAGGTCGCAGCGCGGCTTTTGCGTGGCATGCTGTTTACACCGAACGCGCCGATATGCTCGCCGCGATGAAAGACACGGTGCTTGCGGGCCGCGCGATTGATCTGCGCGATGCCGGGCTGCGCGTGTTGCAAGAACTGGGCGAAGTGAAAAGCGCCGAGGCGCATTTGCCCACCGCGCCGTGCATCCTTGTGGCGGATGATCTGACGCCGTCTGATACTGCGCGGCTTGACCCGGAACTGGTGCGAGGGCTTTGCACTGCGGCGGGCGGGCCGACCTCGCACACATCTATCATTGCGCGTTCGCTAGATATCCCCGCCGTGGTGGGGGCAGGGGCCGCAGTGCTTGATCTGCCCACCGGCACGCCTGCGCTTTTGGATGGGGCGGCGGGCGTTTTGGTTGCCGCGCCTTCTGAGGCAGACATCGCCCGTGCCAAGGCGGCGATGGAAGCTTTAGCTGCTGAGCGTGATGTGGAAGCGCGCGAGCGCTATAAGCCCGCGCTCAGCCCCGATGGCGCGCGCGTGGAAGTGGTCGCCAATATCTCTGACGTGGCCGAGGCCCATGCGGCGGTGGAAGCTGGGGCCGAAGGCGTGGGCCTGTTGCGCACCGAGTTTCTGTTTGTGAACCGCGAAGCCCCGCCGAGCGAAGACGAGCAAGTGGAGATTTATTCCGCCATGCTGGGCGCGATGAACGGCCTGCCGATCATCATCCGCACGCTCGATGTGGGCGGCGATAAGGAAATCCCCTATCTGCGCATGCCGGTCGAGGAAAACCCGTTCCTAGGCGAGCGCGGCATTCGTTTTTGCCTCTCGCATGAAGACATTTTCCGCACGCAACTGCGCGCGATCTTCCGGGCATCGGCGCATGGGCCGGTGCGGATCATGTTCCCGATGATTGCGATGGTCTCTGAGCTTGAGGCGGCCCTGCGCATTGCCGAAGAGGTGCGGGCAGAGGTGCGTGCCGCGCCCGTCGAAATGGGCATCATGATCGAGATCCCCTCGGCGGTGATGATGGCGCGCGAACTGGCCGAGAAGGTCGATTTCTTCTCAATCGGCACCAATGACCTCACCCAATACGCGCTGGCGATGGACCGGATGCACCCGGTTTTGGCCAAGCAAGCCGATGGTTTGCACCCGGCCGTGTTGCGGCTCATCGACCAAACCGTGCGTGCCGCCGATGCGGCGGGCATTTGGGTGGGCGCTTGTGGCGGCATCGCGGGCGACCCGCTGGGCGCGCGCATCCTTTCGGGCCTTGGCGTGCAGGAGTTGAGCGTCTCGATCCCCTCTGTGGCGGGTGTGAAAGCCGTGCTGCGCCGCGCGCCGATGGCGGAAAACCGCGCCTTGGCGGAACGCGCCTTGGCGGCGGCCGATGCCGCGACCGTGCGGGCGCTGGCGTAAGGAGGCGAAGATGCAGCCGACCATTGCCACTGTTTCGCTTAATTCCGCGATCGACCAGACCGTGACCGTGCCGCGCTTTACGGTGGATGCCGTGAACCGCGTCGAAGCGGTGCAGGTTGATGCGGGGGGCAAAGGGGTCAATGTGGCCTCCTTCCTTGCGCATTTTGGCCATGCCACGGCGGTGGCGGGGCTTTTGGGGCGCGAGAATGACGCGATCTTTGCGCGCCATTTTGAACAAGCGGGCATCCGCGATGCCTGCACACGCTGCGACGGCGCGACGCGGACCAATGTGAAAATCGTCGACCCGGTTTTGGATCAGGTGACCGATGTGAACCTGCCCGGTGTGCAGGCGGGGCCTGAGGAACTGGCTTCTGTTTCTGGCACCTTGGCGGGGTTGATGGCGCGGGGGCTCACTTGGGTGGGGCTTTGCGGCAGCTTGCCCGCAGGGCTTGGCGCAGACAGCTATGCGCGCTTGGCGCTGCAAGCTCGCGCGGGTGGCGTGAAGGTGGCGCTCGATACATCGGGCGCGCCGCTTGGGCCCGCTTTGGCGGCTTGCCCCGATATCGTCAAACCCAATGCCGAAGAGTTGGGCGCTTATCTTGGGCGCGAATTGACCACGCTTGCGGATGTGCAAAGCGCGGCGCGCGATCTGGTCGCGCAAGGCGTTGGGCTTGTGTCTGTTTCTATGGGGGCGGCTGGGGCCGTGCTGGTGCGCGGCGATGAGGCGGTGCACGCCCGTCCGCCGCGCATCACCGTAGCCTCTACCGTGGGCGCGGGCGATGCGATGGTCGCAGGCCTCATTCATGCCGCCACGCTCGGCCTTGATTTGGCCGAGATGGCGCGGATTGCCACCGCCTTTTCCTTGGGCGCGCTCGGTGAAATTGGCCCGCGCCTGCCCGCGATTGCGCGCATCGACGCGCTGGCGCGGGATGTTGAAATTACCGCGCTGGGCTGAGCCTGCGCGTCATTCGGGAGGATCCCATGTCGAAGATCGTTGCCGTGACGGCCTGCCCCACAGGCATCGCGCATACCCATATGGCAGCCGAAGCGCTGAGCGCCACCGCTGCGCAAAAAGGCCATGACATCCGCGTCGAGCGGCAAAGTTCGCAAGGCGTGCAAGACGCGTTGCAGCCCGCCGAGATCGCGGCCGCCGATGTTGTGGTGATTGCCGCCGATATTCATGTCGATGAGGCCCGCTTCACCGACAAACCCGTTTACCGGACCACGCCGAGCCGCGCCATCACCCAGACGGCGGCGCAGATCGACGCGGCCCTAGCCCTTGCAGGAGAGGAGAGCTCGCAAATGGCAAATCCAGCAACCCCCGGTACGTTGAAGGTGGTGGCGATCACCTCTTGCCCGACCGGTATTGCCCACACTTTCATGGCGGCGGACGCCCTGAAGAAAGCCGCCACCGCGCGCGGTTGGGAAATTGCGGTTGAAACGCAAGGCTCGGTTGGCTCGCAAAACACGCTGACCGATGAACAAGTTGCGGGCGCGGACCTCGTGGTGATCGCGGCCGATACCCATGTCGATGACGCCCGCTTTGGTGGTAAGAAGGTCTACAAAACCTCGGTTGGTGCGGCTGTGAAAGGCGCAGCCAAAGTGCTTGATGCGGCTGTGGCCGAAGGCGAAGTGCTGGGCCAAAACCTAGCTGATACGGTTGATGCGCTCAAAGCGAAACGTGCTGCGGCCCGCACCGGCCCCTATCAGCACCTGCTGACCGGCGTGTCTTACATGCTGCCGCTCGTTGTGGCGGGTGGTCTGCTGATCGCGCTTTCGTTCGTGTTCGGTATCAAAGCCTTTGAAGAAGAAGGCACGTTGGCGGCGGCGCTGATGTCGATTGGCGGCGGGGCCGCCTTCAAGCTGATGGTGCCGATCCTTGCGGGTTATATCGCCTATTCAATCGCCGACCGTCCCGGCCTGACGCCCGGCCTGATTGGCGGGATGCTCGCCGTGAACCTCAACGCCGGTTTCTTGGGCGGGATCGTTGCGGGCTTCTTGGCGGGCTATGTGGCGCGCTGGCTGCGCGACGCGATCAAGCTGCCGCGCACGCTCGAAGGGCTCAAACCCGTTTTGATTTTGCCGCTGCTCTCGACGCTGATCACGGGTCTGATCATGGTCTATGTGGTGGGCGAACCTGTCGCCGCGATCTTGGCCGCGATGACCTCGTTCCTGCAAGGGCTGGGCACGACCAATGCCGTGGTGCTGGGGCTGATCCTTGGCGGCATGATGGCCGTTGATATGGGCGGGCCGATCAACAAAGCCGCTTACACCTTTGCCGTGGGCCTTTTGACCTCTGACACCTATGCACCGATGGCCGCCGTGATGGCCGCTGGCATGACCCCGCCGCTTGGCCTTGCGCTTGCCACCTTGGTTGCGAAGAACCGCTTTGCGCCGGAAGAACGTGAAGCCGGTGGCGCTGCTGCGGTGCTGGGTCTGTCCTTCATCACCGAAGGTGCGATCCCCTTTGCCGCGAAAGACCCGGCGCGCGTGATCCCCTCGATCATCGTGGGCTCGGCTGTGGCGGGTGCGCTCTCGATGGTGCTTGGCTGCCAACTCATGGCCCCGCATGGCGGTATCTTCGTGCTCGCCATCCCGAATGCTGTGACCCATCTGGGTGCCTATGCGGCTTCGGTTCTGGCCGGCACGCTTGTCACCACGGGCATGTTGATCGTGCTGAAAAAACCGCTGCGGGACGGTGTCGCGGCAACCGCGTAAATCCTGCAAACCACTCACGAGACCAGACGGTCCTTAGGGCCAAGGACCAGACGGGCGGGGCGCGGCGCAAACTGCGCCCCGGCATGTGTCAAAGGTCTGAGAATCCCTCTAAAATCGCCGTTTTTTTGTGCGCCGACAAAGGGATAGCGGGGCGATTGGTCTCGCAACGATCTGTCGCAGGTGGGGTCCTGCGCAAAAGATTATTCTGGCAGATTACATTCTTACGTCTTCAGGCGGGGATTGGTAACATTCTTGTCATTCCGTAACCGCAACCCCGCCCCGCGTTCAGGTCTAACCTTTTGAATTTTCGCAATTATATTGAATGACCCTGGGTCAAGAATTCTTGCTTCACTGGTCTGTTTAAGTTACCAAAATGGTATCTGAAGGTCTTTCCCTCGAGTTCCTCAGAGCAGTCACTGCCACGATTGGCTCTTCGGCACGACCTTCCCCTCTCACCGACCGCTCAGGCCGTAACGGGCGCATGCCGCCCGGCTGGAAAGGACTGCCAAATGAATGCCTTCACCGATACTTCGATCAGCCCCTCCATGATCGATCCTTGGGAGGGCTTCTCGGCAGGGAACTGGCGCACGAGCATTGATGTGCGCGGCTTCATCCAAGAAAACTACACCCCGTTTGAAGGTGATGCCGGGTTCTTGGCGGGGCCGACGGCGCGGACCAAAAAACTCTGGGACGACATTGCGGCGCTTTTGAAGCTGGAGCGCGAAAAGGGCGTGCTGGATGTGTCGGCCGACCGCCCCTCGAGCATTACCGCGCATGATGCGGGCTATATCGACCGCGAGAATGAACTGATCGTTGGCTTGCAAACCGATGCACCGCTCAAACGCGCGATCATGCCCAATGGCGGGCTGCGGATGGTGGAAACGGGCCTTAAGGCCTATGGGTTTGAACCCGATGCGACCGTGTCCGAGATTTGGACGAAATACCGCAAGAGCCACAACCAAGGCGTCTTTGACACCTATTCTCCCGACATCCTCGCTGCGCGGAAATCGGGCATCATCACTGGGTTGCCCGATGCCTATGGCCGGGGCCGGATCATTGGCGACTATCGCCGCGTGGCGCTTTACGGCATCGACACGCTGAAAGCCGCGAAACTGGCCGAGTTCCGCGAACTTGATGATGCGGTCTTTGATGAAGACACGCTGCGCCTGCGCGAAGAACTGTCTGAGCAATTCCGCGCGCTGGAAGAGTTGCGCGAGATGGCGAAGAAATATGGCGTTGATCTTTCTGGCCCGGCCACCACGGCGCGCGAAGCGGTGCAGGCCACTTATTTTGGCTATCTGGCAGCGGTGAAGGAACAAAACGGTGCGGCCATGTCGATTGGCCGGATCTCCACGTTCCTTGATATCTACATCGAACGCGATTTTGCGGCGGGCCGTCTGGATGAAGTGGGCGCGCAAGAGTTGATCGACGATCTGGTGATCAAGCTGCGCATCATCCGCTTCCTGCGCACGCCCGATTATGACCAACTTTTCTCGGGCGACCCCACTTGGGTCACCGAAGCGATTGGCGGCATGGGCGAAGATGGCCGGACGCTGGTTTCCAAAACCTCGTTCCGCGTGCTGCAAACGCTCTACAACCTCGGCCCGGCGCCGGAACCGAACCTGACCGTGCTTTGGTCGGTCAACCTGCCGCGCGGCTTCAAAGATTTCTGCGCGAAAGTGTCGAAAGACACTTCGGCGATCCAATATGAAAACGACGATATCATGCGCCCGAAATGGAGCGATGATTACGGCATTGCCTGCTGTGTGTCGGCGATGCGGATCGGCAAGCAGATGCAGTTCTTCGGCGCGCGTGCCAACCTTGCCAAGGCGCTTCTTTACGCGATCAACGGCGGGGTGGACGAGAAATCGGGAGTTCAGGTTGCCAAGGGCCTGACCCCGATCAGCGCCGATGTGCTGGACTATGACGAAGTCGTTGCAAAGTTTGATCTGGCGATGGATTGGCTGGCGCGGACCTATGTCAAAGCGCTGAACGCAATCCACTACATGCACGACAAATACGCCTATGAGCGGATCGAAATGGCGCTGCATGACCGCGATATTCTGCGCACGATGGCGACCGGGATTGCCGGGCTGTCGATCGTTGCGGATTCGCTTTCGGCGATCAAAAACGCCAAGGTCAAAGTGATCCGCAACGAGGAAGGCTTGGCCGTCGATTTCGCGATTGAGGGGGATTACCCGGCCTTTGGCAATGATGATGACCGGGTGGATGACATCGCGGTCTGGGTTGCCGAAACCTTCATGAAAAAGGTCTCGGGCCAGCCCTATTTCTACCGCAACTCGGTGCCGACGCAGTCGATCCTGACGATCACCTCGAACGTGGTCTATGGCAAGAAAACCGGCAACACCCCCGATGGCCGCCGCGCAGGCGAGCCTTTCGCGCCGGGCGCCAACCCGATGAACGGGCGTGACAAGAAAGGTTTTGTGGCTGCGGGTGCTTCGGTCTCGAAACTGCCCTATGCCGCCGCGCTTGATGGGATTTCTTGGACCGCCAGCGCCACCCCCGGCGCGATGGGCCATACCGAGGCCGAGCAGGTGGCGAACCTTGCCAATTGCTTGGATGGTTTCTGTGCGGCTGAAGGCTTCCACGTCAACGTCAACATGTTGACGCGCGAAACGCTGGAAGACGCGATGGAGCACCCCGAAGCCTATCCGCAGCTCACCGTTCGCGTGTCGGGCTATGCGGTGAACTTCGTCAAGCTGAACCGTGCCCAGCAGCTTGACGTGATCAGCCGCACCTTCCACGCCAGCATGTAAGAGAGACGATGACTGCCCCCCTGCCGCAGACCCAATTCGAGCCGCCGCTTTGCGACCCGCATGATGCCGCGTGTCATGGCTTCTTGCACTCGCTCGAATCGGGGGCGGCGGTGGATGGCCCCGGCATGCGCTTTGTGTTCTTTTTGTCGGGCTGTCAGTTCCGGTGCCTTTACTGCCACAACCCCGATACGTGGAAGCTGCACAACGGGCGCCGGGTCTCGGTCGATGATCTTCTGGGCGAAGTGGGGCATCTGGCGCGGTTCTTGAAATTCGCGGGCGGGGTCACCTTTTCGGGCGGCGAGCCGATGATGCAGGCCGAATTCGTCAACGCGACCGCACGCGCGATCAAGGAAAAATATGGCCTGCATATCGCGCTAGATACGCAAGGCCATCTGCATGACCGTGTGGCAGATGATTGGTTCGACCCGATCGACCTTGTCATGCTTGATATCAAGCATATCGACCCCGCGCGCCATCAGGCGCTAACCGCGCAGGCGCTCCAACCGACGCTTGATTGTGCCGAGCGGATGGTGCGGCTCGGCAAGCAGATGCGTATCCGCTATGTGCTGGTGCCCGGCTGGACCGATGCCGCTGACGAGATCGCTCGGATGGCGGATTACGTTGCCGGGCTCGGCTCCTCGGTCGAGATGGTCGAGGTTCTGCCGTTCCACCAATTGGGCCAATCGAAATGGGCGCAGTTGGGGATGACCTACCATCTGGAAAACACCCCAACGCCAACGCCCGATGCGGCGGACGCGGCGCGCGAGATTTTTCGCGCACGCGGGCTCGCAGCCTGCTGAAGGCACCCTTTCGACAGTTTCGTAAACCGTGTGCGTAAGGCCCGGTTAGGATCACTTATGCGCCATGACTGACGGGAGAATTTCTGCGCGTCCATGCAGTTCTCCCCCCTGCGCGCCAAAGCGAAATTTGCGCCATTGGGTTCGATAAAGTTCCTTGGGGTAAGCTTTTTGAAAAAATATTGCGAAAATGAGCAAATTTGACTAAAGTTTAGGCATAAATGCGCGCCCACTGAAGTGTTTTAGAACAGCCATTCTGTGGAGCGCCAAGCCATGTCCAATGGTGAAATTGAATTTAATGCCGCCACCCTTCGTTTTGAAGCCGACCTCTATGAGGACCTCGAGGTCACGTCTGCGTTGCTAAAGCCGAGCGATGTCGCGGCCCCGGTTTTTGAGCTTCTCAGCACCACATCGCATGGTGTTCTAAAGATCGAAGGCGGTAAGTACACGTATACTCCGAGTGCAGATTACTACGGTGAAGATACATTTACGTATCGGGTTCTGGACGGTAGCGACGAAGCTGCGCGCTACACGATCTACCTGAATGTTGCCTCGGTGAATGACGCGCCGGAAACGTCGTCTGTCGCGCGCACGACGGCTGAAGAGGTTGCAATCTCTGGCCTGTTGACCGCCACGGATGTTGAAGGGAACGCTTTCAGTTTTGCCCTTGATCGAGCCCCCAGCAGCGGCACGGCGAGCATTTTAGCAGGTGGGAACTACACCTACACTCCGAATGAAAATTTTGTCGGGACAGACCGGTTCACCTACACTGTGTCCGATAGCGAGGGCGGCGTAACCTCGGCAGAGGTGACGGTCGAGGTTACCGGTATCAATGATGCCCCGACGAATGTGGGCACCGATTTGCTTGGCGATGCGGCGATGTTGCGTGGCGGCTCGGTTGGCCTTGATCTGTCGGGGATTGAACTGGCCGATGTGGATGCGACGAGCGCCTCGGTTGGGACGCTGACGCTGAACGCAACACCCGGCGCGGGAACGTTGAGCATTGGCGGTGATGCCTCAGCTCTGACGGTGACCGGCGATGGTTCTGAGGCGCTGATCCTTACAGGGACGCTTGCCGCCTTGAACAGTTTCCTGTCGCGAGCTGATGCGGTGATCTATACTGACACAAGTGGCACTGCGGGAACGATTTCGGCCAGCTACAGCGATGATGGTGCAAGCGGCTCAGGCGGGGCGCTTAGTGTCGATCTTGGTGGTTTGCAGGTTGCGTTTAACACGGCGCCGGTCGCGCCAGATACCAGCTTTGCCGTGAGCCGCAATGGTACGCTGAATGGCCAGCTTTTGGCATCTGATGTCGATCACGATACGCTCAACTTCGCCAAGGAAACCGGGCCCTCGCGTGGCACGCTGACCCTGCAGGCAGATGGTAGCTTTGACTATGTGCCCTATGCGGGTTTTTCCGGAACCGATAGCTTTACTTATACCGTGAGCGATGGGTTCTCGGTCGTCACGGCAACGGCGGTGGTGACCATTTCGGCGACCGCCACGCCCCCGACGGTGATCAATGAAACCGGTACAACAGATGAAGATGCGGCGCTTTCAGGGCGGCTTGATGCGTTTGATCCGAATGGTGGGACGCTGGCATTTGCATTGGCAGCAGGGGGCGCGCCGACACATGGCACGGTCGAGGTGTCGGCAGATGGTCACTATCGTTACACGCCGGACGCGGACTTTGATGGCGAAGACGGATTCACTTTTGTTGTAACCGGGGCGGCTGGCTTGCCGAGCTATGGGACGGCGACGATCACCGTACGCCCGGTGGAAGATGCGCCGGTGGTTCCGGCTGAGAGTTTCTCGCTGATTGAAGATGGCAGCCTTGCTGGGCAGCTGAGCGCGACGGATGCCGATGGGGATGTGCTGGTTTACAGCGTGACCACCCTGCCTAGTTTGGGCAGCCTTGAACTCAATCCCGACGGCAGCTTCATCTATACCCCGGACGCAAACGCCAATGGTATGGATAGCTTCAGCTATGAGGTCAGCGACGGGACAAGTACCATCCCGGGGACGGTCTCACTCACCATTGCGCCGCAAGATGATACCCCTGTGGCTGATGATCTAACCCTTGGTGGGCCGGAAGATACTGTCATCAACGGCCAGCTTACAGCGCAAGATGCGGATGGGGATGTGGTAACTTGGGAGCTGGCCGCTGGGTCGGAACCTGCCTTTGGGACGCTCAATCTGTCTGAGGATGGCAGCTTCACTTATACGCCGGATGCAAACGCGAACGGCACCGAAGTGCTGACCCTAACCGCGCGTGATGGGGCGCTTTCAGATACAGCTACGCTGACGATCCATGTCACCCCGGTCAATGATGCCCCCGTTGCCGTGGCTGACCCAGATCAGGAGATGCAGGAAGATAGCACCGCGGTCTTTGATTTTGCGGGCAATGACACCGATGTCGATGGCGACGCGCTGACGATCATCGCGGTGGAGGCGCTGCATGGTGTGGCAGAAATCACCGCGGATGGCCAAGTGCGCTACACGCCGGAGGCGGACTATTTCGGCCCCGAAGTGATCAGCTACACAATTTCTGACGGACAGGGTGGCACGGATACCAATAGCGTTCAGATCAATATCCTGTCGCGCCCGGAAATCATTTATGAGGGCACGGAGGGGGATGACACGTTCGAAATCCGCGGCACTGATGGGCGCATGGCGGGTTTTTACGGGGGAGGTGGCACCGATACGGTCGTCAACGCAGGGCGCATCTGGGACAAACTGAACCTGACCGGGACGGTTTTTGACAACATTGAAACGCTCGATGCCCAAAATGGTGTGATTGTTGTCGATCGCGATGGGGCGATGGACCTCTCTACCCTTGGCCAGTTGGTGAATGCCCGAAGGATCGAAGCGGACCGCGGCAACGAAACGATCACCGGGTCGCAGCAAGACGATGCGATCTGGGCGGATCGCGGCGACGATCAGGTGTTCGGTGCGGGCGGTGATGACCATCTCTATGGGGAGAAAGGTGCCGATACGCTGAGCGGCGGCGAAGGCGCCGACACGCTTGTTGGCGGCGAAGGGGCCGATGCTCTTGATGGCGGCGCGGGGGACGATCAGTTCCTTGTGGCTGGGTGTGACGGGCGGGACGACACGGTTTCTGGCGGTGCAGGTTATGACATCGTGCGCAATGCCAAGCGCGGCGGCTACCTCGACCTGACGGGCGCAAGCTTTGAAGGCGTGGAAGAGATCGACGCCCGTGGTGGTTGGATCCGTGTCAGCAATGGCGCGCTTGATTTGCGTAGCGTTGAGACGCTGCGTGATGTGCGTGGGATTCTCGGTACCCATCGCAATGAAGTCATTGGCGGATCGCGTGGGGATGATCTCATTGATGCCGGGCATGGCTGGGATGTGGTTTTAATCTCTGGTTCGGTGACGGATGCTTCGATCTCGAATATCGGTCGGGGGCGGGCGATCGTCGAAAGCCTCGAAGGGGGGCGCGACCAGCTTTATGGCGTCGAGGAACTGCGCTTTGATGACTACACCTTGTTCCTTGATGGGCGGGACAATCTGCCTTTCGGTGCGCCAGATGCCGTGACGATTGGCGAAGATGCCGCGCAGAGCTTTGCCGTTGATCAGTTCCTTGCCAATGATTTTGACATTGGCGGTGGGCCGATTGCGATTACCTGTGTCTCGGGCGGGACATGGGTCACCGCCGCGTTTGATGGCAGCGCGATCACGCTTAACCCCAACGGGGCCTTTGAGACACTGGGCGCGGGGCAAAGCGCAGAAGATACGATGACCTATCAGCTTTCGGATGCTGCGGGGCAGACTGTGTCGGTTGCGGTGACGGTCACTGTACTGGGCGCCAATGATGCACCGGTGGCAGTGGATGATCGGGCGGATCTGGCCGAAGGCACTTTGGCCTCAGGCAATTTGCTCACCAATGACACCGACATCGACACCGGTGATGCCCTGCAGATTGCGGGGCTCGAGGGGGGGACGACCACGGCCGAAGGGTTCACGCGCGGCTTTGCCTCGGGTGCCGTTTTGGACCTAGCTGCCGATGGCACTTTTACCTTCACCGCCGGACCGGGCTATCAAAGCCTTGGTGTGGGGCAAGAAGCTGTGGAAACCGTCACTTACACGGTGGCCGATGCACATGGCGCAACCAGCACTGCCACGCTGAGCCTGCATATTGCCGGATTGAACGATGCCCCGGACGCCGCCGATGACGATGGTTTCACCACCACCGCGCGCGGCAGCATCGAAGTGGCCGCGGATGGGGTTCTGTCCAATGACACAGATATTGATGCAGGCGATCAACTTGTCGTCTCTGGTGTGTCCGGTGGCGTGGAAGAAACCTTCTTCATTCTAGAAGCTGGCGTGCTTGTGGCGAGGCAGGGGTTCACCACCACGGGCAGCGCGGGGGGCACTTTCGCGCTCATGGCCGATGGCGCATGGCGGTTTGAGGCCGGGCAAGATTTCGATGATCTGGCCTTGGGGGAAAGCCGCCTCACCTCGATGGAATATACGGTTTCCGATGGCCATGGGGGCACGGACACTGCCGTGCTCAGCGTCCTTGTGACGCCTTCGAGCTACGGGAGTGAAAACGTTGATCCGGCCGATCTGCCCGATGAAAGCGAAATGACCCGGATTGCGATCTCGGGCACGTTCGAACAGATGGGTGGCGTCGATGTGCTGGGTGAGCTGTTCGCCCGGCTTGATGACAGTGTCGATTTTGATCTGGCGAGCTTGCTGGATATGGACCTGATCGACATTGATACCCGGATCCAAGTCAGTTATGGCCCAGATACGGGGTTGAACGTCGATATCACCGACAACAACCCCGATAGCACGGCAATGCTTTCTGGCTTTGGCGCGGAGTTGGATGCCGCTGCGGATTATCTTACAGGCTTTGCCAATCCGATCCTAACCGCGCCAATTACGCCGGTCTATTTCGGTCCGACGTTTGAGATTGATGCGACGATCATGGCGAAGCTCGGGTGGGATATTGATCTGCCCTCGCTTGGGCGCACGGCGATCTTCCAACCGATTGAGATTGATCTTTTGGTGCCCGATAGCCCGGTGCAGGCATGGCAGAATTTTGTGCTTTGGTCTGACAATCTGGTCTCGCTTTCGCCCACCACGGTGCTGCAAACCGTCGGCATTGGCGACATCACCATTGATGCGGGCTATGGGCTGACCGATTTGACCGTCTCCAACGTGGGGCTTTCGTTCGGGACGCAAGATTTCCTTGGATTGGATATTGATGGGCTGGCAGAAGGCTTTGTTGGCCTGAACCACGAGTTCAATCTGCTTGCGGCCTTGGGCGTTGACGAAGATGGCGCCGGTATGGTGTCGGAGATTTCGCTATCTTTCGAAGATGTGCTCGACGGGCTGATTGAGGCAGGGATTCCCGAGTTCTTCAAGCTCGTTTCGGATTTCGTCAATGATCCGTCCAGCGCCACGATCACGGCACTTGGCCGATACATTCAAAAGGCCGTTGGGATCGTCGCGAGCAATGCCGCCACGACTTACAACGTGGGCGGCGCAGAGTTGAAACCCTCTGAGTTGCAAGCCCTGAGTGACCGTGCGCGTTTCAATGATTTCGACATTTGGGATGCGGATGGGCGTGGGCTCTTCACGCTTGAAACGCCCGAGGGCGAGACGATTCATGTCACGGCGGATCTGGTCAATGTGGTGATCGAGACCACGGGGATTGATGGGGCCGTTGGTACTTTGCGCCAGCTGTTGACGGTGGATGGCTTCACACCCATCGAAGGTCTGACGCTGACCGCCGATCTGCCGATTGGCAACGTTGACGACATTGAGGGTTTCGTGAATGACGGCGAAGGCACCGTCGATACAACCGCTCGTGCAGGCACCAGCGAGATCGAGGTGACGCAGATCACCCGCTTGGCGGGTGTCAGCTTCGATTATGAAAAATTCGCTCCTGCGGTGGTGCGGATTGCGCTTGATAAAGCGACCGAGGCGGGGCTTGAAGCCGCGAAGGCGCAGCCCGAACTGATCCCGATCATTATTGGCGCGAATATCGCGGCCAATGCGGCTCTGATCATGTCCGAAGAGGCGCAGAAAACCGCCGAAGAAGGGTTCACTTTAAGCGCGGAAATCAAGCAGACCGAATTGGTTGCCGAACTCACCAATGGGGTTGGCGGTCTTTTGAACAGCGTCGCCGGTGCGATCAATGGCTCGCTCGGATTGTCTGGCAGCAATGCGATCCCGATGATCGCGGAAATCACGGCGGAGCAACTTGAGACCTCGCTCGATACGATCATTGATGGTTTTGCGCAGGACCTAGTGACCTTGTTGAAGGGAATCACTGGGGCTGCTTCGGAGGTGTTCGACTTCATTGCGAACGATCCGACCTCGCAGGCGATCATTGAGACGCTTGGTGGTATTGGGGACATCGCGGCCGCCGGGATGACGGGGATCATCAATACCTTGCGCTGGCTGGTGAATACAGCCGCTGATGTGTTCCATATCGATGTGGGGCTTAGCCCCGTCCTCAGCATCTTCGACAATCTCTTGGATATCGCCGAGGCTGGCCCAGAGGCCATTTCAAATATTGAAGTTTTCATCCGCGACATCGTCAAAGGTGCGCGTGATTACTTTGCCCAAGTTGGCGACGATATCGAACTCGGGATCAATACCTTTGCCGATTTCGTCAAAGATTTGGCGCGCGGGATTGACCTGCAACTGAGCACCGATTTCGATCTGATCGATTTCGTGATTGAGGCAGGTATCGACCTTGTACAGGTGGCGCGGTTCGACCCCGATGAGGTGCAGGTCACCTATATGATTGACGGCGTCGAGGTGACGGGCAGCTATGATGAAGCGGCGCAATTCTTGGCCGCCGGGGCTCCGGGCGATGTGCTCAATGGCGAGGTGGCCTATAGTTTCTCAGGCGCGGTAGATTACGATTATATCCTGCGGCTTGATATTGCTCCGACACTTGAATTGTACGGCTTTGATATTGCCGGTTCGCTTGGTGTTGGCGACGGATCTGCCAATTACGATCTGGATTTCGACTATGCCGCGATCAAGCTCACCGACGATTTCACGCTTGAAGATTTGGGCTCGCTGAACTTTGGCGAAGCCTTTGACGATGCTCTGCTTGAACTGCCCTTCGGCCTGTTTGAAGATGTGGCGAATGTGGTCGTCGATGAAATCCGCGAAAGCTTTGGCGAACTCGCCGGGCAGACGACCGACCTTGATTACAACGAAATCCGGCTCTTCACGCTTGAGGATGTTGAGATCGGCGCGGATCGTTTCACGCAGGTGGTCAGCAACTTCCAAGTGGAGATCGGCGGTGCGATTGATAGCACCGCACTGCGCTTCTCGGCCGCGCCGGGGCTGCAAGTCTCTGGTACTGCGCTGATTGATGCCCTGACCGAAGCGCTTGCGAAGGTTGAGGGCAGCGCTGCGAATATCGGGCGGCTGATGCCGCTTGACGGCGGTGGTGCGATGGCCGTTGGTGCCAACGGCACCGTTATCTTTGATGCAGAGGGGGATTTTGAGGCGCTAAATGAAGGGGAAGAAACGACCCAAACCTTCCGCTTCACGGTGACAGAGGCCGATGGTACGCCCGAGGTGCGCGAGGCAGAACTGACCATTGTCGGCGTGAATGACGCGCCGGTCGCGATTGCGGATGCCGCAACAATGGCCGAGGATGGTACGCTCTCCTTTGATCCGGCCGCGAATGACAGCGATGTTGATACCGCCGATGCCGGGCATCTGATCGTGGTGGCTGCAACTTGCCCCGACGGCGCTGTCGAGGTCAGCGCAGAGGGGCTGGTGACGTTCCGGCCCGCTGCCGATTTCAATGGGACGACCGTCATCACTTACACCGTGGCCGATCCGCAAGGGGCGACCGCCGAGGGAACAGCGACGGTCACCGTGACGCCGATAGGCGATATAGTGCGCGCCGCCGATGATGTGTTGACCGTGTCCGAAAACGGCACCGCCAGCCTTGATGTCACGTTGAATGACATTGAGGTGGACGGCGAAACGGTCACGATCACCGGGTTCACGCAGCCTAGTGCGGGGCAACTTACGCAGATTTCGTCGACCGAACTGGCCTTTGATCCGGATGGTGGCTTTGAATACCTCGCGGCGGGGGAAACGGTCGATGTGACCGCCGATGTACAGGTGTCTGACGGGGTGGATGGTGTTGTGACCTCGCGGCTCACGATCACTGTTGTCGGTGAAAACGATGCTCCCGTGGCCTCTGACGATCAGGTGCTGGTCGCCGAAGACGGCTCTGTGACCATTGATGTGCTTGCCAATGATACGGATGTTGATGGGGATGCGCTTACGGCAACCGTTGTGGCCGCTGCCGCGCATGGCACCGTCAGCGCGGGGCCGGGCGGCACGCTGATTTATCGGCCCGATGCCAATTACCATGGCGAAGACAGCTTCTCCTACGAGGTGTCGGATGGGCATGGTGGTACGGCGCAGGCGGTGGTGCAAATTACCGTTGACCCAGAACCTGAAGACACCGTGCAAGGTACAGCGGGCGATGATGTCTTCTCGCTGAACTATAGCGATGGCTTCTTGACCCTGTTTGAGGGCGTCGAAGGCTATGACCTGATCCAAAGCGCGCGCCGTCGGGGGGATTTGCTACTGGGTGAGGCGGAATTTGCCTCGATCGAGGAGCTTGACCTGCGGGGCGGCAGAATTCAGGTCAACCGTGATGGGTTCTTGGACCTTTCGAGCATTGGCCTTGTGCAGGGGGTTGCAGCGATCCTTGGGGATCGCGGTGATGAGAGCATCACCGGGTCGCAGCAAGATGATGCGATCTACGGCGGTTTTGGCGATGATGTTTTGGCCGGGATGGCGGGCGATGATCTGCTAGCGGGCGAACGCGGTTCCGACCAGTTGCTTGGCGGCTCTGGAAACGATTGGCTGGATGGCGGTTGGGACGATGACACCGTGATCGGCGGCGAGGGCGATGATACGTTGATCGGCTTCAATCGCGCTGCCGCAAATGACGTGCTTGACGGTGGCGCCGGTTGGGACGTGCTGCGCAACGATTGGCGTGGGAACTCCGTTACCTTTGATCATGCAACGATCACCGATATCGAGCGGCTCGAAATGCAGGGCGGGCGTATTGAACTTGCGCGCGATGGTGTGCTTGATCTTGCTTCCGTTCTTGAAACGGATGGTGTGATCCGTATTCGCGGTGATCGCGGTGCTGAAACGATCATTGGCACGCAAAGTGCGGATGAGATCGAAGCCGGAGAAGGCGCCGACTATGTCGATGGGCAGGGAGGAGATGATACCTTCTTCGCGGCGGGGACCGACCTGCGCGGTGATACGATCATCGGTGGCACGGGCTTTGACGTTGTGCAGAACGACGCCTCTTTCCGCTTCTGGTGGAATGATCTGAACATCACGGGCACGGTTTTCGAGGACGTGGAACTTCTTGCCGCGAATGGCGCGCGTCTGCTTGTTGACGCGGGCGGGAGTGCCGATCTGTCGACCTTGGCCGAGCTGCGCGATGTCCGCGGGATTTGGTTGAATTGGGGCGATGAAACCGTTGCTCTAAGCGTTGCCGATGACGTGGTCCATGGCGGTGACGGAACCGATACGGCTGTGGTCGCGGGTTCTGTTTTCGATACGGCGCTGACGCAGATCAATGCAAACACTTGGCGCTTGGATGGGCCTGGCGGCACCGACTGGCTGCATGACGTCGAAAGATTGGTCTTTGATGATCTGTCACTCTTCATTGATGGTACCAATAACGCGCCGGTGACACGTGCGGATGCTGCGCGTGTGTTGGCTGATGCGACGCTCGATATTGCGGACCTTTTGGTCAATGACCTTGATCCCGATGGCGATGCTTTGCATGTGATTTCGGTTTCGTCTGACGAAATCGGGGTGAGCTTGGCTGATGGCGTGGTGACGCTTGATCCCGAAGATCGCTTTGTCGCCTTGGGGGCAGGGGACGAACAACGCGTTTTGGTCACCTATGTGGTCGCCGATGAGGCGGGGGCCGAAGCCGAAGGGCAGCTTTGGGTGACCGTTGTCGGTGTGAATGATGCGCCGGTGGCTGGTGATGACAGCGACATGACGGACCAAAACATCGCGATCAGCGGGGATCTGTTGGCGAACGACACCGACCCGGATCTGGGGGATACGCTGTCCATCCAGGCGTTGAATGGAAATGTTGCGGCGATTGGTATGCCGGTCTTGTTGGCCTCGGGCGCACTCGTGGTGCTGCAGGCCGACGGCAGCTTTGCCTATGATCCTAATGGGGCCTTCGCCTGGCTTGGTGAAGGGGAGAGCGCCGAAGACAGCCTGAGCTACACTTTGGCCGATGCGCTTGGTGCAACGGCAGAGGGGGCCTTGCGCGTGGTCATTACCGGGGAGAATGATAATCCCGAAGATGGCGATGAAGGCTATGCGACAAGCGCGCACCGCACATTGAGCGTAGGGGCTGCAGCGGGGCTTTTGGCCAATGGCGCTGATCCGGACATGGGCGATTTGCCCGGTGTCGCAGCGGGGACTTTTGCAGGCAGCGCTGGAGGCATTTTCACCCTCAATACGGATGGCAGCTTCAGCTTTGCGCCGAACAATGCCTTTGGCGACCTCGCCCCCGGCGAAACCCGCGACACCGTTCTGAGCTATAGTGTGACGGATGGCCATGGCGGTATTGACACATCAACGGTGACGGTCACCGTCACGGGGGCCACCGCGCCCATCGAAATCACGGATCCGGTTGACTCTGTCA
The DNA here is from genome assembly GCF_900156655.1 of Rhodobacter aestuarii. Lineage (GTDB taxonomy): Bacteria > Pseudomonadota > Alphaproteobacteria > Rhodobacterales > Rhodobacteraceae > Rhodobacter > Rhodobacter aestuarii. The sequence goes on along the minus strand of NZ_FTOG01000006.1, from coordinate 186,957 downwards.
TCACGCAAGTCAGCGGCACCTTCCGCCAATATGGCGGGGTCGATGTGGCGACCTATTTCATCGAGCAAATCGGGGCGATGGCCGGGATTGATCTGGATAGTCTGCTCGACTTTACGCTGATCGACATCAACAAGCTCTTCACGCTGTCGATTGACGCCGATGGCAACCTGACCTTCGATGTTGAAGATGTCGATCCGCCCAATGGCGCGCTCGAAGATTTCTCGCAAACGGTGATTGATGGTGTGGCCGAGGCTGCCAGCTTTGTGGATCAGTTCTTGCCACTGGATCTGGGGCCGCTGACCTTCACCCCGGTCTTTGACGCGCAATTGGGGCTGGACCTTGAGTTCGGCTGGGATATCGACCTGCCGACGCTTGGTAAGACCAATATCAGCCAGCCGGTGACGCTTGAACTGAGCACGCCCGAAGAAGCGGCCGAAGGTGTTGCCGTGCGGCTATCCTCGGGCAATCTGGTCAGCCAATCGCCAACCACGACGACCGAGGGGATTGGGCTTGGCCGTTTTGCGGTGCAAGCGGGCTTTGCTCTGCCCAATACGCAGATCAGCAATATCGGTCTGTCGCTCGCGTCCAGCGATTTCCTTGATCTCGATCTTGATGGGGTTGTGTCGGGGGCGCTGTCGCTTGATCGCACCTTCGATCTGGGGGAATCGCTCGAAACAGTGAAAGAATTCCTGCTCGACAGCCTTGAAACGATCATGGAAGCAAGCGGCGTCGAACTGCCGGTCGATATCAACAAAATCGCCAGCACGCTGTTGGCGCTCGATATCGGCAATATGATCGAGGGGTTGTTCTCTGGCGATGTGGACTTTGCCCCCTTGCTGAGCGCTATCGACAGCGGGGATGCTGCCAAAGTCTTTGACGAGACTTTGAACCTGATTACGACACTGTCTGAAAATGGCGAAAATGTCGGGGACGACATCGCTATCGCAGGGGCTACGGCCAGTGCGCGCGATATCTGGAACCTTGGTCGCCGCGCGATGTTCAATGAGTTTGACGACTATCGCGACGATGGCGCCGGGGTCTTTATCCTCAGCGACGAAGATGGCGAACCTGTGGAGGTCACCGCTGAAGCTGTCTTTGGTGTGATTGATGCCAAAGAACTTGACGTGAAAGCCGATACGCTGGTGTCGATCCTAAGTGGTACCGGTATTTCCCCGATTGAAGGAATTTCGGTTGCCGTCGCTGCGCCGATCGGAAATGCCGAGCAAATCGAGGGCTTTGCTGACACGGCAGATGGGCGTGACACCGATGACCGTGATGGTCTGCAACAGATCGAAGTGCGGCAGGTCACACGGTTGATTGATGTCGATGTTGACCTCGAGGGCGTTCAAGAAGGGATCATGGATTTCTTCGTGAAGGCGATCATGGGTGTGTCCGACGTGACAGGAACAGGCGCCGGAACGACGATGAGCCCGGCGCAGTCCTTGCTCACCTCAATGGCGATGCAACGGGAATACATGGCCACACTGGAAGATGGCTTCCGCTGGGATGTTGCCGTGCAGCCAGCGGAATTGGTGACCGCCACGGTGAACGGGCTTTTTGATGGGATCAACGCCTTTGGTGAAACCATCGATTCCGTGATCCCGGGCAATATCTACACGCCGCTGACGCATCTTTCGACCGATCAGACGCTGGATACGATCGACGCGATCATTGACGCCGCGCAGCAGGCTTTGGGCGGTGCCTTCGACGTGATTGAAACTTTGCTTGCGGCTCCGGCGCAGGTTGTCCGTGAATTTGTTTCCGACCTGCTGGAAGCAGCCGAATCGGGCATAGATAGCGTTCTTGAGGTTGTTAAAGGGATCTTGCAAGGTGCAGGCAGCACGATCGAAGGGCTGATAAAGGTTCTTGAAGGCGTGCCACATATTGCGGTCGCTGGGCCGTTCCTTGAATGGGCTGTTGCTGGTCCGCTGGCGCTGCTTAAAAGCGTGGATTCGGCAATAGATTCGCTGCAAACAGGCGTGTCGTCGCTGCGTGAGTTTATCGAAGATGTTACGGGTTTTGTGAATGATTTGTTAGGCTTCGATGTCGGAAGATTTGTCGATACAGCGCTTTCGGATATCGGCGGCTTCTTGAAAGACGTGGCCCATGGCGCCGAGATGAATATGGAGCTTGGCTTTGATCTGTTCACGGCAGAGCTTTCGGCAGGGCTGGAGCTGATCCAGATCGCGAAATTTGATCCGGATGAAGTGACCGTGACCTATACCTTGGGCGATGTGAGCACCGAAGCCGCTTTGGGCGAGGAAGTCACACTCGCGCCGAGCGGTGTTGCTGGCGATACGGTTGCGGGGACGGCCGAATATCACTTCTCGGGCGATGTAGATTATGAATATCGCCTGAAACTGGATATCGATCCGAACTTCACCTTCCTTGGTGTCGATCTGTCGGGGGCCTTTACCGTTGGCGAAGATGGCAGGACGGTAGAATTCTCGACCGAATATGCCCTTGCCGCGCTGGGCGAGCATGAATTGAATGAGGATGGCTCGCTGGATGTGACGTCGCTGTTCGATGAGGCGCTGATCGAATTGCCCTTCGATTTCGCGGCCGAGATCGTTCAGGAAGTGGCCACCAATATCGTAAACAACCTCAATCTGCCGGGCGGCATGGGCTTTGATGAGGATGAGTTCATTCTGTTCCAACTCGATGATATCGAGATTCCGGAAGAGGAATTCACCACCATCATCACCCCGTTCGAGATTGATATTATCTGACGTTGGTCAGTGTCTTGGTGCTTTGGGGGCGCGGGTTTCGGGACCTGCGCCCCAATTTTGTGCGATTGCCTGCTTGAGAAAAGGGCAATTGCCTATGGTTCCTTGCAGGTGCCTTCTCCGCGATCATTCTAGTGCCTTAGCGCTTTTTGACGGGCGGCGCTCATCTTTTTTGCCAGCAAAAGCTCAGGAAAGGCGCATGTAATCCACATATTTGTTAAACTTCGTTAATCGCCTTGCGCCCTCAAATTGCCCGAACAGAAAGTCGTGCCATGTCTGATATCTATGTTTCCGCCGCTGCCGCCGAGGGGGGCGACGGCAGTGCGGCGCGCCCCTTTGCCACCATCCAAGCGGCGGTGGATGCGGCGCAACCGGGCGATACGATCTTGGTTGGTGCGGGCGAATATATTGAAAACGTGACCTTTCGGAACAGCGGTGCGGAAGGGGCTCCGATCAAGCTTGTGTCTGCAGATGGCCAAGGTGCGGCGCTGATCCGGCCCGCCGATGCGGCGGCAGATACGCTGGAGATCGCCGGGGCCGACTATATTGAGGTTTCCGGTTTCGTGCTGGTGGGCAGCGATGATTCGACCCGGCAGGTCGTGCATGTCCATGGCACAGACAGCGGGACCAATTTCGCCTCCAATGTGGTGATTGCGGATTGTCTCATCGAACGCGGGGCGGGCGACGGGATCAAGCTTTCAAAAGCTGAAGATGTCACGCTCAGCGGCAATGTGATCACCGGTGGCGGCCCGACCGAGGCCGGGATAGACTGCGTTGGGGCCAACCGTGTTGTGATTGAGAACAACACGATCACCGATAGCCCCTATATTGGGATCATGCTCAAGGGCGGTTCCACCGATCTGATTTTGCGCGGCAATACCATCACGGGCGCGGGCCATACGGCGATTGAGGTCGGCGGCTACACGGCCGAGCAACACTATCCCCCCGGCTTCTTTGACAGTGGCAGTCAGTGGGAAGCAGGCAATGTGCTTTTGGACGGAAACACCATCACAGACAGTGGCAATGCGGCGCTGCGGGTGATTGGGGCACAAGGGGTTTTGGTTTCCGGCAATACTATGTCAGGCACCAATGCGGTGGTGAAAATCGACGATTCCAGCCTGTATCACGAGACGTGGTATGCAACCGATATTGGCTTTGTCGGCAATGCGATCCCGGAGGGTTGGCTGATCGATCGTTCTGAGCAGGCGGTGATTTGGACCGATGCCGAGGCTGGGCAGGCCTACGAAGACTGGACCGAGACAACAGCGGCCGTCACGACGGTCGCCGATCAGGCCCCCGTAAGCGCCCCTGATCCGGTGGAGGTTGCGCCCATCACGGGGACCGGGAATTCAGATGATTTGCGCGGCACCGATGAGGCCGATGTGATCGAAGGTCTTGGCGGCAATGACAAGATTGAGGGTGAAAAAGGCGATGATTTGATCTCCGGCGGCAGCGGGGATGACACGATCCGCGGCGGGGAGGGCGATGATACCATCCTTGGCGACAACGGGCGGGACCGGCTTGAGGGCGAAAACGGCGCGGATATGATCGCCGGTGGCGGCGGGGCCGATACGCTTAAAGGTGCCGATGGCAATGACCTCTTGCAAGGCGATGACGGCAATGATCGCCTTGAAGGCGGCGATGATGACGACACGCTTGAAGGCGGAGACGGCTCAGATCTTTTGCGCGGCGATAATGGCGATGATCTGCTTGATGGCGGAGAGAGTTCCGACACGCTGGAAGGTGGGGCGGGGGACGACACGCTGATTGCGAGCGCCGGGTCCGATACGCTCAAGGGCGGCGGCGGCGCAGATGCCTTTGTGTTCACTGCAGATTTGGCGTTCAGTTCTGAGCGGTTGACAGATTTTGATGCCCGCGACGGCGACCGGATCGTGCTCACGGGCTTTGGTGAGTTGATCGACAGTTTCACCGATCTCGACACCAATGCGAACGGCATTTTGGATAATGGAGATGCCTTGATCCGGGTGTCCGGGGGGCGAACCTATATCGACCTCTCGGCGCAATATGGAGATGCCGCCGGGGAAGATGTGATCCGCATTGATGATGATGGTCTTGATAGCCTCGCCTTTTTATTTGCCTTTGGCTGACCCTTCCGTTGGATAGGCTGGAGCCCCTGTTTGCGTATCACATCGTCTAAACTGTTCATGAAGTGATCGAAAATGGCGCATTTCTTTGGGCAAACGGGCAGCGTTTCAAAAATAGGTATATGGAAAGCCTAATTTCGGTTGCCGCGCGGGACGAAACTGAGGGCCCCGGGTTATAATTCGTAAAGGCAAGAGACTCGCAGCATTCCTTCCGCAATGAAAGGCAACGCATGCAACGTAAGGTCAAAAAGGCGATCTTCCCGGTCGCTGGTTTGGGAACCCGGTTCCTTCCCGCCACCAAGTCGATCCCGAAAGAGATCCTGACTCTGGTGGACCGCCCACTGATCCAATACGCCATTGATGAAGCGCGGGCGGCAGGGATTAAGGAATTCATTTTCGTCACCTCGCGTGGGAAATCCGCGCTGGAAGACTATTTCGATGATGCGCCCGAGCTTGAGGCGTCTTTGCGCCGCAAAGGCAAAACCAAGCTTCTTGAAACGCTTAGAACCTCCAATATGGATTCTGGCGCCATCGCTTATGTCCGGCAAAACCAGCCGCTTGGTCTTGGCCATGCCGTTTGGTGCGCCCGGCGTCTGATTGGCAATGAGCCGTTCGCCGTTTTGTTGACCGATGATGTCATTGCAGCAGACAAACCCTGCTTGCAGCAAATGATCGAAGCGCATGCGGAAACCGGCGGAAATGTCGTTGCCGCGATGGAAGTTCCGCCCGAGCAAACCGCCTCCTACGGCGTTTTGGATATTGCCGAAGATATGTCCTCGCTCGTGCGCGTGAAAGGGATGGTTGAAAAACCCAAACCCGAGGAGGCGCCTTCGAACCTTGCGGTGATCGGGCGTTATATTCTGACGCCCAAGGTGATGCAGAACCTCAACAAGAAAAAAGAGGGCGCGGGCGGTGAAATCCAACTGACCGATGCGATCGCCGAAGAGATTGCCGTTGGCAATCCGGTCTATGGTTTCCGCTTTCGTGGTCAGCGCTATGATTGCGGCTCCAAAGCGGGGTTCTTGCAGGCGACGGTCGCCTTTGGCTTGGCGCGCGATGATCTGCGGGAGGAATTCAACGAATTTCTGCATGAAATGATCATTGAGCGCGAGGCATTGCGCGTCGCTCGGACTGCAGCTGAGTGATCTGCCCCCAAGTGCAAAAGAAGCCGCGCAATTCGCGCGGCTTTTGCGTTTTGGATTGAGAAGGCCGGACCTAATTGGGCATGAAAAGCAGCGTCAAAGATCCGCCCAGGCCACGATTGTAAAGCGGGCGACGTTCTTTCAGTAGGTCATCGATCCGCGGGTCATCCACCCGATGCGCATAGGGTTCCAGCCAAACCAAAAATTGGGGGTCCCGTTCCATTGGGGTGATCTGCTCCCCCGAGCCGCCATGGGCAAGCACAACCTCGGGCGTGATGATCGCATCAATCGCGCGCCCCGCAATGTCACCCATCCGCGCTCCGTGTGTGCCGCGCATTGCATAGGCGTCATAGCCTTGTGACTCGAGCAGTTCGGCCAGAAAAACAAGGTAAAGCGTGGCGAAGTTTTGGTAATGCGCGGCCCGACGCCCGCGCATCATTTCCAGCTTGAGCCAACCATCGGCCGAGGCCAAATCCAGCGCGGTCAGATAGGCGCGCGCACCATATTGAAACAGCGCATCGTCCTCGGCCATGATGCCGATGATCGCTGCGTAGAGCCCGCGACGGTAGAAGTGGTTGTTGCAGCAAGCCGTGCTCGGCAGGCCGCTGATCGCGGAATGTCCGCGCGCAAGGCGGACCATCCACGCGTCGATTTCTGCCAGATCGCCTTGCCGATCTGGTAGTTGATCTCGCACCATCGAAAGCGCGAAGGCCGCCGCGAAAAGCGCACTTTCCACTGTGTACCAAGCCTGCGGTTCATCCGGGCTATAGCCAAAATTCTCAAGCGCTTTTGCTTGCGCCCATTTGCTCAGCAGATCGACAAGACACTGGGCGTGGTAGTCATCCTCCGCCACCAGCTGCGCATTTGCCAAGTTGCTCACCGTTTTTTCAAAGCCGATGAACACCTGCACCGCATCCCGCCAGCCGGCGCGATCAACATAGAATCCGGGCACGGTAAAACCGGGCTCGGGGATTGGCAGGGCCATCGCATCGCGGCAACTCATTCCGAATTTTGCGCTGGCAATCTCGTCCAGTAGGAGCGGGGTGTTCGCCGTTTTCAGAGCCGCGCGGCGCGCGGGCAAATCCAAAAAGCTCGCCGCCCGGTTGGTGACCTTGAAACGAGAGACATCCACCGCTTCGCGCACCGGAAAGACAGAGGCCCCGGTTGGCCGCGGGGCGGTGGTTTGGCTTTCGAGCGGGGAGGGAAGAAGCAGCATGGCCAAAAGCGCGGCCTGAACGTGCCCCCTCATGCGCCCGACCCAAACAGCCGTGCAACCAGAGAATTGCGGCGCAGTACGACTTCCAGCGGTTGCCCGATTTGCGCGGCATCAAGTGGCTGGTCCGCCTTGAGCAGAACCGAGGCCAGCGTGTCTTCGCGCCGCAGCCTGTCTGGAAAGCCAAAGCGGGGTTGTGCATCTGGTGTGAGGGTGATCCGCTCGATTGTTGCGTGAAACGGCGCCCCCGAAATCGGGGTAACGACGGCTCCGCCTTGGCCCACGGCCAGATTGCGCGCATCGGCCACAGGCACCAAGGTCTCGATCCGCAAGGCCTCAGGGTCGGCGCGCGTCAGGGTCATCACCAGATCACCGGCCAAAACCCATGCCCCATCTTCTTGATACCACTGCACGATGCAGTCACAGGGCGCATAGGCATCAAGCGCGGTTTTGCGCATTTCAAGCGCGCGTTGGCGGGCCATGAGCAGGGCGCGGGTTTCCGCTTGGCCGACGGCGGGCTCTCCCGCTGCTGCGTTGACGGAAGCTGGTCTGGCTTCTGCATCCGCGGCAAAGGCCAGATCGCCATCATCGGAGGCGAATTCCAGAGTATCCAGTGAGGCGAGGGAAAACGCGGGTTGCAGGTAGCCCGGCGCGGCGGTCGGCGGCGTGTCCTGGTGCGGTGCTGTGGCCACGCCGCCTCCCGAAGCTGAAGCAATCGACAACGCTTCCAGCTTCGCCGTTGTCTCGAACCTTTCGGTGTCGAGCGCATCGACAGAGATTGAATAGAGCGGTGCATCGCGCGCCACGCGCGTGCCCACCGCAGTGATCCGGCTTGAGACTTGCCCCATTTCCGGCGCACGCAGATCAAGCCGTGCCGCCGTGACGGTGGCAAAGCGCGCAGGCACAAAAACGGCATGGTCGTAAAGCGCGGTGGCAATGAAGCCAAGCGCCCCAAGGATCACCGCAAATGACAGACCCAGCGTCAGCAGATTGCGTCCACGCGTGGTGTTTTGCTCGGCGCCGTCGGTCGTTTCGGCAAAGGTCGGATCGTCGGAGCGGTCCAATAAATCGCTGGGCGAAGCAACAAGCCCCGCGTGATAGCTGCGAATGATCCGGCGCAGCGCCTCACGATGCGTTGGGGCGAGGTTTTCAAAGGCAAAGGTCAGCGTTGGGTCCGACGCTTCCATCCCGTGCTGGCGCAAGATTGCACGGGTTTTGACCTCAAAAGTGAAGCCATGCAGGTTGATCCGCAGCAGCGCTTGCAGGCTTTCGCCGGGTTTGGGTAAGGGCGGTATGTCGCCGCCTTCTTGTGCCGCCGGCGCGGCATAGACGGTCATTTCATCCAGAGTGAACGACACGCCTTCATGCACGGTGTTGTCGAAAACGACAAAAAAATTGAGATGAACGGGTCGGCTGCGCAGAGGCGAGCGGCCGAGCATTTCAACGCGTGGCAGCGCCTCTGGCTGAGAATTGTTCTGTGTATTCATCCTTTGGTGTCTCGCATCTGGTTGCGGGTGGCCCCGAAGCCGTGGGCCACCGGAACAAAGGGGAGGGATCAAAGTCGTAGAAGGCGCGCAATTTCCGTGGTTGTGCCGGGGCTCACATCGGTGATCACGCCGATCATCGTGCCAACCGCGAGTGTGAAACAGGCGAGTGTTGCGGCATGCAAGGCCCAACCGGTCGTGCGGGAAAGCCGATCCGCATGGCGGGTTTTGATCGCTTGGCGGGTCCAGCTTTGGCGGTCTAGGTGGTAGGTCAGGATCGATTTCAGCATCCCGCCCCAGACTTGGTTGTAATACATCAAGAACGGCCAGCTTGGGTGGAAGCGTTTGTAATGGGCCCCAGCCATCGCCGACATGACGCCGCGGGTCACAAAGGCCAGCGCCAGATAATAAATCGCGAAGACCGGGCTATAGTAGAAGCACAGGAACAGGGTCGAGATGGGGCCGGTCAGCGCGGTCCAGATTGACAAGCGCTGATCAATCAGCGCCCACCAAACAAAGGGCCCAACGCGGCGCGGGCCGAGCCCAATAGCGCGGCCATTCGCGCGCAGCATATTTCCAAACCAACGTGTCATCAGTTTGCTGGATGCCGGAAAGAATTTTCCCGGAGCAGGAAGCGCCTCGATCCCGGTGGCATAGACATCGGGCAAGTAGAGCATCCGGCGGCCTTCACAAAGCACCTGAAACCAAGTGCTTTTGTCGTCTCCGGTCAAAAAGGTGATCTCGCCATGGCGCCAATGCGAGATCCGATCGGTCTCGACGCGCCGCACAAAGGCCTCCGAAGTGGCGATTTCTGCCCGAAACAGGGAAAAGCGCCCGGTTAAAACAAGCAAGCGTTTCGACAACGCCATCGAGGCCATAAGCGCGTGGCGCTGTGCGAGCCGCAGCGCGAACCACTGTTGCGCGATCGGCGTGCCCGTGACCTCGGCGCGGTTGTTGGTGGTGATCGCATCCAACCCCGGATCGGCCAAAAAGAAGGGCAGCGATTTTGAAAAGGCATCGGGCGCCAAAACCACATCGCCATCCATCAAGGTCACAATAGCACCGGGCGGCAGGGCATCGCGGGAAATCGCGCGCAGCGCCTCTGAAATGGCGCGGCGCTTGCCTTTGCCGTCTTGGAACTGCGCGTGAAAACGGATCTGCGTCGGTGCGCCGAGATCGGCATAAAGCCGGTTGAGAATGCGCACATCGCGGTTTGACGTGACGGAGGCGATGATCGTGGTTGGGACATTCGCATTCAACGCGGCGCGGCACAGGCCCAGATAGCATCGCGCGATCATCTGCGGGCTCATGCCGTAAGACAGTACGACCACGTAAAGATGCGGAACGCTTTTGTAAGCTGCGGCGGCTGTGGCGCGGGCACGCAACCGTGGATAGACCCGATGCAAAAAGATCAACGCGCGGATCTGATGCAGGCTCCACCAACTGTAGCGCCAGGCCGCAAGCCCGCCCAATGTTAGGAAGAAAAGAACTGTCCCGTCCGGGCGGGGCAGGGTGAGGGCCGTGCTCCACAAGGCGGTGGCAAGCCCAAAGTAAAGTGCCCACCAATGCCAAATGTCGGGCTGTGCCCATAGCCGTTGAGAGAAAGGCGATGTGGGGCGATGCTGTGGGACGTCTGTCATGAGAAGCTCACCGTTTGCCCATCCCAACGGGCCAGACCGGTGATCGGTCGGCCATCTAGCAGAACGTCGCGCAGCACCGCCTCGCCCGGTTCGCCGGCCAGAAAACTCCCACCACCAGCGGTATCAATCTCTCCGCCGATCAGTGTTGCGCGCCGCTCTGATGTATCGGGGCCATTGCCAAAGCGGATTGCGGCACTGCCTGCCCCAGCGATCAAGTGGCAATCCGTCAAGGTTGCCTGCCCCCCAAGCCACATGCAGGCGGCGGCATTGCGCGCCCTTGGGCGCATGGCCGTCATGGTCACACGGGTCAGTTTGTTGTTTGGGTTGTTGCGCCAGATGCGCACGCCATATTTGCAGCCATGCATCGAGCAATCGGTCATCTCAATGCCATCGCATTTCAGGTCAAACCCGGCATCGCCCATATTCACCGCATGGCAGTTAAAGAACCGCGCCGCGCGGGTTTCTTCTTCTAAAACAATACCATCGCCCTGAACGTAACTGGAGCCGCGCGCCTGAGCGTCAATCGCGCTGACCGCATTGCGTAGGGTAACGTTTTCAAAGCGCAGGTTCTCTCCGGCAACGACCGAGATGAGTTGTAAGACGTTGGTGCCGCCGCCGTCAGTGAGCCCGGCGTCCAGCCAGAGATCGCGAAAAACCGCATCGGACAGGCTGTGAAACCGCGCAAAACCGCGCCCAAGCCCAAGGGCAGAGCAAGACTCGACGCAAAGACGGGTCACGTTGGTGTCGCGCGTGGTTTCGATAACGCGCCCTGCATGGCGCAGGTGAAGATCGCGCAAGGTCAGGCTATCGAGCGCCCCTTCGAGCAACAACAGGCCGTTTTGCGGTGCGCCCTCCGCGACCGGGCCAGAGAGCGTGAGGTATGCAACATCGACGAGGCGCAGGAAGGGTGGCCCCTTTAGATCCGGGGCGGTGCGGCTTGGCCATCCTGAGCCGCCGCGCCGAAGCTGTGCCCAGCCGTTTGCTGGGGTTGCCGGGACCAGTGTGCCATCGCCACCGATAAAGCCGAAGCTGATTGTTATCGGGCGGCTTGCAAGGCCCGAGCGGCGCAGCACCGCCTCCGTTTCGCGCCAAAAATGCGGTGTCTCTCGGTCTCGTGGAAAGCCGATCAGCAACTCGTCATCGGGCTCAATCGCAGCCAGTGCGGCTTCGAGGGCGCTTAGCGGCATCGCGTCTTGCCAACTGTGCCCCGCACCGCTGCCCGCGCCGGAAATGTGGATTTCGCGTCCCATCTCAGCCCTCCTGCCGTTCCAGCATGAGGCGGCGCCAATCTGTTGATGCGGCGGTGCCCGTCGAGATCCAGACCTCTTGCGTGGTCACGTCCACCCAAAGCGCACCAAGCAGAGGCGGCGTTCCTTGCGGCGGTCTATCGGCCAGATGGCGCGCGACCCACTCGCCCGGCCAACCTCCGTTTGGCAGCGTTGCGCGCGCCGCCGAGGCGCTTGCCCGAGCCAAGGCGGCTGCGAGTTCGGCAAAATTCGCATTCACCTTCTCAAAAGCGCTGCGCAGGCTTTCCCCGGTGCCATCATCTGGTGTTTTGCCGATCTCGATCCGTTCAACCAATACTCATCTCCATAAGCTCGGACAGGCGGCGCGAACTATCGGTGCGCAGCGTGACGGGAATTGGAGGTGCCGCCTGCGCCACAGCCAACCGCAAGGGTGCGGCTGAGACGCAAAGCAGGGCGATACCGCCTTTGAGCGTGCTGCGACGGCTGAGCCGCAACGTGTTGTGCTGTGTGTGGTCGGCCTTTGCCGCCCTCATGCGGTTTCCAAACGCGCATAAAGCGCATGGGTGTCGCGGGCAATGGCGCCCCAGTTGAACGCGGCCAGCAGGTCGCGATGCGGCATCTCGTTCCAGCGCGTACGCAACACTTGCGCCAGCGCAGAGATGTTGCCTTTCGGGAAGTAATGATCCTGCTCTAACCCGAGGTCACGGTTGGCCGTAATGTCTGACAGCAGCACCGGCGTGCCGATGGCCGAGGCTTCCAGCGCCACGATCGGCAGCCCTTCGTGATGCGAGGCCAAAACGAACAGGCGTGCCCCTTTCATCAGCGCGGCGACACCTTCATGCGGCACAGAGCCGGTCATCACAACGCGATCTTGCAAGCCCCGCGCCGCGATAAGCGCGGCCAGTTCTTTGTCGTGGTCTGAGCCGCCGTTGCCACCTGCAATCACCAGTTTCGCGGGGAGATCGGTGCGGCCATAGGCTTCGATCAGATCCGCGAAGCCCTTTTCGGGCACCAGACGCCCGACCGACAGGATGTAATCTTGCCCACGGAGGCCGAACTGTGCGCGCCATTCCTCGGGGGTGCGGGTGGCCGAGTTTGACGTGGTCAAGATGTGATCCGCGCCATTCGGGATGTAATTGATCGCCTCCGCCTTGCTTGGATAGTCTTCGCGCAGGCGCTCAGCCAAAGAGGCCGAAACCGCAATCACCGCATGGCTCGAGGACACGCCAAGCCGCTCTCCGGATTTCAGCACGAATTTCGCAAACCGGTTCCATTTCGCGCGCAGGAAATCATCCCCGTGATGGGTCAGCACAACACGCAAACCGATGAGGCGAGCGAGCGGCGCAAAGAGCCCGGGGCCAATTCCATGCAGATGAATCATGCCGGCACCAAAGCGAAACCGCGCTGCAAGAACCCCAAGAAATGTGTTCGAGATGGTTTCAAAGTAGCGGTTTTGCGCGGCGGCCAAGGGCATCACATAGAGGTTTTGCGCGCAGACACGTTTCGCACGGCCGATTGTTGGGCGACGGCCAACCACCACGAATTGCTGCTCGGGACGCAAGTCAGCCAAGCGGGGGTAGAGTTGCTCGCAGTGCGTTTCGATGCCACCGGGAACGTCGGGAATTCCGCGAAGCCCGACAACGCAGGTGATCTTCGGGCGCCCCGTTGCGCGCACGGGCTCACGTTTGATCTCGGACTTTTCATTCCGCGGCTCGGTCGGACGCGCAGGTTTGCGGCGCAACGGATCACTTTGGCACTCTTGCGATTGGTTGCGCGAGAGTGTCAGCACATCGGGCTCGGTCATCGCCTGAACGCTCTGCGACGTGGAGCGCGAAAGAAAACTCGCCAGTTTGGACTTCAGCATTATCGGTCCTTTCCAACCGAAAAGTCCGCGGCCGAGCACAAAAGAAACCGTTGTGTTAAAACGGAGAATGCGCCAAGCTAGGTTTATTCGGTCGATATTTGATTCAGAGCTTCCGTGCTAGGAAGCCGGTTCATTCTGGTCTTGGTCGTCGGATGGGCGCGCACCTTTCGCGCGACACGAAAGGCATAAAGAACCGGACCGCATGACGCTCATGTTCATGCAAGTTACCGAACGCCATGACGAAGCCATCCCTGCCAAAAAGGCACGGCCCATCCTGTAGTCGTCTTGAAGGATATGCTTTTCTGAGGGTCAGTTAATTTGTTTCTGGTGGCCTATCTCCTTTTTGGGTCAGGTGGTGGCTGGGCAAAATTCGTAACCCGACGAGGGGCGGCTTAGTATCCCGAGCCGCGCCCAAACTCTTTCGACAAAGTGCCGAAAACGATCTTGAGATCCCCCCAAAAGCTCGCTGTGCGCAGATATTCGAGGTCATGATCAAGGCGCCCGCGCGCCGCTTCGTAGGTGTCTGTTTCTCCGCGATAGCCGCGCACCTGGGCGAGACCGGTGATCCCCGGCAAAACGGCGTGCCGTCGCATGTAACGGTGATCAAAATCTTCGTAGCGCACGCCTGCGGCGATCATGTTGGGCACATGCGGGCGCGGCCCGACAATCGACATCGTACCTTCCAACACATTGAGGAGTTGGGGCAATTCGTCGATTGAGGTGCGCCGCAAAAAAGCGCCGACGGGGGTGATCCGAGGATCGCCCTTCACCGTTTGCTGCACCCCGGAACTGTCGCTCAGTTCGGTGCGCATGGTGCGAAACTTGTAGATTTGGAACGGCGTGCCCTTCCGTCCATACCGATTTTGCCGAAAGAAAACCGGGCCTGGGCTGGTCAGTTTGATCGCCGCCGCGCAGCCAAGAAGCAACGGCGCAAGCATGAGAAGCCCTGCCGAGGCCGAGACGATATCAAAGCTGCGTTTGGCACGATGATAGGCCGCGTTACGGCGACTTTGACGGCGCCGCCCCGGGCGCGGTGGCGCCTGATGGACCCACGCAGGCTGAGCAATCGATGCGCGCGCCGGATTGCGCGGAGCGATATCGAAGCCCACGAGGGTCGCCGCCATGAAGGTCGACCGTCTTGAACTGCGCTTATGCTTGCGCGGTTCAATGACAGGGTGATCGTTATGATGTATTTCTGGCGTCGCCGGACGATTTCGGTCCGATGAAATATAAGTCTCTACTGCCTCGGCTTTCGCCGAGACATTTTGAAAGTCCCGCATAATTCAAGCGTCTCCCGCATGCTCACAGCAACATGAAACCAACCCCTCTCCCAAGGGGGTGCGCGTAGCTATGGCTCCATTGGCCGATTGTGATTGATGCTCGATCTGAGAAACAGATCACCCCTTAAAGAACCTACCGAAGTCCATTTGCCATTGGCTCGTCGGAGGCTGGCGCAAGTCTTTACCCACTCACTCGCGTTAACTGACGTTAACACAATTCCGGTTCCAAAATACATATTTTCCTTGAGAAGGGGGTGTGGGCCGAGAACGAAAGCGGAACATTTCCTGTTATTGATTAAATGATCATCAACAATAGGCCTATTCATGGCGCTGCGTTCTTTCTGCAAATTACGGGGGCCTGTCCTTTTGGATAGGATACTTTCTTTTTCACGGCGGATTGAAACGAATCGTTCAGCTTGCTGTCAGTGCCTTATTTTGTTGATCATTTCGAGAGCCTGTCCGTTTCGGCCTGATCCGCCAAGACTGACGAAAAAGACGGCGTCGAGAAAAATCGCTATGCTTTTGGTTGACTAAGTGTCGCGCCAATCGCTGTGCTGCGGCAAGATGAACTCAGACGACGCCTGAACCCAAGCAGGAGATCAAGATGACTCGGACCCTCTCGTCACGCAGCGCGTTCCTTCGTGATTTTAACTCGGCTTGTGGTCGGGCCGCTCTCGTTTTGACACTCCTATGTGTTCCGTCTGCGATGATGGCAAGCGAAGCCGCGGTCGAGGGCACAAGCTGCCAAGACATGGACGTGCCTTGTCGTGTCGGGGAGATGGACAACTGGGCGCTGATTGATACGCCCGCGCAAGGCGACACGCCCGCCGCCCTGAGCGTTGGGATCTATTCAGATGCGCCGGTGAGCACGCTCTTTGACCGACAAGATTTCGCGCGGCTCAGCGTGACCTGTTCCGAGAACCGGACGAGCCTTCGGCTGCGGTTTCCCGGCAATGTGCTGAGTGATGTCGCTGACTATGGGAAGGTTATGGTGGGCCTTGATAACGAAGACCCGCGCGAGGTTCTGTTTAGCCGGGCAGAGACGGATGATACGCTGGGGCTGATGATCGGTTCACAAGCCGTGCCCTTCGTGGTGCAGCTCATGGGGGCGCGGTCGGTGCAGCTTTCCGTGACCTCGCTAGCGGATCGCCCGCTTGAGGCCTCGTTCTCTTTGGCAGGGTTAGGGGCCGCGATGGTGCCGCTCCGGCGCGCGTGCAATTGGTGAGCCCATTTTAACTAAAGACTCGCGCGCGTGCGCGCGCGGATATTCTTTTATGCGTCTTGTTGTGGTTCGAAGCTGTCTTCCGCATAGCCAAAGCGCTCAAAATCTTCACGGTAGAAGTCATAGATCAGTTTTGCCGTCTGCGGATCCATCGCGGTGGCGCGTTGCTTTGACATGTTCGTGCGCGGAAGGGCGGCGGCTTCAAC
This sequence comes from Rhodobacter aestuarii, assembly GCF_900156655.1. GTDB lineage: Bacteria > Pseudomonadota > Alphaproteobacteria > Rhodobacterales > Rhodobacteraceae > Rhodobacter > Rhodobacter aestuarii. The sequence goes on along the minus strand of NZ_FTOG01000006.1, from coordinate 170,828 downwards.
GCCTGCAAGCGCGCTTAACCGTTCCATCAATTCCTCTTGCTGATCCTCAAGCCGAAAGGCCTCCGTCCCGGCAATGCTGAACGCGCTCTGAGGGCGGATATGGTTGGAATAGATATAGGGGTTGCGGCGGTATTGCGTGAAGACCCAGCGCACCCAGCGCGCAAAGCCCGGTTCGGGCAGGTGCCGCCAAGGGAAATGGCGATGCCCCATCCGGTAATTGTATTCGCTGAGCAACCGCGCATAGGGGTTGCGGGTCACGCAAAAGGAGTAGTCGAAGAAATCGGCTGAAAACAGCGTTTCAATCAGTTCGCCGTGGAAGTGTTGCGGCACGCAGGGCAGGCGCAGATGATTTTGCTTCATCCGCAAAGACTCCCCCGATTGGGTGGACAGAAAACTCTCGATCGACGTGCCCCCGGCCTTGGGGATGTGAAGAAACAGCACGTTTTTTTGGGCAAGGCGGAAAATCGGCATGTGAGAAACTCCTTGAACTCAGCTTTCCCGCGCAAAGCGGCGCAGGGAAGGGATCAATTTCAGAAGGGGGGTGCGTTCGGGGCCGAGGCGTTGCGGGGCGAGCCGAAGCAGGCCCAGATAAAACAGCACGCACATCAGCCCGAGGGAGATCAATACGACAAGGGCTGGGGTTCCGATGGCAAGCAAGCCCAGTCGCGCCAAGCCCAGTATCGTTGCCAATGTGAGCCCCCAACCCGCATGGCGCATCAAAGCGGCACGAATGGTTTGCAAGGGCATGCCAAAGCGCAGGCGTAAGATTGCAAGCCCCAGCGCAAAGCACCCAATCACCGCAAGGCTGACCCCGGTTGCAACGCCCGGCAGCCCCCACTGTGCGCCGATCAACGCGCCTGCAAGCACCATTGCCGCATAGCTCCATTGCCAAAGCGCGCCGAGATAGACATGCCCGGAGGCGCGCAGCAACGTGCCCGTGAACTTATAGGCCGTACGAAAGAACAGGGTGGCGACCATGACCTGAAACGGCACAACGGCTGGCCCCCATTGTGGCCCCATCAAGACCAAGATCACCTCTGGTCCGGTGATCAGCAGATAGACGCTCAAAGGGATCTGGGTCAGCGCGCAGAGCCCGACCGCCATCGCATAAGCGCGGCGCAACCGCTCGGTATCGTCTTGCAAATGGGCGAGCGCGGGAAAAAGCACCTTGTCAGCCATGCTGCCCACAAGGTTCGCGGGCTGCGCCAAGAGCAGATAAGCACGCGAGTAATGCCCAAGCGATGCCGAACCCAGATATCGCCCAACGACGAAGTAATCGAGGTTGAGCGCAAAGTAGTTGCCGATCTGGGTCAGTGAAACACCAAATCCGAAGCGAAACATCTGCCGTAAACAGCCAAGGTCAAAACCAAGCTTGAGCCGGTAGCCTGCGAAATGGATGTTTAAAAGGGCCTGCAAGGTGGTCTGGGCGATCTGCCCGCCGACCAAGGCCCAGCCTCCAAAGCCGAGCTTGGCGAGCGTAATCGCGACCGCTGCATACCCAAAAAGGTAGGAGCCCACAGCAACCCCGGCCAGAACCTTAAAGCGGCTCTCGCGTTGCAGCAAAGCTTCACTGACGAGCCCCGTGGACTGAACGATGAAGAGAGCGGCGAACACTTCTATATAGGGACGCAGTCCGTCGATGGCGTAAAACCGCTCCAGCGGCCTGGCGAGCGCGAACACGATCAAGGCCACGATCAAACCTGAAAGCAGTGTCGCGGCGGTGGCAGAGTGAATATGCGCTTCGGTGAGCGTTTGCGATTGCACGACCGAGGGCGCGATCCCGATTTTGCCAAACACATCGGCCAGCGCGACAATGGTCAGCGCTGCGCTGACCACACCAAAAGCCTCGGGCACCAGAAGGCGCGAGAGCACCATCAGCACCAAAATCTTCAGTACGGCCTGCACGCCGCCACCCGAAAACATCCAGAGGAAGTTCTGCAGAGCGCTCGGGCCGAGGGCTTTTCTCGGCGCTTGCGCCTGCCCGAGTGATTCGGTCATTTCGTCTCCCCTTTGGCTCTCAGTCTCCCGTCCACCGCGTAAATTGTGAACCAAAGATGCGCAGTTCTGGGGCGCGAACCGGCGAAATCCCATAATTTTGCAAAAAATATTGCCGATTAGATGCATATTTTGTTCGCAGAACTTGCGGGAACGGCCAGTTCAGCCAATCCTTTAAGCAATCAGGGGAGAAGCGTTCACCATGGTTTCGGGACTGCCTCCGAAATCCGGCGACGCGTTCGATATGAGCAGCAACCTTTTGAAAGGTCAGATTTTTTCTGGCCCCAGTAAGGTTGTGCCTAAAGCTCTGAGCGGGCGTGGGTCGGATGCTGTCTGGCTTTATGTCGCAACCCTTTCGGGTGGCGGTGCAGAGCGGGTCTACCTTCGATTGGCCAATCACTATGCCCAAACCGGGCGTGTTGTGCGGCTGGTCGTCAATCGCGCGGAAGGGCCGTTGGTGCCACTGGTGGCACCGGGGGTTGAACTGGTCGAGCTTGGCGTGGGCCGGGCTTTGGCTGCTGTGCCACGGCTCACATGGGCGCTGATGCGCGAGCGTCCGGCGGCGCTGATCTCGGCGCTGACGCTGAGCAATCTCGTCGCTGTTTCTGCGGTGCAATTGGCGCGGGTTCTGGGCGGCGCGCGGGTGCGTGTTTTGATCAGTGAGCGCAACGAGCTGACACGCTTCACCGGGCAAATGCCAAAGCTTAAGCGTGTCTTGGTGCGCGCGGCGGTGCGTTTGCTGTATCCGCTGGCAGATAAAATCAGCGGTAACGCACAAGGTGTGGTCGAAGACTTGGCCGCGCGGCTGGGGCGAAATCCGGCAAGTTTCCCGCTTTTGTCGAACCCGGCGCCTGAAAGCGATCAGATTGAAGCTGCGCGCTTAGCGCCTGTTCCGCATCCTTGGTTGGCCGAAGCTGGGCCTGTCGCGCTGGCGATGGGGCGGTTGGTGGATCAAAAAGACTACCCCACCATGTTGCGTGCGGTGGCACAGGCTGATCCGAAGTTACGGCTAATTATCTTGGGCGAGGGGCCGCGAGAGGCGGCCTTACGGGCCCTTGTGGCCGAACTCGGGCTCTCGGCGCGGGTAGATTTTGCGGGCTTTCAGATGAACCGCTTCGACTATCTGGCCCATGCAGATTTGTTCTTGCTGTCGTCGCGGATCGAAGGGTTCCCGAATGCATTGATCGAGGCGGTGGCCTTTGGCGTTCCTTGCGTGGCGACCGATTGTGCCGGGGGCGGACCGAAGCAAATTCTTGGCGTGGCGGTTCCACAGGCGTTGGTGCCTGTGGGCGATCACGCTGCAATGGCGCAGGCGATCAATGCGATGCGCGCCGAGCCTCCCGCGCCCGAAACTCTGGAGGCTATTGCGGCGCAATACCGAATCGAAGCGATTTCCGAGCGGTTTTTGCAGGAAGTGCTGCCATGACGCCGATCTCGCAAAAAGGGCGCGCAAAAGCGCGACTGTCGGACGGGCTTGCTTTTGCCGTTGCGGTGGCGGGGCTCTTTTACATGACCGGCTCGCTTGTGGTGACGCTGACCCCTTCGGGCGCGTCGAGTTCGGGCAAAGTGCAAGCGCTGGGCGCGGCTTTTGGGCTTTGGAGCATGATCGGGCTTTGGGCACGCCCTGGGGCGCTGAATCGGATTGTCATGCTCTATTGGCCTGCGCTGCTTGCGCCGGGGCTGGCAGTCGCCTCGCTTCTTTGGACGGTCGATCCGGCCCTGTCGCTGCGCCGAGCAGGGGCCTTGATGCTGACCACCGCTTTCGCTCTTTGGTTGGTAGAACGGTTTCCCGCACGGGTGTTGTGGCAAATTCTGGCGACGGCACTGGCTGTAACGGTGCTTGCGAGCCTCGCTACCGTATTTCTGCGTCCGCAGATCGGGATTCATCAGGCCTATGATGCTTTGGGCGAACAGGCCGCTCATGCGGGCGATTGGCGCGGCCTCTATTTCCATAAGAACGATTTTGGCCGGATGATGGCCTATTGCTTCATGCTGTCTTGCGTTTTGCTTGTGGCGCGGCCGCGTTGGCGTTGGTCGATGGGGCCTGTTGCCATTTTGGCGCTTCTTGGCGTGGCTGGGTCCACCTCTGGGCAGGCGGCATTCCTGAGCGTGCTGATGCCCGGGCTGCTTTTGTTCGGCCTTGCTCTGCGGCGGGCCAGCGCGCGCGGGCGCGCCATGCTCGTGGTGATTGCCGTTCCCGTCACCCTCTTTTTCGCGCTGGTCTGGCAGGTGCTCTTTGCAACCGTGCTCGAACTTTTGGGCAAAGATCCGACCTTGACGGGGCGGACAGAGATCTGGGGCGGGGTTCTCGCCGCGCTACGCGGAAACTTGGCTTTGGGCGGCGGTTTTGGCGCGGGTTGGGATATTGTGGGCGACAAGCTTTTTGCCCTCACCGCAATCTCGGTTGGCCATGCGCATAATGGCTTTTTGGACTTGATGACGGATCTTGGCGTTGTTGGGCTTGGGCTTTTGCTTGGCCTGATGGGCTGGCTGCTGCTGGTGGGCTTGCGTGACTTTTTCGGGGCCAAAGACCCGATGCTTGGTTTGCTGGCCGTCGCTGTGTCTCTGTTCGCGCTGGTGGGCAATTGGGCCGCGTCTTTCTTGCTTTTGCACAACAGCCTTTATTGGGTCTTGCCTGTGGTGCTGATCGCGCATCTGCGGCGGCGCTATTGCCCATGGGGGCATGTCGTACAGCCCGTTGCGCCCTTCTCTCGGTCTTCCATGTCTTTGCTTGTGCCGCATATGCCGCGCTCGCCCAAGGCGGGGCGATTCCCGCCGCTTGCCCCATGAGGTTTCCATGAACCAGATGCGCATTCCCGATCTGCCGCCGCTGCCGCCGCGCAAAATCACCTTTCTGATCAACTCGATGGAAGGTGGCGGGGCCGAGCGGGCCATGGCCAATCTGATTGGCCACCTGCTACCGCATTTGCCCGATTGTCGGGTGGAGCTGATTTTGCTTGATGATCTGCCGCGCGCGCAGGTGCTGCCCGAGGGGGTGCGGGTGGTCACGCTCGATGGCGGCGGCTCGATGTTGCGTTCTGCGCGCGCCTTGGCACGCTACTGGCTCAAAGGCGGGGCGCCGGATCTATGCATCAGCTTCTTGGCGCGGGCCAATTGCCTCAACGCGTGGTTTGCGCAGGCAACCGGGCATGAGGCGATCATTTCCGAGCGTGTGCAAACAAGTGCGCATCTCGCCTCTGCGCGCGGGGCGGCGGTTTTGCGGCTGATCACCCGGCTGAGCTATCCGCGTGCGGCGGCTGTGGTGCCGGTTTCGCAAGGGGTGGCGCTGGATCTGGAGCGCAATTTCGGCGTGAAATCGGCACGGATGACGGTGATCGGCAATCCGATCGACGCGGCGCATCTGCAACGCCTTGCCTTGCAAGCGCCAGCTATCGCTTTGCCGAAGCGGTATCTGCTGGCGATGGGGCGGCTGGTGCCGAACAAGAACTTCCCGATGTTACTCGCCGCCTATGCCAAGGCCAATCCAAAATCGGATTTGGTGATCTTGGGGGAGGGTTCGGAGCGCGCAGCGCTTACCAAGCAGATTGCGGCGCTTGGGCTGACCGGGCGGGTGCATTTGCCCGGTTTTGTGGCCAACCCTTACCCCGTGATCGCGGGTAGCGATTATCTTGTGTCTGCCTCAAACGCCGAGGGTTTTCCCAATACGTTGATTGAGGCGATGGCACTTGGGCGCGCCGTGGTGGCGACGGATTGCCCCTCGGGTCCGGCAGAGGTGCTCGGAGGAGATGCGCCGATTGGGTCTGGGCGTGCGGTGCGGGCCGCGCATGGGGTCTTGTGCCCGATGAATGACTCGCGAGCGATGGCCGAGGCACTTGGCTGGCTGGAAGACATTGCCCTGCGTACCACGCTGGCTGCGCAGGCCCAAAGCCGTGCGCAGGATTTTGGCGTTGATGCTGTGGTGCACCGCTATCTCGGGCTAATCCATGCGGCCTGTCCGCGTTTTGCGGCAGCCTCACCCGACGCGCTGATTGGAAAAGGAGATTGAGATAATGCCCCCCTTGGTCCTTCGGTCTTGTTGTTTTGTGCCGTTTGAAAAGATCCCGCGCGCGGTCGAGGCGGCCATTCTGTCTCTTGCTCTGGGAGCGACGGCTCCGCTTTGTGCGCAAGCCGAAATGGCCCCCGCCACTGTGATTAGTTATCCGCTTGCGCCGGGCGATGTGGTTCAGATCGATTTTCTGGCCCAGCCCGCCTATGGCCGCGAAATGCGGGTGGAGGCAGACGGGCAGGTGGATGTGCCTTTGATTGGCCCGGTGCGTGTGGCCGGGCGCTCCATTGCCGAAGTGCGGGCGGAATTGCCTGTGCTGCTTGCCGGGCAGGTGATCCGCTCCCGTGGGGGCAGTGGCGATGAGTTGATCCCGGTGCGCCCGGAGGAAGTCGCGCTTAAAGTGGCGAAGTATCGCCCGGTATACATTGATGGAGCGGTGCGCGACCCCGGTGAGATTGCCTTTGATGTGGGCATGACCTTGCGCGAGGCTTTGGCCAAGGCGCGGGGGATTGGTGTGCCCACGACCCGCGCGGCCACGCTGAACGGGACGACGGAAACCGATCTTTTGGCAGAGCTTGCGGCGACTTTGGCCGATAAAGCCGTGGCGCAGGCATTGCTTTCTGGTGCGGATGAACTCGACACGAGCGCGCTTGCCGCCTTGCCGATCCCGCAAGACCGGCGTGAGTCCCTGATCACCCGCGCTGAAGCACGGCTCGCCGCCGAGGTGAAACGGCAAAGCCTTGCAGATCGGGGCGATGCGCTGCTGCTCAAAGGGGCAGAAGATCGCATCGTCGATGCTTTGCGCGCGAAGGAAGGGCTTTTGCAGATCGCGCTCAACGAAGAAACAAATGTGCAGCGGATCGAGGCTTTGGCGCGCCGTGGTGCGGCCTCTGGCGATGCCCTCACCGCAGGCAAACGTGCATGGTTGCAGGCTCTTGATCGTGTGAGTGCCGCGCAAGCCAATGCCGTCGAAGGGCAGTTGAGCCGCCGGGAATTGGAACAGGCGAACGCCGAAGGGCAATTGAAGCGCCGGATCGAGCTCATGACGGCGCTAGATCGGCTCGACACCACCGAGGCGCGCTTGCGTGACAAGCTGGGCTACCTGCTCAATCCGGGCGTAGGCGCTACCGCTTCGGGCATTTTGATTTATCGCCGCGGCGCCGTGTTCGACGCAGCTTATGACACGCCGTTGATGCCGGGCGATACGGTTGCCGTGCCGCGCGCAGCACTTCAGTGATCGAGGGAGACAGCCAATGCAACTCGACCAGATGGACCCCTATGGCGCGCCCCGCTACGTAGAACCGGCGGTGCCGCTGTTTGACTTTGGTGGCGTGATGCGGATTTTGCGCCGTCGCTTCCTTGGGATCGCCCTGTTCACCGTCTTGGCGATGGTGCTGGGCTACGCCGTGGTGAAACTGCGTGCGCCGCAATACCAAGCGCGGGCCAGCCTGTTGCTACAGCAACAGAACGTGCAGCCCTTTGGGCGCGATGGGATTTTTACCGCGACGAAATTCGATAACCCGATGATCGAAAGCCAATTGCAGGTGCTGCGTTCGCAGATGCTGCTGTCGCAGGTGGTGAGCCAATTGCGGTTGGACCAACGCGCGGCCTTTGTAGACCCGCCGCCCTCGGCGCTTGGGATGCAATTGGAAGTGTTGATGTCCAAGGCCAAGGCTGGTCTGGGCATTGCGCCCGCCTCCGCCGCCCCGATCAGCGAGGCGAAACGGTTCGAAGCGGCGGTTGCAAAGTTGCGCGAAAGTGTGTCGGTCAGCCGCAATGGGCTGACGCAGGTTCTGGACGTGTCCGTGACCACGGGCGCGCCGGTGCTATCTGCAGAAATCGCCAATGCCATTGCGCAAACCTATGTGGAAGGGCGTTTCAGCGAGCGCCGCGATACGGCTGCGGAGGCTTCTGATTGGCTCAATGAGCGGATCGCGGATCTGAACCGGTCTGCCGCCTCGGTGCAGGCGCATATCGCGCAATTGGGCACGCCTAATGATGAGGATGTAACGGCGTCTGGCGTGACGATGCCGAACCCCGATACGGCCTTGGCCGATTTGCGCGATGCCATTTCCGCGCGGATCGAGGCAGAAAACCGGCTCGCGCAAATTGAGGCGGCTTTGGCCGCTCCGCAGTTGCCCGCAAGCCTTCCCGATTTGGTGCAAGATGCGCAGTTCAGCACGTTGAAGGCGCAATACGGGTCTGCACTGGCGACGGGCGATGCGGATACAACCGAGGCGCTACAAGATGAACTTCGGGCGGCTTTGGTCGCTGCGCGTGACCGGGCAACCGAGGCACTGAGCAGCTCGCGTACCGCCGAGGCCGAGGCGCGGGCCTTGGTGACGCAAAGCCGTGGCGTTGGGGCTTCGGGGGCCAGTTCCCTGCAAGAAGCACAGTTGAGCAGCCTTGAAAGCGAGGCGCGGATCTACCGTGAAATGCACGAGCGTTATTTGGAAAGCTACCTGCAAACGGTGCAGCAACAGGGGTTTCCGTCTGCCGATGCAATGGTGATTGGGCCTGCTGTGGTGCCAGATGCGCCATCCGGCACTGGGGCGATGCGGGCGATGTTGCTTGCAGGCGTGCTTGGGGCGGCATTTGGCGCGGGTTCGGCGTTTTGGCGTGAAAATGGCGATCCGGTGGTGCGCAGTCGCGCGGCGCTGATCGAAGCGACGGGAACGCCGGTTTTAGGGCTCTTGCCCGCAGGGGCAGAGGCGCGTCGCGCCTCGATCACCGGGCTGGCGATTGACCCGCCGCGTCGCGTCGACAAAACCGGCTCAAATGTGATGGTGCTGTCTGCAAACCACCTGTCGGCGGATATGGTGACCAGCGAATTGGCCGTGACCTTGATGGCGCCGCGCTCCGCCTATGCCGAAACGATCCGTCGCATTCGCGTGGCCTTTGAAGATCATCTTGCCACGCAACCGGCACGGGCAGGGGGGCATGCGATTGGCTTTGTGTCAGATACCTCCTACCCTGGGCGCTCAATGGCGGCGATCAACTATGCGCAAATGCTGGCCGTGGGCGGGCAGCGCACGGTGTTGGTCGATCTGGATTGGAATGCCGCTTGGTTGACCCATCGGATTGCGCCGCAAGTGGAATTGGGTGTGCCCGATCTGATGCGCGCTGGCAGCAAGATCGCGTCTGAGCGACTGTTTTGGCTTGATGACCGTTCGGGGCTGCATTTCTTGCCCAACCGGGTCTTGGATCACAGCAAGGGCGTTGATCCGGCGGTGTTCGATACGCGCAACCTCGCGCAAGTGATCGAAATGCTGCGTGGTCAGTTTGATCAAGTGGTGATCGACTTTTCCGGCTTGGGCGAAACCGTGGAGGCCGCTGCTGTCAGCGACGTCTTGGATGGCTATGTGATTTGCGCGGAATGGGGCACGACGGAGACGACGGCGTTGAAGCGTGCGTTGCAAGGCACCGGGTTGGCGCGCGGCAAAGTGGTGGGTTCGGTGATGACCGGGGCCAATGAAGAGGCACTTTCGCGCTATGAAACACTGGCCTGAGGGGGACGACGATGCTTCCTGATGTGATTTTTGTCGGTCCGACGAAATGCGGCACCACCTGGATTGATGCCTATCTACGGACCCGCCCCGAGGTGGTTTTGCCGGAAAAAACGAAGGAAACCTTCTTTTTCGACAAGGTCTTTTCGCGCGGGATCGAGTGGTATCGGGCGCAGTTTCCCGACCGGGACGGCATCCGGGTCGAGGTGGCGCCTTCGCTTTTTCATAAGCCCGAAGCGCGTGCCGCGCTACTTCAGACCGCGCCGAAAACGAAGGTGGTGATCATGCTGCGCGATCCTTGGGACCGTGCCGTTTCGCATTATTTCCACTATCGCAAGGCTGGCGAGGCGCGGCTGCCGCTTGCGGAAATGGCCCAGCGTTTCCCGGATGTGGTCGAGGCGAGCCTGTTTCACAAACATGCGCAGGCTTGGGAAGAGGCGTTTCCCGGTCAGGTCAGTTATCTCTCTTATGCGCAACTGCGCACCGATCCCGATGGGCTTTGTGCAGCTTTATGCGAGGTGATGGGGCTTGATTATGTCGCGCCGCCCGGCAGCCTATCGCAGCGTCAGGTGAATGCCGCTGCCGTGCCGCGCAATGCGCTTGCCGCGCGTATGGGGCGGCGCAGCGCGGAATGGCTCCGCCGGGCCGGGGCGCATCAGGTGGTCAATGTGCTGCGCCAGACCCGGCTGAAAAAGCTGCTCTTTGCTGGGGGGCAGGTTGAAGGGGAGCGGCAGGCGGTGCGCGCTCAGGTGAGCACCTTGGGGATGATCGCCCCCGATCATGCGCAGATGCTCGACTTCCTTGCCGCGCGGGGCGAGGTCCGCCCCTGAGGTAAATCGGTTACGCCGTTTCCGTATCGGCAACAAATGGCCGCAGCTTGAGAAACAATATTGACGCGCCATCTGCCCAATCATTGGCAGTTGGCGCGTTTTTGCATGAATAGTGGGCAGTCGGAGCCGTTGCCGAAATAAGGGGCTGTATTCTTGTCAGTGCGGCCCTCTGGTTTCGCTCCTTTAAGTAATTGAAAATATTTTTAAAATTATGATTTTTGGCTTTCCGTGAGTTTGTGCGTTATCAGGAGCGCGAAAATCAGGGCATTTGCCTAGTGGATTTTTGCCCACGAATCGGACAGGCTAATTGGCGAAGGAATGCTTTTTTGTCGGCTCAAATGCTGACTGAAACCGCATTCCGGAGTTTCCATGTTCGATATCACGCAGCCCTATCACGGGGACCCGAGCCTTCCGAGCCCGGAGGTCATCTCGCTGCCCGACGCGACGGAGCAGCTGAGATTCACCGATGCCTCAGGCACGTTTCTTGGTCAGATCCTGATCGAGACATCGGGCAGTACAACACTTTACAGTTTCTACGATGCCGATCTGACCCTTTTGGGCAGTGTCAGCGAAAAGGTGGTCGGCGATACCACGCGCATTGAGGTTTACGATGCTGCGGGCAGCTTGCTTTCGCGCGAGCGGATCATTGATCGCAGCGATTACACTTTGCATGAGCATTGGGATGGAACGGGCGCCTTCACCGGGGCGGAAAAATACATCCACACCGCCAAAACGACCGGTGTTCAGATTTATGACGCGGATTGGAACCTTGTTTCGGCGCATTTGGAGGTGACGGAACCGGGTCGCACGCAGGTGGCCGATTATGGCCCCGGCTGGTCGGTGATCTACCGCGAAACCACAACCACTTCGGGCAATGTCACCACGACGGTGATCGAAGAAAACGGCGCGGGCAATATCACCGGCGGCACGCGGGTGACGGAAGCGGGTGACTTCACTCTGACCGAGCATTTCGGCGCGGGTTGGGTTGTCACCGGATATGAAAAAGCAATCCACACCGCGACCACGACCGGCATTCAAGTTTACGATGGGCACGACAATCTGCTCTGGGCGCATCTGGAGAGCAACGAGCCCGGTCGCACGCAGGTGGCCGATTATGGCCCCGGCTGGTCGGTGATCTACCGCGAAACCACAACCGCCTCGGGCAATGTCACCACGACGGTGATCGAGGAAAACGGCGCGGGCAATATCATCGGCGGCACGCGGGTGACGGAAGCGGGTGACTTCACTCTGACCGAGCATTTCGGCGCGGGTTGGGTTGTCACCGGATATGAAAAAGCAATCCACACCGCGACCACGGCCGGCATCCAAGTCTACGATGGGCAAGACAATCTGCTTTCGGCGCATCTGGAGATCAACGAGCCCGGTCGCAAGCAGGTGGCCGATTATGGCCCCGGTTGGTCGGTGATCTACCGCGAAACCACGACCACTTCGGGCAATGTCACCACGACGGTGATCGAGGAAAACGGCGCGGGAAATATCACCGGCGGCACGCGGGTGACGGAAGCGGATGACTTCACGCTGACCGAGCATTTCGGCGCGGGTTGGGTTGTGACCGGATATGAAAAGGCAATCCACACCTATGGGACGACGGGCCTCCAGATTTACGACGCTCAGGACAATCTGATTTCGGCGTCTATGGAGATCTACGAACCCGGGCGCATGCAGTTTGCCACCTATGGGCCAGACTGGTTCGTGATTTATCGCGAAACCACGACCACCTCGGGGAATGTTACCACGACGGTGATCGAAGAGAATGGCGCCGGGAATATCACTGGTGGCATGCGCCAGACAGAAGCCGATGACTTCACGCTGATCGAGTTTTTCGGCCCAGGTTGGGTGGTCACCGGGTATGAAAAGTCCATTCATACTGAGACGACGACCGGCTACCAGATCTATGATGCGCAGGACAATCTGATTGAGGCGCGTCTTGATATCACCGAACCTGGTCGCACGCAGGTCGCGCAATATGGTCCAGACTGGTCGGTGATCTATCGCGAAACCACGACCACGTCGGGCAATGTCACCACCACGGTGATTGAGGAAAACGGCGCGGGCAATATCACTGGCGGCACGCGGGTGACGCTGGCGTCCGGTTTCACCTTGGTCGAGACCTTCGGGGCCGCTTGGGTGCTGCTGGGCTATGAAAAGCAGGTCCATACCGACACCAAGACCGGTGTGCAGATTTATGATGCGCAAGACCAGCTTGTCTCTGCGCATCTGGTGATTGAGGACGGTGGGCGCCATGTGGTTGAGGATTACGGCGCCAATTGGGAACTGATCTCTCGCCTTGCCACGACCACCTTGGATTACAAGGTCACGACAGAGTGGATCACCGGCAAAGATGCTGATCTGCAATGGCGCACGGTGATTTATGGCGACACGCCCGCGTTCGAAAACCGGTTTGAGGTGTTCGAGGGGGACGGTGATTTCATCGGCACCAATGCGCGCGACAAGATGATCGGCGATGACGGGAACGATAGTTTCTACGGCGGGGCGGCGGATGACACGCTGAGCGGCGGAAATGGGAATGACTTCCTGAGCGGCGGTGACGACGATGATAAGCTTGTCGGCAGCCGCGGCGAAGACACGCTTGACGGCGGCGACGGCGATGACCGGCTTGAGGGCGGGGCGGATAATGACCTGCTTGAAGGCGGTGATGGAGCCGATGACATGAGCGGCGGCACTGGGGCTGATACGCTTGGGGGGGGCGATGGGGCCGATACGCTTGCAGGCGGGTCAGGCAATGACCTGCTGGAGGGTGGGTCAGGTGATGACACGCTGGAAGGCGGTGCCGATGATGACACGCTTGAAGGTGGCACCGGACAAGATGTGCTGGACGGTGGGTCGGGCGAAGATCGGCTGATTGCCACGGGGGATGGCGACACGCTCACCGGCAGCGGGGATGCGGATGTCTTCGTCTTTACGGCTGGTCCCGATACGGGATCGGGCCTCGATGTGATCACCGATTTCGACGCGGGCGAAGACCTGATTGATCTGAGTGCTTTCGCGTCAGGGAGCGCCCTTAGCTTCTTTGGGGTGGGGGCCGTTTCGACGCTTGGCGCGGTTTACTACACAGTGGCGGGCGATGACCTGATCGTTTCGCTGGAGCTTGATGGCGTCATGGGGGCTGATTTCAGCTTCCGGCTCGAACAGGTCGCCAGCCTCGCCAGCACCGACTTCATCTTGAGCTAATTGATTTTAAGGCGGGTGCGGTGCCCGCCTTCCTTCCTCGTAAAGGAGCAAGACTGCATGAAAATTGCAATGATTGGAACCGGTTACGTTGGCCTTGTGTCGGGTGTGTGTTTTTCCGACTTTGGCCATGACGTGATCTGCGTCGATAAGAACCTCGAAAAGATCGCCATGCTGGAACGCGGTGAAGTGCCGATCTATGAGCCGGGGCTCGATGCGCTGATCGAAAAGAACGTCTCTGCCGGGCGGTTGTCTTTTACTGCCGATCTTTCAAGCGCTGTGGCCGATGCTGATGCAGTGTTTATCGCGGTGGGTACGCCATCGCGGCGGGGCGATGGCCATGCCGATCTCACCTATGTTTTCGCGGCCGCCGAAGAGGTGGCGCAGTCGATCACCGGCTATACGGTGATTGTCACCAAATCCACCGTGCCTGTGGGCACCAACCGGCGGGTGGCCGAAGTGATGGCGGCGGCAAACCCCAAGGCAGATTTTGATGTGGCCTCTAACCCGGAATTCTTGCGCGAAGGGGCAGCGATTGACGATTTCATGCGCCCTGATCGCGTTGTGGTCGGGGTTGAAACGGATCGTGCGGCACAGGTGATGGCGGCGGTCTATCGCCCGCTTTATCTGCGCGAATATCCGGTGATCACCACCGATCTGGAAAGCGCGGAGCTGATCAAATACGCCGCCAATGCGTTTTTGGCGACCAAGATCACCTTCATCAATGAAATCGCCGCGCTTTGTGAGCGGGTGGGCGGCAATGTGAAAGAGGTCGCCCGCGGGATTGGCCTCGATGGCCGGATTGGCAACAAGTTCCTGCATGCAGGGCCGGGCTATGGCGGTTCCTGTTTCCCGAAAGATACGCTGGCCCTTGCGCGGATTGGCCAAGACAATGCCTTGCCGATGCGGATCGTCGAAACGGTGATCGACCTCAACGAGGCGATCAAGCGCCGGATGGTGACAAAAATCGCCGATCTGGTCGAAGGCGGGCTTGCGGGCAAAACCGTTGCGGTGCTTGGGGTGACGTTCAAACCCAATACGGATGACATGCGCGACGCGCCCGCGCTAACGATCGTGCCGGCATTGGTGGGTGCCGGGGCGATTGTGCGGGTTGTTGATCCGCAGGGCCGCCGCGAGGGGGAACATTTGCTGCCCGCCGTTGATTGGTTCGAAGACCCCTATCACGCCTGCGAGGGGGCCTCTGTCGTGGTCGTCTTGACCGAATGGAACGAGTTCCGCGCGCTGGATCTGTCGCGTTTGGCAAAAACGATGGTGACGCCCGTGATGGCTGATCTGCGCAATGTCTATTCGCCGGAACTGGCGAAAACGGCGGGGTTTGCCAACTACAGCGGCGTCGGGATCGGCTGAAAAAGCCAGCGCAGCATCCACCAATTCCGTGACTACCTTGCCTCGCCCTTTTGGGCGGGGCCTTCGCCGTCGTGTCGCCTGCGCGCTCTCGCCGCAGGGGCGATGGTCTGGACAGTATGGGCTCGGGCGGCGTTAACTTATGCGGGGTGCGATTTCGCCCAACAATACCACTGAAGACGAGTCAATCGGCGCCGGGCTTCCGCGCGCATCACCTGATCTTTTGGGGGTAAGCCATGCCATTTGGACGTGAAGGACTGCAAGACGGGATCGGGCTCGCGCTATCGGGCGGCGGGTTCCGGGCCGCGTTATTCCACCTTGGGGCGCTGCGCCGCTTGGTTGAACTTGGTGTGTTGACGAAGTTGGATCGAATTTCCTCGGTCTCGGGCGGCTCGATTGTGACTGGGCGCTTGGCCGAAGTTTGGGAGGAATTGACCGCCGATCCGACCGTGGCCAATTACGAGCGATTGGTGGGCGATCCGATCCGGAGCTTTTGCGAAAGGTCCATTGATATTCCCGCGATTTTGAAAGCGGGGGCGAACCCGTTTTCCTCTGCCGGGCTGATGCTGGAAAAAGCCTATGCAGAACAGCTAATCACCAAAAGCCTTGATGCTTTGCCTGATCATCCGGTGTTCATCTTCAACGCGACGAACATGCAAACCGGACGCAATTTCCGCTTTTCTAAGCGCTATATGGGCGACTGGCGGATTGGGCTTTTGCCGGACCCGCTTTTGCCGGTGGCACGGGCGGTGGCCGCGTCTTCGGCGTTTCCGCCCTATTTCTCGCCGATCACGCTCAAAGATCCGGGGCCGTTTGAGGCTGTTGAAGGAGCCGATTTGAACAACAACCCCGCTTATACGCGCCAGATTCGGCTGGCCGATGGTGGGGTCTATGACAATCTCGGGCTAGAAACGGTCTGGAAGCGTTGCCGCACGGTTTTGGTCTCGGATGCGGGAGCCCATTTCCAGCCGGACCCGAAACCGGGCCGGGATTGGCTCGCGCAGGCGATGCGGTCTTATGACATCGTAACCGACCAGTCGCGCGGGCTACGCAAGCGTTGGCTGATAGAGCAATTCATCGCGGGCGCGGCCGAGGATGGCACGGCGCGGACTGGCACCTATTGGGGGCTTTCGACCGATATTGCCAATTATGGGCTTGGCAATACCCTTCCCTGCAAGCCGGAGGTCACTGCAGAGCTTGCAAAACTGCGCACCCGGCTCAACCACTTTACGGATCGCGAGCAGCGCATGTTGATCAACTTCGGCTATGCGCTGACCGATGCTGCGGTGCGCCGCCATACGCCTGAAATTGTCGAAGGGCAGATGCCCGCCATCTGGCCCTATCCCGCCTATGCATTGGGGTAATGCAAACGCCTTGCGCGCCTGCGACGATGTTTTGCTGGTGCGCAAGGCCTGCGCGCGCTAAGGGGGCGGCATGAGCGATACCTTGCCCCCGTGCCCCGAATGCAACTCCGCCTACACCTATGAGGCGGATTCCCTGCTGGTCTGCCCCGAATGCGGGCATGAATGGTCCCCCGCTGCGGCGGGCGAGGGCGAAACGGTGGTGCGCGATGCGGTTGGCAATGTGCTGGCCGATGGCGACACGGTGACGGTGATCAAAGACCTGAAGGTCAAAGGGTCGTCCACCGTTGTCAAAGTGGGCACTAAGGTGCGCGGTATTCGGCTGGTGGATGGCGATCACGATATTGATTGCAAGGTTCCCGGTATCGGCCAAATGGGGCTGAAATCCCAATTCGTGAAAAAAGTCTCGGAATAACCGCGGCTTCTTTCCTGATCGCTTGATTTCGCGCGCAAAGCTACATGCGCGCGGAACCTTTCTGCGTCCGCTGCGTTCTCTTTCCAACGCCCCAACGGGCTTTTGGAAAGGAGATCGACGATGGACTTTCTCAATATTACAAGCCTCGGCGCCTTTGCGCTTTTGGTGCTTGATCTGTGGGCGCTGGTCTCGGTGCTTGGGTCGACCGCCTCGACGGGTCAAAAGGTCTTCTGGACGCTTCTGATCCTGATCTTGCCGCTTCTTGGGTTCCTCATTTGGTTGTTTGTCGGTCCGCGGTCGAGTGCGCGCACCGTGTAACCGATGAACGGGGCTTGCCGGATCAGTCTGGCACCCCACCTATATAAAGCCTGCCGATAGCCAAGGAGCCTGCCATGAGCCAAGCCGCTTCCGACAGACAGACCCGCGCCCGCGACGTGCTGATCCCACTTGCTTGGATGACAGTCGGTCTCGCTTTGGGGGCCGTGGCGCTTTTGCGCCGCAAAACAACGCCAACGCCAGAGACCCCACGACCAGAAACGATGGCGCGCTGGGAAGATGATGGCGGTCGTGTCGCGGACCCGGCAGAAAGCAGCGCAGAGCCGACCGCCGAACCGCTTGGCGCCAATCTTGACGAGGACTGGGCCGCGCAGGCCGAGGCCGCGCGCAATCTTGCGCGCGAACGGCTGCTGCATCTTTACGAAGAAGGTCGCGCCACAGCCGAAGCCAAGGCAGAGGTCGCGGCCACGATGGCGCGGTCTTTGACCGAAGCCTTCCGCGAAGGTTTGGCCGATTTAAGCAACGAGACCGCTGAGCGGATTGCCCGTGCGCGCGAGCGTAACTGGGAAGAGCTGGAGGAAAAACGCGCCGCAGCGCGTGCCCGTGCGACCGAATTTGCCGGGGCGGCAGAGGAAACAGTCGAAGCCGTTTCCAGCGCTGTCGCGCGCGAGGCGGCACGTGCGCGTGAAGGGGCGCGCAGTTTTGCCCGCAAAGCGGATGCTGCGGCGCAGGAAGGCTCTAACCGTTTTGCGGAAAGCCTTGATGAAGCACTTAATGCGGCTGAGGCCGCCCTTCGTCGTGCCGCGAAAAGGGCATCGGAGCAGACACACGCTGACTCTGACGCTGCGCAAGCCACGTCTTCGGACACTGAGGAACCCGAGCAAAAACCCTAACCATTTCTGCGAACGATCCTCATTCGCCGCGCCCGTATCTTGGCGGTTATCTGCCAGACGCGGGCGCCTTGCGTTGCGCAACAATACCTGAGTGAAAAAATCACCCTTTACATATCCGAGTGAATCAGTCAGTTTATTTCTATCGAGACCGAGGAGCCTATCATGACCCCTGCCGCCCATCTTTCTACTGCCGCGCCGCATATGGCGCCCGAGCAAGCTGCACTGGACCCTTTTGGCCTGAGCGACCTGATTTCTGCCCTCTGTAAGGGGGCGGCGCCGGGGCATTGGAGTTCGGCGGGCATTGAAGCGTTGATCGACCGGGTGGAGGGGCGCGTATGACCGTCTATCAATCTCTCGGCCCGGACGCGCCTTTGGCTGGTGCAACGCCTGTTCCCCCCGCGCATGATGCGCGCAATCTGACTAGGGGCGGCAACTTGGCGCAGATCGCGCTCGACGGACAAATCTATACCTTGCGTATCACACGGCAGGGAAAGCTGATCTTGACGAAGTAATCCCCCGACAAGATCGCGTCTCATCGCTGAACTTGGGGGCCGGAGCATCCGGCCCCCCTTTTCATTTCAACTGGCTGTCCTTGGAGCCGCGCCGGTTGATCCCGGCGCGTGGGTTGCGAGCGCGGGCGGCATCGCGTTCTTCGGCGCAATCGCGGCACAGTTTCACACCGGGCAGGGCTTGGCGGCGCGCCTCGGCGATGGGTTCGCCACATTCTACGCACTCGTGCGCGCTTTCGCCCACGGGCTGGCGCCGCGCGGCCATTCGCTTGAGTTCATCTTCGATCGACGCGTCGATCTGATCTTGCACCGCGCCATCGCGCGCCCATCCACCGGCCATGAATTGCCCTCCGTAACAGAATTTTGGCAGAGCAAAATGGGCGCGTCAAAGCTTGAAGCGACGCATTGGCCTTGGCGCGCGTCAGTGCAAAGAACGAGCAGGCTTACTCGATGCGCACCGCCGTGCCAGAGGCCACCAACAGGATCATATTCCCGCTGTTGCTGAGCTCGGTGTAATCCAGATCAACCGCGACAACGGCATTGGCACCAACAAGCCAAGCCTCGCGCTTAAGCTCATAAAGCGCCGTCTTGCGGGCATCGCGCATGGTTTTTTGCACCGCTTCCGACCGGCCGCCCACCACGTCGCGCACCGCCGCGAACAAGTCTTTGAAGATGTGCATGCCAAAGGCACATTCTGCGGTCACAATCTCAAAACGCTGTGTGATGTTGAGGTTCGGACAGGTCTCGGTTGTCAACATGACGGCTTCGATTTCGTCAGCTTGCTGTTTGGGGTCCATTACGTTGCGCCTTTTTATGTTTCGCCACGTCCTGTCTTGCCGCTCGGGCAAGGTGACCACTCAAGCATAAGCGGCATGCCCCATTGCGCAAAGCGCGTTTCGCGTAACAGCCCCTCGCGATGGCGGGTGGTCTATGTTGGGGGATTGGAGCGGGTGACGGGAATCGAACCCGTATCTCTAGCTTGGAAGGCTAGGGTCTTACCATTACACAACACCCGCGCTGGTTGGGGTGATACAACCCTGCTCGCGGCCATGCAAGGGGGCAGGGATGTCGCGGGCCTATGCCCCGCATGGGTCATTGACGGTTGGATTGCGGTGGCTACTGTGGCGCCATGAGTTTCGCAGCCAGCCTGACCCGAGAACCAATTGCTTTTGACCCCAGCCGTGGCGCCGATGTCGCCGCGTTCTACGGTGATTTCGCGCCCGAAGTGAAAAGCCTGATCAAGGGCACAGCGGGCTGCTCGCCCTTTCTTGCGGGGCTGTTGGAGCGAGAGCAAGATTGGCTGAAGCTGGCGCTGTCCGGCGATCCGTTGCAGGCTTTCGGGGAGGAAATCGCCCGCCTCAACGAGGTTGCGCTGGAGGTGCTCGATGTCGAGTTGCGCCGGGCGAAACGCCGGGTCGCCCTATTGGCTGCGCTTTGCGATTTGGGGGGGGCTTGGTCACTTGAACGGGTGACTTGGGCGCTGACATTGCTTGCCGATACGGCGGTCACCGTGTCGCTCAAGCGTTTGGTGGCGGATGAAATTCGCCGCAATAAGCTGCCCGGAAAAACGGCCGATGATGCCGAAACCGCTGCGGGTATGGTCGCATTGGCGATGGGGAAGATGGGGGCCTATGAGCTCAACTATTCCTCTGATATCGACCTGATTTGCCTGTTTGACGAGACGCAATTCGCGCCAGATGACCGGATGGAAGCGCGATCCGCCTTTATTCGTGTCACGCGTAAAATGGCGGCCATGCTCAATGACAATACCGCTGAAGGCTATGTGTTTCGCACCGATTTGCGGCTGCGTCCCGATGCGTCGGTAACGCCGGTGTGCATTTCGATGGGCGCGGCAGAGCTTTATTACGAGGCCGAGGGGCGCACATGGGAGCGTGCCGCCTATATCAAGGCGCGGCCCTGTGGGGGCGATCTGGCGGCGGGCGAGCGGTTTTTGAAAACGCTCATCCCCTTTGTGTGGCGCAAGCATCTGGATTTTGCGGCGATCGAAGATGCGCATGACATGCGCTTGCGCATTCGGGCGCATAAGGGGCTTGGCGGTCGGATCGACGTCCCGGGTCATAACATGAAGCTGGGGCAGGGCGGTATCCGCGAGATCGAGTTTTTCACCCAGACGCGGCAGTTGATTGCCGGTGGGCGCGACCCGGAATTGCGCGACCGCACCACCGTGGGTGGGCTTGCCAAGCTCGCTGTAAAGGGCTGGGTGCCCACCGATGTGGCGCGGGAATTGACCGATCATTACCGCGAACATCGGGAGATCGAGCACCGCATCCAGATGGTGAACGATTCCCAGACCCAGCTTTTGCCCAATGCGGAAGAGGGTCTTACCCGGATCGCGAATATGATGGGCGAAGGGGATTTGGCCGCGTGGAGTGCGCGGCTTAAAGGGCGTTTGGAGCGGGTTGAGGCGCTGACGGGTGCCTTTTTTGCACCGGGGGCTGAGACCGCGCGCCCTGAACTAAGCGAGACCGAGGCCGGGATTGTTGAGGGCTGGCGCGCTTACCCGGCACTTCGGTCGGAACGTGCGCAAGGGATTTTCCGCCGTATCGAGCCCGAGATTCTGGGCCGGATGCGGCGCGCGGCGTGCCCGGAAGAGGCGCTCCGTCAGTTTGACGGTTTTTTGGCGCGCTTGCCCGCTGGGGTGCAGCTTTTCGCATTGTTTGAGGCCAACCCGCAACTGATTGACTTGATCGTCGATATTTGCGCCACTGCGCCCGGCTTGGCGGCGCATCTGAGCCGCAATGCGGGTGTGTTGGATGCGGTTTTGGGCGGCTCGTTCTTTGAGGCTTGGCCGGGGCAGGCGAAGCTTCAAGAAGATCTTGCCGCGCTTTTGTTCGCAACGGCGGATTACGAAAAGAAGCTTGATGCTGCGCGGCGCTGGGCAAAAGAGATGCGCTTTCGCGTGGGCGTGCATCATCTGCGCGGGCTGGTGGATGCGTCCGAGGCGGCCAAGCATTATGCCGATATTGCGGGCGCGGCGGTGGCCGCGCTTTGGCCGCAAGTTGGCGCGGAATTTGCCCGCAAGCATGGTCCCGCGCCGGGGCGGGGCGCGGTGGTGTTGGGCATGGGCTCGCTTGGGGCGGAACGGCTCAATGCGGCCTCCGATCTTGATCTGATCATCATCTATGATGCGCAAGGCGCTGAAAGTTCCGATGGCCCTAAGTCATTGGCAACACGGCCCTATTTCGCGCGGCTGACGCAGGCTTTCATCACCGCGCTGACCGCGCCCACGCCCGAGGGGCGGCTTTACGAGGTGGATATGCGGCTGCGGCCCTCGGGTCGGCAAGGGCCGGTCGCGGTGTCTTTGGAAAGCTTCCGCGCGTATCAAATGGACGAGGCTTGGACCTGGGAGCATTTGGCGCTCACGCGGGCGCGGGTCTTGGTGGGCGACAGCGGCCTAGGTGCGGATGTGGAGGCGGTGCGGCAAGAGGTTCTGGCGGCCAAAGGCAGCGCAGAAAAGGTGATGCCCGATCTGGCGCAGATGCGGGCGCGGATTTTTGCGGCGAAGGCGCCCGACGGCGCATGGGAGGCCAAAATTGGCCCCGGTCGGTTGCAAGACATTGAACTGCTGGCGCAAAGTTTTGCGCTGCGTGCCGGTGAAAGTGCGCGTCGTGTTGAACCACAGTTGCGGCTTGGCCCCCGTCATAACTTCATCACCAAAGAAGAGGGCGAGGTTTTGGCCGCCGCCTATCGGTTCTTGTGGCGCTTACAGGCCGGAGGGCGGCTTTTGACCGACCGCCCCTTGGATATGGAGGCGATTGGCGAGGGCGGGCGCGCATTTTTGCTGCGTGAGGTCGATGAAGACAGCCTTGAGACCCTTGTCGAAAGGCTGGAGCGCACCACATCGCAAGCTGCGCAAATCGTTGAGAGGGCGCTCAATTAGGATGGGACGTGCCGTGATGACCTTGACCGAGGCTGACCCGAAAGGGCTGATCCGCGAAAGCTATAAGATCGAAGGGATCGGCGATGCCGAATGCCGCTCGATCTTTTTGGATTGGGCGCTGAGCCTTGCCAAGGATGCCGATCCGGCCGAGGCGATGCGGGCAGTTTTGGCGGCCTATGGGGCCGATCCGGCGCATCCGATGAGCGTGGTTTTGGCCGAGGGTCTGACACGCGAGCAAGCTGCGCCCTCACGGCGCGGTGGGCGTGCCGGGCGGATGAAGGGCTAGCCCGGCCAAGCCGGGCCGCCCCCGCAAATCTTTAGGCTTTGGCGCGCGAAAGCGCAGCGGCTTCGCGGGCAAGATCTTCGATCCCGGCCCAGTTGCCTGCGTTCATCATGCCTTGCGGCGCCACCCACGAGCCACCTGCGCACATCACATTGGGCAGGCTCAGATAGTCGCGCGCGTTTTGCAGGCTCACCCCACCCGTCGGGCAGAAGCTCGCTTGCGGCAGCGGCGCGCCAATCGCTTTGAGCGCGGGCGCCCCGCCCGAGGTGGCTGCGGGGAAGAACTTGAGCATGTTATAGCCCAGTTCGAGCGCATACATCACCTCGGTGGCGGTGACCGCACCCGGCAGCAGCGGCAGGCCTTCATCTTCGCAGGCTTTCACGATGCTATCGGTCAGCCCCGGAGCCACGCCAAAACGCGCGCCCGCGGCTTTTGCGGCCTTCACATCGGCGGGGCTGAGCAGTGTGCCCGCGCCCACGATGCCCCCTTCCACATCGACCATCGCGCGGATCGCATCCAGCGCGCAGGGCGTGCGCAGGGTCACTTCAAGGGCGGGCAGGCCGCCTTTGACCAGCGCTTGGGCGAGCGGCGCAGCATGGGCCACATCGGCCACCACGATGACCGGAACGATCGGAGCCATTGCACAAATTTCGCGCGCGGCGGCAGATTGGGCGGCGGGGGTCATAAAAGCCTCCTGTCAGAGTTAGGCATGGCTCGGCCCTACACAGGGGACCGGGCACGGCACGAGATTTGCTGTCATAAAGACGTAAAACGCGCGCGGGGGGAAGTCATAGAACGCTGCTGGCGCCCGATGTCGCGGGGCCGACATTGCGGCGGAAGGTTTCAAAAAGCTCACGCCCCATCCCATGCGTATTGGCGCTGAGGTCGGGTTGCGCGGGAGCGCGGGTTTCAAACCCTTCGGTCAGGCAATCAAGCGTGCCCGCAACAGCATCAAGGCGCACAATGTCACCATCCACGAGCTTGGCAATGGGGCCTGCACAGGTGCCCTCGGGCGAGACATGGATCGCCGCAGGCACTTTGCCAGACGCCCCAGACATCCGCCCATCGGTCACCAGTGCCACCTTCAGCCCGCGTTCTTGCAGCACCGAAAGGGTGGGAGTGAGCGAATGCAATTCGGGCATCCCGTTCGCCTGCGGGCCTTGGAACCGCACGACAACCACGGTGTCGGTGGTGAATTCCCCAGCTTTGAAGGCGGTTTTTACCGCTTCTTGGTCGTGGAACACTCGCGCGGGCGCTTCGATCACATGGCGCTCGGGCGCGACGGCAGAGACTTTGATCACCCCCCGCCCAAGGTTGCCCGCAAGCTGTTTCAGCCCGCCGGTCGCGGCAAAACCTTCGACCACGGGGCGCAGGATTTTGTCATTCAGGCTGTTTTCCGGGCCTTCGACCCACGTCAGCGCGCCATCAATCAGTTTGGGTTCTTTGGTGTAATCGGCCATGCTATCGCCCCATACGGTGGTGGCATCGGCATGCAAAAGCCCCGCGCCCAGCAAATGCCGGATCAAGAATTGCAGCCCGCCCGCCGCATGGAAGGCGTTCACATCGGCCAAACCGTTCGGATAGACCTTCGCCATCAGCGGCACGACGCTCGAAATGTCGTCAAAGTCCTCTAGGTCGAGCTCGATGCCTGCCGCACGCGCCATTGCGGGCAAATGCAGCACAAGGTTGGTGGAGCCGCCCGTTGCCATCAGGCCCACAAGTCCGTTCACAAAGGCGCGCTCATCCAGCACCCGTCCCGCCGGGCGGAAGCTGTTGCCAAGTGCTGTGATCTCGGCCGCACGTTTTGCCCCGGCGACGGTGAGCGATTGGCGCAGATCGGTGCCGGGGTTCACGAAGCTCGACCCCGGCAGATGCAGCCCCATGAATTCCATCAGCATTTGGTTGGTGTTGGCGGTGCCGTAAAAGGTGCAGGTGCCGGGCGCATGATAAGAGGCCATCTCGGCCTCCATCAGCTTGTCGCGGCCCACCTCGCCGGTGGCAAATTGTTGGCGCACCTTGGCCTTTTCATCATTGGGCAGCCCCGCAGGCATCGGGCCAGAGGGCAAAAATACCGCCGGAATATGCCCAAAGGTTGCCGCCGCCATAATCAGGCCCGGCACGATCTTGTCGCAAATGCCAAGGTAAAGCGCCGCGTCAAAGGTGTTGTGCGAAAGCGCGACGCCCGCCGCGAGCGCAATCACATCACGTGAGAAAAGGCTCAACTCCATGCCCGGCTGGCCTTGGGTGACACCATCGCACATGGCCGGCACGCCGCCTGCCACTTGGGCCGTCGCGCCAATCTCACGCAGCGCTTCCTTGATCAGCGCCGGGTAGTCGCCATAGGGCGCATGGGCCGAGAGCATATCGTTATAGGCGGTAACGATCCCCACATTCGGGGCGCGTCCCTTGGCAAGCGCGTCTTGGTCCGCCCCCATCGCCGCATAGGCATGGGCTTGGTTGCCGCAGGTCAGATGCGCGCGGGCTGGGCCTGCCGCGGCAGCCGCATCAATCCGTGCCAAATAGTCAGCGCGCCTTGCGGCGGAACGGGCGCGAATGCGCTCGGTCACGCGGGCAAGGGTGGCATTGAGCGGCGGCAGATTGGCAGGTTCGGTCATGGCATGGTCCGGCGTTGCGAGGACGAAATTGGCGCGAAAGAAGAGATCGCGCCGGATGTGGTCTGTTTAGGTGGTTAGCGCTAACAAATCAATCCTTCGGGCGGGGCGCCACAGGGACGCGGTTTGGGGGCATTGCGGCAAATCCCTTTCAGGATGCGCTTTCAGGCGCTAAATTACACGATTTGAAGCAATTTTTCGCCACATTCCGGGATCACCTTCGCGTCAACCAGACACGGAGGATCCCGATGCGTGTGTTTCCTATCGCTGTTGTGAGTGCTTTGATTGCCCTGAGCGCCTGTGGCGCCCCCGAACCCGCCTCGCGTGCGGCATCTGATACGCTTGGTTTGCGCCCCGTTGCCGTTGGCACGGCGACGGCCCCGATTGTGACGCCGCGGTGGAACGTGCAGGCGGTGCAGGTGGAGGTGCCGCGCAGCTTGCATGTGTCCGAGGCGAACCTGTTGTTCCCGATTGCCGATATCGTCTGGCGTGGCGATGCGCGTGGCGACCGCTATGACCAAGTTGATGCGATCGTGACCGAGGCCGCGACGCGCGCCATCTCGGGTATGACCAACGGCCAGCCGGTGGTGGTCGAAATCACGATGAAGCGTTTCCATGCGTTGACCGAACGGGCCCGCTACACGGTGGGGGGCAGCTATGGCGTGAAAATGGATATCGCGCTGCGCGATGCCAACACCGGTATGTTGATCGACGGGCCACGGGCGCTGTCTGTGGGGTTCAAAGCCTCTGGCGGGCAAAAGGCGATTGAGGAAGAAGCGCGGGGGATCACCGAAAAGGTGGCGATCATCAATTACCTGACCGATTATCTGCGTGAAGAACTGTTGCGCCCGCTGCCAATGCCGGTGGGGAGCGACCGGATTTCGGAAGCGAACTGAGCGCGCGAGGTCTCGCGAGGCTTTGCAAGAGACCGGAACGCAGATAGAGGGGGCGGCAACGCCCCCTTTCGCCTGTGAGGCCCCGATGTCTGATCTTGAGCCGAAATCCCGCCCCGTTGTGCGGCTGCGCCCCAAAGCCGAGGCCCGCGCCATCCGACACGGCTTTCCGTGGGTCTATGCCGATGAGTTGGTAGCAGACCGGCGCACGCAAGCCTTGGCACCGGGTGTGATTGCCACGCTGGAAGATGCTGAGCGGCGCCCGATGGCGACGGTGACGGTGAACCCGAAATCCAAGATCATCGCGCGGGTGCTGGAGCGTGATGCCGACGCTGTGATTGACCGCGCTTGGATCGCGGCGCGGATTGAGCGCGCTTTGGCCCTGCGCGAGCGGCTTTTTGAGGCGCCATTCTATCGGTTGGTTCATGCCGAGGCCGATGGCCTGCCTGGGGTGATTATTGATCGGTTTGGTGATGTGGCTGTGGTGCAGCCCAATGCCGCTTGGGCCGAAGCGATGATCGACGATCTTTGCGCCGCGCTGATGGAGGTCACGGGCGTGACCACGGTCGTCAAAAACGGCTCGGGCCGCGCGCGCGGGTTGGAAGGCTTGCCCGAAGAAACGGTTGTGATGGCGGGCGAGATCACCGCCCCCGTGCCCGTGCCGATGAATGGCGCGATCTACATGGCCGATGTGATGGGCGGGCAAAAGACTGGGCTCTTTTATGACCAACGCCCGAACCATGCCTTTGCGGCGCGGCTTGCCGGGGGCGCGCGGGTTTTGGACGTGTTTTCCCATGTTGGGGGCTTCGCGCTTGCCTGTTTGGCTGGCGGCGCGGAAAGCGCGCTTTCGGTCGATGCCTCTGCCGCCGCGCTGGAATTGGCCACCAAAGGGGCCGAGGCGATGGGGCAGGGGGATCGCTTTGCCACCCGAAAGGGCGATGCTTTCGCCACGCTTGAAGCCTTGCAGGCAGAAGGCGCGCAATTCGATGTGGTGATCTGTGATCCGCCCGCTTTTGCGCCCGCCAAACCCGCGCTTGAAGCCGGGCTGCGCGCCTATGAGCGGATCGCGCGGCTGGCCGCGCCCTTGGTGGCACCGGGCGGCTATATCGTTTTGTGTTCGTGCTCCCATGCCGCCGATCTGGTGCAGTTCCGCAACGCCTCGGCGCGTGGGCTTGGCAGGGGTGGGCGGCGCGCGCAACTGCTGCACACCGGTTTTGCCGGGCCGGACCATCCGATGCTGCCGCAATTGGCGGAATCGGCCTATCTTAAATCGCTCTTCTTCCGGCTGGATTGATGCGGGCCGCGCCGCAAAAAGCGCTGCTCGATGCTTGCGTGCTTTACCCCACGGTGATGCGCGAAATCCTAATCGGTTGCGCGGCAGAGGGGCTGTATCAGCCGCTCTGGTCGGACCGGATATTGGAAGAGTGGGCGCGCGCGGCGGCGCGGCTCTCCGCGGGGGATGAAGCGGTGGCGCGCGGCGAGGTGGCGGCCCTCAAGGCGCGCTTTCCGAAGGCCTCTATCGCCCCGCGCCCCGGTCTCGAATCGCGCCTGCATCTGCCCGATGAAAACGACATTCACGTTCTGGCGGCTGCCATCGCCGGGGGCGCAGATGCGATTGTGACACAAAACCGATCTGACTTTCCGCGCGGCACCTTAGCCGCCGAGGGGTTGGATCGGCTCGATGTCGATGCCTTTCTTTTGGCGCTGATTGCCGATGCGCCCGAGGCTGTGGCACGGGTGGTCGAGGCCGTACGGGCGCAGGCCGAGGCGCTTTCTGGCCAGCCGCAGCCCTTGCGCGGGTTGCTTAAACGCGCCCGCCTTTACCGTGTGGCGAAAGCGCTCGAGGCAAATTGATTGCTTTCCGCCGCGTCAAAGCGCTTTGAGATCGCGCAAGCGCGCGCTAGACTTGTGTCGGGCGTCGCGGTAGACAACATCCTTGTTACCGCTAACATCTGGCGCCAACCGCGAGGAGGGGCCAGTCGTGCCAAGAATCGGAGCAAGCCCCATGGTATCGCGTGTTATCCCGGTTGATCCTTTCGACCTTGTGATCTTTGGAGCCACTGGCGATCTTGCCCAACGCAAGATTTTGCCCGGCCTTTACCGTCGTTTTCATGCAGGCCAAATGCCGCAAGGCGCGCGCATCATCGGTGCTGCCCGGTCTGCGATGGAGCCAGAAGCGTTTCGCGAACAGGTCCGCAAAGCGATTGCCGAGTTTGTCGATCGCAGCAAAATCGACGCGAAGGATGTCGAGACCTTCCTTGAATGCATCGACTATGTGCCCGTGGATGCGATGGGCGAGGGCGGCTGGGCCGAACTGAAGGACAAGGTTCAAGACGGGCGCGTGCATGCGTTCTACTTCTCGGTTGCGCCGTCGCTGTTTGGGCCACTGGCTGAACGGCTCAATGAACATGGTATTGCCGATAGTGAAGCGCGGATCGTGGTGGAAAAGCCCTTCGGGCGCGACCTCGCCTCGGCCAAGGCGCTGAACGCGACGCTCGCCGCGCATTTCGAGGAGAGCCAGATTTACCGCATCGACCATTATCTGGGCAAAGAAACGGTGCAAAACCTGATGGCGGTGCGCTTCGCCAACATCCTGTTTGAGCCGCTTTGGAACGCCCAATACGTTGATCATGTGCAAATTACCGTGGCGGAAACCGTCGGCGTGGGCGGGCGCGGCGCTTATTATGACAAGTCAGGCGCGATGCGCGACATGGTGCAAAACCACTTGATGCAGCTTTTGTGCCTGATCGCGATGGAGCCGCCCTATCACTTCGACCCCGATGCGGTGCGCGATGAAAAGGTGAAGGTGATCCGGGCGCTGCAACCCGTTTCGCCCGCCGATATTGTGCGCGGCCAATATGCGGGGGTGAAAGCCTCTGAGACGCGCGCCGCCCAGCCCGGCTACTTGGAAGACAGCGAAAATCCCGACAGCCGGACCGAAAGCTACATCGCGCTAAAGGTGCATGTGGCGAACTGGCGTTGGCAGGGCACACCGTTCTATCTGCGCACCGGGAAAAAGCTGCGCGGGCGGGCGAGCGAAATCGCCATTACCTTCAAAGCGCCGCCGCATTCGATCTTTGACGAGGAGGATGCCAGCTGGCCCGAAAACGTGCTGGTGATCCGGTTGCAACCGAATGAGGGGATGAACCTCAAGGTGATGATCAAAGAGCCCGGCCCCGGTGGTATGCGGCTTGTGCAAGTGCCGCTCGATATGTCTTTTGCCGAGGCTCTGGGCGAAGAGGGCACCGATATTCCTGATGCTTACGAGCGGCTGATCATGGATGTGATCCGCGGCAACCAAACGCTCTTTATGCGTGGCGATGAGGTGGAGGCCGCTTGGGCCTGGACCGACCCGATCATCGCGGGTTGGGAAGCGCGTGGCGATCGGCCCCGGTCTTATGATCCGGGTTCCTCGGGCCCCGAAGATGCGCTGATGCTGATGCACCGCGATGGCCGCCGCTGGCGGGAGATTCGCGAATGAGCTTTGTGGAATACCCCGACCGCGAATTGATGATGGTCGCCCTGTCCGACCGGATCGCCAGCCAATTGCGCCGCGCGCTTGAGGTGCAAGAGCGCGCCACACTGTGCGTGCCCGGCGGCACGACACCCGGCCCGGTCTTCGATGTGCTCTCGGAGCTCGAACTCGATTGGGCGCGGGTAGATGTGCTGCTCAATGACGAGCGTTGGGTGGGCGAAGAGAGCCCCCGCTCGAACACCGCGCTTTTGCGCGCGCGCCTGTTGCGCAACAAAGCCGCCGCCGCGCGGCTTGTGCCGCTTTACGCCCCTGCGCCGCAGCCCGAAGACCGGCTGGAGGAACTGTCTGAAGGGGTCCGCAGCGCGTTGCCCTTGACGGTTTTGGTGCTGGGTATGGGGGCGGATATGCACACCGCCTCGCTCTTCCCCGGTGCCGATAAGCTCGAAGAGGCGCTGTCTGACACTGCGCCCGAGGTTATGGCACTGCGGGCCGAAGCGGCGGGAGAACCGCGCATTACCCTCACCGCGCGGGTTTTGCGTGAAGCGATGCATTGCCATATTGTGATTACTGGCGCGGAAAAACGCGCCGCCATCGAACGTGCGGCCAACCTGCCCGAGATCGAGGCTCCGGTGCGCACGGTCCTTCCTATTGCAACGATCCATTGGGCCCCATGATGAACCGTTTTGACCCCCTGCTTTCCCATGCCGCCACAGTCAAGGATCGGCATATCTTGGACCTTTTCGCCGCCGATCCGTCGCGGGCCGAAAGCTTCTCGGCCGAGGCGGGGCCGTTCCTGTTTGATTACTCCAAGACCAATATCGATGCCGATGGTATGGCGCTGCTGCTGGATTTGGCCGCGCAAACCGGTGTTGCCGCCCGGCGCGATGCGATGTTTTCGGGTGAAAAGATCAACGAAACGGAAGGTCGCGCGGTGCTGCACACCGCATGGCGCAGCGTGGAAGACAGCATCTTGGTGGATGGCGCCAATGTCATGCCCGCGCTGCGCGACACGCGCGCCCGGATGCAAGAATTCGCCGCCGCCGTGCGCGAAGGGCGCTACAATGGCCAAGGCGGCACCATTACAGATGTGGTCAATATCGGCATCGGTGGGTCGGACCTTGGCCCGGCAATGGCTTCGCTTGCCTGCGCCGCCTTTGCCGATGGGCCGAAGCTGCATTTCGTTTCCAACGTTGATGGCGCGCATATCCATGACACGCTCGCGGGTCTCGACCCCGAAACGACGCTGGTGGTTGTGGCCTCGAAAACTTTCACCACGATCGAGACGATGACCAATGCCGAAAGCGCGCGGCGTTGGATGGCAGAGGTGGTGACCGAGCCCGCCAAGCAATTCGCGGCCATTTCCTCGGCCACCGACCGCACCGCGACCTTTGGCATTCCCGCAGAACGGGTCTTTGGCTTTGAAGATTGGGTGGGCGGGCGCTATTCGGTCTGGTCGCCGATTGGGCTGAGCCTGATGATCGGCATTGGCCCCGAACTCTTTGACCAATTCCTGAGTGGCGCGGCGGCAATGGACGCCCATTTCCGCACCGCGCCTTTCGCCCACAACCTGCCGGTGCTTTTGGCGTTGGTTGGCCTTTGGCACAATCAGGTGCTCGGCCATGCGACCCGCGCGGTGCTGCCTTATGAACAACGGCTTGCACGTTTGCCCGCTTACCTGCAGCAGCTTGAGATGGAGAGCAATGGCAAACGCGTCGCGATGGATGGGAGCGATCTGCCCTACCATTCCGGCCCCGTGGTCTGGGGCGAACCCGGCACCAACGGCCAGCATGCGTTTTACCAGCTGATCCACCAAGGCACGCGGGTTGTGCCCTGCGAGTTTATCGTCACGGCAAACGGGCTGGAACCGGATCTGGATCACCAGCATCTTTTGTTGATGGCCAACTGCCTTGCGCAATCTGAGGCGCTTTTGCGGGGCCGTTCGCTTGCAGAGGCGACCGAGATCATGCGCGCCAAAGGGCTGGAAGGGGCAGAGCTTGACCGCCAAGCCCGCCACCGCGTGTTCCCGGGCAACCGCCCCTCGACGACCTTGATGTTTGACCAACTCACCCCCGCCACCTTGGGGGGCCTGATCGCGCTTTATGAGCACCGGGTGTTTGTGGAGGGTGTGGTCTTGGGCATCAACAGCTTTGACCAATGGGGGGTGGAACTGGGCAAAGAACTCGCCTTGGCGCTGGCTCCGGTGCTGGAAGGCACGTCGGACGGGGCGGGTAAGGATGGCTCCACGCTGCAACTCGCCGCCCGTATTCGCGCCCTGCGGGGGTAAGGAAGGGGCGTAAGATGCCCGGGGCCGCCGCGTTAGCGGCCCGGGCAGTGCACTACCGCCCTCTCGGGCGGGCGCTTTACGGCAACTGCGCCGATTTTCGCTCCGGTTTAACGAGTTTCCTTGGGGCGAAGGGCGAGCCAAATTAGCGCGCCGCCCGCAAGCGTGAGGAACGGCAGCATCGCCATATTCACCGCTTGCCAGCCCGCCGTTGGGTCGCCTGCCGAGGAACAATTCATCAGCCCGCCCGATGAAAGCGAGGCGAGGAACACCCCGCCAAACACCACGAAATCATTCATGCCCTGCACATGGCCGCGTTCTTCGGGGCTATGGGCGGCGCTCAGCATTGCCGTGGAGCCAATAAAGCCAAAGTTCCAGCCAAGCCCCAAGAGCATCAGCGCGAGATAGAACTTCTCAAGGTCCATCCCCGTCAGCGCCACCGCACCCGAGGCGGCGAGGATGAAAAGCCCAATACCCACAATCACCTCGCGGCCAAATCGCGCGATCAGATGCCCGGTGAAGAAAGAGGGCAGATACATCGCCATCACATGGGCGGAAACGATATTGGCCGCATCGGTCGTGTCATGCCCGCAGCCCACCACCGCCAAAGGCGTCGAGGTCATCACAAGGTTCATCAGCGCGTAAGAGACCATGCCGCAGATCATTGCCACGGCAATTTGCGGGTCTTTGAGCAGTTCTAGGCGGGTGCGGCCCACATGATGCACGCCCTTCGCCCGCCGTCCCGGCGCAGGAATGCGCAAAAAGGTAAACAAGATCGGGCCAAGAATGTTGATGCCGATGATTGCCAGATAAGTGGCCAGAAATGGCACCACCATCGCCTGCGCGGTGAGTTTGACAAGCTGCGGGCCAATGATCGCCGCTGCCAAGCCCCCGGCCAGCACCCAAGAGATCGCCTTGGATTGCGCCTCAATCGGCAGGCCATCGGTCACGGCAAAACGGTAAAACCCCTGTGCAGACATATAGATGCCAGCAAAAACGCCGCCCAAGCAGAACAGCGCGAAAGACCCGATTTGCAGCGCATAGGCGGAAATCGCGGCACCAATGGCCCCGGCAAAGGTCGCCAGAATGAACCCGGCGCGGCGTCCAAAGGCCGCCATGAATTCCGACATTGGCTGCGCGGTCAACACCGAGCCCAAGACGATGAGCGAAAGCGGCAACGTGGCCCAGCACGGGTCGGGCGTGAGCGAAGCGCCTGCGAGCCCCCCCACGGTGAAAATCATCGACATTTGAGCGCCCAAAAATGCCTGCGCGGCGACCAAAACGATCGTGTTGCGCCGGGCGTCGGGCGAGGGGGTCGTGGAGCCGGAAGTCTGTGTCATGGCTCAGCCCTAGCGTGGCCGAAGGGGGCTGGCAAGCGGGCGCGAAAGCGGGCAGGGTGGGGCATGGTCGGACGTATCATCGAAACCGAAGAAGATATGGCAGAGGGCGCGGCGTGGCTGGCCCAAGCCGAGCCGCGTTTTGCCGAGGTGCTGGCGCTCACTGGCCCTTGGCCCTTGCGGCGGCGCGAAGACGGGTTTGAAGCGCTGCGCGATGCGATTTTGGGCCAGCAGGTGTCCACCGCGGCGGCGCGCTCGATCCGGCAAAAGCTGATTGATGCAGGCTTTGGCGCGGCGGAGGCTTTGGCCGAGGCACAAGAAGACGATCTGCGCGGATGCGGGCTTTCGCGGCAAAAGGTGCGCTATGTGCAAGCGCTCGCCCGTTCCGGGATTGATTTTGCCGCCCTGCGCAGCCTGCCCAATGAGGACGTGATCAACATGCTCTTGCCGCTTCCGGGGATTGGGCGCTGGACGGTGGAGATGTATTTGATGTTCGCGCTCGGGCGCGCCGATGTCTTTGCGGTCGATGATCTGGCTTTGGCAGAGGCGGCGCGGATGCTGTTTGACCTGCCCGAACGGCCAAAACGCAAGGAATTTGGCACGCTTGCTGCATGTTGGTCGCCGTGGCGGGCGGTTGCTGCGCGGGGGCTTTGGGCCTATTACGCAAAGAGAAAAGAACGCGAGGGGGTGGCACCATGACACGTGAAATGAAGCTTGGGCGGGCGGCGCCTAAATCCGGCACCGTGAAATCGGCCGTGATCTTTCTGCACGGCTATGGGGCGGATGGGGATGACCTTCTGGGCCTTGCCGAACCATTGGGCGAACATCTGCCCGATACGCTCTTTTTGGCCCCTGACGCGCCCGAAGAATGCATCACCAACCCGTTCGGGCGGCAGTGGTTCCCGATCCCGTGGCTTGATGAATCCTCGCCCGAGGATGCCGCTGCGGGTCTTGCGCAAAGCTCCAAAGATCTGAACGCCTTCCTTGATAAGGTGATGGAAGACGAGGGGCTGACCGCGTCGCAAATCGTGGTCTTTGGTTTTTCTCAAGGCACGATGATGGCGCTGCAAGTGATCCCGCGCCGGGCCGAAGCCTTTGCCGGGATCATTGGCTTTTCGGGCCGCCTGCTGCGCCCCGATGCTTTGGCCGAAGAAGTGCTGACCAAGCCGCCCGTTTTGCTGGCGCATGGCAACACCGATCAGATCGTGCCGTTTTCCGATCTGCAAAAAACCGCAGAAGCCCTGCAAGAAGCAGGTTTCCAAGTTTATGCCCATGTGATGGAAGGCACCGGCCACGGGATCTCGCCCGGCGGACTGGGGACGGCGCTGTCCTTCCTTTCGGAATATCTGCCAAGCTAAGCGCCGCTTTGCCCGTTTCGCGGGCATCTCGTCACGCGCGTGTTGCAAAGTCATGCAAAGCCTGTGCCCGAGCAGGGGGCTCGCAGATTGCGGGTCTTGCTCTGTGGCGAACGCCATATATAGTTATACCACGGCAGGAGCGGAGCGCTTCTCCGCATCGCTGCCCGCAGATGACAGGCGGAAGGGGCATGGCCATGCTCGATCACGGCGACAGGAGCGACTTTCGAACACATTTTGTGCGCGAGCCATCGGCCTTGCGCCGTCACCCGGCACTGGTGCTCAACGCCGATTTTCGCCCGCTGAGTTACTACCCGCTGTCGCTTTGGCCTTGGCAGGAGGCGGTCAAAGCGGTCTGCCTCGACCGGGTCACCATCTTGGCCGAATATGACGAGGTGGTGCGGTCGCAAAGGCAAAGCATACGCATCCCCTCTGTTGTGGTGCTCAAAGAATTCGTCAAACCCCAGAAGCGCGTGGCCTTCACGCGCTTCAATCTTTTTTTAAGGGACGGTTTTTGCTGCCAATATTGTGGCGCGAAGGGGGATTTGACCTTTGATCATGTGATCCCGCGTTCCAAGGGCGGCGTGACCAGTTGGGAAAACGTGGTGGCGGCCTGCGCGCCGTGTAACCTGAAAAAGGCCAACAAATCGCTCAAAGCCTCGGGCCTGCGGCTGCGCCAACCCGCGCGCGAACCGAATGCCGAAGACATGCACCGAATCGGGCGACGCTTCCCGCCGGGGCACCTGCATGAAAGCTGGATTGATTTTCTGTATTGGGATGCCGAATTGCAGGCGTGAAGCTTGCTGGCTGGGCGAGTGCTGCGGGGACATATCTCCTCAAATCACGAGGTGTTTTGCGCAAGTGCCAGCCCATCAGGGCGCTGCATTGCATGGCAAAAACGATGTGGCGGCCCGCCTTGTAAGCGCGGGCCGCCACATCTGTTTGATCAATCGGTGATCGCGCCTTCTTCATCGCCGCGCTCGTGCATGCGGGCTTTGACGATGCGCCCGATAAACAGCGGCAGCACAAATCCCACAATCGCCACGGTCCACAGGCCAATCGCGAGCGGGCTGCCCACCAGTGTCCAGTAATCGCCGTTGGAAATTGTCACCGCGCGGCGCAGGTTGTTTTCCATCGTATTGCCCAAAAGCGTGCCAAGGATGATCGGCACCAGCGGCACATCAAGCTTGCGCAGCACCCAGCCCAGAACCCCAAAGCCGATCATCACCAACAGATCGAAGGTCGAGCCTGAAATGCCATAGATGCCGACGAAAGAGATCATCGCCACGACCGGCATCAAGATGCGCGGTGGGATCAAAAGCACGCGGGTAAAAATGCCAACCATGGGGATGTTCATTGCCAACAGCATGAAGTTGGCAATGAAAAGCGCTGCGATCAGCCCCCAAACCACGTCGGCATTGTTTTGGAACAAAAGCGGTCCCGGCGTGATGTTGAGTGAGAGCAGAACCGCAAGCAACACGGCAGTCGTGCCAGAGCCAGGCACCCCCAGCGCCAACATCGGTACCAAAGCCCCCCCGGATGCAGCATTGTTTCCCGCCTCAGGGGCGGCAACCCCGCGCGGATCGCCTTTGCCAAAGGTGCCTTCGCGGTCGACCAAGCGCTTTTCCACCGAATAGGCGAGGAAAGACCCCAGCGATGCGCCAGCCCCCGGTAGAACACCGGCGATAAAGCCAAGCCCAGAGGCGCGAAGCATACTGCCGAAGGTCGACTTTAGCATCGACCAAGGCGGCGTTAGGCGCCCCACTTTGATTGACCGACCGCCTGCAGCCGAATTACCATGATGGTGCTCAAGGAAGATAAACACCTCCGAGAGTGCGAAAAGCCCCACGATGGCGACAAGGAAATCGAGCCCGTCATAGAGATGGACTTCACCAAAAGTCAGCCGCGGTACGCCGGTTTGGGTATCGACGCCAATCACCGAAAGGCCAAGACCCAGCATTGCGGCAAAAGCGGCTTTGGCTTGGTTGGTCGAAGAGACGCCGCCCAAAGTGGCAAAAGCGAGCGCGAAAAGCGCGAAATATTCCGCCGGGCCAAACAGAAGCGCGAATTTCACCAAGATCGGCGCGAACAGGATCAGCCCCCAAGTGGCGATGAAAGCGCCCACAAAGCTGGCAATCCCCGAAAGCGAAAGTGCCTCGCCCGCCAAGCCTTTCTGGGCCATCGGATACCCATCAAGGCAGGTCATCATCGCCGGTTCATCGCCCGGAATGTTGAGCAAGATCGAAGAGATCCGCCCGCCATACATGGCACCATAATAGACGCTTGTGAGCAAGATCAGTGCAGGCGTCGCCCCAAGCCCCAGTGAGAAAGCGAGCGGGATCAAGATCGCCACGCCATTGGATGGCCCAAGCCCGGGCAAAGCGCCCATCATCGTGCCAAGGAAGGTGCCCAACAGCGCAAGCGCAAGGTTTTGGAAGGTCATCGCGGTGACGAAGCCATCCCCGAGAGATGCAAGAATATCCATCGGGGTGCCTCAGAAACCGAAGGGGCCGCGCGCGAGCGACAGGCCAAGGAGGAGATGAAAGATCACATAGATCCCGACCGCGGTGCCCACGCCAACAAGGCCGGCTTGCCAAAGGGGAGATTGGAGGCGCCACGATAGATAGGTGGTGGCAAGGGTGGTGGCGAAGACAAAGCCCAATATGTCCAGCGCTTCGACATAAAGCACCATCACCACGACCGCGGCGAGAATTTCGACAAATCGGCCAAGGCTCGGCCAAACTGGTTCCGGCCCGGGACGCACCAAAATGGCGAACGAGGACAGGCCCAAAAGGGAGGCGATCAGCAGCGGAAAGGTCTTGGGCCCGACCGTATCCGACAAAAAGCTTTCCTGAATTTGCAAAGTTCCCCAAGCGAAGAAAATCGCCAACATGAGCCCAAAGGCTCCAAAGATGCGGTCACTCATCTGTCCCTCCCACAAGATTTTGGGGCGCGGCAAGCGCTAGGTTTGCCGCGCCGGGTGCCTTAGCGCAGGATGCCGATTTCTTTCGAAATCTGTTGAATTTGCGCCACCGAGCTGGCAACGAACTCTTCAAACGCTGCGCCTTGCAGATCGAGCGGGGCAAGGCCATTGGCCGCCATCACTGTTTTCCATTCGTCTGAGGCATAGAGCGCGCCAATGTCTTCGACCCAAGTGTTATAGGCCGCATCGGTCATCCCGCCGGGGGCATAAAAGCCGCGCCAGTTCGCGCCGATTGCATCCACACCTTGTTCTTTCGCGGTCGGAAAATCGGCAAAGGCTCCCGGAAGCCGTTCCGGCGCGAGCACCGCGATCACGCGGATATCGCCCGAATCGACAAAGCCTTTGGCTTCGGAAATATCGCCGGTAAACGCTTGCACCGAGCCCGCCAGAAGCTGTGTCACCGCCTCGCCACCGCCATCAAAGGCGATGTATTTCACGGTGCGCACATCGTCGATGCCAAAGGCATTGGCCGCGATCAGCACCTTCAGGTGGTCCCAGCCGCCGACAGCCGAGCCCCCGGCAACCGAGACCGAGGTCGGGTCGGTTTTAATTTGCTCAAGCAGTTCAGGAAGCGTTTGGATCGGGCTATTCGCCGATACCGCGATCACGCCGTAATCGGCGCCCACGGCGGCGAGCCAGCGCACTTGATCCATCGTATTGCCCGGGTACGCGCCTTGGGCAAGCCGAGTCGCCGTGGCCGAAGAAGCCGCCACAATCAGATCGTTAGCATCGCCGCGCTTATTGACCACCTCAGCAAAAGCCACGCCGCCGCCGCCGCCTTCAAGGTTGGTGACCTGCATCGTTTCATCGATCAGCTTAAGGTCTTGCAGCATTTTGCCCACCTGACGGCAGGTGAAATCCCAGCCACCACCGGGGCCCGCCGGGGCGATGCATTCCGATGCCATTGCACCGGTTGCAAAAGTCAGCCCCGCGACGGTCGCCGCCGCGCGCACAAGTTTGAAAGCCATTTTTGTCCTCCACTTTTTCATCCAGCGCCTCCCGCACCGGATTTGTGCGCCCTTGATAGCGCTTGAACCTGTCAAAAACCTGTCACAAGCTTTCGGAGAGAGGAGGGCTCATGCGCGTACTTCTGGTTGAAGATGCCGAAGACTTAGCCGAAGCCACGCAACGCCGCCTTGCGCGGTCCGGTATGGCTTGCGATTGGGTGACAACATTGGAACAGGCGCGCGCGTGCCTTGATGTGCAAGGCTATGATGCGCTGATCTTGGACATCAACCTGCCCGATGGCAGCGGCACGGACCTGTTGCGCCAGATGCGCAGGGCCGGGAGTGCGACACCGGTGGTCATGCTCACTGCGCAATTCTCGGTAGATGATAAGCTTTCGGCCTTTGCGCTTGGTGCCGATGATTATCTGATCAAACCCTTTGATCACCGCGAGTTGGAGGCGCGATTGCATGCGATCTTGCGGCGCGAAAAGGCAGATCGCTCGCCCGAATTGGTCATTGGCGCGCTTAGCTACAATCCTACCAGCGGGCTTGTGCAATTAGCGGGGCAACCGCTGGAACTGGCGCGGCGTGAATTTGCGCTTTTGGGCCTTTTGATGCGCAATCGGGGGCAGGTTTTGTCCAAGAAACGCCTGTTAGAGGGCCTTTATGGGTTCGATGACACCGTAGCGGGGGAAAATGCGATCGAGCTTTATGTTGCACGGTTGCGCAAAAGGCTGAGCGGAAGTGGGGTCGAGATTCAAACCCTGCGCGGGCGGGGCTATCGTTTGGACGCCACAAATGAGGTCGCCAAAGATGCGTGAGGCGGGGGCCGCGTCTTCAAGGCCTTTGTCTTTGACGGCACGGCTGGTGGTGGGGCTCTCGGCACTGTTGCTGATCGGGGGCTTGATTCTGTCGCTCGCGGCTTTTGCCTATGGCCGGGCAGCGGCGCGCGATGCCTTTGATCGTCTTCTGGTGGGGGCCGCGAATGACATTGCCGCCTCGATCTCGATCGTCGATGGGGTGCCGGTTGTCGATCTGCCGCTGTCGGCGTTTGAGCTCTTGGGGCTCGCGCAGGAAGATCGCATCGCGTATCAGGTGCTTGGCCCGCAAGACACTGTTCTGACCGGTTATGATCTGCTGCCATTGCCGCCTGAAGGGCAGGGCGATGTCGCCTTTTATGATGCCTCCTTCACCGGTGATCCGGCGCGCTACATTCGGGTGACGCGGCGCTTTGCCGAGCGGCAGTTTTCGGGTGCCGTGCAGGTGATTGTGGGCCAAACCACGCATGCGCGCACCGAATTGGCGCTTGATATCACGCGTAACGCGCTGGCGGGGCTGGTCGTTGGTGGGGTAGCTATCATGACTTTTGCGGTCTTTGTGGTGCGCCAAGCGCTGCGCCCGCTCAACCAGCTGGCGGCAAGTCTGGCGCTGCGCGACCCGCGAGACTTGACCCCGATTGATGCCGCCGTGCCTCCAGAGGTAGATGCGATGGTGCAGGCAATCAACGGGTTCATGGGGCGGCTCAATGGTCAGTTCCGCACGATGAAAAACTTGATCAGCGACACCGCGCATCAATTGCGCACCCCGGTGGCGGCCTTGCGGGCGCAGGCTGATCTTGCCGCGGGAGAGGAGGATGCCGGCGCCCAAAAGGCGATTGTCACCCGGCTGCATAGTGGCACGGTTCGACTGAGCCGCTTGCTTGATCAGATGCTCTCGCGTGCTTTGGTGATTCATCGCGGTGGTGCGGCGAGGCGCGAGCCCATTGATCTGCGTGATATTGCGCTTGATGTTTTCGACGATGCCGATCCGCGCCATGTCGCCCCCGAGGCTGAGGTGCATCTTGAGATTGGTGAGGCTCCGGTCATGGTGCTGGCCGATGGGCTGTCTTTGACCGAAGCGGCCAAGAACTTGCTTGGCAATGCCCTCGCGCATGGCACCGCGCCGATTACGATCGGGGCCGATCAAAGCCTACTGGGCGCGCGGCTTTGGGTGCGAGACGTTGGGGCTGGGCCTTCGCCCGCGCTTTTGGCGCAGTTGGGAGAGCGGTTTGCCACCGGGGCCGCCGGTCGGGTGCGCGGCAGCGGCTTGGGGCTTTCGATTGCACAAGCCGTGGCGGAGGCGTTTGACGGCGAACTTCAGGCCGAGAGCGGGCCAGAGGGATTTTGTATTGCCATTGTCCTGCCGCCGGAGCCGGAACCATGATCCAAAGGCTTCTCATCGGATTGTCACTGCTTGGCGGGGTCTTCGCCGCATCGGTTCATGCGCAAGAAGCGGTTGCGCATTTCGGCGCACAAGGGGCAACCCGTTCGATCACTTTGCGCACAACCACCGATATTGCCGTGCTGGCCCCGACGATGCGGGACTTTCTGGCAAACCGCCCCGACCTTTCCCTGCGCTATGAGCAATGGGGCTCGAATGATCTTTATGCGCTTACGGAGCTTGATTGCAAAACGGGCAGGCCCGGCGCGGATATCGTGATTAGCTCAGGCGTGCATCAGATGGTGAAACTGGTCAATGATGGCTGTGCCGTCAGTTGGGTTTCGCCGGAAACACAGGCCTTGCCCGATAGATTACGCTGGCGCGATCAGGTCTGGGGGATTTCGCGTGAGCCAGCGGTGATCGTTTACAATCGCAACCTCGTGCCCCCAGAAGATGTTCCAGATAGCCGGTTCGATCTTTTGGATCTGCTCCGCCCCGAAGGCTCGCGCTATGGGGGACGGGTGGCGACCTATGACATCGCGGCCTCTGGGCTCGGCTTTCTTTTTGCATTTATGGACAGCCAAGAAGCCTCAACCTTCGGTGCGCTGATGGAGGCCTTCGCCCGTTCTGGTGCCGTTGCAACCTGTTGCTCTGCAGAGATCATCGGCGGCGTGGCCACTGGTGACTATCTTATCGCTTACAACGTGTTAGGCTCATACGCGATGCAGGCCGCGCGCAGCGATCAACGGCTGGGAATTGTTGCGCCTGCAGATTACACTTTGGTTTTGTCGCGTGCAGCCATCTTGCCCGGGACGGAAGCCAATCACGACGCCGGGGATTTGCTCGATTTCATCTTGTCCGAATCTGGACAGCGCTCAATGGCCAAGGTTCATCTGGCCAGTGCACCCTCGGCCCCCTTGCCGGGTGCGGATCGCG
Source organism: Rhodobacter aestuarii (assembly GCF_900156655.1). Taxonomy (GTDB): domain Bacteria; phylum Pseudomonadota; class Alphaproteobacteria; order Rhodobacterales; family Rhodobacteraceae; genus Rhodobacter; species Rhodobacter aestuarii. The sequence continues at coordinate 129,260 of NZ_FTOG01000006.1, read as the reverse complement.
AAGAAGATGACAGCCGCTGGCGCTTGATCGAACTGGGGCCGACCTTGCTTGTCGCGATGGATCAGATGAAAACGGCTGGTTTCCTTGCCCGCTGGCGCGCTGCGATCGGAGAATAGGGACGGTGGCCTCTTGCAACGAAACCTTAGGTTCCGTGCGAACGAAGCAAGAAGGAAATTTTATGGGAGGATGGTACCGCCTCCCCGGCTCGAACGGGGGACCTCTGGATCCACAATCCAGCGCTCTAACCAACTGAGCTAAGGCGGCACTGAGGGGGCGTTTAGCGGCTGGCGCGGGGGATTGCAAGAGGGAACCCGCGTGGATTTGGTGCGTAAAATTGGCGAAGCGCTTGCCCCCCGCGCAGGCTTTGGCTAGGCCCAAGGAAGAAAACCGCATCGGAGGCGAAGATGGGGATCAATGACGAAAACGAAATGATGGGCGATTTGCAAATTGGCCCGACAGATCAGGGCATGGTGCGAATCTATCTTTCCGGCGAAGGGTTTGACGCACCCTTCGATTTTGATCCGGAAGAGGCCGAAGAAATTGCCGAGGAACTGATGGCTGCAGCAGAGGCTGCGCGCGAGATTGCCGCAGGCGCCAAACGCGGTAAGCCGAAGGGGAAGCGCTAGGCCGCCGCCAATCACGATAGGGAGTTGCGGCTTTTTGTATCGTCTCGGAGCCGCCTCCCTAAATGCGCTGCGTTCTTGCGTAAGGTCGCAAGATAAATCCGCAGCGTATCTCGTAGACGGCGGAAGCAGGCCCGGCCCAGATCCGTCGTTACCAACACGGGTAATGCTTCCGGATAAACGTGGGCGATCTGGCGTAGCAAAATTCGCCCGTTCCGAGTGCAAAGCTAGCTGACGGGGTCATAGACCGCTTCTTAGCTCAGGCATCCCTACGAAAAGCGTCTCCGTTTCCCCGCGAGGCTGGGCAAGCTCGTGTGGAAACGCCTGTAAAACCTGCATCCAGACACTACTGGCCTTGCAAAACAACGATTCGCAACCAAAGGTTATTTCCGGGAGAGTTGGCTGGGGTGCCAGGATTCGAACCTGGGAATGGCGGTACCAAAAACCGCTGCCTTACCACTTGGCGACACCCCAACTCTGTGCGGCGGTGTTTAGCCAAGCACGTCGGGGGGCGCAAGAGGAAAATTCGCGAAATGCATTGCGTTTTTGTGCGCCCACAGGCAGGGACGAAGGCATGGACACTTATGACGCAATTATCCTTGGCGCTGGGGCTGCGGGGCTTTTCTGTGGGGCCGAAGCGGTGGCGCGTGGGCGCCGTATCGCGGTGCTCGACCATGCCGCGCGTCCGGGCGAAAAGATCCGCATTTCCGGCGGGGGGCGGTGCAATTTCACCAACCGCGACCTGACGCGCCAAAATGCCACGGATCGGTTTGTTTCGGAAAACCCGCGTTTTGCGCTTTCGGCGCTGAGCCGGTTCACCGCTGCCGATATGATCGCACGGGTCGACGCGGCGGGGATTGCTTGGCACGAAAAGCACCTTGGACAGCTGTTTTTCGATGGTAAGGCGAGCCAGCTCGTCGATCTGTTGGTGGAGGGCGTGCAGGCCGGAGGCGCGTTGCGGCTGGGCACATCCGTCGAGGCGGTCCGGCAAACCGAAGCGGGTTTTGAGGTTGTGACCTCCGAAGGCGTTTTGCATGCGCCCCGCGTTGTGGTGGCCACCGGGGGCAAATCAATCCCGAAGATCGGGGCCAGCCCCTTTGGTTATCGTTTGGCAGAACAATTTGGGCTGCGGGTGACAGAAACGCGGCCGGGGCTTGTGCCCCTGACCTTCGCTGAACAAGATTTGGCGCGCACAGCCCCGCTTTCGGGGATTGCGGTTCCGGCGCGGGTCGCGCATGGCAAGCGCAGCTTTGACGAGGCGCTTTTGTTCACCCATCGCGGGCTTTCTGGGCCGGCGATTTTACAGATTTCAAGCTATTGGCGGGAAGGGGATAGCCTCACGATTGATCTGGCACCGGGGCGGGATATCGCCGCGGAGCTCGCCGCGATTCGGGCCGAGACGGGGCGGATTGCCATTCACACCGCGCTTGCGCGCTTGCTGCCTGAGAAGCTCGCGCATCTGATTGTCGCAGAGGCGGGGCTCTCGGGGCGGCTCGCCGATCACGGTAATAAAGCCTTGGCGCAATTGGCAGCACAGGCGCAGGCTTGGCAGGTGCGGCCCGTGGGTTCTGAGGGATATCGCACCGCCGAGGTCACGGTGGGCGGTGTCGCGACCGATGAATTGGACGCGAAAACGCTTGAAGCCAAGCGCGTGCCGGGGCTGCATTTCATCGGCGAGGTGGTCGATGTAACGGGCTGGCTTGGGGGCTATAACTTCCAATGGGCGTGGTCGTCGGCTTGGGCCGCGGCGCAGGTCATTTAAACAAAAAGGGGGCTCTATGCCCCCTCTGCCTTATAGCCGGATCGGATCGGCTTTTGCCAGCCGGTCAAAGGCCATCAGCGTTTCAATGAGCTTTGGCATCTGATCGAGCGGGATCATATTTGGCCCATCTGAGGGCGCGGTATCGGGCGTTTCATGGGTTTCAATAAAGACCCCAGCAATGCCAAGGCTCACCGCCGCGCGGGCCATCACCGGCGCCATTTCGCGCTGACCACCCGAGGCGCCGCCAAGCCCGCCCGGCTGCTGCACCGAATGGGTAGCATCCATAATCACCGGGTAGCCCGTTTGCGCCATCCGCGGCAGGCCGCGCATATCCGCCACCAGCGTGTTATAGCCAAAAGAGGTGCCACGCTCGGTCAGCAAGATTTTCTCATTGCCCGTTGCCGCGACCTTACCGGCGACATTGTCCATATCCCACGGCGCAAGGAATTGGCCCTTCTTGATGTTCACCACCTTGCCGGTTTCGCCCGCCGCCAAAAGCAGATCGGTCTGACGGCATAGGAACGCGGGGATCTGGATCACGTCCACCACCTGTGCGGCGGTGCGGGCCTGCTCGGCATCATGGATGTCGGTCAGCACGGGGCAGCCGATCTGGGCACGCACCGTGTCGAGCACCGAAAGACCGGCCTCAATCCCAAGCCCGCGCTTACCGCTCAGGCTGGTGCGGTTGGCCTTGTCATAGCTGCCCTTGAAGATGAATTGCGCGCCAGCGGCGGCACAGGCCTTGGCCATCGTGTCGGCGATCATTAGCGCGTGATCGGTGCTTTCCAACTGGCAGGGGCCGGCAATCACCGTCAACGGAAGGTCATTGCCGATCTTCAGCGGGCCGATCTCGATGGTTTTCATACTTTCTCCGGGCTTAGCTCGACACCTGTTCGCGCAGGATCGAGGCTGTCAGCGACAGCATCAAGTAAATACCGGAAAAGATCAGGAAGGCCAGAAGGGTATCTTCAAAGGCACGCGGATAGGTGGGCTCATCGGGGGCCACGGGGCGCACGCCCATTTCAAGGTAGCGCACCTGTTTGTTGGCCTCGATCCGCGCCACTTCCATTTGCTGCGCGGCGGCAGACAGAAGGCCCTGACGGGTCTGCAATTCCGCCTCGGCGATCCGCAATTGCCCGGTGACGGAAGCGAGGGATTCGGTTGACCCTGTGCGCTCGGTCAATTGGCCGCGCAGGTCGGAAATCAGGCTTTCCAGCCGCGAAATGTCGCCTTGAACCCCGGCAACGCGGGCTTGGTTCGGGCGCGGGTTGTCGAGCAATTGCCCGAGCTCGAGCCGCTTTTTCTGCAGTTCGGTTTCAAAGGCTGTGACTTGCCCCATAACCGCGCTGCTTTCCGCCATCGGGTCCAGAATGCCAACCTTTTCTTGCAGCTCCAGCACCTTGGCTTGGGCCGCAAAGACTTTGGCCTCGGCATCTTCATAGCTTTCACGGGCACCGCGCATCTGGTCTTCGCGTAGTCGCGAGGTGAGCCGGTCCACTTGTTCTTCGGCGTAAGAAATCAACGCCTCGGAAAAGGCCTTAGACACCTGCGGGTCGGCGGCGACAACTTCCATCCGCACGATGCCTTCGGACGGGTCATAGCCAATCTTCACATTGCGCTTATAGACCTTGTAGGCGGCCTCGTTCGTGGCGTCGGGGTCAAGTCGTTGCAGCGGGTCGATGCCCTCTTGCGCGAAATGCTCCTTGAAACCTTTGTCGGCCTCGAGCCGCATCATCGCATCGCGTGATTGCAAGAAGCTTTGCACCGTGACCGAATCTTGGTTGGTGGCGAGTTGCGTGCCGGAAAAGAGCGAGCCAAGGCCCGTCGCCCCGCCCATGCTATCGGCCTTTTGGATCACGAATTCGGTTTTGGTGGCATACATCGGCGTGGCGATGACGAAGTAATACCACCCGGCCAGAAGCGTGGGCAGGAAGACAAAAAACGTCAGGCGCGCGGCGAGCAGCAACAATTTGCGGCGGCGGCGTTTGGCGATGTCGCGTTGGATGCGGATGATCTCGCGGGCCCGTGCGCCTTCGTCGAGCGGCGGGGCGCCTTGCGGGGCGGGAAGTTGGCCGGGCGCCATGGTTTGCGGCAGTTGCACGCGGGTGTCGGCACCGGCGCCATCAAGGCGTGCGAGGGCTTTGGTTGTGGCCGACCCGCGCCCGCCGACCACCGCCGGGGTGGCCGCTGCGGTGGCTTGCGCCACGGCTTCTTGATTGGATTTTTCAAGCGCCAGAAGTGCGCCGCGATCAAACGGGTCAATCCCGCGCCGACGTAGCATCAGCACCGCTTCAAAATCAGATGTCGCTTCGACTCCGTATTTTTGCGCGGTTCGGCGGGCAAGGCGCAATTGTCGCCCGGTCAGCCCTTCGGCGCGGATCGCTTCAATGTCTTCTTCTGCGGTGCGCTCGTTCGGCCCCAAGACTTCGCTGCCCGGTCCCACCGGTGCGGCGGTGGGAAAGCGTTCATCGCCGAAGCCATCGTCCTCAGGCTCAAAAAGGGCCTCCGGCGGTTCGGGGCGCTTTGCGGCCGGGGGCTGGGGCGCGGGCTGTTGCGGATTGGCGTTTGCACGCGGCGCGGCGGCAGGCGCCGCCTGTTGTTCGCTTTGAGGATCTGCCGGTGGCGCTTGATTTTCCTCAGCAGTTTGCGCGGCGTGTTGGGTCGCGTTCAGCACCTCGCCACGCTTGGCGCGGCGGCGCAGCAGTTCCTCGACCGAATGCAGATTGGTCCCGGCTTTGGGCTGGGGGGCGGGCTGCGGGGCAGCACCGGCGCGGCGGATGCGGTATCTGGCGGCCTTAGGCATGGTAGTCATACATCCGTTTCGCTTCTTCCAGAGTGTCGAACATGTAAAGCTGCCCATCGCGCAGCACCGCCGCAGAGCGGCAGAATTTCTCAAGTGTGCTCGGCTGGTGCGAGACCACGACAACCGTGGCATCTTTCAGCCGGTCGCGCAGGATCGACCCTGCCTTGCGGTTGAACTCGACATCGGTGGTCGAGGGCATGCCCTCGTCGATCAGGTAAATGTCAAATTCAAGCGCCAACAGCAGTGCAAAGGTCAGACGCGACCGCATGCCTTGGCTGTAGGTGCCCACCGGCATGTCGAAATATTCCTCGATCCCGCAGAGCCAGCGGCAGAAGGCTTCCACATAATCCGGGTCGAGCCCATAGAGCCGCGCAATATAGCGCACGTTTTCGCGGCCCGAATGCTTGTTGACGACGCCACCCATGAAACCAAGCGGAAAAGACACCCGGCAGCTTTTGCGGATTTCGCCCTCGTCGGGCTTTTCCAGACCCGCCATCATGTTGACGATGGTGGTCTTGCCTGTGCCGTTGGGGGCAAGAATGCCCAAAGAATTGCCCAATTCGACACGGAACGACGCCTGATCCAAGATCACCTTGCGGCGCTTGCCCGTCCAGAAGGACTTGCTGACATTGTCGAATTCGAGCATGGCTCCTGTCCGGCCCGTGATTGTTGCCTGTTATCTGCCCACCATGGCGATCGTGACCTGAACTGGTTAAGATACCGCCTACGTTCGCTTTTGGGCGATATTATGTCCGAATGCGCGATCTTTCTACAATCCGCGCGATTTTGTTGCCGGGTGCGAAACGAAGAAGGCCAGATGCCGCCCGCTGAAAGTGCCGAGAGGCTGATCGAAAGCATCACCGCTTGCAGGCTGTGCGCGGGGCGGTTTGCCGCCACGGCCACCGTGCATCAACCGCGCCCGGTGGTGTGGTTTCGCCCCGGCGCACGGCTTTTGATCGTGGGTCAAGCGCCCGGTGCGCGCGTGCATGCTTCGGGCCGCCCCTTCACCGATCCGTCGGGGGATCGGCTGCGCGATTGGATGGGGGTAGACGAGCCCACTTTTTATGACCGCGACCGTATTGCCATTGTGCCGATGGCCTTTTGCTTTCCGGGCTATGATACCAAGGGGGCCGATCTGCCGCCGCCGCCACTTTGTGCGCAAACCTGGCGCGCGCGGGTGCTAGACGCTTTGGGGCAGGTGGAATGCACGCTTTTGGTCGGCGGCGCGGCAATCCGCTGGCACCTTGGGGAAAAGCGGCTCACGCAGGCGGTGATGGGGTGGAAATCGCAGGCGCCGCGCGTCTTTCCCTTGCCGCATCCGTCTTGGCGCAATACGGCTTGGCTCAAACGCAATCCGTGGTTCGCGGGCGAGGTTGTGCCCGCGCTGCGCGCCCGCGTGAAGGAGGTGCTCAATGACCCCATATGATCGTGCCCATGCGGCGATGGAAGCCACCCCGGAAAACGAGGCTTTGCGGCTGGCGGTTTACGACCGGCTTGCCGATGCCGAACTGTTCGTGCTCTTGGAAGAAGAGCCCGTGGATGAAGACATCACCCCGCAAGTCTTTGCCACAGAAGACGGCGATTTCATCTTGGCCTTTGATCTCGAAGAGCGGCTTTCGGCCTTTGTCGGCGCGCCTGCCCCCTATGCGGCGCTGCCCGGTCGGGTGATCGCGCAAAACCTTTCGGGTGAGGGGGTTGGGCTTGGCATCAATTTAGGCGTCGCCAATTCCGCGATGCTTTTGCCGCCCGAGGCGCTTGAATGGCTGACTCATACCTTGACCCATGCGCCGCAGGCGACCTCGGCCACCCCGGTGGCGTTTGACGCGCCAAACCTGCCGCCCGCGGTGCTCGGCCTGCTGCTTCCGGCGTTTGAGGCGAAGTTTGACCAGCTTGCCGGGCTTGCCACCCATGCGCTGTTGGGCGGGGTGACTTATGAGGGCGGAGGGCGTGGCCACGTGCTCGCCTTTGTCGGTGCGCCCGAACCCGCGCAACCCGGTATTGCGAAAGCGATGGCCGAAGCGCTGGCGTTTTCGGGGCTCGAGGCGGGCGAGATTGATGTCACCTTCTTGAAAGAGGATGACGCGGCCACTGAAGTGCTGATGGAAAAGGCCTTGGTGTTGCATCTTCCCGAGCGGGTGGAGGAAGAGGTGCAAGAGCTTGGCCGCACGCCGCCCGGCATGGACCCGGACAAGCCGCCAATCCTGCGCTAAGGCGTCGCGCCGAGCTTTTCATTGCGCGAATCTCCTCAATTGGTCATAAAGTTTGACCGGAGCGGAGGAGAAATCATGGATATGCCAGTTCCCAGCACCACGGTGCTGGCGCAAAAGACGCGTATCGTCAAAGCGTTGCGCAAGGTGCTGCCGCGCGATGCGGTGATTGATGATCCCGCCGAGACGCGCGCCTATGAATGTGATGCGCTCTCGGCTTATCGTTGTGCGCCTTTGGCCGTGGTGCTGCCGCGCACCACAGCCGAAGTCGCTGCCGCGTTAAAACTATGCCACGAGATAGGCGTGCCGGTGGTGCCGCGCGGGGCAGGCACCTCGCTTGCGGGCGGCTCGATGCCCTCGGCGGATGCGGTGGTGCTTGGCCTTGCGCGGATGAACCGGGTGCTTGAGGTCGATTTCGACAATCGCTTCATTCGGGTGGAAGCCGGGCGCACAAACCTTTCCGTCACCGGCGCGATTGAGGCGCAGGGTTGGTTTTACGCGCCCGACCCCTCTAGCCAGCTTGCCTGCGCGATTGCGGGCAATATCGGTATGAATTCGGGCGGGGCGCATTGCCTGAAATACGGGGTGACGACGAACAACCTGATGGGGGTGACGCTCGTCACTATGCAAGGCGAGGTGGTCGAAATCGGCGGTCCTTATTGCGATGCGGGCGGGCTCGACCTTTTGGGGGTGATTTGCGGCTCTGAGGGCCAGTTGGGCGTGGTGACCGAGGCCACGTTGCGCATTTTGCGCCAGCCCGAAGGCGCGCGCCCCGTGCTGATCGGCTATGCCTCGAACGAAGTCGCAGGGGCCTGTGTGGCCGATATCATTCGCGCGGGCATCTTGCCGGTGGCGATTGAATTCATGGACCGCCCCTGTATCGAGGCGACCGAGGCCTTTTGCCATGCGGGTTACCCCGATTGCGAGGCGCTCTTGATTGTCGAATGCGAGGGGAGCGCGGCCGAGATTGCCGAGCAACTGGGCCTCATTCGCCAAATCGCTGCGCGCCATAACCCAGTTGAGTTTCGTGAGGCACAATCGGCCGATGAAGCCAAACGCATTTGGCTGGGCCGCAAATCCGCCTTTGGGGCAATGGGGCAAAAGGGCGATTACATGTGCCTTGATGGCACGATCCCGGTATCGAGCTTGCCGCAAGTGCTGCGCCGGATTGGCGAGATTTCGCAAGAGTTTGGGCTAGAGGTCGGCAATGTCTTCCACGCGGGTGATGGCAATATGCACCCGCTCATTATCTATAACGCCAACGAACCCGGTCAGCAGGAGCTTTGCGAGCGCATGGGGGCCGAAATCCTCAAACTCTGTGTTGAGGCGGGCGGCTGCCTGACGGGCGAGCATGGCGTGGGGCTGGAAAAGCGCGACCTGATGGAAGTGCAATTCGCCCCGGAGGATCTGGAAGCGCAGATGCGGGTGAAAGATGTGTTTGACCCCGCGTGGCTTTTGAACGCCGCCAAGGTGTTTCCGCTCCACGTCAGCGCCGCGCGGCGTGGCTAAGGCTGGGGGCGCTGCCCCCAGACCCCCGGGATATTTAAGCAAAGTCGAAGGCAAAATGGCATGAGAGTGACGCGCGAAAGCGAATTGGCCGATGTGGTGCGCGAGGCCACTGGGCCGTTGCAAAGCATCGGCGGTGGCACCCGGCCTGTGGGGCAGGGGGGCGGCACGGCGCTGCAAGTCGCCATTTCCGGCATTTCGCTTTACGAGCCGGGCGCGCTGACGCTGATTGCGGGCGCAGGCACGCCTTTGCGGGTGATTGAAGACGCCGTAGCCGCCGAGGGGCAACGCCTGCCATTTGAGCCTGCCGCATGGAATGCGCTTTTGGGCACCACAGGTGAAAGCACGATTGGCGGCGTGGTGGCGGCCAATGTGTCCGGGCCCCGCCGCATTCAAGCCGGGGCCTGCCGCGACAGTCTGATTGGCGTGCGTTTTGTTGATGGCACCGGGGCCGTGGTCAAAAACGGGGGCCGGGTGATGAAGAATGTCACCGGCTATGACTTGGTCAAGCTGATGGCGGGCTCTTGGGGAACTTTGGGCGTGCTGAGCGAGGTGGCGTTCAAACTGCTGCCCGCCGCCCCCGCGCAGGCAACGCTGGTGATGGATGTGCCGCTGGCGCAGGCGGCAAAGGTGCTTTCTCAAGCGCTTGGGTCGCAATTTGATACCTCTGGCGCGGGCTGGTTGCCGGGCGTGGGGGTAATTGTGCGGCTTGAAGGTTTGGCGGATTCGGTCGCCTATCGCGCGGGCAAGCTGGCGGAGGTTCTGGCCGCTTATGCGCCCAAAATCTTGCGCGATGAGGGCGCTGCGCTTTGGCGTGACTTGGCCGAGGTGAAACCCTTGCAAGGCGCGCGCGGTGATCTGTGGCGGTTCTCGGTCAAACCCTCCGAAGGGCCCGAAATTGCCGCGCGGCTTGGCGGTAAAGTCGTGCTCGATTGGGGGGGAGGGCTCGTGTGGGCGCGTGTGGCCGAGGGAACCGATGCCCGCGCCCTTGCCGCGCCCTATACCGGCCACGCCACCTGCCTGAGCGGGGCCTTTGCGGCCTTTGAGCCCGAACCAGCACCCGTGGCCGCGCTTAGTCGCGGCCTGCGCGCGCGCTTCGACCCCAAGGGCCTTTTCAACCCCGGAAAGATGGGCTGATGCAGACCTCCTTCACCAACGAACAATTGGCCGACCCCGAGATTGCGCGCGCGAACAAGATTTTGCGCGCCTGTGTGCATTGCGGCTTTTGCACCGCCACTTGCCCCAGCTACCAAGTGCTGGGCGATGAGCTTGATAGCCCGCGCGGGCGCATCTATCTGATCAAGGAAATGCTCGAAACAGGGCGGCCCGCCGATGCGCGCACCGCCAAGCATATTGACCGCTGCTTGGGATGTTTGGCGTGCATGACCACCTGCCCGTCGGGCGTGGATTATATGCATCTGATTGACCATGCCCGCGCGCATGTGGAGCGCACCTATAAGCGCCCCGTGTTCGAGCGGTTCTTGCGCTTCGTGCTGGCGAAAACCGTGCCCTATCCGCGCCGGTTCCGGCTTGCGATGCGTGGCGCGCGGCTCGCCAAGCCCTTCGCTTGGGCCTTCCCTGACGCGCGGCTTCAAGCGATGCTTGCGATGGCCCCCGCGCATTTGCCCAAAGCCTCGAAAAATGACCGCGCCCAGACCTTTGCGCCCATCGGGCCGCGTCGCTACCGTGTCGCGCTGCAAACCGGCTGCGCGCAAAAGGCGCTCGATACCGATATCAACGATGCCACGATCCGGCTTCTGCGGCGGCTGGGATGTGAGGTGGTGATCCCCAAGAAATTGGGCTGCTGCGGCGCGCTTTCACACCATATGGGGCGCGAGGCGGAATCGCACGCGCAAGCCGCCGCGAATATTCGCGCCTACCTGGCGGCGGGTGATCTGGATGCGATCATCATCAACACCTCGGGCTGCGGCACGACGGTGAAAGATTATGGCGTGATCTTCGAAGGTGATGCGTTGCAGCCGCAGGCCGAAAAAGTGGCCGGGCTCGCGAAAGATATCACCGAGTTTTTGCAAGCCATCGGCCTGCCGGACGCCGCGCCGAAGGGGCTGCGGGTAGCTTATCATTCCGCTTGTTCGCTGCAGCACGGCCAGCAAATCAAAACCGCGCCGAAAGAATTGTTGCAACAGGCCGGGTTTGACGTGGTTGAGCCGCTTGACCCGCATCTATGTTGCGGCTCGGCGGGGACTTACAACTTGCTTCAGCCCGAGATTTCCGCCGAACTCAAGCGCCGGAAGGTTGACACGCTGGAGGCCACCGCGCCGCAAGTGATCGCGGCGGGCAACATTGGCTGCCTTGTGCAAATTGGCTCGGGCACGCAGGTGCCAGTGGTGCATACGGTTGAACTGCTCGACTGGGCCTTGGGCGGGCCAAAACCGCGTGCGCTTGCGGCCTTGCCATAATCTTGCCGAACCCGCAGGCTAGGTGGAGCAAAGACCCGGAGGAACCGAGTAATCTTGATGCGCCGTCTCGCCCTTGCAGCCATCTTCGCGGCCCTTTGTGCCGTGCCGAGCGCCGCTTTTGAAAGCGGGTTGAAGCTATTGTCCACCGGCACCGATAGCCGAGGATGGGAGGCGGTCGGACGGCTCGACCTTGGCCATGGCAGCTTTTGCACCGGCACGCTGATCGCGCCCGATTTGGTGCTAACGGCTGCGCATTGCCTGTATGACCCCGCCAGCGGGCAGATGATTGCCGCAGGGGCGCTCGAATTCCGCGCGGGCTGGCGCAATGGTCGGGCGGTGGCCTATCGCCATGCGCGCCGCGCGGTGGCGCACCCCGATTACATTTACGAAGGGCCCAAGAAATTCGACCGCGTCGCCTTTGATCTTGCCTTGGTGGAACTGGATCAACCGATCCGCCTGCCACAGGTGCAGCCCTTCGCAACAGACACCGCGCCGGGGGAGGGAGATACTGTCGGCGTCGTCTCCTATGCCCATGATCGGGCCGAGGCGCCCGCGCTGCAAAGCATGTGCAATGTGCTCAAGCGCGAGGGCGGGATTGTGTTGATGAATTGCGCAGCCGACTATGGCGCCTCTGGCGCGCCGATTTTTGCGATGCGCGGGGGGGTGCCCAAAATCGTCTCGATCGTGTCGGCCAAGGCGCATTTGCGCGGGGATGAGGTCTCGCTTGGGGCGATGACCGAACATTTGACTGATCTGCGTGCCGAGCTTGGCTTGCGCGCCCCCGCAACGCATGAAACCCGCCGCGTGGGTGGGGCAAAATTCGTGCGCCCTTGACGCATTTCGGGGTCTTGAAACCCGGATTTCCCTCTCCCAAATCTAGTGCATCGGGGTGCCATGACGGGCCCCGGCAAACCCGCCCGGCCCCGTTTGGGGCGGGCACATCAAAGCTAAACAGACATCGCTCAAGAGAGGATGACCAACATGCGTGCTTTCGACTTTTCGCCCCTTTATCGCGCCACCATCGGCTTCGACCGCGTTGCCGATATGATGGACCGGGTTTTGGCCGCCGATATGGCGCAGCCGAGCTATCCCCCTTACAACATTGAAAAAACGGACGACAATGCCTACCGCATCTCGATCGCTGTGGCGGGCTTCGGCTCGGATGAGCTGAGCGTTGAACTGCGCGAAGGCGCACTGATCGTCACCGGTCGCAAAGCCGAGGATGAGGATGGCCGGACCTACCTGCATCGCGGCATTGCCACCCGTGCGTTTGAGCGCCGCTTTGCGCTCGCCGATCACATGAAGGTGACCGGCGCAAGCCATACCGATGGCATGCTCAACATCGACCTGGTGCGCGAAGTGCCCGAAGCGCTGAAACCGCGCCGGATTGAAATTGCGGGCCCCGCCGCGATCCGCACCAAAACCGTAGACACCCTTCAGGCCCCCGAAACGCTTGACGCGTAACGGGAGCAACCTCCGCGACTGGGGCGGCCTTCGGGCCGCCCCTTTCGTTTGTGCCCCATACACTTGCCCTCTTGTCAGCGCGCGCGCCTCACGGCAGCTTGGCGCGATTGTGAAGGGCTTGGGGGGATCATGCGCCTGTCGATTGCATTCTTGGTGGCGGGCTATGTGCTAAGCCAGTTTTACCGCGCTTGTCTGGCGGTGCTGACGCCGGTCTTGAAAGAGGAATTGGGCGCAACCGCCGAAGATCTCGCGATCTCTTTGGGGCTTTGGTATCTGGCCTTTGCGGTCATGCAAATCCCGGTGGGCGAGGCACTCGATAGGATTGGCCCGCGCCGCACGGTGGGGGTTTTGCTCGCCTTGGGCGGCGGCGGGGGCGCTGCGGCCTTTGCGCTGGCCAATGGGCCGATGGGCATTCACTTCGCAATGGTGCTGATTGGCATTGGCTGCGCGCCGGTTTTGATGGGCTCTTACTACATCTTCGCTCGCTCTTTCTCACCCGCGCTCTTTGGCACTTTGGCGGCTGGCGTGATCGGCGTGGGCTCGCTTGGAAACCTTGCGGGCGCGGCCCCCTTAGCGGCGGCTTTGGACGCTTTTGGCTGGCGGGCCACGCTTTGGGCGCTGACCCTCATCACGCTTTTGGTCGCCGCCGCGATCTTCACCTTCACCCGCGACCCGGAACGGATCGAGGCGCAACCGGGGCGCAAAGGCTCGGTGATTGATATTTTCCGCTTGCCCGGCTTTTGGCTGATTTTGCCGCTGATCTTTGCCAATTATTCCGCCGCTGCCGCCATTCGCGGCCTTTGGGCGGGGCCGTGGCTGTCTGATCTGCATGGGGCCGATGCGGCGCTGATTGGCTCGGTCACCTTGGCGATGGGCGTGGCGATGGTGCTTGGCAACTTCGCCTATGGTCCGGCGGATAAGCTTTTGGGGACGCATAAAAGGGTCGCCATCTTGGGCAACGGGCTGTTGGCTTTGGCGCTTGGCTGGCTCGCCTTCGCGCCGGACGCGGGGTTGACGCAGGCGACGCTCTTGCTTGCTGCGGTGGGCTTTTTCGGCGCCTCTTTCCCGGTGCTGATGGCGCATGGCCGGGCCTTTTTGCCGCCGCATCTGGTGGGGCGTGGCGTGACCGCGCTCAACCTTGTGTCCATCTCTGGCGCCGGGATCGGGCTCTTTCTCTCGCGTCCGGTCTTTGCGCTGGCCTCTGAGGGGGGCGATCCGGTCACCGCCTATAGGGCGTTGTTCGGCTTTTTCCTGCTGCCGGTGGTCCTGGGGCTCGCGGTTTATCTGTTTTCCCGTCCGCATCCTGATTAAGCGCCCAAGACCGCGCGTTTTGGGCATCACTCGCGCGAAATTGCCGCGAATCCCTTTCCAAAGCGGGCGGTTTCAGCTACGTGGCACCGTTCTTTCGAGAAGGAGGCCTAGATGGGCTATAAGGTCGTCGTCGTCGGTGCCACGGGCAACGTTGGCAAGGAAATGCTGAACATTCTCGCCGAGCGCGAGTTTCCGGTTGATGAAATCGCGGCGCTGGCGTCGCGCAAGTCGCTGGGCACGGAAGTCAGCTTCGGCGACCGAACTTTGAAGACCCAAGACCTCGAGCAATTCGACTTCACCGGCTGGGACATCGCGCTCTTTGCGATTGGCTCGGACGCGACGAAAGTCTATGCGCCGAAAGCCGCCTCGCAAGGCTGCGTGGTGATCGATAACTCGTCGCTTTACCGCTACGACCCGGATATTCCGCTGATCGTGCCGGAAGTGAACGCCGATGATATCGTGCGCTACACCAACAAAAATATCATCGCGAACCCGAACTGCTCGACCGCGCAAATGGTTGTGGCGCTCAAACCGCTGCATGACCGCGCGAAAATCAAACGCGTTGTCGTCTCGACCTATCAATCGGTTTCGGGCACCGGCAAAGACGCGATTGACGAGCTTTGGGATCAGACCAAGGGCCTTTATGTCCCCGGCCAAGAAGTTGCGCCGAAGGTCTACCCGAAACAGATCGCGTTCAACGTGATCCCGCATATCGACGTGTTCCTCGATTCCGGTGAAACCAAGGAAGAGTGGAAGATGGTCGCCGAGACGAAAAAGATCGTCGATCCGTCGATCAAAGTCACCGCGACCTGCGTGCGCGTGCCGGTGTTTGTGGGCCACTCCGAAGCGGTCAATATCGAGTTCGAAGAATTCCTTGACTGGGAAGAAGCGACCGAGATCCTGCGTGAGGCGCCGGGTGTCATGGTGGTCGATAAGCGCGAAGCGGGTGGCTATATCACGCCGATCGAATGTGTCGGTGAATATGCGACCTATATCTCGCGCATCCGCCAAGACAGCACCATTGAAAATGGTCTGAACCTGTGGTGCGTGTCGGACAACCTGCGCAAAGGCGCGGCGCTGAACGCGGTGCAAATCGCCGAAGTGCTGGGCCAGCGCTGCCTGAAAAAAGGCTAAGCCGTCGTTGATCACGGCTGGCTAAGAAAAACGTGAGGGCGTCCATTGGGGCGCCCTCTTGCTTTTAGACCGGGCTGGGCAGACCCTATGCGCGTGAGCATAGGGAGGAGACCATGCCCAAACTATCTTTGATTTCTGCATTGATGCTGGCCGCCGCGCCAAGCGCGCTTTTTGCAGCGCCGACCGAAATTCCCGCGACGCTGGAGGCGGTGACCCTGTTCCCATGGGGAGCCCAAGTGACGCGGACGCTCACCGTGCCCGAAGGCGCGCGTGAGGTTCTGGTGCCCAATTTGCCCGATCACACGTTGCCCGAGGCGCTGCGCGTGGCTGGCACCGGGGTGACTGTGGGCGCGGTGACATTGATCGATGAACGCCAGCCCGTTGCCGAAGATGTCACGTCTCCCGAATTGGAAGCGGCGCGCGAAGCATTCGATGCTGCGCGCGAGGCACTGGCCACGCAAGAAGATGCGATTGCCGCTATGAAAGCCAAGGTCGCTGCTGCAGAGGCGCAGGCCGCTTTCCTCAAGGGTCTCGATACCGCCAATACGCCGCCCGCGCAGGTGGTCGAACTTGCCCAAGCGGTGGCTACCGGGGTGCAAGCCGCAGAAGAGGCCCGCGTGGCTGCCGAGGCAGAGGTGCGCCGGGCTGAAGCGGGGCTGAAGCCCGCGCGCGAAGCGGTGCAAAAGGCGAAACAAGCGCTCAACGCGCTGCAAAACCCAGCCACGCAAAGTGATGCGCTGCTGATGAGCGTTGCCGGGGCAGGGCAGGTGACGATCACGACCTATGTCGATGCGGCGGGTTGGATGCCAAGCTATGACATCCGGCTTGAGAGCGCGGCAGGCAAATTGGTCTTTGATCGCTATGTCTCGGTGCATCAAGCCTCGGGCGAGGATTGGACCGGGGTGACCCTGACGCTTTCGACCGCGCGCCCCTCGGAGCAATCTCAACCTTCGGAGCTTTGGCCGGATCGGCGCCGCATTGGCCCGTCTGAGCCGCCCGCGATGTCGCGCCAAGCGATGGGGAAACTGGCTGACTATGAAGAAATGCCGATGATCGAAGCTGCGCCTGCGCCCGTTGCTGATACGATGCAAATGGAAATGCAGGGCGAAACGGTCACCTATAGCTATGCTGGCGCGGTCGATATCCGCGACGGGGTGGAGGATTTGCGGCTCAAGCTTGACCAGTTGGAACGCCCGGTTGAGGTGCTGGCCGAGGCGGTGCCGCTACGCGACGATACCGCCTTTCGTGTGGCCGAAGGTGTGAACGGGGCCGAACCCATCTTGCCCGGCGAGGCGGTGCTTTGGCTTGATGGCGCGGTTGTGGGCACCGCCGAAATGCCCTTCACCGCAGCGGGCGATAAGCTGCGGCTTGGCTTTGGCGCGATTGACGGGCTCAAGCTCAAGCGGGTGATCCCAAGCGCGAATGAGGGCGACCGCGGGCTGATTTCGAAAACGAATGAGCGCAGCGAGCGGGTTGAAATTGCCGCCGAAAACCTGACCGACAAGGCTTGGGCCGTGCGCCTGATCGACCGTGTGCCCTATTCAGAACAGGAAGATCTTCAGATTACCCATACCGCCACACCGCCTGAAACCACGGCGAATTGGGACGATAAGCGGGGTCTTTTGGCGTGGGACTTCGATCTGGCGCCCGGCGCGGTGCAAAACATCACGCTGCAAACAACGATGCGCTGGCCCGCAGATCAAATGCTGCGCTGAGTTGAAGTAAAACAACTCTAAGTTGAGCGAATCGGTGGAACGCGCTACGTTTGCCTTAGGCCGAAGGCGGATCGGGTCGGATCCGCCTTCGGCTGAAAAGGCTCGTATCGCCCCGGCGGGTAGGTCCTTTAGCGGGGCTAGGGAGGCTCAGCCTATGAACCACGTAATCGATACACAAACCGACAAACGCACGTATGGGTTGTTCGGGGTCGAGAAGAGCGAAATCACGCTCACGCTCATTGAAATGTCACCGAACACGTTCGGCCTTGCGTTCAATGCAAAATGGAGTGGCCTCGTCAGTGGCCATCAGGCCAGTGGTCCGTTTCAAGTGACGGGCAACCAGAACAAAATCGTGCATCAAGGCCCCGATATTCGCGTTGAGATCACGGACTGGTCGCTCGATCAGGCGCATCGCAAGCTTTCGATGCGGTGCCAGATTCACGTCGATCTGACGAAATATGGGCTTGGCACTGTTCTGGTTTATGACCAAGCGCTGTCGGGCACCTATGGCGCGATGACGCCGCAACAAATGCTGGCCGTGCTGACGCAGGCGATGGAACAAGCCTGAAGGCGGAACTGCGCCTGTAGTCTACGGCCGTTCATTTCACACAGAAGACGGCCGCAGGAAACGGATATTTCCGCCCATTTCTGTAAGATAAAACACGGCGCAGCGTGCCGCCAAAGGAGTGCTGCGCCTCTAAGTCCCTGTGTCTACGGGACCGAAAAGTCAGATGGCAGAGTCTCTCTGCCATCTTGAATAAGGCACCTGATCGAGGGCGTTCTGCGCGCGATCAGGTCCTGGCCCCTAGGTTCAAGGGGCCGCATGACGCCGCCATTCTGGCGGTGTGGCGGAAAGCCTTCAGGCAGCCCGCCCCGGTCGTCGCCCCGAGCCAGTTCGGCTGATCCCGTTTGTCGCAAGCCCCGCTTTGCGGGTGAGTGCGCCGGGGAAGGGGGCGCGGAATTGCAGCATGAGCTCGGCCAGCGAATGGCCGATTTCCTCGATCCAAAGCACGAAATGATCCGAGGGCCATTCGTGCAGGCCAAGCCGGTCATCATCGAGCCGCAGCACAAAGCCTGCCTTACGCAGCTTCGCTTGAAGGTCGAGCCAGCCAACGGCGGTTTCGAAGGCGGAGGAGATCACCGCCATATCGCTTTTGGGGACCACCGAAGGGGCCTCCGTCAGCGCGTCGGAAAGCGCGCGGCGGATCAGTTCGGCGGGCGTTTCTTCTTGCAGCCGAGCAGCCGCCTCGATCTTGGCGATCAAGGCAGTGGGCAAGCGGAGGGTTACGAGTCGGTTCTGGGTCATGAACCGAGATTCGCCCATTAAGCTTAAAAAGCGGTAAAGCGCGTTAAGCCTTTTTCACAGCATCTCGAAGATTTCGGTTTCGGGGTTGAACTGCCAAAGCGTCCCCTCGCCGATATCGTTCCAAAGCCCGTGCAGGCTCATGTCACCTGCCGCGACGGCGTCGCGCACGAAGGGGAACGTGATCAGGTTTTCAAGGCTGATCACCACGGCCTCACGTTCAAGCGCGGTCACGCGCTCGGTTTCCGCGACATGCTGCACCCGCTCATAGCCCGGACGCAGCAGGTTCAACCAAGTGCCCACGAACGATGTCTTGTCTTCCAGATGCGGCGCTTGGCCGGTGCAAAGGGCATGGCAACCGGCGACCCCGCCGCAGCCCGAATGGCCCAGCACAATCACATGCGCGACCTTGAGCGTGGTCACCGCATATTCGATCGCCGCAGAGGTGCCGTGGTGATCGCCATCGGGGTTATAGGGCGGCACGAGGTTGGCGATATTGCGGTGGATGAAGAACTCGCCCTCATCCGCGCCAAAGATCGAGGTGACATGCACCCGCGAGTCACAGCACGAAATCACCATCGCGCGGGGATGCTGGCCCTGATCTGCAAGGCGGCGATACCACGGGCGGTTTTGCTCATAGGTGGTGGCGCGCCAGCCCTGATAGCGGTTCATCAGATAGGTGGGCAAGGGCCGCACATGGTCTTTCATCATCATCCCCATCGCTGCTTTTCGCTGAGATAGGGTGCAAGCCTAACAAATGCGAGGGTTTTTTCGCCGCCTCTCAACCTTTTCTTGAGGCTTGCAGGTCAATCTGGCCGCGACCGTGGGGGTCAAGGTGCGAAAGCGGAGGCTGGGGTGAGCGCAATTGAAAAGCTGCGGATGGACGAGCCGGTGCGGCTCGATCCGGACCGCCTTGTGGTGATTTATGCGGAATTGGGGGAATTGGGCGCCGAGCGCTTGATTGCCGCCGCGATGGAAGACTTGGCCGTGCATCTGGTGGCGGCGCAATTGGCCGCGCAAGAAGGCCGGGCGGAACTGCTTGAGCGGGCCGCGCGCGAAATGGCGAAGCTTGCCGGGCAAGTGGGCATGGTGATGCTGACCCGCGTGGCGGAAGATCTGCTTTTGTGCGTTGAGCGTAAAGACAAAATCTCGCAAGCGGCGGTTTTGGCGCGTTTGGTGCGGATCGCGGAGCGCTCGCTCACCGCTGTGTGGGATTTGCAGGATATGCGTATCTGATCCAATCCTTCGGGGCTTGCAGGCGGTGTTGGGCGCGCTAGGCTTGGGGTAAATTGCCCGGAGTTGCCTCAATGACCGACCTGTTCCGTTTCCGCCCCGAAATGCGCTTTGCCGACAGCGGGGCAGAAGCGCTTCCTTTGTATCTCGTGACGCAAGGCGCTCCCCTCCCTGGGGGGCTGAGCGCTGCGCAGCAAGCATTTGCCACCGCGCAGGGCTTTACCGGCGCGGCGGGCAGCCTGTGTTTGTTGGCGGATGAAACCGGCGCACTTGCGGGCGCTTTGGGGGGGATTGGCGGCGCCAAAAAACGCGCCCGGAGCCGGTTCACGCTTGCAGGCTTTGCCGCTAAGCTTCCTGCAGGCGCGTGGCAGCTTGCGGGGGAGTTGGAGGAGTTTGATCTTTCAACCGAAGCACTGGGCTGGCTGTTTGAAGGCTATCGGTTTGATCGTTACGCCGAGGCGAAAGCCCCCGGCGCGCGGCTTGTGGCACCGGAGGGCTTGGACGCCCATCGCCTTGAGGTGATGGCCGAGGCCGAGGCTTTAGCGCGTGACCTTGTGAACATTCCCGCCAATGATCTGGGGCCAGCCGAGCTTGAAGAGGCTGCCCGCGCGCTTGGCACTTTGCATGGGGCCACTGTCACCGCCGTGGTGGGGGAAGAGCTTTTAGCTCAGGGTTATCCGCTCATTCATGCCGTGGGGCAGGCCAGCCCCCGCGCGCCGCGCTTGATTGATTTGCGCTGGGGCGATGCGGGGCCGGAGGTCGCGCTGGTGGGCAAAGGGGTGTGCTTTGACACGGGCGGGCTTAACCTCAAGCCTGGCTCCAGCATGGGGCTGATGAAAAAAGACATGGGCGGCGCGGCCAATACGCTCGCCACCGCGCATATGATCATGGCGCTGGGGCTGCCGGTGCGCTTGCGTGTTTTGCTCCCGGCGGTGGAAAATGCGGTTGCGGGCAACGCCTTCCGCCCCAGTGACATTTTCACCTCGCGCAAGGGGCTGAGTGTTGAGATCAACAATACCGATGCCGAGGGGCGGCTGGTTTTGGCCGATGCTTTGGCCGCAGCGGATGAAGAAGCCCCTGATCTGATTTGTTGCATGGCCACGCTCACGGGCGCGGCGCGGGTGGCCTTGGGGCCGGACCTGCCGCCGTTCTACACCGATGATGAAGACTTGGCCGAGGCGCTCGCTGTGGCAAGCCAAGCGAATGCCGATCCGCTCTGGCGGATGCCGTTCTGGGTGCCTTACGAGGGGATGATTGAGCCGGGCGTGGCTGATCTGGATAACGCGCCTTCGGGCGGTATGGCCGGGTCCATCACGGCCGCGCTTTTCCTGCGCCGCTTCGTGACCGAGACCGAGCGTTTCGCCCATTTTGACATTTATGCGTGGCAACCGACCGCGGCACCGGGCCGCGCAAAGGGCGGCTTTGGTCAAGGCGGGCGGGCGATTTGCGGCGCGCTCTCGACGCTGTTCGCGCTATGAGTGACGCGCGCCTGAGCCCGTTTTCGGGCCGCTTCGCGCTCGAAACCCTGCATGGGCAGGTGGAAGCCGAAGCTTTTGTGCCGGGTGAACCCGCGCGCATCGGCTCGCCTGTTGTTGACCTGTCCACCAAGCCCGAGGGCGGGCGGGACCGACAGCTGCTTTACGGGGCTGAAGTTGTGGTGATTGAGCGGCGCGGCGAAAGCGCCTTTGTGCAGGCGCAAGCCGATGGCTATTGCGGCTGGATCACAGCGTTGGCCTTGGCCCCGCCAAGCCCTGCCACCCATGTGGTGGTAACGCGCGGTACGCATCTTTACCGTGAAGCTTCAATCAAGCGTGGCGAGCATGGCGCGCTTTCGCTTGGCGCGCGGCTCACGGTGCTCGATCAAGCGGGCGATCTGGCCCGCACGCCCGAGGGCTGGGTGCCCGCCAGACATTTGCGCCCGATTGATCTGCCTGAGACTGACCCCGTCTCGGTGGCCGAGCGGCTTTTGGGCACGCCGTATCTTTGGGGTGGCAATGCGAGCTTTGGCATTGATTGTTCGGGCTTGGTGCAACTGGCCTATGCGCTTTGCCACCGCGCCTGTCCGGGCGACAGCGATCTGCAACGCGCAGCTTTTGGCGATTTCCTGCCCGAGGATACCTCCACCCAACGCGGGGATCTGTTCTTTTGGGCGGGGCATATCGCCATAGCCGTCAGCCCCGATCTGCTGCTCCATGCCAATGGCCATGCGATGGCGGTGGTCTACGAACCGATCGACGCGTGCTTGGCACGCATTGCGGCAAGCGGCGAGGCGCGTTGGTTTGGCCGTAAACGCCCAGTCTAACGTCAATCCACCGCGCGGATCAGCTTGCGTTCAATCACGCGCAGTACTTGCGCCAGTTCGTGGCCGCGTTTGAGCACCTGCCCCTCCGCCCCGATCAGCGCATATTGGCCTTGTTTGTTGCGCAGGCTTGGGCGCTTTTCGATCCGGTAAAGCGGGGTTTCTGCGGTCCGCCGAAAGATCGCAAAGACCGCGTGATCGCGCAAAAAGCTCATCGCATAGTCGCGCGCCTCGGTCATCGCCACCATGCGCCCATAGAGGCCAAGGATCGCGCCAAGCTCCATCCTGTCAAAAGCCACCTGCGCGGGCGCAGAAGAAGGCGGTGGAAACGGGCTTGGTGGTTGCAGCGTCATGACCAAATGGTGACACCGCCGAAGCAGCAAATCAATGCCCCGCGAAAAACGCAGTCTGCGGATATTTACCTTGCCTTGGTATGGCCCGAAAATGGTCTGAAAAATGTCTTTTAGCCAGCGAAGTTGCGCCTGCTTTTGCAGCGAAAAGGGAACGCAGCGGAAAACGCTGAAGCCCCGGTGGGCGGTCAACAGCCCCCACCCAGTTCGCTCACCGGGGCGGCTTTCGCACGATAGACCCCGTCCGCAAGGGCGGGGTTTTCGTTTTCGTGATCGGCTTTTGGTTGCCTTGCCGCAGCATTGCCCGCATCTTGCCGCCAAGAACGAGGAGGCCCTGATGCACGCAAGACTGATCCCGATGATGGCCCTGAGCCTTGCCCTTGGAACCGCCGCCATCGCGGGGGAAGAGGCAAAAGACCCCGATGTGAAGGCGCGGATCGCGCTGATGCAGGATCTCAAGGCGCACAGCAAGCTGTTGTCTGAAACGGCCAGCGGTAAAATCGCTTATGATGCCGAAAAGATCGAAGCGGTGATCGAGGCATTGCGCCGCGATGCGGACCAAGTTGGCCCTGCCTTCAAAGCGCCCGCAGATGACCCTGTTTCCGAAGCGCTGCCGATCATTTGGCAGGAACGCTCTGAGTTTCGCCTGAAGGTGAACCGGCTTTTGAAGGCCGCAAATGAGCTAAAAGGCGGCTCGGCCAAAGATATCGCCGATACACTCAACCCGGTTCAGGCCGCCTGCAAGGATTGCCACGGCCGGTTCAAGATGTAACCAGACCTTCTGGGCCGTGTGCGGTTGAGCTTTGGCTCAGCCGCAATCAATGTTGAAGATATTGCCGTTCACATCGAGCCGGAACACGATCCGTTGCGGATTATATTCCTGCGGCTCGATCCCACGCCATTCGACCACATTGATCGGGCGGGTGATCCCCAGCGTCGGGATGATGGCCGAAGGTTGCCCCAGCGCCGAAGTGTACTCTGCGGCGTGGCAGGTATCGGGTTCGCGCTCTTCCAAAGCTCCCAGTTGTGAAACCGGCGCCGTCATATGCGGCGTGGGCACGGGATCGGTCACCGGGGCGGGTTCGGGATTGGTGCAAGCAGAAAGCGACAAAGCGGCGGCCATCGGCAGCAAAAGGGCGAATTTCGAAATCATCATCGGTCCATCCGTTGGGGTGGCTAGCTGTTGAACCCGTTATACCGATGCACCAAGGGCTTGCAAAGGCACGGCTCGGTGAGGGGGCGCTGCTGTGCTTTATCGGCCAAGATAGGCCGCGAGTGCGGGCGGCGGGTCGGCCAACAGATCATCGGTGGGGCGGGGAGGCTGCGCGACACCATCGGCCAAAAGCACGGTTTCTGAGCAAAGTGCTTTGGCGTCATTTGGGTCATGACTGACCATGATCACCGTAGTGCCCTGTTCGTCGGCAATCTCGGCCACCAAAGCCAGCATATCGGCTTTCAGCGCGGGCCCAAGCGCTGCAAAGGGCTCATCCAGCAACAAGAGCGGTTTGGCGCGCAACAGGCATCGGGCCAGCGCCACCCGCCCCTGCTGCCCGCCCGAAAGCGACCCCGGCTTGCGCGCCCCCATCCCCGAAAGCCCAACGCGGTCAAGCGCCTTGGCAATACGCGCATGATCGGTAGCGCTGAGCCTTGGGCGCGGCGAGATGCCGAGCCCAAGGTTTTGCGCCACGCTCAAATGCGGGAACAAGTTTTGATCCTGAAACAAAATCGACAGCGGGCGCAGGCCGGGGGCCATCGCCATGATGTCTTCACCGTCCCACAGCAGGCGGCCCGAGGTTGGGTTTAGGAACCCAGCCAGCGTGGTCAGCAGCGTGGACTTTCCCGCACCCGAAGGGCCGAGGATCGCCGTGCAGGAGCCTTGCTTGAGGGTGAGATCGGCGCAGAGCCGGAAATCGTCTTGCTCGATCAGGAGCTTATCGAGGGTCAGCATGGGCTCCGATCCGGTCGAAGAGGGCGTAAAGGCCGAAGGTGAGGGCCATCAGCAAGCAAGCGGCTCCGGCGGCCTGATCCATTCTGTAGCTGCCCATCAGACTGTAAAGGGCGAGCGGCAAGGTTTTAATCTGACCATCCGAAAAAAGCGTGATCACGCCAAGATCGCCCATCGAAAAGGCGGCGGCGATCCCCGCAGAAAAGCCCAAGGGGCGGGCAAGCCGGGGAAGCGTGAGCAGCCTTAGCCGGGCAAAGCCGGTAAGGTTCAGGCTCGCGGCGAGCCGGTCATAGTCCGCCTGAAGGGTGCGGATTTCGGGGAGCAGCAGCCGCACAGCAAAGGGCAGAGAGAGCGTGGCGTTGACGATCAGCGTCACTGGCAACGCAAGTGTGTTGGGTGCAACTAAGGGCCGGACGATCAAAAACAGCCCCGTCCCTAGCACCAAAGCAGACGCCGTAAGCGGCAGCATCGCCACCGCTTCGGACCAGAGCGCGCGCGGCGCGGCAAGGGCAAGCGGCAGGGCCAGCGCGAGGGTGAGCGCCGTTGCGCCGATTGCGAGCAAGATCGAGGTGAGGGCCGCGTGCCAGATCGAAGCGGGAAGCGTTGGGATTTCCCCAATGCCCCGCAACGCAATGGCAAGCAGTGGCGCCAGCAAGAACGCCGCTGCGGCTAAAAGGGCAGTGGTGTCGATCACGCGGTGCAGGCGGCCGGGGGCTAAATTCGCCGGCCAAGCGCGGTCGAGCCCCGCGCCAAAAGCGCTAGGCAAGGTGAGCCGCGATGCGATACCAAGCGCCACCAGCGCCAGGACAATTTGCAGTGCCGAAAGCGCCGCGGCGCGGCCCAGATCGGCCTCAAACCGAAAGGCTTGATAGATCGCGACCTCCAGCGTGGAGGCGCGCGGCCCACCACCCAGGGTCAGCGCCACGGCAAAAGAGGTCAGGCAGACAAGGAAAATCGCCAAGAACGCGCCGGGCAGGATGGCGCGCAGCATCGGGCGCTCCAACTGGCGGTGGATTTGCGCAGGCGGAAGGCCAAGTGACAACGCTAGCCGCACCCGTTCGGACGGGATCGCTTGCCAGCCATGCAGCAGCATCCGCGTGGCGAGCGGCAGGTTCAAAAACACATGCGCCACCACCACGCCTTGCGGCCCGTAAAGCGAAAGCTCTGGCAAGCCCAGTGCCGTCAGCCCACTATTGACCACGCCACGGCGCCCCAAAATCGCCAAAAGCCCCATCACCGCGACGATGGTGGGCAGCAAAAATGGTGCCCCCATCAGTGCGATAAAAAGCCCGCGCCCGGGAAAGCGGCGCCTATGCAGCGCGCGCGCCACCGGTACCGCCAAGGCGCAACTGATCGCCGCCGAAAGCGTCGCTTGCCAAAGCGTAAACCGCAGTGCCTCCAGATCCGAGGGGGCCAAAGCCGAAAGCCCCCCGGCGCGGACAATCACCGCACCAAGGGGCGCCAGCACCAGTGCGGCCACCAAAGTCGCCGCCAGTGCCGCCGGGATCATTTGCCGAAATTCGCGCGCCATTCCTCAACCGCCGGGCCGCGCAACGCCTCGGCCTCTTCTTCCGAATAGAAGAAGGTGGTTTCGGGGCGCGGTAGGGTGGCAAAACCTTCGGGCAGGAAGCCCGGCTTTTCGATCACCGGATAGGACCAGTTTGCGGTGGCAATCATGCCTTGGAAAGCGTCCGACAGGATATAATCCATGAACGCCTGCGCAAGTTCGGGGTGCTTCGCGCCTTTCAGCTGCGCGGCGAGTTCCGCATAGAAATAATGCCCTTCGGGGAAGATCGCGGCGACCTTTGTGTCATCGCCCTCGGCGATGCGGTGATAGGCGGGCGAAGTGGTGAAGCTCAGCACCATATCCGCCTCGCCTTCGGTGAAAAGCCCATAGCTTTCGGACCAATCTTGCGTGACGGTCAGCACCTTTGGGGAAAGCTTCGCCCAAGCCTCGCCCGCTTTGTCGCCATAGATGTGCTTCACCCAAAGCAGCAGCGCGAGGCCCGAGGTTGAGGCACGCGGGTCTTGAATGGCGATCTTGTAAGCATCGGCAGGGGCCGCGAGCAGGTCGGCAAAAGAGGCGGGCGGATTGGCGAGCTTGGTGCGATCATAGATGAAGGCTGTCTCCGACCAATCAAAGGGCAAGAAAACCGCATCCTCCCAAGCGACCGGCATCGTCAGGCTTGCTAGGTCTTGGCCATGCGGGGCGAATAGCCCGGTCGCCCGCGCACGTGCCGAAACATCGGTGTTGAGCCCAATCACCACATCGGCTTGGGTGTTTTCCCCCTCAAGTAAGATGCGCGGCAGAACATCGCCCGCGACAAATTTCAGATCGCATTTGCAAATGGCTTCAAAGCCTTCCTCGATCTTTGGGCCCGGGCCCCATTCCGAGGTAAAATATTCGGGCGCATAAACGGTGAGCGTGGGCATATCTTCTGCAAAGGCAGGCAGTGCCGCCAAAAGACATCCCGCAAGCATCAGAGGTTTGGTCATTTCTCTCTCCAATGGCCTGACGGGCGGGGTCAGGCCGGGAGAGCCCGGCACCTTCCCTCCGCCGGTCTTAACCGGTTCAGGTTCGACGGGTTCGCGCAAGCGCATCTCAGCCCAACTGGGCACCCCGAGGTGGGATCGGAAGATAGAGGGAACCGAGCGCGGCGCAAGCGCAAAGTGGTTTGGCTCGCGGCATCCGCGGATGCTCGGGACATTTGCACTAGGTCGGGAGCGGATCAGGCTGTGAGACGCACGCCCAAAAGGTGGCGCAGCGCGCGCCGCCGTAAGATCGGTTGCGCGGGCGGCCCGTAGGCCGGTTCGATCGGTGCCAGCCCCAAAAGCCCCGCCGCAAGATCAGTGCGCAGGCGTAAAAGCCCCGCTTTGTCGGCAGGCGAAAGCGCGGCAAAGGCCATCGGGCCGGGCCAGAGGCTTTCGCTCCACACCCCTTCCGCACAGATCAGCGCATGGGTGGGCAAAAGCAGATGGTGATAAGATATGGCGCTGCGCGGCTTGAGCACACGCGCCAGATGGGGCGCAAATTCCGCCAGATGTTTGGCGCGCAGCAGTTGCGGAATGCCGCCAATCTCGGCCAAAACCGCATGTTGCGCCGAAACCCGTAGGCGCTGGGTGTTGCCAAGCGCCGACGCGAAAATCTCCACCGGGCGCAGCGCAATGCGGTTTGCAAGTGTCTGGGGGGCGATTGTTCGCCCTGCGGCCCATAGAACGGGTTGCGCGCCATGGTCGCGGGTCAGCACCAAATCCCCCGGCCTCAAGCTTTCCACCTTGCGCGGCCCGGAGGGCGTGGCGATCTGCGTTCCCGCGACAAAGCAGGGAATGCCCATCGCATGCAGGCTGGAGGCGGAGCTGATAGAGGCAGGTGCGACACCCGTCAGTAGCAATTGCTCGCCCGAGGGGAAGGTCAGGAGCGCATTGCCCGAGCCATCATCGGTCACAACCACGTCAAAGGCGCGGACCGTACCGCCCGTGCCGGTGCCGCCGGTGAGCGCAGAGGTATCCAATTGGTCGGTGGTTGGCCCGCTGCCAAGGCCCGTAAGGTCAAAATCGGTGACGGTATCGACCCCGTCGCCCGAGGTCATCGAGATCGTATCAGCGCCGGTCCCGGTGGTGATTGTATCATTGCCCAGCCCGCCAGTCAGGCTATCGGCAAAATTCGATCCGGTGAAAACATCATCGCCCGCACCACCATCGACCGACACGCCCGATCCGGCGCCAGAGGCATTAAAGGTATCATCGTAATCGGTGCCGGTGATCGATTCGACATTGTTGAAACTGCCCGAACCGGTCGTGGCGTCAAAATCATAGCTCCCCGAGGTGACGCCCGACCAAGTGACGGTGACCCCTTGCGTGCTGGAACTGAACTCAATCGTGTCAGTCTCGGTGCCGCCATCGATATTGTCGAAATCGTCGGCATCGCTGATCAGGAACAGGTCGTCGCCCGCCCCGCCCGTTAGGTTGTCGCTGCCCGCGCCGCCTGAAAGCGTATCAGCACCGTCATCGCCCCAGATCTGATCATCGCCACTGCCGCCGGTGAGGCTGTCGTCCCCCGTGCCGCCATAGATCGCATCATTCTCTGTGCCGCCATCAATGGTGTCATTGCCCGCGCCACCATCAATCGTGTCGTTGCCTGCGCCCCCGTCGATGCTGTCATCGCCATCGCCGCCGTAAAGCGAATCCGCCAAGTTCCCGCCAAGGATCGTCTGGCTGCTGTCTGGGTCGGTTGTGGGGTCGGAAATCGCCGAATAGCTGGGCCAAACGGAGGAACTGGTGCCTTCCACATAATCTGTGATCTGGAAGGTGACGCCGGGGGGCAGTTCGGCATCGGCAATCAGCCCAATCCGCGAGCCACCGCTATCCCCCGTCCAGACATCCCAGACATGGACGGTGGAGCCATCGGGCAGGGTGAAGGTGGCTTCCCAGCCGATCCGGATCGTGCCGGAGTAGAGCGTGCTGCCCAGCGCATCGGTAACGGTGGCGGTTTGCTGCGTCGCATCTTGGATCGACCCGCTGCCACCCGAAAGCGTTGTGTCATCATCGGTGACGGTGAAGGTGATCGCATCGGTTGCGGCATCAAAATCCGGGCTAATGCGGAACGTCGCGCCCACATTGGGCGCGCCACTCACCGGCACGTAATCGGTGAAATTATAGCCCGTGAACGTATAGGTCGTCACCCAAGACCCCTGTGAAGTGCATGCCCCGTACGTTTCAGGATCGCTCAAAATCTCCAAAACTTGGTGAAGTCAAAAGGGTAAATGCTTTGTATTTTTGAGGTATTTGAAGCGCTTGAGGGTGAGGCTTTACGTTTAAGAGGCGCTCACAACGCCACAAGCGCCCGAAATGATCCCAAGGCGCAAACGTCAGTTCCAAGAGAGTTGGGGGTACGGGGGCAAGACTATGCCATCGGCTGTAAGTTGGCTGTGTTGGGTTGCCCCCTCACACATCCAACTCTTCAACGAACCGGGCGTTTTCGGTAATATACTGGAACCGCAGTTCCGGTTTTTTGCCCATCAGCCGTTCCACCAGATCATCGGTTTCGCCCGCGAATTCGTCGTCAATCGTTACGCGGATCAGCTTGCGGGTGGCAGGGTTCATCGTCGTGTCTTTCAGGTCTTTGGCGTCCATTTCGCCCAGACCTTTGAAGCGTTGCACGTCGATTTTGCCTTTGCCGCCAAGGCCTTTCTTGAGCCATTTCTCTTTTTCGGCCTCGTCGGCCACATAAATCCGCTTCGCGCCTTGGGTCAGGCGATAGAGCGGCGGGCAGGCGAGGTAGAGGTGCCCTTTGTCGATCAGCGGGCGCATCTGGGTGAAGAAAAAGGTCATCAACAGGCTGGCGATGTGCGCGCCATCCACGTCCGCATCGGTCATGATGATGACCTTGTCATAGCGCAGATCATCGACGCGGAATTTTGTGCCGAGCCCCACGCCAAGCGCTTGCGCAAGATCGTTGATCTCTTGGTTTTGGCCGAGTTTTGAACTCGCCGCGCCGAGCACGTTGAGGATTTTACCCCGCAGCGGCAAGAGCGCCTGATTGGTCCGGTCGCGCGCCATTTTGGCCGAGCCGCCGGCCGAGTCGCCTTCGACGATGAAAAGCTCGGTGCCCGAACGGTTCGTGGCCGAGCAATCCACCAGCTTGCCGGGCAGGCGCAGCTTTTTGGTGGCGGATTTGCGCGAGGTTTCCTTTTCCGCGCGCCGCCGCAGCCGTTCCTCGGCGCGCAGCACCAGAAAATCCAAGATCGCGCCAGCCGATTTCGGGTCCGCCGCCAGCCAGTTGTCAAAGTGGTCGCGCACCGCGCTTTCGACCCATTTCGCGGCCTCTTCGGTCGAAAGCCGATCTTTGGTTTGCCCGACGAACGAGGGTTCACGGATGAAGATTGAGATCAGCGCGCAGCCGCCCGTCAGCATATCTTCGCGGGTGATTTGCGCGGCTTTTTTGTTGTTGGAAAGCTCGCCGTAAGCGCGGATGCCTTTCAAAATCGCGGCCCAGAAGCCCGATTCATGGGTGCCGCCCTCGGGCGTCGGCACGGTGTTACAATAGGAATGGATGAACCCGTCGCGCACCGGGGTCCAGTTGATCGCCCATTCGACGGAGCCGGGCACGCCAAACTTTTCCTCAAAGCTCACCCGCCCCGCAAAAGGTTTGTCAGAATAGGTGGAGGCCCCGGTGAGCGTTTCGCCCAAAAAGTCTGCCAAGCCATTGGGGAAGTGGAAGGTCGCCTCCAGCGGAGTGTCGCCATCGGGGATTGCGGTTTTCCAACGGATTTCAACGCCCGAAAACAGATAGGCCTTGGAGCGCGCCATCTTGAAAAGCCGTGCGGGCTTCAGTGTCAGCGAGCCGAAAATCTGCTCATCGGGGTGGAAGGTCACGGTGGTGCCGCGCCGGTTCGGGGCCGCGCCCAGCTTTTCCACCGGGCCTTGCGGCACACCACGTGAGAAGCGCTGTTCAAAAAGCTCGCGGTTGCGCGCGACCTGCACCACCATAATGTCAGAGAGCGCGTTCACCACCGATGAGCCCACCCCGTTCAACCCGCCCGAGGTCGAATAGGCTTTGTTGGAGAATTTGCCGCCCGCGTGCAGCGTACACAAAATCACCTCAAGCGCGGATTTGCCGGGGAATTTGGGGTGCGGGTCGACCGGAATCCCCCGGCCATTGTCGCGCACCGTCACCGAGCCATCTTCGTTCATCTCTAGCTCGATGCGGTTGGCATGGCCCGCCACGGCCTCATCCATCGCGTTATCGAGGATTTCCGCCACCATGTGATGCAGCGCGCGTTCATCGGTGCCGCCGATATACATGCCGGGGCGTTTGCGCACCGGTTCGAGCCCTTCGAGCACCTCAATCGAGGAGGCGTCATAGGTTTCGGTCGGGGACGAAGAGAGAAGATCGCCGGCCATGCTGCTCGCTTTCTTTGGTGGTGGTGAACAAAACAGATACCGCAGCTTGGGGGGGCGGGGCAAGCACAGGTGGTGGTGCAGGCCCCGGCACAACCTTTGCCATTCTGTCGTATCAATGCCATAAGCTGCCTGCGCGCTGGGGCTTAAGCGCTGCGCCATACTTCCGAAAGGCCACCCATGACCCGTATTATCCGCTCGCTCGACGAAATTTCTGATCGTTATGACGCCGTTTTTTGCGATTTGTGGGGCTGTCTTCACAACGGCGTGCGCCCGTTTCCGGCGGCGGTTGAGGCGCTGACCACGTTCCGCGCGCGTGGTGGTGCGGTGATGCTGCTGACCAACGCACCGCGTCCGGCGAAATTTGTGGGGGAGCAGCTGGATCGGATGGGCGTGCCGCGCGCTGTATATGATGGGATCGTATCTTCGGGCGACGCCGCGCAAGATGCGATGTTTGCGGGCGCGATTGGCCAAAAGGTCTGGCACCTGGGGCCGTCGAAGGATGATGGTTTCTTTGAAGAAGTTCCTGCCGCTTGGGCGGGCCGCGCCATGATCGAGCGAGTCGATTTTGACGAGGCCGAAGGGATCGTTTGCACCGGTCCCTTCGATGAAGTGAACGAGGTGCCCGAAGATTATCGCGCCCGGTTCTTGGCGGCGAAAACGCGCGGTCTGCCGATGCTCTGTGCCAACCCCGATGTTGTCGTCGATATGGGCGATAAACGGATTTACTGCGCCGGGGCCTTGGCCGCGCTTTATGAGGAGATGGGCGGCAAGACGCTTTACTTCGGCAAACCGCATCCGCCGATCTATGATCTGGCGCGCCGCCGCCTGACGGAACTGCGCGAGGTGGATGACAGCCGCATTTTGGCGATTGGCGATGGTATCAACACCGATGTGGCTGGCGCGATGGGGGAGGGGATCGACGTTCTCTTCATCACCGGCGGGCTAGCGGCAGAGCAGTTTGGTCCCGATCAGGAAAACCCCGATCCGGATCTGTTGGCGGGGTGGCTTGGGGCGCGTCAGCAAGACCCGCAATATACGGTCGGCAAGCTGCGCTGAGATCCTTCGGGAAACTATATTGCGTCAAGGCTTTTTCTTGCGTTCTTAAATTGCGCTGCGCTTGCATGGTGGCCGCCGCCGTGTTATGCCGCAGTGCAACATGAACTCAGGCCCGGAGCGCCCCATGACCGACACGATCCAACGTGGCACGATCAGCATCGACCAACTTGAAGTCGGCATGAGCCGTTCGCTGACCAAAGAAATCACCGACCGCGACATCGAACTGTTTGCCGAGGTTTCGACCGATCATAACCCGGTGCATTTGGACGAAGACTTCGCCAAGGGCACCATGTTCAAAGGCCGTATCGCGCATGGCATGCTGTCGGCAGGTCTCATCTCGGCGGTGATTGGCGAGCAACTGCCCGGCCATGGCACGATCTATATGGGCCAATCGCTGAAGTTCCGCGCTCCGGTGCGCCCGGGCGA
Source organism: Rhodobacter aestuarii (assembly GCF_900156655.1). Classification (GTDB taxonomy): domain Bacteria; phylum Pseudomonadota; class Alphaproteobacteria; order Rhodobacterales; family Rhodobacteraceae; genus Rhodobacter; species Rhodobacter aestuarii. The sequence goes on along the minus strand of NZ_FTOG01000006.1, from coordinate 96,800 downwards.
TGTGGTGACTGCCGAAGTCACAGTGGCCGCGATTGACCCGGTCAAGCGCCGCGTGACCCTTGAAACCCGCTGCCGCGTGGGCGATACGGTGGTCATCGATGGTGAGGCGCAGGTTCTGGCGCCCGCTGCCAAGAGCTAACGACACGGCCGGCGGCCTCGCCGGAGGCGGGGACGGATGCAGAGTTATACCCACTGGACGGGCCTAGGGGCCGAGGCGCGCGGCGCCTCGGTGGCGATGGGCAATTTCGACGGGGTGCATCTGGGCCACCAGTCGGTGATCGATCTGGCGCGCACCGAGGCCCCTTTGGGGATCATCACCTTTGAGCCGCATCCGCGCGAGGTCTTTGCCCCCGATGCACCTGCCTTTCGCCTTATGAACGCCGAGGCCCGCAGCCACCGGTTGGAAAAGCTGGGCGTCGAGCGGCTGTTTGAACTGCCGTTCAACAAAGAACTGGCGGGGATGGAGCCCGAAGCCTTTGCCCGCGAAGTGCTGGCCGAGGGTTTGGGCGTGTCCCATGTGACCGTGGGGGGCGATTTCCGCTTTGGCAAGCGCCGTGCGGCGGGCACGGCGGAACTGATCGAACTGGGCCACCGCTACGGATATGAGGTGACGGTCGCGCCGCTTTTGCACATCGATGGGGTGGAAGTGTCTTCCACCAATATCCGCCGTGCGCTCAGCGAAGGCCGCCCCGAAGATGCCGCGAAAATGCTGGGCCACCTGCACCGGATCGAGGGCGCGGTGCTGCATGGCGACAAACGTGGCAAGGGGCTGGGCTTCCCCACCGCCAATATGTCTGTCTCTGGCCTGCATCTGCCCAAGCTTGGGGTCTATGCCGTCAAAGTGGATGTGCTGACCGGCCCGCAGGCGGGCAGTTACCACGGGGCCGCGAGCCTTGGGGTGCGCCCGATGTTTGGCGAAAACACCCCGAATCTGGAGACTTTCATCTTCGATTTCGATGGCGATCTTTACGATCAGCACCTTTCTGTGGCGCTGGTGGCCTATTTGCGCCCGGAAATGAAGTTCGACGGGCTCGAGGGCTTGATGAAACAGATGGCACAAGATTGCGATCAGGCGCGGAAAATCCTCGCCAACGTCTGAGCCCCCTTTCCAATCTGCTTCGGTTTTGTCAGGTTGCGCGCAATGACCACTCTGCGCCCCAAATTCTGGACCTTGCCGCTCACCGCCTTGCGCCCCGCTGAATGGGAAGCGCTTTGTGATGGCTGTGGCAAATGCTGTCTCAACAAGCTCGAATATGAAGACACGGGCGAATTGGAGTTCACCCGTGTGGCGTGTAAGCTGCTCGATGGCGACACCTGCCGTTGCATGAGCTACCCCAACCGCCACGATTACGTGCCCGAATGTGTGCGGCTGACGCCAAAATCGCTCAAGAAAAGCGTCTATTGGATGCCCGTCACCTGTGCCTATCGGCTGCGGTGGGAGGGCAAGCCCCTGCCGGAGTGGCACTATCTGATCTCTGGTTCGACCGAGACGGTGCATGAAACGGGGCATTCGGTGCGCGGCTGGACGGTGTCCGAGGCCGAAGTGCCCGAGGATGACTGGCAAGACTACGTGATCGAGGATCTGTGATGCATTTCGCTTCCGACAATACCGCAGGCGTTGCGCCTGCGATCATGGCTGCGCTTTCGGCGGCCAATGCGGGCCATGTGGCCTCTTACGGGGCGGATGCACAAAGCAAAGCGGTGGTCACGCGCCTACGCGAGATTTTTGAAGCGCCAGAGGCGGCGGTGTATCTGGTGCCCACCGGCACGGCGGCGAATGCGCTTTCTTGTGCGGCGCTCACCCAGCCGTGGGGCGCGATTTTTTGCCATCGCAACGCCCATATCGAAGAAGACGAATGCGGCGCGCCCGAGTTTTACACCGGCGGCTCCAAGCTCGTGTTGGTCGATGGGGCCGATGCGAAAATGGACCCGCAAGCGCTGCGCCGCACCATCGCCCACACCGGGCGCGGGGGCATTCACAATGTTCAGCGCGGCATGGTCTCGATCACCAATGCGACCGAGGCGGGCGCGATTTACACGCCTGAAGAGGTCGCCGCGCTTTGCGCGGTCGCGCAAGAGTTCAAGCTGCCCGTGCACATGGATGGCGCGCGTTTTGCCAATGCTTTGGTCAGTGCGGGCTGCACGCCCGCCGAGATGACGTGGAAAGCGGGCATCGAGGCGCTGAGTTTTGGGGGCACCAAAAACGGCTGCATGGGCGTGGAAGCGGTGATCTTGTTCGACCCCAAGCGCGCGTGGGAGTTTGAACTGCGTCGCAAACGGGGCGGGCATCTGTTTTCCAAGCATCGCTTCTTGGCCGCGCAAATGGCGGGCTATCTGGAGGGCGATCTGTGGCTGGATCTGGCGCGCCACGCCAATGCGATGGCGGCAAAGCTCTCGGCTGGTATCTCCGCAGTTCCCGGCGCGCATCTGTTGCACCCGACGCAAGCGAATGAGGTTTTTGCGGCCTTCCCGCGCTCGGCGCACCGCCAACTTCATGCGGCGGGGGCAGCCTATTACCTGTGGCCCTTTGATCAGTCTTTGGAAGGCGAGGCGTCCGAGCCGCTTTCGGCGCGCATGGTGACAAGCTGGGCCACGACGGAAGAAGAGATCGCCACCTTTCTATCGCATCTGAAATAGGGCTTAGGGCAGGGCGAGCCGCTTGGCCGCCGAACCTCGGCTTGGCACCATGAAAAAGGCTCGGATCATCATGACCCGAGCCTTGAGCGATTTGGCGCTGCCTGTCCAGCCTTAGACGGTGGAGTAGAGCCCCTCGTAGATCGGCACCAAAGTGTCCGTCTCGAAGAGCGAACTGACCGAGGTGCCCGACCACGTGTTCAAGATCGCTTGGGCAAACATCGGCGCGGTCGGCACGATGCGAATATTGGGAGCGTTTTTCACCGCCTCGGTGGGCTCGATGGAATCGGTGATCACCAGCGATTTCATCACCGAGTTGGTGACGCGCTCAACCGCCGGGCCCGACATCACGCCGTGGGTGATGTAGGAATGCACCTCGGTCGCGCCCGCTTCAATCAGCACTTCGGCGGCTTTGCACAAGGTGCCTGCAGTGTCACAAAGGTCATCAACGATGATACATTTCTTGCCGGTTACTTCGCCGATCACCGTCATGCCGGCGACTTCGCCCGCCTTTTCGCGGCGTTTGTCGACGATGGCGAGCGGCGCGCCGATGCGCTTGGCCAGTTCGCGCGCCCGCGCCACGCCGCCCACGTCGGGGGAGATCACCATCACATCGTCCAGCTGGCCTTTGAAATGGTGCAAGATGTCGAGCGCAAAGACCGGGGCGGCATAAAGGTTATCCACCGGAATATCGAAGAAGCCTTGGATCTGCGTCGCGTGCAGATCAAGCGTCAGCACCCGGTCCACGCCCGCTTCGGTCAGCAGGTTTGCCACCAGCTTCGCCGAAATCGGCGTGCGGGCCTTGGCGCGGCGGTCTTGGCGGGCATAGCCGAAATAGGGAATGACGGCGGTGATGCGATCGGCCGAGGAACGCTTGAGCGCATCGGTCATGATCAGCAGTTCCATCAGGTTGTCGTTCGCCGGGTTCGAGGTCGGCTGAATGATATACATGTCTTCGCCGCGGACGTTCTCATAGACCTCAACGAAGATTTCTTGGTCATTGAACCGTTCGACGCGGGCATCGACCAAGCCGACAGACATGCCGCGATGCATGGACATCCGCCGGGCAATGGCTTGGGCGAGCGGGCGGTTGGCATTGCCGGAAATGAGCTTCGGTTCGGTCATCGCGGGCATCTATAGTCCTTTCTGGGGCGCCGGCGGAGAGGAGGGCACGGATTCGCCGGATTGCGCCTGCCTTATCACCGGGCTAGCCTGCCCGCAAACCTTGCACGACCGAGGAGCGATACTATGGCGCAGATTGATTACTTTTTCTCGGTGTTCAGCCCTTGGACCTACCTTGCCGGGGACCGTTTGGAGCAGATCGCCGCCAAACACGGGGCGACGATCACCTATAAACCGCTTGATCTGCTCACCCTCTTTGATCGCACGGGCGGCGTGCGGCCAGCGGCGCGCCACCCAAGCCGGATGGACTATCGGATGCAGGAACTTGAACGCTGGTCAAAGCATCTGAATATGGAAATGAACTTCAAGCCGGTGGGCTATCCGCCCAACGGGGCGCCGGGCTCTTATGCGGTGATTGCCGCCCAAGCCGCGGGCGGTGGCGATTTGGGCGCTTTGGTGCGGGGTATTGCCCGCGCGGTCTGGGTCGAAGATCGCAACATCGGCGAAGATGATGTGTTGCGCGAAAAGCTGGAAGAGGCCGGGTTTGACCCGAACCTTGTCACCACCGGGCTTTTTACGGGCGCAATGGCCTATGAGCGCAATCTGGAAGAGGCGGTGGAGCGCGGGGTCTTTGGCTCGCCCTTCTACATTGTGGCCGAAACCGATCAGCGCTTTTGGGGGCAAGATCGGCTCGATTTTCTTGACGCGCATCTGGGCACGCTTTGATGGCGCGCGCAACGCGGCTTGGCCACGAGATCAGTTGGCAAGAAATCGGGCAGGGGGAGCGTCCGGCGCTTGCCATCCACTGCACTTTGGGGGCGGCGAGCCTTTGGGGGCCGGTACTTGATCCGCTGGCCGATGTGCTGACGACGACGGTGTTTGACCAACCCGGCCACGGGCACTCCGGTCCTTGGGAGGCGGCGGGGGCGGAACCCGGAGCCTATCAACGGCTGGTGACGCAACTGGCGGCGGGGTTCATCACCCGGCCCGTCGATCTGATCGGCCATAGTTTCGGCGCTTCGGTCGCTTTGCGCATTGCGGTGGGCGCGCCCGAGGCGGTGCGCTCGCTGACGCTGATTGAGCCGGTTCTCTTTAAATCGGTTGAGGGCAGCGCCGAGTGGCGCGACCTGCGTGCCAGTCAGGACAATTTTGAAGCGATGATTGATGGGGGCGATTATGAAACCGCCGCCAAGGGCTTCATGCGCGATTGGGGGGCGGGTGTGCCGTGGGAGGCGTTACCGGAGCATCAGCGCGCGCGCTTTTGCGCGCAAATGCCGATGGTGCGCAACATCTCAAGCGCAAACTTTGAAGATCCGGGGCAGATTTGGCGCGCCGATGGGATTGAGGGGATCGACGCGCCGGTGATGCTGATCCACGGCGATCAAAGCCCGCCGATTGTTGCCAAAGTCTGCACCGCCATTGCCGAGCGTTTGGCGGATGTGGGCACCGCTTGCATTCCGGGCGGCGGGCATATGCTGCCGGTCACCCATGCGCCGCAGGTCTCCGACCTGTTGGCGATGAACCTAGAGCGCAGCTAGGGGCGGGGCAAAGCCCCGCTCCGCCGTTAGAGCACGCGGTTCACATGTCCCATTTTGCGGCCCGGCTTGGCGTCGGCTTTGCCGTAAAGGTGGATTTGCGTGTTCTTCGCTTTGGCAAACTCGGGCACGCGGTCCACATCATCGCCAATCAGGTTGAGCATTTCGACATCGGCATAGCGCCCGCCGTCGCCCAAGGGCCAGCCCGCAATGGCGCGGATATGTTGCTCAAACTGGTCAACCGCGCAGCCCGCTTGCGTCCAGTGACCCGAATTGTGCACGCGCGGCGCGATTTCATTGACGATCAGCCCCTCGGGCGTCACGAACAACTCCACCCCCAACACGCCCACATAATCAAGCGCGTTGAGAATGCGCGCCGCAATCAGTACCGCATCCGAGCGCAGATTGGGCGAAATACGGGCGGGCACTGTCGTGGTATGCAAGATGCCAGACTTATGCACGTTCTCGCCGGGGTCATAGCAGGCAACCGCGCCATCAAGGCCGCGTGCGGCAATCACCGAAATCTCGGCCGAGAAGTTCACGAACCCTTCAAGCACGGCCGCGGCACCGCCCATCGCAGCCAAAGCTTCGGGAGCATCGGCCTCCGACATGATCCGGGCTTGGCCTTTGCCATCATAGCCAAGGCGCGTGGTTTTCAGGATCGAGGGCGCGCCGATTTGGGCCAGCGCGGCTTCAAGCGTGGCGGCGTCATCCACCTGCGCCCAAGGCGCGGTGGTCAGGCCGATTTCATTGAGGAAGCTCTTTTCCAAGATCCGGTCTTGGCTGATCGCAAGCGCGCGCCGCCCAGGACGGATCGGGCGCAGGCTTTCCAAAAGATCCAGCGCCGAGGTCGGGATGTTCTCAAACTCATAGGTGATGACATCCACCCCCGCCGCAAAGGCGCGCAGGCAGGCTTCATCCTCATAAGGCGCGGTAAAGACCCGCTCGGCCACATGGCCCGCAGGCGCCCCGGCACCCGGCTCATAGATATGGCATTTCAGCCCCATCCGTGAGGCCGCAACCGAAAGCATCCGGCCCAATTGGCCACCGCCCAAAATGCCAATCGTGGCGCCCGGTTTTAGCATCTTAGTCATCCTGCGGTTCATCGGGGATCGAGGCGGAAAGTGCCTCACGCCACGCATCAAGGCGGGTGGCGAGGTCGGGGTCTTGCAGCGCCAAAATGCCGGCGGCCATCAGCCCGGCATTGGCTGCGCCTGCAGCGCCGATCGCCATTGTCGCGACGGGAAAGCCCTTGGGCATTTGCACGATCGAATAAAGGCTATCCACCCCCGAAAGCGCGCGGGTCTGCACCGGCACGCCCACCACGGGCACACGGGTTTTGGAGGCCATCATACCGGGCAAATGCGCCGCGCCACCAGCGCCTGCAATAATGACTTGCAGGCCGCGCTCTGCCGCCGTTTTGCCATAGCTCCAAAGCCGGTCCGGGGTGCGATGTGCCGAGACGATCTTCTTCTCATAGGCGATGCCCAGCTCATCAAGGATCGTCGCCGCCTCGCGCATGGTCGCCCAATCCGACTGGCTGCCCATGATGATTCCAACTTTCACGCCCATCCGGCCCCCCAAATTATGGAAACGGCACTATAGGCAGGTGATCTGTGGGAGCAAGGCCCCGGAGGGCAAGGCCTGATGCGTTTAGGCAATGATATCGGGGGTCAGCCGATCTTCGATCCGGGCGATTTGGTCTTTCAGCGCGAGCTTTTGCTTTTTCAACCGCACAAGGCGCAACTGGTCTGGGTGCACAGCGTCAATGAGCGCGGTGATCGCTTCATCGAGGTCGCGGTGTTCGCGGCGTAGCACCTCAAGCTTCACGCGCAAAACCTCGTCTGAATTCATTTCCAAGGGCGTATCGCTATGGGCGTTCATGGCGGGGTTCCGGCAAAAGAGCACTGACAGGGGCCGGGCGAGTCGCCGACCATTTGACGATTATAAGCGATTTCTGACATTTGCGCAGTTTTTTCACGGTTGACGAGAGCTTTGCCCCTCTTGCGCCCGGCGCGGCACACCCCATATCTTGAAGGCGAGGGCTGCCGGATCGCGGGGCCTTCTTTTGCAACGTCGCTTTCCAAAGGGCTTGCCAGATGTCAAAACTGAGCTTCGGCGCACATCCTTATCTTTTAGGGTTCGATCAACTCGAGCGCCTCGTCGAACGCACCGCCAAGTCGGGCTCCGACGCCTATCCACCTTACAATATCGAACAACACGGCGCGGATGAGTTTCGCATCACGCTTGCCGTTGCGGGCTTTGCCGAGGCCGATCTCGCCATCACCATGGAAGACCGCGCCTTAGTGATTCGGGGCCGTCAGGCTGAAGACGGGGCCGAGCGGATTTTTTTGCACCGTGGGATTGCCGCGCGCGCGTTTCAACGTAGCTTTGTATTAGCAGACGGCGTTGAGGTCGCGGGAGCAGGGCTGGAAAACGGTCTTTTGCACATCGATCTGACAAGGGCACAGCCCGAGCCAGTGGTGCAGACGATTCCGATCAACAGAAGGTAAGGGGAAGTTATGGATCATAAATTCGATTTTGGCCCCGCAATGGGCGGTTCCGGTGATGAGCGTATTGTTTATGTGCGTCCGGTCGCGGTGTCCGACCTTCCGGCTGATATTCAAAAGCAGGCTGGCGGGTTGACCCAGCTTTATGCCCTGCACGATGCGAATGGCGAGCGCCTTGCACTGGTGAAAGACCGCTGGATGGCCTTCCATCTTGCGCGCGAAAACGAGGCCTTGGCCTTTAGCGTTCACTAAACGGTCCGCCTGATTTCAAAGTCTCACGAAAATGTGCCGCCCGCAGCTTGCTGCGGGCGCGAACTTTTTGATGGCTCCTGGGTTGGGTTTGTGAACCCCTAACAAGGAGGCCGAGATGTCATCGAAAACAAAATACGCCCCAACCCAGATCGCATTGCATTGGGTGATCGTGCTGCTGTTCTACTTTAATTACTTCGTGTCTGAGGGCATGGGGCGCGCCAATTACCAGCATAACAGCGGCCAGCCGGTGACGGGCTCGGTGGCGGAATGGCATATTCCGGTGGGGTTGGCGCTTTTGGGTCTGATGATCTTGCGTTTGTTCTTGCGGCTGCGCGATGGCGTGCCCGCGCCAGCACAAGGGGGCGACCCGCGCTTTGCCAAACTCGCTGAAGCGCTGCATTGGGCGTTTTATGCGCTGTTGATCCTTGGGCCCATGGCGGGGGCGGCCTCTTGGTTCTTTGGAATGCGCAGTTTGGGAGAATTGCATGGACCGATGATGTCGCTCGCCTTCTTCCTGACCTTCGCCCATATCGGCGCGGCGCTTTATCACCAGTTCTGGCTCAAAGATAATCTGATCGCCCGGATGCGTGCCTAACACGCACCGAAGACGCCATGGGACGCCGGGCAGCTCGCCCGGCGTTTTCTATGCCGCAACCTCTTTGGGCACTTCTTTACGGCCGGGCCAAATACCGTAATGCTCGCGGAAATAATCAATGCAGGCCGTATCGGCGTCAAGCCGTCCAACACCTTGATATTCAAACTCCAAGAGCCGCTCGGTATGATGGGCTTCATAGCCATCGCGGTGCGGTCGATCCCTTAGCATCATCCAGATCGGAACGTTCTTGCGAGCCATATGGCCCGAAAACCAAGGGTCATCGACGGTCCAAAGCAGGTCGGGAATGTCAAAAACCTCCTCCGGGAAAAACTCCGGGCGCACCAGCGCGCCGCGATACGCCTCCAGCACATGCACATAGCCCGGCAAAGTTGCTAAAAAGGGTTTCGGGCGGCGCTGTGCCAAATGCACCAGGCGCTGCAGACGGTAGCCGAGGCCCTTTTGTTGCCGATAGGCGCGCGGAAATAATGTGTCTTCGATAAAATAGCGGCTGCCTTTCGGCCGACTGTCGAAATCATATCCTTTGCCGACGATGCAACAGTTGGGCTTTTCGCGCCGAGTCTCTAGAAAATGGCGGGCCCAATCGGGGGCATACTCCTGATCGTCATCGCAAAAGAGAATCTCGGTATCTTTGCCGAGATGATCTCGCAGCGTGGGAAGTAGCTTGGTGCCGGGCCCATAATCTTGTTCACTGATATGAACGGTAATGCCCTCGGGCAAGGTCGGCAGGCTTGGCACGATACCGGGGAAGCGGCGATAGCTACGCGCGATATTCAGGCGGATTTCGTCGATTTTTACGTCTTGGCGGAGCAAGTCGCGCAGGGTCGCACCGATCTGCGAAAAGCGTGGCGGGATCGTGGTCAAAGAAATGATGGTTGCGGGCATATTGGGGACCGAATGTAGAAAGTGGCGCACCGTTCCACGCGGCGACAAATCTTTCAAGATGGCGTCATGGTCATATACGCGGACTAGGGAGCGACGAGACGCCGGTAAATCTTTCTTTGCTCTGCGTCAAAGCACACTGTTTGTCGCAGGGCATTGCGGTGCTATCGTTCGCGGGATTTTTTTAATTTGAGGGGGAAGGCATGAGTCTGAAATCGAGTCTGACGCCGATCGTCGCCGGTTGGGTGTGGATCTCCGCCTGCGAATTTGGCATCAACTCCTACTGGCTGCAGGGCGAGTGGGAAGATTACTTTGGCGCGCTGGGCGTCGATTATCCCGGTGAACCGATGCAGCTTCTGGTTTGGGCCGGTTGGGCGCTTCTTTATGCCCTGTGCTTGCGGATGCTGCTGGTGCGCTTTGGCGGTCTGTTTGCGGGCCTCATCTCTTGGTTCATGGTGTTCGGTCTCATGTTCGTGGCGCTGGGCAACATCAACCTGATGACGCAAGATTTCCTCACCCTGATCGTGCCGGCGACGCTGGCCGAGGCGGTGAGCGCCGCGCTGGTGATGAATGTGTTTGTGGCGCTGAACCGGTCGCGTGCGCGTGCGCGTGCCAAGGCGAAAGAACAAGCCAAAGCCGCGAAAAAAGCGGGGACGCCGGTCGCCGCCTAAGGCGGTGCGGTCAGGCGACGTCGCTAAGTTGCGTCTGAAACTGAAAAGCCTCCCCATTTGGGGAGGCTTTTTCATGCGCCTTGCGGCAAATACCTAGGAAATCTCCCAATCGTCTTCATGCGCACAGCCGCCAATCGCGAGCCAATCGGCCCGGACACGCGCAACCCGCGTATCGCCCCAAGTACGGAACACAATCACAAACCCTTCGGTGGTGATCATGTCGGCGGAAATATCCACGCGCGGATTGTGCTTTTGGTCAATGTCCCACATCGACAGCGATACTTGCACTGCGGGAACTTCTCGAAAGGCTTCGCTAAACACTACGGCACGGCGCAATTCGCGCGGGCCTTCGCCCGTCCACATTGCGCCCCCATCTTGATAGTCGGAGAATAGCACAATCGAGCCTTGGGTGATGCCAACCCGCGTAGAGGAAAGTTTTTGCATGATCAGGGCACTCGTCCGCTTGCGTGTCTCGTCACGCTAATAGGTTACGAAGAAAGAAAAAAGACTAAATGAAAAAGCCCCGACGCAAGGCCGGGGCTTTTGATCTCATCCTCTGGCTTGCGCCTTAGAGGTTGATATGCGTGCCAAGCGCTTCCATGTCGGCGAGCATCTTGGCGGCGGCATCGGCCACCGACGGATGCGCCGCATCCAGCACTTTCTTCGCTTCGGCCACCATGTCGGCGTGGATCGCAGCGGTCAGTTCCGCTTTGGTCACACCGCGTTCGGCCAGAACGGTCACCGTCTCGCCCGAGACTTCGGCAAAACCGCCGGTGACGGCGAATTCCGAAGAGCCCTCGGCGCTGACCACGGTCAGGATGCCCGGCCGCAGCGAGAGGATGACGGGCGCGTGGCCCGGCATCGCCGTCAGATCGCCTTCCACGCCGGGAAGACGGACCTCGCGGGCCTGAACGGAAGCAAGCTTCCGCTCCGGCGAGACGAGATCAAACTGCATCGTATCGGCCATTATCGCCCCCCTTACGCCGCAGCGGCGAGGCGCTGGGCTTTCGCGATCACTTCATCAATGCCGCCGACCATGTAGAAGGCCGCTTCCGGCAGGTGGTCGTATTCACCAGCCACAACAGCTTTGAACGACTTGATGGTGTCTTCGAGCGGAACCTGCACACCGTCCGAGCCGGTGAACACTTTCGCAACGTCGAAGGGCTGCGACAGGAAGCGTTGGATCTTCCGGGCGCGGGCCACCGTCAGTTTGTCTTCTTCGCTCAGTTCGTCCATGCCGAGAATGGCGATGATGTCTTGCAGCGATTTGTAGCGTTGCAGCATCCCTTGGACGTCACGCGCCACTTGGTAGTGCTCTTCACCCACGATTTGCGGGTCGAGGATACGCGAGGTCGAGTCAAGCGGGTCCACAGCCGGGTAGATGCCGAGTTCCGAGATCGCACGCGACAACACGGTCGTGGCGTCAAGGTGGGCAAACGAGGTGGCCGGAGCCGGGTCGGTAAGGTCATCGGCCGGCACGTAGATGGCCTGCACCGAGGTGATCGAACCGGCTTTGGTCGAGGTGATGCGTTCTTGCAGCGCGCCCATGTCGGTCGCCAGCGTCGGCTGATAGCCCACGGCCGAAGGAATACGGCCAAGAAGCGCCGACACTTCCGATCCCGCTTGGGTGAAGCGGAAGATGTTGTCGACGAAGAACAGCACGTCGGTACCCGACTGGTCACGGAACTGTTCCGCGAGGGTCAGACCAGTGAGCGCGACGCGGGCACGGGCCCCCGGAGGCTCGTTCATCTGACCGTAGACCAGCGCCACTTTCGACTCTTCGAGGTTATCGAGGTTGATAACGCCCGATTCGATCATCTCGTGGTAGAGGTCGTTGCCTTCACGGGTCCGTTCACCAACGCCCGCGAACACCGAGAAGCCCGAGTGCACTTTGGCGATGTTGTTGATCAGTTCCATGATCAGAACGGTTTTGCCCACGCCGGCGCCGCCGAAGAGACCAATTTTACCGCCTTTGGAGTAGGGGGCGAGCAGGTCGATAACCTTGATGCCGGTCACGAGGATCTGGCTTTCGGTCGACTGCGCCGCAAAGTCCGGGGCGGGTTGGTGGATCGCACGGGCTTCGGTTTTCGCCACGTCGCCTTTTTCGTCCACCGGCTCGCCGATGACGTTGAGGATACGGCCGAGCGTCGCGTTGCCCACCGGAACGGTGATCGGGCTGCCGGTGTCGGTCACGACCGCACCGCGCACGAGGCCTTCCGAGGCGTCCATGGCGATGGTGCGGACGGTGTTTTCACCGAGGTGCTGCGCCACTTCGAGAACGAGGCGCTTGCCGTTGTTGGTGGTTTCAAGGGCGTTCAGAATCGCCGGGAGGCCGTCTTCGAACTGCACGTCCACGACGGCGCCGATGACCTGAGTCACTTTGCCTTTGCTTGCCATTTGTTTCTATCTCCGGTTCCGTCAGAGCGCCTCGGCGCCCGAGATGATTTCAATAAGCTCTTTGGTGATCGCAGCCTGACGCGAGCGGTTATACTCAACCGTCAGCTTGTCGATCATGTCGCCAGCGTTACGGGTGGCGTTATCCATTGCCGACATCTGGGCCCCGTTGAACGAGGCGTTGTTTTCCAGAAGGGCAGCGAAAATCGCCGTGGCCACCCCACGCGGCAGAAGCGCCGCGAGGATTTCCTGATCGCCGGGCTCGTAGTCATAGACCGTCGAGGCCGCGGAGGCATCCGTCTCGATCTGGGCGGGCACGATCTGCTGAGCCGTCGGCTTTTGCGAGATCACGCTTTCAAAGATCGAGTAGAAGATCGTGGCGACATCGAATTCGCCCGCATCGAAGCGGCCGAGAATGTCGTCAGCGATATCCTGCGCGTTGGCGTAGCTGAGCTTTTTCACTTCGCTCAGATCGACGTGGCCGACGAAATACTGACCAAGGTCACGACGCAGCGCATCGCGGCCTTTTTTGCCGACGGTGAGAATTTTCACCGTCTTGCCTTCGGCCAGAAGTTCATTGGCCCGCGTGCGAGCGAGCTTCGCGATATTGGCGTTGAAACCGCCGCACAGGCCGCGCTCGCCGGTCATGACGACCAGGAGCTGGACCTTGTCGGAGCCGGTGCCGGCCAACAGGCGCGGCGCCCCTTCGGACGAGCCCACCGCAGTGGCAAGGCTCGTCAGAACGGCCGACATCTTCTCGGCATAGGGCCGAGCCGCTTCAGCGTTTTCCTGGGCGCGGCGAAGTTTCGCCGCCGCGACCATCTGCATGGCTTTCGTGATCTTGCGAGTGTTCTTCACACTCGTGATCCGGTTTTTTAGGTCCTTAAGGCTGGGCATGTCCCTGTCCTTTCAGGCCAATCAAGCGAACGTCTTGGCGAATTCTTCGATCGCGGACTTCAGCTTGGTTTCGGCATCGCCCTTGATCTTCGGATCCTCGTTGGTGAGCCAGTCGAGGATGTCTTTGCGCGACGACCGCAGATAGGCCAGCAGGCCTTGCTCGAAGCGGCCGACTTCTTTCACCGGCACGGCATCGAGGAAGCCGTTGGTGCCCGCAAAGATCACCGCCACGATTTCGGCGTTGGTGAGCGGCGAATATTGCGCTTGCTTCATCAGCTCGGTCAGACGCGCACCGCGGTTGAGCAGTTTTTGCGTCGCGGCGTCGAGGTCAGACCCGAACTGCGCGAAGGCCGCCATTTCGCGGTATTGCGCCAGTTCCAGTTTCACCGGGCCAGCCACCGATTTCATCGAGTTGGTTTGCGCCGACGAACCCACACGAGACACCGACAGACCGGTGTTCACAGCCGGGCGGATGCCTTGGTAGAAGAGTTCGGTTTCGAGGAAGATCTGACCGTCGGTGATCGAGATCACGTTGGTCGGAATAAACGCCGAAACGTCGCCGCCTTGGGTTTCGATAACCGGAAGCGCGGTGAGCGAGCCCGAACCGAAGTCTTCGTTCAGTTTCGCCGAGCGCTCGAGCAGGCGGCTATGGAGGTAGAACACGTCGCCCGGATAGGCTTCACGCCCCGGCGGACGGCGCAGAAGCAGCGACATCTGACGGTAAGCAACGGCTTGTTTCGACAGGTCATCATAGATGATCAGCGCGTGCATGCCGTTGTCGCGGAAGTATTCCGCCATCGCGGTCGCCGAGTAGGGGGCGAGGAACTGCATCGGCGCCGGGTCCGAAGCGGTCGCGGCCACAACGGTGGTGTATTCCATCGCGCCGGCTTCTTCGAGTTTCTTCACCAGCTGCGCAACGGTCGAACGCTTTTGGCCGACGGCAACGTAGAAGCAGTGCAGCTTGTTGCCGGGGTTGGCGTCGTTGTACGACTTTTGGTTCAGGATCGTGTCGAGCGCGATCGCGGTTTTACCGGTTTGACGGTCACCAATGATCAGCTCGCGCTGGCCACGGCCGATCGGGATCATCGCGTCCACCGACTTGAGGCCGGTCGCCATCGGTTCGTGCACCGATTTACGCGGAATGATGCCCGGGGCTTTCACGTCGGCGATGCGACGCTCTTTGCCTTCGATCGGGCCTTTGCCGTCGATCGGGTTGCCAAGCGCGTCAACGACGCGGCCCAGCAGGCCTTCACCGGCGGGCACGTCCACGATCGCGTTGGTGCGCTTGACGGTGTCGCCTTCTTTAATGTCGCGGTCCGAACCGAAGATAACGATACCGACGTTATCAACTTCAAGGTTCAGAGCCATCCCGCGGATACCACCGGGGAATTCGACCATCTCACCCGCTTGCACGTTGTCGAGACCGTGCACACGCGCGATACCGTCACCAACGGAGAGCACGCGGCCCACTTCAGCGACTTGGGCATCCTGCCCGAAGTTCTTGATCTGCTCCTTGAGGATTGCAGAGATTTCAGCTGCCTGGATGCCCATTTATCCGACCTCTTTCATGGCGTTCTGGAGGGAAGCGAGTTTGGCTTTGACCGAGCTATCGATCATGCGCGAACCCAGCTTGACGATCATGCCACCGATGAGGCTTTCATCGACGGCGACGTTCAGTTTGACGGTTTTACCCGTTTGTTTGGCGAGCGTTGCGGCCAGCTTGTCAGCTTGCGCGGCGCTCAATTCACTGGCCGAGGTGACATCGGCCGTCATTTCGCCTTTGGCTTCGGCAATCGCGTCGGCCAGCCCTTTAAGGAGCTGCGGCAGCGCGAACAGGCGACGTTTCTGCGCCATCAGCTTCAGGCCGTTGGCCAGCGGCGCCGACAGGGCCATCTTGGCACCCAGCGCGGCAATCGCGGCTTCCTGTTGCGACCGGGTATAGACCGGCGAGCTAATCAGGTCGCGCAGATCGGCGGAGCCGTTCAGTGCGTCACGCAGCGCGTCAACGTCGCTCGACAAAGCGTCAAGCCCACCCGCCTCCTGCGCAAGATCAAAAATGGCCGTGGCATAGCGCCCGGCAATGGATGCAGAAATCGAAGCTGGTTCGGACACGTCCACCCTTCCGATGCTTTGCCTCCGCACCCCGGTTGGCAGTGGTGCCACCGGGGCAGAGGCCCCCCTGGAACGCGCAAGTCTCCCATGCGCGCGCCGCATTCGGGCTTGGCATTAGCAGAGCAATGTGACCCTCGCAACCATCTTGGCATACAGAATGTGAATGTACCGGGCACATTTCAGGCCAAGGTCGTAACTGTTAGCGCCATGCCTTGGGCGATGCGTTGCGACGGGGCGCCGTGCGACCCCTCGGCTCATGTGCAAGTTGTGGTCTCTGCGCATGAATTTCGGGCAAAAGTTGAAAAAGGCGATTCTCTCTTACTTCCCTTGAGGGGAGCTTAGACCCGCCCGGCGACGGGCTTGGGGCTGCCTTCAAGGATCGAGAGCGGCTTGCGCACGGCTGCGCCAAGGCCAGAACGGCGGGGCGCATGCACCTGTTTGGAGACCTCTAGGATCAGCACGCCTGCCGCCAGAAAGCCCGCCGCGCGCCCGCCGACCTTTTCCCACATTTCTGATGAGCGCAGCCAGAACCGCCGTTGCGACGGCGGGATATAAAGTGCCGCCGTTTGCCGTTCGGGCACAAATCCCGCGCGGCGCGCCTGCGCATCCAATTGCCCCGGCGTATAAGGGCGGCCAAAGCCAAATGGCGTGGTTTCTTGCGGCGCCCAAAGCCCGGCGCGGTTGGGCACAATAAAAAGCGCCCGCCCGCCGGGACCAAGCACCCGCCAGCATTCCTCTAAAAGGGCATCGGGGTGGTCAGACACTTCCAGCCCATGCAAAACGACCAGCCGATCCACCATGCCGGTTTCCAGTGGCCAGCGGGTCTCGTCGCACAAGACAGAGACATTGGGCTCGCCTGGCGGCCAAGGCATCACCCCCTGCGGAGCGGGCATCAGTCCAATCACCCGGCGGGCACTGGGTAGGTAGGGGCGCAAAAGCGGCACAGCAAAGCCAAAGCCTGCCACCGTCTGCCCGGCCATCCCGCTATGGGTCGCGGGCCATAGCTCCACCACTTTATCGCGCACCGATTTTTGGGCGGCACGGCCCAACTGGGTGCGATAATAAAAATCCCGCAGGTCGAGCACGTCGAGATGCATTGCAGTTTTGCCTTTCTTGGGCGTAGCTTGGGAACCATAGCGCAACAGACGCAAAACGCCATGACCCTCGAACTTCTGACCATTCCCTGCCTGACCGACAATTATGCCTATCTTTGGCACGATACCGCGACCGATACTGTGGTCGCGGTTGATGTGCCCGATGCCGTGCCGCTGATGCGGGTACTGACGGAGCGAGATTGGCAATTGCATCACATCTTGCTCACCCATCACCACGACGATCACATCGCCGGGGCCGAAGCTTTGGCGCAGGCGACGGGGGCGAAGATCATCGGCGCTGCCGCCGATGCGCATCGTTTGCCGCCGCTTGATCACGCTGTGCGCCCGGGCGAGGTGTTGCCCCTTGGGGTGGAAGATGTGCAGGTGATCGGGGCCGATGGCCATACGCTTGGCCATATCGCTTATTACCTGCCGGGCGCGGGTCTTTTGTTCTCGGGCGACGGTCTGATGAGTTGGGGCTGTGGGCGGCTGTTTGAAGGTAGCCCCGCGCAGATGCACGATACGCTGACCCGCATGGCGGCGCTGCCGCCCGAAACGCAGATTTGTTCTGGCCATGAATACACGCTT
This sequence comes from Rhodobacter aestuarii, assembly GCF_900156655.1. Classification (GTDB taxonomy): domain Bacteria; phylum Pseudomonadota; class Alphaproteobacteria; order Rhodobacterales; family Rhodobacteraceae; genus Rhodobacter; species Rhodobacter aestuarii. The sequence goes on along the minus strand of NZ_FTOG01000006.1, from coordinate 79,496 downwards.
TCAAATGGCCGTTTCGCACTGAGCCTTGAGCCCGATCATCCGGCGCTATTGGAGCGTATGGCGCGGTGCGAGGCGCTGCGCAAAGATGACCTGCCCACGCTTCCGGTGCTTTTGTCCGAAGAACTGCTGACCAACCCATTCCTGCGCGGGGCCGACCCGGCGTTGCGTGCGGCGCTTGGCTTGCCCGAGAGCGCGGACCCGCTGGCCGTCTTTACTGAGGCGCGTTCCCGCAAAGACCGGTTCTGAGGGGTGAGCAAATCCTTCCCCCTCCGGCGCTTATTGCGCGCGCTTGGTGCTTTTGGCCCGGCGATGGGGCGCCGACCTCTGGTTGAGATTCTGCGCCCCGCCATTGGTGTTGGTTTGGCGATGGCGCTTGCCGATATTGCCATCACCGCGCTGAATGGAGACCGCGCGAACGGGATTTTTCTGGTTTCGGGCATTGCCTCCTCTTCGGTGTTGATCTTTGCGATTCCGAATTCGCCGCTCGCGCAGCCGTGGTCGGCGTTTATGGGGATGGTGATCTCGGCAGAGGCTGCGGTGGCGGCCACCACCTTCTTGCCCTATCCCTTCGCGGCAGGAGCAGCGCTTGCCGGAGCGGTGCTTGGCATGATGGCGCTGCGCGCGTTGCATCCCCCCGCTGCGGGCGTTGCGCTTTTTGTGGTGTTGGAGGCGGAGGCCGGGCATCCGGTGCATCCGCTCTTTCCGGTGTTTCCCGTGGGCGCTTTGATGGCGGCGCTGATTCTGATCGCGCTCGTCTGGCACCGGCTCTTCAAGCAAAGCTATCCAAACCGGTTGCCGCGCGTTCCGGATGCACCAAACCCGGTGACCGGTTTGGATGAAGATGACCTAGAAGCCGTGCTGTTGGAATTTCGCCAATCGGCCAATATCGCGCCCGCCGATCTGGAACGGTTGACAGAGGCGGTGGCCGCGCGTTCGGCGCAAGCGCTTTTGGCCACGACCCCTGCGCGGGCGATCATGCATCCGGCTGTCACTGTGGGGCCTGAAATGCCGCTGCGCGAGGTGATCGCCCGGATGCGTGCGGCGCATCTGCGGGTGCTGGCCGTGGCGGATAGTGAGGGCAGCCTGCTTGGCCTTGTCGATCAGTCTCGCTTGATTGATGCGCTGGAGGCCGGTTTTGGTATGCCGGCGCGCAGTTTGCGGGCGATGGAGCCGCAAGCGGTCGAGCTTATGGACCCGCAGCCCAATCCCGTTTCTGCTGATTTGCCGCTCGCGGCCCTGCTCGCGCGTTTTGCGCGGCCCGGCGCGCCGCCTGTTCCGGTGCTGGATGGCGGGCGACTCGTTGGCATGGTGGGGCGCGCTGATCTTGTGGCCGCATTGACCAGTCGGGCACCGGGTTTTGCCCAAAGCACGCAGGAAAAAAACGCCTGATACACAGCGCCGCCACAAAGGCGGGCGGAATGTGGTGCGTTTGTTCACAATTGCAACAGCTTTGTGACCGGAGAAGAAAAAAGAGCGTTCAGGGCTTGAAGCGCGACAAAATCCACCGAAACTTAACCTTGTAACGCCAGGATCGGTATACCCCACGAAAGGAGCGCCGGATGCCCTCGTTCTCGACCACGCTCGAACAAGCAATTCACGCGGCTTTGGCCCTTGCCAACACCCGCAAACACGAACTGGCGACGCTCGAACACTTGCTTCTGGCGCTGCTTGATGAACCCGATGCCAGCCGTGTAATGCGCGCTTGCGGTGTCGATTTGGATGAGCTGCGTCAGACTTTGACGGAATTCATCGATGATGATCTCTCGACGCTGATCACCGAGGTCGAAGGCTCTGAAGCCGTTCCGACCGCCGCGTTCCAGCGGGTGATCCAGCGCGCCGCGATCCATGTGCAAAGCTCTGGCCGCACCGAAGTGACGGGGGCCAATGTCCTTGTCGCGATCTTCGCCGAGCGGGAATCGAATGCCGCCTTCTTCCTGCAAGAGCAGGATATGACGCGCTATGATGCGGTGAATTTCATCGCCCATGGTGTCGCCAAAGACCCGGAATTCGGCGAGCCGCGCCCGGTGATTGGCGCTGAGGAAGAGGTGAAATCCGAAGCCGCCCAACCGGGTGAGGCGAAGGAATCCGCGCTTGGCAAATACTGCGTGAACCTCAACCAGAAATCGCAAAAAGGCGATATCGACCCGCTGATCGGTCGCGCCGAAGAGGTAGAGCGCTGCATTCAGGTGCTGTGCCGCCGCCGCAAAAACAACCCGCTTCTGGTCGGTGATCCGGGCGTGGGCAAAACCGCCATCGCCGAAGGTTTGGCGCTCAAGATTACCCGTGGCGAAACGCCCGAGATCTTGTCGCATGCCACGATCTACTCGCTTGATATGGGCGCGCTGCTTGCGGGCACCCGCTACCGTGGTGACTTTGAGGAACGTCTCAAAGCCGTGGTGAAAGAGCTTGAAGATCACCCCGATGCGATCTTGTTCATCGACGAGATCCATACCGTGATCGGTGCGGGTGCGACCTCGGGCGGGGCGATGGATGCCTCCAACCTGCTCAAGCCTGCCCTGCAAGGCGGCAAGCTGCGCACGATGGGGTCCACCACTTACAAAGAGTTCCGTCAGCACTTTGAAAAAGACCGCGCGCTGTCGCGCCGGTTCCAAAAGATCGACGTGAATGAACCCTCGGTGCCCGATAGCATCAAAATCCTCATGGGGCTCAAACCCTATTTCGAGGAGCACCACGAGGTGCGCTACACCAATGACGCCATCAAGGCGGCGGTGGAGCTTTCGGCGCGCTACATCCACGACCGCAAGCTGCCCGATAAAGCGATCGACGTGATCGACGAGGCGGGCGCGGCGCAGCACCTGCTGCCCGACAGCAAACGGCGCAAAACGCTTGGTGCGAAAGAGATTGAGGCCGTGGTTGCCAAGATCGCCCGCATCCCGCCGAAAAACGTCTCGAAAGACGATGCCCAAGTGCTGCGCGATCTGGAGAAAACGCTCAAACGCGTGGTCTTTGGTCAAGACAAGGCGATCGATGCGCTGGCCTCGGCGATCAAGCTTTCCCGCGCTGGTCTGCGCGAGCCTGAAAAGCCGATTGGCAACTACCTCTTTGCGGGCCCCACCGGCGTCGGCAAAACCGAGGTGGCCAATCAGCTCGCCAATACGCTTGGCGTGGAACTGCTGCGCTTCGACATGTCGGAATACATGGAGAAACACGCGGTTTCCCGTTTGATCGGCGCGCCTCCGGGCTATGTCGGCTTTGACCAAGGCGGGCTTTTGACCGATGGCGTCGATCAGCATCCGCATTGCGTGCTGCTGCTGGACGAGATCGAGAAAGCCCACCCCGATGTGTTCAATATCCTGCTGCAGGTGATGGACCACGGCAAGCTGACCGATCACAACGGCCGTCAGGTGGATTTCCGCAATGTGATCTTGATCATGACCTCGAACGCCGGGGCCTCCGATATGGCGAAAGCCGCGATCGGGTTTGGCCGCGAGCGCCGCGAGGGCGAGGATACCGCCGCGATCGAGCGCACCTTCACGCCGGAGTTCCGCAACCGTCTCGATGCGGTGGTCAGCTTCGCGCCGCTGCCGCGTGACACGATCTTGCAAGTGGTCGATAAATTCGTGCTGCAACTCGAAGCGCAGCTGATTGACCGCAATGTGCATATCGAGCTGACGCCGGAAGCCGCGCATTGGCTGGCCGAGAAGGGCTATGATGACAAGATGGGCGCGCGTCCGCTGGGCCGCGTGATCCAAGAGCACATCAAAAAGCCGCTCGCCGAAGAACTGCTGTTTGGTCGCTTGATGAAAGGCGGCGTGGTCAAGGTGGGCGTGAAGGACGATGCCATCGTTCTCAACGTCGAAGAACCCGGCAAGCCGCGCATTTCTGGCTCCAAGCCGCGGCTTCTGCCGGCTGACTAAAGGATGCTTGGGCTCCCGGTTCTCGGGGGCCTTTGCCCCCCAATGCGCCCCCGTTCCGGTATGCCGGGCCGGGGGCTTTTTGCTGTCTTGGGGTTGGCACTTTTGCCCGGTGGGGCACGGGCTTTTGGCCTGCAATTGCCCGTGGACTGCACCTTGGGCGAGACCTGCTACATCCAGCATTATGTCGACCGCGATCCGGGGCCGGGTGTGCGCGACTTTGGTTGCGGTACTGCAAGCTATGATGGCCACGATGGCACCGATTTCGCGCTACCCTCGCGTGCGGCGATGCGGGTAGGCGTTGCGGTGCTGGCGGCTGCGCCGGGCCGGGTGCGGGGCTTGCGCGATGGCGAAGCGGATGGCGCGTATCTTTCGGGGCAAAGCGTCGCCAATAAAGAATGCGGCAATGGGGTGGTGATCGACCATGCCGATGGCTGGCAGACGCAATATTGCCACCTGCGGCAAGGCTCGGTCTCGGTCGCCGTGGGTCAAGAGGTTGCGGCGGGCGCGCCGTTGGGGTTGGTCGGCCTGTCGGGCTTGGCGGAGTTCCCACATCTGCATCTCTCGGTGCGCCATGACGGGGAAGAACTGGACCCGTTCCTCCCTTCTGTCGCGGACAGTTGCACCACAGCCCCTAGCGATAGCCTATGGCAAAGCCCCGTTCCTTATGTGGGCGGAGGGCTTTTGCGTGCGGGGCTGACCTCTGCGCCGCCCGATTATGAGGCGGTGAAAGATGGTGGCGAAAGCCCCGCGACTTTCCCCCACGACGCACCCGCGCTGGTGGTTTGGGCTTATGGCTTTGACAGCCGCGAGGGGGACAGCCTGACCTTGCGGATCACTGGGCCCGCGGGCTTTGCCTTTGACCATCAGACGGTGTTCGAGAAACCGAAGGCGCTCTTCATGCGCTATGGCGGCAAGCGCGCCCCGGCGGGCGGGTTCACGCCGGGGGTATACAAAGCCGAGGTGATCTTGACCCGCGATGGTGCGGAACTGAGCCGTCAGACCCATTTGGCGGAGATTCTGCCCTAGGCGGGTAAGTTTCCCCGCCCCAGCCGTTGACTCCCTGCCAGCGCCCTGTATAAGCCGCCCATCCCGGTGGCGAAAGCTGCCGGGCCTTTCATTGGTGTTGGTGGACCCCGCAAGGGGAAGCCTGTCGCCCAAAGCTTTGCGGATAAGGCTGCGGGAAAGGACAACGCCCTTCGTAACATAAGAAGGAGATCAGCGATGACCAAACGCACCGCTGCCAAGTACAAAATCGACCGCCGCATGGGCGAAAACATCTGGGGCCGCGCCAAGTCGCCGCTCAACAAACGCGAATACGGCCCGGGTCAACACGGCCAACGCCGTAAGGGCAAACTGTCCGACTTCGGTACCCAGCTCCGCGCCAAGCAAAAGCTCAAAGGTTACTACGGCGATCTGACCGAAAAACAATTCCGCCGCATCTACGCCGAAGCCGAGCGTGTGAAGGGCGACACCGGTGAAAACCTGATCGGTCTGCTCGAGCGCCGTCTCGACGCGATCGTGTACCGCGCCAAATTCGTGCCGACCGTCTTCGCCGCCCGTCAATTCGTGAACCACGGCCACGTGACCGTGAACGGCAAACGCGTCAACATCGCGTCGTACCGCGTCAAAGAAGGCGACGTGATCGCCGTTCGTGACCGTTCGAAGCAACTCGCCCTCGTGCTGGAAGCCGTGCAATCGGCCGAGCGCGACGTGCCGGATTACCTCGAAGTCGACCACAACAAAATGACCGCCACCTTCGTGCGCACCCCGGGCCTCAGCGATGTGCCCTACCCGGTGCAAATGGAACCGAACCTGGTGGTCGAATTCTACGCGAAGAACTGATCCTGTTCTTCGCCCTCCAATCGAAAGGCCGCCCGTCTGGGCGGCCTTTTTCGTTGCCTGTGTTGGCGGCGAGGGGACGACGCAAAAGAAAACGGGCCCAACCATGCGGTGGGCCCGTGTGGCTTTTCCTAGAATGGCGCGTGTCGCTTAGGCGTCTTTCTTCGCGGCAGCTTTGCGCAGCTTGTTCTTTAACATCGGCCAGAGCGGCGTCGAGGTGAAGAAGATCGCCACCACCGCCATGAACAGCACCAGCGACAGCGGCGAGGTGAAGATGCCGTGGAACAGCCGCCCGAGGTCTTCGCGCTCTGAAATGATCGCGCGGCGCCAGTTGTCGTCAATCAGCCGCGACAGGATCACGCCCAAGATTACCGGGCCAAGCTGATAGCCGTAAAGCTTCATGAAATAGCCCAGCACGCCAAAGCCAAGCATCCAATAGACATCGGTCAGCGCGTTGTTCACGGCAAAAGCGCCGATGATCGAGAGCAGAAGGATCAGCGGGAACAGCATCGCGCGTGGAAGTTCAACCACCTTCACGAAGATCCGGATCCCGGTGAGGCCGAAGATCAGCATGAACACCGTGGCGAGCACAAGCGCGCCTAGAATGAACCAGAACATCTCGGGCCGTTCGATCATCAGCATCGGGCCGGGGTTCAGGCCATGAATGAACATGGCGCCAATGATGATCGCAGTGACCGAGTCCCCCGGAATGCCGAGCGTCAGCATGGGGATGAAGGCACCGCCGACCGCTGCGTTGTTCGCGGTTTCGGGTGCCACAAGCCCCGCGCGCGCGCCTTGGCCAAAGGGCACTTCGGGGTTTTTGGTGACGCGCTTGGCGTGGTCATAAGACATCAGCGCCGCAATATCGCCCCCCGTGCCCGGCAGCGCACCGATGATCACCCCGATAAGCGAGGTCTGCACCGAAAGTGGCAGGAACTTCAGAACCGATTTCCATGAGGGGATCACGCGGGTGATCTTTTGTTTCAACGCAGGTGTGTTGATGTGTTTGAGCTGCATCAGCGCCTCAGAGACACCGAAAAGGCCGATCATCACCGCCACAAAGGAAATACCCCCCCAAAGCTCGATATAGCCGAAGGTGAAGCGTTCTTGTGCGGTGAGCGGGTCAAGCCCCACGCAGCCAATGGTCAGCCCCAAAGCACCCGCGAAAACGCCCTTGATCAGGCTTTCGCCAGAAAGCGACCCCACCAGCAAAATGCCAAGGATCGCAAGCAGCATGTAGTCGCGCGGCTGGAAGCGGATCGCAAATTCCGATACCGCCGGGGCGGCAAAGCCCAAAACCGCGATACCGATCAGCCCGCCCAAGGCCGACATGGTGGTGGAAAGGCCGATCGCCTCGCCCGCAAGGCCTTTCTTCGCCAAGGGGTAGCCATCGAGCGCGGTGGCAATCGCCGAGGGCGCACCGGGAATGTTGAGCAAGATCGCCGTGCGCGAGCCGCCATAAACGCCGCCCATGTAGATGCCGATCATCAGCGCGAGCGCGTCATACATCTCCCAGCCGAAGGTGAAAGAGATCAGGATCGACACCGCCATCGTAACCGAAAGGCCGGGGATCGCGCCAATATAGATGCCCGCAAAGGTGCCAGCCCCCACCAGCGCCAAAAGGCGCAGGTCGATCCATGTCATAAAGAAATGGGTGAAATCCATCACTTCACCCCCCCGTTAAGAATGGAGCCGATATAGGCGAGGATTTCACGCTCTGGCACGATGCCCTCGGGCATCAGCACCGAGAAGACGAGGCGGAACACGACATAAACGAGCACGAGCGAAAGCGCAGAGGTCAGCGCTGCACGCAAAGGGTTGCCGCGCGCCATCACCCAATTGGCAATCGTCAAGAACACGAAAGAGGTCGGCAGGAAGCCCACCGGCTGCAATGCCAGCGCATAAAAGCCCATCAAGATGATGGTCAAAATCACCAGCCCCGGAAACACCGACTTCCAACCATGCACATCACTATGGGGCAACCGCAGCGTTTTGAACGTGATGATCGTCGAGGTGATCACCATCATGCCGGTGGCGAACATCGGGAAGCTGCCCGGTTCTGCCAGCCCCGAAAGGCCCGAGATTTGCGTTGCGGTGTAGAATAGGAACAGGCTGACCGCCACCATCAGAACGGAAAAGATCCGCTCGCCGGGCAGTCTGCGATTGGGGTCGTGCATCGGGGCCTCCTCGCAAGAGAACACCGCCCCCTTTTCGGAGGGCGGTGCATTTGGTTTATCGCACTATCAGGGGCGCGGAATGTCGAAATCTTCCGGGGATTTCTTGGCGATGCCCGCATCATAGACCAGCCACGAAGTCACAGACTGCCATTTCGCCATATAGTCTTTGGCCTCTGCGCCGCTCAGGTTGATCGGCAGATAGGCGCGGTTGTGCAGCAGTTCAACAAAGTCGGTCGCTTGCGCGCCTTCCAGATAGGCTGCCGAAAGCTTGGCCACCACGTCATCCGGCGTGCCCGCTTTCACGAAGACGCCGAAGAACGGACCCCACGGCAGGTATTTGCCGTAGCCCGGGAAGTCTTCGGTGATCGGCGGGATGCCCGGCAGGGCCTCGTTCGGCGTGCTGTCCACCAGCGCGATGACCTTGATCCGCTCCGCTTTGATCGCCTCAAGCGCGGCGCCCAGAACGGCGGGCATCACGTCAATGGCGCCCCCTTGCAGCGCCGTCAGCGCCGGGCCGTCACCATCGTAGGGCACGAAGGTCGCCGAGATATCAACTTCGGCATCCAGCATCGCGGTGACCACCGAGGGAAGGCCGCCCGGACCGGTCGAGCCGAATTTCACCTCTTCGGGATTGGCGGCCATATAGTCGACCAGTTCCTTGAAGGTGTTGTAGGGCGCATCGGGGCGGGCCACCAGAATCGGCACACCACGCGCAAGCAGCGCAACCGGCTCAAAATCGCTGTTATAGTCGAAATTGCCAAGGCCCATGACCTTGTAAAGCATCGGGTTTTCGGCACCCATCAGCAGCGTGTAGCCATCGGCTTTCTGCGTCATGGTGAATTTGGCCGCAATCGCGCCCACGCCGCCGGTCATGTTTTGCATCACGACCTTGCCACCCAGAACCTCTTCGGCATGGGGCGTTACGGCGCGCATCACGGCGTCGGTCGACCCACCAGCACCCCATTGGATGATGCCTTGGATTTCTTTTTCCGGATATTCGGCGAAAGCCGCGCCCGCGATGACCAGCGCCGCAGCAGAAACGGCACCAAACAGTTTCAACTTCATGAGTTCTCCTCCCAGAGTCGCCTCGGCCCATTTAGTATGGGAACGGGGGGAGACTTCACGATTGGGAGAGGGGCGTCAAATGCTAAGTTGGTCGCTAACGTGAACTTCGTGTTAATTTTTGCCGATTCTCTGACCAGTTGGTTAGGTCAGAAGCAAATCCCTATCTTCAGGGCGTTGGTTCACAGAATAGGCGCGTTCTGTTCGACCACCGCCTCCATCGCAACGTAACTCGATGTCGCAGCCACATGCGGCAGGGTCGAGATCGCTTCGCCCATGATCCGGCGATATTCGGTCATGTCATGGGCGCGGACTTTCAGCAAATAATCAAACCCGCCCGCGATCATATAGCATTCCTCCACCTCGGGAATCGCGCGCACTGCAGCGTTGAACTGGGCCAATGCCTTTTCGCGCGTGTCGGTCATGCGCACTTCCACAAAGGTGACGTGGGTCAGCCCCAGTTTGCGCGGCGACAGCACCGCCCGGTAGCCGGTGATCACCCCCATCTCTTCCATCGCCTTGATCCGTGCCGCAACCGGGGTTTTCGAAAGCCCCACCTTGCGCCCCAATTCGGTGATCGCAATGCGTGCGTTTTCCACCAGCGCGTTCAGAATCTTGCGGTCGGTCGAATCAAGTAAGTCAGACATGGCTGTTTTGTGCCTCAGGAATGTTCTGATCGTCTATCATTTTGCCAATGATTGGGCAAAACGTCCACGGGGTGCGGCGTATACTTTGGAAAACGCCCAAGGAGTGCGCGCCGATGATCCACCCCGTTCTCTCCCCCCTTGGCCCCGAGGCCAAATTCGCCCCTGAAGATCAGGTTCTCGCCCGCTTAATCGCCGATTGGGGGCCGTCTGAGGGTCAGCTTGCTCGTGCCGTGGCGCGCGCGACCGAGCTTGTGACGCGGCTGCGCAGTGCTGGGCGTCTGGGGCTGATGGAACAGGTGATGGCGCAATATGCGCTGTCGAGCGCAGAGGGCGTGGCGCTGATGTGTTTGGCCGAAGCGCTGTTGCGTGTGCCCGATGCCGCCACGATTGATGCGCTGATCGAAGACAAGATCGCGCCTTCGGATTGGTCGCGCCATTTAGGCACGGCGGCCTCGCCCTTGGTCAACGCCTCCACTTGGGCGCTGATGCTCACGGGCAAAGTGCTCGAAGATGGCGAGGGTGTTGCGGGCACGCTGCGTGCGATGGTGCGGCGGCTGGGAGAGCCGGTGATCCGCGCTGCCGTGGGCCAAGCCATGCGCGAGATGGGGCGGCAGTTCGTTTTGGGCGAAACCATTGAAAAGGCGCTCAAACGCGCGCAATCGCGCGAGGCGCAAGGCTATACGCTCAGCTATGATATGCTGGGCGAAGCTGCGCTTACCGCCGCCGATGCCGCCCGCTACCGCGATGCCTATGCGCAAGCGATCACCGCGATTGGCAAAGTGGCCAAGGGTGGTTCGGTACACGACAACCCCGGTATTTCGATCAAGCTTTCGGCGCTCCACCCTCGCTATGAGGTGGCGCAAGAGGCCCGCGTGATGGCCGAACTTGTGCCGGTGGTGCAGGCCCTTGCCCGCCAAGCGGCTGCGGCGGGTATTGCACTTCATGTCGATGCCGAAGAACAAGACCGGCTTGCGCTCTCGCTCAAGGTGATGGAGGCGGTGATGGCCGACCCCGCCACCGCCGGGTGGGAGGGCTTTGGCGCGGTGGTGCAAGCCTATGGCAAACGCGCAGGCGCGGCGATTGAGACGCTTTACGACGCGGCCCGGCGCCATGATCGGCGGCTGAATATCCGGCTTGTCAAAGGTGCCTACTGGGACAGCGAGATGAAGCGCGCCCAAGTGGAGGGGCATCCGGGCTTTCCGCTTTTCACCAGCAAAGTGGCGACCGATGTGGCCTATATTTGCCTTGCGACCAAGCTTTTTGCGCTGTCAGACAGGCTCTATCCGCAATTTGCAACGCATAACGCCCACACCGTCGCGGCGGTGCTCGAACTTGCACAAGGCCGACCTTTTGAATTTCAGCGTCTGCATGGCATGGGGGCGCAACTCCATGACAGCGTGCTGGCCGAAACGGGGGGGCGATGCCGGATTTATGCACCTGTGGGCGCGCATCGTGACCTGCTCGCCTATCTGGTGCGGCGGCTGTTGGAAAATGGGGCGAACGCCTCTTTCGTGCATCAGATCACCGATGCCACGGTGCCCCCGTCCGTGATCGCGGCTTGCCCGTTTGAGCGGTTGCCCTCTGCCACGCCGCCGGGCGGGCTTGTCGCGCCTGAGGCGCTTTTTGCTGATCGCATCAATTCGCGTGGCTTTGATCTTAGCGATCCTGCCGTTCTGGCCAGCCTTGACGCGGTGCGGGTTGGCGAAACGCCCGATGCCACGCCAATCATTGTGGGGGCGGCCAGCGGACCCACGCGCCCGGTGTGTAACCCCGCCACCGGGGCCATCGTCGCGCAGGTGACGGAGGCCGATGCTGCTACCGTCGCTACCGCTTTAGACGGGGCGCAGGTTTGGGACGCGCCCGCCCATGCGCGCGCAGAGGTGTTGCGCCGCGCTGCCGACCTCTACGAAGAACACCACGGCGCGATTTTCGCCGCACTGGCGCGCGAGGCGGGCAAGACCTTGCCAGATGCGGTGGCGGAACTGCGCGAAGCCGTTGATTTCCTGCGCTACTATGCGGCGCAAGGGGCCGCAGATTCGCGCGCGCCGCGTGGCCGGATCGTGGCGATCAGCCCGTGGAACTTCCCGCTCGCGATCTTTACTGGGCAAATCGCGGCGGCGCTGATGGCGGGCAATGCCGTGCTCGCCAAACCCGCAGAGCAAACTCCGCTGATGGCCGCGATGGCGGTGCGGTTGTTGCATCAGGCGGGGGTGCCGCGCGCTGCGCTACAACTGCTGCCGGGCGAGGGGGCAACGGTCGGCGCGGCGCTCACGCGCGACCCGCGCGTGGCGGGGGTGGTCTTCACTGGCTCAACCGAAACGGCGCGCGTTATTGCGCGCTCGATGGCTACTCATATGGCCCCTGGCACACCGCTGATTGCCGAAACCGGCGGGCTGAATGCGATGGTGGTGGATAGCACCGCGCTGCCCGAGCAAGCGGTGCGCGACATCGTAAATTCAGCTTTCCGCTCGGCGGGGCAGCGATGCTCTGCGCTGCGCTGTCTTTATGTGCAAGAAGATATCGCGCCGCGGCTGATTGAGATGCTCAAAGGCGCGATGGAGGCGCTATCTATCGGTAACCCTTGGGGGATTTCGACCGACATCGGTCCGGTGATTGATGCGAATGCTAAGGACGGGATCATGAACTGGATCGCGGCCCATCAAGGTCAAATCCTGCATCAGGTCCGCGCGCCTGAAACGGGGCATTTCGTTGGCCCGACGCTGATCAAGGTGGGTGGAATTGCCCAAATCGAACGTGAGATCTTTGGTCCGGTGTTGCATCTTGCAACTTTCGCCGCCGAAGACCTGCCGCAGGTGATTGATGATATCAACGCGCGCGGCTTTGGCCTGACCTTTGGGCTGCATACGCGGATTGATACCCGCGTGGCCGAGGTGGCGGGGCAGGTGCAGGCAGGCAATATCTACGTCAACCGCAACCAAATCGGCGCGGTGGTGGGCAGCCAGCCTTTTGGCGGAGAGGGGCTTTCGGGCACTGGGCCAAAAGCGGGCGGGCCGCTTTATTTGGGGCGGTTTTTCGCGCCCGCGCCGCGCGAGGAAGCTATTCCGTCCGCGCCGTTCCCGGCAGAGCAACTCTTGCCCGGCCCGACGGGGGAGTTGAACCGGTTGAGTCTGCATCCGCGCGCGCCCGTTTTGTGCCTTGGTCCGAGTGAAGCAGAAATTGTCGCCCAGATGGGGGCGGTTCGGGCGCTGGGCGGGGTGGCGAAGCGCTTGGATCAGGTGCCTACGCCAGAGAAAATCATGGAAATCAAAGATATTTCGGCGGTTTTGTGGTGGGGCGATGCGGCGAAAGGGCGGGCCTATGCGCAGGCGATCGCGTTGCGTGAGGGGCCTTTGGTGCCGCTGATCACCAGCCTCCCCGACCGCGCGCATGTGATGCATGAACGCCATCTATGCGTTGATACCACCGCTGCTGGCGGCAATGCGGCGCTTTTGGGCAGTTGATCCATGCCTAAAACGCATGAGGGGCCGCACAATCGACGGTCGATTTGCGCGGCCCCACGCGCTACCAAGGCCATGGCGCAAAAGCGCGCCAAGGGAGCGGTCGAATGTCTGAAGCACCTCTAACGGGGCTAAAAGTGGTTGAACTGGCCCGGATTTTGGCCGGGCCATGGATCGGCCAGACCTTGGCCGATTTGGGGGCAGAGGTTGTAAAAGTGGAGTCGCCCGAGGGCGATGATACCCGCCGCTGGGGCCCGCCTTTCATTGAACGCATCCGACCCGATGGCAGTTTTGAAACTGTGGCCGCTTATTTTCATGCCGCAAACAGGGGAAAAACTTCGGTAACCTGTGACTTTTCCAACAATAATGATCTGAACCGGCTTAAACGGCTGATTGCCGAGGCCGATGTGGTGATTGAGAATTTTAAACTCGGTGGGTTGAAAAAGTATGGTCTCGACTATGAAAGCCTTTCGGCCACCAACCCCGGTTTGATCTATGTTTCCGTTACCGGATTTGGCCAAACCGGCCCGCGCGCAGCGCAGCCGGGTTATGATTTTCTGATCCAAGGCATGTGCGGGATCATGGATTTGACCGGCCAGAAGGGTGGTGAGCCGCAAAAGGTGGGTGTCGCTTGGATTGATGTGTTCACCGGGCTTTATGGGGTGATTGGCGTGCAAGCGGCCTTGGCCGAGCGTGCACGCTCTGGCCTTGGGCAACAGGTGGATATGAGCTTGCTGGATTGTGGGGTGGGGGTGCTCGCGAACCAAGCGATGAACCATCTCTTGGGCGGGCAGGTGCCGCATCGCTTGGGCAATGCGCACCCTAATATTGTGCCTTATCAGGTGTTTCCGGCGTCAGATGGGCATTTGATCATCGCTTGCGGCAATGATCGGCAGTTTTTGGCGCTTTGCGATCTGCTCTCGCTTCCCGAACTTGCCCTCAACCCCGATTATGCCTCCAATGCGGGCCGTGTGGCGCAGCGCGAAGCGCTTTGCGCACAAATCGCCAAGACCACGGCGAAACGTCCGAAAGCCGATCTGATCGCCGCGCTCGAGGCCGCCGGCGTGCCTGGTGGCCCGATCAATGATGTGGCCGAAGCCTTGGCCGAGCCGCAAGTAGTGGCGCGCGGGATGCGCATTTCCCCCGAGGGTATTGCCGGGCTGCGCACGCCGATTGCCTTTTCCCGCTCTGATTTGGCGCTTGAGAAGGCGAGCCCCGCGCTGGGTGACGGGGAATGGCATTTTTCGGTCGGTTGAGGCGTTGCCATTGCGACCCCGCGCCGAATATCTGGGCGCAAGACGCGCGGGGGACCAGTGCAACAGACGCCGAGATTCGAGTTTGACCGGGGGCCGGAGGGCACCGGGCTGCACCTGACGCGGCCTGTTTCGGTTATTCGGGCGGATCATCCGCAGGAGATGGCGCAGGCTTTTGCCGAAATCGCGGCTGCGCGGGCGGCGGGCAAATGGCTTGCGGGGATGCTGAGCTATGAGCTGGGTTATTTGTTCTCGCCCAAGCTCGAACCGCTTTTGCCGCCAAACCGCACCCTGCCGTTGATGCTGTTTGGTGTTTATGACGCCCCCGAATTGGCCGTGCCCGAGACAGAACCGAGCGCCGAGGCACCGCAGTTTACCCCGGTGATCTCCCAACATGCCTACCAGCAAGCCTTTGACCGCGTGCAGGCCTATATTGCGGCGGGCGATACCTATCAGATCAACCTCACCTTCCCGCAAACCGCGCCCTATGCGGGCGATCCGCGCGCGCTTTATGCGCGGCTGAAGGCGGTGCAGCCGGTGGGGCATGGGGTGCTGGTTGAGGCGGGGGACTTTGCGCTTTTGTCCCGCTCGCCCGAATTGTTTTTTGCCATTGACGCGGCAAGGCAAGCCACGGTGCGCCCGATGAAAGGCACGGTCGCGCGCGGTGCAAACCCGCAGGCGGACCAAGCTGCCGCCGCTTGGCTACAGGGGTCGGAAAAGAACCGGGCCGAGAATCTGATGATCGTTGATCTGTTGCGCAACGATCTGAGCCGGATTTCCAAGGTCGGTTCGGTCAGGGTGCCCGCGCTTTATGATATTGAAAGCTATACGACGGTGCATCAGATGACCTCCACCGTCACCGCGCAACTGCTTGAGGGTGTTGATTTTCAGCAGATTTGCGCCGCCCTTTTCCCCTGTGGCTCTGTCACCGGAGCCCCAAAGATCCGCGCGATGCAGATCATCCATGAACTGGAAACCGCGCCGAGAGGTGCCTATTGTGGCGCCATCGGCTGGATCGCGCCCGACGGGGCGATGGAATTCAACGTCGCGATCCGCACGATCGAGCTGCGCGACGGGGTGGCCACGCTCAATGTGGGCGGCGGTCTGGTGCATGACAGTGAAGGGGCATCTGAATGGGCGGAAGCACTGAGCAAGGCAGCCTTCGTGCGCGCGCCCCTTCCGGATTGCACCTGATCGAAACAATGCGCTGGGCGCCGCGGTTTGGCGTTGAATTGCTTTTGGGGCACATGGCGCGCTTGGGCGAGGGTTGCGAAGCGCTCGATATTCCCTGCGATATGTGGCGCGTTGAGCAGATGATTGACGCGGTGAAGGGCGATGAACCGCTGCGGTTGCGTTTGACCGTGGCGCTTGATGGCACACCCGAATTGATGAAAGCGCCGCTGCCCGCGCCGAAGGCAATGTGGCGTGTGGGGCTGGCGAAAGAGCGTGTCGATTCCGGCGATGATTTCCGGCGCATAAAATCGACCGAGCGGGGGATCTATGATCGCGCGCGCGCCGCTTTACCCGAGGGGCTTGATGAGCTGGTGTTCTTAAATGAGCACGATGATCTGGTCGAAGGCACGATCACCAATATCTTCCTGTGGCGCGATAATGCGCTGTTGACGCCGCCGGTGAGTGCGGGGGCATTGCCGGGGGTGTTGCGGGCCGAGTTGATCCGCACCGGGCGCGCGCGCGAGGCGCGGCTTGGCTGGTCCGACATCATGGATGGGCGCGTTTATCTAGGCAATGCGCTGCGCGGTTTGGTGCCTGCGGTGGTGATCTGAGGTTTTAAAGCGCGCCCGGCTGTGGCACTTTGTGCGCGCTAACGGAAAGGGAAGACATGCGGAAAGTGGAACTGGGCCGGACCGGCGTGATGGTGAGCGAAATCTGCCTTGGCTCAATGACTTGGGGCACGCAAAACACCGAAGCCGAGGGCCATGCGCAGATTGATTGCGCGCTTGACCGGGGGGTGAATTTCATCGACACCGCCGAGGTTTATCCGGTCAACCCGATCAGCGCAGAAACCGTGGGCCGCACCGAAGAGATCATTGGCACGTGGTTTGCCAAAACCGGGCGGCGCAAAGATGTGGTACTGGCCACGAAAATTGCGGGCGATGGCATGAAAGCGGTGCGCGATGGCGGCCCGATCACGCCTGCATCGATCCGGGTGGCGGTGGAAGGCTCGCTCAAGCGGCTGCAAACGGACCATATCGACCTTTACCAATTCCACTGGCCGAACCGGGGCGGGTATCACTTCCGGCAAAACTGGAAGTTTGATCCCTCCAAGCAGCCCGGCAAAGCCGAAATCGAAGACAATATGACCGCCTGCCTTGAGGCGCTCGCCAGCCTGCGCGGCGAGGGCAAGATTGGCCATTTCGGTCTGTCGAATGACAGCGCTTGGGGCACGATGGAGTTCATTCGGTTAGCCGAAGCCGGGCATGGGCCGCGCGTCTCTGCCATTCAGAACGAATATTCGTTGATGTATCGGCTCTACGATACCGATCTGGCCGAACTGGGCGTGCATGAAGGCGTGACGCTATTGGCCTATTCGCCGCTCGCGACGGGCATGTTGAGCGGGAAGTATTCCGGCGGAGCCGTGCCCGAGGGCTCGCGCCGCGCGATCGTGCGCGAACTCGGTGGGCGGTCGAACCCGCGCGCCTTTGAAGTGGCCGATCTTTACGTGGCGCTTGCGCGTGACGCTGGGCTGGACCCTGTGACGATGGCGATTGCTTGGACGCTGGGCCGCCCCTTCCCGATTGTGCCGATCATCGGCGCCACCTCGATTGCGCAGCTTGAAAAGTCGCTCGATGCGGCGGGGATGGCGCTCGATAAAGCGCTGCTGGCAGAGATTGACCGGGTGCATCATGCCCATCCGATGCCGTTCTAAAATCGCCCTTTTGGGGCTAGCGGTTCTTTTGGCTGCCTGCAAACCGGGGGCGGACGACCCGCCCCCCTTGCCACCAGTGGGGGCCGCCGCCGTCGCGCGTGACAAGGGGCTATGCGAAGCGGGTGGCGGCCAATGGGCAAGCCTTGGCGGTGCGCAATATTGCGTGACCCGTACCAAGGATGCCGGGCGGTCTTGTCGGGCAAGCACGGATTGTGAAGGCGCTTGTCTGGCGCGCTCCATGACCTGTGCGCCCGCCAAACCGCTTTTGGGGTGCAATGAAGTGCTGTCCAGCACGGGCCTGCGGGGGACCGAATGCATCGAATAGCGGTGGGCCTAAGCATCATCGCCCTCTTGGGTGGCTGCATGGCCGCCCCCCAGCCAAGCCTGCGCGATCCGGACAAGATGATTTCTTCGGCGGCGCTTTTTGACCCGGCGCGGTTCGCGGGCGATTGGGTCGTGGCGCAATCCGCCACGCGGGGCTGTGCCGGTGCGCAGCAAAGCTGGAAATTGCATGGCGCGGGCGCCTACGCGCTTTCGGGGATTGATTGCACCGGCCCCGTGCCTGCGGTGCTCGAAGGGCGCGCGGTGCTGACCGGGCCGGGCGCACGGCTCAGCCCAACGCAGGGCTTCGCGAAAGAGCCGATTTTTGTGCTCTGGGTCGATCAAGATTATCGCGTGGCTGCGCTTGGGACGCCTGCGGGCAATTGGGGGATGGTGCTCACCCGCCCCGGCATGGCGCGGGGCGATCTGATTGCCGCCGCGCGCGAGGTGCTGGATTTCAACGGCTATGATCTGAGCCGTATCGGGCGCTGATCCTACCCCAGCCTCACACTACCCCAGCCGCGCGAAGGTGGCTCTTGGCCCACGATTGTCAAAAAACGGGATCGTTGCAGGCGGGCCGCTCGTCAATTGCGCCTCAACCTCGGCGAGCACCACCTCGGTGATGAAGGGCAGGTTGAGCGCGCGCGCTTGCGGTAGCGACACCCAATGCAAATGGCTCAGCTCATCACAAGCGCGGCTGAAATCATCGGGGTCGGAGGCGAGTTCGGACGCCTCGACCAAAAAGAACCGCGCATCAAAGCGGCGCGGGCGACCCGGCGGAGTAATGGCGCGAAAGAAAAACCGCAGCCCCGCTGCCGAAGGGCGATGGCCGGTGGCGGCAAAACCCGCCCAATCTGTGGGGATATCGCCCTGCCACGTACCGGGCGTACCCAAGATGAGCCCGGTTTCCTCCCACAACTCACGGATTGCGGTGACGGCAAGTGCGGGGCCAAGATCGGCCTCGGTCTCTTGTGCCAGCCGTTTGGCGCAGGTCTCGGGCAAGGGGGCGGCAAGCGCAATATTACTGTCTCCCGCATCGCGCGCCCCGCCCGGAAAGACGTATTTCGACGGCATGAAGGCCGCGCCTGCGCCGCGCATCCCCATCAAAACGGCGGGGCCATCGGGCAGATCGCGGCGCAAAACCACCAAAGTGGCGGCGTCGCGCAGGGCAGATTTATCTATGCTCATCAAGCCTTACTCCCTTGGATGGGATAGCCTAGCCGGGTGCGGCGCGCGAAAAAAGAGCCTGTGTCACGTCACGGGCGCGTGAAGGGGCGACGGAAGCGCAAGGCTCGCCCGTTTCTCTTGCATCAAACGGCCAAAAGCCGTGCGCGAACAGGAGAATGAAGATGAAATCTGCTTTGACCAAGACGATGATTGCCGCCCTCGCGACAAGCGTGGCCTTGGGGGCTTTGCCGGTGTTTGCGCAAGACGCGCCGCCGCCTGCGCCCGAGGCTGGCATGGTGCAAGCTGCGCCGCCCGCGCCGCCGGCGCCGGGGCCCGGCCCGATGGATATGGTCTCGGGCCCGTTCCCGCGCTTTGATCTGAAAAGCTTCGATGCCGACGGGGATGGTAAAGTGACCTTGGCCGAGATTGAAGCGAAGCGTGCCGCCACAGCGAAAGCAATGGACACCGATGGCGACGGGCTGTTGAGCGCCGAGGAATTGGTTGCCGCCGAGATGGTGCAGATCGAAGACCGGGTTGCGGCGCGGGTGAAAGACCGCATCGCCGCGCAAGACAGCGATGGCGATGGCAAACTTTCCGCTGCCGAGTTGGCCAGCCCGCCGCTGCCCACGCGCATCTTTGACCGGCTGGACCGGGACAATGATGGCGCGGTTAGCACCGAAGAGTTACGGATGGCCGAAGCCCGGATGAAAGACCGTTTTGACCGGGGCGGGGATGACCGTCGGGATCGGCACGACTGGCGCGGGGACCGCGACCGTGATGACCGTCGTTGGTTCAATTTTGGGCAGTAACGCCTCATTGGGCGCGGCCCCGCGTTTGGGGCCGCGCCCACGCATTGCGGCAAAGCACGATCCGCGCTAGGCCAATGGAACGATGGATATGGCATTCGATGCGCAAAGCGAATTGAGCGACGAGGCCCTGCTGGTGCTTTACGGCAACGGCGATGGGGCCGCCGCGCGTGCGCTGGTGGCGCGGCTTGGCCCGGTGGCGTTTCGGGTCGCGTTTCGGATGCTCGGTGATCGCACCGAGGCCGAGGATTTGGCGCAAGAAGCGATGCTGCGGCTGTGGAAAATCGCCCCTGAATGGCGCACCGGCGAGGCCAAAGTGTCCACTTGGATCTATCGGGTCACCACCAACCTTGCGACCGACCGTTTACGGCGGCGGCGTGGTGTGGGGCTCGATGAAGCGCCCGAGGTCGCCGATGGCGCGGCTTCGGCCCTTGAGGGGCTGATTGCGCATGACCGCGCGGCGGCGCTTGAAATGGCGCTCGCGCAATTGCCTGCCCGGCAGCGGCAGGCAGTGGTGTTGCGCCACTTAGAAGGGCTGTCGAACCCCGAAATCGCCGAGGCGATGGAGATCGGGGTGGAGGCGGTGGAAAGCCTGACCGCGCGCGGCAAGCGGGCGCTTGCCGCACTTTTGGCGGAACGGCGGGAGGAATTGGGTTATGGGCATGACTAAAATGCACGACGACAATGACCGGGATTTTGAGGGGCTTGAGGCCTTTTTCACCGCTGCGCGTGACGCGGCGCCCGAGCCCGAGCCCGCGTTTTTGACACAAATGGCGCTGCAAGCCGAAGTGATCGCCACAGAACGGCGAGAGGCCGAGGCTGCCGCATTGGCTGCCCTTGTTGCCCGGCGTCAGACATCGCAAAAGCGCGGCCTTGTCGCGACGCTTGCCGCTGCGTTCGGCGGCTGGGGGGCGCTTGGCGGTATGGCAGGGGGCATGGCCACGGCCACCGTGGCCGGGCTTTGGATCGGCTTGGCCCAAGCACCCAGCCTGATGCAGTCGATGGGGCTGCAAAGCACGGTGGTCGCTTCGGCCAGCGCCGAAGAAAACTATCTCAATGACGCCGATATTCTGGCTTTGGCGCTGATGGACTAAGGGGTTGGTATGACAAACGAAACAGAACAAACCCCGACGCCCGCAGGGACGCAAGGGCGGCTGCGCGGCGGCACGAAGGTGGTTTTCATCCTGTCGCTGGTGCTGAACTTTTTGGTCATTGGCGTCGTCGCGGGCGGGGTGATTGGCCATATGCGGGGCGAACCGCCGCCGCGCGTGCTGGATCGCGATGGCCCCGATCAGCTGAGCTTTGGCCCGTTGGGCGGCGCCTTCACCCGCGAAGACCGGATCGAGATGCGCCGGGCAGCAGAGGGCCAAGGCCGCGATTTTGGGGCGATGCAGGGGCAGATGCGGTCAGATTTTGAGCGGTTGGATGCCGCCCTGCGCGCCCAGCCCTATGACGAAGCGGCGTTGCATGGGGTGCTGACGGAGATGCGCGCCCGCACGCTCGAACGGATCGAAATGGGCGAACAAGTGATGCTGTCACGCATTGCGGCGATGAGCGATGAGGAGCGCGCCGCTTTTGCAGATCGCATGCAGCGCGGTGTTGAGCGGTTCCAGCGCCGTTTGGACGAACGCCGCGAGGATTGGCGCGAGCGCCGCCGCCCGGCGGATTAAGCACATCGCTTCATGCAAAAGAAAACCCGGCCTTGTGCCGGGTTTTGCCATTCGGTTTTGGGCTGTGTTCAGGCCGCGCCGCGTTGAAAGATAGTCACTTGATTGCGCCCTTCGGCCTTGGATCCCATCAGCGCGTAATCGGCCTCATGGATCACCTGGTCGATGCTGGTGTTTTCCGATCCACCGCCGCCAAGGGCGAGGCCGATCGAGACGGTGAGATCAAGCGTAACGCCGCCCGGCAGATCAAATGGCCGCTCTTCCATCACACGGCACAGCCGCTCTGCCACGATCCGCGCCCCTTCGAGGGTGCATTCAGGCATGGCGACCAAGAATTCTTCGCCGCCTACACGGGCAACAAGATCAACCTGCCGCAGGTTCGCACTGAGCCTGCGCGCGACCTCGATCAGCACCGCATCACCCGCAGCATGGCCATAGGTGTCATTGACCGATTTGAAGCGGTCCAGATCGAGCACCATCACTGCGAAATTGCGCCCCGAAAGCCGCGAGCGTTCCGCAAGCCGGGTCACATGCGGCATTGCATAGCGGCGGTTGTAAAGCCCGGTGAGCGGGTCCACGAGCGCAAGCCGCAGCCCATCGGCCACGCGCTCGCGCTGCCGGTCATGGCGGCGTTTGCGCGCGATATGGGCGGTAAGCCGTAGGGCCGCCTCTTCAGCGAAGGCCGGCTCGGCCAGCCCGGCAGGCGTCAGGTCAGAAGCGCCAAGGTCCAGCGCCACGGCAGAGGTTTCGCGCGCCGCATCGCGCACCGCCACGCAAATCACCGAATGGCGCGAGCCCGCACGCGAGCGCAGTTCCGACATCAGCCGCAATCCCTCGCCGGGGCGGGCCAGATCGGCGGCAATCACATAGGCATCGGGCGGCGGGCTTTCGGCGGCGGCGGAGAGCGCGGTTTGATAATCAAGCACCCGCAACAGATCATTCGGCAGATACCGCAGCATCGCGTTTTTCCAAGCCACGCAGGTTTCGCGGTCGCGGGCGACAAGGCCGATCCGCGCGGGCTGCTCGAACTCTGCCGGTGGGGCTTCGGCAAAGCCCAACTCGTGGCAGGTGTTTTCGCGCATCCGCAGTTCTTCATCGGTTTCGCGCATCCGCATCAGCGAGCGCAACCGGGCGAGCAGGGTCAGTTCTTCGAAGGGTTTGGTGATGAAGTCATCCGCGCCGCTGCGCAGCGCCTCAAGCCGAATTTCGGGGGTGGGGAACGCGGTAACGACAATCACCGGCAGATGCGCAGTGGCCGGGTCAGATTTCAGCCGACGGCAGACATCGATCCCGCTCATGTCGGGCAATTGCACATCCAGCAAGATCAGGTCGGGGCTCTCTTGCGCCACAAGACGCAGAGCCTGCGCGCCGGTGCCAGCCTGAATCGTCTCGTATCGGGCGCCCGAAAGCTTCACCTTCAACACGATCCGGTTCGTTGCGACATCGTCCACGATCAGGACTTTTCCTGCCATGAACCTTTGTTCTCCTTCCACATGCTCGATTGCAACTTTATCATGCCTTAGGAAAGGTTAACAAATCCTTTCACTTTTCGCAGGAGTAGCGCTTTGGACGAAAATTCAGCACAAATTCTTGCGATCCGGGCGCTTGGTTGGATGGCAAGCGAGGATCCGGTTTGGCAGGCCTTTCTGGGCATCAGCGGGGCCGACGCTGCGCAGGTGCGCGCCGAGGCGCAACGGGTGGAGATGCAGCGCGCGGTGCTGGCGCATGTGATGCGCGAAGATGATTGGGTGCGCGCCTGTGCAAGTGCTTTGGGCGTGGCGCCAGAGGAGTTGGTGGCAGCCGCAGCGCGGCTTGAAGGCCCTGCGGGCATGAATTGGACGTGAGGGTTCAAGTGGCTGATATTGAAGCGATCCTGTTCGACAAGGACGGCACACTTTTCGATTTTGAAGCGACGTGGGGCGCGTGGGCGCGGGCACTTTTGATCCGTCTTGCGGAGGGCGACCAGCCTCGCACAGAACGGCTGGCCGAGGCCTTGGGCTATGATTTGGCGGCGGGCTGTTTTCACCGTCATTCCCCCGTGATCGCCGGAACAGTGTCTGAGGTGGCGGCGCTGATGCTGCCGCATTTGCCGGGCCGGACGGCCCCCGATCTGGTCGCAGAATTGGAAGCGGCGGCGCTTGAAGCGCCCCAAGTTCCGGCGGTGGACCTGCCCCGCTGCCTTGGGGATCTGTGCACGTCAGGGTTGCGGCTTGGCGTCGCAACCAACGATAGCGAGGCTTCTGCAAGGCTTCAACTCCAGCGTGAGGGAGTCGAAGCCTTGTTCGATTTCATCGTCGGTTATGACAGTGGTCATGGCGCCAAGCCCGAACCGGGGCCGCTTTTGGCTTTTGCCGCAGCGGTGGGGGTTGCGCCCGACCGGGTGGCGATGGTGGGCGATAGCCTGCATGATCTTGCCGCCGCCCGTGCCGCAGGCATGACGGCAGTCGCCGTGCTGACCGGCCCCGCTACGCGCGAAGTGCTATCGCCCGCAGCCGATGTCGTGTTGGAGACGATCGACGGATTGGCCGAGTGGCTCGCCTTGGCTCCCGCGCGGGGCTGATCTTTCGGATAGGGTGCTCAATCTTTTGGCCGAAAAAGCCATTTCCAACTTGGAAAAGTTCCATGTTGTTGGGGCTTTGTTAAGGGCCGGAGCGATATTTTGACTACGTGGAGGGCCCATGCTCGGCGTAGTCAATAAATCTATTCAGTCTTTTCTTTGCAACCATCACGGCAGTTCGGTCTGGCGTGAGGTGGTGGAACGTATTGGCATTGCCCCGGAAGGGTTTGAGGCGATGCTCGATTATGAAGATCGGCAAACCGAGGTGCTTTTAGGCGCCGCGGAAACGGTGCTCGATATCTCGCGCGAGGCGCTTTTGGAAGATATCGGCGCTTGGCTTGCGATGACGGAATCCCTGCGGCGTTTGTTGCGCTTCGGGGGGGCCGACTATCTGGAATTTTTGTTTTCTCTCGATGATCTGCAGGGCCGCGCGATGATGGCCTTGCCGGGGCTTGAGTTGCCGGAACTGAGTCTGAATGGCGAGACGCAAGGGCGGTTTACCTTGGTTGTCTCGGGCTGGATGCCGGGCTGGGGCGCGGTGATGGCGGGGATTTTGCGCGCGATGGCTGATGATTACGGCGCCTTGGTGCTGATCGAGGCCTCTGAATTGCAATCTCGCCCCGGTGTCGGCGAAGAGCGCGTTTCGGTTTGCCTGCTCGATATGGACCATGCCGAGGGGCGGAGATTTGATTTGGCGGGTCCTGCCCATGAGGGCAGCCTGTCGACCGAAAGGGTCACTGTATGACGCATTTGGATCGGGATTTGCCGGGCGGCGGGGCGCCTGCGGCATTGACCCTGAGCCCTGATATTTTGGGGCAGTTTATGCCTTTGTTTTTATGGCTTGATAAGCGCGGGCGTATTCGCGCGATGGGGCCAACGCTGACGAAAATCTTGGGCACGGAGGCGATCGGCACGGCCTATGCGCGCCATTTCGTGTTGCGGCGCGCGCGTGGCCATGCGCCGGAAGGGGACCCAATTGGCAAAGCGCGGCGGATCGCAGTCAACCTGCTGCGGCATCCGGGCTTCAACCTGCGCGGCACCGCCATTGAAATCGTAACCGGCGGCGGCGGGGGGGAGGACGGCACCGATACGCTGGTCAACCTGTCTTTCGGCATTCATCTCTCTGAAGCGGTGCGCTTTTTTGGCCTGACAGAGACCGACTTTGCGGCCTCTGACCTGGCGATTGAATTTCTGTTTATGTCCGAGGCGAAGGCTGCGGTTTTGAACGAGTTGCAGGCGCTGACGCGGCGGCTTGAAGATGCCCGCCGTGCAGCGCAAAACGAGGCGCTCAGCGATGCGCTGACCGGGCTTGCGAACCGGCGCGCCTTTGATGCGGCGCTTGACCGGGCGCTGAAGGTGCTGGGGCGGGGCGGTCGGCGCTTCGCGCTTTTGCATCTCGATCTCGATTTCTTCAAACAGGTCAATGACACGCTTGGCCATGCGGCCGGTGATGCGGTGTTGGTGCAGGCGGCGAAGGTTTTGTCTGATGAAACCCGGCGCGGGGATCTTGTCGCGCGCGTAGGGGGCGATGAATTCATGATGATCCTGCGTGGCCCGATTAATGCCGAACGTGTTGAGGGCTTTGCCAAGCGTTTGATCTCTCGTCTGGAAGAACCGATCTTGCATGAAAGCGAGCTGTGTCGGGTTTCTGCATCAATCGGTGCGGTGATCGTGGGCGAGAAAGCCGGGCATGATGCCGTTGGTCTGCTCGCCGCAGCGGATGCCGCGCTTTATGCCTCCAAACATGCCGGGCGTGGGCGCTGCACTGTCTCTGAGGCCTAAGCACGGGCGCGCTGGATTGGTCACGCCCGTGTCACATGCCTGTAGCGCCTGCGCGCGTGATCAGGTAGGGCAGGGGCATGAAGCAGGGGTTTCCAATTGCCACGCGCGGGCAGCGCATCGGCCTTTTGGGGGGGTCGTTTGACCCCGCCCATGAAGGTCATGCGCATATCACCCGCGAGGCGATGCGCCGCTTTGGCCTTGATCGGGTCTGGTGGCTTGTGAGCCCCGGCAACCCGCTCAAATCGCATGGCCCCGCGCCGATGGCGAGCCGCATTGCCCAAGCGCGCCGGGTGATGGCTGATCCCAAGGTCACAATCACCGGGCTCGAGGCGCAACTGGGCACCCGCTACACCGCGCAAACACTTGCGCGGCTAACCGCGCTTTATCCGGGTGTGCATTTCGTTTGGCTGATGGGGGCTGACAATCTTGCGCAATTCGACCTTTGGGAGGATTGGCGCGGGATCTTCGCGCGTGTGCCCGTTGGGGTGCTGGCGCGCCCCGGCCACCGCATGGTGACAGGGCAAGCGCGGGCGGCACGCATTTACGCTTCGGCAAGGCTGCCCGCAGAGCAGGCTCGGCTCTTGCCTTTCGCGCGGCGTCCGGCATGGTGTTTCGTGCAAATGCCGATGTCGGACCTTTCGTCTTCCGCGATCCGGGCCGGGGGCGAGTGGCGGGCACGCTAAAACGGGGAGCGCGCAGGAATGCAAGTCACGCGACGGGGCCTATTGGGTGGTGCTGTGGGCCTTGGGGCCGCGCTGGCCACGCCGAGGCTTTTGCGCGCCGAGGCTGTCGCGATGCGTCCGCTTTCGGGCGAGGAACTGGTCGATGCCGCGCAATTGGGCGGCGATGTCGGCTATATCGTGGCCGATGCGCGCAGCGGTTTGGTGCTGGAATCGCGCGATGCCAACAAGGCGATGGCCCCCGCATCGACCGCGAAAACCATCACCACGCTTTATGCGCTGGAAACGCTCGGCTCTGACTATCGCTTCACCACAAGCCTTTTGGGCACGGGCCCCGTTGCAGGGGGCGTGCTGCAAGGCGATTTGATCTTGGCGGGGGGCGGCGATCCGACGCTTGATACCGATGGTCTGGCCGATCTTGCCGCGCGTTTGGTGAAGGCTGGCGTCAGTGGGGTCGCGGGGCGGTTTTACACTTGGGGCGGCGCGCTGCCCTATGCCTCTGAAATCTCGGACGATCAGCCGGTGCATGTGGGGTATAACCCTTCGATTTCCGGGCTTATTTTGAATTACAACCGGGTGCATTTCGAATGGCGCCGCGGCTCGGGCGGTTACAGCCTAGAGATGGATGCGCGGGGCGCGGCGCATAAGCCCAAAGCCTATACGATTGACGCCTCCCTTGCCGCCCGCAAAAGCCCGGCCTTTCGTTACAGCCAATCGGGGGGCAAAGAGCATTGGTCTGTGGCCTCTGCGGCTTTGAACAAACACGGCAGCCTCTGGTTGCCGGTGCGCCAGCCCGATGCTTATGCGGGCGATGTGTTCCAAACTTTGGCGCGGGCCCAAGGATGCCCATTGCCCGCGCCGCAGCCGTTGCGCGCATTGCCCGCCGGGGCACAAGTGATCACCGCGCGGCAATCGACCGATCTGCCGCGCATCCTGCGCGATATGATGCGCTATTCGACCAATATCACCGCCGAGGCGGTGGGGATGACAGCCACCGCCGCGCGCGGGGCCAATGCGGCGCGCGGGCCATCTGGCGCCGCGATGAGCCAATGGTTGGCGCAGCGGCTTGGTGGCGGGAAGGCACGGTTTGTGGATCATTCTGGCCTTGGTGCGAATGATCGCATTTCCGCGCTGGAGATGGTGCGGGCGGTGACGCTTTTGGGGCCAAAGGTCGGCCTGCGCGGGTTGATGAAACCGTTTGAACTCCGCGATGACAATGGTGGGAAGCGGCAAAGCCAGCCATTTCGGGTGGATGCCAAAACCGGCACGCTCAATTTCGTCTCGACGCTGACGGGCTATATGACCGCGCCCGATGGCACCGAACTGACGTTTGCGATTTTCACCGGGGATTTGGCACGGCGTCAGCGCGCGGGCGACAGTGGCTCGGGCGCTTGGGTGCGCCGGTCCAAGGTGCTGCAAAGCCGCCTGCTTGAGCGATGGGCGGCGCTTTACGGCTAAGGCGCGGGCGCGAAACGCGCGCCCGCTACCGGTTCAGATGTGCTTTTGGATCAATTCACGCAGGTTGATGCGTGCGCCCATTTTGGTGGCGAGGAGATAAACGCCACCGAATTTGCGCTGCAAGAAAAGCGTGTCCATCGGCGGAATGCGCATATGTTCGCGCTGCTCCGACATCGCCATCCCCGCATCGCGCATCCGCAGCGCCAAATCATTGGCACCAAAGTCGAATTCTCCGTCATGGCGCAAGGGTTCGAGCGACATCAGGAACATCGACAGCATCTGATCTTCCAGCGCCTCGGGCATGTCTTCGGACAAAAAGCCAATCTCGCGCGCGGCGGCACGAATGCCCACGTGATCATCGGCCAGCCCCGCACGCAACAATGTGCGGTAACGCTCTGCGAAGTCTTCGTCAAAGGCGCGCGTGGCCCCGAAATCGAGCAAGATGATCTGCCCGGTCTCCGGGTCATAGCGGAAATTGGCAAAGTTCGGGTCTGTCTGCATCAGTCGGAACACGAACAACTCATCGAAGATCAGCTCAATGATGAGCCGCATCACCCGGTTGCGTTCCTCTTGGCTTGCGTCCTCCAGCACCTCGATCGGCTTGGCTTCGATATAGCTCATCGCCAGCACTTCGCGGGTGGTGAAATCGGCATGCAATTCGGGCACACGGAATTCTGGCCGATCTTTCAAAAGCTTGCCGAAGAGGTCTAGATATTCGCCCTCGCGCTCGTAATCAGCCTCTTCATGAAGCTGGCGTTTCGCTTCCAAAATCATCGGCGTGATGTCGAGGCCCTTGGGCACCAGCCCCGCAAAGCGCATCAGCCCCGCAACGTTATCGACATCGCTGTCAATCGAGCGGCGCACGCCCGGATATTGCACTTTGATTGCAAGGTCACGTCCATCGCGGGTTTGGGCGCGATGGACCTGCCCGATGGAGGCTGCAGCCAGCGGGCGTACCTCGAATTTCTTGAACCGTTTGAGCCAATCCGACCCCCAAGCGGTGGTCAGCACCTTTTTAAGCTGCTGCCCCGGCATGTGATGCGCTTCGGCGCGCAGGCGGGCGAGGATGTCGGCCAATTCGGGCGGCAGCATATCGCCCGCATCCATCGACATCAGCTGCCCCACCTTCATCGCCGCGCCGCGCATTTGCGCCAGCTTATCGGCCACTTTGCGGGCATTAGCTGGGGTCATCAGCAAAGCGCCCATATTGGGGCGCTGGCCGCGCGCCAATTGCTTGGCGCCTTCGGCCGCGACACTGCCCGCGATATTCGCGCCAAGCCCGCTGAGTTTGGCAAAGCGCGAAATCCGCGACGAAGGCACGGCAAGGGGCTTGGTTTCGAACTTGCGCTCGGTCATGGGCTGTCCTTCGGCGGTAGCGGTGCGGCTGAGATAGGCACGCGCATCACTCATGGCAAGAGCAACCGCCGTGGCCATGCGCATGGCCATGGCCATGGTGATCATGCGCCTCGTCTTGATCATGGTCATGCCCGCAGCCACAGCCGCCATGGCCATGCTCGTGCCCATGATCATGGTCGTGATGGTGGTGGTGATGCCCATGCGCATCGGCGCGCAGATCGGGCATGGGCGGGTTGGCTTGCGCCTCGGACATGCTGGTGATCAGCGCGCCCACAGCGGTGACGGGGTCGGTTTCTTCGGTCACAGCAACCAGCACGCCGCGCGAGGCCATCCGGCGCGAAAAGCCCGCGCCTGCCGAGCCCGCGATCACCACTTTCACGCTATCAAGCGGATGCGGCCCCTCGCCGTGGAATTCGTGCATCGACATGTCTTTGGGCAGATCGAACCGTTCTACCTCGGTGATCTCTTGGCCCGGCGCGGCTTCATAAACAAGAAAGCGGCGGCTTTTGCCGGCATGGCCGGTCACGGTGCGGAAGTTTTGCGAAGCAACAGCGATACGCATGGGGAGATCCTTGAGTGAAGGGGCCGCTTAACGGGCGGCAGAAGATTCCAGCAAGATCGCTTGCTTGGCGGTCTCGGTCATGTGGCATTCTTGGGCGTGGAGCATCCGGCGCGGCGAAGAGCGATAGAACATCGATTCAAAGTTGCAGCGCATCTGCTCCCATTTGTTCCAGCTCTCGATCATCTTATCGAGATCATCGGTCATCTTGGCCGCGCCCCCAGCGATTTGCTTGGCATAGGGCTTGTCGCGTTCTTCGGCGCGGGTGCGCATTGCCTCTTCGGCATCTGACAGTCGCGCGCGCCACCATTGGATTTCACGATCCATGCAGATCGCAAGATCGTTCACTTGCGGATTGCGCTTGCGCTTGCGGCAATCGGTCGAGGTGAGCCCGATGCAGGCCTGCTTCTCGGCATCGGTGGTGGCTTCGGCGTAGCAATCGGCGGTCGGGTCTTTGCTGCGCGCAAGCGCGGGCGTGGCCGTAACAGCGGGGGCGATCATCAGGAGCGCAAGGAGCAGGTTTTTCGCATGCATCATCGGATCCTCGAAAAGGGTCTATGGAAAGGCACGGTCCGGGCGCCGCCTGCGGTGCGGGCCCGGGACCGTGAACGGCCTGCTGCGGCGTGGATCATTCGGGGGAAGCACGCCAGTCAGGCAAGCGGACCATGCCTGAAGGGGAGCGTCTGCGTCTGTGATCTTATCACGTAACAGATGCGACGGATTGGACCGATCCGTTCACGTATCCGTGCTTTTGAAAGAGAGGGATTATTTGCCGCCGCGCCCGCGCGGTAGGGCGGGGACAGTGGTCGCGATGGGCGCCTGAAACGCCTTGGCTTTCAGTTCTTCAGCCTTGGCGCGGCGGGCCGCGCGAGCGCGGGCGCGGTTGCGCTCGGTCACGGCGGTGGGCAGCATCCAAGTCCACAGCTTTTGGTCGGGCAGCGGCAGCACCATGAACCAATGTTCCAAGAGCGCGAGGAGTGTGAGCACTGCCATCAGCACATGGCCAATAAACGCCCCATCGCTTTCAGCCGAGATCGCGCGTTCCATAAAGCAGCCAGCCGCAAAGGTCAGGATCGTGACAGACGCGGGGAACAGGAAGTTCATCCGCGCGATTTTGAAATGGCTGGCCAAATGCGCAAGCGGCGAGGGCAAGAATTGAACATTGATGCGCGGCACGCCCAAGAACAGGTTCAGCTTGGCCGAGATCCGCGCCACGTAAAGAATGGCGAATGTCATCAGCCCGATGCGGTTTTCATTATCCGCCACGATGACGGTGCAGGCGATCATCGCAACCAAAAGCGCGATTTCGTGCCACAGGATTGTTCCGGTGGCGCGCAAGAAGCGCTCGTACATCGTTGCGGTGGGCGGGCATTGCGTGCGGTTCGGGCCCGCAACGACGCCAGACAGGAACGCCAGTTCAAACCAGCCCCAAACCGACAGCGCCGAAAGAAAGGCCACATGCGCGCCTTGTACCGTGGCATCATCTGCCGAACGGTGCAGATACACAAACCCCAGCGCCAAAAGCGGCAAGCCCAGCACGACCGAAAGCTGATGCGCGCCCCGCCCGGCCAAATCGGCGCGGCGCACGCGCCACAAGATCGCCCCGGTGGAGAACCACCAGATGAATACGGTCGAAAGCGTGACAAGCCACGGATTGGTCATGCGCGGCACCCCCGGTGAAGGGGATGCCGCGCGGGACCGGGGGACGCGCCCATCACCCCGATCCAAACCGCCTCGGGGGCGGTACCTTGTTGGCCGCGCGTCGCCAAAGCGGCGGCGCGGCGCACAGACAGCCGAGAAGAACCGGAAAGGATCATCTCGGCCCCCGTCATTTCATCGCGAGCAGGCGCTCGAAAGCGGCCTTGCTGTCTTCGCCAAAGGCGTAGAGTTCGGCAGACCAGCCCGTGACCGGGTCTTCGAGGGTCAGACGCTTGTTGTCATATTGCACAATACGAACCGGCGGGTTGCCGG
Source organism: Rhodobacter aestuarii (assembly GCF_900156655.1). GTDB lineage: Bacteria > Pseudomonadota > Alphaproteobacteria > Rhodobacterales > Rhodobacteraceae > Rhodobacter > Rhodobacter aestuarii. The sequence goes on along the minus strand of NZ_FTOG01000006.1, from coordinate 47,971 downwards.
TGACACGCTGCACCTCGCGGGTGCGGGCAAGGGCCGCGCCAACCACGTTGACGAAGCCACCATCGGGCATATCCACCAAAACCGAGCCATCTGCATTGCGCACGATCACATGCTGCGAATCGACATCTTCCAAAATCACTTCGCGCTCTGCGACGATCTTGCCCGCTTCGGGCACGCCCACATGCGGGCGGTTCGTCAGCACCGAATAGGCGACGATGACCAACGAGAGGACGGCGATGCCAATCATCGCGCGAACCATCGCGATCGGGATCAGATCCTTTTCCGGTTCTTTCTTCGGCGCACGAGAGGCGGTGATAGGATGTTGTGCCATGATCCGACCCTTCTTATTGCGCGGGCACAAGGCCAGCATCATCAGCGCTGGGCTTGGCGGAAAGTTGCGGTTCGTTCAGCTTGGCCTGTGCTGCCTCGGCGAGGATCTTGGCGACCTTCTCAGCCTGAGGAATGCAGCGGAAGGCCGGCTGCGGTTTGCGGATGTGCCACGGGCGCGCAGAGGGCCACAGCACAGTGTAAGACAGACGCATCTCTTCCGGGACTTGCAGCGCAAGCGTGCCAATGCCCTTCTTCGAGTGTTTTTGCAGCCCCAGCGCGGCCACTTCGACCACTTTGTAGGGCACGGTGAATGTCACCTGCAACGCGGCGCCAACGCGCAGGATCGCGCGCGCGGAGGTGAGCGTGTAAATCGTTGCGCGGCTTTGCATATAGGCGAGCAAAAGCAGCAAAAGGTAGGTTCCAAGCGCGAAGATGAGGTAGAGCACCAGCGTGGGCAGAGCCAAAGCAAGCCCGCTTTCCGACCAGATCACATAGCCGCGCCAGAAAGCCAAAAGCACCATATAGCCGGTGAGCCAGCGAATCTTGAACGCTTCTCGCGCTAGGGCCCACATATCCGGGCTGCCTTGCCACAGAATTTCCTCGCCATTCGGCAGAGGGGCAGGGATCCCCGGTTGGGGTTCAAAGTCGAAATCATGGTCTGACATTTCAGACCCTCCGTCTTGGTAGTCAGGCGGAACGGCGCGGGCGCACGCCGTCCCCAAAGTCACGCCTTAGAGCGCGTAGGGCTTGCGGCCCGTCGCGTACATGTAGCCACCGGCCACATAAGCGCAGATCTTCTCTTCTTCGAGTTTGGTCACCTGATCGAACGACTTCACATCGGGGATGTCGTCGAACAGATCCGAGGTGATCGCATTGACGCGGACACGGTCCGACCAGATGCGCAGAAGCGTCATCGGGATCAGCTTTTTCTTGCCCGAGTTCAGTTCGATTTCGAGGTAACGGCCCAGTTGTTCCGGCACGTCCACCCACATATCGACAACCTTGCCGACGACCTCAGTGTCGCCCGCTTGCACCGGCATGCCACGCGGGTCACGACCAGCCGAGACGACCATCGCTTCGACATTGCGCATCGGTTTGATTTTCGGCTCGCCATGCGCGTCCATTTCCGGCTCGTCACGACGCGGAACCCACGAAGCCGGGCCAACGCCGTCTTTCATCGGGTCGCCGGTCGGGCGGAACGGATAGCCTTCGTTGGCCGAGGTGCGTTCCAGCGCCAGATCGGTGCGGCGGTGCGCTTCTTCGTTCTCAACCGAAGGCACGGTCACAGTGGTGCCATTGGCGAGCAGGAAGGTTTTGGGCGACGGCACCGGGAACGGGCCTTGGTTCACCGAAATGCCACCGTCGTCGTTCTCGAGCGGATAGCCTTCGCGCATGTTTTCGGTTTGCAGATAGTAGATGAGGTAGGCGAGGAACGCCCAGAACGACCAGATCGCGAGACTGGCGAGATCGAAATCTCCGAAGAAATAGTGACCGACCATCATTGTTGGTCCTCCTTTGTCAGGTTGGAAATTCGGAAAGGCCGATCCGTGCCTTGCCGGTCTCCGGTTTCTTGGGGAACAGGCTGCCGGGGCGGGCCAGCGGCCCGAGCACGGCAAGAGTAGTGAAGAGCAGTCCGATTTCGGTGAGATAGACCACCGAATAGCCGAGCGCGGGGTCGGTAAGGGCCCCGAGGTAGCCCGCATCGGCGGCGTGCGCCACGAGGTCGCGCAGCGCCCCGCCGGTAAACACCGCAAGCCCCGCCGCCGTGGCTTGCGCTGCGCCCCAGGCTCCGAGCGCGATGCCAGAGGCACCCCGCACGATCACCATCATCGCCACGGTCAACGTGGCAATGCCGAACGTGCCGCTGCCAAGGCCAATCCCCAGCGCGGCAATGAAGAACAGGATTTTGCTTTCGAACAACGCCGAAAACAGCACCGCGGTGAAGGCCACGATGCCAATCAAAATGCCACGCGCGGCCAGCCGGTGCGCCGTAGCGCCCTGCGCGAGCCGCCGCGCGGCCCAGATAAAGCCGACGAGCGCACCGAAGCTCCAGCTTGCGGTGAGCAAAGTCGTCATGCTCACGGGCAGTTTCAGCACCTGTCCACCATAGGGTTCGAGCAGCACATCCTGCATATTGAACCCAAGTGTCCCAATCATCACCACGGCAAGAAGCCGCATCGCCCCCGGTTCGGCGGCCAAAAGGCCCCAAGCCTCGCGGAAAGTTTGGCGCGGCGCCTCCCTTTCTGCCTTTGTCATTGGGCGGATAACCTCTTGTTTCCATAGTGCGATGACGTTCAGGACCAGCGTCATTGCGCCGCAGGCCTGCACCACGCGAATAAGCGTGATCTGGTCAAAATCGCGCAGGAAGAAGCCCACGATCAGGGCAGAGATTCCCATGCCAACGAGGAACATGACGTAAAGCAGCGCCACGACGCGGGGACGGGTTTCCTCGGTGGCACGGTCAGCGGCAAGCGCAAGGCCCGCCGTTTGGGTCATATGCATGCCCAAACCCGCCATCAAGAAGGCGATCCCGGCGAAGACCTCACCGGCCCAATCAGGGCCCATGATCTGATCGCCTGAAAGCAGAATCAGCGCGAATGGCATCAGCGCAAGACCGCCCATCTGCCATAGCGAGCCAAACCAAAGGTAGGGAATCCGCTTCCAGCCGATAGCGGAACGGTAGGTATCAGAGCGGTGCCCGAGCACCGCCCGGAAGGGGGCCACCAAGACCGGGATCGAGATCATCGTAGCTACGACAAGCGCAGGCACGCCCATCTCCACGATCATCACCCGGTTCAACGTGCCCAAAAGCAGCACTTGCGCCATCCCAACCGAAATTTGGAACAGCGAAAGCCGCATGAGCTGGCGCAGCGGCAACTCCTCAGAGGCCGCTTGCGAAAACGGCATCCAAGTGAGCGCGAGCGAGCCGATCATGCGACGGCTGAGGATCATGGCCGATACTCCAAGCATTCGGAGATGTAAAAGCCCACCGCGACCCGGTCGATGCGCAGAAGCCAGCCGCCCACATGTTTTTGAAGCTTTTCAAGCGCATGCGGGATCATCACCGGCGAGCGGTTGGAGCGGGGGAAGAGTTTTCCCACGCCCCAGAACGCCATCAGAAACGGCGTTTTCGGGGCCACGGTGAAGACGATCGCACTATGGGTGCGGGCGCCCAGATTGGTGAGAATCTCGCCGATATCATGAGCGCGGTAGTAGATCAGGCTGTCCATCGCGATGACGTAATCGAACTGGCCAAGCGCCGGGTCGGTCATGTCGCCCGACATGAAAGTGACCTTTTCGCGCAAGTCTACCGGAAGCCGATCTTGCGCCACCGAGATGAGCTGGGGCGAAATATCCACCGCCAGCACCTCGGCGCCGCGTTTGGCAAGCTCTGCCGTCATCAGCCCGGTGCCGCAGCCCGCATCAAGCACGCGGCAGCCGGTCAGGTCTTCGGGCAGGCGCGAGAGCATGATCGCACGCATCTTGTCGCGACCCTCGCGCACCGTTTGGCGCACCTTGGAGACTTTTGCATCCGATTGGGTCAGCCGTTCCCAGGCGCGGGTCGCGGTGCGGTCGAAATAGTGTTCGACGCGGTCGCGAATAGCGGCATAGTCATTGGCCATATCAGTCAAATCCCAGAAGTTCGAAGATGTGCCGATCCGAAAGCGGCTCGGGGGTCAGGCCCGGTTCATCGACCGAGCGCAGCAGGGTTTCCGCAAGGCGGATATATTCGGCGCGCGCCTGCACCACGTCTTCTGCGTCATCCATCTCAAAGAGCGTGCGCTTTTTGAGCCGCGAGCGGCGGATGCTGTCGAGGTCGGGCATATGCGCGATGCGCTTGAAGTTGGCGGCCTCGCAATAGCGGTCCACCTCGTTGGTTTCGCGCGAGCGGTTGGCCACGCAGCCCGCAAGCCGCACCTTGTAGTTGACCGATTTCGCCTGCACGGCGGCGATGATGCGGTTCATCGCATAGATGCTGTCGAAGTCGTTGGCGGTGACGATCAGCGCGCGATCGGCGTGTTGCAGGGGGGCTGCAAAGCCGCCGCAAACGACGTCGCCCAGCACGTCGAAAACCACCACATCGGTGTCTTCAAGCATGTGGTGTTGGCGCAGCAATTTCACTGTCTGGCCAACCACATAGCCGCCGCAGCCGGTGCCCGCAGGCGGGCCGCCCGCTTCAACGCACATCACGCCGTTGAAGCCTTCGGTCACGAAGTCTTCGGGGCGCAATTCCTCCGGGTGGAAGTTCACCGATTTGAGGATGTCGATCACCGTTTCTTGCAACCGCCCCGTCAGGGTGAAGGTGCTGTCGTGCTTCGGGTCACAGCCGATTTGCAGCACCCGTTTGCCAAGTAGCGAGAAGGCGGCGGAAAGGTTCGAAGAGGTCGTCGATTTGCCGATCCCCCCCTTACCATAGACCGAGAACACCTTCGCGCCGCCGACATCGAGGTTTTCGTTCTCATGCACCTGCACGGAGCCTTCGCCATCAAGGCCGGTGAGGTCGGGAATGTCGTCGCGCGGGCTCATGCGGCCCTCCTTTTCGTAGTCTTCCATGTCACTCGGCCGCCACGCCTTCCATCCGGTCTTCCAACTCGTCGGCAGCAGCTTGCAGCGCGGCGAGGGTTTCGGGATCGGGTTGCCAGTAGTTGCGGTCCGATGCCTCCAACAACCGCTGCGCCATCCGGCTCGATGCGGCAGAGTTCAGATCGGCAAGACGCTTGCGCATCTCGTCATCAAGCACGAAGGTTTCCGAAAGCCGTTGATAGACCCACGGATCGACCTGTCCGGTCGTTGCCGACCAGCCGAGTGTGTTGGTCACCTGCGCTTCGATCTGGCGCACGCCTTCGGCACCATGTTTGAGCAGGCCTTCGTAGAACTTCGGGTTGAGCGAACGGGCGCGGGTTTCCAAGGCCACTTGGTCTTGGAGCGTGCGCACCGTGCCCGCACCGCGGGTTTGGTCGCCGATATAGACCGCCGTATCCTTGCCACCCTGCGCGCGCTTGGTCGCGCGAGCAATGCCGCCCAACGTGTCGAAATAGTGGTCCACGGTGGTGACACCCAGTTCCACGGATTCGAGGTTTTGATAGGCCAGATCGACTTTGCCGAGCACGTTTTGCAGCAGGTTCACCTGTTTGGTGGACTTGCCATCGCGGCCATAGGCGAAGGACTTGCGCGCCTCGTAAGCATCGGCGAGTTCGTCTTCATCGCCAAAACCCGCCGAGCCGACCATCGTGTTGACGTTCGACCCATAAGCCCCTTCGGCATTCGAGAAAACGCGCAGCGAAGCGGTGTCGAAGTCCATCCCCGTGTCTTGCATCGTGGCCAGCACATGGGCGCGGATGAAGTTCTGGGCGAGCGGCTCATCTTCCGCCGAAGCGCAAAGATAGGCGGCTTCGGCCAGAAGCTTGGTTTGCAGCGGCAGCAGGTCGCGGAAGATGCCCGAAAGCGTCATCACCACGTCAATGCGCGGACGGCCCAATTCCGAAAGCGGAATAAGCTCGGCACCGGCCAAACGGCCATAGGTGTCAAACCGAGGCCGCGCGCCCATCAGCGCAAGCGCCTGCGAGATCGGCCCGCCATCGGATTTGATGTTATCCGAGCCCCAAAGCACCAGCGCGACCGAACGCGGAAGCGTCGGGTGCGTGGCCAAAAGCCGGGCCGCTTGTGCCGCACCATCGCGCAGCGCAAAGGCGGTGGGCATCCGGAACGGGTCGAAGGCGTGGATGTTGCGCCCCGTCGGCAGGATTTCCGGCGCGCGCACAAGGTCGCCCCCCGGCACCGGCTCGATGTAGCGCCCGCCAAGCGCGCGCAGCAGAGCTTTGATCTCATGCTCTTCTTGCAAGAATTTGTCGGCGCGTTCGCGGTCGGCATTTTCTGGCATCAGATCGAGCATTTCGGCCCGGTGCTCCGCCGTCATCGGCTTGCCCAGAACGTGCAGGCCTTCGGTGATCAGCGCGCCTTCGGTCTCAAGCAGCTTTTCCCAAAGCGTCGAAAGGTCAGAGGCATCCATGTCGACGCCCTTGGCCTGCTCGCGCACGAGTTCGGCCAGATCTTCCGCTTCGGGCGACTCGGGCGGCAGCGCGCGCAGGCGGCCAAGGCTTTCCTTCAGCTCGCTCAGGCCTTTGTAGAGGCCCGATTGCGCCAAGGGCGGCGTCAGGTGGGACACGATCACCGCATTGGAGCGGCGTTTCGCCAAAGTCGCTTCGGAGGGGTTGTTGGCGGCATAAAGATAGACGTTCGGCAGGTTGCCAATCATCCGATCCGGCCAGCATTCCTCACACATGCCCGCTTGTTTGCCGGGCATGAACTCAAGCGCGCCGTGCATCCCGAAGTGGAGAAGCGTATCGGCCTCGAAATCTTCGCGCAGCCAGCGGTAGAAGGCGGCGAAGGCATGGGTCGGCGCGAAGCCTTTTTCAAAGAGCAGCCGCATCGGGTCGCCTTCATAGCCAAAGACCGGCTGGAGTCCGACGAAGACATTGCCGAAATGCCGCCCCAAAACGAAGAGGTCGCGGCCATCGGTTTGGTGTTTGCCGGGGGCGGCGCCCCAAACGGCTTCAATGTCTTTGAGCCATTTCGTGCGGGCGACAACTTCAGCCGCCGGGAGGCGGGCCGCAATTTGCGCGGGTTGGCCATGCGTGGCTTCCGGGCCGCACAGAACGGCGGCGCGAAGCTCATCGACCGAGGCGGGCAGTTCGCCCATTTGGTAGCCTTCGGCCTTCATCGCATGGAGCATGTTGAAGAGGCTCTCGAACACGGCGAGATAAGCTGCCGTGCCTGCCGCGCCCGCATTCGGCGGGAAGCCGTAAAGCACGATGCCCACCTTACGCTTCGCCACTTCGGAGCGGCGCAGTTTCGCAAGACGCAGCACTTTGTCGACCAGCGTTTCCACCCGTTCGGGGCAGGCGGCCATGGCATGGCTTTCGGCTTCCGGGTCGGGTTTGCAGCCGCGCGCACAGGTGGCGCAGCCCGCCGGGTCATGGCGGCCACCAAAGACGGTCGGGTTCGTGGCCCCGTCAATCTCCGGCAGCGCGATCAGCATAGTGGTTTCCACCGGGCCAAGCCCACCACCCGAGGCGCGCCACTGCCCAAGCGTTTGGAACTCCAGCGGTTGCGCCGTCACATAGGGCACATCCAGTTCCTTGAGCGCATTCACCGCAGCATCGCTGTCGTTATAGGCGGGGCCCCCCACCAGCGAGAAGCCCGAGAGCGACAGAAGCGTATCGACCTTGCCCTTGAGGAATTCGTCAATCGCAGGGCGACCATCAAGCCCACCGGCAAAAGCGGGCAGAACGGCAAGACCCTTGGATTGCAGACCCCGGATCACCGCATCGTAATGTGCGGTGTCATTGGCCAAAATGTAGCTGCGCAGCATCAGCACGCCGATCGTGGCCACCGGGTTTGCAGGTTGTGGCAGCTTGGCGGGATCGGTGGTGATGCGGCCCGCCATATCCGGGTGGTAAAGACCAACCTCCGGGTAATCGACCGGGGCGGCCACTTTCACGCCACGCCAATCGACATTGTCGGAATAGCGGCTGACAAGGTAGCGCACCATCGACTCGATGTTGTCTTCCGAGCCGCCGAGCCAATACTGCATGCAAATGAACCAGGCGCGCAGGTCTTGCGCTTTGCCCGGAATGAACTTGAGCATCTTCGGGATGCGGCGCAGCATCGACATCTGCTTTTCGGCAGACCCGCCACCCGGCTCGTTTTTGCCGCGCAGCTTTTTCAAAAGCGCCATCGGCCCCGAGGCGGGCTTGGTCATATCCAGATCGCCCATCTTCGTCAGGCGCACGATCTGTGGATCGGCGACCATGCCGACAAAGGCGTCCAGACGATCGCGCACAGCGGTCATCTCAGGCAAAATGGATTGGAGATGCTCATCGATAAAGAGCAGGTTCGCCACAATGATATTGGCTTCCAGCACAGCCGCTTTGGCAGCAGCGAGCTTGGCCGGATTTTCTGCCCATTCAGCAGCGGCATGCACGGTAATGTGCAAATCGGGGAAGTCGTGTTGCAAACGCGGGAGCGCCCGCGCGGCCGGACCCGCGGCATGCGCGTCCAGAGTAACGATCACGACGTTATAGCCGCCCGGACGGTGCGGCGGCAGCGGCAGGGTTCCGCTCATCGACTCATCGTGCATAGTGGGCCTTGGCCTCGTAGAGAGTTTCAACGGTGATGTCGCGCACGCCTTTGTGCGCGGCAAAAAGTTCGGTGTTGCGCTTCGCTTTGCCCCGCACAAAGAACGGGATTTTCTTCAGCTCGCGCTCAGCTTCGGGCATCCAACGAATTTCGCCCGAGGGCTCGACTACCGGCACGGCCGGGGTGTCGACTTGCGTTTGAGGGGCCGCTTGCGCAGCCGGTTCGGGCGCTTCGGCCCGCTCGACGTGCTTGCCGCCATGATGGCTGGCACCAGCAGCGTCGTGGAATTCAAAGTCTTCGCGGAACATCGTCAGAAGGTGCTCTTCGAGCCCCATGACCAGCGGATGGATCCAGCTATCAAAAAGAACGTTCGCGCCCTCAAAGCCCATTACCGGGGCGTAGCGGGCCGGGAAGTCTTGGACATGGACCGGGGCCGAGATCACCGCGCAGGGGATGCCCAGCTTCTTGCCGATGTTGCGTTCCATCTGCGTGCCAAGGATCAGTTCCGGCGCGGCGGCCTCGATCGCTTGTTCGACTTCAAGATAGTCATCGGTGATCAGCGGCTCGACGCCATAGTCCGCGGCGGCAGCGCGCAGGGCGCGAGCCATTTCGCGGTTATAGCAGCCCATGCCGACAACCTCGAAACCCACTTCCTTTGCGGCGATCCGTGCTGCGGCGATCACATGGGTGCCGTCGCCAAACAGGAAAACCCGCTTGCCGGTGAGGTAAGTCGAGTCGACCGAGGCACTCCACCACGGTTGACGCAGCGTGCTTTCATCGGCTTGCACGGGCAGGCCGGTGAGTTTGCTGACCTCGGCCAGAAAATCGCGGGTCGCGCCCACGCCCATCGGCACCACTTTGGTGTAGGGCTGTTTGCAGGTCCGCTCCAAATGCCGCGCGGCGCTTTCCCCGGTTTCGGGGTAAAGCAGCACGTTGAAATGGGCTTGGCCCAGCTTGCGCAGGTCATCGGGGGTGGCGCCCATCGGCGCGACGACATTGACCTTCACGCCCATGCCTTCCAAGAGCTTCGTCACCTCAACCACGTCATCGCGGTGGCGGAAGCCAAGGGCCGTGGCGCCAAGGATGTTGCAGCTGATTTCAGCCGTGCGCTCCATCGGCTTGGCAAGTGCGCGCACCAAGGCGCGGAAGGTCTCATCCGCGCCGAAGTTTTCTTTGCGCGAGTACGAGGGCAACTCTAGCGGCACCACAGGAACCGGCAGCGCCAATGCGCGGGCGATCCCCTCGGGGTCGTCTTGCAGCAGTTCTGCGGTGCAGGTCAGCGCCACGGCCATCGCCTGCGGTTTGAACCGCTCATGCGTTTTCTGGATCGTTTCCTTGAGCAAAAGCCCGGTATCGGCGCCCATATCCGCGGCTTGGAAGGTGGAAAAGGCCACCGGCGGGCGGGCATTGCGCCGCTCGATCATTGTGAAAAGCAGATCGGCATAGGTGTCGCCTTGCGGCCCGTGCAGGACAAGATGCATGTCCTTCATCGAGGTCGCAACGCGCATCGCGCCGACATGCGGCGGGCCTTCATATGTCCACAGCGTCAGTTTCATGCGGTGGTCCCCCCGGCCAGAAGCGCGCGACGGCGCAGCGGGCGCGAGAACAGTCCGGCCAGATCGCCCGCCTGTTCGTAGAAATGGATCGGCGTGAAGACGAGTTCGATCGCCCACTTGGTGGTATGGCCCTTCGCCTCCAGCGGGTTGGCAAGGCCAAGCCCGCAAACGGTGATGTCGGGGTTAATCGCCTCGTGCCGGTCAAGCTGGGCTTCAAGGTCTTGGCCTTCGCTCAACTGCGCGGTCGAAGGCAGCATCTCAAGCTCAGGCGCCATGATCGCGCGGTGCAGGAACGGCGTGCCCACCTCGGTTGGGACCATGCCGCATTCGCGCGCCAAGAACCGTGCGAGCGGAATTTCCAGCTGGCTATCGGGGAAGAGGAAGAGCGATTTGCCCTCCAGCGTGCCTTTATGCGCGGCAAGTGCTTTCTTGGCACGGGCACGCGGCGCAGCGGTTACTTCCTCAAACTTCTCGGCGCTGACGCCATAAATGTCGGCAACGGCTTTGAGCCACGCGGTTGTGCCTTCTTCGCCAAAGGGGAAGGGGGCCGCGATCCGTTTCGCACCACGGCGTTCCAGCGCGGCGGCCGTATCGCCCAAGAAAGGCTGGGCGAGAATAAAGCGCGTGTTCGGCCCGACGGTGGGGGCCGCATCTTTGCGCCGCGCGGGCAGCATCCGCACCGGTCCAACGCCCAGCTGCGACAGAAGCGAGGCGCATTGATCCTCGACCACATCGGGCAGGGCGCCAACGACGATCAGTTCTTCTTCGTCGGAGGCGGCAAGCGTTGGCACCATCGCGGCAAGGCAAGCGTCTTCGCCTTGGGTGAAGGTCGTATCAAGGCCCGAGCCGGAATAGGAATAGACCCGCACATGCGGCGCGTGGCGGGTGTTGAGCCGCTCTGCCGCGCGTTCGAGGTCAAGCTTGATCACTTCCGAGGGGCAGGAGCCCACAAGGAACAGTTGGCGGATGTCAGGGCGGCGTTCCAGCAGGCGCGCGACTTCGCGGTCCAATTCCGCGTTGGCATCGGCAAGGCCTGCAAGGTCTTGCTCTTCCAACACGGCGGTGCCGAAGCGCGGTTCGGCAAAGATCATCACGCCGGCGGCGGCTTGCAGTAAGTGCGCGCAGGTGCGCGAGCCCACCACCAAGAAGAAGGCATCCTGCATCTTGCGGTGCAACCAGACGATCCCGGTCAAGCCACAGAAAACGGCCTTCTGGCCACGTTCACGCAGCACCGGAGATTCGGTGCAGCCCATGGTCGGCGAATCGAGGCTCATGGCGTCCCCCGTTCCATCGTGAGGGGGGCAGAGGCGTCGGAGGCCGACTCACTTGCCGATTGCAGGCGTGCCTGACGCAGTTTCCACAGGAACTGTCCGGCATTGATGACATATGTGCCGTAAGCGGCCAGCGCGATGTACATTTGCAGCGCATCGCTTTGATTTGTGAACAGCGCCCAGAGATAGGCGGTGTGCAGAGCGATCACGCCGAAGGAGAAGACATCCTCCCAAAAGAACGCGGGTGCGAACAGGTATTGCCCGAAGACAACCTTTTCCCAAATCGCCCCGGTGACCATGATCGTGTAAAGAAGTAAGGTTTTGATAAGTATAGATATTGTGGCGGTTTCATAGCCGCTGCCGGTGAGCAAGAAACGCATCACCAACACCAAAGAAACGGCGAAAGCGAGGAACTGGAGCGGCGCAAGAATCCCTTGCACAATGGTCCAGGGGGAGGCGTCACGCCGCGCACGTTCTTCGGGCGTGTACAGGCCTTTAGACGACGAATGTCGGGGAGTGTGTGGCATAGTGGCAGCCAGCCTTTCTTCGTGGGCGCGCAGTAGCTGTCAGGTTAGGCAGTGGCTCCGAAGTGTCAACGAAAACTTACACTCTGACTCCGCGCCCAAACGCCGCTACTGCGGTGGGTGCTATTGTGATGCATCGGGATGTGACGGGGAAATGACGCCTTCCGACGCAGCTTAATTGCCTGCGGCGAAGGGTCGCAAAGCCCTGTGCTGCTAGGTTTTTCCGTATTCTGGAAGGGGCTGTCAGTGATGGTCGTCACGTGCGCTCGATATCGGGCGTGTGATGGTGTCGCAGCTTGTCAATTTCGATGGACATAGGGGGAGTGTTGGTGTCGAATGATGCGCGGGGGAAAGACCCCTGTTCAATGTTCCGCTCGCGGGTGGTAGGGAAGACCGTCTCGCGAACGTACGGGTTTCGGGGACTCTGATGCGGGATGTCAGTTTTGAAGTCGAGCATGGCAACGGCCTAGATGGGTTCGTTGGGCTTGCTCTTGAAGCGATGGGGCGTCTTGCGGCGCGCCGTCGAAATGGAGTGGGAGAGCTGCGGACCGCGCTTGTCAACAGGTTGGTCGAGCTTGCCACAGGGCCTGAGCTTGGGGCTATGGACCTGTGTCTCGATGAATTCCGGGCGGCATTTGTCGCCCCGGAAGATATTGCCTCCCTTTATGTGCCAGCCGCCGCCCGAAATATCGGGACGGCTTGGGAAGCCGATCAGATTGGCTTTGCCCAAGTGACGGTTGGCATCGCGCGTTTGCAGGAACTTCTGCACGCGCTGCAAGCGGATGTGACGGCGGATGTCTCTGATCCGTCGAACACCTCGACGGTGCTTTTGATCGTTCCGCCTGGAGAGCAGCACACGCTTGGCTCTTTGGTGGTGGCGATGGGGCTTCGCCGCCGGGGGATCTCGGTGCGGATGCTTTTCGCTCCGGGGTTGAGTGATTTGTCCCGTTTGATGGCGACGAACCGCTTTGATGCGGCATTGATTACTGTCGGAAGTATGGAGAGGGTTGAAATCTCCGCGAAACTGGTGAAAACCCTTTCCAGCCTGACGAAAGGGCGGATGCGGGTTGCAATTGGTGGCGCTATCGTCGCCCAACGCGCGGAAGCTCTCGCCAAGACCGGCGCCGATCTGGTGACCAACGACTTGTCCGTGGTTATTTCCGAGTTTGCGCTGGCGTGACTGAAAACGGTTCGGGGGTCGAGAACGACGGGGGAAGGCTGAAAGAAGAGGCACGGGTTTAAGAAAGGTTCCGGCCGTGACATCTGATGGAAGCTTCTTGATGCGACGGGAGGCCTTGCTAAGGGTTCCTCCCGCTTTGCTCGCGGACATCGTCACTTCGGCCTGCGATATCGCGCTGGTCGTTGCGCCGGAAGGTATTGTCGATCTCGTCCTCACCAATCCTCAGCTTGGCCCCAGTGACCGCTTTGCCCAATGGCAGGGCAAACCGCTTTCGGAATTGTTCGGGCCGGAAAGCCTGCAAAAGCTTCAACGCCGTATGGAATCCGAGGTCGAGTTGCATCGCCCGATGGTGCTGGAACTCACACATGTATGCGACGCGATCCATTTCCCAATCCGGTATACGCTGACGCGCACGGATGAAGACGGAACGCTTTTGATGATTGGGCGCGACATGCGCCCGATCGCGGAAGTTCAGCAGCAGCTTGTGAAGGCGCAGCTTGCGCTTGAGCGCGATTATGAGGCCCAACGCGAGCTTGAAACCCGCTATCGGGTGTTGATGGAAGCGAACCCCTCTGCGCTTTTGATCGTCTCTATGTCGACGGGCCGCATTGTCGATCTTAACGGCTCCGCCACAACGCTGATTGGTGCGACGCGGGGCGAATTGATTGACGCCCCGGTGGCCAATGAGCTTGAGGGGCGCCGGAAGGGCGAGTTTATCGACGCTTTGGCCAAGTTGGCGGGCAGCGATCTGCAAAACTCGCTTGATCTGACGATTCGGCGCTCCAAGCGCAAAGTGGCGGTGTCGGCGACGCTGTTCCGCGCGGCGGGGGATCGTTTGTTGCTGTGCCGTTTGGGCCAGCCCGAAGCCATGCGCCCGAAAGCCGATGACATGTCGGAGCTTTCTGAGCGGCTCTTCCACAAAAGCATCGACGCGATGGTATTTTTGGAAGCCGATGGCACGATCCGCGCGGCCAATGATGCGTTCCTTTACCTTACCGATGCGGGCTCTGCTGCGATGGTGCAGGGGCGGTCCTTTGCCGATTTCTTGTCGCGTGGCTCGATCGACCTCAATGTCATGCTCGATAACGTCAAGCGTATTGGCCATTTGCGCCATTACGTGACGCGGCTGAATACCGATTTCTCGGGCCAAGTCTCGGTTGAGCTTTCGGCCACGCTTTTTGCGGAACGCGCCAGCCCGACGATTGCGCTCGTGATCCGCGATTCCAACCTGGCCGATGCGACCCGTATTTTGCCCGGCGTGGCGGGCAACGAAGGGCTGCGCAATGTGATGCAGATGGTCGGCTACGCGACCTTGCGCGACATCGTCGCCGAGACAACCGAGATCATCGAAAAGATGTGCATCGAGACGGCGCTTGAGCTGACCGGCAACAACCGGGTGGCGGCGGCCGAGCTTCTGAGCCTGTCGCGGCAGTCGCTTTATGTGAAGCTGCGCAAATTCGGGCTTCTGAGCAAAGAAGTCGACTGAGTCGTAGAAGCGACAGGCCGAGTCGTTTTTCTCCCATGGCATGGGCGGGTGAGTTTGCGCGCGAAATTCCTAGCGCGTGATTCACCTTTTGCCAATTTTGCTAGACGGTTTGTCGCAGTTTGCCCCCCTTGAAAGCGCAGCGGGAGTGTCAGGTTTGGCAATCTGGCGGCCGCTGGAAGGCTGCGCCACCCCGTCGCAGGCGGGCGTTCCGCCACAAGCCTGTTTTGCAATTGTCATAATAATCAGTGCCTTGCGCAGTATGTGCTGGGTCCACTTCACAGGTGCGGCAATTTTCTGCATTTGACCTGTGCCAATTAATATGGTTGGGATTGTTGTCAACTGAGGTTTACACCTACGCCCTGGAGGGTCAGCCATGCGTATCCTTTTCGTCCACCCCAATTACCACTCCGGCGGTGCCGAGATCGCGGGGAACTGGCCCCCTTCTTGGGTTCCTTACCTTGCCGGTCACCTGAAAAAATTCGGCTACGATGATATTCACTTCATCGACGCGATGACGATGAACGTCCCCCACGACGAATTGCGTCGTCGGATCGCCGAATTGCAGCCCGATATCGTCGGTGTTACCGCGATTACGCCCTCGATCTACGAGGCGGAAGAAACGCTGAAGATTGCCAAAGAAGCTGCGCCGAATTGCGTTGGCCTTCTGGGCGGTGTGCACGCGACCTTCATGTTCCGTCAGGTGCTGTCGGAAGCGCCGTGGATTGACGCGATCGTGCGCGGTGAAGGCGAAGAGATCATGGTCGAAGTCGCGCAATGCGTGGACGAGGGCCGTTGGCCGGAAGACCGTAAGGCGATCAAGGGCCTTGCCTACACCGAAGGCGAAGAGATCGTCGCCACCCAAGCGGCGCCGACCGTCAAAGACATCGACAGCCTGAAACCGGACTGGTCGCTGATTGAGTGGGATCACTACATCTACATCCCGCTGAACGTGAAAGTCGCGATCCCGAACATGGCGCGCGGCTGCCCGTTCACCTGCTCGTTCTGCTCGCAATGGAAATTCTGGCGCGACTATCGCGTCCGCTCGCCCAAAGCGGTGGTCGATGAGATCGAAGATCTGGTCGAAAACCACGGCGTGGGCTTCTTCATCCTTGCTGACGAAGAACCGACGATCAACAAGAAGAAATTCGTCGAATTCTGCCAAGAGATGATCGACCGCGGTCTGAACCACAAAATCAAGTGGGGCATCAACACCCGCGTGACCGACATCTATCGCGACCGCGATTTGCTGAAGTTCTATCGTGAAGCGGGTCTTGTGCACATTTCGCTTGGCACCGAGGCTGCGGCCCAGCTCAAGCTCGACATGTTCAACAAAGAGACCACGGTCGCCGAGAACAAAGAAGCGATCCGTCTGCTGCGTGAAGCCGATATCTTCACCGAAGCGCAGTTCATCGTCGGTCTGGACAACGAGACCAAGGAAACGCTGGAAGAAACCTACCAAATGGCGTGGGACTGGCAGCCGGACCTTGCGAACTGGTCGATGTATACGCCGTGGCCGTTCACGCCGCTGTTCCAAGAACTGCGCGATCAGGTCGAGGTCTTCGACTTCTCGAAATACAACTTTGTGACGCCGATCATGAAGCCCAAAGCGCTGACCCGCGGCGAGCTGCTTGACGGTGTGATGAACAACTACCGCCGCTTCTACATCAAGAAGGCGCTGTTCCACTATCCGTGGCGCGGCACGGGCTTCCGCCGTCGGTACCTTCTGGGCTGTCTCAAGGCATTCTTGAAAGCCGGTGTGGGCCGCACCTTCTATGACCTTGGCAAAGCTGGCTATTGGGGCCCGCAGTCGAAAGACAAGGTGGATTGGAAATTTGACGATACCCGTCAGATCGCCGATGCGCAGGTTGCCGACTGGGAAGCCGCTGCCGAACGTTCGCGCAAGCACAAAGAACGCCAAGAGGCGGTGCGCGCGCAAATGAAAGAGCGGGCGGGCGAGCGCAGCAACGCGAACTTCGTGTTGCCCGAAGGCGCCGAGGACGAATTCGACCTGTCGCCGGAAACCCACGAAGCCCGTTCGGCCGAGCACGCCGGGGAAACCACGGCGCCGATGGCTTGCGGTGGTGGCAAGGCCCAGATGGTCGACGCCGCGGAATAAGGGGGTAAGGCCATGAGCGCGGCGCCGCTTGACGCGCAGGACGAGCCCCGTATCGGGCCGAATGCGATCTTGCAAACCATCGCCGTGCTCGACCGCCACCTTGGCCGGTCCGAGCGCGACCGGATCATGAAACTTGCCGGGGTGCCCGTCCCCCCGGCAGACAGCGGAATGCTTCCAGAATCCCAATGCCATGCCGTGCACCAGGCGCTGCGGGTGGACCAGGGGGAAGCCTCCGAGGGTCTTTTATGGCTCTCGGGGCTTGCCACTGGGGATTATATTTTGGCCAATCGCATTCCCGGCTTTGCGCAAAAGATCATCAAGTTCTTGCCTGCCGCCCTTGGGGCGAAGGTTCTGGCCAAAGCCATCACCAAACATGCCTGGACCTTTGTTGGCTCTGGCCAGTTTCAGGTTGAGGGGTTCAAGCCCCTCACGTTCCGTATCGACGGTAACCCGCTGCGCGCGGAAAGCGCCGAGCACCCCGCCTGCCATTGGCACGCGGCGGTGTTTCAACGGCTGTTCTCCACGCTTGTCTGGCCCGATTGCAAGGTGGAGGAAATCTCCTGCGCCTCGATGGGGTCGGGGCCTTGCCGTTTTGTTCTGCACCCGCAGGGCGGCCGCGCGTCGCATCCTGCGCCTGTCCACTCGGGCTGAGCCATCCGCTCGCCCGCCCAATCGGTTCGATCGACCATGAGCGCCCCAGACAGTCTGACGACCCAACGTACCCTTCCCGAGCCGCGCGCGATGCTGCGGCTCATTAAGCCGGTGACATGGTTCCCGCCGATGTGGGCCTATCTGTGCGGCGCGGTGTCTTCGGGCGTGGCGATGGGGGCGAATATCGGCGTGGTGATCTTGGGGATCATTCTCGCCGGGCCGATTGTTTGCGGCATGTCTCAGGCCGCCAATGATTGGTGCGACCGCCATGTCGATGCAATCAACGAACCTGATCGCCCGATCCCGTCGGGGCGCATTCCGGGCTATTGGGGGCTTTATATCGCGCTCATCATGTCGGCGCTGTCACTTGTTGTGGGCTGGCAGCTTGGCACTTGGGGCTTTGGCGCCACCGTGTTGGGCGTTGCCGCTGCTTGGGCCTATTCGGTGGAGCCCGTACGCCTGAAACGCTCGGGCTGGTGGGGGCCGGGTCTTGTGGGCATCGCTTATGAAGGTTTGCCGTGGGTCACGGGCGCTGCCGTTCTGTTGGCGACCACGGGCGCCGCACCGGGATTCCCGATTGTGCTGATGGCCACGCTTTACGCCCTTGGCGCGCATGGCATCATGACGATCAACGATTTCAAAGCGATTGAGGGCGACCGCAAGCTGGGCATCAAATCCTTGCCTGCCGTCTATGGTCCGGAAGTGGCCGCGAAAATCGCCTGTACCGTGATGGGCCTTGCGCAAGCTTTGGTCATCACCATGCTGTTCCTGTTCTCCAAACCCTACCATGCCGGTGCAGTGCTGCTGCTTCTGTTTGGCCAGTTCTGGGCGATGTCGGTTTGGATGCGCGACCCGGAAGGCAAAGCGCCTTGGTATAATGGCACCGGCGTTGCGATGTATGTCTCGGGCATGATGATCACCGCCTTCGCGATCCGGGGCATGGTGATATGACACTCGGCTGGCTCCAGATCTTTCGGCTGGGGCTGGTGCAGCTGTGCATCGGCGCGGTTGTGGTGCTGACAACCTCCACCTTCAATCGGTTGATGGTGGTCGAACTGGCGCTACCCGCGATTTTGCCCGGATTGCTCGTGGGGCTGCACTACGCGTTGCAAATCACCCGCCCCGCTTGGGGGCTGCGTTCCGATACCAAGGGCAACCGGACCTTCTTTATCATCGCCGGCATGGCGGTGTTGGGGCTGGGTGCCTTCTTGGGCGCTGTGGCCATTGCCGTGTTGGCGGAAAGCTTTATCGCTGGGCTGGCGATCGCGATTTTGGCCTACACGTTGATTGGTTTTGGCGTTGGGGCCTCTGGCACCTCGCTTCTGGCGCTTCTGGCCTCGGCCACCGAGCCGCGCCGCCGCGCCGCTGCTGCGACAATCACATGGCTGATGATGATCTTCGGGATCGCCGCCACCGCAGGCACTGTGGGCCATTTGCTGGATCCCTATTCGGTCGAGCGACTTTTGTGGATCGTTGGGGCTGTCATCACCGGCGCTGTTGTCGTGACCATGCTTGCGGTGTGGGGCGTTGAAGCCCGCGTGAAACACCCCGAACCCGAAGAGCGCCCGACGGCGCTGCGCGAGGGCCTGCGTGAGGTGTGGTCTGAACCCCAAGCCCGCAATTTCACCTTTTTCCTGTTCCTGTCGATGACCGCCTATTTCTTGCAGGAATTGATCTTGGAACCCTATGCCGGGCTGGTTTTTGACTATACGGCCGGGCAAACGACCAAACTTTCAGGCCTGCAAAACGGCGGTGTGTTCATTGGCATGCTCACCGTTGGCATCGCGCTTTCGGGGCTGAAAATCGGCACCTTGCTTGGCTGGGTCGTGGGCGGCTGCCTTGGCTCTGCCGCGGCGCTTGTGGCTGTGGCGGGCGTGGGGCAGGTGCCCGGCGCACCGATTGCCCCTGCGGTGATCGGGCTTGGCTTCTTTAACGGGATTTTTGCCGTCGCCGCGATTGGCGCGATGATGTCGCTTGCCGGTGAAGGCCGGTCTTCGCGGGAAGGCACGCGGATGGGCCTTTGGGGCGCGGCACAGGCGATTGCGGCGGGCTTTGGCGGCCTGCTTGGCGCAGGTGCTGCCGATGTGATGCGCCTTTTTCTACCCGACGCTTCAGCGTTTGGGATCGTTTTCGGGGCCGAAGCGCTCCTCTTCCTTGTCGCGGCCGTGATGGCGACCGGTGTGGTCGCTGCGCGGGGCGCGGCGCATGTGCCCACTGTGATTGCGGGAGAATAGAATGGAATACGATGCTTTCGTGGTCGGTGGCGGCCCTTCGGGTTCGACGGCGGCTTGGGATTTGGCCCGCGCGGGTCATAAGGTGGCGCTGCTCGACCGGGCTGGGCGCATCAAGCCCTGTGGCGGCGCGATCCCGCCGCGGCTGATCCGCGACTTTGATATTCCCGATCACCTGCTGGTGGCGAAAATCACCTCGGCGCGGATGATCGCGCCCTCCTCGCGCTTCGTCGATATTCCGATTGAGAACGGCTTTGTCGGCATGGTCGACCGCGAAGATTATGACGAATGGCTGCGCGAACGCGCCCGCCAAGCCGGGGCCGACCGGCTCACCGGCACCTGGCTGCGCATTGAACGCGCGACCGGCAAGACCGTTGTCGTTTACCGCGACAAAGAAAGCGGCGAAGAGAAGAAGGTCACGGCCCGTATCGTGATCGGTGCCGATGGCGCGAACTCGCAGGTGCGCAACGAAGTGCCCGCGACGAAAATCCCGCTGGTCTTCGCCTATCACGAGATCATCGCGGCGCCGACGAATGTCGCGAACTACGACCCGACGCGTTGCGACGTTTATTATGATGGTCGCATCAGCCCTGACTTTTATGGCTGGGTGTTCCCGCATGGGAAAACCGCTTCCATCGGCATGGGCACCGAGCTTGATGACGTTGATCTGAAAAAATGCACCGCGCTTTTGCGCGAGATGTCCGGCCTTGATAAGGAAGAGACGATCCGCAAGGAAGGCGCGCCGATCCCGCTGCAACCGCTTGATTGCTGGGACAATGGCAAAGACGTTGTGCTGGCGGGCGATGCCGCTGGCGTGGTCGCGCCGTCCTCTGGTGAGGGGATCTATTATGCCCATGCGGGGGGCCGCGTGGCGGCTGAAGCTGCGATGGCCTTCCTTAAGACCGGCAAGGCGAAAGAGCTCAAACAAGCGCGGGCCAAGTTCATGAAAGAGCATGGCACCGTCTTCAAAGTGTTGCGCTCGATGCAAGATGCCTATTACCACACCGATGAGCGGCGCGAGCGGTTTGTCAGCCTGTGCCATGATGTCGATGTGCAGCGCATGACCTTTGAGAGCTACATGAACAAAAAGCTCACCTCTTTCCGCCCGATGGCGCATATCAAGATCGGCTTCAAAAACCTTGCCCATCTGTCGGGCTTGGTGTCGCCGAAATGGGTGTAAGCATGGACGAGACCATGATCCCCACTTGGATCGATGGTGTTCTGACCCCGGTGGAAAAGATGGAGGCACATCGTAAGGGGCTGCGGCACCTCGCGATCTCTGCCTTTGTCACGCGTGGCGACAAGGTGCTGTTGCAGCAACGTGCGCTGAGCAAATACCACACGCCGGGGCTTTGGGCGAACACCTGCTGCACCCATCCCTATTGGGGCGAAGATGCTGCCACTTGCACCGCGCGGCGGCTTGATCAGGAGCTTGGCTTGCATGGGCTTGATCTGCGCCATGTTGGGCAGGTGGAATACCGTGCCGATGTGGCCGATGATATGATTGAGCATGAGGTGGTGGAGATTTTCACCGCCGAAGCGCCCGAAGGTGTTGAGCCCGTGCCAAACCCCGAGGAGGTGGAAACCACCGAATGGGTGCCGATTGATGAGATCGCGACGCGGATTGCCGCAAACCCAGAGCGCTACACGCCTTGGCTGCAAATCTATATCGAGAAGCATCGCGAGATGATCTTCGCCCCGGCTGAGGCCTGAGGCGCGGCCTTCTAACAGGTTAAAAGAAAGGGCACCGGTTCGGTGCCCTTTTTCGTTTCGGGAAGGTGGGGGCTAGACCTTCACCACCTCGCCCACATAGGTGCCGGGGGCGGGCGCAAGGGCAGGGTGATCGGCATCGCCCACGGCGCGGGCGGGCACCAGCTTGCCAGAGCGGCTTGCCAACCATTCACCCCAGCGCGGCCACCAGCTGCCTTGGTTGTATTGTGCCACGGCTTTCCATTCATTCGGGTTCTCGACCGGTGCTTCAGAGGTGTAATGGCCGTATTTCTTTTTGCTGGGCGGGTTCACGATCCCGGCGATATGACCCGATTCCGACAAGATGAAGGTCTTGTCCTTCGACCCCATCTGCGCCACCCCGTTGAACGAGGCGATCCACGGCGCGATATGGTCTGTTTCGCAAGCAATCGCGCAGAGCGGCACCTTCACCTCAGACACCTTCAGCACTTCATCAAAGAGCGGGAAGCCTTTTGAGGTAAAGCTGTCTTCCTGACAGAGGCCGCGCAGGTATTGCATCGCCATCTTGCCGGGCAGGTTGGTCGAATCGCCGTTCCAATAAAGCAGATCAAAAGCTGGTGGCGATTCGCCGAGCATGTAAGAACGAATCGCAGGTTGGTAGATCAGGTCATTGGCCCGCAGGTAAGAGAAGGTGCGGGTCATGAAATAGCTACTCAGCACCCCATCGGCCTTGCATTGTGCCTCGATCCCATCGACGAAATCGTCTTGCAAGAAGGCGGTAAACTCGCCCTGATCGGAAAAATCGGTGAGCGTGGTAAAGAAAGTGGCCGAGTTGATCGAGCGGTCTTTGCGCTTGTTCAAAAGGGCGAGCGTCAGCGACAGCGTGGTGCCTGCGATGCAATAGCCCACCGCATTCACTTTGGGCTCGCCGGTGATTTTCTTCACCTCGTCAATCGCGGTCAGATACCCGTCTTGCACGTAATCCTCCATGCCAACATCGGCATAAGAGGCATCGGGGTTTTTCCAGCTCACCACAAAAAGCGTGAAGCCCTGATCGACGATCCAGCGGATCAGGCTGTTTTGCGGCTTCAGGTCGAGAATGTAGAACTTATTGATCCAAGGCGGAAAAATGATCAGCGGGGTTTTGTGAACCTTTTCCGTGGTGGGGCTATATTGGATCAATTCCATCATATGGTTGCGATAGACAACCGAGCCTTCTGCCGTGCCGATATTCTCGCCAACCTTAAAGGCATTGCGGTCTGAGAGCGTTACGATCAGATCGCCTTTATTCTCCTCAATATCGCGCACAAGGTTTTCAAGGCCGCGCACCAAGCTTTCCCCCTCGGTCGCGACAGCGCGTTCAAGCGCATCGGGGTTCGTCGCCAAGAAATTTGTCGGCGCCATCAAATCCACAATCTGCTTGGTGAAATAATCCAAACGGCGACGATTGACCGGATCCAACCCCTCAACCTGCGCCGCGCCTTCTTCAATCGCTTTGGCGGCAAGCATGTATTGTTGTTTGACGAAATTGAAATAGGGATGCGTGTCCCATAACGGGTTGGAAAAGCGGCGATCTTTCGGCCCTGGGTCTGCGGGAGGCTGCAATTTGCCTTGGGACAGCGCATGGCTTGCCTCAAGGTAATGGGTCATTGCCTCGCCCCAGTATTTTACCTGCGTTTCAAAGATCTTAGCGGGGTTATCCGTCATCGCCTTCATCATTGCGGCGGATGAACTGAGATAAAGGTCCATTCCCGGCCCTTCCAGCGCCAGATTGGGGGCGCGCTTGTGTGCGAGCGCCTCGACCAGTCGGGTTGTCAGGGTTTCTATTCTCGCCAGATTGTCTCGCATTTGCTGCGATGCAGCAGATTCGACCTTCTCGGGCGTTGTCATAACGTTATTTCCTCCCTATCCTTAAATATGAAACATAACGTCGCACGCATCAGGGGCAAGCGGGGTTGTGCGTGATTTCGAGGGAGCGCCATGAAAGGCATTTACAGCTACGACCTGATGGAGACCATCAGGAACACGAACGAGTGGATGGGCGCCTCGGCACGCGCCATCGCCTCTTATCCGGTTTGGGGTTTGACGCCCCACCCGATGTTCAAGCTGATGTCCGCTTGGGGCCGCGTCGCCGAGCGCAGCTTCGCGCGCATGGTGATCAAGCCCGACTGGGGCATTCGCTCGATTCCTGCTGCCGATGGCAAGGACCATCTGATTGATGTGGAAACGCTGCTCGATAAGCCCTTCGGCGCGCTGATCCATTTCAAGGTGCAAGGCCGCGCGCCGATGAAGCGCCGGGTGCTTTTGGTGGCGCCCATGTCGGGCCATTATGCGACGCTGCTCCGTTCCACGGTGCATAGTCTGCTGCCCGATGCCGACGTTTACGTGACAGATTGGCATAATGCGCGTGATATTCCGGCCTCCGAGGGCAAGTTCGACATTGAGGATTACACGCTTTACCTTGTCGAGTTCATGCGGCTTCTTGGCCCGGATATCCATGTGATTGCCGTGTGCCAGCCCGCGCCACTGACCTTGGCGGCGACCGCCTATCTCGCCGAAGAAGACCCAGAGGCGCAGCCGCGCACGCTGACGCTGATCGGCGGGCCGATTGATCCCGATGCCGCCGCCACTGAAGTGACCGATTTTGGCCGCCGGGTGACGATGGGGCAGCTTGAGCAATTGGTGATCCAGCGCGTTGGCTTCAAATACAAAGGCGCGGGGCGTCTGGTCTATCCGGGGCTGATGCAATTGGCTTCGTTCATCTCGATGAACATGGACAAACACTCCAAAGCCTTCACCGACAAGATTATGGCCGAAGCGCAGGGCGAAGGCTCTGAGCACGATCACCACAACATCTTCTATGATGAATATCTCGCGGTGATGGATATGACCGCCGAGTTCTACCTCTCGACGGTGGAGCGGATCTTCAAAGGACTGGAGATCGCGCAGAACAAATTCACCGTGGCGGGCAAGCGCGTCGATATTGGCAAGATCACCAAGGTCGCGGTGAAAACCGTCGAAGGCGCGAATGACGATATCTCTGCCCCCGGCCAATGCGTGGCGGCTTTGCGGCTTTGCACCGGTCTGCCTGAGGAAAAGAAGGCCCAGCATTTGGAACCCGGCGCGGGCCATTATGGCATCTTCGCGGGCCGCAGCTGGCGTAACAACATCCGTCCCTTGGTGCTCGATTTCATCGACGCCAATTCGGATGACCCCGAACCCAAAGTGGCCAAGATCCGCGCTGTTTAAGCGCGGGTAGCGGGGGGCGTGCCCAGCCCGTGCCCCGCAAGCCAGTCTGCCAAAAGGGCTGAGAGCCCATCAGGGGCCACCTCATGCAGCAGGTGGCCGCCCTCCATCATCCGCAATTCGACCTGTGGCATCGCATGGGCCGCACTTTCTGAAACTGCGGGGGGCACCGCTTTGTCGCCCTTGCCTGCCAGCAAAAGCGCAGGCTTGCGTAGCCGGGGCAGGTTCAAGATTAATGGATCAAGCCGCCATTGCGCCATCATATCGAGCGCGCCAGCGACATGTTCGGTGTCTTGCACAAGCGTGGTGTATTGCGCCTTGCCAGCGGCATCGATCACCGAGCCCGTGCTATCAAGCAATTGGCTCACCCGCGCAGGCGATGCCCATAGCCGTGCGGCCACGGGCGCGGTGAGCGGAAAGGCTGCGAGGCCCCGTGCAATCAGCGGAAACAGCACCCCCGTCACGCCCTCAAAGTGATCCAGCGCGGCATTGATGCCCACCACGCGCGGAATGCTGGTGTTGAGCGCCATTTGCAGCGCAATCGCCCCGCCTGCCGAATGGCCAATCACTGCGCCGGGTTGCACGCCCATCGCGTCACATAGCCAGCATAAATCCTCGGCGATCGGGCTCAGGCCCAACCGGTCGCGGTCTTTAGTGCGGGTGCAGCCGTGTCCCGGCAGGTCGGGCACGATCAGCCGGTAATGTTTGGCAAGGCCCGGAATAGTGCGCCGGAAGCTGTGACCAGAGGCGCCAAGCCCATGCAAGAGCAGCAAAGCGGGGGCGTCGCGGGGGCCGGTGTCGACCACCCACCAATCAATGCGCTCGACCCGCACCATCTGCGCGGCAGACCGATAGGGCCAGTTTGCCGGCAGGTTGCGCGGGTCCATCGCTTACGCCTCCAAAGCCGCCCCCAGCACATCGGCCATCCGATGTGCATTGGCACGGGGCAGGGCGATGTAGTGACCGCCCATGTTTTGCGCCAGTTCTTGCAGCCGCCGGTTGGGTCGCATCGCGGTATCAATGATCACCGCAGGCGTGCCCGCCGCGCGAATGGCTTTGGCCATCTGCGTGGCTTGCTCTTCGGCGAGCGCGCGGTTGGCGCTGCCATCCAGCGCGATATTGCCCCGGCCATCGGTCAAGAGCGCAATCGTCGGCGTCATGCCACGGCTGCGCGCTTGCTTGGCGGTGGACATCGCCATTTCCAGCCCGCTTGCAAGCGGCGTGCCGCCGCCACCGGGGAGACCCGATAGATGCCGCTTCGTTTGCGTGAGCGAGCGACTGGGGGCCAGCAGCAACTGCGCGCCTTCCCCCCGGAAGCTTACCAGCGAAACGTGATCGCGTTGGCTATAGGCTCGCGCCAGCAGCAATTCGACTGCGCCCTTGGCCTCGGAAAGCCGTGCCATCGCCGCTGAACCAGAGGCATCCACGGTGAAGATCAGCACGCGGTCGGACATTTCCTTGCGCCGCCGCAAATGGATGTCAGAGCTATCGACCAAAAGCACCTGTTGCTTACGCGCTGGCGGGGCGGATTTGCGCCGCAGCCCTTGCCAAGGCGCCGCACAGCGCAACGTGGCGACAAGGTCGATCCGGGCATTGTCTTCGAGCCGACCCTTGCGCGAGGGCAGGGGGCGTCCGCGCCGGTTGCCAATGCGCTCTTCACCCGAGCCTGCGCCGCCATTCGCCGCTTTCAGCCGCGAGCGCAGATCAATGGTCTTGAGCAGATCGTCGGGCAACATCGCCCGCACCGCCTCGACCACAATTTCACTGGGTAACCCCTCGCCCGGATCGCTCTCTTCCTCGCGGTCCTGCTCGGGCCGAGGATCATCCTCGGGTGCGGGGGGCGGCGGTGGCGGGGGTTGGTCTTCCATATCCTGCAGCGGGATCGCGCGATGTGCGAGGGTCAGCTGCGCGGCGGCAAGCACGTCTTGCTTTTCCACCACGATCCGACCATCGAGCGCGGCAATGATCCGCGCAGCCACAAGCGCCAGCATCGGCGCGCGCAGGCTCATGATGTAAAGCTTCTGACAGCCCTCCACCACTTCGCGCACACGGTCATGCGGCATCTGCACTTGCGGCAGCAGATCGCGCGCCCGCGCCACTTGCTCGGCATCGGGCATGATCGCTGCCGGGTCAATCGAGCGGGTCTCGGTCAGGTCGATGAACAGGCCGAGCCGATCCGCAATCGAAAACGGCAGACCTTCTTCGGCCTCGGCGGCCTCGTCCAAAGCGACCAGCGCATGTTGGCGCTGATCAAGCGCCTGCGCGAGCCGCGCGCCCAGCTTGGGCGTGCAGCGCTCGGCCATCGGCAAAACGAAGACGCGCGGGCTATCGAGCAGGCCGCCACGCAGCACCGGTTTGCCGGTATGCAGCGTTTCGGCCACATCAAGCCCGCCATAAAGCGCTTGGTCGTCCACATTGGGCGGCAAGCGGCGCAGCGGCATCGGGAAGGGCAGCTGCGCCAATGTGTCGGTAAAGGTCGTGCGCACCGGGCCAGCCCGTGACCGCAGCCACAAACCGCCCATCGCTGCCGGATCAACCGTCAGCACTGCAAGCGCCGAGCGGAGGTGTTCTTGGTCCATTTTAGGGCAACGTCTCTTCAACAGTGCGCGCCACACGGGCGGTGGAGCCAGCTTCATCCAGCGGATCACGGCGCAGACGGTGCGACAGCGCCATCCCTGCCACTTTGCGTAGGTGATCGCGGGTGACGGTGCCGGCGCCTTCCAGCGCGGCCAAAGCACGGGCGGAACGCAAGAGCGTCAGCTCACCGCGCAGACCATCCGAGCCAAGTGCGATGCACAAAGCCGCGCAGTCATAAAGCGCGGTATTGGGCGCTTCGACATTGGGCAGCAATTCGCGCGCTTTCAGGATCTGCTCGCGGATTTCCATATCCTTCGGGCGCCATTCCTCAAGGAATTTGATCGGATCGGCGTCATAGGTATCGCGCAGGCGGATCACCTGAACGCGGGTTTCCACGTCACGCGGGCTGAGCACTTCGACCGAAAGACCAAACCGGTCGAGAAGCTGCGGACGAAGATCGCCCTCTTCGGGGTTGCCCGAGCCCACGAGCACAAAGCGCGCCGGGTGGCGGATCGAGAGGCCATCGCGTTCGACGACGTTTTCACCCGATTGCGCCACGTCGAGCAGCAGATCGACGATGTGATCTTCCAGAAGGTTACATTCGTCGATGTAGAGGTAGCCACGGTTTGCCCGCGCCAGAAGGCCCGGCTCAAAGGCTTTTTCGCCATGCGAGATAGCGCGTTCAATATCGAGCGCCCCGACAACGCGGTCTTCGGAAACGCCAAGCGGCAGGTCCACCACCGGGGTCGGCTTGCGCACGATCTCGGTCGAATGGACCGTCGCCCATTCGGGCACCATGTCCACTTTGGGCGAGTTGACCGGGCAGCCTTGCACAGCGTCAATCTCGGGCAGCAGCGCAGCCAGCGCGCGCACAGCGGTGGATTTACCGGTGCCGCGGTCGCCAAAAACCAGAACGCCGCCGATGCCGGGATCGACCGCGGTCAGGAGGAGGGCCAGTTTCATATCCTCCTGACCGACGATCGCCGAAAAGGGAAAGACAGGTCGTTGCCGCGCGCCTTCTGCTACGGGATGAATTTGAGCGACAGCGGATGTCATGCAGCTTCCCTTTCCAAGTCTTTTTGGGCGTCCAGCGGGTTCTTGCCCAACCATGTGCCCTCGATTCCAAGCAGGCGGAACCGGGCGTAAAGTTCTTCCGTGAACCATCCTTGTTCGCGCGCTGCGCGGATGGCCCGTCCGTGCGGGGTATCGCCCCGCGCGAATTGCGACATTGCCTTTACATCGGGCCAGATCGAGAACGTGACCTGATGGAACAGCGGGATTTCCCCGATCCCGATCTTGAAGATCAGATTCGGGTCGGTGCCGACTTTCTGAGAAATGTCGGGCACGCGCGACCAGAAACGGGTCGCCATATGCGGCTTGATCGCCGCGCGGGTCAGCGCCACCACCGGGCCTTCGCCGGGATCGGCGTCAGGTTCGGGGATGAACGGGTTGCGCCCGCCCCAACTGCCACGCGACGAAGTCGGCGACAGGTGAATGAACAACTGCTCGTCAGAGTGTTTGCGCCAATTTTGCCAGACCGGATTGTCATGGATGACGCCTTGGGCATCTTCTTCATTGGCAAAGGCCGACATGATGGCCCAAACGTGCCAATTGGGCTTGGGGGTAAAGCCTTCTCCGGTGCCCGAGCCGCACAGCTTAAAGAAGCGCAAACGGGGTTCTGCATGGAGTGGCCTGCGGGCGAAAACCATCTGTGACATGAGCCACGGCAGATGGCTGGTTCCTTCAAAGCGAAACAGGCTGAGCGTTGCGACGGCCATGAGGCACCCCTCTCCCCATATTTCCCCAAGTGTAAATGCATATTTACATACACCCCCCATGATGGGAAGGGGGACAGACGTTTTGTCGCTGTGCGACCATGTCAGTTGTAAATCGAGATTGACGCCTTATCATTTGGCGCATGCAACGGAATTCCACTGAAAAGACCATGTCCATGAACAATGAAGGCAAGGGCCGCGCCGTCGTCATCGGCGCCGGTCTCGGAGGGTTGGCGGCCGCCATGCGGCTAAGCGCCAAGGGTTGGAACGTGACGGTCGTCGATAAGCTCGACCGGCCCGGCGGGCGCGGCTCGTCGATCACCAAAGGGGGCTATCGATTCGACCTCGGTCCGACCATCGTCACCGTGCCAGACCGCCTGCGCGAGCTTTGGGCGGATTGCGGGCGTGATTTCGACAAGGACGTAAAACTGGTCGAGATGGACCCGTTCTACAAAATCCTGTTCCCCGATGGGGAAAGCTACACGGCTTACGGCGATGACGAGAAGGTCAAGGCCGAGGTCGAGCGGATCAGCCCGCGTGACGTGGAGGGCTTCCGCCATTTCATGTGGGATGCCAAGGCGCGCTACGAATTCGGCTACGAAAATCTGGGTCGTAAGCCGATGCACAAGCTGTGGGACCTGATCAAGGTTCTGCCGACCTTCGGGATGCTGCGCGCGGATCGTTCGGTCTATGGCCACGCCAAGATGATGGTGAAAGACGATCACTTGCGTTTTGCGCTGTCGTTCCACCCGCTTTTCATCGGCGGCGACCCCTTCAATGTCACCTCGATGTATATCCTGGTCAGCCAGCTTGAGAAGAAATTCGGCGTTCATTACGCGATGGGCGGCATTCAAGCGATTGCCGATGCGGGCGTGAAGGTGATCGAAAGCCACGGCGGCACGGTCATGCTCAACACCGAGGTCGATGAGATCATGGTGACGCGGCAGGGCAAAGCTTATGGCGTGCGGCTTGCCGATGGCACCGAATTGCCCGCCGAGGTGGTGGTGTCGAACGCCGATGCTGGCCACACCTACAAACGCCTTCTGCGCAACACCACGCGTTGGCGCTGGACCGATGAGAAGCTCGATAAGAAACGTTGGTCGATGGGGCTTTTCGTTTGGTACTTCGGTACCAAAGGCACCAAGAACATGTGGAAAGACGTGGGCCATCACTCGGTCGTCGTTGGTCCGCGCTACAAGGGGCATGTGAACGACCTGTTCATCACCGGCAAGCTGGCTGATGACATGTCGCTCTATGTGCACCGCCCGACCGTGACCGATCCGAGCGCCGCACCTGCGGGCGATGACACATTCTACGTGCTCTCGCCGGTGCCGCATCTGGGCCATGACAATGGCGTGGATTGGTCGCGCGATATGGAGGCCTACAAGGCCAAAGTGCTCAAGGTCATCGAAGAACGGCTGCTGCCGGGCGTCGCTGACAAGATCACCGAAGAGGTGGTGTTTACGCCCGAGACCTTCCGCGATCGGTATTTGTCGCCGTTCGGGGCGGGCTTCTCGCTTGAGCCGCGCATCTTCCAATCGGCTTGGTTCCGTCCGCATAACATCTCGGAAGAGGTGGATGGGCTCTACCTCACCGGCGCTGGCACCCACCCCGGCGCGGGTGTGCCCTCGGTGATTGGCTCGGGCGAATTGGTGGCCGATATGATCGGTGCCGCTCCGGGCTTTAAGGGTGAGGTGAAAGCCGCGCCGAAAGCTGAGGCACCGAAGGCTGCCGCTCCGAAAGCAGAGGCGCCGAAACCGGCCCCCGCACCTGCCGTGGCTCCGGTGAAAGCGGAAGCGCCTAAACCCGCACCGACGCCGACCCCGGCAGCGGTGAAGGTCGAAGCGCCGAAAGCTGCTCCGGCCCCGGTTGCGAAACCTGCGCCTGCGGCGGCCAAACCTGCGGCTCCGGTTGCCCCGGCAAAGCCTGCGGCTCCGGTCAAAGCGGCGGCTCCGAAACCGGCCCCCAAGCCGGAACCTGAAATGGCGGAAACGGCTGAAAAACCGATGGCCGCGCCTGCGGCTGCGAAACCTGC
Organism: Rhodobacter aestuarii; assembly: GCF_900156655.1. Taxonomy (GTDB): domain Bacteria; phylum Pseudomonadota; class Alphaproteobacteria; order Rhodobacterales; family Rhodobacteraceae; genus Rhodobacter; species Rhodobacter aestuarii. Next base: position 17,165 of record NZ_FTOG01000006.1, on the reverse strand, counting down.
TGCGCCTGCGGCGGCCAAACCGGCCCGGGCGCCCAAGCGGCCGCGCGGCAAGGGGCGGAAATGATCGCACCGGAAGACATGGCAGTTTGCCGTGAGCTGATCCGTACGGGCAGCTATTCTTTCCACGCAGCCTCGCGGGTTTTGCCCGCGCGGGTGCGTGACCCGGCGTTGGCGCTTTACGCCTTTTGTCGGGTGGCTGATGATGCCGTGGACGAGGTCGCCGCTGCCGATAAAGGCGCGGCGGTCTTGTCGCTCAAAGAGCGGCTAGACCGAATTTATGCGGGCAATCCGCGTGATGCCGCGTCTGACCGGGCTTTTGCTTCGGTGGTCGAAGAATTCGACATGCCGCGGGAGCTGCCCGAAGCGCTGATTGAGGGGCTGGAATGGGATGCCTCTGGGCGTCGCTACCAAAACCTGTCCGAATTGCAGGATTATTCGGCCCGCGTCGCCTCGGCGGTGGGGGCGATGATGTGCGTGTTGATGCGGGTACGTGACCCCGATGTGATCGCGCGCGCTTGCGACCTTGGCTTGGCGATGCAGCTCACCAATATCGCGCGCGATGTGGGGGAAGACGCTCGCGCCGGGCGGCTGTTCCTGCCGCTTGATTGGCTTGCCGAAGAGGGGATCGACCCGGAAGAATTTCTGGCCGATCCGCAACCCTTGCCCGGCATCTGTCGCTGCACCGAAAAGCTGATCACCCGTGCCGATTGGCTTTACTGGCGCGCCGCCACGGGCGTGCGGTGTTTGCCCGCCGATTGCCGCCCCGGCATTTTGGCGGCAGGCCGCGTTTATGCCGCCATCGGCGATCAGGTGGTCCGCCAAGGCCATGACAGCGTGACCAGCCGTGCCTATACCTCGGGGCGTCGTAAGATCTTCTTGATGGTGGGCTCTGTCTTCTCGTCCTTCGGCTTTTCGCTTTTGCCGCGTTCGGCGCGGTTGCATGCGAAACCCGAGCCCGAGGTGGCATTCTTGGTCGATGCAGCGGCCCGCAAGCCCGAGGGGCCGGACCGTGCCGATAAGCTGATCGGCGCGATGATGGCGCTGAAAGCGCGTGATCGCGGGCTGGCCTAAGCCCCACGCGTCAAAAACCTGCGGCAAAACGTCCAAAGTGGCGATCTGGGTGGAACCGGGTCGCCACTTTCGCGTTTTCTACCTAAAGACCTCACCCTTCCCAAACGGAGGCTTCCCGTGAACCTGCTTTTCTTTTTCATTTTCCTTGCGTCGTGCCTGACCGCAGGCATGACGGGGGCCGTTTTCAAGCCCGGCAATTGGTACGACAGTCTCAATAAGCCAGAATGGACCCCGCCCAATTGGGTGTTCCCCACGGCTTGGACGACGCTGTACATCCTGATGTCGATCTCGGCGGCACTTGTTGCTGCGAAAGCCGGCGAAAATCCTGATGTCGGCTTGGCGCTGGCGGTCTGGGGGCTGCAAATCGGCTTCAACACGCTGTGGACGCCGATCTTCTTTGGCCTGCATCGCTTGGCCGCTGGCATGGTCGTGCTTGTGGGCCTGTGGCTTTCGGTCTTTGCGATGACCGTGCTCTTTTGGCAAATCGACTGGGTCGCGGGCGTGCTGCTTCTGCCCTATGTGGCTTGGACCACAATCGCTGGTGCGCTGAACTGGAGCGTGTGGCGGCGCAACCCGCATGAGCCTGTGGTGCAGCTCGACTAAAATACAAAAAGGGCGCGGTTGAGCGCGCCCCTTACAAGACCGGGGCGCACCTAAGGTGCGCCCTTTGTTTTGACTTAGTCCTTGAATTTCCAACCCGCGCGGCGCGGCACCCGCACTGCAAGCATGGGTTTAATCACCGGCTGGCGGAACCGCACAAGATCCAGCGCTTCATGCATGCCAACGCTGACCTCGCCATCAATCGTCGTTTCCATCAGCGCGCGCGAATAGAAGGGCGCTTCCAAAAGCGAGAACACCCCCTTCGGTGTGGCGCCCGGGTCGCAACGGGTTTCGCGGCGCACGAACCACGGCGTCCGCTTCATCTTCACCAGCGGCGGCGGGGTTTCGATTTCGCGCACCACGCCCGCATGATCCGATTGCACGGCGAGCGCCACTTTGGTGCCATCAAGCCGTACCGCATCGTAAAAGCATACGGTGCGGTCGCGCAGCGGGAAGCGGCCCCAAGTCCAGAAGGCGAAATCTTCCTCAAGTGCGCGAGTGCCGAAGTTGGCATCAAAATAGCCATGCCCCGTCCAGCTATGACCGGGGGCCAGATTGACCTCGACCTTCGCCATTGGCGCAAAGGGGCGCCACGTGTGGCCAGCATCGGGGGTGAGTTTCACTTCCGCATTGGTGACCGATTCGGGGGTAAGCACAATCCGCCCCTTGAGCTTGCCCAGTTTCGGCAGCGCCCCCCATTCATCGACGTCAATCACCAGCTCAGTGCCGGTCCAATGCACCTTGCTTGGCCCCACTTCAAACGTGTCACGGGTTTGGCGCAGGGCAGAGCGGCCGCGGTCGGTCATCGTGAAACGGCCCTCGCGACCGGTGGTCACAAGGTTGATGCAGCAGTGGTTTTGCGGCTCTTTGCGGCCCGACCAGCGATACCACGGCGAAAATACCGAGCCGATGAAGGCGATCATCGAAAACGCTTTGGTGCCATCATCGGAGATGCCGTCGCAATACCACCAAGCGTAGCCGTTCGGGCCTACTTCGCGGCGGAAATCCGGTCCGAGGTTAAGGCCTGTGCCGCGTGCCTCCCGGAAGTCAGCGCCATGGGAACCCCCGCTCCAGGATGGGTGCCCCCACCCGCCAGATAGAGCCCCTTCAGATCCGTCCGCGCCAGTGGCCGCTGGAATGTGGCCAGCGTTCCCTCCGGCGAGCCCCCGTAAATCGCCCCCTGCGACCCCGGGAACCGACGAGACAGCAGCGCCGGTGTTGTCAGCGCCGGGCCCTCCGGCTCCGGCTCGAACGTCAGCCCCATGCTCTCCAGAATCGGGAAAGTGCGTGCCCTGCATTGCGATTCCTCCTGCGGGAAAGGTTGGTGGCCCGCAGGCCCGTTCATGATGATCTCAAAGCGCTCCCATTCGGGAAGCTCCGTGCCCATCTCGCGGTCTTGCGCGCAGATATAAAGCGTTGGCTCTTCCGGCATCCGGCCCACGCCGATGGGGCCAAATTCTAGCTCCGGATCGGCCGTAAAGAAGACGTTGTGATGCGCGAGCTCCACGCCTCTGGGTTTGGCCCCAAAGGCCCAGACCCACGCCGAAAGGCTTGGTTCCGGGCGCTTGGTATCTTCCATCGAGGCGCGGGCGGCATCGCCCAATAGCCCATCGCGCAACGCGCCCGGATCGCCGTTGAAAACGCAACCAGAGCAGGGGATCGAGGTGCCGTTTTCGATTTCAACCGCCGTCACGCGCCCTTCTTTGCGGACAATGCGTTTGGCGCGGCTGTTGTAATGGAATTGCACGCCCATCCGCTCGGCCACGCGCGCAAGAGCGGCAGCGACGCCATGCATCCCCTCGGCAATTGCCCAAACGCCCTGCACCTCGGCTTGCCAAATGAGCGACAAAACGGCGGGGGTCTGCGCCGGGCGCCCACCGACATAGGTGGCATAGCGGCCAAAAAGCTGCACCAGACGCGGATCGTTGAAATGCGCATTGAGCAGATCAAGCATCGACAGACCGGGCCGCAGTGCGGGCCACAGTTTCGGGCGTGCCAAAGTCGCGGCAATGATTCGCCCAAGACTCGGTTTTGGCGCGGCAATCACCGGCTCATTGAACGCCTCCCACATGCCGCGGGTGACTTTATCGAAGCGGCGGAATGCCGCAGCTTCCTTGGCGCCAAAGGCAGCCTCAATCGCTTCGACATTGGCATCAAAGTCGGTGAAGAGGTCGAGCATAGCGCCGTCAGGCCAAAAATGGCGGGCCAAACGGGGCAGGGGAATCAGCGTCAGCTCGTCTTCGGTGCGGGTGCCGCATTCGGCGAAGATCGCATCCAGAACATGGCGCATCGTCAATACTGTCGGGCCGGTATCGGCCAAACCACCAGGTGTCGGCACGCCACGCGCCTTGCCGCCGGGCAGGTCGCCCGCCTCCACAACCGTCACCCGGACGCCTTTAGCCGCCAAACCGAGGGCCGCTGCGAGCCCCCCCATGCCGGCGCCAATTACCACGACGCCCGTATCGCCTTGCATTCCGCGCTCCAAAAACATGTCCCGGGGGAGTGCAATTTTGTCCCATCCCCACCGGTGTAAGTTTCAGTTTACACATAGAGGGGCGAATGCCAATGTGCTCAATGACGCAGCGGAGGGCCCCGTAATGTCCATGGATACCCGTATCGAGACGGCGCTGAAAAATGCGCTTTCGACCGAAGCTCTGGCTGATTGCCCGCCGCGCTTGGCAACGTCTTTGCCCTATGCCGTATTCCCGGGCGGCGCGCGTATCCGCCCGACGATCTTGCTTTCGGTCGCGATGGCCTGTGGCGACGATATGCCCGCCGTGACCGATGCCGCCGCTGTGGCGCTTGAATTGATGCACTGCGCAAGCCTCGTGCATGACGATCTGCCCGCCTTTGATGATGCCGATATTCGCCGGGGCAAGCCCTCGCTTCACAAAGCCTATAACGAGCCGCTGGCGGTGCTTGCAGGCGATAGCCTGCTGATCCGCGGCTTTGAAGTGCTGGCCGCCGTTGGCCCGCACTCGCCCGACCGTGCGCTGAAGCTGATCGCCAAACTGGGCCAGCTTTCGGGCGCTTGTGGGGGCATCTGCGCGGGCCAAGCTTGGGAAAGCGAAGAAAAGGTCGATCTGGCCGCTTATCACCAATCCAAAACCGGGGCGCTTTTCATTGCTGCCACGCAAATGGGCGCGATTGCGGCAGGAGCGGAGCCCGAGCCGTGGTTTGATCTGGGGATGCGGATTGGCTCTGCCTTCCAAATCGCCGATGACCTGAAAGATGCGCTCGTCTCGGCTGAGGTGATGGGCAAGCCTGCGGGCCAAGACAGCACCCACCAACGCCCGACTGCCGTGCAAACCATGGGGATCGCGGGCGCGACCAAGCATTTGCAAGACATTCTGGCGGGCGCCATTGCCTCGATCCCGTCTTGCCCGGGCGAAGCCAAACTTGCTCAGTTGGTGCAGCTTTACGCCCAGAAGATCATGGACATCCCGGCCGCCGCCGATCGGAGCTGAGCCGTGGCGAAGGACGAGGTCAGCGCCGCGACCGAAAAGCAGGCGTCCGCGCCGGGGGCGCAGGCGCCTTCGGTTCCCGGCCAACCCGGCCATAAGGTGACCGAGCCGGGACGGGTGAGCTTTTTCACCCGGATCGCGCTTTCCCCGCGTTTGCATGAAATTTTCGAACGCACGCCACTCTTTAACCGTGTCACGCGGCGCGAAGGGCGGGCGCTTTTCGATGTGGTGGCGGGCTTTGTGCATAGCCAAGCGTTGCTCGCGATCGTCGAATTTCGCATCCTGCACATTCTGGCCGAGGCCTCTTGGCCGCTGCCTGCACTCGCTGACCGGACAGGTTTGGCCGAGAATCGCTTAGCCGTGCTGATGCAGGCGGGCGCTGCGCTCAAGCTCGTGAAATTCCGCCGCGGGATGTGGGAGCTTGCGCCGCGCGGCGCGGCCTTCATTACCGTGCCGGGGCTTGAGGCCATGGTGCGCCACCATCCGGTGCTGTACCGCGACCTTGCCGACCCGGTTGCCTTTCTTAAAGGCGACATCGAGCCCGAGCTCGCGGGCTTTTGGCCCTATGTCTTTGGCCCGCTCGCGCAAGAAGATGCGGGGCTGGCGGAGCGCTATTCCCAACTCATGGCGGACAGTCAGCGCATTGTGGCTGATGACACATTGCGCCTGGTCGATCTGAAAAACGCCAAGCGGCTGATGGATGTGGGTGGCGGCACCGGCACCTTCCTGCGCCAAGCCGCGAAACTGCACCCGAATCTCGACCTGACCTTGTTCGATCTGCCCCATGTGCTGGCGGTGGCGGAGCCCTTCAGTCCGCGACTCACCCTTGCGCCCGGCAGTTTCCGCGATGACCCGATCCCGACAGGGGCGGATGTTATCTCTTTGGTGCGGGTTCTGTATGATCATCCTGACAATGTCGTCGAGCCGCTGCTGAAAAAAGTGCATGATGCATTACCGCCCGGCGGCCGGATTGTCGTGTCGGAAGCGATCGGCGGCGGTGCCAAACCGGACCCGGCTTGTGACATATATTTCGCCTTCTACACCATGGCGATGAGCTCTGGCCGCACCAGAAACCCCGAAGAAATAAAGAAAATGTTGGAAGCGGCGGGCTTTGTCAAAGTCACCAAGCCCCGCAGCCTTCGCCCCTTCATCACCTCGGTGATCGAGGCGGAGCGCGGCTGATCTGCCCCGGATGGGGGCAGAAAGTCGCACATTTCACCTGCGCAAAAGTGTCTAATCAAATTGACAGTTCGGCGTGTAAGTTTAATCATACACCTAGGCGTGATCTGCCCGACTCTCCGGCCCGATCTCGCCGGGAGTGAGAGATGGAAACTAAAGTCGTTATAATGTCCGGTCCGAAAGCGATCTCGACGGGCACCGCTGGACTGACCGACCCCGGTCCTACGGACCTTGTCGTCGACATCGCCTACTCGGGCATCTCGACTGGTACTGAAAAGCTGTTCTGGCTCGGAACCATGCCACCCTTCCCGGGCATGGGGTACCCTCTCGTTCCTGGCTACGAAAGTTTCGGAGAGGTCGTTGAAGCCGCCCCCGACACCGGCTTCCGACCGGGCGATCACGTCTTCGTTCCTGGGGCAAACTGCTTCTCGGGCGGGGTGCGCGGACTTTTTGGTGGGGCGTCCAAGCGTTTGGTCACCGCCTCGTCACGGGTCTGCCGCCTTGATGCCGGGATGGGCGCTGAAGGGGCTTTGCTGGCGCTTGCCGCCACCGCCCGCCACGCCCTTGCAGGGTTCGACAATGCGCTTCCTGATCTGATCGTGGGTCACGGCACCTTGGGCCGCTTGCTTGCGCGCCTCACCATTGCCGCCGGTGGCAAGCCGCCGATGGTGTGGGAAACCAATCCCGCGCGCCGCTCTGGTGCGGTGGGCTATGAGGTGCTTGACCCCGAAGACGATCCCCGCCGCGATTATATGGCGATCTATGATGCCTCTGGCGCCCCCGGTCTGATTGACCAGCTTGTGGGGCGGATCGCCAAGGGGGGTGAATTGGTGCTGTGCGGTTTCTACACCGTGCCCGTCAGCTTCGCCTTTGTGCCGGCCTTCATGAAAGAGATGCGCCTGCGCATCGCCGCTGAATGGCAGCCTGCTGACCTTTCTGCGACCCGTGCGCTGATCGAAAGTGGTGCGCTTTCGCTCGATGGTCTTATCACCCACCGTCGCCCCGCGACGGAAGCCGCTGAGGCCTATCAAACCGCCTTTGAAGACCCTGACTGCCTGAAGATGATCCTGGATTGGAGGGATGTGGCATGAACGATGCGCCCAACCTGAAGGGATACGACGACCGGCTGCGTAACGAGGCCGCCGAGGAGCCGACGATGGAATTACCCGACTTCCCGCCCACCAAGAAAACGCAGATCATCGCAATCTACGGCAAGGGCGGCTCCGGCAAGTCCTTCACGCTCGCCAACCTCAGCCACATGATGGCCGAAATGGGCAAACGCGTGCTTCTGATTGGCTGTGACCCGAAATCGGACACCACCTCGCTTTTGTTTGGCGGTAAAAACTGCCCCACCATCATCGAAACCGCCGCTGCCAAAAAGGCTGCGGGCGAAGAGGTGACGGTGAGCGATGTCTGCTTCAAATCGGGCGGCGTGTTTGCGATGGAGCTTGGCGGGCCGGAAGTGGGCCGCGGCTGCGGTGGCCGAGGCATCATCCACGGCTTTGAAACGCTCGAAAAGCTTGGCTTCCACGAATGGGATTTCGACTTCGTCCTGCTCGACTTCTTGGGCGACGTGGTCTGTGGCGGCTTTGGTCTGCCGATTGCGCGCGACATGGCGCAAAAGGTGATTGTGGTTGGCTCGAACGACCTGCAATCGCTTTATGTGGCCAACAACGTCTGCAACGCGGTCGAGTATTTCCGCAAACTTGGCGGCAATGTCGGCGTGGCGGGCATTGTGATCAACAAAGATGACGGCACTGGTGAGGCGCAAGCCTTTGCGAAAGCAGCCAATATCCCGATCTTGGCGGCGATCCCGGCAGATGAAGAACTGCGCCGCAAATCGGCGGCCTATCAAATCGTCGGCACCAATGCGACCTCTTGGGGGCCGCTCTTTGCGGAGCTTGCACAGAACGTGGCCGATGCGCCGCCGCTGCGCCCGCATCCGCTGAGCCAAGATGAACTGCTGAACCTTTTTGAATCGAGTGACGAGGGCGGGGATGTCGATCTTGTGCCCGCCACCGAAGAAGACCTGCGTGGCGCCAACGCCGCGCCGAAGCAATCTCTGGAAGTGATCTACGACGATGTCTGAGAGCCAAGGCGCATATGGCCAGGGCGAAGGCGGCTGCACGTCAGGCGCTGAACGGCTTGAGGCTGACGCGCGCGCTGCGGGCAATGCTGAACTGCTCGACCGTTTTGCCGCTGACTATCCGCAAGGGCCGCATGATCGCCCGCAAACCATGTGTCCGGCCTTCGGCTCGCTTCGTGTCGGGCTGCGGATGCGGCGCGTGGCGACCGTGCTTTGCGGCTCGGCTTGTTGCGTCTATGGGCTAAGCTTCATTTCCCACTTTTATGGCGCACGACGCTCGGTGGGATATGTGCCCTTCGATTCTGAAACTTTGGTGACGGGCAAGTTGTTCGAAGACATTCGGGCGGCGGTGCATGAACTGGCCGACCCGGAACGCTATGATGCGGTTGTTGTGGCAAACCTTTGCGTGCCCACGGCCTCTGGCGTGCCGCTGCGGCTTTTGCCAAGCGAGATCAATGGCGTCCGCGTGGTTGGGATCGACGTGCCCGGTTTTGGCGTGCCGACCCATGCTGAAGCGAAAGACGTTCTGTCCGGCGCGATGCTGAACTATGCACGCCAAGAGGCGATGGCTGGCCCCGTGCAAGCGCCTGCCTCTGGCCGGGCGGACCGTCCGACGGTGACGCTTTTGGGCGAGATGTTCCCGGCTGATCCGATGGTGATTGGCGGCATGCTCGCGCCGATGGGCCTTGCTGTGGGGCCGACCGTTCCAGTGCGCGATTGGCGCGAACTTTATGCCGCGCTTGATAGCAAGGTGATCGCCGCGATCCACCCGTTCTACAGCGCTTCGATCCGTGAGTTTCAGGCGGCTGGCCGGACGATTGTGGGCTCTGCCCCCGTGGGCCATGACGGCACGATGGATTGGCTCGCCAATATCGGTGCCGCCTACAACGTGCCTGCCGAGCAAATTGCCGCCGCGCAAAACGCCTTTGGCCCCGCGATCAAAGGGGCGATTGCCAATGCGCCGATCAAAGGTTGCATCACGCTTTCGGGCTATGAAGGCTCGGAACTGCTGGTCGCGCGTCTCTTGATCGAATCCGGGGCCGATGTGCCTTACGTCGGCACCGCGCTTGGCCGCACGCCGTGGAGCGCTGCGGACAAAGAATGGCTCGAAGCGCGTGGCACGGTCGTTAAATACCGCGCTAGCCTTGAAGACGATTATGCCGCGATGGAAGCCTTTGAGCCTGATCTCGCGATCGGCACCACGCCTGTGGTGCAAAAGGCAAAAGAATCGGGCACGCCCGCGCTTTACTTCACCAACCTGATCTCCGCCCGCCCGCTCATGGGGCCGGCAGGGGCAGGCAGCCTCGCGCAGGTGATCAACACCGCGATGGGCAACCGTGAGCGCATGGCCTCGATGAAAGCCTTCTTTGAGGGCGTGGGTACGGGTGACACCGCCGGGATCTGGGAAGACCAGCCCGAGCTGCACCCCGATTTCCGCGAAAGCCAGCGCAAGAAACAAGAAAAAGCCGCCCGCGTGGCCAAAGCCGAGGAGATGATCTGATGCTGATCCTCGACCACGATAGGGCAGGGGGCTATTGGGGCGCGGTTTATGCGTTCTGTGCCGTCAAAGGTCTGCAAGTGGTGATCGACGGTCCTGTGGGCTGCGAAAACCTGCCAGTGACCTCGGTGTTGCACTATACCGACGCGCTGCCCCCGCATGAGTTGCCGATTGTCGTCACCGGCCTTGGCGAAGAAGAACTGGGCCGCGAAGGCACCGAAGCGGCGATGAGTCGGGCTTGGAAAACGCTCGACCCGCATCTGCCAGCTGTGGTGGTGACGGGCTCAATCGCCGAAATGATCGGTGGCGGCGTGACGCCGCAGGGCACCAATATCCAGCGCTTCTTGCCGCGCACGATTGACGAAGACCAATGGCAATGCGCCGACCGCGCAATGACTTGGCTCTTCACCGAATTTGGCATGACCAAAGGGCGTATGCCCGGCGAGCGGGTGAGACCGGAAGGCGCGAAGCCCCGCGTCAACATCCTTGGGCCGATGTATGGCACCTTCAATATGGCCTCCGACCTTGCGGAGATCCGTCGCCTTGTCGAAGGCATCGGGGCCGAGGTGAATATGGTCTTCCCGCTCGGCGCGCATTTGTCTGAGATGCGCAATCTCGTGAATGCCGATGTCAACATCGTCATGTATCGCGAATTTGGCCGCAACTTGGCCGAGAAGCTGGGCAAGCCGTATCTGCAAGCACCGATGGGGCTTGAGGCGACGAACAAGTTCCTGCGCAGCCTTGGCGAGCTCTTGGGAATCGATCCTGAGCCCTTCATCGAGCGTGAAAAACACACGACTCTGAAGCCGTTGTGGGATCTGTGGCGTTCTGTCACGCAGGACTTCTTTGGCACTGCTTCGTTCGGTGTCGTCGCGAATGAGACATATGCGCGCGGTATCCGAGCCTATCTTGAACGCGATTTGGGCCTGCCTTGCGCATTTTCCGTGCCAAGAGTGGCCGGAAAGAAGACAAATAACGAGGAAGTTCGCGGTTTGATCCGCCAAACCCGGCCTTTGGTGGTGTTTGGCTCGATCAACGAGAAGATTTACCTCGCCGAAACCAAGGGTGGGCATGGCCCCTCGGCCTCTTTTGTGCCCGCTTCCTTCCCCGGGGCGGCAATCCGCCGCGCGACGGGCACCCCCTTCATGGGCTACACAGGGAGCGTCTACTTGTTGCAAGAAATCTGCAACGGACTGTTCGACGCTTTGTTCAATATCCTGCCGCTCGCTTCCGAAATGGACAGCTCCGCGGCAACGCCTACCACCTTGCGTCGTGACATGCCCTGGGATGCAGATGCACAGGTGGCACTCGACCGGATCGTCAGCGAGCATCCGGTTCTTACGAGGATTTCAGCGGCCAAGTCTCTGCGGGACGCGGCCGAGAAAGCTGCCCTTGATCAGGGGGCAGAACGCGTAGTGCTGGAAATGGTTGAGGCCCTCGGTGGTCTTGATCGGAAGAAGGGGGGAACTGAATGAATACCCAAGAGATCCGCGCAAACGGGGTTTCGCATGCGCACCGTGCCCCCCGTCCTGAGTACACGCTTTATTTTTCGCTCATCTTGATCGTCGCGGTTCCGTTCGCGCTGGTCGGCTGGGTGAACCGTCTGGTCCGTGATCGTCGTCTGCCCGAGATGGGGCCGTTTGCCCGCGCCTGGCGCGAGGCGACCGAGATCACACCTGAGATTTTCCGCCCCTAAGGCGGCAAGGAATTCCCGACGGGTTGCGCCCACCGGTCGGATGAAAGTTCTCCATGAGCGGGGATGAGCCTCGGTCATGGCGGAAATGCGAGATGGCATGGTGCCATTTCGTCTACCCGGCCGCAGGGGTTGCGGCGTCAGTCTGCCAATCCGGAGGTTGTTATGGCTGATAAGAACGACCTGAGCTTCACAGGTCTTAGCGACGAGCAGGCGCAGGAACTGCATGCCGTCTACATGAGCGGTCTCTCGGCGTTCGTCGCCGTTGCGGTTCTCGCTCACTTGGCGGTCTTCATCTGGCGTCCGTGGTTCTGAGGAGAATCTGAAAATGTCCAAGTTCTATAAAATCTGGCTCGTTTTCGATCCCCGTCGCGTGTTCGTGGCGCAGGGCGTGTTCCTGTTCCTTCTCGCGGTGCTGATCCACTTGATCCTGCTCTCGACCCCCGCTTTCAACTGGCTCACGGTTGCCACGGCCAAACATGGCTACGTGGCTGCGTCCCAGTAAGCGCTAGAAAGCATCGCGGGCGGGGCGCATGCCGTCCCGCCCGCGATCATACCGCAAGACGCAACCCATCGGCACGATCCGGAGCCTTTCGCCGGGCTAAGGACCGTCCCGCAACAGCGGAGACACGGGCATGGCTTTGCTCAGCTTCGAACGAAAATATCGCGTGCCGGGCGGCACCTTAGTTGGCGGGAATCTCTTCGACTTCTGGGTCGGACCCTTCTACGTGGGGTTCTTCGGGGTTACTGCCATCTTCTTCGCCGCTCTCGGTACAATTCTCATTCTGTGGGGGGCTGCGCTGCAAGGCACGTGGAACCCGCAGTTGATTTCCATCGTGCCTCCGTCGGTTGACGTGGGCCTTGGCATGGCACCGCTCGCCGAAGGTGGGCTGTGGCAGGTCATCACGGTTTGCGCCATCGGCGCATTCTGCAGCTGGGCGCTGCGTGAGGTGGAAATCTCCAAAAAACTCGGCATCGGCTACCATATTCCGATCGCTTTCTCGATGGCGATCTTTGCCTATGTCACGCTGGTGGTTATCCGCCCGGTGATGATGGGTGCTTGGGGCTATGCTTTCCCCTACGGGATCTGGACCCACCTCGATTGGGTGTCCAACACCGGCTACACCTACGGGAACTTCCACTACAACCCGTTCCACATGCTGGGGATCTCGTTGTTCTTCACCACCGCTTGGGCCTTGGCCATGCACGGCGCGCTCGTGCTCTCGGCTGCCAACCCGGTGAAGGGCAAAACCATGCGCTCGCCTGATCACGAAGATACCTATTTCCGTGACCTCATTGGCTACTCGCTCGGCACGCTCGGCATTCACCGCGTCGGTCTGCTGCTCGCTCTCAATGCGGTGTTCTGGTCGGCCATGTGCATGCTCGTGACTGGCACCATCTACTTCGATCTGTGGAGTGACTGGTGGTACTGGTGGGTCAACATGCCCTTCTGGGTCGACGTCGCGGGAGGCATCAATGGTTGAGTATCAAAACTACTTTGCTCAGGTGCAAGTGAAGGGGGAGCCCGAACTCGGGCTCACCGAACAGGTCGACACTTCCGAACGTACTGGCGCTGGCTTCATGTCCATTCTGGGCTGGATGGGCAACGCTCAGATCGGTCCGATCTACCTTGGCATCGCGGGCACCGTCTCGCTTGCCTTCGGGATCGCGTGGTTCATGACCATCGGCTTCTGGTTCTTCTACCAGGCGGGCTTCAACCCGGCCGTGTTCATGCGCGACCTGTTCTTCTTCAGCCTTGAGCCGCCGGCGGAAGAATGGGGCCTTGCCCTTGCGCCGCTCGGTGAAGGTGGTGTGTGGCAGATCGCTTCGATCTTCATGGCGATCTCGGTCATCACTTGGTGGGTGCGCGTTTACACCCGCGCCGAACAACTCGGCATGGGCAAACACATGGCTTGGGCGATGCTCTCGGCGATGTGGCTGTGGTCGGTTCTGTCCTTCTGGCGCCCGATCATGATGGGCTCCTGGAGCCACGCAGTGCCCTACGGCGTGTTCTCGCACCTCGACTGGACCAACCAGTTCTCGCTCGACCACGGCAACCTGTTCTACAACCCGTTCCACGGTCTTTCGATCGCGGCGCTCTATGGCTCGGCCCTGCTGTTCGCAATGCACGGCGCAACGATCCTTGCCGTCAGCCGCTTCGGTGGGGAACGCGAACTCGAACAGATCTGTGACCGCGGCACCGCTTCGGAACGTGCGGCTCTGTTCTGGCGCTGGACCATGGGCTTCAACGCCACCATGGAAGGTATCCACCGCTGGGCGCTTTGGATGGCCGTTATGGTCACCCTGACGGGCGGCATCGGGATCCTGCTTTCGGGCACCGTCGTCGACAACTGGTATGTCTGGGCTCAAACCCACGGCTATGCGCCGGTCAACTAAGGGGAAGTGATCATGTTTGATAAACCGTATGACTTCTCTGCAGGCAACAAGTTCAAGATGGGTCTTTGGATTGGCCGTCAGATGACTTGGGGCGCCGCGCTTGCCTCGATCTTCGTGGGCTTCCTGCTTGGTCTGTTCCTCTTCTCGTACTTCGTTGGCATGTTCTTGCCCGAACGTTCGAAACAGGCTCCGTCGCCCTACACCGCCCTTGAGGTTGTGTCGGTCACCGAGATCGCCTGATCATGAATTCCGGTCGCCTTTGCCTTTGTGCATTGGCGGCCGGTTCTCGTTTCCGGGCCTTGGCTCGGGAATGTTGGGGTCCCCACATGGCCCCGATCCCTTCCCTGTGAACACAGGCACCTTGGTGCCGTGCGGCACACCACACGGCACCATTTTTGATCAATACCAGCTCATCGGAGGACGCAGCCATGAGCGACACCCCTTCCCGCACCCCGTATCTTGACCGCGTGACCGGTCCGGCCGATCTCAAACCGATGAGCATTGCCGAGCTGACCGCCCTCGCCGGAGAGGTCCGCCGCGAAACCGTCGAGATCGTGAGCCAGACGGGGGGGCACCTTGGGTCATCGCTGGGCGTGATCGAACTCACCGTTGCGCTGCATGCCGTTTTCAATTCCCCCGGTGACAAGTTGATCTGGGATGTGGGGCACCAATGCTACCCGCATAAGATCCTGACCGGGCGCCGCTCGAAAATGTTGACCCTGCGCCAAGCCGGGGGCCTTTCGGGCTTCACCAAACGCTCGGAAAGCCCGCATGACCCCTTTGGCGCGGGCCATTCTTCGACGTCGATTTCCGCCGCACTTGGTTTTGCCGTGGGTCGTGAAGTCGGCCAGCCGGTGGGCGATGCGGTTGCGATTATCGGCGATGGCTCGATCACCGCTGGCATGGCCTATGAGGCGCTCAACCACGCGGGCCACCTCAAAACCCGGATGTTCGTCATCCTGAACGACAACGACATGTCGATTGCGCCACCGGTGGGCGCGCTGAGCCGCTATTTGAACACGATCGGTCGTCAGGCTCCTTTTGCGGCGCTCAAAGCCGCCGCCGAAGGGATCGAGATGCATCTGCCCGGCCCGGTGCGCGACGGCGCCCGCCGTGCCCGCCAGATTGTCACTGCGATGCCCGGCGGGGCCACCTTCTTTGAAGAGTTGGGCTTTGATTACATTGGCCCGGTTGATGGCCATAACATGGATGAGCTGGTCGAGACGCTGCGCGTGGCCCGCGCCCGTGCCTCTGGCCCGGTTTTGATCCATGTGTGCACCACCAAGGGCAAAGGCTATGCGCCCGCGGAAGGTGCAGAAGACAAGCTGCATGGTGTTTCGAAATTCGATATCGAGACCGGCAAGCAAAAGAAATCGGTCGCGAATGCCCCGAACTACACCGCTGTTTTCGGCGAGCGTCTGACGGCAGAGGCTGCGCAAGACCCACGCATTGTGGGGGTGACGGCGGCGATGCCCACTGGCACCGGGCTTGATGTGATGGGCAAGCGCTTCCCGAATCGCGTCTTTGACGTAGGGATTGCCGAACAACATGCAGTGACCTTCTCGGCGGCCATGGCGGCCTCGGGCCTCAAACCCTTCTGCGCGCTCTATTCAAGTTTCTTGCAGCGCGGTTATGACCAGATCGTGCATGATGTGGCGCTGCAAAATCTGCCGGTGCGCTTCATGATCGACCGCGCCGGGCTTGTGGGCCAAGACGGGGCGACCCATGCGGGCGCCTATGACGTGTCTATGCTCGCGAACCTGCCCAATTTCACGGTGATGGCCGCCGCAGATGAGGCGGAACTCTGCCATATGATCGTCACCGCCGTTGAACATGATGCCGGGCCTTTGGCACTACGCTATCCGCGCGGCGAGGGCCGTGGGGTGGACATGCCCGAACGCGGCGAAGTGCTTGAAATCGGCAAAGGCCGGGTTCTGCAAGAAGGCAGCGACGTGGCGCTTCTTTCCTATGGCGCGCATCTTTCTGAGGCGCTCAAAGCCGCAGAGATGCTTGCTGCGGATGGCGTTTCCGTCACTGTGGCCGATGCCCGCTTCGCGCGCCCGCTCGACACCGATTTGATCGATCGCCTGATCGACAGCCACCCGGTCTTTATCACGCTTGAACAAGGCGCGATGGGCGGCTTTGGCGCGATGGTCCTGCATTACCTTGCCCGCACTGGGCAACTCGAAAAAGGCCGCGCGATCCGCACCATGACGCTGCCCGATCATTTTGTCGATCATGGGTCTCCCGCTGAAATGTATGCCTGGGCGGGGCTCACGGCAGAGGATATTCGCAAGACCGCTCTTGGCGCTTTGCGCCCCAGCGCGGATGTGCATCAGCTTCACCGGGCCTAGCGAAAACACGCTGACCCGGAAGACAGGACTTGCCTTCGGGCGAACCGGCGTGTGACAGTCGGGTGGCATACCGTGCCGCCCGCACGGGTTCTCGCACCCGGATTTTGTCTTGAAGTTCCAGCAGGTTTATTATGTTGTCGACGACCTGCTCCGCATCCTCTGGATCGGCGGGGAATGGGACGATTTCGCCTTGGCCAATGCGGGATCGGGTGCGCGCGCGAATGGTGTTTTGTCGACGCGGCTTCTGGATCACGTCGCAGGTGCAACCACACGCAGTGCTTTGGCAGATCTGATTTCTGCAGTGCGGGAAGAGGCGCGGCCGCTTCGCCTTGATTACCGTTGCGATAGCCCGCAGATGCTGCGCCGCTTCCAATTGACGATTCAGCCGATGCGGGGCGAGCGGGTGCTTTTGGTGCATGATCTGCGGGATGCGCGCAGCTTCGAAGAGCCCTTGCCGCATTGGCATGCGGACCGCGCCGCAGATGCTCAGAAATGTTCTTTTTGTGGTTCAGTGCACCATCCATTGCGCAAGGAATTTGAGGGCATATGGACGCTTCCCGAGGATTTGGGGGCCCAGCATCCCGAGGCGGTCTCCTATGTCATCTGCCCCAGTTGTGCCGCTGAGATTGAGGAGTTGATCGCGAGCCTTCGCCAACACCGCGCGCCGCGCAGCCTGTCGACGGGCGGCTTTGGCCCGGCAGAAGAAGACTAAGCCTTAAGGCTTCAGCAGTCTTTCGAACATGGTTGTGAGGAAGGTTTCGGCCTCTGCGAACGGGTCGTGACCGGGGCCGAGGACGGCGCGGACTTGGACGTCGAAATCGGC
>NZ_FTOG01000005.1 GCF_900156655.1 Rhodobacter aestuarii | reverse complement strand
CCGGCGGGCGCAAGAAATACCGCTGCCTGAAAGCAACCTGCCAAGCCTGCCCATCGAAGGAGATTTGCTGTCCGAAAGCCGATGCGCGATACGTCACGCGCGAGCCCCATGAAGAGGCGCGCGATTTCGCCAGAGAGTGCCGCAAGACCAAGGCCTACAAGGTGTCGCGCGACAAACGTAAGAAGGTCGAGATGCTCTTCGCCCACCTGAAACGCATCCTCGGCCTGACCCGGCTGCGGCTGCGCGGGCCAAACGGCGCCAAGGACGAATTCCTCCTCGCCGCCATCGCCCAGAACCTCCGGAAACTCGCGAAGCTACGCCCTCAATGCGCAATGCAGGAGGCCGCAGCTTGAGTTGAACGGCCAGATAGCCACCTGATGGTGGTCGGACGGGCGATAGCCCGGACGACCCGGCGTTGCCGGAGAGACCCGTGCCGTGAAATCGGCGATTTCGACCGACTTTTTCAACACTATCCGCCCCTTGCGAAGGCGACGGCCTGACCAACGCGGTCGGCCCAAAGCAGTCGATCGGACAGCGAGACCGGAATCGTCGAAGCAGCCGTTGACGCACCCCGCAGCATAGATCCGTGCGGTCTTTCACCCCCCAAAGAAAACATCGCCGGAACCCGCTGCGGCCGAACCGCCGCAGCCGATCGCATCGCCCACGCGGCCTGCCGGTTTGCCGTTAATGAAGACCGTTCCAGAGCCGCCGGAGAGGCTGCGCGGGTGTGGGGGCGCAGGGCAAACACCGCAGGCGTGTGGGGCGTAGGCATCGCCTTGCCGCACCGCGCCGATGCCGTTTACGAAGACATCGCCCGAAGCGCCGATGGCCGGTGTCGGCGGGAAATGGCAACCATGGCCGGAGCCGGTGTCGCCAAGGCGGGTTGCGGCCGCCATCAGGCGATCCCCCGGCAGCCACGCGCCCAGTCGGCCCAGTCGGCGGGATAGTGGGGATGGTCGCGGAAACTGCGGTCGTCTATGCCGAACACCACTGCCGCCGCAGCCGCCTCAAGGCACCAGTAACCGACATAAGTGCTGTTCGGGCCAAGATCTTCGGCCCGCGTCGATTGCGCGGCCAGTTCCGAGGCCATCTCCTTGTACCAGCCCTCGAGAAATCTTTTCAGATGATGCGGGCGGGCGAAATCGGGTTCCTCCGGGTCGATCGCTAGCCACAATTCCCGATAGGCTTCAGGCCAATGCACCGGACTTTGCGGCGCAACCTCGCCAAGGCCCAACTGACGGCGGAAGGCCGACCAGATCCGGTCATAGCCGCCGTAGTCGCGCTTGGTCAGGTCGAACCTGTCGAGCGCGTCGAAGAAGGCCCGCATCTCCAAGGGACTGGCGCAGCAAAGAACGAGCATGGAGATGTATCGATGGATGACGCTTGTGCCCATCCACGCGATGCCGTCGGGCATCTCGGTGCCGAACCGCGCGACCATCTCGGGAAACAGGTGCCCGACCCCGCGCAGACCAGGGGCCACAACTTCGGGCATCGGGGCGCCAGCTGAGTAGAGGCACAACGATGTTTCGAACAAGGCCTTAAGAAGGGGAGTTCCATCCGTCCCACCAGTTTGCGGACCTGTGGGTGGATTGTTGTAGCTATCTTCGAACGCCTCGATATCCTCGTATTGATAAGCCAAGGCCTGAACCCAGAACTCCGGAGTCGCCAGCGTATCTCTCATTGTTTTCTCCATGTCGGCGTGGAAGCTGGCATGCCATCTTTATCAAGCCAGACTTCCGTAACATTTCCATTCTTGTCAACTTTCAGAAGAACTGGGTCATACTTTCCTTGCTGAAGGGCTCGCATGTCGGCACGGCTCAGACCTGCTTTGCCCAAGCGTTCTTCGATCCATTGTTTCGACATCTGCAGGACATCATCCTTGGTCGTCCCCTGCTTCGCACCCAACGCCTTCGCATCCGAGACGATATAGCGCGGCGGCGGCCCCGGATCACGGTAAATTGCGTCGATTCGGTTCGGGCCGGTGAAGGGGCTGTCCATCGTTGTCGACGGCCCGTTGATCTTTTCCCAGCCTTGCTCCGTCGCGTAACGATCAGCCGTCGTTTCTCCCCAACGCCCCGTGTAAACGTTGTCTCGCCGCGGCATGTCGGAAACACGGGTCCAGTTGCCGTCGCGATCCTGAATTATCGCTTCCCCATCCGCCGCGCGGCGCACGCCTTTCGGGTCGACCGGGTCGCGGTAACTGCCGTCGGGGTGCTCATCCTGACGGCGCGCTTTGGCTTCTGCAGCTTCTTTGGTACGTTTTTCCTTGAGTAGATCGTCGGCGGACTTGTCTGGAATTTCGCGGTTTGTATCGTGCTCCAGGCTCCCGAAATGGTTGTCGTCTGGTTTGCCATATTTAGCTTCAAGCGCCTCCTTGGTAAAAGTGCGCTCCAGCTTGCCGCCGCCCGCCGTGGTCGCGCGGACGACGACACTGCCGTCTTTCAGGCGCGACACGACGAACTTCATGCTCTTCAGGGCCTTGGCTGTAACACCGGCGATTCCGGCGCCGATCGCAAGCTCGCCCAGAAAGAACGTGCCATCGACCCCAAGCGTGGCGAAGCCGTAAAGCATGCCACATTGCGTAAAACGGCGTTTGAACTCCTCGTAGATGTTCATCAGGCTATCGGCGATTGCGGCGTAAAGCTCCTCCTGCGACGCCTGCCATTCATCAACTGCGTCTATGCCCAGTTGACGGTGACGCTCTGCTTCAATTGGGTCGCCGAACCATTTTTCCTTCAGGAACTCGTAAGTCTGATAGATTGCTTCGCCGCGTGGAGCCCCTAGATATCGGCCAAGCGCGCTCCCGCGGAGTTCCGCGAAAAGCTGTTCTCGAGCGGCCTTATCGGTAGCCAGCGTGTATAGCATCTCGGCGACGGCGACATATTCGTAGAACTTGTCCGCAGTATAAGAGGCGACAGAGCAACTGTTGTCGGTATGGGCATTGTCGGTCAGATCCAGCCCTGCGCCGGGGCTGGATCCTGCGCTAGTCAGCGCGCCCTGTCCGCTCAGAGGAGACCCGCCCACGCCCTACCTGCGATTTAGCTCGAATGTCGTGCGATCGCCGGGTGTGAAGAACGCACGCATAATCTTTGGCGCGAGGTCGGAATGCTCGGGGGCCAGACCGAGCGACGGTGACGAAAAAGTGCCGAGTGCCAGACCCGCGACTGAGGTCCCCGCCAATTGCGTGATGCGCTGCAGTTCCTCATCCTCTTCCTTACCCAAAAGGGTTACTTTGACCAGTTGCGCCATGAGCTCGAGGCGCGCCGTAGGAGCGATATCCACCTCCGAGGTCTTGCGCGCTGGCTTGATCCCACACTCGCGCCAGAAGGTCGCGCGGAGCCTGTCGCGGATCGCAACGTTTTCCGCTTCCGCGGCATACCATTCCCCAGAGAGCAACTTGAGCATCTCGCCCCTCAGTTCAGATCGATACGGCCAGCCTTCATCGACACGCTGCCAGACTGCGTAACTTTGAAATCCTTGCCTTCGAGGCGAATGGTTCCGTCGCGCTCGAGCACCAGTTTGGACGCGCCGCAGACGATCTCGTATTTGTGGCCGACGACAGTAACTTTGGTCTGACCAACTTCTTCCCATGATCCAACCGCCACCGTCTCGTTCTTCACGCCGCCAACCGAGAGCTGATATCCGCCGCCAATCGTCGAGGCTTTCGCGGCACCGACGATCTCGGTCGAACTCACCATCACCGTCTCGGCCTTGTTCTTGGCGACACCGATGATCAGGTTGCCCTCGCCCATGTTCAGCGCATCGGGCAGGCCAAGCTTGTCGGTCAAATTGCCGATCGCCCCGGTAAATTTCTGAAACGCCGAGGTGACCATCGATTGCAATTTATTGGGTCCCACCATCAACGTCATATTGCCGCCGATCACCTCGTGGTGATTGTTGCCAACCTCAACTGACTTGTTGTGACCGACGCTTTCTGACTGGTTGCGATCAACCCGCTTGGCGCGGTTGTTTTCGACATGCAATTCCATGTCCTTCTCAGCATGGACGTAGATCTTCTCGCGGTCGTTCTCATCTTCGAAGCTGATCTCGTTGAACCCGCTGCCCTTATGCGTGTTCGAGCGCCAAACCGCCTTGGTCTTGTTGGCGGGCAGGTCGTAAGGGGGCATGTTTGCCCCATTGTAGACGCAACCGGTGACGAGCGGCTGATCCGGGTCGCCGTCGAGGAATTCGACCAGAACCTCCATGCCGATGCGGGGGATCACCATGCCGCCCCAACCGCTGCCCCCCCAGTTTTGAGACACACGACAGCGCATCGAGTAAGCCGCCTCGATGTCCCACTGGAACTGCACCAAGATGCGGCCATATTCGTCGCAATCGATCTCGCCTTCGCCCACCACCTTGGCCGTTTGCGGGCCGCGCACATCGGCGCGGGTGGTTTTGAGTTCGGGCAGCATCGGCGCACTAGAGGGCATCAACACATATTGCCCAGAATAGGCGAAACCATCGCCTTCCGTGCCCCCTGTGCCGTAATTATCCGATGTGTAGGAATGGGTTGCGCTTAGGCACAGATATTCCGCGCCAGTCCCCGGCACCGCATCGCCCGCCAGCGTGACCCGCGTCCCTGCTGCGAGCGCCGGGATATCCCCCTCGGCCTCAAACCGCCTGTCTTGGCCGCGTTCGCGTTGTGCCCCAAGTCGTGCAAGAACGCGGCCTCGGCCTTGATCAAGGTAATCGCCCGGCCAATCATAGCTTTCGATCTGGCCTTGGGCATAGGCCGCATCGCCCGTCGCATGCGTGACCATCGCGGCATTCGGCGTCTTGAAATTGTAGTCCGTGAGCTTGATCGCCCCTGTCGTCACGCGCTGCGCCGGACGCCACGCCCAGAAATGCTCCACCTCTTCTTGGTGGTGCCCCTCATCAGGGTGGTAGGGGTGGGGGCCGATGTTCGGATGGCTTTCCACCATATCCGAAAGCACCAGTGCGTGCGCCCCCTCAACATGCTGGAAATGATATGAAATACCGTGCCGCTCTAGCATCCGAGAGACAAAGGCAAAATCGCTTTCACGGAACTGCACGGTATATTCGAGCACGGGGTAGCTGCCGGAAAGCTGCACCTCAAACGCGCCCACCGCGGCATGGTCCGAAAGCACTTCAGAGACGATCTCGACCACGGTCTTGTTGTGAAAAATCCGCTGATTGCGGCGCAAGGTGGCCAGAAAGAACCAAGGCTGCAGCCGCAGGCTATAACGCTGCCCGCTTTCGCCGGCGCCCAACCAGCGTGCCTCCGTCACGATGCCATCAAAGGCACGCTCCCCGCCCGTGGTTTCCAGCGTCACAGTGGCATGGGTGCCGATCAGCGCATCAAAGTCGATATCGCTGCTCGCTGCTAAGCAATCGACTGTAAAATCAAACAGATCACTCAACCGCTCGACGCCGGAAAAGCGCTGCAAAACCAAAACATCTTGGCCCAAAACCGTGGACAGGCGGCCCATCCGGGCCTCTTGGGAAAGCTGGGCCATGCAATGCACTCGTAAGATCAGATGGCGCAAACCTACCCAAAAGGGCAGGTCAGGCAAGGGGGAAACTGCCGCAGTTGGTTGGCACGCGCATGACAGGCAGGTATGTGCCGAGGCGGGGCTGCTTCGATGACAGGCGAGAGGCCGCATCGGTTCTCCCAAACCGCCGCTTTCGCGGATTGCTGCGGATGCTATGCCGCAACGTCAAGGTCCGGAATCCGCCCCTCACGTTGGTCCTGCCTCGCAGACATGGTCGGCCCATACCGGTCATTCGTGGAAGTCGCAGAAAATGACTGGTCTTGAGTCCGGGGCGCATGCAACAGAAAAGTCTATTGTCTTGGAATGCGGGTGATATCTATACAATTAGTCGAGCATGCTGGGCGTTGAAACAAGACCCAGTTCAGAGAGCATGAAGCATGGGTCACAACTACAAACCAACCGCAATCACAAGAGTTGGCTTCGCATACCAGGACTTGGTTGCCGCAGAGACACTGCTTGACTTCTATCGTAACCCCCAAAAATATTCATGGGTGCAGGTAGAAGCATCCGACGAGTCATTCCGGGCCGTGGATGACGTGGTTGCGTGCTTGGCTGACGGGCGCTTCGAAGTTACACAAGTAAAATTCGCTGTTGACCCGAACAACCCAAAGACAGCCCTCGATTGGGAATGGCTCCTAGCGGCGAAGCCCACAGGAAGATCTCTACTTCAGCACTGGGCCGCACCAGTCTTGAAGATTTTGGATGATGGTTTGCTGGCAAATGCCCGCCTGAAGACGGATCGAAAACCGGATGCGGAGTTCTATAAATCTTTGAAGGGCAGCCGTGTCGTTTATTCGAAAATTCCTTTAACAATTCGCACGCGAATTATTGCACAGCTTGGATCGACTGCAGGCGCTCAAAAGTTCTTTAAAAATTTTGATTTCATTCACTCACAGCCCATACTTGAGGATCTTGAAGCTACTCTCTGGGCGCGTATAGCATCTGACACGGACAGCGCTGGCTGGGCATTGTTCCAGAAACAGCTCCAACTTTGGGCGACACAAAAAAATTGGCCGGGCCCTGACGGGCGTATCCGTTATATCCATCTCCAGCAAGCTTTTTCTCCCGAAAGAGCCAGGCCCCTTCCCCAAGATTTCACCGTGCCAGAAGACTACTGCGTGCCGGACGAGAGCTTTTCTGACGATTTCTTTTTGCGGGTACTCAATGACGATGGCGTCACGGTTCTTTGGGCCCCTCCGGGGCGTGGGAAAAGTACTTTTCTCAGCCACTTTAAGTCGAAACTCGATGCTAAAAAGGTTGTGTGTATACGGCACCACTACTTCCTTAGCCTCGATGACCGATCTGAGGGAAGGTTCCACTTCCAAGCTATTGCACGTTCGCTAGAAGCCCAACTTCAAGAGGCGATGCCTGACTTGAGAGTGCGGCGGAATAGTACTTTGGGCGAAACGATTGAACAAGCGGCCCGGAAAGTCGTCGCGGAAGGAAGGCGCCTTATCGTGATCATCGACGGACTCGATCACGTCTGGCGAGAAGGCCGTGATCGTGAGCACGCCGAAGAACTCTTTAACGCGCTTATCCCCGTCGTACCGGGTACCCATCTGGTAGTTGGGACCCAGAAGATTGCGGAAAAGGACCTTCCAACAAGGATGCTGGTTGCTGCGCCTATGGAAGGCTGGGTCGAGCTTCCTCTCATGAACCGCGCTGCTGTTGAAGGCTGGATTGCAACACAACACCGCGCAGGAAGGCTGAATCTCTTCCGCTGGCCTCACCAATCGAAAGCGAAGGCGCTCGCAGCGGTTTCTGATGCTTTCTTCGGCATATCCAAGGGCTTGCCTCTGCATCTGATTTATTCATTCGAGGCCGTTGCCCGTGCTGGCAATGAAGTGACGCCAGACCTCGTTCGAGCGCAGCCGGCCTGTCCCAGTGGAGACATCCGGGATTACTACGCAGGGCTAATGTTGCAGCTTTCTCCACGCGGGAAGGCAATTCTGCACGTCCTAGCTGGTCTCGACTTCAGTCCGCCGCCATTTGCGCTCAACAACTGCTTCGGCGTGGACGATCAGAGCATCTTGGGGCTGGCGGAGATCGGTCATCTCCTCGATTTTCGAGAGATGGAAGTGCGTCCATTTCACGGTAGCTTGTTCGCCTTTCTTCGAGATGACCCCAGTCACTATTCAACTTTTATGGCCAACAGCGCGCCGACTTTGGCATGGCTGGAAACAGAAGCGCCTCCCTACTGGCGAGAGGCGTGGCTATGGATCACTCAGGCAACACGCGGGAACGCACAAAACCTAATCAAGGGACCTTCCCGTGAGTGGGCGCTGTCCTTCGTCACCGCGGGGTATCCGATCGACCGCTTGATCAATGTATTGAATCATGCCGAACAAGCCGCTTTCGAAGTATTCGATTTGGCAAGCGTCGCGCGTCACCGACTTGTAAAGATGCGTGCGATAAATGCCGATGAGCTGCAGCACGATGAACTAGCCCAAGTTTGGTATGTTGCGGCCGCTTTAAGTGGCGATATTTTTGTCCCGGCCGTCCTTCGAGCCGACCTGAGTAACTTGCCAGCCTCACTAATCCCGGCGCTCGTCCATATGACCCATAAGAGTCAGCGAGGTGCGCTTGTCGACCGAGCTGTTGAGGAGCTTAATGGACGCATCACCCAAAATCGTCACGACGAATACATCAGCAATGACCAGCAAGGCGATTTTGCTCGGGCTGTGGTTGCAGTCCTTGCTGCAAGCAAGAATAACGAGGTCGCTCGGGTGCTGCGTTTCGCGCGCGGTTCCGGTCAAGCGGACTCTATCCTTGCCGCTTTCGCTCAAAGCGCGCGCCTTGTCGGAAATGTAGGTTCCGTCTTCGAAGCGGGTAAGAGTTTCACTGGCGTCGAGTTTGACCGCGAGCTATTTGCGTGCCTGTGTCTCGAAGGCCTGTCGCCTGCTAGCCCAACTCCGTTGAAGGCAGGAAAGCACCCCGCTATTCGCTGCTTGGGCATCGCCAAAGGAGACGCAGTAAAAGGAAGCAACTCCGGCAAAGATCTGTCCGCGCTCTTTGCAGGCGCGGACGGCCCGGCTGATCGCCACCAGACAGATATTCGAGGAATCGTCTACAATAATTTCATGTCCGCACTTGCGGCTGCTCTGGCAGGAAAGCCAACAAAAAGCTGGGTAAAGATCCCGGATCATGCATCGGAAAGCTGGCTTGCGGGTGCAGTACGTGCGTTTGAAAAACTCGCGCAACGCATCGCTGCACACTGGGCCAACACGAAGCGTTGGCCAACTCTCGGTGACGTATTCAGTTGGTATGATGGGCAACCTTGCTACGAGCGAGGTTATGACGCTCAAAGCCGTTTCATTGCCGTGCGCCTTGCGCTTATCGACGCCGCCTTCGATCTTTGCCTCATAGGTCGAGGGCTTGATGCTGCGTATCAAATCGACGACGCGGTTTTTTCTGAGGCGCGTACATCAGCCTTCTGGCTCAACGAACTTTGGCTGGAAAAGCTCACAACACGCCGGATATCATTGCATGACCCAGCTAGCGCTGAGACGTTCGTTGCGACTTACATGGACGAACTTGCTCGAACCGTGACCGAGTTCAACGAGCGAGCTTCCATGTTCGGCAAGCTGGCTCTTGCCGCGCACGACCACAACAAACCTCAGCTCGCAGCTCAGGCTCTGAGACAAGCTGTCGATTGTTTGTTTGGGTATGGCTGGCGGAAGGATGCCTTCGCCGACGATGTTCTTACCGCGTTGGAAATGATGATCGAAGCAGGGGATCAGGACGCCAAGCAAACCCTCTTGGCTCTAGCTGGCGCGTTTCACCGCATCACCGACTACACCGACGGCGACGGAACAAACCATATCCGCAGCGAATATTACACCGCTGTAGCAAGGCATTTTCCTGAACGTATCGCGCCCATGCTGAACGATCTAATCAGGGCTGAGGACTGGCGTTATGCCGAAGATTTGTACAATGAGCTTCCCTCTCTCCCTTTGGCCCAGAGCGTAGAAGGCGTTGCACTTTTTTCCACCTTTATCATGCCTAACGAACGGATCGCCGTAGAGAAAGCTAACCTAGCGTTGGACATAGCGACGACTCTCCGCCATAAAGTCGGGCCCAACGTCAAACACGTTCGCAAGGCAGATCGATACGCCACCGAGAGCCATCAGAATTCGGAAAAGGAAAATGCGGAAGCTCCTAAACCTGGCGATTTTCCTCCGGGAAAGTTTTCGGAGCTGATTGCTGAGCGTAGACGTCTAAGTCTTTTCGATATTTCTAGATCGACCGTCACTGAATGGCTTAATTATTGGGATGCTAAGGGGCGGGGTGTGGCGGCGCTGGCCGATTTGGAGGCTGGGCTGTCCGAACCACGACTTCATTTAGAGATCGAAAGCGGCCTTGATACCGCGGCTGAAATTGCGGCGAAGCTTCACGGTCGCAGCGAAGCATTCAAGTGGTTGGTGCGGGCCCACATCGCACGCTATGGCTGGCAAAGGTATCTCACAAGCAAGGACGAGGCGGAAGCTCGGCTCGAGCTTGTCGCTCGCGACCACAGGGCGCGTTGGAAAGACTTCGTCCGCGAGACCAGCAAACCCGCGCTCAACCTTCGAGAAAGTAGAAACGGATTGGTAATCGGCTTCACGCGGCTTATCTATTTCCTCACCCAGGTTGGCGAACTTGAACTCGCCAAAGCCCATACCAAAGCGCTGGTCGACACTTTCATGGCGGAGATTGCGCAGCAGCCACTGGACAAACCTTCATGGGCTTAGCGGTGCATACAATTGATATCTTGCTTACTCGGCTTCTATGGCCTGTGCCCCGCGTTAGGCTGGAAGCTGCCAGAGCTCTAGCGGAGCTTATCAAGGGTGGTGATCGCAATGCCGCCGAGCGCTTGCTGGTGTGGATCTGCCAGAAGAAGCTTGAAAGTGAAGTGATCCTTGGCCTCAATATCATCGAGGCTTTCAACTTGGGTGCCTATTTCGCATTTAATGAGGTGCGGAATTCCGTGAATGCCGCGTCACACCTATCTGACTGGCTTATGAAGGCAAACTTTGCCGAAGCCGATAGGCTTTTTCGATTCAGATACGCTTACGCTCCTCCAAAGAGAGCGGAGTTGCCGGAGGCGGTGCGCCGTTCGTTTTCGGCCTTCAATGGCGTGCCGCAAATGTTTCATTCTCACCTTTCCCATCTGGAGGAACAATCGGGACTGCCCTTCTGTAAGCGATGGCAACATGAGTGGGAGTGGCTGCAAGCAGGGGAATTTCGGAGCCAGGGCAACCCTTCCTACTTCTTCCAGGGCAACCCTGAGATAACCGGGCAGCTCGACTTCGCTGATCGTGAGACCTACGTTTCGGCATATCTGCGGACGCTCTCCTTTGCCGCTTCCGAATGGGGGCTACCTCACTCGATAGCTGAGCAACATTCGCGTGCGGCCCTAACCTTGAATCGCGGCCTCGCCGAGGTTGCGCCAGTAGACCGGCCCGGATGGTCGGATGGCATTCTGCTCGGCGAGCGTGACCCCAAGTCGGTTGCATCAGCCATTTGGGCCGCGGCTTCTTCAAGTGCCGCTCCGGGTCAAATGCTCGCGGCTCTGCGCGCCGTCGAGGTGGGCGAAACCGGCTATGCGGTGTTCGAGTTTGATGTTGTAACAGGCAGCGCCGCTGCCCTAGCAAGTCCAGACGAGCCTGATGATTGTCGATGGTCTTATCTGGCTAATCCAGCTCGCTACGAAGGCGGCTTCTATTCCAGTCCAGATATCGGTTTTAAGCCGAAGCCAAGAAGGCTTTGCGGCAAAGCTATAACGCTTGATGTTGGGCGCGCCTTAGTGGACCTCGTTCCGCATGTACACCTACCTTCGCCTCACGCCGATCAGCCAAGATCGGAGATTGCCTGCCTTGAAAGCGGAATCGAAATGCAGGCTGGTGGATCGCCTATCGCCTTCTGGGAGCACTGGTATAGTGATTGGGAACCCGCGTGCCCTCGTGGAGCGCATAATCTAGTTGGCTACAGGACCACTGTGAAGCGCGATTGCGTGGAGGCGTTTTGCGAACGTAACTCTCTTAAAACCGCTGTATGGTGCAGCGTGAAATCAGGCACACAGCAATACCGCTACACAGAGTTTCGAGATCGGCAAGAAGGATTCTGGATCGAGATTTAATCCATAGAGAAATTTGCCCTTAACCAGCCATTTGCACGTGCTTCAGTGAACTTCCGCTTCCCGCCCCTCGCGACGGCGATGAGTTGATCGACGTGCTCGGCTCTGAGCCGTTGGTCACATCCTGATGTGCCTTTTCTTGAAGCGGTGACAACCACTCGCCTCAGCAAGGCGCTTGATTAGCCCTTTACTGTCGATCTTGCGGGGCGCAGCGTGGCCTGTTCCCCGAACTACAGGGCGGATATCTACCGGAGGGAATGCGTAATTTCTGTGCCGCGATGGTCACAACTTGCCAAACCTTACGCCATGCTCTGGCAGACTCGGCCGCCCCGTTGTAAATGGGGGCTTCACGCAGCACAGGAGGGGTTTTTGTCGGATCTTGCGCACCTCCGGGCCGGGGCTGTCTGAGCGGCTCTTCCGCCTCCGCCGCATCCCCTGCCCGCCCCTGAATGCCATCGGCGCCTTTGCGCCCGTCTTTCAGTGTCCTGCGAGGATCACCATGACCGATACCACCCCACTCGCCAGCCTTGGCTGGGCGCCCGACTTTCTGCGTCAACTCACGCTTGACGAGCTGTCCACCCTTTCCCCCTGCCGCATCTCGGCGGTGCATCGCGCCCGTCTCGAGGCGCTTGGCGCCACCGGCCCGCTGTCGCTGAGCCCGGCGCCGGGGCTTTGCACCGCCGAAATCGCGGTGGGCGACTGGGCCCTGTACGACGGAACCCGCCTTGTGCGCCTGCTTGAGCGCCGCGCCACCCTTGCGCGGCGCGCCGCCGGCACCGGGGCGGCGCGGCAACTGATCGCCGCCAATGTCGACACGCTGTTCCTCACCACCTCGTGCAACGCCGATTTCAACCCGGCGCGGATCGAGCGCTATCTGGCGCTCGCCCGCGCCTCGGGCGTAACCCCGGTGATCGTGCTGACCAAGGCCGATGAAAGTCCCGAGCCCGAGGCGTGGCAGGCACGGGCCGAGGCAGTCGACCGGCGCGTCGCGGTGGTGGCGCTTGATGCGCGCGCGCCGGGGGAGCGGCTTGCCGATTGGGCGCGCGCGGGGCAGACGGTGGCGCTTTTGGGCTCGTCGGGCGTGGGCAAGACCACGCTGGCCAATGCGCTGACCGGCGAGGCACAGGCCACCGCGCCGATCCGCGCGGACGATGCGAAGGGGCGCCACACCACCACCGGGCGGCATCTGCGCGCGCTGGTCTCGGGCGGCTGGCTGATCGATACGCCCGGCATGCGCGAATTGCGGCTGAGCGGCGCCGAGGCGGGGATTGCCGCCACCTTCGACGATCTCGACACGCTGGCGCGGGCGTGCCGGTTTCACGATTGCACGCATCAGACCGAGCCGGGCTGCGCGGTGCAGGGTGCGATTGCGGCGGGGGCGGTCGATCCGGCGCGGCTTCTGCGCTGGCAAAAGCTACAACGCGAGGACCGGATCAATTCCGAAACACTGGCCGAGACCCATGCCCGCGACCGCGCCTTTGACCGCATGAAGCGCGGCGTGCTGCGCGAGAAATCCCGGCTTCGCGGAGAATGAACAGGCGGGCGGCCCCGCCTATCCCGGGGCCGTCACCGAAATCTGCGATCGCCGCCGATTGATACCTGCACTCGATCGAAAGGGTAACTCAGGACGCGACCAAAGTGCGCATAAAGACGCGAACGCAGCAATCGATGCGCCCAATAGACTCCTTGAGTTGATTGGCTTAATCCGTGCCACAACTAAAGATTGACTCCAATGCAGCCTCGCTGCAAATTCATAAAATGTTTACCTGAGTCTCAGGCAAAACGTCGGGTTTTAAGAGGTTGTCCTGTCTTTGTCGGGGCAATTTGTTTTGTTTACTTGATCAGATGCCTCTTAGTGGGGGTCTGACATATGTCGGCTGGAGTATTAAATATGGCGTTTTTTACGATTCAGGGGCGCTTCAGCTCTAGAGGATATGCAATAAATGAGTGGACAGGCGAGTTAGTTTCCATCGAGGGAATGAGTGGATCCTCATGGGTTTATACTGACCTTGACTTGATCGGCAGTTCGGAAAATGAAGTTTTCGCCTATGATCTCACCCTCGGCCAAACCACATTGGCGCGGTTTGATGGGGTTACTTTTTTCGATCTCGCTGGCGGCGATGACATCTTGACGTTGACGATCGATCCCGCACATAGGGGGCTTTACGGATTAGCCGATGCATTCGCGTATGATTTGGACGTAACCGCCTATGGCGGAGCAGGAAACGATCGCCTTTGGCTTGGCATCGGCAATGACACAGTCTATGGCGAAGATGCGAATGCAGCCGCAATCGTCGCCGATATCGGCACATATGTCGCGGCTTACCCAGATGAAATCTACGCCGGCGACGGAAATGACGCTATTTATGGCGACTACGGCGTATTATCTCTTTCTGCCTCGTCGCTGTCATATATCGCTCTGATCATGACGGGTTCCGATGAGCTTTACGGCGGGACCGGAAATGACACGATTTATGGTGATGCCGGCGCATTTAGCGATCTAGATGTAGATGTCGACGTGATTTCAACGGGGAATGATAGAATCTTTGGAGGGGCCGATGATGACCTCATCTATGGAGACAGTGGCACGGGAAATGCTCTAAATGTCTATATAGGCACTCTTGTGTTCGGAAATGACACGCTATCCGGCGACGATGGCAATGATACCATCATTGGCGACAGTGCTGAAGCCTTTCGTAACCACGTTGGCACAATAAATTTTGGAGATGACTCGATTTCAGGTGGTGCAGGCGCGGATCTCATCATCGGAGATTCTGCTAAGGGTCTTAATCAAAATAAGATCGATATAACCTTTGGAGATGACACTCTCCTTGGTGGCAGCGGGAATGACACGATCTGGGGAGATAGCAACAAGGCTGATCTGCGCGGAGTATATGGTGGCAACGATGTCATTGATGGCGGCGAGGGAGATGACATCCTGTACGGGGACGTAAAGGCTCCTTCTGACCTGACGGATGGCGCCGATATTTTTGTCTTTTCAGGCGCAAATGGTCATGACACCATCATGGATTTTGATAGCTCCGATTTGATCGATTTGCGCGCTTACAATCTGACTTGGTCCGAAGTTGAAGGTGCGATTTCTGGTTCGGTTAGGCTGGGCAGCGTGATTAATCTCGAACTCATTACCGATGGTCTTGGAGGGAGCATCACCGTTGATGGAGCTTGGGTGGCGCGCGTGGGAACGCTTCTAAGTGCTGATGACTTCTTATTTTAAGCACTTCGCCACAGTCTTTTAAAAATGTCACGAAAAGAGGGAGACAAGTATATGAAAACTAATACTGAAAATACAGAAGTCGAAGGCCCGTCGGATCCAGAACGGCGTGCTGCAGTGGCGCGGCTGGTGAAGTTGACCTCAACTGCTGCCGCTGCGGGCATGATTGCGGTGATTGCCACTCCGAAAAGCGCCAAAGCCTCGGCTTCTGATTCGACTAACTGGTAATAAAAACGTTACTCGAATTTAACTTCGAGGTCCGGAATGTCTTTCGGGCGATACAAACGTAATGGTGATGTTCTGTGAAAGCTTATTTCGCTGACCATTTGGTGCTGCAAGAACCAGATAATGGGCGGATATGGGCGCTCGGCAAAGAGACTATGCCCGCGCTAGTTGAGGCGCCAGAAGATGTGATGCTGGAAGCGCTTTCACAGCTTCCAGCAGACCCTTTGGATGAGTGCATCTATACCGCAAGCCGCAATTGGTCTTTGTCACTTGATCCCGCCTGTCTCGACATGACGGTCTCTTTCGGAACCCGGATCGTCCGAGTGCGCTGCTGGCACAGGGTCCTGTCTCTCGCCTTAGGGGATATGCTCTCTCCCTATAGCGTTGAGGGGAGAGCAGAAACGACGTTAGATCTTTTGGTCGAAGACGGGAAAAGCGCTCTTTTCAAAGACGGTCAATTCATTTTGGAGGTTCGACGCGTGAGTTGGTCTCCGATCATCCGGCTTTTGGCCAAGGAACTTAACGGGAATATAAATGTCGCCGCAGTGCTGCACGCTGCGGCGGTTTTTTTTCCGGGGTTTGGGACGGTTCTGCTTACTGCTCCAACGGGTGCCGGAAAGACCACTCTGACCTGCGGTCTGATTTCTATCGGCGGTCGTTTGCTTGCTGAAGACGCGACGCCGATTGAGAGGGGTACAGGTCTAGCTTGGCCATGCCCGCTCCCATTGAGCCTGAAATCGGGAAGTTGGCAGATCGTTTCCGAAATTCTCGGTGCTGATCTGTCAGATCTTCCGATAAGAGGTGTGGGCTCCCGACGGATTCGGTTCCTTCCGAGTCCAAAAGATATCGACCTGAACATGGGCTACCCTGTCCGAATGATTCTTTTTCCCCAATGGTCGAAGGGCGAAAATAGCAAGGTTCGGCGGCTGGATCCCATGCAGGCCTTGAGCCGATTGCAAGATTGCGGAACTTGGCCTGTTGATGACGCCAAGAATCTTCCGGATTTTCTTGAATGGCTGGAGCCGCTGCCTTGCTTTTCGTTGTCATATGGGACGACTAATGGCGGGCTGCAAATCATCAAATCTCTTATGCAGTTGCGCGGAGATTAATCAATCAAATGCAACATACAAAATTCACTTCGAAAGTTTCCTTTGAAGATGGACTGCCTAGCCACGCCAGAGTTTTTCGAAATCTGTGTATTTTGGTGCGGTGCGCCTTAGATGATCAACTCTGCCCAGAGCACCCGTTAGATCAAAAATTTGATGAAAAAATTTCCATTCTTGCCGCGATACACCATGTGACCCCACTGCTTGGGCGACTGTCTGAACGAGACAATGCGTCCCACTTCGCCTCTAAATCATTGCTTGATTACTTCCAGTTCATTCGTTCGGAAAACTGCAAGAGAAACGCCGGATTGAAGCAAGATCTGCTTGAGGTCATTTCGAATCTTAATTCTATGGGTATTCATCCGCTCTTGTTCAAGGGTGCCGCGCATCTCACGCAAGGCTTTTATGGAAACATCGCGGATAGGTATATGCTGGACCTAGATATACTGGTACCCAAAAGCCGTACTCTTGAAGCATGCGATATGCTGCGAAAGCTTGGCTACAAGGATACACAAGAGGCCGGCATAAATATGCATATTGGGAAACATGCGCCGGGCATGCGAAGAGACGAAACTTTGGTAGAAATCCACTGGCACGTTTATAACAAAGAGTTGCAGGGGGATTTGCATCTGCCTTCAGGCGTGCAAAGATCGGCAATTTATCGCGACTCTGAAGTATTTTTTCATACCCTTGACGATGAAGACGCCGTTTTTCATTTCATTTGGCATTCTCAAGTCGCGCATCGCCGCTATGTCGCTGGCAGAATTGATTTAATGAGCCTTGTCGAGCTACGCATGCTGGCTGAGACTTTTGGCTGCGCAGTGATCGAGCATGTGGTCCATAATGCGGAAAAGCATGGCTTTTCTCACGCTTTTCGAGGGATGGTCGCAGCCGCAAATAATTACGTCGGCAGCGACATTAGCATTGAAGAAGACCGGAAAGCAAACGCATATCTTCTGCGGATTAACTTCAATCAACTTTTTCCTTGGGCTGCTTTTATCGCTGCGATTTTGCGTGAGAACCTTAATAGGGTGCGCGTCAATTTGGGAAATCGTCATATCATCTCTCGATACCCTGGCAGGCTTTTTCAAAAAGACTTTTACACTAACAGGCTGAAAGACTTCAGAAAAATATTGTATACAACAACAATGAAGTGATCTTTGTTATTAGTATTAAAAACCCATCGAGAAGATGTTTTGGACATTTTGGGGTCGTGAAAAATGAAACGAAGGCAACGCTTTAGCCGTAGACCTGCCTCCGGTCGTCCCTCAGTCATAACGAGAGTCCTTGGGTTGATAGTGGTCGGTTTCGGGTTGGGCAAGCGTACGTCGGAAAGAACGGTCGATAACGTGGTGATCTGCGCGAAATGCGCGGACTGCAGGGCGCGCGGTGATCATGATGTGCGGCTGTCGTGGTGTATTGAGGATGGCTGAGCATTTTCGCTGCCTAGGCAAAATGGTCAAAACCCCGGCCAGCTTTCACTGACCGGGACAAACCTCGCCAATGACAAGGGGATGAATTGGTTTTCGATATGTGAATCCCCATAGCGGCAATGGTGGGTTTTCCCCACTATTCCCTACTCCCAGCCCCCTCCCCCACCGCGACCAACTTCGCGTTCGCACAGAGCCGCCCTGCCCTTTCCGCAGCGGCGGCGCGCATCAACCTCTGCTCGGTATCCGGCACCCCACCGGTCCAGCCCGCACAAGGCGCGAGATCGAGCCCGGCCAGCGGCGGCGGCGCGGGGTCAGCGCCACAGGCGGCCAGCAGCAGTGCGCAGGTAATCGCTAAGCGGCGCATCGCCCCCCTCCATTTGTTCGAGCTGGTGATCGAGCGCGGCCGCTTCCTCTCGCAGCCGCGCTTGGGTTTCGTCTGACCGGCGCCGGATCTCGGCCGCTTCGGCATAGGCCGCCACCCTGCCCTGCGCGGCCGCCAGATCGGCCCGCGTGGCGGCAAGGTCAGCGCGCAGGCGGGTGTAATGTCCCCAAGCCAGCGCGCCGCCGAGTGCTGCGGCGATGGCGAGCCAAAGCCACCACAGCCGCAGCATCGCGCGCAAGGTCATGTCGCCAGCACCGCGAAGGGCGTCACCGGATAAACCCGCCACGGGTCCAGCTCCGGCGGGCAAGTTCCCATCGGGCAGACGCAGTTGACGTGATAGCCCGGCACCGCCGCGATGATCGGCAGGCCCTCGTCGTCAACTTCGCCCGTGGCCTCGCTCACCGGCATCGGGCATGGGTTGAGGATCTCCAGCCCGGGATAGCGCGGGGTTTCCCCATCGACTTCATAAAGAGCGGCCAGCGCTTCGGCTTCATCGGTAAAGGTCAGGTAGATCATGCCGTCACCTCGATCAGCTGGGCTTCGGTCAGAAGGCCGGGGTAGAGGAGGATGCTTTCGAGCAAGAGGCGGCGTGCACGCCACGCCCCCAAGCCGTCCGAGGCCATCCAAATGCGAGCGCCGATTGGCTCTGCTGGGCCATCAGAAAACTGACCCAATCGGGCGACACCATCGACGCGATGCGCGCCGAACTGCTCACCGCCGCACTGCGCCGCAAAACCGCGCAAAACCAGCCTGCCATCTAACACCCATTCGCGCGGTGGTCGCGCGGATGCGGGCGGGGTCTCCGCGGTTCCGATTGCCACTCCGCCCGCCATTCTCTCTCCCAAAGGAGCCAGACCATGGCCCACGACCAAGCCAACATGCCTGATTGTCCCCAACAATGGCACTGGTATGCCAGCACGGACGGCGAAACCTATCCCATCGGCCCCTGCACCAGCCGTGAGGCCGTTCTGACAGCTGCGGTGGGGCATGACAGTTTCGAAGCCCCTAGTGGCGACACCCCGGTCGCAACGATCTACGTTATCGAGGCCCGAAGGCGCGATTTGCGGATCGCCGACTTCATCGCCACCGAACAGGTTTTGGAACTAATCGAGGAAGCCCCGCCCAATTTTCTGGACCTCCACGAAGACGATGAAGGTCCATTCTTCGATGCGACCGAAGTGCAGCGAGCCGATCTGCTCGCCCGCCTCCGCCAAACATGTGACGACTGGCAAGCCGCTCATGGTTTGACCTTCACCACGAGAACCTTCGCCGAGGTCCGCCACGCGGAGCGGTTGCAGATCGCGCCATCGCCTGGGAACGAAACAAAAGACCTAAGCGGTCTTCGTGCGGGGAAAGCCCATGCTTGATCAAACGCCGATGAAGGAAACCCAAGCTGACAAAGACGTGCGCGATCGCGTTTACAACGTCGCCGCCGAGGAACTGCGCCAGTTCATCGAACAATACGAACATCTGGACGCCGAGAAGAAAGACATCACCGAGCAGCAGAAAGACGTGATGGCCGAGGCCAAGGCGCGCGGCTACGACACCAAGGTGATGAAGAAGATCATCGCCTTGCGCAAACGCGACAAGAACGACGTCACCGAAGAAGAGGCGATCATGGATATCTATAAAGCCGCGTTGGGGATGGTGTGATGCTGGACGCTGCCAAAACCCGCCTCGCCACCGCCGCCGATGAAGCCGCCGAAGCGCTGGCCCACGCCCATCGACACACGCCTTTCGGGCTCTTGCGCGCGGAACGTGCCGAGATCATCCGGCGCGTCGCCGTTCGGTTTGCGGTCGATCCGGGAAAGCTGGCCGAGAAGTTGAAAGGCGGTGCGGCATGACCCTCACCATCGGCATTGCCCTCATAACGCTAGGCGCTCTCGGCCTCGCCTTCATCTTTCACTTCGCCGAAGCCGCCGAGGAAGAGGAAACCAACGGCTTTGGCCTCGCCATCGCCGCCACGATCCTGCCGATCCTCTACGCCTCAAGCGCGATCATCTGCGTTGGCGTGGCGATGGCGCTCAACCTGATCTGACGGGAGGCTGCGATGGCTGACCAGAGTGCCACTATCACTGTCGACGGAAAGCGCCTCTACTGGCCCTGCCTCACGCGCAGCGGCATGATCAAGCTGCGCAAGGCTGAGCTGATCGAGATCCTCGCCGCGATCCGGACCGCGACGGGCAAGCGCGCGCGCTCGATCGACGCGGGCAAGGCAGCCATCATGGATGCCATCGAAGCCGAAAAGCGTGCCTATTGGGAGGCGCGCGGCCAAACATATGATGATGCGCCAGCACAAGCGGCCGAGGAAGTATCGCCGAAGGATCGCATTCATGCCGGACCGTCGCGCACCGGCGAACAGCTGCAGCGCCTTGGCTCTACCGCCGACGAGGCGAATGCATGGCTCGCCACGCTCCCAATGCCCCCCTACCGCGAGATGAGGAGGCCCCCCATGACCAAGCATGACCTCATGACCATTGACGCCGCCGCCGCCGAGCTCGGGGTGCCGCGCGCAAGCCTACGCACCGCTGCAGAGCAGCACGGCTATCTCGTGCGCATGGGCAGAGCTATACGCATCGAAAAGGCCAGCCTTGGGGAGTTGATCCAAAAATGCCGAGACCAGCAAAAGGCCCACGCCTCCACAAATTCGCGCACCGCCCGCACTGGTATATCCGAGACACCGGATGCCCAGATCAATCAACGGGCTGTGTCAGCCGCGCAGAAGCTGAAAAAGCCCTCGCCGCCTACATCGCGACAAAGGGGCGCCACAGTGCTGCCGCTGAACCACACGAGATAACCGTCTCCGAGATCCTGACGATCTATGCTGAAGAATATGCTCCAAGCGTGGCAGCCCCAGAGCGTATTGGCTACGCGATCGAGGCGCTCTTGCCATTCTGGGGCCCGCTCAAAGTAGCACATATCAAAGGGGAAACTTGTCGCCGATATGCCAAGACCCGGCGCACGACCTTTGGCTGCCCGGACGGCGAAAGCCGCCCCGTCGCGCCAGATACGGTAAGACGCGAACTGGGCACGCTGCAGGCTGCACTGAACTATTGCCATCATGAGGGGCACATCCTCTCGGCCCCTGCAGTGACAATGCCACCGAAATCAGCGCCGCGGGAAAGATATCTGACCCGGTCTGAAGCCGCCAAACTGATCTGGCACGCTTATCGTGGCCACAAGGCCAGCCACATCGCCCGCTTCATCCTGATCGGCCTTTACTCCGGTACCCGTAAAGACGCGCTGCTGCGGATGGGCTTCGCGCCAAACACTGTTGGCGGCTGGTTCGACCTCGAAAACGGTATCATGTACCGCATGGGTGAAGGCGAGCGGACGACCAACAAGCGCCGCAGCCCTGCCCCGATCCCGCGCAAACTGCTCGCCCACCTCAAGCGCTGGCACAAATCCGGCGCCGTGTGGGCTGTCGAATACCAGGGCGCCCGGGTTGGCGACATCAAGCGCGGCTTCGCCAAAGCCGTTGCGTCGGCAGAACTGAAAGGCGTCACGCCCCACACGCTCAAACACACAGCAATCACATGGGCACTGCAAGGTGGCGCGGATAAATGGCATGTTGCCGGGTTCTTCTCGACCTCAATCGAGACCATCGAGCGGGTCTATGGCCACCATGCCCCGGATCATATGGAATCGGCCCGCGCCGCGCTCGATGGCATGTCAAGAGCCGCAAACCGTTACAAGTAACAGATACAGGCCCGACGAGGCGGATAAAGTGCGCGATGCAAGCTATTGAATTGATTGGCGCACCCGACAGGATTCGAACCTGTGACCCCTGCCTTCGGAGGGCAGTACTCTATCCAGCTGAGCTACGGGTGCAGCTTGCGTGGGTGATAGCCGGAAAATTTGGGGGCTGCAACCGCTCTGTGCAGCCCACCAATGATTTCGCGCGCGATTTGTTTGCGCCTTAGCCCAGAAGATCGTGGCACAGTTCAAGCGCGGAAACGAGCGCATCCACCTCGGCGCGGGTGTTGTACATCGCAAAAGAGGCGCGCGCGGTGGCCGAAAGCCCCAAGTGCTGCATCAGCGGCATGGCACAATGGCTGCCGGCCCGCACCGCCACGCCGCGCTGGTCCAAAATCGTTGAAATATCATGGGCATGGGCCGCGCCATCAAGCGTGAAGGAAAAGATCGCGCCTTTGTCCTTCGCCTGCCCCTGCACCTGCAGCCAGTTGAGCCCAAAGAGCTTTTCTTCCGCATAGGCGCGCAAGTCGGCCTCGTGCCGGGCCACGTTTTCCATGCCGATCTGCATCAGGTATTCAAGCGCCACACCCAGCCCGATTTGCTGCACGATCCCCGGCGTGCCCGCCTCAAACCGCATCGGCGGTTTGGCATAGGTGACGGTGTCGCGGGTGACCGTGTCGATCATATCGCCGCCGCCCAAGAAGGGGCGCATCTCTTCCATCCGGTCACGCTTGATATAGATCGCGCCCGACCCGCTTGGCCCGTAAAGCTTGTGCCCGGTGATCGCGTAGAAATCACAGCCAATATCGGCGACATCCACCGGCCCATGCACCGAGCCTTGCGAGCCATCGACCAGAACCGGAACGCCCTTTTCGCGCGCGCCGGTGCAAATGGTTTTCACATCCACCGCCGTGCCGAGCACGTTCGACATTTGCGTGATCGCCACCAGCTTCGTGCGCGGGCCAATCGCCTCCAGCACCTTTTCAGCGGGCAGGCTGCCATCGGGCTCAATCTCGACCCATTTCAGCACCACACCTTGGCGTTCGCGCAGAAAATGCCACGGCACGATATTGGCATGGTGCTCCATGATCGAGAGCACGATCTCATCGCCCGGTTGCAAACGCGGCGCGGCCCAAGCGTAGGAGACAAGGTTGATCCCCTCGGTCGAGCCCGTGGTGAAGACGATCTCTTCTTCATCGGGGGCGTTGAGGAACTTCGCCACCGTGCCCCGCACCGCCTCATACCGCTCGGTCGAGATATTCGAAAGCGTGTGCAAACCCCTGTGCACATTGGCATAATCTTCGCGATACATCTGATCCATCGCGTCGATCACACACAAAGGCTTTTGCGCCGAGGCCCCATTGTCGAGATAGACCAGCGGCTTTCCATGCACCTGCCGCGACAGGATCGGAAAATCGGCGCGGATCTTTTCGACATCGAACATCGGCAAGCCCTTTCAGCTTTCGGTCATGAATGGCGGCGTAAGGCCAAGCGATAGAAACACAGAGCCCAGCATCACCGCCGAGCCAAATAAGACGGCCAGAACCCCTGCCCCGGTCAGCCACATATTGGTGAACCCATGCAGCGCGGCAGTAAATTGGATCAAGAGCCAGATCATCAGCACGAAGATGGTCAGCGTCATCAAAACGCCAATCACCGGGAACAGCGTCAGCACCACCACCTGCACCGCTTGCGCGCCCACCAAGATCGCCTGGATCCAGATGATCACCGCAAAGGCGCCCGCAAAATTGCCCTGCCCACCGAATTGGCGGCCAAAGATCGTCAGCGCGGCCGCCGCGTAAAGCATCAGCCCCGCTTGCACGAGCCCAAGCCGGACCGGCGAAGCGGTCGGGCCAAGGTCGATGCCCGTCACGAGCGAAAACAAAATCTCGCCCAAGGCGCCCAAAGCGGCCCCCGAGGTGATCACCGCCGCCAGTGCCAGCCACCGTGCGGAGGCGGTATTCAGCAGGCTCTGCACCATTTGCGTGGCCGCTGTCGGGTTGGACAGGCTCAGTCGCACCAGCGCAAGATAGGCCGAAAAGGTCATTCTGGGGTCCCGGTTTGCACCGGCTCAAACTGGGTCACTTTAATCCCCATGCCCCAAAAGAGCACAAAGACCGCAAAGACGATCCCGCCGATCACATTGGCTTGCAGTCCCGGACCAATCATCCCGGTGACCAGCCCTTGCAGCAACATCAAAGGCGAGACCGAAAGCAGCGCCCAGAACAGCGCAAGCCGCCCGCCATAACCATCGCCGCGCCCACCGACGAGCCGCAAGGCTTGGGTGACAAGCCAAGCCAGCAAGTAGATGAAGGGCGTCACCGCCGCCAAGGCCATTGCCGTGCCCAGCATCAACCCGGCCATTGGCACATCGGGGTTTTCAAACTGCTGCCGGGCAAGGCGCGGCCATTGTGCCGTGAAGATCACGATCATGGCCGCGACAAGCAGGGTGAAAAGCCGTGGTTCAGACCGTGCGCGGGAAAAGTGTTGCCGCACCACCTTGCGGGGGCTGCGGTAGCTGCGCCAGATATCGTCCACGGCGGCCATAAGGCGCTCCTTAGCTGCGGTGCCGCGCCAGCCAATCTTCGAGCCGGGCGACGATTTCCTCTTTCAGCGCCTCATCCTCGATCTCGTCGATCGCATCGGCAAGGAAGCTCAACACCAACAGGCCCTTGGCTTCCTCTTCCGGCACGCCGCGCGAGCGCAGATAAAACAGCGCCGTGTCGTCAATGGCCCCGGTCGTGGAGCCATGCGAGCACTTCACGTCATCGGCATAAATCTCGAGTTCGGGCTTGGCAAGGAACTGGCTGTCCTCATCCAGCAAGAGCGACTGGCTGATTTGATAGCCATCGGTCTTTTGCGCGCCGGGTTTGACCCAGATTTTGCCTTGAAACGTGCCCAAGGCCCCGTTTTTGAGCACTTTTTTGAAGACTTGGCGGCTTTCACCGCGCAGCGCCCCATGCGTCACAAAGACCGTGTCGTCGTGGTGAAATTTGCCGTCTTTGCCATCGCCAAGCGCGGCACCGGCAATGTGCGCGACCGCATCATCGCCCACCATGTCGATATAGGCTTCGTTGCGGGTGAGTTGGCCATTCACGGTCAGCGTAAAGCTTTTGAACAAAGCCTCAGCGGCCACGCGCGCAAAGATATGCGTCACGGCTCGGCGGTCCTGTTCGGCCCCTTGCACACGGATGTGGTGGAACCGCGCGCCTTTGGCGACATCCACTTCCATCGCTTTGTTGAAGCGCGCCCCAGCCGGGCCGGTTTCCAAAATGGTGAGTTCTGCGCCCTCTTCCATCTTGATCAGATGGTGCAACACCGGGTCGGAAACCTCTGATTTGTGGACATAAACCAGATTGATGGCTTTTTCGGCCTGTGCCGTAACACGGATCAAAAGCCCATCCGAGGCCTGCGCGGTATTGAGCGCGGCAAAGGGGCGTTTCACCGGGTTTTGGCCCGCCGCTTCGAGCGCGCCATAAAGACCCGTCGCCCAAGCGGGCTCCGAGGCCGCAAGGCGCGAGATTTCCACCCCGCCCATCGCCAGATCGTCTGAGGCTTCGGCATCAAAGACGCCATCCACAAACACGACCTTAAGGCTGTCCACCTCGGCAAACAGCGGCGCTTCTGCCTCGCCCGGCGCGGCCGGGGTTGCGGTT
The DNA here is from genome assembly GCF_900156655.1 of Rhodobacter aestuarii. Lineage (GTDB taxonomy): Bacteria > Pseudomonadota > Alphaproteobacteria > Rhodobacterales > Rhodobacteraceae > Rhodobacter > Rhodobacter aestuarii. The sequence goes on along the minus strand of NZ_FTOG01000005.1, from coordinate 257,861 downwards.
TCGGCGTTAAACGGGGTCGGGTCGGTCCAGCGCCAGTATTCATCGCGCCGACCGGGCAGGCCCATCGCGGCCAGCCGATCCGCCGCCGCTTGGCGGCCCGCATCAAAGCCCGGCCCGGCGGGCTGCGCCGCAAGCCGCGCGCTCAAAGCTTCGCTCGCCGCCATCACTTCGCCTCCGTCAGCCCATGCGCCGCGAGGATCTCGGCATAGCCGTTCTTCTCGACTTCCAGCGCCAGCTCCGGCCCGCCGGTTTGCAAAATGCGGCCATCGGCCATGATATGCACGACATCGGGTTTGATGTGATCGAGCAGGCGTTGGTAGTGGGTGATCACCAAGAAGCTGCGGTCGGGCGAGCGCAGCGCGTTCACGCCATCGGCCACAAGACGCATCGCATCCACATCGAGCCCGGAGTCGGTTTCATCAAGGATGCACATCTTCGGCTCAAGCATCGCCATTTGCAGAATCTCGTTGCGCTTTTTCTCACCGCCCGAGAAGCCAACGTTCACCGGACGCTTGAGCATATCGGCGTCGATCTTCAGCGTTTTCGCTTTCGCGCGCACCAGCTTGAGGAATTCGCCTGCCGAAAGCTCTTCTTCGCCGCGCGCTTTGCGTTGCGCGTTGAGCGCGGTGCGCAGGAAAGTCATGTTGCCGACGCCCGGGATCTCCACCGGATATTGGAACGCCAAGAAGAGGCCCGCCGCTGCACGCTCTTCGGGCTCAAGGTCGAGCAATTCGGTATCGCCCAGCTTAGCCGAGCCATCGGTCACTTCATAGCCATCGCGACCCGAAAGCACATAGCTCATGGTGGATTTGCCAGAGCCGTTCGGCCCCATGATTGCATGCACTTTGCCTGTTTCGACCGTCAGGTTCATCCCCTTCAGGATCACCTTGTCCTCGTCTTCAAGTTTGACGTGCAGGTTCTTGATTTCAAGCATATTTTTGTCCTTGGGGTCAGCGGTGCGCAGGCCGCGCGCAGGAAAGGGAAAAGAATTGGGTGGCGGACATCAGCCCACCGACCCTTCAAGCGAAATGGCAACGAGCGATTGGGCTTCCATGGCAAATTCCATCGGCAGCGCCTGCAACACGTCGCGGCAGAAACCGTTCACAACCAGCGCCACGGCCTCTTCTTCGCCCACGCCACGCGCACGGCAGTAGAAGAGTTGATCGTCATCGACCTTGGAGGTGGTCGCCTCGTGTTCGACTCGCGAGGAGTTATTCTTCACCTCGATGTAAGGCACGGTGTGGGCGCCGCATTTATCGCCAATCAGCAAGCTGTCGCATTGCGTGTAGTTGCGCGAGTTTTTGGCGCGCGGGTGCATCGACACAAGGCCGCGATAGGTGTTTTGCGCTTGGCCTGCCGAGATGCCCTTGGACACAATCCGCGAACGGGTGTTTTTGCCAAGGTGCACCATTTTGGTGCCGGTGTCGGCTTGCTGGTAGTTGTTGGCAATCGCGATCGAGTAAAACTCGCCCGAGCTGTCATCGCCGCGCAAGATGCATGAAGGGTATTTCCAGGTGATCGCAGAGCCGGTTTCCACCTGCGTCCACATCACCTTGGCGCGCGGCTCACGGCAATCGGCGCGTTTGGTGACAAAGTTGTAGATCCCGCCTTTGCCTTCCTCGTCGCCGGGGAACCAGTTTTGCACCGTGGAATATTTCACCTCGGCATCTTCCAAGATGACAATTTCCACAACGGCGGCATGGAGTTGCGCGGTATCACGCTTCGGTGCGGTGCAGCCTTCAAGGTAGCTGACATAAGCGCCCTTGTCGCAGACGATCAGCGTGCGCTCAAACTGCCCGGTGTTTTCCGCGTTGATGCGGAAATAGGTGGAAAGCTCCATCGGGCAGCGGGTGCCCGGCGGCACATAAACGAACGAGCCATCCGAGAAACAGGCGCTGTTGAGCGTGGCAAAGTAGTTGTCGGTTTGCGGCACCACCGAGCCAAGGTATTTCTTGACGAGTTCCGGATGCTCTTTGATCGCTTCCGAAATCGAGCAGAAGATCACGCCCGCTTCGGCCAGCTTTTCCTTAAAGGTCGTGCCAACAGAGACGCTATCAAACACCGCATCCACGGCGACCTGACGTTCTTCAAGATTGATATTCTCGGCCCCTTCAACGCCCGCAAGGATCATCTGTTCCTTCAGCGGAATGCCGAGTTTTTCGTAAGTTGCGAGCAGCTTGGGGTCCACCTCGTCCAGCGACTTCGGCTTTTCCACCATGCTCTTGGGGCGCGCATAATAATACAGGTCTTGGTAGTCGATCTTCGGCAGATCAAGCAAAGCCCATTCCGGCTCTTTCATCTCGACCCAGCGCGCATAAGCCTGAAGCCGCCATTCCAGCATCCATTCCGGCTCGTCGTTCTTTTGCGAAATCAGACGCACGATCTCTTCGGAAATGCCTTTAGGGGCATATTCCATTTCGATCTCGGTCTCCCACCCATATTTGTAGGAGCCCATGTTCTGGACGGTTTCGACCGTTTCGCGGTCCACGCCCTCGCGGATGTCCGTTTCCTGCGTCACCTTCGTTCCCTCTCCGCCTTTGCCCGCGTCAGCGCCTGCCGCGGTGCTTTTGATAGGCTGCGCGCCATGTCTCGGCAAAGCGCAGCACCTCGTCCCGTGTCACTCCCGGACCCAACGATATGCGTATCGCCGAACCCGCATCTTCTTCGCCCCATCCCATCGCGCGCAGCACGCGACTTGCGCGCACCTTGCCCGAAGAACAGGCCGAGCCCGCCGAGATCGCAATGCCTGCAAGGTCCATCCGCATCACCTGCGTCTCGCCCTTCCAGCCCGGCGCGACCACCGAAAGCGTGTTGGGCAGAACCTCCAGCGGTCCCTCACCCGTCGCTTTACACTCTAGCGGCGTCTCCCACCCGGGAAAATAGACTTCTTTCGTCGGGAATTCCAGAGCCTCTTTTAGAATATTTCTAATCTCGGCGATTTCCGCCCACATTCCTTGGGCCAAATCGGACGCCGCAGCCTGTGCAGCAGCGCCGAAACCAACGATTCCGATCAAGTTTTCAGTGCCCGCGCGCCGCCCCATCTCTTGCCCGCCGCCTTTCAGCTGCGCTGCAATTTCCGTGCCACGCTTTACCACCAAGGCCCCAATTCCCTTCGGTCCGCCCAATTTATGGGCGGAAATAAAACCGCAAGTCACGCCCAGCCAGTTGAAGGCAAAGGGAATCTTACCAAAAGCTTGGGTCAGATCCGCCGCCCAAAGCCCCTCGGGCAGCACCTGAATCACCCCGGTTTCGGAATTGGCGAGTTGCAGCGCGGCGCTTGCAGGGTCGCTCACTGTCACCCGGCCCCAACCATCCACGCTGAGCCGATTGTCGCACCATGCCGAAACGGCATCATGTTCGACCTCTGCGCAAGCGACGCCCCGGCCCGCAAGCGCGAGCGCGGCGGCTTCGGTCGCGCCAGAGGTAAAGATGATATCCGCCCCCTCGGCCCCAAGCGCCGCTGCGATCTGCGCGCGGGCGGTTTCAATCGCCGCTTTCGCTGCGCGCCCTTCGGCATGCACCGACGACGGGTTGCCGGTGATCTCCATCGCCGCAACCATCGCCGCGCGCGCCTCGGCGCGCAGCGGGGTTGTGGCATTCCAGTCTAGGTAAAGTCGTGTCATTTCCGCCCGGGCGCGTGGCGCGCATCAAGGAACCTTTTGATCCTTGTCCGAGAAATTGCGCAGCGTTGCAACCTTGCGGGTTTACTCGTCCACAACCGAAAACAGGTTCGGCACCGCCGGGCAGGGTTTGAGCGTGTTTTTCACCACATCTTCCAAGGTGGTCTGATGCAAAAACACAAAAACCTGCGCCGAGAGGCTTTCCCACAAACGGTTGGCGAGCGATTGCGCGCGGCTCCCCGACACACCGCCCGAGGCCCCTGCCCCCACATGCAAAGCCGAGACCGTTTCATCCACCGCCTCAAACACTTCTGAGATACGGATATCCGCAGGCGCTTTGGCGAGTTTGTAGCCGCCACCCGGCCCCCGCACCGAGGCCACAAGCCCCGCGCGCCGCAGCCGCACAAAAAGCTGCTCGAGATAGGGCAGCGAAATATCTTGTCGTTTGGAGATTTCGGCGAGCGAGGTCATCTGCGCAGGGCCGATCGTTGCCAGATCGGCCAGCGCCACCATCGCGTAACGCCCTTTGGTCGAAAGTTTCATCCGCTATCTCCTGCGCGCCCCTTTTTGCAGCCGATATTCCCGCCACAGTTGCGCCACACAACGCAAGGGAAAATGGGCGAAGCATTGACGCCGCGCCCCGGGCCGCTTAACTCGGGGTCATCCGAATGCCCGGCATTGTGCCGGGTTGGTTTCGTCCTAGGGTTTTGGTCTTTCTGCGTCAAGTTTTCGCAAAGCCCAACCCCGGGGGCCGAAACGGCAAAAGCCCAAGCGAGTGAGCATGCCCGAAGTTATTTTTCCCGGTCCCGAAGGTCGCCTTGAAGGTCGCTACCACCCGCAGCCTGCCCCCGATGCGCCGATCGCGATTTTCCTGCATCCCGATCCGCAATACGGCGGCACCATGAACAACCGGGTTGTTTACAACCTGCATTACGCGTTTCACAAAATCGGCTTCACGGTGTTGCGGTTCAACTTCCGTGGCGTGGGCCGCAGCCAAGGCGAGTACGATCAGGGCATTGGCGAGTTGTCCGATGCCGCCTCGGCGCTCGATTACCTGCAAGCGATGAACCCGAACTCCAAGCATTGCTGGGTCGCGGGCTTCTCGTTTGGCGCGTGGATCGGCATGCAGCTTTTGATGCGCCGCCCCGAGATAACTGGTTTCATCTCGGTCGCGCCGCCTGCGAATATGTATGACTTTTCGTTCCTCGCGCCCTGCCCGTCTTCGGGGCTGATCATCAACGGCACCGCCGACCGCGTGGCCCCGCCCAAAGACACGCATACGCTCGTTGCCAAACTGCGCGAGCAAAAGGGCATCACCATCACCCACGAAGAGATCGAAGGCGCCGATCACTTCTTCAAAGATGATGAGGCGCATATGAAGCCGATGATCGAGACGGTGCAATCTTACGTGAAGCGCCGCCTGACCGAGGGTTCGCGTTAAGATGGCGCTGATCGACGAGTTGGCCGAGGCACTGGCCACCGAGGTGATGGAGGCCCAGAAAGCTCTGGGCCCCAAAGCCGACCGGTTGTTCATGGAAGTGGGCAATCACATCGGCACCTCGTCGCCCTCGTTCCAAGAAGCCTTCATGACGGCCTGCCGTCTGCACATGGCCGCTGAGCGCGGGCGCGATTTCTTTGAAGCGCGGCTAAAGACGCTGCGCGAGGAATGACCGACCGGCTGGAGCAACAATTCGCCTTCCTGCGCGAGGTGGAAAAGCTCAAATCGGTGACCCGCGCGACGCCGATCCATGATGCCTCCCGGCCCGAAAACTCTGCCGAACATAGCTGGACGCTAGCGCTTTACGCGCTGGTGCTGGCCGATCAAGCCGCGCCGGGGGTCGATGCGCTCCGCGCCGTGAAAATGCTGCTTATCCACGACATTGTCGAAATTGACGTGGGCGATGTGCCGATCCATTCGGCAGGCGGCACGGCACATAGCTCCGCCGATATTCAAGCCGCCGAACTTACAGCGGCGACGCGCATTTTTAGCCTTCTTCCCAAAGACATGGCTGACGAATTTCAAGCGCTCTGGGAAGAGTTTGAAGCGGCTGAGACACCGACCGCGATCTATGCCAAATCGCTCGACCGCGCGCAGCCAGTGCTGCTCAACCACCAATCGGGCGGCGGGTCGTGGATTGATTATGACGTGACATGGGACCAGCTAGAGACCCGCGTCGGCTCCAAAATCGCGCGCGGCCTTCCCGGCGTTTGGGACTGGGTCAAAACCCGCATTCGGCCTTGGTTCGCCGATCGCGGGCTTTAGCGGTATACAACCGCATACAAGACTAGCCAAGCCAAACAGAAGCGGTTAAAAGACGGGCAACGAGTCACCAACCCGTGAGGCCCTTATGACCAAGATCAAGGTAGACAATCCCATCGTCGAGATGGACGGCGACGAGATGACCCGGATCATCTGGGATTTCATCAAGAAGAAACTGATCCTGCCCTATCTCGATATCGATCTGCTCTACTATGATCTGGGCATCGAAGAGCGTGACCGCACCAACGACCAAATCACCATCGATTCCGCGATGAAGACGAAAGAGGTTGGCGTTGCGGTGAAATGCGCCACCATCACGCCCGACGAAGCCCGTGTGGAAGAGTTTGGCCTCAAGCAAATGTGGCGCTCGCCCAACGGCACGATCCGCAACATCCTTGGCGGCGTGATCTTCCGCGAGCCGATCATCTGCAAAAACGTGCCGCGCCTGGTGCCGGGCTGGACCCAGCCGATCGTGGTTGGCCGTCACGCCTTTGGCGACCAATATCGCGCCACCGACTTCCTGTTCCCGAGCAAAGGCAAGCTGACGATGAAATTCGTTGGCGAAGATGGCACCGTGATCGAGCGCGACGTGTTCGACGCCCCGGCTGCGGGCGTGGCGATGGGCATGTATAACCTTGATCAGTCGATCATCGACTTCGCCCGTTCGTCGATGAACTATGGCTTGCTCAAAGGCTGGCCGGTGTACCTGTCGACCAAGAACACCATCCTCAAAGCCTATGACGGCCGCTTCAAAGACCTGTTCCAGAAGGTCTACGAGGAAGAGTTCGAGGCCGAATTCAAAAAAGCCGGTATCCATTACGAGCACCGCCTGATTGATGACATGGTCGCCTCGGCGCTGAAATGGTCGGGCGGCTATATCTGGGCGTGCAAAAACTACGATGGCGACGTGCAGTCGGATACCGTGGCGCAAGGCTTTGGCTCGCTTGGTCTGATGACCTCGGTGCTGATGACGCCCGATGGGAAAACGGTTGAGGCCGAAGCCGCGCACGGCACCGTGACGCGTCACTACCGCCAGCACCAAGCCGGCAAAGAGACCTCCACCAACTCGATCGCCTCGATCTTTGCCTGGACGGGCGGCCTGAAGCACCGTGCGAAACTCGATGGCAATGAAGCGCTGGCGAACTTTGCCGCGACGCTTGAAAAAGTCTGCGTGCAGACCGTCGAAGACGGGTTCATGACCAAAGACCTCGCGCTCTTGGTTGGCCCCGATCAGAAATGGCTCACCACAATGGGCTATCTCGAAAAGGTCGACGAATATCTGAACAAAGCGCTCGCGGGCTAAGCGGCCCACCGCGCACACAAAGAAAGGGCCGGGGTTTCCCGGCCCTTTTCAATTGGTTAGAGACAAAACTTCACCAGCCGAAATGGGTCCAATGCGGCATCGGCGGTGAATGCCCCCGCGGCGGCAAGCCGATGTCGCGCCGCATATGGTCATCAAGCTCCGCGAATTTTTCGGCCAAGGGCGGGCGCGCGCGTGGCCGCATCAGCGCCGCCAAAGCCGCCAAAACCACGCGGCGCGCCCCATGCAGGGCGATCAAAGTTTCAAGATGGAGATGGAGCGCAAGCTCCGGATCATCGGTCCGTGTCATAGATTTCCCGGTCGAAACCGGCCTCTGGTTGGGGTTGGAAAAGACCGGACCCGGCCAAGGGCCTGCGCAGCACGCGGGAAATTGGGAAAGATCCGGTCAAAGGTCAGACGATTGGTGCCAAGGCACCGGGGTTCTTGCGGGGTTTAGGCGCGTGCGCGCGAATAAACGCCTGCTGGGACGGTCTGGGCCGCCCAAGTCTTAAACCCACCGGTTCGGAGAGTGGTCGTAACGTTGGTCATGATCCGCCCTCCTTGTCTGAAATTGCCGGATGCCCGTAAAAATGCATGGCAAAGGGATTCGGGCCAGCAAAATGTCCTTTGCCGCGCAAAGCCCCGCAGGCCGTGGCGCGCGGGCCACAGGCGGATGATAGCGCTGCAACAGCCCCTCTTGCCCCTTTTTCATACCCGTGCCAGAAGCGCGCCATGATGACACCTGACGCCCCTCCCGCCGCCCGCCACAGCCCCCTTGACGATGCGCAAGGGCTGGTGTCTGGCACCATGCTCACCGCGCTTTCGGTGGTGTTCTTGCACGGCTCGGGGCTGTTTACGGGCCAAATCGCGGGGCTGTCGCTGGTGCTGAGCTACATCACCGGCTGGACCTTTGGCGCGATCTTCTTTTGCCTCAACCTGCCGTTTTACTGGCTCGCCTTCCGGCGCATGGGGCTAAAGTTCACGCTCAAAACCTTCATCGCCATTGCGCTGATGTCGGGCTTTTCGCTGCTGGCACCGCATCTCATCGATTTCGCCTCGCTCAATATCGCTGCGGCGGCGGTGCTGTCGGGGGTGATTTCGGGCGCGGGGCTTTTGATGCTGTTTCGCCACGGCGCCAGCCTTGGCGGCGTGGGCATTGTGGCGCTTTATCTGCAAGACAAGACCGGGTTCAAAGCGGGCAAGACCCAAGTCATCTTCGATTGCGGCGTGTTTTTGCTCGCTGTCTTCGTGCTGCCCTTCGATAAGGTTTTGTGGTCGCTTTTGGGCGCAATGGTGCTGAATGCCATTATTCTCATCAACCACCGCCGTGATCGCTACGTGGCAAGCTGACCTTCCTTTAGTGTTCTTGACGGAATGTCGCATCAGGCCTATATTTAGGTCATGAGTGTTGACGCAAATGTCCCGCCCCGCCGTTACACGTTTTTCGAGGACATTCAGGGCCTCGTGATTGCCTCCGCGCAGGCTGCGCTTGGCATCCACCTGTTGCGCGCCGCCGGGCTGGTGACGGGCGGCACGGCGGGGATGGCGCTCATTCTGTCTTACGCGACAGGCTGGAACTTCTCGGCGCTGTTCTTTGGGCTCAACATCCCGTTTTATGCGCTCGCTTGGTGGGCGCGCGGTCCGATCTTTTGCTTCAAATCGCTCGCCACGGTGACGCTGGTGTCGTTGATGGCCGAGGCGCTCAAACCCTTCGTCGTGCTCCAAAGCATCCACCCCGCAGCGGCGGCGCTTTTGTTTGGCGCGGCGGCGGGCGTTGGGCTTTTGGGGCTCTTCCGTCACTCCGGGTCTTTGGGCGGCGTGTCGATTGTCGCGCTCATTTTGCAAGATAAACTTGGCTGGCGCGCCGGATATGTGCAACTTGGACACGACCTGTGTCTGTTTGCCTTTGCGGTTTGGCTTTTGCCGCTCGACCGGGTGGGTTGGTCCCTTCTGGGGGCATTGGTTTTGAACTTTGTGATTGCATTTAACCACCGAAGGGATTGGTACATCGTCTCATGATCAAGACTTATCTCCTTTTAATCATTGCGGTTTTGTTTGAAATCTTTGGCTCCAACTGCCTGCAAGCATCGCAACAATTCACCCGGTTCTGGCCGACCGTGGGCGTGATCATCAGCTTTGGTTTTGCGTTTTGGTTCTTTACTTTGGTGCTGCGTGAACTGCCGCTTGGCATCACCTATGCGCTTTGGTCCGGGCTTGGAATCATTCTCATCGCCCTGTCCGGGTGGCTGATTTTTGGCCAAAAACTTGATCTTCCCGCCGTTTTCGGCATCGGTCTGATCCTTTCGGGCATCCTTGTCATAAACCTGTTTTCGTCTGCCAGCCATTGAGGGCGCGCTTAACGCTGGCCAAACGGGTGCTTTTCGCTTATGCGGCACTCAAATCTCGAACAGGCGGACCCCATGGACATTCGCAATATTGCGATCATCGCACACGTTGACCACGGCAAGACCACTCTTGTCGACAAGCTCCTGAGCCAATCAGGTGCTTTCCGTGAAAACCAAGCCATTGCCGAACGGGCGATGGACAGCAACGATATTGAGCGCGAACGCGGTATCACCATCTTGGCCAAATGTACCTCGGTTGAATGGAAAGGCACGCGCATCAACATCGTCGACACCCCCGGCCACGCCGACTTTGGCGGCGAAGTGGAGCGCATCCTGTCGATGGTCGATGGCGTTTGCTTGCTGGTCGACGCCGCCGAAGGGCCGATGCCGCAAACCAAGTTTGTGACCTCGAAAGCGCTGGCGCTGGGGCTCAAGCCGATTGTCGTGCTCAACAAGGTCGACAAACCCGCCGCCGACCCGGAAAACGCGCTGAACGAAGTGTTCGACCTCTTTGCCAACCTTGGCGCGACCGACGAGCAGCTTGATTTCCCGCATGTCTATGCGTCGGGCATTGGTGGCTGGGCGGATCTGGAACTGGATGGCCCGCGCCAAGACCTTTCGGCGCTGTTTGATTTGATCCTCAAGCATGTTGAGCCGCCGAAACAAGAATTCCGCGCTGACGAGCCGTTCCAAATGCTGGCAACGACGCTTTCGGCCGACCCGTTCATTGGCCGCATTCTGACGGGGCGTGTGGAAGCGGGCCGCTTGAAAGTGGGCGATACGCTGAAAGCGCTGAGCCGCACCGGTGAACGGATTGAGCAATTCCGCTGCACCAAGATCCTCGCCTTCCGTGGCCTGACGCAGCAGCCGATTGACGTGGCCGAAGCGGGCGACATTGTCACCATCGCGGGCATGACCAAAGCCACCGTGGCCGATACGCTCTGCGCGCTCGACATCGAAGCGCCGATCCCGGCCCAGCCGATCGACCCGCCGACGATCTCGGTCACCTTTGGCATCAACGACAGCCCCTTGGCCGGCAAAGACGGCAATAAGGTGCAATCGCGCGTGATCCGCGAGCGTCTGATGAAAGAGGCCGAGGTAAACGTGGCGATCCGCGTCGAAGACACGCCGGGCGGCGAGGCTTTCGTGGTCTCGGGTCGGGGCGAACTTCAAATGGGCGTGCTGATCGAAAACATGCGCCGCGAAGGCTTTGAGCTTTCCATCTCGCGCCCGCGCGTGATCTTCCGTGAGGAAAACGGCGAGCGGATGGAGCCGATTGAAGAAGTCATCGTCGATGTGGATGATGAATATTCCGGCGCGGTGATCGAAAAGCTGACCGGCCCGCGCAAAGGCGATCTGGTCGAGATGCGCCCGGCGGGCCATGGCAAGACCCGGATCGTCGCCCATGTGCCCTCGCGCGGGCTCATTGGCTACCAAGGCGAGTTCATGACCGACACGCGCGGCAACGGCGTCTTGAACCGCATCTTCCACGGCTGGGCCGCCTATAAAGGCCCGATCGCGGGCCGTCGCCAAGGCGTGCTGATCTCGATGGAGAACGGCGTTTCGGTAGCCTATGCGCTGTGGAACCTGGAAGAGCGCGGTAAGCTCTTCATCGGTGCGCAAGAGCAGGTCTATCAAGGCATGATCATTGGCGAGCATTCGCGCGACAACGATCTTGAGGTGAACCCGCTCAAAGGCAAGAAGCTGACGAACGTGCGCGCCTCGGGCACCGATGAAGCCGTGCGGCTGACGCCCCCGGTGCGGATGAGCCTTGAAGAGGCCATCGCCTATATCGACGATGATGAGCTTGTGGAAGTGACGCCGAAAATCGTGCGCCTGCGCAAGCGCCTGCTGGATCCGCATGAGCGCAAACGCGCCGCGCGCACCGAAGGCTAAGAGGAAGAAGGGGGGCGCTGCCCCCCTCTTTTGTGCGTACCGCACAAAATTCACGCCCCGGGATATTTGCACAAAGTCGAAGGGCGCCCGTTTAGAGCGCCCTTTTGCAGTGCGGTGAACCGCCCTGCCCTTTTAGCGGAAAAGCACCAGCGCGCCGGGCGACCACGCCACGCGGGTGCGGGTGCCCACATCGAGCACCTCGCGGCCAAAGACGTTGCGCATGGAAATCCGCACCGGCTTTTCCACGCCATCGAGCTTCACGTCGTAATAGGTCATGTCGCCGTAATAGACGACCTCATCAATCACGCCCGGCGCTTCGCGGTCGGTCGCGGTTTGGCCTTCATACAAGATTGTCAGCGTTTCGGGGCGGAAGCCCACCGCCGCAGGCTCGCCCGTGGGGATGGCCTGTGCTTGATCGTCGGTGATATCCACCGGGCCAAGCCCCGCGACCTCCAATTGTACATGGCCATTGCCCTCGCCCAGCACCGTCGCGGGCAGGAAGTTCATCACACCGATGAAATCCGCCACCCGGCGCGAGGCGGGGCGCCGATACAGCGTTTCGGGGTCAGCCAGTTGTGCGATCTCGCCTTCAAACATCACTGCGATCCGGTCTGACATGACGAGCGCTTCTTCTTGGTCATGGGTGACCAGAACGAAGGTGATGCCCACTTCACGTTGCAGCTTGATCAGTTCAACCTGCATCTGCTCGCGGATCTTTTTATCCAGCGCGGAAAGCGGCTCATCAAGGAGCAGCACCTTGGGCTTGAGGATCAGCGCGCGGGCCAAAGCCACGCGTTGGCGTTGCCCGCCCGAAAGCGCATGGGCCGCGCGGGCGCCATAGCCCTTCAGCCCCACCATTTCGAGCGCCTGTTCCACCGCTTGCGCCTTTTCCGCCGCCGGGCGCGGGTCGCGGCGCAGGCCAAAGCCCACGTTTTCGCCCACCGTCAAATGCGGGAAAATCGCGTAGGATTGGAACACCATATTGGTGGGGCGTTTGTTCGGCGGCACATCTTCCATATGCTTGCCGTCGATCAGCACAGCGCCGGATGAAATGTCTTCAAACCCCGCAATTGTGCGCAGGAGGGTGGTCTTGCCACAGCCAGAGGGGCCAAGAAGCGAGAAGAACTCACCCTCGCGGATCACCGCAGAAATGCCGCGCAGCGCGTGGTAATCGCCGTAATATTTGTGCACTTGATCGAATTCGATCATCTTGCGGCGGCTTTCGAGCGGCGCGGGCGCGGCTTTCGGGGCGGGTTGGTTCACAGGAAACCTCCGGTATCTTTGGCGCCGGTTTTCGCAAGACCGCGACGGCGGAAATATTCGGCCAAGGTGAGCAAGATGACTGAGGCGAGCACCAAGACAGTGCCAAGTGCCATGATCATCGGGATTTGTTTTGGGAAGCGCAGCTGCGAGTAAATATAGGTCGGCAGCGTCACCTGCTCGCCCGCGAGGAAGAAGGCGATGATGAACTCATCCAAAGAGATGGTGAAAGCCATCAGCGCCGAGGAAATGATGCCCGGTGTAACCAGCGGCAAAATGATCAGCCGGAAGGTGGACCATTTCGTCTCTCCCAGATCATAGGCCGCTTCTTCGAGCGATTGATCGAGCGTTGAAAAGGCCGCGTTCAGCACCGCAATCGCATAGGGCGTGGCAATCAGCACATGGCCCAAGATCACGGTGAAAATGGAGAGCGTCATCCCCATGCCCAAAAGCACGACGAGCAAAGACACCGCCACGATGATCTCGGGCAGCACCAGCGGCAGCATGATCAGCCCCATCACCCCCGCTTTGCCTGCGTAATGGTAGCGAGTGGCCGAGCGGGCAGCGAAAATGCCAAGCGTCGTGGACAGGATCGCGGTCGAAAGTGCGATGATCAGCGAATTCACCAGCGCACGGCCCAGCGTGTCATTCGAGGCCATTTGCCCAAACCACTCAAGCGTGAAGCCCTTGAGCGGGAAGGCAATCACCGTGCCGTCATTGAAGGCAAAGACCGGCAAAAGCAGGATCGGTGCATAAAGGAAAAGCAGATAGAGGAGCGCGTAGAGCCGCAGGCCAGAGAATTTCATTTCGGCCCCCTCAGAAAGCGGCGGTTGAGGAAAAGGAAGATCAGCGAAATCGCCGCCACGACGAACATCGAGGAAACCGCAATCGCAGAGCCAAGAGGCTTATTGTCGATCTTCAGCATATCCATCTGGATCATATTGGCGACCATGGGCAACTTGCCGCCGCCGATGATGACGGGGGTGACGTAATCGCCAATCGTCGGGATGAAGACAATCATCACCGCGCCAATCACGCCGGGCATCGCCAAGGGTAACGTCACGCGCCAAAAGGTCATCAAACGGCTTTCGCCAAGGTCTTGGCCTGCCTCCAAAAGCGAGCGGTCGATTTTCTCAAGGCTCACAAAGATCGGCAAAATCGCGAAGGGCGCGTAGGCATGGGCGAGCGTGATCGCAATCGCGCCGATGGTGTTGAGCATTTGCAGCGGGTCATCGGTGATGCCGAGCCCCATCAGCACCGAGTTGATCACCCCATTGTAGCCAAGGATCACTTTCCACTGAAACACCCGGATCAGATAGGAGGTCCAAAACGGGATCGTGATCAAAAATAGCCAGCGCGATTTATTGGCCGCAGGCACATTGAACGAGATGAAATAGGCAATCGGGAACGCCAGCACCACGGTGACAAAGGTCACGATCGCCGACACCGTCACCGAGCGCAGCAAGATCGCGCGAAAGATCGGGTCGCTCCACGCCTCGATATAGTTGGCGGTGGTGAATTCGTGGATCACCTCCAGATAGCCATCCTTGAAGAAGGAATAGGCAAAGATGATCACCAGCGGCGCCGCCAGCAGCAGCACGGCATAGATCAGCGTGGGGCTGACCATCAAATAGCCATTGGCCGTTTCTGAACGCGCCAGCCGCCGCAAGGGGGATGCCGACATGAAATTCTCCCTCTGGCCCGAAGGCACGCGCTGCAGGCAAATGCGCGCAGCTTTGGCCAAATTTGCACAGGCCATCGGCAGAGAAAAGGGGGGGCGGTGCGCGCGCGGGCAGGCAAACGCAGCCACAAGCGGCAAATGCCAAAGATTTGTGCAGCCCGCCCAAGCGGCTCAACTAGGGCGCGAATTTGCGGCCTAGACGGGCAGATCGCCGGGCGGATTCTTGAGCAGATCGCGCAGCTTGGCGATGGCGCGCATCAAACGTTCCTCCGGCACCCCGCCCGAAAGGGCAAGCCGCACGGCATTCGGTGCATGGCCATCATAGAGCACATATTCATCGGCCGAGCGCACCAGCACCCCTTCCGCCTCTGCCACGCGGGCGAAGGTGGAGGCACGCCAGCCAAAGGGAAGCCGCAGCCAGATGAAGCTCAACCCCGGTTGCCAAGCGATGTCATGGCCCTCAAGCGCTTCGACCACCATTTGCAGACGGCGGCTCATCACCTCTTGCGCATCATGGCGCAACCGCATCGCCTCGCCGCTTTTAAAAAGCCGGGTGATGATATCGGTCACCGGGCGCGGCAGGCCAAAGAAGCTGTGCTGCGCGGTGAGCCGCCCCGCCTCGCCCATCCCCTCGGGCGCGATGACAATGCCAAAGCGCATCCCCGCCGAGATGGTTTTCGAAAGCGAGGTCACATGCCAGGTGCGTTCCGGCGCGATAGCGCGCAACGCATCCAGCCCGGACACCGGCGCGGTGTAGCAATCATCCTCGATGATTTGCAGATCGTGGCGCCGCGCCACCTCGGCAATGGCGTGGCGGCGTTCGTTCGACATCCGCGCCGTGGTCGGGTTTTGCGCATCGGGCGTGACACAGACCACCTGCCCGCCATAGCGGCGGCACGCGGCATCCAGCGCCTCAGGGATCATGCCTTCGTCGTCAAGCTTCACCGCCACCACCTCGGCACGCGTGAGCCGCGCGGCATGACGAAAGCCGGGGTAAGCCAGTTCCTCGCAGAGCACCACGGGCCGGTCACCGCGCAAGCAGCATTGCAGCACAATGTTGATGCCGTTTTGCCCGCCATGCGTCAGCACCAGATCATCGGCGTCGATCATATGCTCCAGCGAGCAGTTCGAGAACCAGTCAAGCGCCGCCACCCGGCAATAGCGGTCGCGCCGCAGGCCGGGATATTCCAGATAATGCTCGCCCAGTTCCTCGGCCGCGCCGACCATCGCTTGCGACAACGCTTGCGACTGCCCCACATCGGGCAATTGCGGCGAGCGCAGGTCGATCAGCCCGTCATCGGCGGGGTCAGAGAGCGGTTGTTGATAAAGCGATTCGGTCGGACCAAGACGACGTGATTGTTTTGATACAAATGTTCCGCGTCCGACGGCGGCTTCCAAAAGCCCCTCTTGCGTCGCCAATTGATAGGCGCGCGCCACCGTTCCGGGCGTAACCCCTAGTTTCCACGCCAAGTCTCGGACTGTGGGCAGCCGCGAACCGGGCGCCAAATCGCCGCGACGCACGCCATCACGCAGCGCGCGCACCAGCGCCAAATACTTCGGACCCGACTGAACGGGCAGGTCTGGCTTCCAACTTGTATCAGTCACAATGTTTCTCTCGCGCGGATTGTGCGGATTTTGTAGGGTATCAATACCAGCAAAGGCTGGATTGTATCAATACAGAACTTCGTCCTGAAAGGTGTCCCATGTCGGGTCTGTCTACCGCCGCCGCCCTGTCGTATCCGAGCCTCACGCTGTCGCACCGCCCCGCTGCGTTGCGCCCCGGCGCTGCCGTTTTGCGATTGGTTCTGGACTGGATGACCCTGCGCACCACGGCCCGCGCGATGGACCGTTTGGATGACCACATGCGCCGCGATATCGGTCTGGGCGAACGGCTTGAGCCGCCGACCCTGCCCCATACGTTCGCGGGCTTCTGATCTGCTTCTTTCCCGAGTGCCGCTTCCCCCTGTCGCGGCCTCTTCCTTAGGCCGGATGTGCGCATCCGGCCTTTTTTGTTTTTCGAAATCTGAAAATCAGCCTGCGATCGCCTCAATCGCAATCGAGCGTTTGCGCAATTCGGCATAGAGCGCGGGCAAAACCCGAACTTCGCGGCGCGCATGGGCCAAAGCCTCGGTCAGGCTGCCTTCATTGGCCGCCCCCTGCACCCGCCACACAAGGCGGCGCGCCACGCCATCGTCATAGACGATTTCGGTTACGCCCTTGCGACGGCGCAACGCAATGAAATCAAACCCGCTGTCGGGGCGGGAGAAGCCGGAATATGCCATGATACTGCCCGAGGTTTTTATTGGTATCGGTTAACGAGCAGATGCGCCGAAACCATGCCCCGGTCAAGACACGCACGCGTGAGACATCTTTTGCGTGGCGGGTGTTACCAAAAGATCAGGCCGCCAGCAGAACGCGCACCTCATGCGGCTTGAGCGAAAGCCGCGCGGCCGCCCATTGTCCGCGCCGATGCGCCTGCCGCAATTGCGGAAAAAGTTCAAAAAGCTCATCGCGTTGCGGCGTTTCCAGCCCGGCAAGCGTGTGATCGCCCGGCTGGAAGCTTTCGGTCCAAGCCCCATCGGCGCGGATGATTTCATGCGCGTCGAACATCAGGTGCAAATAGGTGATGGCGCTGCGCGTTGCACGGGTGATCCCGGGCAGGCCGACCATGTGCAGCGCGGCGGCCAAAACCTCGCCCTCGCCAAACAAAAGCTCGGCGCGGGTGCCCGAAATCAACATCCGGTGTTGCGGGCTGACCAGCATATCCGCCTCGGGCAGACCCTCACCAAGCGCGCCTTGGGCAATCTGCACCGGTTGCAATTGTGGCCGTGCGGCCAGCGCATGGGCCCCAAGCGCCCGCCGCCCGATCCAGCGGATCGGCTGATAGCCATTGTCGCGCGTCAGCACCCTGTCGCCCAGATTGAGCCGCTCCACCGGCACAAGCCCGCGCTTTGTTTCGATCCGGGTGCCCGGTGTGAAGCAGGGCACATATTGAATGTTTTCAATATTTTCAAAGGTGGTCGTGGTGCCATTGGCCCACAGGATCGTGCCCGATTCCGGATCGTTTTCATTATAAACAATGGTCGCGCCGGTATCGCGCTCAAGGATCAGAACATCGGTATCGGTATCGCCCGCATCCTCAGAGCCGATGACCGTGGTGTTCTCATTGGCATGAACATAGATCGTGTCAGACCCTGCCCCGCCATTGATCGTGGCCGAACCGGTGCCCGCATCAAGGTAGTCATCCCCCGCGCCACCATTCAGCGTGTCATCGCCAGCACCGCCCAAAACGGTGTCATTGCCGTCGCCACCATCAAGGCTGTCGTCGCCCTCGCCGCCATCGACGAGGTCGTTGCCCCAGCCGCCCAGCACGGTGTCATTCCCCGTGCCGCCGTACAGGCTGTCATCGGCGCCAGCGCCATCAATATAATCGTTGCCGCCGTTGCCGTAGAAGACGTTGGTGAAAGCGTATTCGCTGTCAGAGTAATCCGCGAGGTCAAAGCCAATCAGCGTGTCGTCATAGTCGGAGCCATAGATGCCATCTATGCCCCCGAGCGTATCGCCTTGAGCGTCGCCCCCCGTGCCCGAGCCGCTGGCCAAGTTGACGTTCACCCCGGCGTCGGAGTCGGTGTAATCGACATAATCCATGCCGGTGCCGCCATCGAGCTGGTCGGCCCCTGCCCCGCCGTTCAGCGTGTCGTCACCCGCGCCGCCATAAAGCGTATCATTGCCGGCCCCGCCATCAAGCATGTTGGCGCTCGAATTCCCCGTGAGCGCGTTATTGCCGCCATTGCCGATGACATTTTCAAAATTGCGGACGACCGTGCCAAAGGCGATGGTCGTGGAAGAGCCATCGTCATTCAACGTGATCCCGGAATTCAGCGTGTCGGGAAAGTTTTCCATCGACAGCGTGTCGTTGCCGCTGCCGCCATCAAGCGTGTCGGCATTGCCAGTGTAAAACCAGCCAAGGGTCGCGAAATCGTCGCCGTCTTCGAGATAGACCGCATCGGTGCCGGCGCTTTGCGCCTCATTCGTGCCGCCGAGCCAAACATCATTGCCCGCGCCGCCGTAAATGGTGTTGTAGCCAGACCCGCCCGAAAGCGTATCTGCGCCATCGCCGCCGTAAATCAGATCATTGCCGGTGCCGCCGTCGATCAGGTCATCGCCACCCGCCCCGTTGAGCGTGTCGTTGCCGTCATTGCCATAGATCTGATCACTGCCCGCGGTGCCAGTGTAAGAGTTGTTTCGCGAGCTGCCGTTATAAGTTGCCATAGTCTTCTCTGCAGAGGCCGATGTGATGGCCGTCACAGAGAGAATGCCCGCCTGGCATGGCAGATTAAGGCCGCGTTAACGACAATAAAGCTGCGAGATTGTGGCGAAGAAAAGGCTATTGCAACCTAAGGGCGCGTTGAAATGTCGCGGTTTATAAGGAGGTTACGCGGCAGAGCCAACTTTGGCGAAAGGGCGCGCCGCTTCATAGGAAGCGCTTTCACCGCCTTGCAAATCCGGCAACGCAGCAAGCGCGGATTGCCGCCCGTCATCATCCAAAGCGGCCAGATTTCGTGTCGTGGGCAGGAAGGTTTCCGACCAGCAGCCATCCGACAGAACCAATTCATGTTTGTCGAAAAGAAGCTGCCAATACTCAATGCTGCTGCAAATCTCGGTGGTGATCCCCGGACGCCCAACCATATCGCGCGCCATTGTCAGTCGTTCACCGCCCTCGCCTTCGCCGGATTTGCTGGTCAGGAAATGGTGGTTCGGCGAAACGACCATATCGCGCTCCGGCAATCCATTCCCCAGCGCGCCAGCCGCAATGCGCACCGGGCGCAGCAGCGGGTTCAGCCCGAGATCTTTCCAGCCAAAGGTCCGTTTCCCGACCCAGCGCAACTCTTGCATGCCGTGATCGCGGGTGATCACGCGCAGGCCGGGGGTCAGAGACCCGACCTGCACGAGACCAGACCCGGTGGCGACCAATGATTGCGCGGTGAAACAGGGAATCGATCCCAGCACCTGCGCAATATCGGCGGCGAATAGCTGCTGACCTGCTCCGTTGCGCGCCTCAAGGCGCCCGGAAATGCCGTCGTAGCACCCGAAGCACAAACGCATCTCGACGACTGAGACCCCCTCAGCGCCGGCTTGCGCCGTGTTCGTTCCGCGCAATGCGGCAGATATTTCGTCTTCAGCAGCCATTCCACACGTCCTGTCCGGCGATTGCCCGGAAACTTCAGAACGCCCCCGGGTAAAAGGATAATGCAGAACACCGCTTTAAGAAAGATTAACTGCCTCATTTTTGCCCCAAAAGGCAAAAACTGACCGTTTCTCGCCATGAAACAGACGAGATTGAGCCATACCCCGGCCCTCACGATCACAGTTTCGCCGCAAGACGCCCGGAGCTTCTGCCCCGGGCGCCCCACAGCCCCCACTGACTTGCGTCAGCCCCTGACTTAGCCCCGCAGCAGCGCGGCTTCGTGTTTCTTCAGCGTTTTGCGCGCTGCCGTGTAGTGGTCGATCCCTTCGCGGGTTTTGAGTTCCGGGAAGAGTTCAAAGATTTCCGAGCGTTGGGCATTGCCCATGCCGCCCAGCGTTTGATCGCCCGGCTGGAAGCTCTCGGTCCAGGCGCCATTGGCCAGAACCACTTCGTGACGGTCGAACATGAAGTGGATGTAGCTGGTGCCAAGCGTTTCCACCGGTTTCACGCCCGCATTGTCGACCAAGTGCTTGGCCGCGACCAGAACTTCGTGCTCTTCAAAGTAGAGCGCGGTGCGTTCATTGGCGACCAGCATCCGGTGGTTCGGCGAGACCAGCATGTCTTGCTCGGGCAGCCCGTTGCCAAGGCTGCCCGCCTTGATCAACACCGGGCGCAGATGCGGCGCAGCGATCAGCTCGGCGCGGCTCATGTCGCGGCGGCCAACCCAACGGATTTCCTGAATGCCGTTGTCACGGGTCAGGATCTTGTCGCCTTCGCGCAACTCTTCCACCCGGCGTTCGCCGCGCGGCGTTGCCACCATCGTGCCCGGCGTAAAGCAGGGGATCACGTTCTCGATGTTGCGGAAGGTCAGCGTGCCGGTGACATTGCCGTTGCTATCGAGGAAGTTGACGGTGCCGTTTTCGTCGTTCGTCGGATCGTAAAGAACGTCAAACGGGCCCGCGCCGCGCAGATCGAGCGTATCCCAGTCGTCGCCGCCTTCGTTGCCGTCGATGAAGTCGTTGTTGCCATCGGCAGCGGTGCGCACTTCGAACCAGTCACGATCATCGCCGCCCAGAAGCGTATCGACGCCGTCACCGCCCGAAAGCGTGTCATTGCCCGCGCCGCCGTCCAGCAGGTCTTGGCCCTGCCCGCCGGTCAGCACATCGTCGCCATCCTCGCCGTAAAGACGATCATCACCGTCGCCGCCATCGAGCGTATCATTGCCGTCGCCGCCGTAAAGCGTGTCTTGGCCATTGCCGCCCGAGAGGCTGTCATCGCCCGCATCGCCGTTCAGAAGGTCTTCGCCTTCGCCGCCGATCAGCGTGTCGTCGCCCTCACCGCCCGAAAGCGTGTCGGAAGATTGGCCGCCATCCAGCAGGTCATTGCCATCACCGCCTTCAAGCGTGTCATTGCCGTCGCCGCCTTCCAGCGTATCGGCACCCTCCTCGCCCAAAAGGCTGTCGTTGCCATTGCCGCCTTGGACGGAGTCGTCGCCCGCGCCAGACCAAACGGTGTCATCGCCTTCGCCCGCCAGCACGGTGTCATCACCCGCCCCGGCCAACACGCGATCATCATTGGCCGCGTCGCCCGGCAAGATCGCATCGGCGTGGTCGATCATGTCGCCTTCGGGGTCGCCGGTGTAATTGTAGTCGATCAGATCGGCGCCGTCGGTGCCCTCAACCCAGCCATCACCTTCGTCATAGATGATGTTCTCGATATTGGTGAAGTCGAGCGTGCCAAGCACGTTGCCATCGGTATCGAGGAAGCTGACGGTGCCGTTTTCCGGGTTCGTCGGATCATAAGCGATCGACACCGGGCCCGCGCCGGTAAGGTCGAGCGTGTCATAGTCCACGCCGCCCTCGTTGCCATCGATCACATCACCAATACCCTCATTCGCAGAGCCAACCAAGAAGGTGTCTTGGTCATCGCCGCCCATCAGATAGTCGGCACCCGCACCGCCGATGATCGTGTCATCGCCTTCATCACCGGCAATCGTGTCTTCGTCGATGCCGCCATCAAGGTAGTCGTTGCCCGCACCGCCCGCGATCTGGTCGTCATCATCTTCGCCATAGACAACGTCATCGCCGTCGCCCGCGCTGATGACATCGCGGCCATTGTTTTGCACAAGGTCGGTATCATCGGGGATGTTGATCGCATCGGGGTAGCTCGGACCAAGGCCACCATAGATGGTGTCATTGCCCGCGCCGCCTTCGACCCAGTCATCGCCTTCGCCTGCGGTGATCAGATCATTGCCGTCGCCGCCCAGGATGGTGTCGCGGTCAACGCCCGCATCGATCACATCATTGCCGTCGCCGCCCAAGATGTAATCGGCATCATCGCCGGTCAGGATCGTGTCATTGCCCGCGCCGCCCGAGACCGTATCCATATCATCGGTCGGATCGGTGTCAGAGGGGTAGAGCCCCGGATAGCCGATGTCGGGCGAGGCTACGGAATTGCGGGTGTTGATGTAATCATCGCCATCGCCGCCATCGACCGCATCACTGCCCGCGCCGGTGGTGATCGAGTCATGGCCCGCGCCGCCATAAACGATGTCATCGCCGCCAACGCCGCTGATCGTGTCGTTGCCGTCACCGCCAAGCAGGCTGTCATCGCCGACGCCGCCAATCAGGCTATCGTCGCCAAGACCACCTTCAAGCGTGTCATCGCCCACGCCGCCGCGCAGCGTGTCATTGCCAGCTTCGCCGAGCAGGCTGTCGTTGCCGACATCCCCTTCGACCGAGTCATCCCCTTCGCCAGCCCAGACGGTATCATCGCCCTCGCCCGCCAAAACGGTGTCATTGCCCGCACCGGCCAGAACGCGGTCGTCATTGGGTTCGTCATCGCCCAAGATCGCGTCGCCGTGGTCGATCAAGTCGCCTTCCGGGTCGCCGGTGTAGTCATAGTCGATCAGATCGGCATCATCGGTGCCATCGACATAGCCATCTTGCGGCGGCGGGGTGTAAAGCACCGTCACCTGCACGGTCGCGGTATCGGTGCCGCCTTGGCCGTCCGAGATTTCGTAGCTGATCGTCGTGTTGCCCGAGAAACCGGTCGTCGGCGTGAGGGTCAATTCGCCCGTCGTCGGGTCAATCGTCACGGTGCCATCGGGGCTCGAGGCCGAGGTCACGGTAAGCGGATCGCCATCCACATCGGTGTCGTTGTCGAGCACCGAAATGACAATCTGCGTGCTCGCGTCGCCGATGGCCATATCGTCATTTGCCACCGGGTCATCGTTCACCGGGGTCACCGTCACCGCGACTTCGGCGGTATCGGTCGCCCCATCGGGATCTTTTACGGTGTAGGTAATCGTGTCGGCGCCATTGTAATTGGCGTCCGGCGTGTAGGTAAGATTGCCCGAGGCATCAAAGCTGACGGTGCCATGCTGCGCGCTGGCCGAGATGATTTCGAGCGTGTCGCCATCGGGATCGCTGTCATTGGCGAGCACGTTGATCGACTTGGTCGTGTCTTCGGCCAAAGTCAGCGTATCATCCGACGCTTCGGGCGCATGGTTCACATCATCGCCGCGAATTTCTTCGATCTCGGTGAAATCGAGCGTGCCGGTGACATTGCCATCGCTGTCGAGGAACTCAACGGTGCCATCGGTGCCGTTGCCATTGCTGTCGGTCGTTTGATTGACCACGCGCCAGTCACCTTGGCCGGTGATGTCGAGCACGTCCCAATCGTCGCCGCCCGCGCCACCATCAACGGTGTCGCCCGTCGCGCCATAGATCACGTCGCGATCATCGCCGCCGGAAAGCACGTCATCGCCTTCGCCGCCGGTGATGATGTCATCACCACCTTGGCCAAGGATCGTGTCATCCCCATCGCCGCCCAAAAGCGTATCATCACCCGCGATTTCATCGTCTTCAGCCGAAACGGTGGTGCAGGTCAGATCGGTCAGCGTGATGGCTTGGTCAGTATCGCCACCATTGTCATAGTCGATCTCGATCCGGGCCACATCGCCCGAGATATGCACCAAGACCGAGCCCGTCTCGCTGGTGGTCGAAAGCGAACCGTTATCGACATCTTGGCCGGTGACGGTGTTGCCCGAAACGGTTTGGCTGCCGCCGACCTCATAGGTGACGTCCAGCAGATTGCCATCGGCATCATAGGCGCGGACGGTGACGATATCTTCGTGGTAATCCGAGCTATTGCCGATATCGACGTCGTTGATGCGGAAGGTCACATCGGTGACCGCCGAGGCGTAATCTTCATCGGTAGAGGCAAAGGTCAGCGTGGTGGTCGATGTGTTGTCGATGCCACCTTCGCCGCCGCAGCCGTAAAGCCGCAGACCGCCGGTGCCTTCGAGCCCGTCACCCGCTTCGACATATTGCGCGCCGGTATAAGAGGTTGCCGTTGCCCCGTAATCTTGCGCGGTGAAGTCGAAAGTGACAGAGACGCCGCCCATATCATAGGACGAACCATCGACGATCGTGCCGCAGTTTTCGTTGAACTGCTGCCAATCGACGGTCAGCGCTTTCGCGGGGGCAGCCGTGGCCAATTCGCCATCGCCCTCAATGTAATCATCGCCCGCGCCGCCTTCAATGCTGTCATCATCGGCGCCGCCGTAAAGGCTGTCGTCCGAGCCAAGACCCATGATCGTGTCATCGCCCGCACCGCCGTAAAAGACGTTGGTATAGGTATCGGCGGGGTTGGTGCCTTGGTGATCGAAGCCCACGAGGCTGTCGGCATAATCGGTGCCGATCACGCCATCCACGCCGCTGGAGATCACATCGCCCGCCGCATCGCCGCCCGAAAGCGCACCGGTGCTGAGGTTGACGCTCACGCCCGAGGTAGAGGCGGAATAGTCGATCATATCGAGGCCGGTGCCACCGGTGAAGGTGTCATTGCCCGCGCCACCCACAAAGGTGTCATCGCCCGCGCCGCCAACAAGATTGTCGTCGCCTGCGCCGCCGTCGATCAGGTCGTTGCCATCTTCGCCGTAAACGGTGTCATTGCCCGCACCCGAGAGAATGGTGTCATTGCCAGCCCCCGCAACCACGACATCATCATTATCGCAGGTGGCATTGTCGTTATGGTCGATTTTGTCGCCTTCCGGATCACCGGTATAGGCGTAGTCGATCAGGTCATCGTCGGCGGTGCCTTCAACGATGTAGTCCCGCGGAGGTTCTTCGACAGTGATACGCACGGTGGCGGTGTCATAGCCGCCATGGCCATCGGTCACGGTGTAGGAGATGGACGCCGCGCCGGTGAAATTCGTGCTGGGGGTAAAGGTAAGCGTGCCGTCAGAATTGACGGTGACAGTCCCTTGGTCAGAGGTGGGCGTGCCACAGATCGAAAGCTTGTCGCAGTTCGGATCGGTATCATTGGCCAAGACATTGATCGTCACAGAAGTATTGTAAGCCGTTGTCGCGCAATCATCCCGCGCCGTCGGATCAGAATTAAACAAATTGAACAACGTCATAGCAGCCTCTCCTTAAACCGCCTGCGGACCACTGGCCCACGCGCCTATCTTTCGAGCGGCGCGCCTTGGCAGCGCCAGCGATACCCAGCGACAGGTCACAGACCCGCCAACGAACTTCACGCATGCGACAAGGATTGTAGGACGACTGAGGATGCACGAACCAAGCCGCCCAAAAGGCGGTTTTCCCTAAGTCTCGGTTCGTAAATGTGACGAGATCGCAGATCATCTCGCCGACAGCAGCACCACACAACCTTCCCACACATCCTTTCGGATGGCGCACACACATTTGGCCGCCCCCACGGCCAGAAGCCCCCCAGTCGGGCTATCCAATAGATACCAAGCGTCGCAGGCCCTTGGAACGGGAATTTGCCCAAATCTCGCCAAGATTTCGCCGCGCGCTTTCCGCAAGCGCAGTTGTTTCGCCCCAAAAGCGCCGCGATGCCTGCGCGATTGTTTCAGGCTACCGCATCAGAGGTGCGAAAAATTCCCTGAAAAGTTTAATGTTTACGTTGGATTAACCAGAGCAATCGGGCGAAAGCGATTGTTGACGGGGGGCAAGAACGGGCTCAGCGTTTCCATTTTGGCGACAATCTCGCCGTGGCGCAGTTTCCGTTTTCGCATCAATCTTGCGCCCGGAAGCAAACAATTGGGCAGGGTTAATTGTTCCTTGTTTGACGCCAAAATGACCTTTTGCGCATTTTTGTTCGTCACTGCACCGGATGTGAGCCGAATCACTTTTCGGTAACTAAGTTGGGAAGATAGGCCCCACACGGGGAACTGAGCGGGGGCTCCGCGCGAGTGCCGGGAAATTCCAGAGGCCGCATCGTCGCACCAAAAGACGACGGCCCGACCCCATCAAAAGGGCCGAGCCGACGTGCCAGATTTGGCGTTTTTGATATGCGTTCGCCGCTGTGGCTGTTTGAGAGATCAATCCGCGCCAAACAGATCGCGCGAGAAAATCTTCGAGCGCACGTCTTCCAGCTCCTCAACAATCCGGTTTGCTATGATCAGGTCGGCCTCGGCCTTGAAGGCCTCAAGGTCACGCAGCACGCGTGAACCGAAGAATTGATCCTCTTCCAGCGCGGGTTCGAAAACGATCACCTCGATCCCCTTCGCCTTGATCCGCTTCATGATGCCTTGCACCGCGCTGTGGCGGAAATTGTCTGAGCCGGCTTTCATCACAAGCCGGTAGACGCCGACCACCTTCGGCCGACGGGCAATGATCTGATCGGACAGGAAGTCTTTACGGGTGCGGTTCGCATCCACAATCGCGGCAATCAGGTTTTGCGGCACTTCCGAATAGTTTGCCAAAAGCTGCTTGGTATCTTTGGGCAGACAGTAGCCGCCATAGCCGAAGGAAGGGTTGTTGTAATGGCTGCCGATCCGCGGATCGAGGCCGACACCTTCGATGATTTGGCGCGTATCCATGCCGCGCGCCATCGCATAGCTGTCGAGTTCGTTGAAGAACGCGACCCGCATCGCAAGGAAGGTATTGGCGAAAAGCTTGATGGCTTCGGCCTCTGCGGGGTCGGTAAAGAGCACGGGCACATCTTTTCCAATCGCGCCTTCACGCAAAAGCTCAGCAAAGACCTTTGCCCGTTCCGAGCGTTCCCCCACGATGATCCGAGACGGGTGCAGGTTGTCGTAAAGTGCGCGGCCCTCGCGCAGAAATTCCGGGCTGAAGATCACCTGTTCGGTGTTCATCTCGGCGCGGATGCGCTCAATAAAGCCGACCGGAATGGTGGATTTGACGACGATCGTCGCGCTGAGGTTCAGCGCAATCACCTGCGCGATCACGGCTTCAACGCTTGATGTGTCAAAGTAGTTTGTGACCGGATCGTAATTCGTGGGCGTGGCGATGATCACGAAATCGGCGTCCGAATAGGCCGCCGTTGCATCCAAGGTCGCGGTCAGGTTGAGGTTGCCGCGCGCAAGATAATCTTCAAGTTCAGCGTCGATGATCGGGCAGCGCCCCGCATTGACGGCGTCCACCCGGTCGGCGGAAACATCGACCGCCATGACCTGATGGTGTTGCGCAAGCAAAACCGCATTCGACAGCCCCACATAGCCAAGCCCTGCAACAGCAATTTTCATCATCTATCCTTGCCGTTTTATCGCTCTCTTCGTAGCGGATGCGACTGGCCGCGCCAAGTGGTCCTTGCCGGGCGAAGGCAGCGCACGGCTCCCTAACGGGGCGTTGACGCTGATCAGGGAGAGTTTCGCGCATTCCGATGGAAAGGGAAGCATGATGACAGATCCGTTTAAAGCGCAAGATGTCGGCCTTGAAGGGCCAAGCCTTGGGGCTGCGGTGATCACCCCCAATGATACCGTGGATTTGGCGCGGCCAGTGCGGGCAGTGACGATTGGCACAACAGGCGGCACAATCCGCTATACCCATGCGCGGACCGGGGAAATTTGCACGACCGGGCCGCTCCCTCTTGGGCAGCATTCGGTCTGGGCGCGCCGCATTTGGGCCACCGGCACAAGTGCGACAGGGCTGACGGGTTGGGTGTAACTTCGCGGCCTAAGCTATTAAAAAGACGCCACTACTGAGGATATGCCGAACAAGTGCGGGCTGGCCAGAAACCCCAAGCCGGGCGAAGATCGCTTTCGAGCAACTGCGCGCGGTTTGTTCGGTCCAGCCCAAATCTTGCGCCGCATCGCGCAGGCTTTGCCCATCACAAAGCCGCGCGGCGAGCCGCGCTTCGCTTGGGGTCAGACCAAAATGTGTGGCCAATCTGGCTGGATCAATGGACCGAAGCTGCGGCGCGTGGCGCAACGCAGCGCGCAGCCCCCCTGCCGAGCTTTGCACATCGCGTTGCAAGACCATTTCAATCAGCGGCTCATGGGACAACAGAACCGACTGCGGGCGACCATGGGCAAGACAGGCAGAGAGCGCCGCACGATAGGCCGACGCAAGCGCCGGGTCAGAAGGCTCAAACCGGCGCCGCGTTGCGAAAGGCAAACCCGCTTCTTCCGCAAGGTCTTTGGCAAGCGGGGAGAGATGGGTAATGACGCCGCCACTGTCGATCAAAAGCCAGCCCGCGCCCAAAAGCTGCGCGGTTTGCGCATTGAGTGCGGCAAGGCTTCGCTCTTCCTCAAGCGCGGCCCAGATTGAAACCGCTTGGGCCAGATACCCCGCGACCAGATCGAGGCTTTGCCCGTCAATGGCGCGAAAATCCGATTTCTCGGCCCCGCGAAACAAGCTCAAAACCGCCTGCATGTTGGGGCCACTGCGCACTTTGATCAGACGTAAAAAGCCGCTCTCAGCCGCTTCGCCCAGCACCTCGCTTTGCTCATAGACGCGCTGAAACCGCAAGGGCTCAAGCGCCTCTGGCGCGATATTTGGCGCTTGGCCTACCGACCATGAGCGCCGCTGTGCCCGCCCCTGCGCAAGACACAAAGACACGCCATCCGCCCGCGCCAGATCGCTTAACCGCGCCAAAAACGGCTGCCATTGGCCCCTTTCCGGCCCCTCCGAAGCGGCGGCGCAGGAAAAAAGTGTATTCAAAAGGCGGGTTTGGTCGTCAACGTAGAACATTTTCAAGATATACCCCCCAAATGGGGGGTTCGCCAAGGCCGCAGATTGATAAGGCTTGGGAAAACCCTGGAAACGACGATCTGGTAGTGCCCATGAAAACGCTGACGCATCTGCAACGCCTCGAAGCCGAGAGCATCCACATTCTGCGCGAGGTGGTGGCGGAAGCCGAAAACCCCGTGATGCTTTATTCGGTCGGCAAAGACAGTGCGGTGATGCTGCATCTGGCGAAGAAGGCGTTTTATCCTTCGCCGCCGCCCTTCCCGCTGTTGCATGTCGATACGACGTGGAAGTTCAAAGACATGTATGCGTTGCGCGACAAAGCTGCGAAAGCCGCCGGGATGGAGCTTTTGGTCTACCAAAACCCCGAGGCGCTGGAACGTGGCATCAACCCGTTCGATCACGGTGCGCTGCACACCGATATGTGGAAGACCGAAGGTCTGAAACAGGCGCTCGACAAATACGGGTTCGATGTGGCTTTTGGCGGCGCACGCCGCGATGAAGAGAAAAGCCGCGCCAAGGAACGCGTTTTTTCGTTCCGCTCGGCCAATCACCGTTGGGACCCAAAGAACCAACGCCCCGAACTTTGGCGCCTTTACAACGCCCGTAAGGCGAAGGGTGAAAGCGTGCGGGTGTTCCCGATCTCGAACTGGACCGAGCTTGATATCTGGCAATATATCCACCTTGAAGGCATTGAAATCGTGCCGCTTTACTTCTCGGCCCCGCGTCCGACAGTGGAGCGTGACGGGCTGATTTTGATGGTGGATGATGAGCGCTTCCCGCTGCGCGACGGTGAAACCCCGCAAATGCGCTCGGTGCGGTTCCGCACGCTGGGTTGCTACCCTCTCACCGGCGCCGTTGAAAGCGATGCGAAAACCCTGCCTGAGGTCATTCAGGAAATGCTGCTGACCACCACATCTGAGCGTCAGGGCCGTGCGATCGACCACGATCAAGCCGCCTCGATGGAGAAGAAGAAGCAAGAAGGCTACTTCTGAGCCCCTGCCCGCCCCTCCTGCGCCAAGATCACAACGGACCCGTGACATGACCGACCCGATTTACAAAACCGACGCCCTGATTGCCGAAGATATCGACGCCTACCTTGAAGCGCACCAGCACAAAACCATGCTGCGTTTCATCACCTGCGGCTCGGTCGATGATGGCAAATCCACCCTGATTGGGCGGCTGCTTTATGACAGCAAGATGATCTTTGAAGACCAGCTTGCGACGCTTGAGGCCGACAGCAAACGCGTCGGCACCCAAGGCGGAAACATTGATTTCGCGCTTTTGGTCGATGGCCTCGCGGCGGAGCGCGAACAGGGCATCACCATTGATGTCGCCTATCGCTTCTTTGCCACCGAGCGGCGTAAGTTCATCGTTGCCGATACCCCCGGTCACGAGCAATATACCCGCAACATGGTCACCGGCGCCTCGACCGCCGATTTGGCCGTGATCTTGATTGATGCGCGCAAAGGCGTGCTGACGCAGACCCGCCGTCACAGCTATTTGGTGAACCTGCTGGGCATTCGTCACGTCGTGCTGGCGATCAACAAGATGGATCTGGTCGATTACGACGAGGACATCTTCAACAAGATCGTCGCCGATTACGACAGCTTCGCCCGCGGCATCGGAATTTCGAAGTTCACGCCGATCCCGATCTCGGGGCTTGCGGGGGACAACATCCTTGGGCCGAGCGATAATACCCTTTGGTATCAAGGCCCTTCGCTCTTGCCGCATCTTGAAGAGGTCGAACTCGACAGCGCCTCGGACCAACGCCGCGCCTTCCGGATGCCGGTGCAATGGGTGAACCGCCCCAATCTGGATTTCCGCGGTTTCTCGGGGCTTGTCGCCTCGGGCACTGTGGCGCCGGGCGATCAGGTGCGGGTGCTGCCCTCGGGCAAAACCTCGGAAGTGGCGCGGATTGTGACGCTTGATGGCGACCGTGACGAGGCGGTGGCCGGTGAAAGCATCACGCTGACACTGAAAGACGAGATCGACTGCTCGCGCGGGCAGGTGATTGTGGCAGCACAATCGCCGCTGGAAGTGGCGGATCAGTTTGAGACCACGCTTGTGTGGATGGATGATAGCTCACTCGTACCGGGGCGCGCCTATTGGCTGAAAATCGGCGCGCAGACGGTTTCGGCAACGGTGCATCAGCCGAAATACGAAGTGGATGTGAACACCCAAGACCATCTGGCGGCGAAGACGCTGGATCTGAATGCGATCGGGGTCGCCAATGTGACGACCGACCGCGAGATCCCTTTTGCGCCCTATAGCGAGAACCGCGATCTGGGGGGCTTCATCCTAATCGACAAGCTGACCAATCGCACGGTTGCGGCGGGCATGATCCATTTTGCGCTGCGTCGGGCGAGCAACATCCATTGGCAAGCGCTGGAAATTGGCCGCGAAGCCCATGCTTCGATGAAGAACCAAAAGCCTGCCGTGGTTTGGCTGACGGGGCTTTCGGGCTCTGGCAAATCGACCATCGCCAATGTGCTGGAAAAGAAACTTGCGCGGATGAACCGCCACACCTTCTTGCTGGATGGTGACAACGTCCGCCACGGGCTGAACAAAGACCTTGGCTTCACCGAGGCCGACCGGGTGGAAAACATCCGCCGCGTGGGCGAAGTGGCGAAGTTGATGACCGATGCGGGGTTGATTGTGATCACCGCCTTCATCTCGCCCTTCCGGGCCGAACGGGACATGGTGCGCTCGATGATGCAGCCGGGCGAGTTTGTTGAGGTGTTTGTGGATACGCCGCTGGAAGTGGCCGAAGAGCGTGATGTCAAAGGGCTTTATGCCAAAGCGCGCGCGGGGCAGTTGAAAAACTTCACCGGCATCGACAGCCCC
This sequence comes from Rhodobacter aestuarii, assembly GCF_900156655.1. Classification (GTDB taxonomy): domain Bacteria; phylum Pseudomonadota; class Alphaproteobacteria; order Rhodobacterales; family Rhodobacteraceae; genus Rhodobacter; species Rhodobacter aestuarii. The sequence continues at coordinate 226,501 of NZ_FTOG01000005.1, read as the reverse complement.
TACGAGGCGCCCGACAATGCCGAGCTGCGCATCGACACCACGACGATGACCGCAGAGGAAGCGGCCGATGCGATCATTGATCGGCTGATCCCGTAAGCGCATAAGCGACGAACGCCCCCGCTTGGTTCTGGTTAGACCAAGCGGGGGCTTTTTTGTGCCGTGTGGGGGAAGGTCATCTTTGTGACGGCGGCGAGAATGTCGCCGAAAGTCATGGGGCACACTCAAGAGATACAACCCTGAGGTGATTCGTCATTTCGGGGTTTATCAGCCTTTAAAAGTTAACACGCCTGTGTGTTGTCCAACTATTAACTAACTTTCATAGCGGAACTGTTCATCTCGGCCACAAAAGGTAAACGTGTGCGGATAACTTTATAGATTATTCCGATCTTGCAGCCGAATGCGCCTAGGTGCGCCATGGTCTATCGACTAAGATGAATAAACTATTAATACGTCCGCTAGACGTTAAGAAATACCACGTATCGGCACGAAAACACCACGCATCTTGATGACAGGTGGAGTGTAATGGGTCTGTCTGCGCATTTTTTTGTCGCCTTTGTTGCGAGTTTAATGGTTGCGCTGGCAATCATATTGACCCAACGTTTTCATGGGCATCTGACCCATGACGACCATGCGGGAGTGCAAAAACTCCACAAGGTCCCCACGCCACGCATTGGTGGTCTTCCATTGTTTGTTGGTGCGGTTTGCGGCTGAAGTCGGGGCAGTCTGCATTGTAGCAATCTGTCGTTCTCAGGCTAAGCCGATCATCCTCCGTAAAGTCCGTGATCAGCGTGTGCGTATTTTCTGCATCGCCCCATAGCTGGAAGATGTCGCTTCCAGAGCCGCCTTTCAAAATATCGTCGCCGTTCCCGAAATGCAGTATGTCATCCCCATCGCCGCCGAAGAGTAGATCGTCCCCTGCACCGCCGTTGAGCGTATCGTTTCCGTCGAGTCCGTAGAGGATATCATCCGCTGCGCTACCTATGAGCATGTTGTCGAATGCATCGCCATTTAAAACCGCCATTTTTGCCACCCTTTCACAAATTATTAATACCATTTGAGTCCGGGCAGCGCTTCCTCTGCCACCAAATGCCCGGCTGCACGGCTACGCGCGCCATGGTCGCCAAAACTGAAACGCACATCAAGTATTTTTCAACCTAGCCGGGTACTATGGCCATCCAAAAGCACGCAATGAGGGAAGGCTTTACCCGCCACAATTCACGGGCTTTCGCCGCAGCAACTACGTAGGCATGGCAGGTGATCTAAAGCGACCATCTAAGTTTAAAGTACTCGGCGGCGTATTGCTGGCGCCGCGATAGGCCATTGAAGACAGGCGCTATTTAAAACGATCCACAAAAGGTTAATGCGACGATTAATGGAAGCTACAAACACAGGAGGCCATTATTGCCTCCCAAAATTTGTCGAAGCCATCGTGACTGAAAGCCCCTCAGAGCCGAACAAAAAGGAGAGCGGGACGGCTTTCGTCATCTAAGCGCACGCCCTGCAAAACGAGCGGATCGAAGGCCTCAGATCGCCTATAAATAGGCGTCAACCAACACCGCAAGCCTATGTGCCGCGTGTACGGTGCGGGGCGATTCGGCTTATTGGCGCGGTTGCGGCCTCAAACAGGCCGCACATAAAAACACTGTCAGGCCCCTGTCTCGAGGCCTGACAGCTTATACCTTCGTTCAGTTGATCTTCGACAAAAGCGCGGGCTCTTCCACCAGCGTCCGCACGCCATGCGCGTGGTCTTCATCGAATGGGTTGTCGGCAAGCCAGGCACCGACCGAGGCAATCGACACTTTGGTCACCTTCGGATGCACGCTCCAGGTCACCTGGAAAGGCGAGCCCTTCTCATTATAGGTCGGCCCGGTGGTCGAGCCGTCATAGGTGATGGGCTCGCCCGCTCCGGCCGGCACTTTCGGCGCCTGCCATTTACCACCAACACGGGTGACGGTGTTCAACTCCGTCAGATCGGCGGCGCTGTCATCATTGACGACAACATAGACATAGGCTTCCACCCGCAATTGCGGGTTGCCCACGGCTTCGCTCAGGCACGACCCCAAGGTTGGGCCGGGCTTCACCTCGGCGCTCGAATAGACATAATGGATTTCGATCGTATCCCCGGGTTCGAGCGCGCCATGCTCGGTAGCCCCCACCGCATGAGCGTAGGGCGCAAGCTCGGCGTCCGAAAGCATGCCATCATAGATATAGCCACTGCCATACCCTGCCCCGTCGCCATTGCCTGCATAGGTGGTGAACTCACCGCCCCGATGTTCTGCGCCTTCATGGAAGTGAATGTTGCACAGGTTCATCTCTGCGGAAGGCGGGGCCGCGGCAAAATCGATCGGGTTGGTGCCTTCGGTGAACGACAGATCGCGCGGCGCTTGCGGGCCGAAGCCCCGACCAACCGTCGCTGCGTAAAGCGCATCACGCTGCGCGGCAATTACGTCATCGCCCACCGCCCCATGGCTAGCCATCGCACCATGCTCGGCCGAAGCGGCCTCGCCGTGGCTTTCCGCGAAAGCGCCCGTGGCGCCGATCATCATCACAAATGACGTGCTCAAAGTGAGCGCCGTAGTCAGTTTACGCATACAAGGGTCCTCCGCAGATATACTTGGTGCGGAGTATTTTATTCGCCGCCATTTCCGTCAAGGTTCTATGGTGCACAGTTTTGCCAAAATGAGCATCTTTGTTAGAACGTGCTGTAGAATTTGTTAAAAGGTGTGGGGCGTATACCCTTTAGGCGCAAGCGGCGCAACCTTTAGCGCACCCTCTTAAATCATTTCATAAATTTTAAAAGATTTAGCGGCGGGATTAATGAATATTAATGAAAACGCATGTCGCGTATCATTTCAGTTATCGCAAACTGTCCGCCACAAGCAGTGGCTGAGGTGACAGCATTTTGGAATCTTGTCTTCGCGCACTGAACTGCACTGATCGGCTCCGGATAAGCGGCAGTGTCAGATGCGGCTGTTGGAGACGAGAAAGGGAGACGCCGCTGGTGCGCTGGCAGACGTGATCATGCCAATACTCTCCGACCCAACGTAGGTTCCTCTTAGCATAGGTTTTTGAATTTTTTGGAAGTCCCACTACCGCCAAGTACTTGGGCGAATTTTGTCCCAAGGACAAAACGCGAACGCAGGGTGAACGTGGGAAACGGGGAATCCGCGCCCGAACGGGGTTCTGCTTGCCATGAAGGTGCCGCGACCTCCAAATAGCACCGCTCACGGCGCTTGGTAAGCGCGAACAGAACCAGACCGACCGCCGTCACCCTCAATGACTTCGGGCCCGATTTGGGGGCGATCAGAGGAAAGGGGAACACCCCCCACTCCATCTCGTGTTGCACTCTGGCATCCCTCTCCGAAAATCTTCGAAACCTTGCGCACGAGCCTTGCGCGCGCTCCTTGAGCATGAGACCAAGTGGCTTAACAATCGCGCTATGCGTATCTTGTCCTCATCATTGAAAAAAAGCAGCGATATCCCGAATGCAACGGAAGTATTTAAAAAGTGCGCTGCAGTCTGTTGCGGCATTCTGTTTTTTTGCGCCAGGCGTAATTGCGCAAGCAGATGGACTTTCGACCTATGGTTCTCCTGGGCTGCTAGACATGCCGAGCGCGACCACCTCTGCCGACGGGACACTCAATTGGACCACCTCATTGATGGACGGTCATACGCGCAACAGTCTGCACTTTCAGATTACGCCGCGACTGTCTGGGGTGTTTCGCTATTCTATATTGCGCAACTATTTCGGCGCGGGCCGAGACCTCTACGACCGCAGCTTTGACCTCCATTATCTTCTTAGCGAAGAGCAGCAGCATATTCCGGCACTTGCTTTTGGCTTGCGCGACTTTGGCGGCACAGGTGTATTTCAGGGAGAGTATTTTGTTGCATCAAAACACTTTAGAGAAAACCGCTTGTCTCTCTCGTTGGGATTGGGCTGGGGGCGACTGGCTTCTTTCGGCGGCTTTTCGAACCCTCTGGGCGCAATCAGTCCGAAGTTTCGTACCAGACCTGGCCCGATCAGTAATATAAACGAGACAGGTCGTGTCGCGCTTAATAGTTTCTTCCGGGGTGATGCTGCTTTTTTTGGTGGAGTAGAGTACCAAGCCAACGACCGCACACGACTGGTTTTGGAATATTCCTCTGACGCCTATCCGACAGAAGCTAGGCGCATGGGCTTCAAGCATCGCACCCCGATCAATGTCGGGGTCAATTATCGCTACAATGACCATCTGACGATGAACGCGGCGGTGATTGGGGGCGCGCAGGCGGAACTCGGCTTCACCTATATGCTCGACCCGCGCGCGCCGCGGGCGCCTGGGGGGACCGAGCGTCCCGCACCTGTCTTGATGCCGCAAGCGGAGATTGCAGCCCTAGGCTGGTCACTAGAGGATTTGGGCGCAAGTAATACACGGCTTGACGCCGCATTGCGCCGCCAGAAACTCGATTTGCAAAGCTATGCGCAAAGCGGCAGCACGGCGCAGATCGTGATGCAGAACCCGAGTTATCGGGCCGAGGCTGAAGCTTTGGGGCGCGCGGCCCGCGAGATGGCAAATACGCTGCCGACGGAGATCGATACTTTTGAGATCACCCTTGCCAAGGGCGGTATGCCGACCTCGCGCACGGTGATCCGCCGCGCCGATCTGCACGAGCTGGAGCACGCCTGGGACGGCAGTTGGCAGAGCTTCGTGCGTGCCGATATTTCGGATGCGCCTGACAGGCTCCCCCCCGCGCCCGGGGTCTATCCGCGGCTTGGTTGGGATATTTTGCCTTACTTCCGATCGTCGCTTTTTGACCCCGACGATCCGGTGCGTATGGATGTCGGGCTGGCGGCGAGCGCTTCTTACAAAATCGCGCCCGGCTTCTCGCTCAATGCCGTGGTTCGGCAAAAAGTCATTGGCACCCTCGATCAATCCACCCGGATTTCGAATTCTATTCTGCCGCATGTGCGCTCGGATGCCCCGCTTTACGATAAGCTTCAGGGCCCCGAGATCACGCTGCTGACCGCCGATTACCTGTTCCGTCCGGGGAACAACCTTTATGGGCGTGTATCGGCTGGCATTTTTGAGCAAATGTATGGCGGGGTCTCGAGTGAAATCTTGTGGTACCCGCAAGGCAGCCGCCTCGCACTGGGAGCAGAAATGAACTACGTGGCACAGCGCGAACCGGGATCGCGCATGGGCTTCACAGATTATCGTATCGCCACGGGCCATGCCTCGGCCTATTACGATTTCGGCAACAGCTACCGGGGCCAGCTTGATGTGGGCCGCTATCTTGCGGGTGATTGGGGCGGCACCCTGACCATTTCCCGGGAATTCGATAACGGCTTCAGAATTGGCGCTTTCATGACGCTGACCGATGTTCCCTTCGACGACTTCGGCGAAGGCTCTTTCGACAAGGGGATCAGCTTCACAATCCCGCTCGACTGGATCACGGGCGAACCGACCCGAACGGGCTTCTCTCAAACAATTCGCCCGATTTTGCGTGATGGCGGAGCCCGGGTGGGCATCGCACATCGGCTTTACGAAGAGGTTCGCAGCAGCAATGCGAGCGACCTTGAACACGGTTGGGGCAAGTTCTGGAGATGAGACCGTTCCTTATGCTCAAAGCGCTTCTCCCCGCAGTGGCGATTGCCGCCAGCCTGGCGGCCTGTTCGTCTGATCCGCAAACCCAGCAAATTATCAAAGGCGCGATCCCGTTTCAGAAAAGGGCGCCTGCCACAGCGAACCCTCTTTTCTTGGCCGCCTACGAGGCCGACGCGCCCGGCGTGGCGGCGGTTACAGAGCAAAACACGAGCGCGATCGCTGTTTTGCTGCGGCAGGCTCGTTCCGATGTTAGCGGCGTTGACACGATGATTGCCGCTGACGGATCGCAACTGATGCTCAAGAGCGGTGTTTTGGTCGGAACCCGGGGCTTCGGGAACGATCTGATGGCGGCCGAGGTCTCTGAGAGCACCGCCTTGATCCAGTCTGTTGGCTCTGGCGTTGCCACGCGACTGATGACCTTCATCAATGGAAATGACAACACCGAGACGCGCGCCTTCAAATGCGACGTCTATCCCGGAGGGACGGATAGCGTGTTCGTCGGCGACACGCCGGTCTCAACGCGCATGGTGACCGAGCACTGCCGCGGCGGGTATGCTGAGTTTTTCAACTACTATTGGGTTGTACCGCATCGCGGCGAGATCGTTCAGTCAACCCAATGGGCAAGCCCCCTGACTGGCAAGTTGTCCTTGCGTAAGGTCCCGAGCGTCCGCAATTAAAAAGATCCCGCTTGAGCCCAAAACTTGGGCTTTAGTCGATCAGCTTCATGAGTGATGGCTCTTTCGAAGAGTGTCGTAAAACTTTTCACAACTGCGGCTAATCACGGTATCGACACCTCGCCTTTCGCTGGCCTAGAGAAGATGCGAAGAGGACCAAGGAGCGTTTCATGGCCCCCAAATTTGGTACAAGCGGTTTGCGCGGTCTGGTGGCCGAACTGACCCCTGAATTGATCAGCGACCATGTCTCGGCCTTTGTTTCGGCCTGCCCGACCGGAACTGGGCTTTTCGTCGGAGAAGATCTGCGCCCTTCCTCGCAGCGCATTGCCGCGGTCGTGATCGCGGCTGCACGGGATGCGGGTCTAAATGTTACCTATTGTGGCGCGCTGCCGACCCCGGCGCTTGCGCAGATCGCCATGTCGGCGGGCGCGGCGGCGGTCATGGTGACGGGAAGCCACATTCCTGCGGACCGAAACGGGCTCAAGTTCTACCTCCCCTCGGGTGAGATTTCCAAAGCCGATGAGGCTGCAATCTTAGCGAATCTCGGTCATGCGCCCGAAACCGCAACCCGAGGCACCTTGCGCTATTACGCGGAGGCGGGTGCTGATTATATTTCGCGCTATCGCCAAGCCTTCGGCGGTGCCGCGTTAGCTGGTTTGCGCCTTGGTCTTTACGAGCATTCCTCCGTGGCGCGCGACCTATTGCACCACATCCTCCTTTCCTTGGGGGCAGAGGTCGTGCGGCTTGCCCGCTCGGACGTTTTCATTCCTGTCGATACTGAGGCGGTCGATCCGACCACACGAGAACAGCTGGCGGAATGGTGCGCTACGTATCGGCTGGATGCGGTGCTCTCGACAGATGGTGACGCAGATCGTCCGATGCTGACCGATGCGACAGGCCAGGTGATCGCGGGGGACGTGCTGGGCGTACTCACCTCGATGGCTCTAGGCGCAAAGGTGATCTGCACGCCGGTTTCGTCCAATTCGATGGTGGATATGGTCCACGACTTCACCGCGGTGACGCGCACGAAGATCGGCTCACCCTTTGTCATTGCTGCGATGGAGGAAGCCTTGACACAAGAACCCGGTGCAAAAGTTGTCGGGTTCGAGGCGAATGGCGGCTTTCTCCTTGGCTTCGCGGCAGAGGGCCCAGCAGGCGCCCTGCCTGCACTAATGACCCGCGACGCGGTTTTGCCGATTGTCGCACCGCTGTCTCTCGCCCGCGCCAAAGGTCAGGGCCTAGCGGAGCTAGTCGCCACCCTGCCCGCCCGCGCCACAGCCTCCGACCGGTTGACAGAAACCCCAACCGAAGCCAGCGCGGCTTTCCTCGCGCACCTGTCCAAAGATGCCAGCGTCCGGGCGGAATTTCTTGCACCGTTTGGCCAAGAACAGACGCTCGATCGCATGGACGGGCTGCGGATGACGCTTGCTGATGGCAACGTTCTTCATCTTCGCCCTTCCGGCAATGCACCGGAATTTCGCATCTACACCGAGGCAGAAACCCTTGACGCTGCGGCAATTTTGCTCGAACAGGCGATGAACACGATCAGGATAAAGTTGCGCGGCTTTTGAAATTGCCGCAGCGCAGCATTTATGTTTCGATACGAACCCGTACGAGGGAGCTTTTTGATGATCTATCCGACAATCCTTTGCGGGGGTTCTGGAACGCGGCTTTGGCCGCTTTCGCGCAAGAGCTACCCTAAGCAATTTGCCCCCCTACTGGGCGATCAGACGCTGTTTCAAGCATCTGCGCTGCGGTTGCGCGGGGATGAATTTGCGTCCCCCGTGGTGCTAACGAACAGCGATTTTCGTTTCATTGTCACGGAGCAATTGTCTGAAATCGGCATTGATCCGGGCGCGATACTGATCGAGCCTGAAGGGCGCAACACCGCGCCGGCTGTTTTGGCAGCTGCGCTTCACCTGATGGCAACCGACCCCGATGCGGTTTTGCTTGTCGCGCCCTCAGATCATGCGATCCCCGATGCAGCAGCCTTCCGTGCTGCCGTGGAGCGCGGACTTGCGGCTGTCGCGGCGGGGCAAATCGTTACCTTCGGGATCACGCCGTCGCGCCCGGAAACGGGCTATGGATACCTTGAGCTTTCCGCACAGCCGGACACTAGCGGTGCACCTATCGCGCTTACCCGCTTCGTTGAAAAGCCCGATTTGGCCCGGGCCGAGGCGATGCTTGCCGCTGGTAACTTCCTTTGGAACGCTGGGATATTCCTGTTCCGCGCCGCCGATATGGTCGCCGCATTCGAAGCCTATGCCCCAGAGGTATTGGCCCCTGTTCGCGCCGCGGTCGAGAACGCACACACTGATCTTGGCTTCCTGCGCCTTGACCCGACGGCTTGGGCTAAGGCGCCCGATATTTCGCTTGATTATGCAGTCATGGAACGAGCCACGAACCTTGCCGCCGTGCCCTTCAGCGAAGAATGGTCGGACTTGGGTGGCTGGGACGCCGTGTGGGCAGCGCAAGCGCAAGATGAAGCTGGGGTTGCGACATCGAGCGGCGCCACCGCGATCGACTGCGAGGAAAGCTTGCTTCGCTCTGAAAGCGACGGCGTGGAACTCGTTGGAATCGGGCTAAAAAACGTGATCGCCGTGGCGATGAACGATGCTGTTCTGGTGGCAGACATGTCACGCGCGCAGGATGTAAAAAAGGCGGTTGATGCGCTAAAAGTGCGTAAAGCGCCGCAGGCGGTACAATTTCCCAAAGACCATCGTCCCTGGGGCTGGTTTGAGACACTAGCACTTGCCGACCGGTTTCAGGTAAAGCGCATCGTCGTGCATCCCGGCGCGGCGCTCAGCCTGCAAAGCCACCACCACCGCTCGGAGCACTGGATCGTTGTTCAGGGCACGGCGAAAGTCACGATTGACGACAAGGTGCAACTGGTTACCGAAAACCAATCCGTCTACATCCCGCTCGGGGCGGTCCACCGGATGGAAAACCCCGGCAAGGTGCCGATGGTGCTGATTGAGGTGCAAACCGGGTCCTATTTGGGCGAGGATGACATCATTCGCTACGACGACGTCTACGCGCGAGGACAAGGAGCGAAGGGGTGAGAAAAGCCGTTTCCGGTCTTTCAATTCACCCGTGACACGTTGAGTGCGGATCCACCAAGGTATTTCAAATGTCAGATGTCCAAGCTGATCTGGATGTAGCAATTGTCCACGACTGGTTCCCGACCATCGCGGGCGGAGAGAAAGTTGTCAAAGAGATTATGCACTGCTTTCCCAAGTCGGAGATCTATACCGTCTTCGACTTCTTGTCAGATGAGGAAAGAAGGAGTTTCTTTGGTGACAGACCCGTTCACGTCAGCGACCTGAACCGTCTCCCCGGAGTTGAACGGTATTATCGCTATCTGTTGCTACAAGCCACACGCGCAATCGAGGCGCTTGATGTTACACGCCATGAGGCTGTGATCTCATCTTCAGCTGCACTCTCGAAGGGCGTGATCACAGGGCCGGAGCAAAAGCACTTCGCCTATATTCACTCCCCAGCGCGCTATGCATGGGATCTTACCCATGAGTACATGTTGTCACTTAACGGATTCGCGGCATCTCTAAAACGGGCGCTTGCTCGCGAGATGATGCATCGCTTTCGCATTTGGGACATGCGGACCGTCGCGCAAGTCGATTACATGATCGCCAATTCGTATTTTATCAAGAAACGAATCTGGAAAACTTATCGACGTAATGCCGATGTGATTTATCCGCCCGTTGATACCGATGCTTTTACAAAATCAGAGGCCCCCCGAGGGGATTTCTTTTTCACCGCGTCCCGCATGGTGCCCTACAAAAACATTCATCTGATCGTCGAGGCATTTTCGCAGCGCCCCGACCTCAAACTCATCGTCTGTGGCGATGGACCGGAGATGGGGCGTATCAAGGCGATGGCAAAAGGCAATGTAGAATTTCTCGGACATGCGCCCTTTGAGGTTATGCGCGATCACATGCAACGCGCGCGGGCCTTTGTGTTTGCTGCAAAAGAAGATTTTGGGATCGTCCCCGTTGAGGCCCAGGCCTGTGGCACGCCCGTGATCGCGTTGGGACAGGGAGGAACGGCCGAAACCGTGCGCGGCCTAGATCATGCAGCGCCGACCGGGGTGCATTTCCATACACAGACAACGGTAGACCTGCTTATCGCGGTTTCACAGTTCGAAGCAGTGGAAACTGAGCTGCGGTCGGAGACGATCGTGGCCCATGCGAAAGCGTTTGGCTCAGACCGTTTCCGTGGGGAACTTACCTCTTATATCCAGGAGCGCTTGCCCGGTTGAGGACCTGGCACGTGGAGGCGGGTTTTGTAATGAAAAATCGGATAGCAATCGTCATGTCACTGCAATCATGGAGGCGGGACATTTATTAGTGTCAGCTTTGGTGTCGACTATCACCCAACTCCATCCAAAACAAAATCATCGCGGCGCATGAGCTAGAATGAGCCTATACCTTGTCTGTCATATCGCAACAACCTTCGATCGGTACTGTCGTGGACAGCGGCCGCTGTGTATGCTGCGGGTCCTGCACCCTTGTCACTTTCGCGGAAGTAGTGTGTCCAGCCCCATCAAATTAGAGGATTTGTCTTGAGCATTTTAAAAAAACTCGCGACCCGTTTGCCTCCAGCTCCCAAAGCGTTTTTGCGCGCGGGCCATAATTCTCTTCGCACCCTGCGAAATAGCTTTTACGCGACTTATCGCTTCTTGCGCAACTCTTCGACGGTCAGGTCGGCTTTGGACCGGGACCTGTTGTCCGCTGTCATCTACAAACAATTTCATGCCGTGGAGAAGGGGTTGGCCCTGCCACAACCGCGACCCGGCTTCGGAGCAGAGGCAATCAACAATCTGATGGGACACATTACTCATTACGAGACCTCCTTCGGCCCTGACACGACCTCGGCAAATGCGCGCGCAGCCCTTAAGCAATATGTCGCCTTCAACCACGGCCTTGGCGTCGATGTTCATGCGCTCGAGGCCTTTCTGGCGAAGGCGCCCAACGGCACGCCCGAAGGTGAGGGAGGCGCCATCAAGCTTCAACGCGGGGATCTGTTTCCTGTGCCGCAGGATACAGCCATTGAATTTCTGCGTAGCCGGAGGACGCTTCGCAATTTCACTGGCGAAGCCATCCCACAGGCAGTGCTTGAAGATATCTACGCCGTGGCGAGCCGGGCGCCCTCCGTATGCAACAGACAAGCCGGGGGAGTGTATTTCGCGACCGGCCGCGCCCAGATTGATCATGCGTTGTCGTTCCAGAATGGCAACCGTGGCTTTGGCGAAAAGATCGGAGCCCTTGCCATCGTTACCGCCGATCAGCGTGCGTTTACCTCTCCCGGGGAATTGCATCAGGACTACGTCGACGGTGGTATTTTCGCAATGTCGCTACTTCTGGCGGCTCATGCAAAGCAATTGGGTGGGTGCATGCTCAACTGGAGTGTCGACGCCGGGCGAGACAGGTCTCTGCGCCTCGCCTTAGGCATTCCAGAATACGAAACGATCATCACTATGATAGGGTTCGGCGTTCCAACCGAGCAGTTCAGCATTGCGCTTTCTCCGCGCGTCCCAGCGGAGGCCCGTCTACATTGGCTCGACTGATCCATAAGGACGTCGCCAGTAATCCGGCCGAAACCGAAGGTGGGATCGGCAGCCTCGCGGTGCAGGTTTCGGCGGGGGGCGGGGAATGCTGAAGCACAAGGTAGCAAGAGGGGCAGCACATCTCGGCCTGTTCCAGCTTGTAGGAAAGGTGCTGGACGTGGTGTCCGTGGTCGTGCTGGCGCGGATACTGGTTCCCGAGGATTTTGGGGTCGTCGCGCTGGCCTCTTCGGCGATGCTAATCGCAGCAGCCGTGACCGAATTGTCGGCGATAGACGTGCTGGTTCAGCGCAAAGAGATCGACGAAGCGGATGTTGATGCCGCCTTCACGCTTAACATCCTGCGCGGTAGTTTAGTACTACTTGCAATTATCGCTTTAGCCTTGCCTTTGGCATGGATTTATAACGACATGCGAGTGGCTCATGCAATTATGGTCCTTGCGAGTGTCCCCTTCCTCAACAGCCTTCAAAGCCCGGCGTTGGTGCACACATTGCGGCAGGTCAATTATGGCCCAACCGCCAGAATCATGCTTTACGGAAAACTCGGTGGAAACATCCTTTCGATCACCCTAGCACTAATTTGGCCATCTTTCTGGGCGCTGGTAATCGGATTGGTCGCCACTTCCGCGATTTCGACTGTCTGGTCCTATCGGCTGTGCCCCTATTGGCCGCGTATTCGCTTTGCCGGGACCAAGAGTATATTGGGATTCGCCGGTTGGGTAACGGCTTCGCGCATCGTCTTTACCCTAAACCAACAGGGTGACCGTTTTTTCGTCGGGTATATCCTGGGCAAGGCGCTGCTCGGTCAGTATACGATGGGGAGCGTCATCTCATCAATGGCAACCTATGCGCTCGCCACCCCGGCAATGCGGCCGATTTTCGCCGCGATGTCGCGACTGGAGGGGGATAGCGAAAGGATGCGACGGGCATATCTGCAAAGCCAGCAGGCGCTGATGCTACTGATCTTACCCATCGGCATTGGCCTAGCGACCGTGGCGACGGAAATCGTCCCCCTGCTACTTGGTAATGGTTGGGACATGGTTGTTCTCGCGATCTGGTGGCTTTCGCCGGTCATCGCACTGCAGATGATGTCTATCCCAGTCCAAGCCCTGTCAATGGCGAATGGGAAGCCACGCCTGCTTACCCTGCGTGAGACTATAGCCTTAGCGCTGCGGCTGCCGGCGACCCTGATCGCGGCCTGGGGGTTCGGTTTTCTTGGCGCGCTGGTGGCCCGTTCGCTGACCGGCCTCGCCGTCATTGTCATGAACCTGTTCATCGCGCGATCGATGATCCAGGTCGGGGTGATGCGGCAGATCTTCGGCTGCTGGCGCAGCCTCGTCAGCGCTGCGGTGATGGCGGCGGCCGTTGTGCTGCTTGGCCAGGCGTTTGCCGCCCCACCGGTCTTTGCAATGCAGATCCTGCGGCTGGCCGGGCTGATCATCGCCGGCCTGACCCTTTACGGCGGCGTGCATCTGGGCTTTTGGATCCTGGCGGGCCGTCCGGACGGGGCCGAGGCCTTCGTGCTGGGCATGCTCCGACGCCGAGGAAAGGACTGAGAGGATGAGCGATACCCCCGCAGACATGCCGGCGCGCCGCCCCCGGGCCTTCGTGCTTCTAGCGCGCGGCTTCGGGGCCACGGCCTGGCGCGCGCGTTTCGAGAGCGGAGCCCTGATCGGCATGAACGAGCCTTTGGCCTATGGCTACTTCCATGCCGCAGATCAGGGGATCGACGTAACTTATGGCGAGGATCTACCCGAAGGGCGGTTGTCGCGGCTCTTGCGGCTGGGCATCCGCGCCGTGACCGGGTTCGATTTCCTTCATGCCTGGCGGCAGCGCGACCAGATCGCCTGCGCCGACATCGTCTGGACCCATACGGAAAGCCAGAGCCTCGCCGTCGGTGCCGTCTGGCGGCTGTTGCCGAGGGTTCGGCGGCCGCGGCTCCTGTTGCAACAGATCTGGCTGATCGACCGCTGGCCCGGGTTCAGCCCGTTGCGTCGGTGGGTCTATCGCTGGCTTCTCGCCCCGGCCGATGTGTTGACCTTCCATTCGCCACTGAACACCGAGCTTGCGCGCGAAATCTTTCCCGAACACCGTTGCGAGCTGGTGCGTTTCGGCATCGCCGCGGACCAGAAGACGCCCCCCCGGCTGATCCGTTCGGGCGGCGTGTTGCGGGTCTTGGCGCTGGGCAGCGATCGTCACCGCGACTGGGCCACGCTGATCGACGCCGTCGAGGGTTGCGCAGATCTGCACCTGACCATCGTGTCGGGAACGATCCCGGCGCATCTTCTGGCCGGAAAACCTAATGTCGCGCGCGCGAAGATCACCCGTAACGAGGATCTTTTCGCCTGCTATGCGCAGGCCGACGTGGTCGCGCTGAGCCTGAAGCCGAACCTGCATGTCTCGGGATCGACGGTGTCGCAGGAGGCAGCGGTGATGGGGGTTCCAGCGGTGATCTCGGATGTGGGCGGGCTGCGCGCCTATTTCGACGACAGCTGCGTGACCTATGTGCCGCCCGGTGATGCCGCGGCGCTGCGCGCGGCGCTGCGCGCCCAGGCCACTGATCCTGAGGCCGCCCGGCAGCGCGCGCTTCGCGCCCAGGCGCAGATGTCGGCCGAGGGGCTCAGCTCGCGCGCCTTCGCCCGCGACCACGCTAGGTTGAGCATAGACATTATCTGCGAAACCAGATCATTCCACGATGGAAATATTGACAGATGAATCCAAGGAGAGAGTTAGTCATGGGGAGACGGATCGGCCTTTTGACATTGCCACTTCACGCTAATTTTGGAGGGATAATCCAAGCCGTATCGCTCAGCGCTGCGCTCCGCGAGCGGGGACACAAGGTATTCCTCTTGGATCGTCGAAGACCGGCGCATCATTGGCAGCGGCTGGTCATGCGAGTTCTAGCCGTGCTCCCGGGACAGAATATTGGCGGATTCCGAGCGCGGAGTCGTATGCTGGGATTACACCGAAACTTCATCGAATCGCATATCGACGGGCGCAGTGGCATTTGCCGTAGTTCCGCCGAGATGCGTCGCGCTACGGCATCTCTGAAACTCGACGCTGTGGTCGTAGGGAGTGATCAGGTCTGGCGGCTGGCCTACATGCACCCAGACGCCGTGGCGGATTACTTCCTTGGCTTCATTGCCGACAAGCCTACGCGCCGGATCGCCTATGCGGCCTCGTTCGGCGTGGGAAGCTGGGACTATCCCGACCGCACGGAGGAAATCGCCCCGCTTCTGGCCAAGTTCGACGCGGTTTCGGTGCGCGAAACGTCGGGGATGACGATTTGCGACGCGGTCTTCGGGCGTGGTGATGTCGCGCATGTACTCGACCCGACGCTGCTGATCGAGCCGGCATTCCATCACCGCCTATGTTCGGATATTCCCGTTGCATCCTGCCCGGACGGTCCGCGCACGGCCTTTTTCTACATGCTTGACAATCCCGACATCCGAACGGCCGCGCTGAGCGCGCTCGGACCCGATTATGCCGCCGCGGAGCTTACGCTGAACGACGGCCACACGGTTACCCTCCCGCAATGGGTAAGTCGCTTCCGTGACGCGGATTTCGTCGTAACTGACTCGTTCCATGGCACTGTATTTGCCATCATCTTCCGCAAGCCCTTTCTTTCCGTCGTCAATCATGGGCGCGGAGCCGACCGCTTTACCTCGCTGCTCGGTCAGCTGGGGCTAGAGGACAGGCTGATCTCGCAGGCCAATTCTATTGACATCAGCGCACTGATTGCGCAGTCGATTGACTATGACGATATCCACCGGCGGCTGGACGATCTGCGACGGCACTCTGCGGCGTTTTTGGAAAAGGCGCTAGCGTGACCCGGGGTCCGGCACAAATCCAAATGCGCGAGCAATGCCGTCTCCGGCACTCTGCGGATGCCCCCCAGAGCCGAGGAGGGCAATGCCGTGATCTCTTGGCCGCGGCTGGTGCCGTTGCGCGGGCGATGGTAGCGTCCCGCGCAAGTGATGTCCTTTCTTCGAACTTTCAGGGAAATTCATGCGGCGCACGTTGACAGCACTCGGGTTCCTGAGCCTCTTCGGTCTTGTCGCAGCCCTGCTTGTCGTAATCGCATACGGTTACGGAAGACGGGCCAACTTCACGGGCGTGGACACACTCTCGGCGGTTTTTCTGGTAAGCGTCGCCGCTACCTATTGCCTGATCGTCCTGATGTGGCGCAAGGCCGGTATGATGGAGGCGGTGAACGCGTATTTCTTCCTTTTCCCCATCGGTGTGGTGTCACTCTATCAATGCGCGTGGGATAGGTTCCCATGGTGGTACATCCACACCCGGGATAATATGCTCTATGCGAACATGCTGGCCGTTGCGGTAATCATGTTATTTCTTGCGGGGAATCTCCTAGGACAGGGTCGGCCCTTCGAACTTCCCTCGCGATCGGTCGCAAATCGGCAGATCCTGTTTTCGAAATTCACCTTCGTGCTTTCATTCTTACTGCTGACCGGCGTAAATGCCTGGCCCCGCCTGTTGACCCCGCGCTTTGAAAAGGCCGGTATACCGCTGGAAGGGATCAGCGGCCAGATCAGCTATGTCGCACAGGATATCGCCCTTTGCGCGATGATCGTCCTGATCGTGGCGCGACGGGCCCCCCTTCATCGAGAGCAGATCAGCAAGACCTTCTATTATATGGCAGGTTTCTATACCTTCTTGATTTTCAATCCGATCGGCAATATCCGCAGCGTCTTCATAGGATACGCGCTGTCCTGCCTTTGCGCCATTCTTTACGGCTGGTCGATCTCAGGCAAGGCAAAAGGAATATTCATCACCGTCCTGATGGCCGGGAACTTCTTGCTGTTCCCCGCGGTGAAATCCTTCGGTGCCGGGCTGGCGGAAGGATGGGGGGGGTTCATCAAGACCTTCAACAAGTTCGGAAACAACCTTTTCTCCGCCGATTTCGATGTCCCCCAGATGACCGCGAATGGGGTCGCGTATGTCACCCGTTTCGGGCACACGCCGCTGGAATATATCGTCGGTTTCTTCCTTTTCTTCATTCCGCGCAGCATCTGGCACGACAAGCCGACCGGCACGCCGTTTTACATCATGGACAGCCTGAACTATTCTTTCCTCAACCTGAGCTACCCCTATTATCTCGATCTATGGTCAAGCGGGGGCTATCTGTTGACGGTGATTGGGGTGGTTTTTGTCGGCTTTTTCATCATGCGTGTCGGCGAATCCGCACGGCGCGCTGAAATGAACGGCACCCTCAACATGAGCATGGTGATGTATTCGCTTGTCGCCGGTTTCGCCCCGATCATGCTTCGCGGCTCAGTCAATGGCAGCATCGCCTTCTACGGCATCGCCTTCTATTGGGTCGCGGTGACGCTGTTCGTCTCGCGCCTCACGATCCGGCGAAGCTAGAACCGGAGGCGCCATGAAATTCACCGAGCCATTTTCCCTCGATCTGGACTTTTGAGGATCATCGCTGCGCTGGCCATCTCTGCCGGTCATGCCGATTGCTAGCCGTCTCAAAGCTCACGGATGCGACCTGGCGTCACACGGCCGCGCAGGATGTCCCACAGAGCCAGCCAGTTGCCGGCGACGCGGCCGCGGCGATCGACCCAGGGCTCGGGGCGGAAGACCTTGGCATGATTGGCAAGGAAATTACGTAGCATCTGCACATGGGCTTTCTTTCGTGAGATCGTGCCCTTGCGCAGCATGTAAATCGGGTTGCACATCTGGCTATACCCGTATTTTCGGCCATTCCGTTCCCGGCCTCGCTTTTCCGCGCAGTGCACGCCCTGGAAGGCACTGGTCTGTACCTGCGGAGCGGCAATGCGACCTCCAAAATCCTGGTCCTCCATCCACGCGTAGAGGGGTAATGCCTCGTCGAAGCGCACGTCCCGGATCAATTCGGCACGATAGACCATGTTGCAGCCGTAAAGACCGGGCAGACGTGCGAGAATCTCGAACGGCCGGGCCGCGCCCACCCCATCCTCGGCTGCATCCGCGGCATCGACGAGCCGGACTGCCTCTTGCGGTGTAATACCAGGTCCGAGGTTCCCGTCCGCAAGAACCAGTCCCTCGGCACCTCCGACATCTGGGTTTTCATCGAAGAACTGCGCCATCCGTTCCAGTGAATAACGCGAGGGAACGAAATCATCGTCATAGAAGACTACCAGCTCGATTTCCGGCGCGACAATATCCAGCGCCCGGTTGCGCTGGACACAGGCACCGCGAGGCCCGAAGATTCGCTGGACAAGAAAGGGCATTTTGACTTCAGGGGGGGCATCAGCCTCACTCTCCATGGAGAAAATGACCTGCCGCGGAAGGAGCGTCTGAAGCGCCAGCCGATCCAGTAGTACAGCCAAGTTGTCAGGTCTGCCAAGTGAAGCCGTGACAATCGCGATATTTTGGATTTTGCTCATTTGTTATTCCTTCGGATATGCGCGCGGGACCCGCCTGGACCACACCGCATCATGCCCTCAAAAGCGTAGCCAGAGTCGCCGCTGACGCCGCCCAAGTGAACCGAGCGGCGCGCGCACGGCCCTTCGTTGCCATATCCTCCCGCAGATCGGGGTCCACCGCGATCCGCTCCATCGCCGCGGTCCAGCCCCCCCTGTCCTGCGGGTCGACCGACAGGACCGCGTCGCCACAGACCTCGGGAACCGCCCCGCCAGTAGTCGCCACCACGGGGCAGCCGCAGAGCATCGCCTCGACCGGCGGCAGGCCAAAGCCCTCGGTCAGCGAGGGGAAGACCAGCGCCATCGCGCCTTCGTAAAGCGCCCGCAACTCGGCGTCGCTAACCCGGCCGATCAGCCGGGTGCCCGGTCCGGCCTCAAGCCCGGCATCGGCAAAGATCTTCGCATTCAGACCGCCCGCGACGATCAGCTCGGGCGCCCCCGGCCCCCGCGCGGCGGCGGCCTCAAGCAGCATCTTCAGGTTCTTGTGCGGCGCAAGACTGCCGATGGCCAGAAAATATCCCCCGCGGCTCAGCCCGAAACGGTCCAGCGCCGCGGGATCGGGCGCGATTCCCAGAATGTGGTCGGCCCCGTTCGGCACCACCTGCGCCTTGCCCGCGGGGGCGACCCCGACCGCTTCAAGACGGCGGCGCGACTGCGCGGAGACAGTCAGCAGAAATCGCGCCCGCCGCGCCAGAACCGGCAAAAGAACCTTGTAGGCCAGACGGAACGCGGGTGAATAGCTTTGCGGCGCGTCCCAGACCTGCGCGTCATGGATCATCACCGCCTGATTGCGACAGACGATTGGCCCCGTCGAACACAGGCTGAGCAACAGGTCCGCCCCCACGGCGAATGGCAGTTCCAGCTGTTCCCAGGCATGGCCCTTCAGGCGCCCGAACGGCACCAGTTCGATGCGGTCGCGAAGCGCGGGGTTCGGTAGGTCGTGCAACCAGTCGAGATGCAGTTTTTCCGCTCTGGGATGCACCAGCCGCAATCGCCCGATGTCGTCGCGGTCCGCCAAGGCTGTCAGCAAGGCGATCGCCACGCGATCGACGCCGGAGAGTGACCGGGTGAGAAAGCGCGCATTGACTACAATGTCTTTTTTCATCAACCCCTCGTGACCAAGTGAAATCGTGTCAGAACCAAACTAACTATCCCTGAAATACTGGTCGTGGAAAGCGTCAGGAACAGATAGCCGCCCCAAAAACGATTAGCCACCAGTCGGTACAGAGCCCGTGCACGATTTAACGTAATAAATGGTCAAATTTTTATGACCTCCATCAGCTTTTACAGCGAATCGATGCGCACGAAGTTATAGGTCGAAGGCCCGCGTTCGTTACAAGTTGATCATAGCGTGTATGCACCGACTATCTCGACATAGTCTGTTCCAAAACGGGCGAGAGAAGCGCGGAAGTCGCCCTCGTCAGGTGGGCAAGGTCCACTCGAACAACAAGGCCCGATGCGAAGACGGGACAGCGATCATCGAGGCAGAACCATGATCTGGTAGAAACATAATTCGCATTTGAGAAACTATCTGTCGCCGCGCGTTCCGAGTCAGATTTGAGTTTGTGACGCTGCGAAATCGTTCCGATACAGTGGCCAGGCGTCGAATAACGCCCCGCGCATTCAAGCGGACTTTCGCCCCAAGGAGGGTTCTCCAGGACGACGATCTGTGCGACATTGGAAAGTTTCGAAAAGGTCCGTTTTGCTCCCTCCTGCCATGCTTTTGCTGCTTCCGGCATCGGCAGGCCGGTATAGGTCAATGCGGATTCAGACGCGGAAAGGAAAACGATTTCCGGCTTCATTTCGCGAAGCAGGGCAAAAAGTTCGGCCCTGCGTTGCCGGCACGCGGCGGTGAAGGCCGGGCTTCCGGAGGCATCGCTCACATCAACGTCAAACAGCGAACAGTTTGAAAAGGTTATTGCCGTGACATCCCAGCCCTTCGCGCGCGCCACGCCATCGATCATAGGTACCCAGCTTGCGGCAACGGAATCGCCGACAACGAAGACGGAAGTGTTGCCATACGTGACGCGGCAGGTCTTCCATGGGCCCTCGGACATCGGTGACATACGGCAGGTAGTCATGGATTCGGCGAACTGGTTTTCGGACATTGTCGCCAATTGCTCGCTGATCTCCGGCGGCCAAGCCTTCGCCGCTAGGGCGATGCGGATATCGGCTTCGCGCTGCTCCACCGATGCCAGCGGTGCGGATTCGAACTGATGGAAGCCGGTTAGACGCGTCAGCCAAGGGTTCGCCGAGCGCACAGCACCGGGCCCGTAGAGTTGCGCCAAGGCGAACACGGTGATCGCCACAAGTGCCGAGAGGCTGACTGAAAGCTCGACTTTAAATGGCCACTTCCTTCGGCCCCCTGCTTGCAGGAACCGGCTTTCCAGAACGGCACGCTCGACGTAGAGATAGGACAGCCACGACAGGACCAGCATGATCGGCAGTGTCGCGAGCTTGATCTGCCACGTTTCTCCGAACTGCTTCGAGAAGACCAGCACCGGAAAGTGCCAAAGGTATAGGCTATAGGAAACCTTGCCCAGCCACTGCGAAAGCGCGTTACCAAGCAGGCTGAGCCTTCCAACAGGCGCATTCGCCCAGACCACCGCCATCGCGCCAATGACCGATAGGCCAACCGTCGGAACCGGGATCATCCAAGCTGGGGAGACGACGATGGCAGACAGGATGATCACACTGGCCCCGGTGATCGAGACCGCCCGGCGCATCTTCACAAAGGTCTGACGTTCTGCACCGGCTTGCTTTGCTTCGTAGATGGCCAATAACGCTCCGGCCAAAAGTTCCCATGCCCGCGCCCCAGTTTCGAAATAGGCCGATGTAGGCGCGGAGAGCGTATTCCAAAGACCCCACGCAAGGCTCGCGACAATAAGGGCGATAACCGAAAGAAACATGGCCTTGCGCGAAGGCATGAGGCTGGCCAACCCCAGAAGAAGCAGTGGCCAAATAGTGTAGAACTGCTCTTCGATCGACAGAGACCAGTAGTGTTGGAATGGAGACACAGCTGCCTGCTGTTGCAGGTAGTCGGTTCCGATCGCCATGAAATGGAAATTCGATACGAAAAGCATCGCGCTGAGAGCATCTAGCGAGGCCTGAATTGCCCTCGGCGGGAACCAAAGCAAGAACGAGACGATCACCGTTGCGACCGCGACGACGAAAGCTACTGGGAAGATCCGCCGAACGCGCCGGAGGTAAAAGTCGCGGAAGGACAGGGTGCCGGTGGTCTCAACCTCGCGCAGAATATGCGCTGAAATGAGGTACCCAGAGATGACATAGAAAACGTCCACCCCCATGAAGCCGCCAGTCGGCCAAGCGAAGGCATGATCCAACACGACAAGCACGACAGCGATGGCGCGCAAACCCTGTATGTCGAGCCGAAACCCGGACAAGGGTTTCCCCTCCTTAATTCCTGCGTGTGAATTGAATCCGCTTTGTAAATGCATCCAGAAAACTCTCACGTTGTTACGTCCGCACGGGGGGTACCGCGGCACTATTGGACAGGTGTAGAGCGTGTGGAGAACGCGCTAAGCTGATTCCACGACTGATGCAATGCCTTACTGTAGTAAGGTTGCGCCCCCTTTAAATAGTTAGGGATCAGCAAAATTCCGCCACCCCACCGCCATCAACTTCGCATTCGCACAGAGCCGCCCTGCCCTTTCCGCAGCTGCCGCGCGCATCAACCTCTGCTCGGTATCCGGCACGCCACCGGTCCAACCCGCGCAAGGCGTCAGATCGAGCCCCGCCAGTGGCGGCGCGGGGTCAGCGCCACAGGCGGCCAGCAGCAGTGCGCAGATAATCGCTAAGCGGCGCATCGCCCCCCTCCATTTGTTCGAGCTGGTGATCGAGCGCGGCGGCTTCCTCTCGCAGCCGCGTCTGTTCTTCATCCGACCGGCGCCGGATCTCGGCCGCTTCTGCATAGGCGGTGACCATGCCCTGCGCGGCCACCAGATCGGACCGCGTGGCGGCGAGGTCAGCGCGCAGGCGGGCGTAATGCCCCCACGCCAGCGCGCCGCCGAGCGCTGCGGCAATGGCGAGCCAAAGCCACCAGAGCCGCAGCATCGCGCGTAGGGTCATGTCGCCAGCACCGCAAAGGGCGTCACCGGATAGACCCGCCACGGGTCCAGTTCCGGCGAGCAAGTTCCCAACGGGCAGACGCAGTTGACGTGATAGCCCGGCACCGCCGCGCTGATCGCCGCGCCTTCGGCATCCACCGCGCCCGTGGCTTCGCTCACCGGCATCGGGCACGGGTTGAGGATTTCCAGCCCGGGATAGCGCGGGGTTTCCCCATCGGTTTCATAAAGAGCGGCCAGCGCTTCGGCCTCATCGGCAAAGGTCAGGTAGATCATGCCGTCACCTCGATCAGTTGAGCCTCGTTCAGAAGGCTGGGGTAGATGAGGACGCTTTCGAGCAAGAGGCGGGCGGGGCGTCCTCCTGCTATCGAGTTCCCACCTAAACGCAGGTACAGTGGTGTGGCGTAGCTGACACTGGAATCCAGCGCACCAACAACGCCGTTTCGGGCGGCTCGGAAGTGGTTCTCGCCGAGAGCAAAGGCCATCGCGAAAACTTCGCGAAGCTGTGGACCATCGGAGACAAGAAAGGCGGCTTGGTACTCACCATCGTCGTACACTTCTCCCCGGAAACTGCTCGTTGGTTTGTTCCACAAGAAATCCTGCCTTGTGACGTCACTGCCAGCATCAAGTTGGACGACACGATCATAGTCCCCCAGCACCGCATCCATCCGCCCCTTGACGACAATTGAATAGCCATCGCCCAGATAGAACCCGCTGAGATCAATCGGGGCGACAATATCTGCGGCGCGGGTGACGGCGGCAGTTGTGGTGGGGATGTAGCTTGTTGCGCCGGAGCCTTGCTCAAGTTGAGCGCCGGAGAATGTTGCGGAGCGGATTCCGGTCCCTACGGTCCCGCTATACACGCTGAACCCGTAAGTCCCGGCAGTTGAGACGGTCCCGCTGACCGAAACCCGTGCCCATCCGTTGCCAAGGACGGTGAACGTGTAGCCCGTAACCCCGGCCGACTTAGTCGAAAGCTCCCCGGTAGTGACGTCGATATGTGCATACATACCCAAGGTGTCAGACCCGAAGCGCCAGACCGTCGCTCCGCTGACCCATTTAACGAACATGCTGAACGTAATGGCACCGACTGCGGCAGCGAAGCCTTTGTAGACCCCCATATTGGTGGCCGAACCATCATAAGTGATCGTGATTGCGGTTGCTGTGCCGAGAATATCCTCTACACCAGTAGTGATCGTCGCGGCACCGTTGTTGTTGATCCACGATGCCAGCGGGGTGTCTACAAGGTTCGTCGCGCTACTCTCCAACAACAGCGCCTTTTTCCCTGTCGAGAAGTCAAAGCGCGGCACATCGACCGCGGCGGTTTTGATCAAACCGTCAGCGCCCAGATAGGTCCCAACGCTGGCCCGTGTCAGGGTAATAAGATCGGCAAAAGATTTCGTTTGCAGGCTCATGCCGCATACCTTTCGTTTGAGAAGTCCAAGATCAGAACTGGCGTTGCTGGCAGGAACGGCGGCTCTTTCCACCAATCCACATCTGCCAGATACGTCTCGCGGGCGAAGTCGAGCACGAGACAGGGCGGATCATCGCCAGAGGTGTAGGAGGGATACCACCAGGTCTCATCCGCGACGTAGACCGCGTTTCTAAAGTCCAGCACGAGGCAGGGCTGCAGATCGCCGACGCGGTAACTTGGCCGCGCCGCCACCAAACCTCCGCCGATGCTGACGAGCCCAAGCCCGCCAAGTCCCATCAGCCCCATCATCACTGCCACCCCGTGAGGCCCTCGGCCGTGGTGCCGGTGTCCCAGATGCGCCGCGCCCAGATCGAGTGCTGACCGATCGGCAGCTCGCCGGTGGTGCAGATCGCGCCGGTCCTGGCATGGGTGTAGCGCACCGTGCCGCCATTCACGCCGATGGTGACGGCGCGCACCGGCACCGCCAGATCTTCGGTGTCGCTCGGCACGATCGGCGCCGCCCCCAGGGAGGGGCCATTGATGCCGGGGTCATGGAATGCAAACGGATCAGACATAATCGGCCCCCCTATTTCTTGCCCCAGAGCGCCATCACGCCCCCGGAGGCGAGGAGCGCGCCGACAAACACGCCCGCCAGCGTCTCGATGTTGATCGAGAGAATGCCGGTCGCGGCGTCATAGCTGAGCCCCCAACCCGCCCAAGCCGCGGGCATCGCGGCGAGAAGCGACGAGAGCGCGTAAAACACCACGCGCGCCCAAACGATATTTTCCATGATCAGCCTCCTTTCAGGCTTCGTTGTGCGAGAGCGGCCCGCTTGACGCGGAAAGCTCGATGGGTTTTCCGGTGACGGGGAGAGCGTCTGGCCAGCGCGCCGAGAGCAGACGCGCCTTCGCGATCCGCGTGACGCTCACCGCATTCGATTGATTGCCGCCGAGCACGTGATAGGCGCCGGCCTCCTCGCCCCAGTAAAAGCCGACATGCCCCTGCCAACCCGCGCGCGACCCACGCCAAAAGGTCAGAACGGAGCCAAAGACCGGCGCACAGGCCTTGCCAAAGCCGCCCCAGGCGCGCGCGCCAAGCGGATTGTCGGGCAACACCTCTCCGGGCAGCGCCGAGCGAATGCAGGTCGCCACAAACGCCCCGCACCAGGGGATCTCGCGCGGGTCGATCCAGTTGACGGCTTTATCGAACCACGCCTTCAGCCGTGCCGTGTCGCGGGCCTCATGAATGCCGAGCATCCGGGACGCCTCGGCCATCCAGGGAATATCGGCGCGCGCACGTTGCTGCGCCCCGCCCATCAGCGCGGCCTCGGTGAGCGGGCCAAAATAGGGCCGCGGATTAAGCCCGACACTGCGCTTGAACGCGGTGATCGCGGCATCGGTTTTGGGGCCACGCACCCCGTCGATATAGCCCGGGTCAAACCCAAGCGCCTTCAGCCGCTCCTGCACGGCCCGCCAATTGGTGGTCATTTCACACCCCTTTGCCTTTGATAAAAATCCGTGTCAGCACGGCCTCGGCGCCGCGCGGGCCGAGATAGGCAAGTGCCGCCACCACGCCTGTGCTCACCGTGCGATCGAGCCCGAAGTAAGAGGCGACCGCCTCGCCAATGATCGCCATGCCAATGGCAATCGGCAGCTCCCACAAAAGCTCGCGGCCAAAGAACCGCCGCCGCCCGGAACGCACCTCGGTGCTGTGCCACATCAAGCGCCCCGCAAAAGCCGCCGCCGCTGTCGTGATCGCACCCCCAAAGAGCGCGTCGGCCACCTCAATGAGGCCACGCGTTTCGTTCATTCCTGTCCCCTTTTTGTCTCGGGTTTTTCCTCGCGTTTTTCGCGGGTGAGATCAGCGCCGTTCCATCCATTGGCCGGGGCTGTAAGACGTCAGCACGCGGTAATAATTGCCCGGCGGGATCGTCACATTGATGTTCATCGCCTCAACCGTGCCGCTCCAGGCGATCGGCTGCCAGCTCACACCATCCTCAGAGATCTCGAAGTTGCGCCCCGTGCCCACAGACAGCCGGGTGTTGATATCGAGCGGATGGCCGGTGTCGTTTTGATAGGCCGTCCCCGCCACGCGCGCGGCCGAGACATCTTGCCATTTGGCAGTGGTGCCGGTTTGCGCGGCAATCGCCGCCACCAGATCCGCGAGATCAAGAAGCGCCATCTCCCCCAGTTCAAGCGCCGCGCGCCCCTCGGCCACCGTCCCGGTCAAAACCGCCGCGCCAGAGGGGGACGGCGTGACGATCTCGCCCGTTTCCGCAAGCCCGCTCAAAAACGCATTGATCGGCTGGAACTTCGCCGGATCAAAGGTCGCCGCCGCCGTGGCGCTGAGATCAGCTTCTCGCGCCTTTTGATCGGCGATCTGCGCGGATTGATCCGCGGAAAGCGCACTGCCCGCCGCACTTGCGGCCGCCGCCTGCGCCTGGGCAAGCGCGCCGGGCAGATCGGGCTCGACCACATCGCCCGCCGCTAAAAGATCGGCAAAGACGAGATCACCAGAGCCAGAGGGCGCCGCGACGCGATAGGTGACCTTCTCAAGCGCCCCATCGGCCGCGCTGCGCGCCTCGATCGTCAGATCATAGGTGAGCGCGGGATAGGCTGCGCCCTCTTCCACCACATAGCGCTCGCCAAGCGCGGGCACCCAAAGCGCAAAATCCACAATCCCTTCGGTGATATAGCTCACCGCCGCAAAGGGCAGCACCAGCGTGCCGGCTTCGCGGTCCCAGCCGCGCAGCCGACAAGTGATCTTGCCCGCGCTTGGCGCCCCCCCATTGGGCAAAAGTGCAGGGCCGGTGACCCGGCGCGTCGTGAGTGTCATGGCATCCTCATCCGTCGTAATCGGCCACATCGACCTCGCGCAGCGTCACCGCCACGCAAAGCCCTGCGGTTTTTTGGCAAGAGTCAATCAAGAAGGGCTTCGCCGCATAGCCATGGCGCGCCGAGGTCCAGCTGATCATGTCGAGCGGCTCGAGCGGATAGGCCATCGGCGGCAATTGGAATTGGTGCTGGCGCATGCGCCGATAATCGGCGAGCTGCGCGCGCATCAACCGCTGCACCTGATCGGCATAAGGCGCCGCCGGATAGCTCACCGAGGTCGGCAGATACATCGGCACCCAGAGAAGTGCGCCGGTTTCATCTGGGGTCCACTGGCCATCGCCGGCATTGGGCCCAGTGCTCTCTGCCACCACCTCCGCCGCATCCTTATTGGCCCATTTCTCAGATGGGTCGGGATAGGTGGCCGAAAGCGCATTGAAGGTTTCGCTCACGGGCACGAAGGGGCGCGTGCTTTGCCCCGCGGTGATCACGATATCCTCATCCGTGATTGCCAAAATCGCCGCCCCGGGCAGATCGACCAAGGGCTTGAGCATCCCGCCCACCTCGGCAAAGCGCATATTGGCCGCGCGCCCGATCTCTTCGAGCACCCCCAGCGGTTCCATATCGACCGTGATCTCGGCGCCAACCCGATAGGCGGGCTCGGTGCCGCCATCTTCGCGCGCCACCGCCGCATCGCAAGCCGCCATCGCCGCCGCCCATTCGGCAAAGGGCAGCCGCCAAGGCGCCAGATTGCGCCCGCCGAAGATCCATTCGGAGCGATAATAAATCCCGCGCGCGATGTTATAGGCGATCACCGCCGCATTGCTGGTGGGCGCATAGGTGGACCGATCCCCCCAGCGATGCGCGCCAGTTCCCCCCGCCGTGCTGTCAAGGCGCGGGTCATAAAGCGGCAGCGGCGCAAGCTCCCACAGAAAGGCAGGGTAAGAGCCGCGGCTGTCATCATCATAGCGCGTCACCACCACGGCATAAGATTTGCCGGTGCCAATGTGATCTTCGGTCCAAGGATACTCCGGATCGGCGCCAAAGAGATGCACCAAGAACGGATCGGCCGCGCTTTGCGTGCCATCATAAAACCGCAGGCAAATCCGGTTGCCGGGCGCGTAAAAGCCAAATTCGCTCGTATACCCGTCATCGGCCGCGTTCGTGAGCCAGCGCCCGACATAGATAAACTGCGCCGTGTCGGTATCGGGCGCAGGCCCCTCAGGCCCCGGCCCACCCGCCAATTCTCCCACCGAGCCCGGATCGAGAGCAACCCAGGCCCCATAAGTGACCTCGCCGGTCTGGCTGTTCGTTGTTTTGGACCGCTTGCGCACCGGCAGCCAGGCATGCCCGGTTTCCTCATCCCATGCGCCCTCTTCATCATCGACCCAAAGCCCGGCCAAATCCTGCGGCAGGCAAGAGACCTCGATCACCTCGGCGATGAAGCGCGTATCCTTGCCCCAGTTCGCGATATATTTGCGTTTGCCGCCCGTGGCATAGTCCCCCACCACGAAGCCAAGCGGCTTGTCATCGCCAAGCTGCACCTCGAAGGTGACATCGATCTCCTGGCGCGGGGTTTTCATCAGCGCCTTTTGCAGCGCGCCCGCCAAGAGATTGAGCCCAAGCCCAACGGTGATCTGCGCCAAAGCCGCCGAGGCCGCCGCCCCAAAGGCGCCAAAGACATTCACCGCAAGCCAACCGGTCACCACATCCGCGCGTGCAGGATCGGCCCCGAACGCGATCAGCGCCGTGGAGAGAAAGAGGATCTTCCGCATGGGCTATTCCTCGGTCCCGACCGCAAACGCCCGCGCAGCCGCCGCGCGTTCACGACCGGCCTCAAACGCCCGCGTGGCGGCCGCGCGCTCGCGCACACCAAGCCCCGCCTCGGTCAGCACCAAAAGCGTGCCGCCATTCACCACCGCCAGCGCGCCGATCTCGCCCTCCTCGATAAGCGCAATATCGCCCAGTTGGGCCTCGGAGGGATGGATTTCGGGCAGCAGATCGGCCACCGCATCGCCCAGGCAGGTATAACCCGCCCGGCGCAGCGCCAAAGCCGCCCCCGCCGCCGTGCGATAGCCGCCCCAATCACCGCGCAGATCGACCCCGGTGATCGCCTCAACGACGCCCGCGGCAAGCCCAAGCGCGCAATCGCGCTGCCCCCAGGCAAAGGGTTCCGCCCGGTGGCGCTCGATCTCGGCCGACATCCGCGCGCGCCACCCGCGCGGCCGCGTCAGGTGCTGGGTCAGGTTTTGTACCATTGAATCGTCCTTGCCCCGATGAGCGCCGCCGCCTCGCAAAACCGATCCGTGGCCGCGCGCCGCTTTTGATGCGCGTCCGAAGATTTTGCAGGCGAGCTCATGCCAAGCTGCGTCATGATTTCTGAGCGGATGGAGAGCGCGATCCCGCCCTCGCCGCCCGCCGCCGGCGTCGAGAGCGGGCCATCATCGACAATCCCCACCCATTGCAATTGCGGCGCCGAGGTAAAAGCCCCGCCCGTCATCGTCGTCGCGTGGATCTCGACATAGGCGAGCCGCAGATCGAGCCCCTGCCCCGGATCGGACAGGAGGTCCCGCACCGGATCGGCGATGGCGCTCAGCGCCACCGAGACCGCATTGTCGGTGAGATCGGCCACATAGCGCAGCCCCTCAACGGTGAAACCACAGCCACCGATGTAATCGCGCCGCTGCGCCGCCCCGCCCGGATGGGCCACCTCGATCGAGATCTCTTCGGCCCCCGACCAAAGCCCGATCGGCACCGCCGCGCCGCTCTCACGATCACGCCCGACGATCCAGACAAAATGCACCGGCACAAGTCCGGCCTCAGGCGCCGCCGCAAGGCTCGCCGCAAAAGACGCATCGAGGAATTGCATCTCAGACCTTTTGCAAAAGCGTCAGGGAGGCGCTGCGCGCAAGCCGCCCAGGTGCCACGGTGAAGGGCGTGTAACTCTCGACCATCATTTTGAGATGCGGCACCGCCATCTCAACGGATGCCCCCGGCCCCACGCCAAAAGGCACATAGGGATAGACCGCCAGAGGAGCGAGCGTGCCCGCCGCATCAGCCGCGCCCTCTTCGACAAAGCTCGCAAACCAGATCCGATCCGCGCCGTGGGCCACAGAAAGCCGATCCCCCACCGCCACCGGATAGCCAGGCGGCAGGCCTTGCAATGCGATCGCGGTGCGATCTGCCGAGACGCCCGCCACCGTGACCGCGCCCCCAGGGACACCCCCAGAGGCCGGATGATAGGAAGGATCGGCCCAAAGAAAGCTCTTCGCCATCCCAGAAAGCGCATGGATCTTCGCATCGACCGCCCGCGCCTCGGGGGCAAGCCGGGTCACCAGCGGCACCGTCGCGGTCCAAAGCGGCGGGGCAAGCTGGCTGGACCACACCTGCCCGCGCGCCGTGCCCGAGGTTTCGTCAAAGCGGCGCAGCGTGAGCGCGATCGGCCCCGCGCGCAGTTTTGCGCTCAGATCTTCAAGAGGATAAGGGAAGCTCAACGCCATCAGGACCGCTTTCTTGGATTGATCGAGATCGCCTGCACCCGGTCCGGCAAGCCTTTGTCATAAGCCGCAATCCCCGAGGCCGCCTCGCGCTGCGCCACTTGCTTGACGTAAAGATTGCCACTCTCATCAAAGCCCACAGTCACATGCATCTGCACCGCGCCGCCTGCGCTTCCGCCCAAGCCCTGCGCGGCGACCCCAAGCTTGCCATCAGAGCCCCGCACCAAGGGCATGATCGCCTCAGGCCCCGCCTCGCCCATCACCCCAAGGCCCGAGCGCAGCCCAAAGACCGTCGCGCGGTCAATCACCCCGCCGGTGGCGAACTTCTTCACGCCGCCCGCAAAGACCCCGCCCTTGGCATTTGGAGAAAGCCCCGAGCCAATCATCCCCAAAAGCCCGCCGCCCCAAGAGGTCATGCCCAAAAGCCCCATCATCCCCTTGGAGAATTGCACCTTGGCGATCTCCATCAGGAGGTTCGCAAGCGCTGCCTTCGCCGCATCGGCACCCTCAAGGATCGCACCAAAGAAGTCCGACATCGCATCTTCGCCGCGCTTGGCGTTGCTTTGCATCGTCTTTAGTTCGTCATTGGCATCGACATAGGCCGCAACGAGCGTGTTGATATGGGCCACCATCTCGGGCGTGACCTCGATGCCGGCCTTTTGCGCCGCAGTCAGGATCTTCTGACGCTCCGCGATGATCTTCAATGCTCGGCCCAAATCACGCCCCGCCCCGGTGATCTCTTCGATCGCCGCAATCTGCTGGCGCGCGGCATCGGTGCCGCCGATCAGACTATCGATCGCCGCCTCATAGGCATTCGCCCGCCCCTTGCTGCCGCCCCCTTTGGCTGCCCGCGCCGCCTCGGCTTCTTCCTTGCGCCAGGCGAGAAGCCGCTGGCGGTATTCCTCAGTGGCCACCGCCGCGCCCACAAAGGCCCGCCGCTGCGCCTCGATCTGCGCCGTCACCTCGGGCGGGGCCTCGATCGGCAGGCCGGTCTCCTTGTCGATCGGCAGCTTGATGGTGGCATCGAACTGTTCGCGCGCAAGCGCCGCCGCGCCCCCCATCGGATCATCGCGGAAGTCGTAATGGATCTGCGCCTGGCGCAGGCTCGAGACCCCCTGCATCGCAAGGTTCATCGCATTGGTGACCGCGCGGCCAAGTTCATCGGCAAGGCGACGCGCTTCATTCGCCGCAGGCGCAATCGCGCCCGCAATATCCGCAGCCGCCGCGCGCAAAGCCGCGTCTTCGACATTCAAGAGCTGCTCAACAAGTTTTAGGGCCTCTTCATTGGCCCCATCCATATTGCCAAGCACCTCCGAGAGCCGATCGCGCAATTCAGCCGCGGCCGCCGCCTGATCGCGCGGCCCCTCGGCATCGCGCAGCCGCAGCATCGCGGCGATAAGCTGGCCCGCCGCCTCTTCGGTCGCGCCAAACATCTTTTGCACGGCATTGAGATCGGCTTGATAGTTTTGCGAGCGTGCCATGAACTCATCGAGCGCGAGCGCGCGATCTTGCATCGCCTCGGTCATATTGCCCGACATCTCGGCCTTGGCGAGCGCCTCGATCTCGGCGCGCGCCGCGCGCAGCTGCACCCCGAAGGCTTCCCAGTCTTCCGCCGATTTGCCCGCCAAATCGCCAAGCTGCACCTTGCCGATCATCTCGGCGGCCGCGTTTAATTCGCGCGCGAGGTTCACCCGGGCAAGCTCGCGCTGGATCTCGAGCATCTGCCGCGCTTGGGCAACCTGTTCGGGGCCAAATTGCTCCATCAGATCAAAGCGCGATTGCTGCGCGGCTTTGGTGGCTGATTGCAATTCATCGAGCGCTTTTGAGAGCCGCTTCATCTGCTCTTCAGCGGCCTTCGCATCCTCGGCCGCGCCCAAAAACGCCGCCCCAATGCCAATGAAGAGCGGCGCCAAAACCCCGGCCGCCACGCCCACGAGACCCAAGCCCCCCAGCAATTGCGGCAGCTGCATCGAGAGCGCGCGCGTCATGCTGGTGCCCCCCGAGACCTGGGTGATGATGTCTTGCACCTGGAAGCCGACATTCGCGAGCGCGGCCTTGGTGCTGTTCGACATCGCCAAAGCGGCACTGCCAGAGCTTCGAAACGATCCATTCAGATCATTGAGGCTGCCGCGAGAGGCCGTCACACCCTTTTTGAACTCGCTCACATCAAGGCGCATTTTTGCTGTGAGGTCTTGTAGTTGCGCCACGTTCTTCACTCCAACTCTGCGCTCATAGGCGCCTCTGCCGGCGCCCCCATTTTGCCAAGCGCCTCGGCAAGGCTGATCTGTTCGATCTGCGCGCCCGCCCGCGCCAGAACGCCGCCCAAAGCCTCTTCGGGCAAGCGCGTCTCGGCCCCGCGCACCGCCGCCACCCAGCTGCGATACGCCTCTTCGCCAAGAAGCGATCCGGCGCGCGTGGCCTCGGCGTGGTGCAAAAGCACCTGCCTGCGGCGCTCTTCTGCGCCGCGCATCCAGCGCCGATAGGCGCGCAAAGTGAGGCGCCAAAACTGCGCCTCCTCAAAGCCTGCGGCGACAAACGCCACCGCCAGGCGCTCGATCGTCAAAGCCTTGCCCGGGCGCGCGGCCGCACCCGGGGCGGTTACTTTCCCCCGCCGCTCTCCCCCGCGCCCTCTTCCTCCTCTTCCTCTTCGCCCGTTTCCGGCTCGGCCAGAAAGCTTGCAAGCGCCGCGCGGAACGCGAGGCGCCCTGCCTTCACCATCTTGCCGGCCGCGCGCAGATCGATCTGCGGATGCTGATCGCGCAAGGCCGCCCAGAGAAAGGCGCGCTGCTCGACCGCGGTGAGCGGCACATCGAGGCTGCGATCGAGCCGCGCAAAGGCATTTTCGCCGATCTGATCTTCAAAATCGGCCAAAGCATTGAAGTCGATGACCAGCCGATAATCCGCGCCTTTGAAGGTGAAGGCGGCCTCTCCCTCCCCGCGCCGGCTCATGCCACCACCTCGGCCATCACGCGGATCGTGAGCTCGCCCTGCATCGGGCCTTTCACCGGCATCGAGCCCACCCATTTCTTGACATAGCCTTGCCAGATCCGCGGCGTCGCCGCGCCTTTGGGGGTGATTTCCACCAAGATCAGCTCGCCGCGCGCGCGGTAAAGATCGGTGAGCAGCACATCTTCCGCGTCTTCAGGGACATAGTCTTTGGTGAGCGTAAAATCGGCCGCCGGAAACAGGCCGGGGATGTTTTCTTCGGTATTGCCGGGGCTATCGTGGCCCGTCACATCCTCATCGGGCGGGGTTTGATCGGGGTGGCTAAAATCCTTCAGCCCGCTCAATTGCGTCCAAGTGGGCGTGGCGCCCCGGCCAATACGCACCTTGGAGCCATGCCCCAGCTTCACGCCAGTGCTTGCCATCTCGTGTTCTCCTTATGGGTGGGGGGTGTCGCGGCCGGCGTTAAACGTCGGCCCAATAAGTGACGGTGAAGGTCAAAGTGAGCGTGCCGACGCGCTTGCCGCCATCGCCCTCCGCACGGGTTTCTGTCTGGACCAAAAGGCAGGAGCGGTTTTCCGCGGCGACGGCTGCAATCACCAAGGGCGCAATCAGATCACCCTGATCATCGAGCACATCCTCGATCTCCGCGCCGCCCAAGAGCTTCAGCACCACAACCAGCGTCGGATCACATTGATCGAGATCGTGCCCGATCCGGTCTTGGCGCTCGATGGGCGTCGCCACCCCATAGGCGGGCAGGCTCTCGGCATCGACGCTTTGCACCCAGGCCGAGATCTGCGTCGCCTCAGCGAGGCCAGGCGCCGCCGCCAGCGCGGCTTTTGCCGCCGCGCGGATCTCTTTGCGCTCTGCCCCGCTCATGAGACGGGCTCAAGTTCATAAAGCACAAAGGCATCTGAAGCGGGTGAGCCCGTGCCGATTTGCGCGAGCACCTGAAAGACCCGCCCATCGGCGAGCGCGATCTGATCGCCGCGCTTCACGCCCGAGAGGAGATCGCGCGGCACGCGCCAGCTCGGCGCCTCGATCAGCACATCTTGGCCGTGCTCCCCGGTGATCGTGATCGGTTCCTCGCGGAAGATCGATTGCACCACCACCGCCGCGCCAGATTTGGGCTGATAGGTGACGGGAGCGCCAAAGACATCGCCCAGCATCCCCGCCATGCCCTCAAAGAGCGAAGACATCAGCGCGCAGCGCCATCGAGGAGCACCACGCCCGTGGCTGAAGGGTTTTCGGCGGCGGCAAGCGCCACGCCGATGAGCGTGTTGCTCGTCGCGGTCGAGGTCACAGCCCCCGTTGCCGTGTCGTGATAGAGCTTTTGCCCGACCGTCCAAGCCTGCGCGGAGACTTTGGGCAGCGTGAAGACACCCCGGCGCACCAGCACCACCTCTTCCCCGCTCGCCGCATCGCCTTGCGCCACCCCCACAAGCCCGCCGATCTTGACCAGGCTGCCCGAGGTCAGATTGGCCGCCGCCGTCACCGTCACATGCTCGCCCGGCTGAATGTAATTTTGCATCGTCTCTCTCCTAAAGGGTCCAAAACGACGAAGGGCGCCCCAAGGCGCCCGTTCGTCAAATCATGTCAGAGCGGGTTATTGGCCCGCGTTTTTGTAAGCCCCGCGGAATTCCACCGCCGCCGCGCCGAAGATGTGGCGCGCATCCATCACCACCGCATCGGGGTTCATCCCCTCGCGGGTCTGCACCGTCGGCGCGTTATAGCCCTCAAGATAGGCGTGCTGGATCGGCGGCAGATCCGACGAGATCAGATACCAGGCGGTGTCCGAGCCCCCGGCCGAGGCGCCGAGGTTGCCCACCACGATCGGATCCAGCGAGGCTTTGAACGGGTTCACAGAGCCATCGGCCGTGGGCGCGGTTGCGGCTTTGAACTGCAGCGCGACGAGCTCGAGGGCGGGCGGCACGAGCAGCCGGTTCGGTTCGATCTGCAAAAAGTCATCCTTATCGATCGAGCCAAAGGCGCGCTGTTCCCACATCGCCTTGCGCCCCGCCGCGATGCTGGTCACATTGATCGCCGCCGCCGCGCTTGCAAGGTTGCCGTGATCAGCATGGAAGAGCGCCTTGCCGTCGGATTTGAGCTTCGCATTGGTGCGGAAGAGCGACCACACCATCGAGGCTTCCATCGTGCGCGCCGCCATCGCAAATTCGCCCGGAATGCGCTGGAACGCCCCCATATCGTCATTCACAATCGCCTCAAAGGTGATGGTGATCGTGCGGCCCCGGCGTTCGACCTTCAGACCTTCGGCCTCATCCTTCAGCGTCGCGGCTTGGTATTCGCCGTTCTCTTGCACTTTCTTCAGCGAGAAGTCCCCGCCAAAGCGCGCCGCATGGATCTCGCGGAAGTCGCTCGCCGAGATCGGCGCGCCGCACACACTTTGCCAATTCGCCGCGCGGCGATTGTAAGCGGCCAGAAGCGAGCGGTTCATCACCTCGGTGGTGATATAGGCAAAATCCGAGATGCCATAAGCCCCGCCCATCATCGTCGTCGCCCGCATCCCCGCCCGGATCGCCTCGGCATCGTTATAGCCACGCCGCGGCCCCGCGAGATCCATCGCAAGGCGGCGCATCCGCAGCCCCGCATAATCCCGCGCCGGACCCTCGCTTTGCCCCATCAGCGCGCCGATCATCCCTTCCATGCGGGTTTCGGTCTCATCACGGGTGATGCTGACGCTCGACCCCGCCCCGCCCGAGCGCCCAGCCGGTTCAGCCGCCGCCATCACCGCCATAAAACGCGCGCCCGCCGCCTGCGCCGAGGTGCCATCATCAATCAACGCATCGACCTCGGCTTGCGTCAGCCGCCCAGAGGCCACAAAAGGCGCCGCCATATCGCGAATGCCGCGCACCCGCGCGCGCTCTTGCGCAATCGCCTCCGCCGGGTTTGCCGCCATCACGGGCGGCGCGCCCGGATCGGCCTGCATCGCAGGCGGGCCCGCCACAGGGGTCGGCGTCACGGCCGGATTTGCCGCCATCACGGGCGGCGCGCCCGGATCGGCCTGCATCGCAGGCGGGCCCGCCACAGGGGTCGGCGTCACGGCCGGATTTGCCGCCGGGGTTGCCGCCGGGGTCTGGGCCGGGGCGGCCGGGGTGTCGTCTTCCATCTTCGTCTCCTTCATATCGGCCGCCGGGGCCAGGGTGCCGCGCGCGGCGGCGATTGCGGAACGGGGCTCTGCGCCCGGTTCCGGTTTTTGCGTCAATCTCATGCGCAGATGCTGGCCCGCCGCAGCAAAGGCGGCTTTTGCCCCCGCCAGCGTGGCGATCATGCTTTGAGAGCGAGAGGGTTCTTCCTCGATCACCGCATCGGCAAAGCCCGCGGCCACCGCCTCTTCGGGCCCGTACCAGGTCTCGGTTTTCATAAGCGCGCGGGCCTCATCGGGGGTGATGCCGGCCGCCGCCGCGTAAACCGTGGCCACCACCGAGGCGAGCGCGCCCGTCGCATCGGCCTGCCGGCGCATCTCTTCCTCAGTGCCCCAGCACGAGCCCGAAGGATCATGGATCATCAGCATCGAGCCCGCCGACATCAGCCGCTCCGCCCCCGCCATGAACAAAAACGAGGCTGCCGAGGCCGCGATCCCCTCAACGATGATCCGACACCCGCCGGGATGCCCCGCCAGCATCGCGCGGATCTGCTCGCCCGCATACACATGCCCGCCCATCGAATTGAGCCGGATCGTCACACGGCCTTCGCCAAGTTCTGCGAGCGCCTCGCGCACCATGCGTGGGGTGAAGAACACGTCTTCGTCAAACATGTAGACCGCCCATTCGTCGGAAAGCACATCCCCATTCAGGATGATCTCGCCGTGGACGATCAGATCACGGCCGGTCTTCGGCATTCTCTTTCTCCTCTGTCTTGGTGCCACTCGCGCCTTGGGGGAATTTCGGCAGGGTCGGCGCGAGATTGGCCGCCGCGTCCTTTTCTTGATCCTCCGCACGCTCGGCGCGGATGCGATCGGGATCACGGCCCAATTCGCGCTGCGTGCTCTGGCGGCTGTTCAACCCGGCCTCGATCTCCTCGATCATCGCCGGAACCTCTTTTGTCGGATCGATCAAGATGCGCCGCGGCGGCGTCCAATGCAGGCTAAAGGCGAGATGCCCAAGACCGATGAGGCGCAGCCCGTCGCGGAACCAGCGCTCCAGCCCCACCCCCAACTGGCCAATCATCATGCTGCGCTGCCACATGCGGATCAGCCGATCCATCTCATTGCGGCCCATCCGCCCCGAGGAGAAGTTGACGTTCTTCAAATCGCCCGCGAGCGATTCATAGGTCACCCCCAAGCCCACCGCGACCGCCTGCAAGCCGCGGCGCATGAACTCGTCATAGCCATCAACCACGGGCGGATTGGTGAACTGCGCCTTCGCCCCTTCGGGCAGTTCGACCATTGCGCCTGGCGCCAGTTCCTCAAGCCCTGCCCCGGCCTGCGCGGGACGCTGCACCCCATCGGGATATTCGATCACCGCCGCCATCAGCGCGGCCATCTTTTGTTTCAGGATCTGGCCTTCCTGGTAATCGCTGAGCTCGCCCAGCGTCATCATCACCGGCGCAAGCCACGGCACCCCGCGCAGCTGGCCCGGGCGATCAAAGCGGCGCACATGGATGATATCGCTCCAATGCACCCGCGTTGTGGTGGGCGCTTTGCGATTGCGCACAGCACCCGGGTGCTCCGAGAGAATGTGATAGGCCTCGATCGCGCCGGTGGGCCCGTATTCAATCCCCTCCTCCACCAGGTTCTGGCCCCAGCTTTGCACATTCGTATCGAGCAAATCGACCTCGATGAGCTCGACCTGATAAGGCAGCGGCAGCCCGGCATTAAAGCGCGTGTTGCGCATGCGCCGGCGCAGCAACACCTCGCCATCGCTAAAGACCGCCGACATCACGATCTGCTGCAGCTCGAGCAAATCATATTCGCCAAGCGCATCCATCGCGGGCGTCAAAAGATGCGCGCGCAAGATCTCCTCGATCTGCGCTTTCGCCGCCTCCTCAGCGACGATCGAGGGCATGATCCCCTCGCCCACCACATTCGCCACCACGACATCGCGCCCGCGCATCGCATAAGGACGGTTGCGGATCATATCGCGGCTCAAATTGCGCAGCCGCGCCCGCGCTCCAAAAGCCGCCGCATCCGCCGCCGTGCCTGGGCTTTTCCAGCCATAGCTGCGCCGCCCCCGCGAGGCCGCGTCATAGTTCATCACCGTCGCCGTGCGCGCCCGCGCCATCACCCGGCGCGCCCCGGCCACCGGGTTGAAGTAGTTCACCACCGCATCGATCGGGTTCATCAAAGCCCCCGCGTGCTGCGCGGATAAGACACCCGCGCCACACCCGCCGCCAGGCCCGCAAGCTCTGCTTCCATGATCCGGATGCGCTTGAGCATGTCATTGCCGCTCGCAAAGCCGATCTCCTCGCCGCTTGCGAGCCGCAGCTTCAGCGCGCCCTTGGCGTAATTCGCCTTGGCTTTGTCGATGTCGGATTGCGTCCAAGCCATCGCCCTATCTCCTCAGATATTTGATCCCGCGCCCGCCAAGGCCCTTCGTCGGTCGATCCGCTTCCAAAGGCGGCGCCTGTTCGGGGGGCGCCGCAGCTTCGGTCGCCGTCCCCCCTGCCGCTGCCACCGCCTCTTCGGGCACCACCGCCACCGCAGATGCGAACAAATCGCCCTGCGGTTCTTGCGCCGGGCTGCCGCGCTCGAGATCGAGCACATCCCAGGCCGCCTCAGGCATATAGGTCCATGTTTTGAACCGCGCGCCCGCCTCGGCATAAAGCATCGTATCAAGCGCCTCGTTGCGCCGCCCGGCCTCGGCAATGATCCACCGGCTCGTCATCGCGCCCGAGCTCGAACGTTTCAGAACCCGCACCTCAGAGGTCACCTGCCGGTAATATTCATCGCCAAGACCCGCCGCGAAGGCGCAATGCCCGCGCTCAGCCGGATCGGTTTTCTCAAGCCAGCCGTAAAAATCCGCCTTCAGCTGGCTCACCCCAACGATGAAGCCCTGCTTGCGCTTGCGCCGCGCCATCCGATCCGAGCGCTTGTCAAACTCCATGCGCTTGAGCGCCGGGGCCACCCCGCTGGTCGCCCCCTTGATCACGATCACCCGCGTGTAAGGATGGCGCAACGCCCAGTCCCAGACATCTTCCGTATAAGCCCCGCCATCGATCGCCAGCACATCAAGCCCAATCCGCAGCCCCGCCGTGGTGCGCCAAGTGGCTTTGAGCAGCTGATCGAGCGCGCGCCGCCCCTCATCGGTGCTGATGTGATGCGGGATCACCTGGTAATCGATCACCCGGCGCCGATAATTGCGCCCAAAGGCCACGATATGCACCTCGAGCCGATCGCCCTGACAATCGACCCCCGCCGACAAGATCAGCCCTTCAGCGGGCAAGATGCCGCGCTGCAACGGCGCGGCCTCCGCCTCGGCGCGCTCCACCCGGTCGCGCAGCTTTTCCCAATCAGGGCCCTTGCTCGCCTGTTCATAGGGCAGACCCAGCACATCGTTGAAGAAGGTCTGCTCGGTCTGGGCGTCAATCACGCCCTCGCCCATCTTTTCTTCGCCGTCGTGGCTCAGCTCCAGCCCGCCGGTCCAGCCCATAACTTGCGCATATTCCACCGCAATCGAGGCCCAATCGCGTTGCGGCACATAGGCCCGCCACAGATGGAACCCCGGATGATCGCCCGCGGGGTTGTGTTCCACCCAATCCCCCGCCGCGACCATCGCCAGCTTGTCCTTATGCTCGATCCGGCACCCGCAGGCCTCGCAGACAAAATGCGCCGCCTGCAGTTGCTCCGGGTCGAGCTGCTTTTTGAAGTTCTCCCAAGTGAGCGGCGCGCGGGTACCGCAATGCGGGCACGGCACATGGTAGTAATTCTGCGTCGAGCGCCCAAACGCCCGGCTCACCCGGCAGGTGCCAAGGATCTGCGGCGTTGAGACCCGCACGATCTTGGCATCTTCAAAGCTCGACGCCCGGCTCACCGCCAGCATTTCTGGATCGCCCTTCGGCGTCATCTCGAACTTCGAGACATCGTCCATCAGAACCAATTTGCGCGTCGTGCCGGCCAAATCATCGGGCGAGCCCGCGCTCACCACCTTCAGCGTGCCATCGCGGCGCACCGTTTCTTGGTTGTGCAGCGTATCGGTCTGCTCGCCCCGCCCATCGCCAAAGATCGACACAAGCGAGGGCGCTTGGCGGCGCAGCGGCATCCATTTGGTGCGCACCCATTCGGTCGCGGCCGAAGTGGTCGGATGCACCACCAAACTGTCGAGCGGGCCATATTCATGCCAGGCCGCCACCGTCGGATTGACGATCGAGACCGTCTTGCCCCATTGCGCCGAGCCCCGGATCGTCACCTCCCGCGCCGGATGCTCGGGCGAGAGCACCTCATGGATCTTGCGCAAAAACGGAAACCGCTCGATCCGGAACGGCCCCGGAAAGGCCGAACGCTCATCAAACTCGATATTCTCCTCGCACCAGCGCGTGATATCGGGCGGCGGCGGCGGCACCATCGCTTGGGCGATGCCCCGCAGGATCGCCGCTTGCGCCGAGCTTAAAAACCCCATCAGACGCTCGCGTCACGCTCGGCTTCGGTCATCGGCACGCCCTCAGCTTCCGCCGCCAGCGCCTCGGCGCGATCGCCGCGATGCGTGCGCCATTGGGTCAAGAGAAGCCGGCGCACCTCCCGGGCATCGAGGCTGAACGCATCGGCCAAAGCCCGCGCCGCATCGCGCAGCGCCACTTCAAACTGGCCCACCTCGCGCGCAAGAAGCCGGGCCGCCTCCCGCTCCGCCGCCTCCGCCAAAACCCATTTGCCCTCATCGCGTTCATTGTCGCGCCGCTTGCGCCTGGCATCTTGTTCGGCGCTTTCAATCTTCGCGAGCTCATAGCGGTCCGGATCATTCGGCGGCAAAACCCCGTCCCGCACCGGCCCCGCGGCTTTGCGTGGCGCGGGCGCATCAAAGTCGAGTTCCGCTTCAGGCGTGCTCCCCGTCTCTGCGCGCAGCGCCTTCTTCGTCGCGGCGCCATTGCCGAGCATCTGCCCCGGATCGAGACGCTGGCGCAGCGCGATCTTCGCCTTCGTCAGATCGAACCGCCGATCGCGCCCCGCGCCGGTAAAGCAGCCATCGAGCTTGCCTTCCGACACAAGCTGCGACACCCGCGCCCGCGACAGCCCAAGTTCGGCCGCAAGTTGCGCCCCGCTCAAATGCATCCCCACCCCTTCCGTTAAGCCCCCTTTCAGAGGTGTGTTAAGCCGCCCTCGTTAAGGCTTCCTCCGATGTTAAGCGGCACAAAACCATCGGGGTGCGAATTACCCGTGCGGCCCGGGGGCCCAGGAAGGACCCAAACCCCCTATCGGGCCGTCCGAACCGCCTCGGCGAGCCGCCGATCGAGATGCACCGGCAGCCGGTACCGCCAGATCTCCGCCACGCCCTCATAAAAGCCAAGCTGCGGCGAATAACTCGGCAGCGCATCGAGGATATGCAGCACGCGGTTGACCTCGCCATCGGCCTTGCGCCGATAGATGCCCGTGCCCTCAACGAAGTAGCTCGCCCGCGCCTTCGCCCGCTTCCCTGAAGCCTTCGTCGTGTTCGCCGTCCTGTCGCGTTGCGCCGAAAGCGCCGAAAGCACTTGGTTGCGCTCGCCGCTCGACCAGTTGCCGTAACTGTCCAGCCGCGCCTTCGCCGCCGGCACAACCGCCGCAATGATCCCATCATAGGCCAGATGCGTTTTCAAAAGCCCCTCGACGCCCGTGCTCGGGCGCTGCCCACCGGCCTCTTGCACCTTGAGATAGTGACGCCGCCCCATCGAGGGACGCTCTTTCACCTGTGCCTCAAGGTTCGACGTCTTCGCCCGCCAGACCATGAACGCGTTCTTGGTCCAGCGCGTCGGGCGATCAAACACCACCTCCATGCGGTCTTGCATGTGCTTGAGCGCATCCGCCGCCGTGTCATTGAGCGCCCGCGCCCCCGCAAAAGGCAGCTGTGCGCGCTCCAGATTGGTCAGCTGTCGAAACAGCGCCTGATCGTCGAGGGTGAACGCGTTCTTCGCCACCTGTCCCCCCAAACGCAAAGTGCCCCGGGTTTCCCCGAGGCACAGCTATAGATGATGCCAAGGACTGTGCATCCGGATTGTTTAAGCGTCAAGCCCCTTTGTTCAGCTTCACGCCATTCGATCGAGTGCCCGCCCCAACTGCGCATGCAGCACGTCCCAGTTCAGCCGGTTCACGGACCATCCACGTGCCTTTAAACATTGAGAGATTGTCATGCCACGCAGTGTCACCAGCTGCACCAAATCAAGGCAGGTGATCACACGCCCTTTGGCTGAGGCACGCCTTGGAGCCAGCGCCACCCCTGCCCCAATCGCCCGTTCCATTGCCGCAATTACCCGCCCCTCGTGAATCACCGCATCGAGGTAGTCCCCGCTGCCCGATCCGCCGCCAGATCCGGCCGCCAGCGCCTCAACCGAGGCACAGCGCATCCCCACCGCGCCATGCCGTTCCACCAGATCCGCATAGCGCCGCCCCGCCGCCACCTGCCGCGCGGTAAAAAGCGGTTGATACGCCTCGCCCCGCTTGCGCTTGGCTTGCCGTTCCATCACGTCAAACGCATCCGCCGCCCGCGCCGCATCCCGGCCCCGGTAGCCCACATGCGTGACCTCAAACCCCTCCGCCCCCTTCGGCGTCACCGCAATCGGCGCAAAGCGCACCGTCGCCCCGCGCGCAGGCGCTGCGATGATCTCAGGCCCACAGCTTGCCGGCACCGCAGCCGCTGCCTTGCGCCGCGCCACCCGATCTTCATCCGTGGTGAAGGGCTCGGGCAGGCCAAAGATCCGCGCGAGCTGCGTCACCGTCGCCCGCTTTGCCGCCACCGCCCGCGCCACCGCCGCCTCAAATTCCGCCCCGTTCGTCTCGATCGCCATCACGCCGCCCCTTCATGGCGCGCCATGGCGGCAATATCGCGGCACTTCGCCTCCGCCATCTTGCGCAACTCCCGCCAGCGCAGCGCCTCAGGCGGTTGCTCCCGCCCCGTCGCCATCCGCTCTTCCAAGATCGTCAACCGCCGCAGCGCCTCCGCCCCGGCCTCGCGCAGCCCCTTCACCACAAAGGGCGTGGGCCAGCGCCGGTTCTTGCGCAGATCCGCCAACAGTTCCGGCCCCCAGCCCTCGGCAATCGCCCCCAGCCCCAAAGCATGCGAGAAGACCGCCCGCATCAAGGGCGAGGCACTGTCTTCGGGCGGCTGGATCTGTGCCGCCCATTCCAAGATCATATTGGCAATCGGCAGCCGGTCCTTGTCCTTGCCCGCTGGCGCCGCCGCCACCTGCTCTTCAAGCGCCGCCAAGCTTTGCGGGCTCATATAGGCGAGCCGCTCGCACAGATCCTCAACCATCGCCTCATATTGCGCCCGCGTCAGGCTCACAGGCTTTGCCAGCCCGCGCCGCTCAAGCGGCGCGATCAGCAAATCCTTCACACGGCGTGCCCCCGCCAACTGCTCTGCGCTATCCATTTTGCCTCCTTTCTCAGCATCCCACGGCACCGCTTGGCCCGCCCTGCGTCACGTAAGCGTCTGTCTTGTCTTATCTTC
Organism: Rhodobacter aestuarii; assembly: GCF_900156655.1. Taxonomy (GTDB): domain Bacteria; phylum Pseudomonadota; class Alphaproteobacteria; order Rhodobacterales; family Rhodobacteraceae; genus Rhodobacter; species Rhodobacter aestuarii. Next base: position 182,872 of record NZ_FTOG01000005.1, on the reverse strand, counting down.
TCTTGTCTTCTCTACTCTGTGCAGAACTGTCACAAACTGTCCGTGACAGTCACAAACTGTCACGCGTGACACTCGCGGACAGTCACAGGACAGTCACAGCCTCAAAGCCAGCGCTCCTTCTTGGCATGCAGCAAAGCCGCCGCGTAAGAATGCGCCGCCCGCCGCCCGCGCACATTGGCGAGCATCCAAGCATCCATCCGCTCGATCAGCAGATCATCCGACACCACCCCTTCTGTAAGACCCAAATCCATCAGCCCCTGGCGCAGCCGCTCGCGCCGCTTGCGCTCCGCCGCCGCCTCCCGCGAGAGCTCGCGCGCATCGCGCCGCGCCAGCGCATCGCGCACCTGTTCAAGCACCACCGGATGCATCAGCCGCACTTCATCGTCGCACAGGCACAGCTGCCAGCCCCGCAGCGGGCCAAATTCCTGCGTGCGCAACTCCTGCACGCGGCGCCGATCCACCCGCAGCATCACCGCCAATTCGTCATCATCATTGGGCAATGTGCCAATCGGGCTTTCGGTCTGGCACATGTCAAAAAGCGCCCGCATCATGCCCTGCGCTTCCCAGCTGGCCAGCCGAAAGCTGCGCGAGGAAAGCCAGCGATGGTAATGCCACTTCACAAAAGCATGCGCATCAAGCCGCTCTTCCCGGCCAATCGGATAATGTTCCAGCTGGACCTCTTTGCCCGCCACCGCCGTCAACCGCATCGCACCACCTCACGATCGGCAGAGGGGCCCGTCAGATCCTGCGCGCCGCGCTGAAGAAGATGGCTCACCGTGCTGCGGTCGCGGCGCAAAAACCGCGCGATCCGCGCCACATCATAGCCCGCCGCGCGCATGCGCCCTGCCACCTCGGCGCGGGCATCGACCAGCGCCGCGTCCCGGCACGTCCCCCAAAGCGCCTCAAGCGTCAGCCCGCGCCGCGTCGCCACCCGCAGCGCAATCGCGCGCATCGAGCCCGCGCCGCGCTCGGCATGGATAAAGGTCACAATGGTGATCGGCGCCGGCCGCGCCCCCGTCATCGCAAGATAGCCCCCAAAGGCCTTCACCGCCTCACCCGCCGTGCAATCGCACGCCGCCAAAGCCGCCTCCCAAAGCGCCACATCCTCCGCGCTGACAGGGCCACACATCGCCAAAAACGACTGGATCACCGCCCTCAGACCCGGATCGGCGCTCATGTGTTCCCCCCATAGATAAAGACAGGCATGTTGCGGCGCACCGCCTCCGTCACTTCGGCAAAGACGCCCTCGGACTCGTCCCAGCCCGGGATCGCGGGCACCACCACCAGGCGGGCCGCCGCAAACATCGGCCGGCACCACGCGGTCCAAAACACACGATCAAGCGGATTGACCTTCGGCCCGGGCGCCCCCGCCTGCGCATGCAGCCCTTCCGCCGCCTGCACGATCGGCGAAACCGCCGTCACGCCAACCCGCGCGAGACGCAGCCCCTCCCGCGCGGCAAGCAGCGACAGCGTCACCGATTTATCGTAATTCCACCGCCCATTGAGCATCACCTTGCGCGTGTAAGGCGTGGCCAGATAGGCAAGCCCCGCCGCGTGCTGCGCCACCACCTCAGGCGTCGCGCGCAGATGCACCAAGGGCGAGAACGGCCCGTTCGGCGTCAAGATCTCGGCCCAATCAAGCGGAGGACGCGGGCAAGCGGCGTGCATGTCTACCCCGCCTTATTCCGCGCCGGCTTCGGCCCGCGCGCGCAGCACCTGCAAAAGCTGCGCTTGCATGTCTGGCGTGACGCGGCGGTTCCCCTTGCGGTCCACCGCATCGGGCGTCATGCCAATGAACCGCGCGCGGCAATCCTTCACCGCATGGCCGCATTGATCGGCGGTGAGCTCCGCCGGCTGACCCAGCGCAATGCCTTCAACGAGCGCCAGATCCTCTTCAGGCGTCCAGCCGCATTTCGGGCCAGAGATCGCCGCCAGTTGATCCTCAAGTTCGCGCCACCAAAGCGGGCGCGGAGCGGCCTCAGTCGCGCGCACCGGCGCCACCTGCAACCGCCCGCCAGAGGGTTTGGAAGAATCCCCGGCCCCGCCCGCGTCCGGGGCCGGTTTGGACACCGCAGGCGCGGCATCCGGAGCAGCGTGTGGCACTCCTCCCTTGGGGCCATTTCTCGAGATCGGCGTCCCTTTAACCGACCCCGCGATCGCGGGCCCACTGGTATTTTGCTCTCGCGCGGCCAGCCGCGTCAACTTTTGTTTCGTCCCCCCAACCGGGCGATTCAGCGCGCCCGCGATCTTCTCAATCGTCCAGCCCTCGCGCCGCATCCGCAGCGCCCGCGTCTCTTCTTCTGGGGTCCAAAGCCCCACCTTCCCCCCGACCGGGGTCGCTTCGGGGGCAACCTCGGTCGGGGTCTGCGGCGGGTTCGGGAAGGGGTCCGCCGCAGCGGCCGCCACCGGAGACGTGGCGGCAGGGAGGTCCATCGGCGCAGGCGGCGGGGCGGCCTGCGCGCCCCCGCCGCCCACTTCGGCCTTGGCCGGGGCCCCAGCGCCCGACTTGACCGCATCATCCTTCAGCCCAACAAACCGCTCGAACGCGGCTTGATCTTCAATCTCAGAGAGAGGCGTGTCCGGATCGATGAGCTCGAATTCCGGCACCTCGCCACAAACGCAGGCGAGCGGCGCGGTGGGCATACGCCATTGCGTGGTGATCACCGCAACCTCGCCCGGCGTCAGGTCAAAGCGGATCACAAGCCCATCGGCTTGCGTCATCGCCTCGAGCAATTGCCCCGCCTTAGCCAACTGATCGAGCCGCGTCCGCAAGCCCACCAGGTCCGTCAAAGTCATATCGCTCAGATCCATCACGCTTCCCTCCGCGTTTGCGCCGCCTCAACCACATCGGCGAGCGCACGCAGCTCGCCCGCCATCCGATCGGTGGCAAAATCATTCATCAGTGCGCCCAGTTCATCGGCGGGCCCAAACCGGCCCCAAATCACCTGCACCGCGCCTTCCGCCTCCAAGACCGAGGCCACGCAATCGCCCACCGGCAAATCGGTGCGCCGTGTCACGGTCAGCGGTGTTGCGCGTTTGCGTCCCTGCGCCATTGCAGCCCTCCGAAAAAAAGGCGCGGCAGGCATTCAGCTCCGCCGCGCCGGCAATCATTTGCGCGCCTCCAACAGTTCCAGGTTGATCCGGAGAAGTTGCTCTGTGGCCTCAGTGACCTCTCTGGCCTCGGCAACCTCCTTCAGCGCGGCTTCATGCGCCTCAATCGTGCCCTCGCAATGCGCTTCCACCGAGGCAATCGCGGCCTCGCTGCACTCGCGGCTCATCTCTTTGACGCTCGCAAGGATCGAGATCGCGCGGCGGGTGCGGCGCGCCGCGTCGACCGAGGCCATGCCGTCGATCCGGTCGCTCACCGTGGTGATGCCAAGCGCGTGCTGCGCCGCCAGCATGTCGCTGATCCACCATTCCGCTGAACCGCTCATCTTCTTGCTGATCGTGCTGATCACCTGCGGCTTGCCGGTGAACGCCTCAAAAGCCGCAGCATAGGCATCCAGCCCGCCGATACGGCGCACCAGATTGCGCATGATGTGATGGATTTGCTCGATGTCGCCGTTCATATTTTGCCCAACCCGAAAACTGTCTTTCCTTCCCCCGTTGGCTGCGCTGCCGCATGGTTTTCGCCATGGAACAATCCGCAGCCAACGCCAGCACAGCCAGCAACCGAATCGACGGCCTCACGCTTCGGGGTGATTTCAACACGCGCCCTGAACAGGTCGTCTGGCGTGACGCGCTTTCCGCGCTTATTGGCGGCCTTGATGATGGCAGCATCATACTTTGCTGGGATACTTCCGCGATCACGCCACGAAACAACCGTGGTGTACTTCTGCCCAAGGTCTCGGGCCATGTCGGCCACCGTGGGCCAGATGGTGAAAATCTCTCGCATTGCGCAAAACTACGCAATCTGCGAAGTTTGCGCAATACGCAATCGTTCAATCGCGGCTTACGCGAATTGCGTGGTAATTATGGCGGAACCGAGGAAAGAGGCTCCGCCATGCTAAAAGACGACGACAGCCGCGAAGCTGTAGCCGCTCGCCTTGAACGGATCAGAGAGTTTCTTAATTACTCAAAACGCGAGTTTGCCGTGAAAGCCGGCATATCCGAGCAGACCTACAACGGCTACTCGAGCGCATCGCGCCCCATCTCTATGGAGTCCGCGAAGAAGTTCCGAAAGACTTACGGACTACCACTCGACTTCATTCTTTTTGGGTCGACCGGGGAACTTCCGATGCGCTACCTACCAGCGCTACAGGGAAATGGCGCTCAACAAGATTAACTATCTGCGGAGCGCGCGCCAACAACACCGCGGCGGCTGATCGAGGCAAGCCATCCACCAGATCAGCCCAAAAATCGGCACTCACGCCAGTCTGCCGGCGGGCCGTTACAACTTTTTCAATCAATGAATCTGGCGCATTAGCCATCGCATCCCCCTGCAAAGATTCAGACGCAATTCACGACGCCCCCACCATGTCAAGCGCAGCGTATCTCCCTGGACAGGCGGAGAATGTCGCACCAATGCACTCGCACAACCAAAGCCCCCACTCAACTAAGATTGCGTAATAATTGCTTCGCAAAATGCGTAACTTTTTTATTGTAACTACGCATTTTGTGAAGTAGCGTTTCCTCCGCAGGCCACTACGGCCACGGAGGAAACGCCCATGTGGGTCAAGGACAACACTCAAGCGATCCGATCCTGCGCGCGCCGAAGGACTGCCGCCACTCACGCGCGGCGCGGTGAGCCCCGCTTCCTGCATTTACGGGATGGACTCACCGCGCCGCATCAGCGCCCGCTATCGGTTGCGGCGTTCATCGCACTGACAATCGTCACGCTGGTGCTGGCCAACGCCGCCCTGCGTACCGCGCTGGAACTGCGCACGATGCTCGATCCGAAATTCTGCGCCCCGGCCAATGCCGCCGCGCCCCTCTTTCCTGAGTGCCGCTGAAACCCGGGCACGCTCACTGGCCCGGATGCGGCATCAATTCCGCGTCCGGGTCTTTTTCAAAGGTCACCCCAATGCTTGATCAAACGCCGATGAAGGAAACCCAAGCCGACAAGGACGTGCGCGATCGCGTTTACAACGTCGCCGCCGAGGAGCTGCGCCAGTTCATCGAACAATACGAACATCTGGACGCCGAGAAGAAAGACATCACCGAACAGCAGAAAGACGTGATGGCCGAGGCCAAGGCGCGCGGCTACGACACCAAGGTGATGAAGAAGATCATCGCCTTGCGCAAGCGCGACAAGAACGACGTCGCCGAAGAAGAGGCGATCATGGATATCTATAAAGCCGCGTTGGGGATGGTGTGATGCTGGACGCTGCCATTGGCATTGCCCTTGTCACGCTTGGCGCCCTCGGCCTCGCCTTCATCTTTCACTTCGCCGATGCCGCCGAGGAAGAAGAAACCAACGGCCTCGGCGTCGCCATCGCCGCCACGATCCTGCCGATCCTCTACGCCTCAAGCGCGATCATCTGCGTTGGCGTGGCGATGGCGTTCAACCTGATCTGACGGGAGGCGGCCCATGGGCAGGCATGATCTGCGAATCCTTTATGCCACAGACCGCACTGCGGCGAAGCTGCTGGACATGAAGCCGGCCGAGTTTCGGGATCTTGTGGAGGTGGGCGCGCTTCCGGCCCCGCTTAAGATCGGCACGTTTGAGCGATGGTCGATCGAAGAGATCAATGCCATCGTGCAGGGCACCAAGCCAAAGCCAACCGAGGAATTTGAGCTGTGAAACGCTCCCTGAAACCTTACGTGCAAATCAAAACGGTTGGCGGCAAGACGCGCGCCTATTACCGCATGACTTGGCTTCAAGATGGCAAGCGCCGCGAGAAGTTCATCCCCCTCCCGTCCGACATTGATTCTGCCGAATTTGACCGGGCCTATTGGGCGATCCGTTCGGGCACGAGCCCCGCATTGAAGAAGCCAGAAAAAGACACCTGGGCGGATCTGATCCGCGCCTATCGCACACACCCAAAGTTCACCCGGCTCGCCACATCAACCAAGCGCGCCTATGACCGCATCCTCAACGAGATCGCCGAGAAGAACGCCGACAAGCCGGTGCGCAGCCTCACCCGCGCCCAGGTGCGCGCGATCCACGCCAAATATGTGGACACCCCGCGCCGTGCGGATTGGATGGTGCAAATCATCAGCCTTCTTCTTAACTTCGCCCGACAGACACTTGATTGGAAAGTGGAAAACGTCGCCGAAGGAATTGAGCTTTACGGCAAGCAGCGCGAATTCGAGCCTTGGCCGGATTGGATGATCAGCAAGCTCGAAACCGCTCCCGCGAACGTGCGCACCGTAGCGGAATTGATCCTTGGAACTGGGCAACGCCCCAACGCCGCCATCAACATGCGTCACGATGATTTTCACGGCGAATGGATGGATGTGCTCGACGAGAAGACCGATACGCGGATCGAGGTCTACAGCCCGCCGAGCTTGCGCGCCTTCCTCGCCAGCCAGCCTAAGCGCGGCGCCCACATCCTCGCCAAGAATCTCACCGAACCGCTCGGCTATTCCGCTGTGGAAAAAGCCTTCCGCGCATGGCGCGCATCGCTGGGCGAGAAGGCGCGGCCTTTCACACTGCACGGGCTGCGCAAGCTGGCCATCATTCGATTGGCAGAGGCGGGCTGCACCGATGCGCAGATCCAATCGATTACGAACCAGACGCCGGAAATGATCGCTTATTACCGCGCACGCGCCAGCAGAAAACGGCTCTCAAAGGCCGCAATTACGCTCGTGGAACGGAACAAGTCCGAAACATGAACGTGGGAACTCGGGTTGGGAATTGGAAAAACCCGCTTGAAAGAACGATTCGACCAAGGCCATTTTATCGTTTAGTTTCAAGCTGGTGCCCGAGGCGAGACTCGAACTCGCACGCCTCTCGGCGGAGGATTTTGAATCCCCTGCGTCTACCATTCCACCACTCGGGCCAGCGATACGCATTTAGCGGGCTGTGGCGGCGCTTGCAAGAGGCAATGCACAGAAACCCGACGCGGCTGTGACTTGACGTGCTCCTCGCATCGGGCGAGACAACAAAAAACCGGGGGGCCGTGATGATCCGTAAGCTTTATGACTGGACGATGCGACAGGCCGAAGGCCGGTATGCCTATTGGGTTCTGGCTGTCGTGGCCTTCGTGGAAAGCTCGGTCTTTCCGATCCCGCCCGATGTGCTCATCATCCCGATGGTGTTGGCCGCGCGGCACCATGCATGGCGGATTGCGTTGGTCGCCACCGCGGCTTCGGTCGCAGGGGGGATGCTGGGCTATCTGATCGGCTACGGCTTTATGGATGCCATCGGCCAGCCGATTCTAGAATTTTACGGCAAGGCCGACAAATTCGATGAGCTTGCCACGCGGTTCAACGAGATGGGCGGCTGGGCCGTGCTGATCGCGGGGGTGACGCCCTTCCCCTACAAGGTCATCACCATCTTTTCAGGCGCCACGCATCTTGATCTGTGGCTTTTCGCTGGCGTGTCGGTTCTGGCGCGGGCATTGCGGTTCTTCGTGCTTGCCGCACTGTTGTGGAAATTTGGCGCACCGATCCGCGCCTTCATCGAACGCTGGCTTGGCCTGTTGTTCACCGCTTTCGTTGTGCTGCTGATTGGCGGCTTCTATGCGCTGAGGTTCCTGTGATGCCCCCTGCCCTTTCCCCGCGTGTGCTGGTTGCTTTGGCCACCCTTGGCTCGACCGGCATTTTGGCGGGCGCGCTTTTGTTCCAAGCGATTGGCTATGCGCCGTGCGAGTTGTGCATCTTGCAGCGCTGGCCGCATCTGGCCGCGGCAATCTTGGGGGCCGCGCTTTTGGCACTGCGGTTGCCGAGGGTGCTGAACCTGCTTGGCATGGCGATCATGCTCGTCTCAACAAGCTTTGGCCTCTATCACTCCGGCGTGGAGCGCAAGATCTTTGCGGGGCCCGATAGCTGCACCTCGAACCCGATTGAGGCGCTGTCGGCGGCGGATCTTTTGGCGCAAATCCAGCAAGCCCCGGTGGTGCGCTGCGATGAGATCGTTTGGGATCTGTTTGGCGTAACGATGCCGAACTTCAACGCGCTCTTCTCGCTCGCCTTTGCCGGGCTGTGGCTGATGGCCTTTCTCAGCGCGCGCAAGGCCCGCTGAGGGCGTATTTCGCGCGGATTTCCACAGAAAACGGCGGCAAGTCTTGCCTGCCGCGCGCTTGCCGATTGCACCCCAGCCTTGGGATGCGTTATAAAGCAGCACAACAAAATCTAGAAGAAGAAGACCCGCGTGACCGATACTCCCGACAGCTCGGATACCCTTGGCGAAACCCCGGAACGGCCCAGCCATTCGGGCCCCGTGGTCTCCATCGCCGAGGAGATGAAGACCGCCTATCTCGATTACGCGATGAGCGTGATCGTGTCGCGTGCGATCCCCGATCTGCGCGATGGGCTCAAGCCTGTGCACCGGCGCATCCTTTATGCGATGCATGAAACCGGCAACACGCATGACAAGCCCTATCGCAAATCGGCCCGCCCCGTTGGCGATGTGATGGGGAAATACCATCCCCACGGTGACGCGGCGATTTATGACGCGCTTGTGCGGATGGCGCAGGACTTCTCGATGAGCCTGCCGCTCTTGGATGGGCAGGGCAACTTCGGCTCGATGGATGGCGATAGCGCGGCGGCCATGCGCTACACCGAGGTGCGGATGGACAAACCCTCCGCCTTCCTGCTGAGCGATATCGAAAAAGACACGGTCGATTTCCAAGACAACTATGACGGCAAAGACCGCGAGCCGACGGTGCTGCCCGCGCGCTTCCCGAACATGCTCGTCAATGGCGCGGGCGGGATTGCCGTTGGCATGGCGACCAACATCCCGCCGCATAACCTTGGCGAGGTCGTCGATGCCACGCTGGCGCTGATCGACACCCCCGATATGTCGACCGAGGCGCTGATGGACATCGTCCCCGGCCCCGACTTCCCGACCGGTGCGCAGATCATGGGGCGCGGTGGCGCCCGCAAAGCCTACCTCGAGGGGCGCGGCTCGGTAATCATCCGCGCGAAAACGCGCGTCGAGGAAATCCGCAAGGATCGCTACGCCATTGTCGTGGATGAAATCCCCTATCAGGTGAACAAGGCCGCGATGATCGAGAAGATCGCTGACCTTGTGCGCGAAAAGCGGCTTGAGGGGATTTCGGGCATCGCGGATGAGAGCGACCGCGTTGGCGTGCGGGTGGTGATTGAGCTTAAGCGCGACGCCACCCCCGATGTGGTGCTCAACCAGCTTTACCGTTTCACACAGCTGCAAACCTCGTTTGGTTGCAACATGCTGGCGCTGAACGGTGGCCGGCCTGAGCAACTCACGCTGCGCGATTTCCTCACGCATTTCATCAGCTTCCGCGAAGAAGTTGTAGCGCGCCGGACGGCCTATGAGCTGCGCAAAGCGCGCGAACGTAGCCATATTCTGTGCGGTCTGGCCGTTGCGGTTTCGAACGTCGACGAGGTTGTCGCCACGATCCGCGCCTCGAAAGACCCGGCAGAGGCGCGCGAAAAGCTGATGACGCGGCGCTGGCCCGCGCATGACATTTTGGAATACCTCAAGCTGATCGACGATCCGCTGCATCCGGTGAATGACGACGGCACCTATAACCTGTCGGAAATTCAGGCCCGCGCGATCTTGGATCTGCGCCTGCAACGCCTCACCGCGATGGGCGTGCAAGAGGTCACAGACGAACTGGCCGAACTCGCCGGGAAAATCCGCGAATATCTGGCCATCTTAGCGTCGCGCGAGCGGATCATGAGCATCATCTCGGAAGAGCTGCGCGAGGTGAAAGCGCAATTCGCCGTGCCACGCCGCACCGAGATTGTGGATTGGGCGGGCGATCTGGACGATGAAGACCTGATCGAACGCGAAGATATGGTGGTGACCATCACCTCGGGCGGCTACATCAAACGCACGCCTTTGGCCGAGTTCCGCGCGCAACGTCGCGGCGGCAAAGGTCTGTCGTCGATGGCCACCAAAGAAGATGACGTGGTGACCACACTGTTTGTGGCCAACACCCATACCCAGCTTTTGTTCTTCACCACAGATGGCATGGTCTATTCGCTCAAATGCTGGCGCCTGCCGCTCGCTGGGCGGACCTCCAAGGGCAAGGCGATCATCAACATCTTGCCGATCCCGCAGGGTGTTTCCATTGCCTCGCTGATGCCGGTCGATGCGCCGGAAGAAGAATGGGACAATTACCAAGTCTTCTTCGCCACCTCTGAAGGCGATGTGCGCCGCAACGCGCTGAGCGATTTCGCCAAGGTGATGCGCAACGGCAAACGCGCGATGGAACTGCCCGAAGGGGTGACGCTGGTCGATACCCGCATGTGCACCGAGGACGACGACATCATGCTGGTGATGGCGGGCGGGCGGGCGATCCGCTTCCCGGTCACCGAAGTGCGCGTGTTCAAGGGCCGGTCTTCCACTGGGGTGCGCGGCGTGCGTTTGGCCTCGGGTGATAAGGTCGTTTCGATGTCGGTCATTCGCCACTTTGACGCCGAGCCGTGGGAGCGCGAAGCCTTTGTCAAACGCTTCCGTGCCGAGCTTGGCAGCGAGGGCGAGGAAGAGACCGAGGTGGAAACCGATGAAGACACGGTTGAGGCCGAAGGCACCCTGCCCGATGCGCGCTATGCCGAAATGCTCGAAGCGCAGAACCTCATTTTGACCATCACCGCCAAAGGCTTGGGCAAAATTTCGTCGTCACACAGCTACCCGGTGCGCGGGCGTGGCGGCCAAGGTGTCACGGCGTTTGAGAAATCCATGCGCGGCGGCCCGCTTGTGGCGTCGTTCCCGGTGGAACCGAGTGACCAGATCATGCTCGCCACCTCGACCGGGCAATCCATCCGTTGCCCCGTGGCGGGGATCTCCTTCCGCTCGCGTTCGGCCGGTGGGGTGAAGGTCTTCAACACCGGCAAGGATGAAGAGGTCGTTTCGGTCGCGCGTGTGGCTGACACCGGCGAGGATGAGGCTGTGGAAGCAGCAGAAACCGCCGAGGCCACCACCGCTGCGCCGGAAGCCCCGCAAACGCCCGAAACCCAGGCTTAAAAGCGGGCGTAAGCTTTTCGGGCGGGGGCCACGGCCCCTGCCCATTTTCTTTGCGATTAAGGCTTTCTCAAAGCCTTTGTGCTTTCGTGCTGTTACCTACGGGAGGACAGCATGAACCTTTACCACTGCATGATCGAACTTAAGAGTGACGCGAAGGCCCTCGCCTTTGCCGCTTCGGTCGAACAATGGATGGGGGAGCTGAAGGCGCTCAACCTAATCGGCGGCTGGCGTCTGATGCGGCGCAAGCTGGGCCTCGCCAGCACGATGCATGAAGCGTTTTTGCTGGAGATCGAGGTTGAAGACCTTGCCGCGCTTGAGCGGGCCTTTCAGGCGGTTGCGGGCCTCGATGAAACCGAGATGCGCCATTACGAGCTGATGCACGGCATGATCGCCTCTTACACGGTGGGCGTTTACCGCCCCTTCCCGGACCCGGAACGCCGCGAACGTGTTGCGCTGATCTGAGCGGGCTTTCCTTTTGGGGCGCGGCGCCCTAAATCGGCGCCATGACACAGACACTTCATATCATCGGTGCGGGCCTTGCGGGCTCAGAGGCGGCATGGCAAGCGGCTCAGGCGGGCGTACCCGTGGTGCTGCATGAGATGCGCCCGAAAGTGGGAACCTTTGCGCATCGCTCGGGCGATTGCGCGGAGATGGTTTGCTCCAACTCCTTCCGCTCAGATGATGATGAGCGCAATGCCGTGGGGCTTTTGCATTGGGAAATGCGCGCCGCGGGCGGGCTGATCATGCAAACGGCAGACCGTCACGCCCTGCCCGCAGGTGGCGCTTTGGCGGTGGATCGCGACGCATTTTCGGGCGCGGTCACCGCTGCTTTGCGCGCGCATCCGCTGATTTCCTTTTCCGAAGAAGAAGTGACCGAGCTGCCCCAAGACGGGCATTGGATTGTGGCGACCGGGCCGCTGACCTCGGGCAATTTGGCCGAAAGCATCCGCACGGTAACGGGCGCGGAAAGCCTCGCCTTTTTCGATGCCATCGCGCCGATCGTTCATGCCGAAACGATTGATATGGACATTGCCTGGCGGCAAAGCCGCTACGACAAGGGCGAAACCGAGGAAGAGCAAAAGGCCTATATCAACTGCCCGATGAACCGGGAGGAATATGAGGCCTTCATCGACGCGCTTTTGGCCGCCGAGAAGACCGAGTTTCATGAGGGCGAGACGGCGGGCTATTTTGATGGTTGCTTGCCGATTGAGGTGATGGCGGAACGCGGGCGCGAAACGCTGCGCCACGGGCCGATGAAGCCGGTGGGGCTAACCAATCCGCATGACCCGGCCACCAAATCCTACGCCGTGGTACAACTGCGCCGCGACAATGCTTTGGGCACACTTTACAACATCGTCGGCTTCCAAACCAAGATGAAGTATGGCGCGCAAACCACTGTTTTTAAAATGATCCCCGGCCTGCAGAACGCGTCGTTTGCGCGGCTTGGGGGCATTCACCGCAACACCTTTCTCAACTCGCCGACGCTGCTTGATGACCAGATGCGGCTGCGCCAACGCCCGAACCTGCGCTTTGCGGGCCAAGTGACGGGCGTGGAAGGCTATGTCGAAAGCGCGGCGATGGGGCTTTTGGCAGGCCGGATGGCCGCCGCCGAGATCAAGGGACAAACCCTGCCGCCGCCCAGTTATGAAACGGCGATGGGCGCGCTTGTGAACCACATCACGGGCGGGGCCGAGGCGAAAACCTTCCAGCCGATGAATGTGAACTTTGGCCTCTTCCCGCCGCTTGATGCCGCGCGCGGGGGCCGCAAAGGCCGCAAAGACCGCTACAAGGGCTATACCGACCGCGCTAAGGAGCAATTCACGGCGTGGCTTGCCGCGCAGGCATGATCACCCGCTTCGCGCCCTCGCCCACCGGCCCGCTGCATCTGGGCCATGCCTATGCTGCGCTTGTGGCGCATGACATGGCGCGGGCGGCGGGTGGTGCGTTTTTGCTGCGGATCGAAGATATTGACCGGGCACGGTCCAAACCCGAATGGGAAGCGCAGATTTATGACGATCTGCGCTGGCTGGGGATCAGCTGGGATGGCGAGGTGATGCGCCAATCCGACCGCCTGCCCGCCTATCGCGCCACGCTTGAAAAGCTTTGGGCGGACGGCCTTCTTTACGCCTGCCATTGCACAAGGCGCGATATCGAGGCCGCCGTTACCGCCCCGCAAGAAGGCGCGCCGCTTGGCCCCGATGGGATCATCTATCCCGGGACTTGCAGGCTCAAAGGCGCGCCCAAACCCGGTGAGCCCTTGCCCAAGGCCGCGCTGCGCCTGCGAATGGATTTGGCGGCATGTACTTGTTCTTTTGAAGAAACCGGCCCCGCGCATCGCGGCACGCATCCCATCACCCCCGCGCAGATGACGAACACTGTGGGCGATGTGGTGCTGGCGCGGCGCGAGATGGGCACCTCGTATCACCTTGCCGTGGTGCTCGATGATGCTGCCCAAGGCATCACCCATGTGACACGCGGCGAAGATCTGTTTGAGGCAACCCAGATCCATGTCACGCTGCAACAGCTGCTTGGCCTGCCGGTGCCGATCTACCACCACCACGGGCTGATCCGCGATGACCAAGGCAAACGCCTCGCCAAACGCGATGACGCCCGCGCACTTTCCAAATACCGCGCCGAGGGCGCATCCCCCGCCGATATCCGTCGCCTCGTGGGTCTTTAAACCATCGAAGCGCTTATCCTTCGACTTGGCTTAAATATCCCGGGGGTCTGGGGGGCAGCGCCCCCAGCCTTGGTCAATCTTCCATCGGGTCCATGATCTCGACCTCTTCGCCCTCTCGCACCGCCGTGTAAAAGCACGAGCGGCGGTTGGTGTGGCAGGCCGGGCCAATCTGATCGACCAGCATCAACAAGCAATCCCGGTCGCAATCGACGCGTAATTCGACCAGCTTTTGCAAATGGCCCGAGCTTTCGCCCTTGGCCCAAAAGCTCTGCCGCGAGCGGCTCCAATAGGTCACCTGACCGCTCGCCAGCGTGCGCGCAAGGCTTTCGGCATTCATCCATGCCATCATCAGCACCTCGCCCGTCGCGTGATCTTGCGCAATCGCCGGGATCAGCCCATTCGCGTCATATTTCAGGCTGGCTGTGTCGAAACCCATGCTTTCCTCCCACTCGGTTGCGCTCTATCTACCGCTCTGAGACGTCAAGGAAAAGCCCGGGGGCCGTGATGAGCGAGAGCGATCTTTTTAAACTCTATGCTGACCGGGTGCTGGCCTTGGCTGCCGATATTCCGCTCACCGACCCGATTGATGCGCCCAGCCATGAGGCGACCGCGCGCGCGCCGCTGTGCGGCTCCAACATCGCGGTGGCGCTGCGACTGGAGGATGGCAAAATCACCGCTTTTAGCCAAAGGGTGCATGCCTGCGCGCTCGGCCAAGCCTCGGCTTCGATTTTTGCCGCCCAAGTGATTGGGCGCACCGAAAAGGAGGTGCAGGCCCTGCGCGATGCTTTGGCCGCAATGCTGCAAGGCGGCCCGGTACCCGGTGCGCCTTTTGCGGACTATGAGGTTTTGCAAGCCGCGCGCGATTACCCCAACCGCCATGCCTCGATTTTGCTCGCCCCGGATGCCACGTTAAAAGCCCTGCGTGGGGCTGGCTAAACGGCCTTAACACTTGTGCAAGGCCCCCATGCGATTGTGGTGTGACCTTGCGCGAGCCTTCAATGACACAGAGCCTAAATCCCCGAACCGACGACGCCCAAACAGCGGCGCGGATCAACCGCATTGCGGCAGATGCTGTCTTGCTTGGCCGCGATGTGGCCGAAGTGGCAGGCGCGCTGGATGCTTTAGAACAGCATATTGACGCGCAGATGAGCCTCTTGCAGACCGCGCGCTCCGCCGCCGAAACGGTGCAAGATGCCAATACCCGCGTGCTGGATGGCGCAGACCGCGTCAGCCGCTCGGCCGATGTAACGCTGGATCTGGTCGAGGGCACGGTGGCGCAATTGCGCGAAACCGGGGCGCATGCGCAAACCATTGCCGCTTGGGTGCGCGCCGCGATTGCGCGGATGGAAGAAATCAACACCACGCTGATCAAGGTGCAATCGGAAAACGCCGAGATTAAATCTGTTGCAAAACAGGTCAACATCTTGGCGATCAACGCAAAAATCGAGGCGGCGCGGGCAGGCGATTCCGGCAAGGGCTTTGCCGTTGTAGCCGAGGCGATCAACGAACTTTCGCGCAAAACGGCTGCTGCTGCCGATGGAATTGGCACCGCCGTTGGTGGGTTAAGCACCTCCGTTGGGGCGCTCCATGATGAAGCAGGCGCAATCTCGCAAGATGCCAATGCGGTGCTGACAGGTGCTGCGGGCACAGATACCGCGCTTGGCCGGATGGTCGAAGGGCTGAAACAAACCCGCGAAGCGGTGAGTGAAATCACCGCACGCGCGGGCGAGGTGAACGCCGCCAATGGCCGCTTTGCCCCCGCCTTTCGCGACATGGCGGATGGCATGACCAGCACCTCCGCCGAGGTGCATCAGGCGGCGCAAAAAACGCAGGCGCTGATTCTTGCGGGGGAGACCATCGTACAAGAAGCGGTGGAACTGGGTGGTGCCACCACCGACGATGCCTTTATTCGTGCGGCGCAAGGCGCGGCGGCAGAGATTGGCCAAATCTTCGAATCGGCGATCCAACGCGGGCAGATCGCCGCCTCGTCTTTGTTTGACAGCCGCTACACGGCCATTCCCGGCACCGATCCGGCGCAGGTTATGGCACCTTTCACCAATTTTACGGATTCTGTTTTGCCCGAGGTTCAGGAACGAATGCTCGGCCTATCGCAGGATGTCGTGTTCTGCGCGGCGGTGGATCGCAATGGCTATCTGCCGACCCACAACCTGAAATTCTCGCAACCGCAAAGCGTGGACCCGGTTTGGAACGCCGCCAATTGCCGGAACCGGCGGATTTTCAACGACCGAGTTGGCCTGCGCGCCGGGCAATCCACCGCGCCGTTCTTGCTGCAAATCTACCGTCGCGACATGGGCGGCGGGGAATTTGCGCTGATGAAAGACCTTTCTGCACCGATCTTTGTGAATGGCAAACATTGGGGCGGGCTGCGGCTGGCCTATCGGATGTAAGCACCCTGCCCTAACGCACCGAACCCAAACAAAAAAACGCCGCCATCAGGGATGGCGGCGCAGGTATGCGCTTTTGGGTAAAACCTTGGGACAGGCAGCCGCGAAGCTTGGGACAGTCGGCGGCAAAAGCGCGAGGCAGTGAACGGTTGGCCGAAACATCCGACCGAAGAGGCAATCTTGCGAAAAGCTTAGAACAGGCCGGGCAGAAACAGCACCGCGCCAAAGGTGATGCACAGTGACAGCGCACCCAAAGTATCTTGCACGATCTCGGTGGTTTTACGGTCGGCGAAGGCGTTCAGGGCGTGGCGCATGTGTCTCTCCTTTCGTGTTGCCCATTTGTTCTCATGTTCTCCCCGCATCGTCAAGAACATTTTGCGAACATCCTACCCAACCTCAATCAGGCGGATCGCCCGGTCCTGCTCAGTCAGCCACAAAAGCGCCCGCGCCGCTTGGCCGCGTGGGCTTTCCAGGCCGGGATCTTTTTCCAGCAACAACCGCGCATCTTGCTGTGCGAGTGCCATCAACCCGGCTTGATGTTCCAGATCGGCAATGCGGAAGCGCGGCAGGCCCGATTGCGCCGTGCCGATCACATCGCCCGCGCCGCGAATGGCCAAATCTTCCTCGGCAATGCGAAACCCATCTTCGCTGTCGCGCAAAATCGCCAGCCGCCGCTCGCCGCCCTCAGAGAGCGGCGCTTGATAAAGCATCAGGCAGGTGGATTTTGCCGCCCCGCGCCCCACACGCCCGCGCAATTGGTGCAGCTGCGCAAGGCCAAAGGTCTCGGCCCGCTCAATCACCATGATCGAGGCATTGGGCACGTTCACCCCGACCTCAATCACCGTGGTCGCCACCAACACCCGCGTGCGCCCCGCGACAAAATCCGCCATCGCGGCATCTTTTTCGCTGGGCGGAAGTTGGCCATGCACCAGCCCCACCACGCCCTCGCCCAAAGCGGCCCGCAACGCAATGAAGCGTTCTTGCGCCGAGGCAAGGTCCACCCGCTCGCTTTCCTCCACCAAGGGGCAGACCCAATAGGCCTGCCGCCCCTCGGCCACCGCCTTTTTCAGATGCTCCACCACCTCAGAAATCCGCGTGGTGGAAACCAACGCGGTTTGCACCGGCTGGCGACCGGGTGGTTTTTCATCGAGCAAGCTCACATCCATATCGCCATATTGCGCAAGCGCGAGCGAACGCGGGATCGGCGTTGCCGTCATCACCAGCACATCGGCCATATCGCCCTTGGCCCCCAATTCTTGGCGTTGGTTCACCCCAAAGCGGTGCTGCTCATCAATGATGACCAGTCGAAGGTCTTGAAAGAAAACATCCTTTTGAAAAACCGCATGGGTGCCGAGCAGGATTTGGATCCGCCCCTCCACAAGGTCGGCAAGTTTCTTGGCGCGCTCGGCTCCCTTGTCGCGGCCCGTCAGCACCGCCATATGCACGCCCGCAGCCGCAGCCAAATCGGCCAAGCCCTCATAATGCTGGCGCGCCAAAATTTCGGTGGGCGCCATCAACACGCCCTGCCCGCCGGCCTCAACGGCATTCATCAGCGCCAAGAACGCCACCAGCGTTTTGCCCGCGCCCACATCGCCTTGCAAAAGCCGGTTCATCCGGCGCGGTTCGGCCATATCGGCAGCAATCTCTTGGCTTGCCCGAAACTGCGCGCCAGTGGGCTTAAAAGGAAGCGATGCCAGCACCTTACGCGCCAAAGCTCCACTGCCTTTGGTGACGCGTCCCTTGGGGTGGCGAGCTTCGCGCCGCGCAAGTGCGAGCGTCATTTGATGCGCGAAAAGCTCATCATAGGCGAGCCGCAAGCGCGCGGGCGCCATTGGCACGGTGTCGGCCTGCGTTTCGGGGCGGTGCGCGGCGCGCAAAGCCACAGCCCAATCGGGCCATTTCTCGCGCACTTTCAAAGCCGGGTCGATCCATTCCGCAAGCTCAGGCAAACGCGCCAGCGCCCCTTCGGACGCCTTTGCCATCACCTTTTGCGTGATGCCCGCAGTAAGCGGGTAAACCGGCTCAAACCGTGGCAGTTGATCTGCCTCGTCGAGCGGGAGAATATGATCCGGGTGGACCATTTGCACAGTGTTGTCAAAGAGTTCGAGCTTTCCCGAAACAAGACGACACTCCCCCACAGGCAGGATTTTTTGCAAATAATCCCCGCGCGCATGAAAGAAGACGAGCGCGAAATCCACCCCATCGCCATCGCGCACCAGCACCCGCGTTGGGCCAGAGCGATTGCGCGAGGCGTGATGCGAAATCACCTCCACCTTGAGCGTGCAAATAAGCGGCGGCACCACCTCGCGCAGGCTGGCCACGGGGCGGCGATCCACCAGCGCTTGCGGCAGCGTAAAGAGCACATCGCGCGGGCGCGTGATGCCAAGGTTTTCAAGGTTTTTCGCGGTTTTCGCGCCAATACCGGGCAGGGTTTCCACCTCGGCAAAAAGCGGGAACAGCGCGGCGGGGCGGCCCGTCATGTTGCGCCAATCATCGAAAGCCAGGTGTCTTCGTCGATCACCTTCACCCCCAGATCGGCGGCTTTCTTGGCTTTGGAGCCCGCGCCCGGCCCCGCCACCAAGATATTGGTTTTGGCCGAAACCGAGCCCGCGACCTTGGCCCCCAAAGCCTCTGCCCGTGCCTTCGCCTCGGCCCGCGTCATACGCTCCAACGTGCCGGTAAAGACGACGGTGAGGCCCGAAACCGGGCTTTCAGATGAAGGCGGGGTGGCATCTTGCACATCGAGATGCGCGGCGAGCCGCAAGATCGCGTCACGTTCGGGTCCATCGTGGAAGGAAGACACGACCGAACGCCCCAAGGTTTCGCCGACACCATCAATGCTGAGAAGCTCCTCCCATTCGGGGCCAACGAAGTTACTCGCCGCGCTCATCGCCGCCACAAACCGATCCCAGCTGAGGTAATGCGTGGCTAGAAGCTGAGCCGAACTTTCCCCCACATGGCGGATCCCAAGCGCAAAGATCAATTTGGCAAGCGGAATGGCGCGCTTTTCCGCGATCGCGTCAAAAAGGTTTTGCGCGGATTTCTCGCCCCAGCCATCACGGTTTTTGAGCTGTTGCAGGCCAGACCCGAAGCGTTCTTGCAAGGTGAAGATGTCGGCGGGTTCTTTCACCCAACCGTCTTTGTAAAACGCCTCGACCTGCTTGGCGCCCAAGCCTTCAATGTCAAACGCGGCACGAGAGACGAAATGCTTCAACTTCTCCACTGCCTGCGCGGGGCAAATGAGGCCGCCGGTGCAGCGGCGCACGGCATCGCCCTCTTCTCGAATCGCTTCCGAGCCACATTCGGGGCAAAGATGCGGGAAGGTGTAAGGCTCCGCCCCCGGGGCGCGGCGCGCCAGATCCACATCTGCCACCTTTGGGATCACATCGCCCGCACGGTAGACCTGCACCCAATCGCCCTCGCGAATATCTTTCCCACCGCGAATTTCTTCGCCCTTGGAATCGCGACCGGCGATGTAATCTTCGTTGTGCAGCGTCGCGTTCGAGACAACAACGCCGCCCACGGTGACGGGCGTCAGACGCGCCACGGGCGACAAAGCCCCGGTGCGGCCCACCTGAATCTCGATTTTCTCCAGCCGCGTCCAAGCCAGTTCGGCGGGGAATTTATGCGCCAAGGCCCAGCGGGGCGTGGTGGAGCGGAAGCCAAGCCGCGCTTGCAGGGCAAGGTCATTGGCTTTGTAAACCACCCCGTCGATATCATACCCAAGCGTCGCCCGCTGCGCCTCGATCGCGCGGTAATGGGCGAGCATTTCGGGCAGGCTTTCGCAAAGCTTTGTGAGCGGATTTGTTTGAAACCCCAGTGCCTTAAGGCGCTCAATTGAGCCAAATTGCGTCGCTGCCAAAGGCTCCGACAACACTCCCCACGCATAGGCGAAGAAGCGCAAAGGCCGCGCGGCGGTGATGCGGGCATCCAACTGGCGCAAAGACCCGGCGGCAGCATTGCGCGGGTTGGCAAAGGCTTTGTCGCCCTTTTCCAACTGGCGCGCGTTCAACGCGGCGAAATCTTCGTGGCTCATGTAAACCTCGCCACGCACTTCCAACACTTCGGGCGCGCCAGTCAGCTTTTGCGGGATATCGGCAATGGTGCGCGCGTTTTCGGTGACGTTTTCACCCACCGCGCCATCGCCACGCGTGGCCGCCTGCACCAAAACCCCGTTTTCATACCGCAATGAGAGCGAAAGCCCGTCGATCTTGGGTTCTGCCGTGCAGGGCAAAGGGGACTCCGCCGCAAGGCCCAGATAGCTGCGCATCCGCTCAACAAAATCGGCGATATCTTCATCGGAAAAGCCATTGCCAAGGCTGAGCATCCGCACGGCATGGGGCACTTTGCCAAAGCCATCGGCAGGCGCGGCGCCCACTTGTTGGGTCGGGCTATCAACGCGCGCCAAATCCGGGAAACGCGCCTCAATCGCGGCCAAACGGCGCTTGAGCACATCATATTCCGCATCCGAAATCACGGGCGCGTCTTCGGTGTGATAGGCTTTATTCGCCGCGTCCAGATGTGCGACGAGGCCGGGCAGTTCTGCCTCGGCCTCAGCGCGGCTTAGCCGCTCAACGTCTTGATGCGCGTCGCTCATGTGATCCCCCGTGAAACTGCCCCTGATTTAGGGGCAGCCGCGGGATGCGTCCAGAGAAAGGCGGAGAATTACGAACGCGGTCGGGCGATCAGGCGCTGGCCGCGATGCGACGGTCCATATCGCCCTGATCAGGGTCCCGCAGAACATAGCCCCGGCCCCAAACGGTTTCGATATAGTTCTCACCACCGGTGACTTCGGCAAGCTTTTTGCGCAGCTTACAGATGAAGACGTCGATGATCTTCAGTTCCGGCTCATCCATGCCCCCGTAGAGGTGGTTGAGGAACATTTCCTTGGTCAGTGTCGTGCCTTTGCGCAGGCTCAGAAGCTCAAGCATCTGATATTCTTTGCCCGTCAGGTGCACCGGCTTGCCTGCCACTTCGACCGTTTTCGCATCGAGGTTCACCGAGATTTTCCCGGTGCGAATGATCGATTGCGAGTGGCCTTTCGAGCGACGGATGATCGCATGAATACGGGCCACCAGCTCTTCACGATGGAAGGGCTTGGTCATGTAATCATCAGCCCCGAACCCGAAGCCTTTGATTTTATTCTCGGTGTCATCCGCCCCGGTCAGAATCAGGATCGGCGTGTCAACCCGCGCCAGACGCAGCTGCCGCAGAACCTCAAGCCCGTTCATATCGGGCAGGTTCAGGTCCAGCAGAATCAGGTCATAGTCATATAGCTTCGCAAGATCGATGCCTTCCTCCCCAAGGTCTGTGCAATAGACATTGAGGTTGGCATGAGTCAGCATCAGTTCAATGCTGCGCGACGTGGTTGGATCGTCTTCGACCAACAAAATCCGCATCCTGGGTTCTCCGCATTAATCCCTCGATCACTTTTGACCTTGGCAGCAAATGGTTAACGCCCAGTTACTCTCACATATTTTATCCAGAATGCAACCTAAAGTTGTCTATATTTCTGGATTGCCGTGACCTTGAGACCCGCAATTCCGTGTTTTTTCACGGCATCGGTCCAAATGTCGAACTCTTCATCCGACAGACCATACCGCTCTAACACTTCAGAGCGCGTAATCAACCCAAAGGTGACCGCTTGCACGATCGTTGCTTTACGCGACGCCACCCAACGGCGCGTTTCTTTCGGCGGCAGGTCAGCGCGGGTCAAAATTGTGCCATCGGGCAGAGTGACCGCGCGCGGACCGTCGACTTTTTTCAGATACATGGGCTCACCCCCAACTTCCTTGATGCGCTGCAGTCTGCGCGGGCGGGGCTTAACGCTGGGTTTAGGTCGGGCTTGAGAAAGGATCGCATTTTCCTATATTTCGTCAGTCTGGTTAAAGGACTGTTTGCATGCCGAAAGATCTGGAACTGAATTCGCTGGGCCTGCCCAAGGCTCCGGCTGATACCCGCGTCGTGGTGGCGATGTCGGGAGGCGTCGACAGTTCGGTCGTGGCCGCGATGCTCAAAGACGAGGGCTATGACGTGGTCGGCGTCACGCTCCAGCTTTATGATCATGGGGCAGCCCTTGCCAAGAAGGGGGCCTGCTGTGCGGGACAAGATATTCATGACGCGCGCCGAGTGGCGGAAGCGATGGGTTTCCCCCACTATGTCCTTGATTATGAAAACACTTTCCGCGAAGCGGTGATCGAGGAATTCGCCGATGCTTACTTGGCTGGCGCAACGCCCGTGCCCTGCATTCGCTGCAATGAGCGCGTGAAATTCAAAGATCTTTTGGAAACCGCGCGCGATCTTGATGCCGATTGCATGGCGACGGGCCATTACATTCAGCGCAAGATCGGCGCGAACGGGGCCGAGCTTCACGCCGCCGCAGATGCCGCGCGCGACCAAAGTTATTTCCTGTTTTCAACCACGCAAGAGCAGCTCGACTTCTTAAGATTCCCGCTCGGCCATCTGCCGTCGAAGGCAGAAACCCGTAAACTTGCAGCGAAATACGGTTTGGTTGTCGCCGACAAACCCGACAGCCAAGACATTTGTTTCGTGCCTTCGGGCAATTATGCCTCTGTCATCGAGAAGTTGCGCCCCGGCGCAGCAGAGCCCGGAGAGATTGTCGACCTTGAAGGCAAGGTGCTTGGCACACATCGCGGGGTGATTCACTACACGATTGGGCAACGCCGGGGCTTGGGCATTGGCGGGCTCGGTGACAATCCGCTTTATGTCGTGCGGCTGGAACCCGATACGCATCGGGTGATCGTGGGGCCGAAATCGGCGCTCTCGACCGCCGTAGTGCCCGTGCGCGAAATCAACTGGCTGGGCGATGCGCCGTTTGACAGCCAACCCGAATGGCATGTGGCGGTGCGAATCCGCTCGACCCGGGCGCCGCGCCCGGCCATCATTCGCCCGATCAGCGCGACCGAAGCCGAGGTGGAATTGATGGAACCCGAAGAAGGGGTTTCCCCCGGTCAGGCTTGCGTCTTTTATGATCCAGACAGCAGCCGCATTTTCGGGGGAGGATGGATATGGAAAGGTTCGTCGGAGCAGCCCTTGCGCTAAGCCTTTGGGCGAGCGCCGCCGCAGCGGGGCCACTACATGTATGTAGCCTCAACGCTTGGACGACCGACCCGGACCCGGCGGGGCTGAATGTGCGCACCGGGCCGGGCACGCAATATCCGATCATTGCAGTGCTGCCCCCGGTGCAACGCTATGGGCGTCAGATGACGCTCGGCACCGAAGTGAGCATCACCGGCGCGAAAGATGGCTGGACGCGAATCGAGGCAGCTTGGTTTGACGATTACGGCATGGGCGGCGATGACCACGCGCCGGTGCAACAGTTGTTTTCCGGCGAGGGCTGGGTCTCGGGGCGGCTGGTGAGCCTGTTGCTCAACCGCGACCGACTATTTGCCGAACCCTCCCGCGCCGCCCCGGTGGTGGCGCTCTTTGATGAGATCGGGATGGGGGCCGATGCAGTCGAGGTCACGCGACTGCGCGACTGCTTGGGCGATTTCGTGAAGATCGAGGGCAATTACGCGGGGCAGAAAGTGGCGGGCTGGGCCGATTGGACCTGCGCCAATCAGGTGACCACCTGCCCGTGAGGATCTGAGCCCCAACATTAATGAGCGGCGCGCTCAGACCGAAAGGCGTCTACTTCTCGGCCTTCTTCTGCCAGCGCCCGTCTTCTTCGGCCCAATATTGCGCTTGCACGCCTGCGCCCGTCAGCGCGCGCCATTGATCGCGCGCCACCTGCACGGCGGGTTCGCTTCGCCCGTCAAACAAGATCCAAACGCGCTCGAGCGCGGCGACCTCTTCGGGGGTGACGGGCGCGCCTTCCAAAGTCATCACCGCTTGGCGGCCTTGGCTTTGCGGCGCGGTGGTCAGCAAAACGGGCTGCAAATCATCATGCGGCCCGCCTGCCATGCCATGTGGGAGAAAGTCCTCCTCTGCCCCGAGCCAGAGTTTTTGGTCAAACCAATCCATCCGCGCCGGGTCTTGGCCGCGCAATTCCACCCGCCACCCCTGCCCCAAAGCGCGGGTCAAAAGGTTGGTCACAACCACCTCAATCGGCGATTGCGTGACATGGTAGAAAAGCGCGGGCATCTTAGCTTTCGTATTTGTTGCGGATCAGCCGGTCGAGCGTCATCACGCCCCAACCCGTCGCACCTTTGGGGGCGAGCGTGGTTTCACCGGGCGGCAGCGCGACACCGGCAATATCAATATGGCACCACGGCACATCGTCTTGCACGAAGCGCTTGAGGAAGGCGGCGGCGGTGATCGAGCCGCCCCAACGCCCGCCGGTGTTTTTGATATCGGCCAACCGCGATTTGATCAGCGGATCATAAGCGGGCGTCAGCGGCATCGGCCAGACCCCCTCGCCCACTTGCTTGGCGGCTTCGAGCACATTGCCCGAAAGCTTTTCATCATTGGTGAAAAGCCCGGCATGTTCATGGCCCAAAGCGACGATGATCGCGCCCGTCAGCGTGGCAAGGTCGATCACTGCCGCCGGTTGGAACCGATCTTGCGCATACCAAAGCGCATCGGCCAGCACCATCCGCCCCTCGGCATCGGTGTTGATCACCTCGATCGTGTCGCCCTTGAGGCTTTTGACAATATCGCCGGGGCGCTGCGCGCGGCCATCGGGCATGTTTTCGACAAGCCCGACAATGCCGACTACATTGGCGCGGGCCTTGCGCAGCGCGAGCGTGCGCATCACGCCCGAAACCACAGCCGCCCCGCCCATATCCATCGTCATCTCTTCCATGCCCGCCGCGGGCTTGATCGAGATGCCGCCCGTGTCAAAGCACACACCTTTGCCCACCAGAGCGAGCGGCGCGGCATCGGCCTCCCCGCCGTTCCAGCGCATCACCACGACTTTAGACGGGCTTTCCGAGCCCTGCCCCACGGCCAAAAGCGCGCGGAAGCCAAGCTGCTCAAGCTCGTCTTCATCAAGGATTTCCACCTCAAGGCCCAACTCATGCATCGCCGCCAGACGCGCAGCAAAGTCATCGGTGGTGAGGATATTGGCCGGTTCATTGACCAGATCGCGGGTGAAGAAAACGCCTTCGGCCAAAGCCGCATGCGGGGCAGCTTCCGCCGCAACCGCCTCGGGGTTCGTGACCATCAGCGTCACCGGGCCGAAAGGTTTCTTTTCTTCGCTATGATAGTCAAAGCGATAGGCTCGCAGCGCCAAACCAAACGCAATCGCGGCTGCGCGCGGATGGTTTTCCGCCACGATCAGCGCGCCCTTTTCAGTCAGGCGCTTGGCAACGCAAGCCCCCGCCTTTTGCGCATCGGCCTCGGCCGCTTTTTTGTCGAGCTTGATGAGCGCAAGCGACTCGCAGGCCAGCCCGCCCGGAAAGCCCAGATCAAGCGCATCCCCCGCGCCCAGCTTTTCCCAGCTTTCCGACGCCAAGGCCCGGCCCACGGCGCCACGCGTCAAACGATCAAGCTTGCGCCCCATCGGGCCAAGTTTACCCTCGGCAGGGACGATCAGCGCAAGCCGACCTTCGCGGGCGGCCAGAGCATCGGCATCGGGAGCTTCGAAACGGAGGGCGACGGGGTGGATCATGGCATTCCCTGCATCAATCTTCGGTTTGCGCTAAAGCCTAGAGCCTGAAACGCCGCTTGTATAGCGCTCGCCCCAAGTTTGGCCGAATGCGCCCACAGCCGGGGCTTTCCCCGGCCCGCATCCCGCGCTAGAGAGAGTGAAACATCCGGGGGGATGAAGGATTTGAAACGACTGGACCGATATCTTCTGTCCCAGCTCATGGCGCTCTTTGGCTTTTTTGCGCTGGTGCTGGTGTCGGTCTATTGGATCAACCGTGCGGTGCTGCTGTTTGACAAGCTGATTGCCGACGGACAGACCGCTTGGGTCGTGCTCGAATTCACGGCACTCACCCTGCCAAACGCGATCCGTCTTGTGCTGCCGGTCGCGGCTTTCGCCGCCACGCTTTACGCGATCAACCGGCTTTCAGGCGAATCTGAGCTTGTGGTGATGCAATCTGCGGGCGCCAGCCCGTGGCGGCTCGCCCGCCCGGTGGCGATGTTTGGGCTGATCGTGGCGCTGATGATGCTCGTTTTGGTGCATGTGCTCGTGCCCGCGTCGAAATCGCGCCTTGATGCGCGCCAAGCGCAGGTTTCGCAGGATCTGACGGCAAAATTCCTGACCGAGGGCAGCTTTGAAAGCCCCGCACCGGGGCTGACGCTGTATATTCGGCAAATCTCTGAGCTTGGCGAATTGCTGGATCTGTTCCTTTATGATGCCCGCTCGCCGGGGCTCGAAACGATCTATACGGCAGAAAAGGCGCTGATCGTGCCCGCCGAGGCGGGGCCGAAACTTGTCATGTTTGATGGCGTGGCACAGACGCTGCGCAAGCGCGATATGTCGCTTGCCCAGACCCGTTTTGCCAATTTCACCTATGATCTGGCCTCCGCGCTGGGGCCAAATCGCGGCTTCACGCCTAATCTGGATACGGTGCCCAGTTGGAACCTGATCGCGCCGACGCCCGCGCTTTTGTCCGTGACCGGATCGACGGAAGCTGAAGCCCGGCTGGAGCTTCACGACCGTTTGGCGCAGCCGTTGATGGCCCCTGTCGCCGCGCTTCTTGCTGCGGCGGCGATGTTCTTGGGTGGGTTTTCGCGCTTTGGGCTTTGGCCGCAAATCGCAGGCGCCTTGGTCGGCCTGATCGGGTTGCAGACGCTTGTCAATGTCGCCACGTCGGCGACCCGCGCCAATCCAGAGCTTTGGGCGCTCGTTTATGTGCCGCCGCTGATTGGGCTTGTGGCGGGATGTGCGCTTTTGTGGTGGGCCGGGCGCCCGCATCCGCACCGCTCTCGCCGCGCCCCCCAAGCGGAGAGCACGGCATGACGCTTTCGCTTTACATCGCGCAGCGCTTTTTGCGCGCACTTGGGATTGTTGCGGGCGCCTTTGCTGGCGTGCTGTTTTTGATCGAGATCGTCGAGAAAATCCGCTCGATCAGTGCCGAGCAAGGCGGGCTGGCCGATGCCGCCACGCTTGCCGCACTGAGCCTGCCGAAAACGCTCTATTCGATCTTTCCGCTGATCACTGTTCTGGCCGCGGTGGTGCTGTTCTTGGGGCTTGCGCGTTCGTCAGAGCTGGTTGTGATCCGCGCAGCGGGCCGTTCGGCGCTCCGCATGCTGATGGCCCCGGTGATGGTGGCGCTTTTGCTGGGCGTGGTTTTGGTGATGGTCGGCAATCCGATCGTTTCGGCAACAACGCAGCGCGCCGAAGAAATTGAAGGCCAGATGCGGGCCGAAGGAACGCAGACGATCTCTGTCAGCCGTGAAGGGATCTGGATGCGCCAAGGCACCGCCGATGGCGGGCAGGCGGTCATTCATGCGCTGCGCGGCAACACCGATGCCACCGCGCTTTATGATGTGACTTTCCTTGTTTTTGATGCGGAGCGCGGCCCGATCCGCCGGCTTGATGCGGCTTCGGCACAGCTTGGCCCCGGCGCTTGGGATTTGCGCGACGCGAAAGACTGGCCCTTGGGCACCTCCACCAACCCGGAGCGCGACGCGACGCATCACGACCAGCTTTTGCTGCCCTCGACCCTGACCGCGAAAAGCATTGCCGATAGTTTCGATGCCCCCTCGGCCGTGCCGATCTGGGAATTGCCTAGCTTCATTTCGGCCTTGGAAGAGGCGGGCTTTTCCGCAAGGCGCCATTTGGTCTGGTTGCAGGCAGAACTGTCGCAACCGCTGATGATGGCGGCGATGGTGCTTCTTGCGGCGGGGTTCACCATGCGCCATGCGCGCTTTGGTGGCACCGGCGGGCGCGTTTTGATGGCGCTTTTGGCGGGGCTTTCGGTTTTCTTCTTGCGCAATATGGCGCAGGTTCTGGGCGATAACGGGCAGATTCCCCCGGCCTTGGCCGGATGGGCTCCGCCCGCAATCGCCGCGATGCTGGCGCTGGCTTGGCTCTTGCAACAGGAGGAAGGATGATGGCCCGCGTGCCCTCTTGGACCCGGACCACCGCAGCGCTTGCGCTGATCGGGATGACCGCCTCTTTCGCGCCACTGCATGCGCAAGATTTGCCCGCCATTCCACCTGCAACGGCGCCGGTTTCCGATGCCGCCACGCTTCTGGCCGACCGCATTCGTCTTAATGCCTCGAACGAGATCATCGCAGAAGGCAATGTGGAGGTTTACTGGCACGAGCATCGCCTGTCCGCGACGCGCCTTGTCTATGACCAAGCCAAAGACCTTCTGACCATTGAAGGCCCCATTCGCATGGTCGAACCGGGCGCAACCGGATCGGTGATCGTGGCCGACCAAGCCGAACTGAGCCGGGATCTGCAAAACGGGGTGATGCTTGGCGCGCGTATGGTGCTGTCGCGCGAGTTACAACTCGCCGCCAATAGCCTAGAGCGCCAAGATGGCAACCGCACCATTTTGCGCCAAGTGGTGGCCTCCTCGTGCCGCATTTGCGCCAATGACCCCACACCGCTTTGGGAAATCCGCGCCCGCACGATCACTCATGAACAAGCGCAGCAAAAGCTGATCTTTGACCAAGCGCAGTTCCGCGCCATGGGCGTGCCGCTTTTGTGGCTGCCAAAACTGCGCATGCCCGACCCGACGGTGGAGCGGATGAGCGGCTTCTTGCAGCCCGAATTCCGCACCACCTCGCTACTCGGACCCGGGTTGAAGGTGCCCTATTTCATCACCCTTGGCCCC
Organism: Rhodobacter aestuarii; assembly: GCF_900156655.1. GTDB lineage: Bacteria > Pseudomonadota > Alphaproteobacteria > Rhodobacterales > Rhodobacteraceae > Rhodobacter > Rhodobacter aestuarii. The sequence continues at coordinate 154,030 of NZ_FTOG01000005.1, read as the reverse complement.
TCGGCGGACCTGACCGTTACGCCCTATTTTGCAAGCGGCCACACCAGCACGCTGGGGCTGCGCTACCGCCGCGCGCTCGATTGGGGGGCCTACCAGATCGAAGGCGCCGTGAGCCGAGATTCGATCCGCCCCGGCGAAACGCGCGGCTATTTGTTTGCCGATGGCCAATTTGCGCTGCGCAATGATTTCAAGCTGAGCTTCCAACTGCGCACGGTGTCGGACCAATCCTATCTGCTCAATTACGACGTATCCGATGATGACCGGCTTTGGTCTGGCCTGACGCTGCAACGCGTGCGCGCCGATGAGGTGGTCTGGGCGCGCGTCGGCAACACCTACAGTCTGCGCGACGGCGAGAGCAACACGACCGAGCCGATGCTGTCAGGCGATGCAAGCTGGACCAAAGTGTTTCACCCGAACACGATTGGTGGCGAGTTGACCTTTACCACAGGGCTGCACGCGCATCTGCGCGGTTCAAGCGAGGAGCTTGATCTCGACGGCGATGGCATGGCCGATGGCCGCGATATGCTGCGGCTTTCGGCTGTGGCGGACTGGCGGCGCAATTGGCTGTTGGGCGGGGGGCTTATCGGTGCGGTTGAAGGGCAACTGGCCTTTGACAGTGTCGCCGTGCAAGAAGATGACCAGTTCAGCGGCAATCATCTGCGCAGCCTGCCCTCCATCGGTGTGGAATTGCGCTGGCCGTGGGTTGCCAGTTCCGGCCGCGCCGCACAGGTCATCGAGCCGGTGGTGCAGCTGATCTGGGCGGGCAAAAACGTCAAAGACCTGCCCAATGAAGACAGCTGGCTCACCGAATATGACGAGGGTAATTTGTTCTCGCTCTCGCGCTACCCCGGCGCCGATCTGCGCGAGCAAGGCGCGCGCGCAAACCTTGGCCTGAGCTGGACCCGGCACGATGCCTCGGGCTGGTCTTTGGGGCTTACCGCGGGGCGGATTTATCGGCTGGATGATCTCGGCCAATTCCCTGCGGGTTCCGGCCTTTCGGGCAAGCGCTCGGACTGGTTGCTTGCCACGCATCTGAGCACGGCAGGCGGCTTGCTGCTTTCGAACCGCGCGCTTTTTGACGAAGATTTCGACTTCGCACGCGATGAATTGCGCATGGCATACTTTGGGGACAGCACACAATTCGCGGCGGGCTATCTGTGGATGGAAGCCACGCCCGCCAATGTCAAAACCTCGGAATTGCTGCTGGAATCCGGGTGGGATTGGACCCCCGGCTGGCGCTCCACCTTCTCGACGCGCTACGATCTGACGGTGGACCGCGCCGCGCGCGCCGCATTCGGGCTGCAATATGCCAACGAATGCGTCACCGTCGATCTTTCTCTCTCGCGTCGGTTCACTTCCTCCACTAGTGTGGAGCCCGAAACCGACTTCGGCCTTTCGGTGCAGCTTGCGGGCTTTGGCGCGCAAAGCAGAACCGATGGGCCGACACGGGTCTGCAGACGCTAAATGCGCCGCGGCCACCACGCATGACGAATGGAAGACGGAACGGATGAAACGGCATTTCTCCTTGCTTCTCGCACCCCTGCTGGCCCTCTCGCTGGTGACGGGCGCGGCCCCGATGGCACAGGCGCAATCTTCGCAATTCGCCCCAGTGATCCGCGTCAACAACCTTGGCATCACCGGCTATGAAATCGCGCAACGCACGCGCTTCATGGAGCTGTTGGGCGCCAAAGGCGATATCCGCAAACAAGCCGAAGATGCGCTGATTGAAGACCGTCTGCGGATGTGGAAAGCCCGCGCCGATGGCATCTCGCTGGCACCGGGTGCGGTGCAACAGGGCATGAGCGAATTTGCCGCCCGCGCAAACCTCACGGCGGAAGAATTCGTCAAGGCGTTGGGCGAAGCCGGGGTGGATGCCCAAACCTATCGCGATTTTGTGGCCGCCGGGATGATTTGGCGCGAAGTGGTGAAAGCGCATTTCGCGGGCCGCATTCAAGCGACCGATGCCGATGTCGCGCGCGCGCTGGCGCTTGAGACGCCAAAAGCGGAAATGACGCAAGTGCTGCTCTCGGAAGTGATCGTCCGCGTGGGTGGTGGCGGTGAAGCCGAAGCCATGGCAAAAGCCCGCCGCGCCTCGGCCGCTCGCACGGAAGCAGAATTTGCTGAGGTGGCGCGGGAGATTTCTTCGTCGACCAGCTCGCGAAAAGGTGGTCAGCTTGACTGGATGCCGATCGAGGGGCTGCCCGCCGAAGTGCGCGGGGCGGTGATGAACCTGCGTCCGGGCCGCACCACAGCGCCGCTGTCGATGCCGAATGCTGTCGCGGTGTTCTTCATGCGCGGGATTGATGAAGGTGGTGATGTTGCGCCGGGCGAGCAAGCCGTGGGCTATGCGACGCTGCTTTTGGGCGCCACCGGGGCGGAAGAAACTGCAAGCCTCGCCGCCAAAGTCGCGGCGGATGCCAATACCTGCGATGATCTCTATTCCGTCGCGCGCGACCTGCCCGCAGAACGTTTGGAACGTGTTGAAGGCGCGCGTCGCGGCGAATTGCCCGCCGATGTTGCTGCGGCCGTGTCCCGGCTTGATGCCGGGGAAACCAAGGTGCTGCGCCGTGGCCCGAATGACGTGCTGGTGATGCTGTGCGACCGTGGCCGTGCCATCAACACCGCTTTGGGCGAAACCGGACCGTCGACCGATGCCGTTCGCAACCAGATCGTGAACCAACGCGTCGCCGTGATGGCGGATGCGCTGCTTGACGAGTTGAAAGCCGAAGCCGTGATCGTGCGGCCATGAGCAGATCAACCGCCGAAGCCCCGGTGATCTTGAGTTGTGGCGACCCGGCAGGCGTTGGCCCCGAACTCGCCGTGAAAGCCTGGGAAGCGCTTGGTGCCGCCCTGCCCTTTGTCTGGATTGGCGATCCCGCGCATTTGCCCCGTGGCACAAAAATGCGCGAAATCGACCATCCTGCAGAGGCGATGACCCAAGCGGGCAACGGGCTTTGCGTGCTGCCTCATGCCTTCCCCAGCGCGGCGCTGCCGGGCGAGCCAAACTTGGAAAATGCGCAAGCCGTGATTGATGTGATCGCGCGAGGGGTGGCCTTGGTGATGCGTGGCGAAGGGCTGGCGCTGACCACCGCGCCGATCAACAAACGCGTGCTCAAAGACGGGGCCGGGTTTAGCTTCCCCGGCCATACCGAATATCTTGCGCATCTCGCTGGCGGCGCGAAAGTGGTGATGATGCTCGCCTCTGAGCGCGTCACCCCGCCCTGCCGCGTGGTGCCCGCCACCATTCATATTGCGTTGCGCGATGTGCCCACGGCCTTTACCCCCGATCTTCTGCGCGAGACGGTGCGGATCACCTCTGAGGGGTTGCGCCGCGATTTTGGTTTGGAAAATCCGCGCCTTGCCGTGGCAGGCCTCAACCCCCATGCGGGCGAAGGCGGCGCGATGGGCCGCGAGGAAATGGAGTGGATCGGCGCCGTGGTCGAAAGCCTGCGCAAAGAAGGCTATGCCGTCACCGGCCCGCTGCCGCCCGATACGATGTTCCACCCCGCCGCACGGGCGCGCTATGACGGGGCGATCTGCGCCTATCACGACCAAGCACTGATCCCGATCAAGACGCTTGATTTTGATGGCGGTGTGAATGTGACCTTGGGGCTGCCGTTCGTGCGCACCTCGCCCGATCATGGCACGGCCTATGATATTGCGGGCACCGGCAAGGCCAGCCCCGCCAGCTTGATTTCAGCGCTGAAGATGGCGCAAAAAATGGGCTTGGCGCGGCGCGGCTAAGGCCCGCGCGACGGAAAGCAGAAGAAAAGGAACCGGCTGATGGCGGCGATTGACGGGCTACCGCCCCTGCGCGAGGTGATTGCCACGCATGAGTTGGTGGCGAAGAAATCGCTCGGCCAGAACTTTCTGTTGGACCTCAACCTCACCGCGAAAATCGCGCGCTGTGCGGGCGATCTGTCGGGCTGCGATGTGCTGGAGGTTGGCCCCGGCCCCGGCGGGCTGACGCGGGGCCTTTTGGCCGAGGGCGCGCGCAAGGTGCTGGCAGTGGAAAAAGACAGCCGCTGCCTGCCTGCGCTGGCCGAGATTGCCGCGCATTACCCCGATCGGCTCGAGGTGCTGCAAGGCGATGCCTTGGCGGTGGATGTGACGGCCCATCTGCGCACGCCTTACAAAATTGCTGCGAACCTTCCCTATAATGTGGGGACCGAGCTTTTGGTGCGCTGGCTCACGCCGCCCACATGGCCCCCCGCATGGGACAGCCTGACGCTGATGTTCCAAAAAGAAGTCGCGCAGCGCATCACCGCCAAGGTGGGCGACAATCATTATGGGCGGCTGGCGATTTTGGCGCAGTGGCGCACCGATGCAAAAATCGTCATGCATCTGCCACCGGAGGCGTTTCAACCCGCGCCCAAGGTCCATTCGGCCGTGGTGCATCTCAAAGCGCTGCCCGCGCCCCGGTTTGAGGCCGATGCCAAGGTGCTGGAGCGCGTGGTCGCTGCGGGCTTCAACCAACGCCGCAAGATGCTTCGTGCCTCGCTCAAAGGCGTGCACCCACGTATTGAGGCAATGCTAGAAGAGGCAGGCATCGCCCCCACCGAACGCGCCGAACGGGTGAGCCTTGAAAAATTCTGCACCCTCGCTCGGCTTTTGGCGCGCGGCTGATGCTGGTGCTGCATTACGCCCCCGACAATGCCAGCCTGATCGTGCGCCTTGCACTCGAGGAGGCAAGGCTGGGCTACACCACCGCGCTTGTCGACCGATCCACCCATGCGCAGCAAAGTGCCGCTTTCCGCGCGCTCAACCCGGCCGGGCGGATCCCGGTGCTCGTCACCCCCGAGGGGCCGCTGGCCGAGACCGGGGCGATCTTGCTGTGGCTCAGCGAACAGGCGCCGCAGCTTGCGCCTGCGGTGCCGCGCGGGCTGTTCCTGCAATGGCTGTTTTTCCTGTCGAACACCGCCCATCCGGAAATGCGGGCGCTGTTCTACCCCCATCTTTACGCCGACGAGGCGGGCCGGGAGACCCATCTTGCCCATACCCGCACGCGCTTTACCGCCGCGCTGCGGCTGATCGAGGCCGCCTGCGCCGAGCGGCCGGCGCTTTTTGCCGCGCCCTCGGTGCTGGGCGCCTATGTGGTCGCGTTTCTGCGCTGGTCGGTGCTTTACGCGCGTCCCGAGGGCTGGTTTGCGCTCGCCGATTACCCCGCCGTCGCGGCGATGGCGCGGGACTGGGAGGGGCGCAACTCGGTGGCGGCGCTGTGCCGGGCCGAGGGCATGGCCCCCGCCCCCTTCACCGCGCCCGCGCCGCCCGACCCGCCCGAGGGCGTGGCGCTTTGAACTGAAAACCGCGCCCAAATCGGGCGCGGCGCGGTTATTACTGAAAAGCTTGGCTTATTCTGCCGCAGGTGCCTCTGGCGGGGCGTCGGGCGCGGTTTTCTTCGCGCGCGGCGCACGCGGCTTGGGCGCGGCGCCTTCGGCCTTCGGTTTGCGCGGTGCACGCGGACGCGACGTCTTGGCCGGTTTGGCCTCAGTCGTCTCATTCTCGCTTGCCTCGGCGCTTTCAGCCGGCGCTTCGGGCGCGGCAGGAGCCTCAGCATGCGCTTCCACCGGGGCGGCCTCAGGGGCCACACGACGGTTGCGCGGTGCGGAGCGCGGCGCTTCCGGCGCCGCCGATTGGCGCGCCTCGGGCGTTTCCACAAGACCCGAGCCTTCTTCGGTCACGCTTTCCGGCGCGGCAAAGAAATCGGGCATCATCACCGGAGCGCCGTCATAGCGCGGCTGCTCGCCCGTGCCTTGCGCAGCGACTTGATCGCGCTCGCCACGGTCACGGTTGCCCTGTTGGCCGCCTTGACCACCCTCGTTTTGGTTGCGCGGGTTGCCGTTCTGGCCATTGTTTTGGCCGTTATTCTGGCCGCCGTTTTGACCGTTGTTGTTTTGGAAGTTGCGCTGACGCTCTTCCTGTTCACGGGCCAATTCGCGCTGCGCTTCGCCCAGCATGCGCGTGTAATGCTCGGCATGCTGCAAGAAGTTTTGCTCGGCCACGCGGTCGTTGCCCAACTGCGCGTCACGGGCCAGCGCCAGATATTTCTCAATGATCTGCTGCGGCGTGCCGCGCACCTTGCCTTCGGGGCCGGAGCTGTCGAAGACACGGTTGATGACATTGCCGATGCTGCGCTGACGGTTCGACTTGTTGCGCGAACGGGACTTGGAGGATCTCATGAGCCTGCGTCTGTTGGGCCCTTTAGGGCGGTGGTCTGGGCCGGGAACCTTGGAACGGGAGCCCGCCATCGGAGCAAGCCGCAGCCTGCGCTGCATTGACCGGATCCGAGGTGTAAGCTGAAGTCGTGCGGTGCGCGAAAGCGCCCCGGGCACAGCGCTGAGTAAACACTTCACGACAAAGCGTGCAAGACGGAAATTGCGTAAAACGGTTAAAAGGCGGCTGATTTATACTTTTAGGCGAGTTCCGGCCGACCCTAAACGCGTTTTGATCGGCGCGGAACTGCGCATTTTAGGGGCGGTGCGCCAAAACGACGCGGTCCCGATAGCCCAGATCGGGGCGCACTTCGCGCACCTCAAAGCCCTGCGCGGTCAGCATCGCACTGACCGCCGCCGCTTGCGTTGGGCCAATTTCGAGCGCCAGCCGCCCGCCAGGGTTGAGCCGGGCAAAGGCCCCAAAGGCAATGGCACGATAAGCCCCCAGCCCGTCACCGCCGGGCGTGAGCGCTTGATGCGGCTCCCAATCGCGCACTTCGGGCGCAAGATGGGTCATTTCCTCTTCGGTGATATAGGGAGGGTTCGAAACGATCAGATCAAACCGCCCCTCGACCCCATGAAACCAATCGCCATGCACGAAGGCGGCGCGATCCGTCAGGCTTAGCCGGGCGGCATTTTCTTTGGCCACGGTCAAAGCCGCTTCCGAAATATCGGTGCCCACGCCTTTGGCCTCGGGGCGATCCGCAAGCAGGCTTAGCAAAACACAGCCGGTGCCAGTGCCAAGGTCAAGCACGCGCGCAAAGGGCTCTTCCAGCGCGACTTCCACCAAAAGCTCGGTTTCGGGGCGCGGATCGAGCGTGTCGCGAGTGACGCGAAACTCATGCTTCCAAAAAGCGCGATGCCCGGTGATTTGCGCCACCGGTTGGCGCGCTTCGCGCATCGCAAGATATTTCAGATATTCTTTGTGGGTCTCTTCTGGCAGCTCTTGATGGACAGAGAGATAAAGCCGCTCGGCGGGCACGGCCATCGCATGCGCGAGAAGGCGGCGCGCATCGGTGGAGGCGCCTTCGATCCCTGCGCCTTCCAGCTGGCGCGTCCCCAGCATAAGCGCGATCTGTACCATCATCCGTCCATCTCCGCGAGTTTTTCTGCTTGGTCATGCGCCACAAGCGCGTCGATCACCTCGCCCAAATCGCCCGCCATTATCTGCGGCAGTGCGTAGAGGGTAAGGTTGATGCGGTGGTCCGTCATCCGCCCTTGCGGGAAGTTGTAGGTGCGGATGCGTTCAGAGCGGTCCCCCGAGCCCACTTGCGCGCGGCGGCTATCGGCGCGTTCCGTGGCAAGGCGTTCGCGTTCCATCTCGTAAAGCCGCGCGCGCAGCACCGCCATGGCGATGGCGCGGTTTTGGTGTTGGCTTTTCTCGGATGAGGTCACCACGATGCCGCTTGGCAAATGCGTGATGCGCACCGCGGAGTCCGTTGTGTTGACGTGCTGCCCCCCCGCACCAGAGGATCGCATCGTATCAATGCGGATGTCGGTGGCGGGGATATCAATATCGACCTCTTCCGCCTCCGGCAGCACCGCGACCGTCGCCGCCGAGGTGTGAATGCGCCCGCCCGCTTCTGTTTCCGGCACACGCTGCACGCGGTGCACACCGGATTCGTATTTCAGCCGGGCAAAAACGCCCTCGCCTTCAATCCGGGCCATGCCTTCTTTGAGGCCGCCCAGTTCGGTGGGCGTGAACTCCAGCCGCTCAAACCGCCAGCCCATTTTTTCGCTATGGCGTTCATACATGCGCCAAAGGTCATGGGCGAAAAGCGCGGCTTCCTCGCCGCCCGTGCCGGGGCGGATTTCCAAAATCGCGGGCCGGGCATCGGCGGCATCTTTGGGCAGCAGCGCAATGCGCAGCGCCTGTTCCATTTCCGGGATGCGGGCCTTGAGGCGCGGCAGTTCTTCCTCGGCCAAATCGCGCATCTCAGGATCGGCGAGCCAGCCTTCGGCCTCGACCAGATCATCAAGCGCGGTGCGATAGGCCGAAATCTCCTCTACTACCGGGCGCAAATCGGAATATTCACGCGACAGCGCCGCGATCTCGCCGGGGGCAAGCGCGGAATTGAGTTTTGCCTCAAGAAATTCAAAGCGCGCCGTGATCTGCGCAAGTTTATCGAGCGGAACCATGCCTTCATCTGACCGAGTGAAGCGCCCCGGTCAAGGGCGGGGCGGAACACGGCTTTGGGAAATGGACGAATTGGCGAGCACTCACCGCGCTCATGACCGCAACTGCATCATCGCCAACCGGATCGGGCGATTGTCGCCGCGCGCAAGCACCCATTCTCCCAAGCGGCGCGCAAGATCCTCATGGCCGCGTTTCAGCGCACGTTGGAACAATTCCCGCTGATAGCGCGGGAAATCGTGGCGCGCGCGCAAACGCCGATAGAAATCGGCCTTGGTCAACGTCCCATCCAAGGCGCCCAAAATGATCGGGCTTAAAATCCCCATCTGGTTGAGGGTCGAGCCCAAGCGGTGCCCCATCAAGGGGGCGCGCAGTTTCATGACATTCGGGGCCTCGAAACGCGCCGCATGAGCCGCATCAAGCGGCTCATAGGGATCATAGAAAATAACCACCCGCCGCGCCGCCTGCGAAACGATCGCCGCATCGCCGTATTTGCCCGAGAAATCTGCGTCCCAAACGACTTTGTAACGGGTTTCAAACGGGACGACCGAGCGGTCCACAGTTGATTGCGGCGAGATTGCCACCACATCCGCCCCCGGACAGGCGGCGGAAAAAGCGGCTGCCGCATAGCCCCCCATCGAGGCGCCATAAAAGACAACATGGTCAAATTGCGCGAAGAACCCCTCCGCCGCGAGCCGATCGAACTCCTCGCTCACCCACGGGTCGCGATACCACGTCCAGCCGCCCGCCATCACGCCCAGCATCGACCAGCCTTGCTTTTCGATGAACTCAAACCCCCAAGGGCGGCGGGTTTCACGCCGGACCATCGCAATATCAAGGTTGTCGAACGTGACCACCAACGTGCGCCCGCGCGGGATATAGAGAAAGCTATGCGCGCCATTTGCCGTGAAAAAACCGTCGCTTCCGGCAAGGTCTTGCGCAATCTCGGCCCACATGGAATCCGACGTGGGAGGGGGCGGCTCTGGGGTATAGCGCACCCGCATCACCGCTTTGCCAGCGCGCTCCCCCAGTTCGGCCAAAATTTCGGTTTCGCCGCTTTCCCTCAGAAACGGGAAGCTGCCGGAGCCTTTGCGAATATCAATCAACATCCGGCTTTCGGCATGCAGGGCACGCTCCAACACCGGGGCAAGATGCTTGACCTTGTGGCAATCGCCCCAGCCCTTCAGGTTCAAGAGCAAATCTACCGGGCGCAGATCACGCGCCCGATGCACCACACGGACCCGATCCGCTGGAATTTCAGCCGCCTCAAGCGCCGCCAAATATTCGGCCACCCAGGCCGAAGGCTGCGCGGGCCAATCGCCGTTTTCGGCCATGTCGATCAAGGTGATGTCACAATCCCAAAGCGCCTGCGCGGCGATCACCTCGGCCTGCGCACCGCCGCCCAAATCCGCAAGGCTTTCGACACGAGAAAGCCCAGCCTCATTCGCAATCTCTGAAGCGCGCATGTTAGTCTTCCGTGCTAGCGGCAGGACGGCGCAACGGCGCGGCAGCCATGTCGATGCCATGCTTCTTGATCAATTGCCCGATCAGCGAGCGGGGCCGCGCCACACCGTCAAACTTTTCGTTCAACCGCGAACGCATCCGCCGTCCGTAAAAGTGGATCGAATAGGTATCGGGCTTGATATGGGTTTTCCAATCATACCCCGGGCGCAGCATCAAAGCGCGGTCCGAATATTCAAACGGATAAAGCGTCCAGATCGGCATCGCATGACGCACCTCCCCGGTTTCTTTCAGGAAATGCGTGATCGCGTGCGGCCCCCAAACGCCCCACGGCATATCGCCAGCATGAACGGGGGTTCCGGCGGCTTTCTTCTCTTCCAACTCGCGCTCATAGCGTTCGCCATACCAGCTTGGGATCGCATATTCGTCAGTGGTGAACTCCAAAAGCCGATGCAAAGTCTCGCTGTCTTGCGGCAAACCCAGCACACCGCCATTGATCCCCTCGGCACTTTCCCAAGCGTAAAAATGCCCGGTCTCGGTTTCAAAGGGTTTCACGCAATAAGCGTCGGTATCGGCCCAGATCGTGCGATCATTTTTTGCCAGCAGGTGATAGCGGAACAAGTCCGAATGGAGCGCAGGGCTATTGGTGCGCCCATGCCGCAAGAAATTGTCTTGCGAAAGCACCTCATTGGCATCCGCCATTTCGATCCCGTCGGGGGCATTGTCGATCGGCTCGTAGGAATAGAGCTTCACGTGATGGCCCGCGTCGATGAAAGACTTCAGGCACAACTGCTCAAGATAGCTGAGTGACCCACCAATCCACAGAGCCGCGATCTGATACTCATGTGCCATGCGCGCCCTCACCCCATCTGTTTTCGCAAATCCCTCTAATTGCTGCATCTATTCACAAAGCGGAAAGCCCCGCAAATGCCTTTTCATCGCCCGCGCACATTTGCCTCGTGGCGGGGCTATGCTAGGAAGAACAAAACAAGGGGGCAGGAATGGCACAGCCAAAAGGGCAAATCTTGGCGCAGGAGATGGCGGGCGATGCATCCGTAGCGCCGCGCTTGCTGGAGGCTGTGGCTTGGCCGGAAACGCATGAGGGGCGGCCGGTGCGTGCGCTGCGGCTCTTTTTTGCGAACCCTTCGCGGGCGGGCCATGTGCCCACACAACCTGCAGGCTGCATCACCGTTTTGGAGCGGCGCGAGGTTTCGGGCGGGTTGATGGTGGTGGCCCGCGCCGAGGCAGACGGCCCGCTGCAGGTTGCGATTTGTGCCGAGCCCGAGGGCCCGGTCGAAATCGTGCCCGTTCACCCGGCGGCCCCCAGCCAAGACCTGTTTGCCGGGCTCAACTGCCTTTTGGCGCAACGGCTCGAAGAAAGCGCCGAGACGGTGGTGGATTGGCTGTCGTGGCATCATGATTACCACGGCGCGCAGGCGGCACTGGTGATTGATCGCTCGCCCCCAGATACGGCCGCACTCCGCGGGGAGGCTTTCGCCAAAGCAATCCGCAAAGGGTTGGCGGCGCGCGAGCTTGACATGGTGGTGGTGGTGCAAACCGCCCCCCTGCCCCTTGGCAAACCCGCCACCGGCCCCGAAAGCCATCCGTTTCTGGCGCCCGATGCGCCGGGGAAGGACCGAATGGACCTGCCCGCCCATGACCCTTGGCGCGCGCCTTTGGGGCAAGGTCTGGTTTATGAGGCGGCCAAATGGCGTTACCTTGCACGCGCCCGCGCAGTGCTGACGCTTGATGTGACCGACCTTTTGGCGCCGCGCCCGAATGGCAAGCCCTCGGCCTTTGATGCCTGCACCACGGCGCGCTCTGGCGTGGTGCTTTTGGTCGGGCGGCGCATCTATCCGTGGCGCGTGCGCACCGGCCATCCTGAGAAATTCTCCGACCATATCTGCCGCCAGTTCGATGCGCGGCGCGGCATTGCGCGTTGGGGCGTGGCGCCGGAAAAGGCGGGGCTGGAGGCCACATGGCGCGCGGTGCGGGTGTCTTATGCCAAGCCCGACCCGAACACGATCTACCCGTTTTGGCGCGCCATGGGTCTACGCGTGCCGGGACGTGCGGCCTCTGAACTGGCGCCCAAAACCTCGCTGATTGAAGACCCGCAGCTTTTGGACTTGGCGACACAAGTCTGGGGCGCAAAGCCCATTCGCCCGCCGATCTCCGCCCCCAAAGCCGCGCCCAAAGCCGCGGTGGATGCGGGGCGCACTTGCATCGTGACCACGATGAAAAACGAGGGCCCGTTTATCCTCGAATGGATCGCCTATCACCGCGCCATCGGTGTGGATGATTTTCTGATCTACACCAATGATTGCAGCGACGGCACCGATACGATGCTCGACATGCTCGAGCGCAAGGGCATTTGCCAACACCGCGAAAACCCGTTCCGTACGATGGATCTCAAGCCGCAACATGCCGCGCTGCAAGCAGCGGAAAGCGAACCGCTCATTCAAAACGCGGGCTGGTCGATTTGCATGGATGTGGATGAGTTCATCGACATCAAAATCGGCGATGGCACTTTGCGCGCGCTTTATGAGGCGATGGGCGAAGCGAATATGATCTCGCTCACGTGGCGGCTGTTTGGAAATGGCGATGTGCATGAATATGAAGACAAATTCCTGCTCGAGCAATTCACCCGTTGCGCACCCGAAATTGTCCGCAAGCCGCATCAGGCTTGGGGGTTCAAAACGCTTTTCCGCAATATCGACATTTATAAAAAACTCGGCGTGCACCGCCCCAAGGGGCTGATCCCGGATCTGTGGGACCAAGTGAAATGGCTCAACGGGTCGGGCAAGCCGATGCCGAAAGAGATGTTCCGCAATGGCTGGCGCTCGACGCTGGAAACCTATGGCTATGATTGGGTGCAACTCAACCACTATGCCGTGCGCTCTGCCGAAAGCTTTTTGGTCAAGCGCGACCGGGGCCGGGTGAACCATGTCGATCGCGACCAAGGGCTGAACTACTGGTTTCGGATGAACCATAATACGGTCGAGGACCACTCGATCCAGCGGATGCTCCCGAAGCTGCAAGCGGAATGGGATCGGCTGATGGCAGACCCAGAGATCAAGGCCGCGCATGACTATTCAGTTGCCGCGCACCGGGCCAAAATCACCGAATTGCGCGCGACAGAGAACTATGAGCGGTTCTATGGTGAGCTGTGCTCTGAGCGGTTCGAAAAGCTCTCGCGGCTGCTGCATCATTTTGGCTCGGCGGTCTTCAATGCGGGGCCGGGTGTCGTGCCCGAAGACCTGCATCTGCGCGATCTGCCGCCCAATTTCTTTTTCACCGTTGAACACAGCGGGGAGGCAGAACATTGACCCCCAAGCCGCCAATGCGGGCGCTGGCCATTTTGACGGTGAAGAACGAGGCAGCCTTTTTGCTTGAATGGCTGGCCCATCACCGCGCTGTGGGGTTTACGGATTTTCTGGTCTTTTCCAATGATTGCACCGATGGCACCGATGCAATGTTGGAGCGGTTGCAGGCGCTGGGCCTGATCACCCATGTGCCCAACCCCGGCCCTTGGGCCGAGGGGCCGCAATGGGCCGCGCTCAAGGCGGCCGATAAGCACTCGTTAAAAGCGCAGGCCGATTGGGTGCTGTTTTGTGACATTGACGAATTCGTCAATATCCATGTGGGCGATGGCACTCTTTCGGCACTTCTGAATGCCCTGCCCGAGGCCACGGCGGTTGCACTGACTTGGCGGATGTTTGGCAATTGCGGCGTCGTGGATTACGCGGACCGTTTGGTGACCGAACAATTCCCCCGCGCCGCGCCTGCGGGCATGATTTGGCCGTGGCGTGCGGGGCTGATGAAAACGCTGTTTCGCAATGATGGCACCTATCGCAAGCTGGGCGTGCATCGCCCACGCGCGCCGAATGAGAGCAAACTCGCCCATGCGCGCTGGTTTGATGGCGCGGGCCGCGAATTGCCCGAGCTTTACCGCAAATCGCGCCTTTTCACGCCCTTGGGCGAAAACCCCTATGGGCTCGTGCAACTCAACCATTACGCCTTGGGCGCGATGCAATCTTACGTGCTTAAATGCGACCGGGGCCGGGCCAATCGCGAGGCCTCAACCTTCGATATAAGCTATTGGGTGGAGCGCAATTTCTGCACCGAGGAAGACCGCTCCATCGCCCGCTATGCCCCCGCTGTGGCCGAGGGGTTGGCCGAACTGCGCACCGACGCCGAATTGGACCGCTTGCACCGCGCGGGCGTGGCATGGCGGCAGGCGCGGTTTATGGAATTGATGGCCGAAGAACCCTATCGCGCGCTTTTCGGGCGGCTGATGCTCACCCCGCCTTCACGCCCCCTGCCCCCCCCTTTGGCGGCGCGCATGCGGGCCTTAGGGCTGGCGGCGGCACAGGCGCAAAGCGACTCTGCGCCGAAAAGCTGACGCTGCGGAAGCGCCAATTCGGAAACAATGGCTCCGCTTTGGCGCGACCGATGCTAAAACACTGACAATGCGCTGCATTTCCTTGTAAAACCCGCATTTCCGCCGCCAACACGTAGTGCTAGATTAACCTTATGAGGCCAAGGCTCGCTTTCAGCAGCAGGAGGCCCAATTGGACGGCGCACAAACGGAACATAAACCCATGCGGGATCTCGATGACAGCGGCTGGCTGGACCGGATCGAAGATCTGGGCGAGCTTGAAGGATATTTTGAGCCGCTCGGGCAATCGCATGCGGCGCTGTTTGCGGATCGCGGCCCGGTCCTGCTTGTGAGTTTTGAAACCCGTGCCACGATCCGTGCGCGCACCGATGATCAATTGCCGCTGGGCTTTGCCTTGGCCGAGGCCGCGGATCATTCGAGCCTCACGCTGATTGCCACCGAAGAAAGCTGGTTTCGCGACCCGGCGGTCTACGCTTATTTCGACCGCTTGGTGGATGAAGCCTTCTTTGAAGATTTCGACCGCGTGGTGTTTTACGGCGCGGGCAGCTGTGGCTATGCCGCCGCCGCCTATTCGGTCGCGGCTCCGGGTGCAACAGTGGTGACGCTGGCCCCGCAAGCCACGCTTGATGCCCGTCTGGCGGGCTGGGATGACCGTTTCAGCCGCAAGCGTCGGCTCGATTTCGTGTCGCGCTATGGCTATGCACCCGACATGCTGGATGGCGCCGGGCAAGGCTATGTGATCTTTGATCCGCGCCAATCGCTTGATGCGATGCATGCAGCGCTGATGGCGCGCCCGCAGATCACGCTTTTGCCCTGCCGGGGGCTTGGCGCGCGGGTCGAAACCGCGCTTTATGAAATGGACGTGCTGGAACCGCTCATAACGCATGCCTGTGCGGGCAGCCTTGATGAGGCGACGTTCTGGCGGCTTTACCGCGCGCGTCGCAATGCGCTGCGCTACTTGCGTGGGCTGACCAATACGCTGGCGCAAATGCACCGCACCTTTCTTGAGGCGCTGGCCTGCCGCAATGTGGTGGCGCGTCTGGGCGGGCCGCGGTTCCGCAACCGGCTCACCGTTTTGGAAGCGGAGTTGGAAGCGCAAGGCCAACCGCTGCCAAAAGCCCTGCACGAGCGCGTCTGAGCCTATTCGAGGCCCCAGAACGCCCAAATCCCCCGAAAACATTGACAGGGCGCCGCACTGTGGCACCCTGAACCTATCTGAATTGCCTGCCAATCCGTTTCGCGCCCGCAGACCATGGAGGACCCCATGCGTTACCGTGCCAAACTTCGCAGCCTGCTGATTGTGGCAAGCCTTGCGCTCTGCGCCCCGGCGCTGGCCCAAACAGACCCAACACCTCCGACCAGCGCCCCGGTGGTGGCGTCAGAGACCGCCGCACCAGAAACACCCGCACCTGCGGCAAGCCCGGTTCCGGCAGCCGAGCTTGATACCGCTGCGCTGGCCGCAGAACTTGCCCGTGTCCTTGCCTTGGTGATTTTGATCGAGAGCGCGATGGCGGCGCTGTTCCGCTGGCGCGCCTATCGCATCTTGTTCAATGGCCGCGCGCTCAAAACGCCGATCATGTTTGCCGTGGGTTGGTTGGTCGTCACGCGCTTTGATTACGATATCGTCGCGCGGATGCTGGAAATTGCCTATCCCGGCTCAGAAACGCTCCGCTCCAGCAGTCTTTCGCAAATACTTTCGGCGATGGTCATTGCGGGCGGCTCCAGCGGAATTGCGGATATTTTCCACCGCATGGGGCTACGCACCCCGATTGCCGAGGAAACCCGCGCCAAGGTGAAAAGCGAAACCGAGGCTTGGCTCGCCATCTTGATCGACCGCAAAGAGGCCGTGGGCGATATTCAGGTGGGGCTGCGAAAGCTCACCACCATGCAACAAGTTCCGATTGCGGGCACCGTAGGCGAGCGCAGCTTTGGCGAGCGGTTCCGCAATGCCTTCGGCCTGATCAGGCTGCGGTTCCCACGCGAGGAAGGCCAAATTGTCAGCGCGAATATCGATTACGAAATTACGCTGCATTACGCGACAACGCTCGGCGGGCCACTGAGCGAAACCAAATCCATGAAAGCGGCTTTTGCGCCCGGTGCACTGGTGGATCTGCGGCTCACCGCCTGAAACGCAACAGGCCGCAACGCGAGGCTGCGGCCTGAGCGCGCCCCGATATAAGGGGCAAAATTCACATGGCTTAGCCCTCGGCTTCTGCCGGAACCTCGGTCGCCGTTTCTTCGACCTTATCGGCCAAAGCCTCGGCCCGCGCGGCAATTTCGGCCAAAGTATCGGTCACAGTTGCCGGGATCACCGGTACTTCAACGCGCTGCGGGTTCGCTTTCGCCGCCGCTAGGGCCGCCTCAAGCTCCGCCACCCGCTCGCGCAATTGGCGCATTGTATCTTCGGTGCCTGCGGCCTTATCGGCGAGCATCAGCCCCGCCATAAGCAGCATCCGCGCCTCGGGGATGCGCCCCAATTGGCCTGCCAGAACAGAAGCCTCCGCATCCAGCATCGCGGCAGCGGCTTGTAGAAAATGCTCCTCGCCCTCTTGGCAAGACACGTCAAAATCCCGACCGCCGATGGTTACACGCAAATCAGCCATGTTCGGCACCCTCCGGCTGTTTGGTTCCTGCAGGCGCCTTGGCATGGGCGGCGACAATCGGTTCCAGCCCGGCCAAAATCTCGGCGAGTTCCGCCATCTCCCACGCCCGCGCCGCGCGCAACGCCTCAAGCTCGGCCTGCATCGCGCGGTTGACGGTTTGGGCATTCACTTGCCCGCCCGCATTCACCATCGCACGGTTCACATCGGTCAGTTCCGCATTGGCGCGTTTGAGCCGGTTCGCCTCGGCCTGCACGGCCTCAAGCGCTTTGGTGGCTTGCGCCAAGCGGCGCTCCAGCGCAGCCAAGGTGGTTTCTTGCTTTTCCCGGATCGCCCGGACCCGCTCGGTCAATTGAATATTGGCGGCGCGTTCCGCCTCAAGCGCGGCCTTTTCGGCGGCCAGCGCCGTGCGCTCCACCGCCAATTCCGCCTCCAAAGCCTCGATCCGGGTGGTGTCTTCGATCACCACGGGTTCTGGCGGCGGGGGTGGTTCTTGCACCACCGGCGGCGCAGCCAAAGCGGCAGCGCGCTGATCCGACAGCACTTCTACCCCGCGGCCGATCCGCTCGAGCGCATAGGAAATGCGGCGCTCATATTCTGCCAGTTCGGTCATTCTCTGCCTCGCCTCTTACCCTTGTCGTCTTGGACGCACCGCTTTTTCAGCCTGCGGTTTGCCCGACGGCACAGTTTGCAACCGCGGCGAATCGCGATTGCCCCTGTTTCATCCATCAGTTTATCCGCTGCGACAATCTTCTCCCACCCTTTTACCTCAAGCACTTGGGGCCCGCGCTTGATCTTGCCCCGATCCCTGCTATCACGGAGGCCAACCATCCCGTTCCAGCAAAAGGACGCCCCTCATGGATATCGCCGCGCTGCGCGACGCCAACCCCGAGCACTGGAAGCTTGCCACAGCCATCCGCACCCTTGCCATTGATGCGGTGCAAGCGGCGAATTCGGGCCACCCCGGCATGCCGATGGGCATGGCCGACGTGGCCACGGTGCTCTATCGCAACCACCTGAAATTTGACGCCAAAGCCCCGAACTGGGCGGACCGTGACCGGTTCGTGCTGTCGGCGGGCCACGGCTCGATGCTGCTTTACGCGCTGCTTTACCTCACTGGCTATGAGCAAGCCACGCTGGAAGAAGTGAAGAACTTCCGCCAATGGGGCGCGCGCATGGCGGGCCACCCGGAATATGGCCACCTTGAAGGTGTGGAAACCACCACCGGCCCGCTCGGCCAAGGGATTTCCACCGCTGTTGGCATGGCGATTGCCGAAAAATCCATGAAAGCGCGCTTTGGCAAAAGCGTCGTCGATCACAAAATCTGGGTGATCGCGGGCGATGGTTGTTTGATGGAGGGCATCAGCCAAGAGGCGATCGGTCTGGCGGGCAAGCAAGAGCTCGACAACCTGATCGTGCTTTGGGACAACAACAACATCACCATTGATGGCCGCGTCACCGTGTCGGACAAAACCGATCAGCGCGCGCGCTTTGCGGCTTCGGGCTGGGAAGTGCTGAGCTGTGACGGCCATGACCCGGCCGATATCGACCGCGCTTTGACTGAAGCGAAAAAAGCCAAAGGCCCGGTTCTGGTCGATTGCAAAACCATCATCGGGTTTGGCTCGCCCAACAAAGCCGACAGCTATTCTGTCCACGGCGCGCCGCTTGGCGCCGATGAAATCGCCGCGACCCGCGAAGTTTACGGCTGGAACTATGGCCCGTTTGAAATCCCTGCCGATGTGAAAGCGGACTGGGAAGCGATTGGCGCCAAAGGCGCTGCCGAGCACGCCGAATGGGCCGCCCGGCTCGATGCGCTTTCGGCGAGCAAAAAAGCCGAGTTTGAGCGGCAAATGTCGCGCGGCGTGCCGAAAAAGCTCGCCTCCGCGATCCGCGCTTTCAAGAAAGCCAATTCGGAAGCCGCGCCGAAAGTCGCAACCCGTAAAGCCAGCGAAATGGTGCTCGGTGCGATCAACCCGGTGGTGCCCGAAACCATTGGCGGCTCGGCCGACCTCACCGGCTCGAACCTGACCAAAACCAGCGATATTTCGGACTTCATGCCCGATAACCGCAAGGGCCGTTACATGCGCTACGGCATTCGCGAACATGCGATGGCGGCGGCGATGAACGGCATGTATCTGCATGGCGGCGTGCGCCCCTATGGCGGCACCTTCTTCTGCTTCACCGACTATGCGCGCGGTGCGATGCGGCTTTCGTCGCTGATGGGGGTGCCTGCGGTTTACGTCATGACCCACGACTCCATTGGCTTGGGCGAAGACGGCCCGACCCACCAGCCGGTCGAGCATCTTGCGATTTGCCGCGCGACGCCCAACACTTGGACCTTCCGCCCGGCGGATGTGATCGAAACCGCGGAAGCTTGGGAATTGGCGCTGTCGTCGGAAAGCACGCCGTCGGTTCTGGCGCTCAGCCGTCAAAACCTGCCCACCCTGCGCACCACGCACAGCCAGAAAAACCTTTCGGCCCAAGGCGCTTATGTGATCGCCGAGGCTGAGGGCAAACGCCAAGCCATCATCATGGCGACGGGGTCTGAGGTGGAGATCGCACTCAAAGCCCGCGACATCTTGCAAGGCGAAGCGATTGGCACCCGTGTTGTTTCGATGCCCTGCATGGAACTGTTTGCGGCCCAACCCGAAGCGTATCGCCGCAAAATCCTGCCGCCCGGTGCGGTGCGTGTCGCCGTGGAAGCGGCGATCCGTCAACCGTGGGATCGTTGGCTTTTGGGCGAGCGCGGCACCGAGAAGAAAGCCGCCTTTGTCGGCATGGAAGGCTTTGGCGCCTCCGCCCCGGCCGATCGTCTTTACAGCGAATTTGGCATCACCGCGGAAGCCGTCGCCGAAAAGGTGAAAGCGCTGCTGTGAGCGACAGGGACGACCTGATGAAGACTGATACCGGGGGGCCGAACGCGGCCCCCCATTCTATTGCACCCGCCGATCTGGCGGGGGCCGACATGCCTGCCCCACCTCTGCCAGAACCTGAAAAATCGTTGATTGGCAAAGGGATCGGGCTTCTTCTTATCGCGCTTTTGTTCTTCACTTTGATGGATGTAGCAGCGAAGAAGCTCGGCCAAAGCTATGCGCCCGCGATGGTGATCTGGGCGCGGTTCGCAGTGAACCTCGCACTGGTTTCACTGATCTTTCGCGGGTCATTTCTCAAACATGCGCGCTCGCGCCAGCCGGGGCTACAGCTTTTGCGCGGCGCGTTTCAAATGGCGACGGTGGCGCTGTTCTTCCTCGCCATCCGCTCGATTGGGCTGGCCGAGGCCGCAGCCCTTACCGACCTGAACCCCGTGCTGATCACCCTTGGGGCGGCGCTGTTCTTGGGCGAGAAAATCGGGCCGCGCCGAGTGGCAGGGATTTTTGTCTCCTTCCTTGGCGCGCTGATTATCTTGCGCCCCGGCGCGGGGGTGATGGACCCGGCCGCGCTTTTTGCGCTCGCCGCGGCTTTCACCTATGCGGGCGGCGCGCTGATGACCCGCGTGGTGCGCCATGACAGCACCGCCACGTCGGTCATCTGGTCCGCGGGCGTGGGCACGGCGCTGTCATCGCTCGCCCTGCCCTTTTTCTGGCAAGAGGTGGCCCCCGTTGATCTGCCGCTTTTCATTGCGGTGGGCGCGCTTGGGGCGGCGGGGCAAGCCGCACTGATCGTCGCCTTTCGCCATGCCCCTGCGGGGGTTTTGGCGCCTTACGGTTACCTTGGGCTCGTGCTGTCGTCGCTTTGGGGCTGGATCTTTTTCGCGCAATTGCCCGACCTCTACACCGTCGCAGGGGCTGCGGTGATTGTGCTCGCGGGCATTTGGGTTTGGAATGCGGAGCGCCGCGCAGCGCTTAACGCAGCCGCGCGGTAGACAAGATCGGCCCCGGCAACGGCGCGGCTTTGCCCGGCAGCGCCGTTTGCACGATCACCACCGCAGGCTCGGTCCCCTCGATCTGCGCATTAAGCCGCAACGGCGCGCGGCCATCCCATTCGGCGACCGCATGCCATGCCGTCACCACATTGGCGAAATCAAGCACTTTGCCCGCGTTTTCGCCGCGCAGAATTTCCACCTGTGCTTGCGGCACATAGCGCACGATCTGCACCACGCTCGGGCGGTCGAGCGCGCGGCCAACGGGCGCAAGATCAATCACATATTGGCCGGGGGCTTCCCCTTCTGCCACCGCCAGCGCGACGCGCGGCGGCTCGGCAGCCTCAGCGGAGATCATCCGCTCCAACGTACCAGCGGCGGGCGCGGTCAGTGATTGCTCGCCCCCCACGATCACTTGCGGCGTATAGAGCGTGCGCTCGCCCGCAGCGCGCACATACCCCTTTTGCCGCGCGGTAAAGGCGGGCTGGGCAAAGGGATCTTCCCAACCCAGATAATCCCAGTAATCGACATGCAGAGAGAGCGCGACCACATCGGGCCGGTTCGCCACTTGCGCCAAAAGCTGATCCGCCGGCGGGCAAGCCGAACAGCCTTGCGAGGTGAAAAGCTCCACCACCACCGGCGCGGGCTTGAGCTTGGCCGAAGGCGCGATCAACGTATTGACCACGGCAGGCTGCGCCCCTTGCGGACCAATCGCGCGATCCAGCGCACGGTTCAGACTCTCGATTAAAGACGATCCGGGCATCGCCCCGGGGGCCGGACGCGCACCAAGACCTTGCGGGCTGCCCGCAGCGCCCTCTTGCGCCTGCACCGGCGCGGCAGCCATAAGGCCAAGAAGGATCGCTCCTCCGATCGTGGCGCCAAGTTTCGCCCGTGCCATGTTGCCTCGTTTCGTTTCGTCCGTTTGTCCTAAAAGCAACGCGCCGCAAAAGCCAATCAAGGTTTTGCGATGTGCGCTGCAAATGTCGCACCCCAGCGCGTGACCCGGTCGCGCTGCGACATTTCAGTGTGCAACGGTATACAAAAAATGCGCGCGCCCCCTTGATCGACTCCGCGCCTTGGGGCACATACCGATCAAGACATAGTTTACAGCCACGGGAGGCCCCCAGATGACCGTTGTCACCGGCAAGGATACCGCCAAGACCCGCCGCCAGCTTAGCGTCGGCGATGCGAGCTACGCCTATTACTCGATCCCCGCCGCGCAAGAAGCCGGTCTGGGCGACTTCTCCAAGCTGCCCGCCGCGCTGAAGGTCGTGCTCGAAAACCTGCTGCGCTTTGAAGATGGCGGCTTCTCGGTCTCGGTCGAGGATATCAAAGCTTTTGGCGATTGGGCGAAGATGGGCGGCAAAAATCCGCGCGAAATCGCTTACCGCCCGGCGCGCGTCTTGATGCAAGACTTCACCGGCGTGCCCGCCGTGGTCGACCTCGCCGCGATGCGCGATGGCATTAAAGCCCTTGGCGGCGATGCGAAAAAGATCAACCCGCTGGTTCCGGTCGATCTGGTCATCGACCACTCGGTGATGATCGACGAATTCGGCACCCCGCGCGCGTTCCAGCGCAACGTGGAGCTGGAATATCAGCGCAACATGGAGCGCTATCAATTCCTCAAATGGGGCCAAGGCGCGTTTGAAAACTTCCGCGTTGTGCCGCCGGGCACCGGTATCTGCCACCAAGTAAACGTGGAATACCTCGCCCAAACCGTTTGGACCGACAAAGACCAAAACGGCGAAATGGTCGCCTACCCGGATACGCTCGTGGGCACCGACAGCCACACCACCATGGTCAACGGCATGGCCGTTCTGGGCTGGGGCGTGGGCGGGATCGAGGCCGAAGCCGCGATGCTGGGCCAGCCCGTCTCGATGCTGATCCCGGAAGTGGTTGGCTTCAAACTGACTGGCGCGCTGCGTGAAGGCTGCACCGGCACCGACCTCGTGCTCAAAGTCGTGCAAATGCTGCGCAAACACGGCGTGGTGGGCAAATTCGTCGAGTTCTATGGCGAGGGCCTTGATAAACTGCCGCTCGCGCAGCGCTCGACCATTGCCAACATGGCGCCCGAATACGGCGCGACCTGCGGCTTCTTCCCGATCGACGATGAAACGCTGCGCTATCTGAGCCAGACCGGCCGTTCGGAAGAGCGTATCGCGCTGGTGGAAGCTTACGCGAAAGAAAACGGTTTCTGGCGCGATGCCGATTATGCGCCGATCTACTCCTCGACGCTCGAACTCGACATGTCGAGCATCGTTCCGGCGATCTCTGGCCCGAAACGCCCGCAAGATTATCTGCCGCTGACCGATGCGAAATCGACCTTTGCGAAGATCGTGGCCGATTACCGTGGCGTCGACATGACCTCGGAAGGCAAAGAAATGGCCGCCGAGGGGGGCTTGGCGGTTGCGCCGAAAACCGGGCTGAAATCGGTTCCGGTCGAAGGCAAAGACTACGAAGTGGGCGACGGTTCGGTGGTGATCGCCTCGATCACCTCGTGCACCAATACATCGAACCCCTATGTGCTGATTGGGGCGGGCCTTGTGGCACGCAAAGCCCGCGCGCTTGGCCTTTCGCCGAAGCCTTGGGTGAAAACCTCGCTCGCGCCTGGGTCGCAGGTCGTTGAAGAATATCTCAAAGCCGCCGGTCTTCAGGAAGATCTGGATGCGATGGGCTTCAATATCGTCGGCTTTGGCTGCACCACCTGCATCGGCAACTCCGGCCCGCTCGGCACGCCGGAAATCTCCAAAGCGATCAACGACAATGACCTTGTTGCCGCCTCGGTGCTGTCGGGGAACCGCAACTTCGAAGGCCGGATCAGCCCGGATGTGCGCGCGAACTTCCTCGCCTCGCCGCCGCTCGTCGTTGCCTATTCGCTCGCGGGTTCGTTGAATGTCGATCTGTCGTCTGAACCGCTGGGCGAAACGCCTGATGGCAAGCCGGTCTATCTCAAAGACATCTGGCCGACCGATGCGGAAATTGCTGATCTGGTGGAGAAATGCGTCACCCGTGAAGCCTTCATCGCGAAATACGCCGATGTGTTCAAAGGCGATGCGAACTGGCAAGGCGTGAAAACCACCGAGGGCGAAACCTACGATTGGCCCGCCGCTTCGACCTACATTCAAAACCCGCCCTATTTCCAAGGCATGGCCAAGGAACCTGGCACGATCTCGAATGTGGTGGATGCGCGCGTGCTGGCGGTTCTGGGCGATATGATCACCACCGACCACATCTCCCCGGCGGGTTCGTTCAAACCCTCCACCCCGGCAGGCAAATACCTGACCGAGCGCCAAGTGCAGCCGAAAGACTTCAACAGCTACGGTTCGCGCCGCGGCAACCACGAAGTCATGATGCGCGGCACCTTCGCCAACATCCGTATCAAAAACGAGATGCTGGATGGCGTTGAAGGCGGCTTCACCAAAGGCCCGGATGGCGCGCAAACCACGATCTACGACGCGTCGATGGATTACCAAGCCGCGGGCACCCCGCTCGTGATCTTTGGCGGCATCGAATATGGTGCGGGCTCCAGCCGTGACTGGGCGGCCAAAGGCACCAACCTGCTCGGCGTCAAAGCCGTGGTGGCCGAAAGCTTTGAACGGATCCACCGTTCGAACCTGATCGGCATGGGCGTCATCCCGTTTGAGTTCACCGAAGGTGCGAGCCGCAAATCGCTCGGCCTGACCGGCGATGAGGTGGTGACGATTGAGGGGCTGGAAGGCGATATCAAACCGCTTTCGCTCGTGCCCTGCACGATCAAACGCGCCGACGGCACCGAGACCAAGATCATGCTGAAAAGCCGGATCGATACCGAGGTCGAGATCGAATATCTCAAAAACGGCGGCGTGCTGCATTACGTGCTGCGCAACCTTGCCAAAAGCTAAGGCTTACCGATTGAGACCCGAAAGGCCCCGCACTGCGGGGCCTTTTTCATTTGGGTGTGACCCTTGTAAGGCGCTGCCCGCCACCCCATCTCATTTCCATGTAAAGGAGGTTTACATGACCGACCGCGCCCTTTGGATTGAACAACGCATTGCCAATGATGGCCCCTCGACCCTTGTCGCCTATTTGCTGTGGTTCTTCCTTGGCTTCTTTGGCGTGCACCGGTTCTATTTGGGACGCTGGTTTTCGGGGCTGATGCAGCTTGTACTGTTTGGCATCGGCTCTGCGCTCACCTTCATTTTGGTGGGCTATATTCCGCTTGCGCTCGTGGGGCTGTGGTGGGCGCTCGATGCGCTGCTGATCCCCGGCATGATCGCCACAGACCGCGCGGTGATGCGCTATCGGTTGATGAACGGTTGGGACTGATCAGCCAAGCGCCACAAGCGCCGCGCCAAGCCCAATGAGCGCCACGCCCGCCCAAGCAAGGGGGGAAAGCATCTCCCCCAAAAACGTGGCGGCAAAGACCGCGACCAGCACGACCGAAAGTTTATCCACCGGGGCCACCCGCGCCGCATCGCCCAAAGACAGCGCGCGAAAGTAGCATAGCCACGAAGCCCCTGTGGCGAGCCCCGACAAGATAAGAAACAGCGCCGCGCGGCCGGGAATTTCTGTGAGGCCGCGCAGCTTGCCCGCCAGCGCCACCAGCGCGCCCAGCACCACCGCCACCACCAAAGTGCGCAGCCATGTGGCGAGGTCGCTATCCACCTGTGCCACGCCTGCTTTCGCAAAAACGGCTGTCAGCGCCGCAAACACCGCAGAGAGCAACGCCCAGAAAAGCCAGCTTGAAACAATCGCCTGCATCACGCCTCCTTCGGGCGCGCACGCCCTTATTTGCGTTTCAAAAGCCCGCGCGGCCCGCCCGAGATCAACATGGTGACATCGGCCATCGCCACCATCGGCGACACGCCGACCGGCAGCGCAATGTAGCGCGGGCGCCATTCGGGGTTGAACTTTGCCTTGAAGGCGCGCAGCCCCTCAAAATTATAGAACGCGCCCCCGTGGCGGAACATCAGCGCGCCAAACCGGCTCCAAAGCCGTGCGGTGCGCCGGGCGCTAAGCCCCGCCAGAGGGGCCATGCCAAGGCTAAACTCCTGCGCGCCCTGCGCTTGATAATGCGCGATGAGCGAGAGGAACAAAAACTCGATCATGCCCGAAGCATCCTCGGGGCGGTAGCGCATCAAATCCACCGCCACGCGCTGGCCGCTGCCCGGTGCCATGATCGAGGCAAAGGCGATGGCCTTACCCGCGCGGCGCACCACGGCAATCGGGAAATGGCGCAGATAGATCGGATCAAACCGCCCCACCGAGAAGCTTTTCTCATGGCCGACTTTATCGCCTAGCCATGCATCAGAGATTGGGCGCAACTCCTCGATCAACTCCGGCGCATGGGGCGGTTGCAACACCTCTACGTCCAGCCCCTCGCGTTGCGCTTTGTTAAACGCCGCGCGCATGGATTTGAACCGCGCGCCAGAGAGCGTGAAGGTCGAAAGGTTCACCACCGCTTCTTCGCCAACCTTATGCGCAGCAAGGCCCATCTCGATCATCCGCGGCAATTGCCGTTCTGAGATTTCGTAAAACACCGGGCGGCAATTGGCCTGCTGCGCGGCTTCGACAAAATCCCAGCCCAAATCATCAAAATAGCGCAAATCGCCCACCGGGTCGCCCATCGCGATCCAGCTTTTGCGGCGGCGCGCAAACATCAAGAAAGCCGAGCCATCGCCCGAGAAGGTCAGCTCTTTATCCCCCGCAAGCGCAAGGCAGGCAGTCGGATCGGATTGCGCGTCGATCACCTTGCGGGCCATCTGCAACGCCTCTCCGGGCGTGCGCGGGCTGCGCTTGGCGAGCGGTTGCAGCGCCAGATAGGTGGTGAAGATCACCAAGATAGCCGAACCCACCAGCCCCGCCCGCAACGAACGCGGGGTATTGGCGTTTTGCGCAAAATCAACCCAAAGGCTGTGTGAATAGGGCGTGGCGGCATGGACAAAGATGAAAAAGAGAGCGACCGCGATGATCACGGCGGTGACCATGGCGATCCACGCCGGGCCAAGCACGCCTTCGGTGATTTTCGCTTCGCGATAAAACTCACGCCGGAACGGCCACATCAAAAGCGCGCCAGCGGCGAGAAGGGTCGCGCTTTCAATATCAAAGTTGTTGAGCAGAACGGCAACAATGCCGCCGCCAATCGCCGCGATGGTGAGCCAAAATGCTCCCGCAACGCGCCGGATCAACCCATGCGAGAGGATGAGCAAAACCGCCCCGGCGACCGAGGAGACAAGCGTGCCACCCTCCAGCAAGATCGCACCGACAAGGTCGTCATTATCGTGCAGCGTCGGCACCGAAGGCCAAAGCGCCAGCGCCAAAAGATAGGCGCCCAAGCCAAAGGCCCATGCCCCCGAAAGCCAAGGCACCATCCCCGCCACGGCGTTGAAGGCCGGGCGCATCGGGTCCGAAATTTCACCAAAGAGCCGGACCGCCCAGCCCCCCGCCAAACGCGCCTCGTTGAGCGAAACGATGACAAAGGCGAGCGCAAAGGGGATGAGGTAATAGATCAGGCGGAACATCAAAAGCGCCGCAGCGACATCGCCTACCGCCGTACCTGTGGGCATCGCCGCCATCACCACGGTTTCAAACACGCCAACCCCGCCCGGCACATGGCTCATCACGCCGACCATCGTGGCGGTGGCATAGATCGCGAGGAAGGTGACAAAATCCGGCGCGCCTTGAGGCAAGAGCACATAAAGGGTGAGCGCCGCCATCGTGCTGTCGAACAGCGCAACGACCATTTGCCCGGTCAAAATATGCGGGCGCGGCATCGAGATTTCATATTTGCCAAGCCGCAGCACCTTGCCCGAGATGCCTAAACCAAAGAGCAAAGCCACCGTCGCCAGCCCGCCAGAGAGCGCCAAAAGCCGCACCATCTCTTCGGAAAGCGGCAAGAGCCCGGTCAGCGCGGCGGGATGCAGCGCCAGCGCGAAAACACCCACAAGCGAAAGCCCCGTGCCCATGGCAATCGCGATATAAGAGGCCAGCGCCGCGACCTCAAAGGCGTTGAGCCCAAAGGCAGAATAGATCCGGTAGCGCACGGCACCGCCCGATAGCACCGAAATTCCGATTGTGTTGCCAAAGGCATAGCCCAAAAAGCCGCCCAAGGCGACGACCCGCAGCGGCAGCTTTTTCTCAAGGTATTTCAGCGCCCAGAAGTCATACCCAATCAATGCGGTATAGCCCAACGCCGTCGCGCCAAGGGCAATCGCAAAGATATGGTTCGGGGTGGCATTGATCTGCGCGATGATCTCATCAGCGCTGACCTCTTTGAGCAGATGTTGCAGCGCCCAAATGCCTAAACCGAACAGAGAAAAGCCCAGCAATACCGGACCGAGATGGCGCAGCTTACCCGGGCTTGCCGCACCGGCCTCGCGCTTGCTCATCGCGTTTCTCCCTGCCTTCGGTCTTCCTTGACCCTGAGTTACCGATTTTGGCCCAAGATACAACCTCCCTGCCCCGCTGCGGCGGCACAAGCGCGCTGCGGCAATGCAGCATCTGGGAGTTTGTGAGGAGGTCTGTAGTTTTGGACACGCTGCACCCCCAGAGCTATCGGGTACGAGAGCTAAGTCGCCATCCCTCGATCCGACCGGAGGCGCTCCGGGGGTGCCTCTGCCGGGCGGCAAAGAGCGGTGTCACGCGCGAGTGTAGCGCGAGATCATTTCATAATCCTTGAGCGGGCCTTTCACCCGCCAGATGGCCTGCCATTGCGGCCAATCTTTGAACTCATACTGGGCCCGGTAATCATCGGGGTCACACCAATGGGCCGCCGTATCCGCCCCCGAAGGGTCAAAACTGTGAAACGGCCGCCCGTCTTCAAAGAACACCTCAATCTGCGGCGGCGCCGGGCGCCAGTAATAGATCCGCGTGGCTTTGATCGGGGCATCCTCTCCTAATGTCAGATAGCCACTCTCTTCCCATTTCCAAGACCCATCTTGGCAAGGAATTAACGTGGCCGTACCCTCAAACGCCGCTTTTTGCCCGCCGAAGCGGTCATCAATGCTGCGGCTGATCTGCCAAGAGCCCTCAAAATCCGTAATTGCGCGCGTCATTCTTGCCTCGTCTTGCCGCATCCCTTGCCCAAAAGGCTGGCCCGGTCTATCAACCGCCCAACTCCGTCACAAGCAAGAGGCCTGTCCATGATCCCGCGCTATGCCCGCAAAGAGATGGTCGACATCTGGGAACCCGCCACCAAGTTCAAAATCTGGTATGAGATTGAGGCCCATGCCTGCGACGCGCAAGCCGCCCTTGGCGTGATCCCGAAAGCCAATGCCGAGGCCGTTTGGAAGGCCAAGGATGTTGAGTTTGATGTCGCCCGGATCGACGAGATCGAAGCGGTCACCAAACATGACGTGATCGCCTTCCTGACGCATTTGGCCGAGCATATCGGTTCGGAAGATGCGCGCTTCGTGCACCAAGGCATGACCTCGTCGGATGTGCTCGATACCACGCTCAACATCCAACTGGTGCGCACGGCGGATATTCTGCTTGCCGATATGGACCGTGTGCTGGCGGCGCTTAAAAAGCGCGCGCTCGAACACAAAGATACCGTCCGCATTGGCCGCAGCCACGGCATTCACGCGGAACCCACGACGATGGGCCTGACCTTCGCGCGCTTCTATGCCGAGATGGACCGCAACCGCGCCCGCCTCGCCAATGCCCGCGAAGAAGTGGCGACCGGCGCGATTTCGGGTGCCGTCGGCACCTTCGCCAACATCGACCCGAGCGTCGAAGAGCATGTCTGCGCGCAACTGGGCCTGAAGCCCGAGCCGATCTCGACCCAAGTCATCCCGCGTGACCGTCATGCGATGTTCTTTGCCACGCTGGGCGTGATCGCCTCGAGCATCGAAAACGTCGCCATCGAAATCCGCCACATGCAACGCACCGAGGTGCTGGAGGCCGAAGAGTTCTTCTCGAAAGGCCAAAAAGGCTCCTCGGCGATGCCGCACAAACGCAACCCGGTGCTCACCGAAAACCTGACCGGCCTTGCCCGCCTCGTGCGCATGTGCGTGGTGCCGGCGATGGAAAACGTCGCGCTGTGGCATGAGCGCGATATCTCGCACAGCTCGGTCGAGCGTGGCATTGGCCCCGATGCGACGATCACCCTTGATTTCGCGCTCAACCGCTTGGCCGGTGTGGTCGAAAACCTGGTGATCTACCCCGAGAACATGCTGCGCAACATGAACAAGTTCAAAGGCTTGGTCATGTCGCAACGGGTGCTTTTGGCGCTGACGCAAGCGGGCGTGAGCCGTGAAGACGCCTATCGCCTTGTGCAACGCAATGCGATGAAGGTCTGGGAACAAGGCGCTGACTTCAAAGAAGAGCTTCTGAAAGATGCAGAAGTGACTGCGGCGCTGAGCCCGACGGAAATTGAAGAGAAATTCGACCTTGGCTATCACACCAAACATGTCGACACGATCTTCAAACGGGTGTTTGGCGCCTAGGCCCACCCTTTAAGATGTGATTTGGTGCCGCGGGGCGATTCGGGTGACGCTTTCCCTTTGCAAGGGAGAGAAAGATGACACCGAAACACCTCGCGGCGCTTTTGCTTTTTCCCGCGTTGATTGTGGCGCCCCTAGCCGCCTCTGCGCAGGATTGCGCGGACCGTGCCAAGTTGACCTGTCCAGAAGGACAGCATTGGGATGAAAAGACAAAAAGCTGCGTAATTCCCTCAAGTTGAGAGGAAATGCCAAAGCGCCGATAACCGCCGCTTAACGGCTGACTGCGAGAGTGACCCGGAACAGAATTCGGAGTCGCGCGTGAACGCCATCGCCCCCCAATCGGCCCTCGGCCCGCTCACCCGCCCCGGTGCCTCGCGCCCGGTGCTGTCTCGTCGTCAAAAAGCGGCGGTCGTGGTGCAATTGCTGGCCACCGAAGGGCTGAAACTGCCGCTCGAAGAACTGACCGATGATCAGCAAACGCAACTGGCCGAAACGATTGCCGAATTGCGCCTGATCGACCGCGAAACGATGGTCGAGGTGATCGAAGAATTCTGCACCGAGTTGGAAGCTGTTGGCATCGCCTTCCCCGGCGGCATTGATGGCGCACTGAAACTGCTTGAGGGGCAGCTTTCGGCTTCGGCGGCAACCCGTTTGCGCCGGATGGCCTCGGGCACCTCGCGCGCCGATCCGTGGGAACGGATCACCGGGCTTTCGACCGATCTTTTGCTGCCGGTGCTGCAAGAAGAAAGTATCGAAGTTGGCGCGGTGATGCTGTCGAAGCTGACCGTCGCGCGCTCAGCGGAATTGCTATCAAAAGTGGCCTCTGAAAAGGCGCGCAAGCTGGCCTATGCGGTCTCGCTCACCGGCAATGTGGCCCCCGAAACCGTGCACCGGATCGGCACCGCGCTTGCCAGCCAACTCGATGCACAACCGGCCAAAGCTTTTGAAACCGGGCCGGTGGAGCGCGTCGGCGCGATCTTGAACTATTCTCCCGCAGCCACGCGCAATTCGGTGCTGGAAGGGCTGGACGAAGAAGACAAGATCTTTGCCGATCAAGTGCGCAAAGCGATCTTCACCTTCACCAATATCCCGAGCCGGATCGAAACCCGCGACATTCCCAAAATCCTGCGCGCGGTCGATCAGGCCAAGCTTATTGTCGCGCTGGCGGGTGCCAAAGGCGAAAACGAGAAATCGGCCGAGTTCATCTTGTCGAACATGTCGCAACGCATGGCGCAAAACCTGCGCGACGAGATCGCGAACCTCAAGAAACCGAAAGAAAAAGACATCGAAGAGGCGATGAACGAGATCGTCGGCGCCATTCGTGAACTCGAAGCCAATGGCGAGATCTTCCTTGTGGCCGAGGATGGCGAATAAGGCGCCGCCGCGCGCCTTTCCCCTGCCCCGCGCTTCGTCTATCGTCACCGCGCGCCGCCACGGCGCAGGGGGCGACGGGGGAGCTTTATGACCAACCAAATCGCTATCGGGCTTGCGGTGCTGGTGGTGCTGTTCTTTGGCGTGGATGCGGTGATGCTGCATGGTAGCGCCAGCTTATTTCTGGCCAAAGAGATGATGAAATTGACCGAATGGATGGCCTTCTGGCGTTGACGCTGCAGGCCAGTTTTGCATGCCCCCTTCAACTTCATGGAATCGCCTCTGAAAGCGCCTCAAAGCGCAGTCTTCTGTTGACCTTTTGCCCGTCATGTCGAAGGGTGCCCGCGGCCCTCAGAGATAGAGTCAAAAGGAGATGAAGATGGCGGTTAAGGTAGCGATCAACGGATTCGGTCGTATCGGGCGCAACGTGTTGCGGGCGATCATCGAATCGGGACGGACCGATATTGAAGTGGTTGCGATCAACGACCTCGGCCCGGTGGAAACCAACGCCCATCTGCTGCAATTTGATAGCGTGCATGGCAAATTCCCGGCCACTGTGACGACTGGCGAAGACTGGATCGACGTTGGCCGTGGCAAAATCAAAGTCACCGCGATCCGCAACCCGGCGGACCTGCCTTGGGGCGATGTTGATATCGCGATGGAATGCACGGGGATTTTCACCTCGAAAGAGAAATGCCAAGCCCACCTGCAAAGCGGCGTGAAGCGTGTGCTGATCTCGGCCCCCGGCGACGGCGCGGATAAAACCATCGTCTTCGGTGTGAACCACGAAACGCTGACCGCCGATGACATCGTCGTGTCGAACGCCTCGTGCACCACCAACTGCCTCAGCCCGGTCGCGAAAGTCCTCAACGATGCGATCGGCATCGAAAAAGGCTTCATGACCACGATCCACAGCTACACCGGCGACCAGCCGACGCTCGACACGATGCACAAAGACCTGTATCGCGCCCGCGCCGCCGCGCTTTCGATGATCCCGACCTCGACGGGTGCCGCGAAAGCCGTGGGCCTCGTGCTGCCGGAACTCAAAGGCAAACTCGACGGCGTTGCGATCCGCGTGCCGACCCCGAACGTCTCGGTTGTGGATCTGGTGTTTGAAGCCAAACGCGACACCACGGTGGAAGAAGTCAACGCCGCGATTGAAGCTGCCGCCGATGGCCCGCTCAAAGGCGTGCTGGGCTACACCAAGCTCAAAAACGTCTCGACCGACTTCAA
Organism: Rhodobacter aestuarii; assembly: GCF_900156655.1. Taxonomy (GTDB): domain Bacteria; phylum Pseudomonadota; class Alphaproteobacteria; order Rhodobacterales; family Rhodobacteraceae; genus Rhodobacter; species Rhodobacter aestuarii. Next base: position 121,339 of record NZ_FTOG01000005.1, on the reverse strand, counting down.
CCATGACCCCCATTCCTCGGTGTTCCACATGGATCAAACCAAGGTCATGGAAGGCAAAATGGTCCGCATCCTGTCGTGGTACGACAACGAATGGGGCTTCTCGAACCGCATGGCCGACACCGCCGTGGCGATGGGCAAGCTGATCAAATAATCTATGGGGCCATCCGCCCCGGCAGATGACCGAACCAAAGAGGGGCAGCTTTCGGGCTGCCCCTTTTGCATGGCGGGCTTGCGGTTGGGGCAACCATTGCAGGCGCCGCATCGCGGCAATGCCGGATCATCGGTTGTTGTGCTGGGCAAGAAAGCGCATGTTCCGGTCAGAAAAAGTGACCACATAAGCCAATGCCGAAAGCCGAACCGATGTCCGCCCTCTTCTCTCGCATGTTGTCTGCCGTCGAAAAACGCGCCCGCTACGCGCATACGCTGAATGAGATCGCCCGGCTCTCGCCGCGGCTGTGCTGCGACCTTGGCATCTGCCCGGAAGAGGCGCCGCAACTCGCGCATCGCGCGGTCTATGGCCACTGAGTTTTCGTTTCTCCACCACGCACGATAATAATCCCTGAACCACTCTCGACACCACCTGGGGGCCTGCGGGCCCCCTTTGTCGTTTCGGATAATGAAAAAGGCCCCCGCGCAAGTGGGGGCCTTTCCTGTGACAGCAGCAGAAGCGCGCTTATTCCGGCTTGCAAATTTCGCCGCGGACAATGCCCAAAAGCGTGCGCACAACTAGCCCGGCGATCAGCACGACCAACAGCCCCAAGAACCCCGTGCCCATATATTGGTGCACCATCGAATGGCTGAGTTCGGCGTAAAGCAGCGTCGCAATGGTCAGCGCCGCGACGGGGAAGCTGAGCGCCCAGAACGACATCGCAAAGGGCAGCCGCAGAATGCGCGGCAGTTGCACCGCCACCAGCGCAGCAAAGACATAGGCGAGCGAGAGCATGATATGCCCCATCGCATCGACCTCTGCCCCTTCGCCCATCGTCAAGCGCACCCAAGAGATAAAGGCCACCGCAGGCGGCGCGATCATGATCACCAGCGTCGGCTGCAACCGCCCCGGCAGCGGATCGTGGAACACCAGACGGTTGAAGACGAGAGTGAGCAAGATCACCCAAAACATCATGCCCGCCGAGAAGAAGAGCCAAGAAATCTCAGTAAAGCCAAGCTGCGCGCCAGCGACCGGCACGATCACGTTCCCAACCGCCGGGATGAACCATGCCGGGTTGAGGTGACCGTGCTGGAATGAGCGAGTGCCGATCCAGTTCGTCACCACGGCAATCGTCAAAATGCCTTGAAGCGTGGTGCCCACGCCCCAAAGCGCAAGCGCCGCAGGTTGCGATACGGTCATCAAGCCAATGGAGAGCAGCAGCATCGAAACCGAAATCGTCGGAAAGAACGACAGCCGGATCGGGTGATGCCATTCGGCATAAACCTCTTTCCAATGCGTCAGCGCCTTGGCGAGGTAGAACAGCGAAATCAGCACGAACGCTGTCGCCGTAACACCCAACATCACTTGGTAAGGCAGCGGCCCGAGCCCAAGCGGCTTTGCCGCCGCGCGCAGCGCCAGCGTCAGCCCGCCAAAGCCCATGGTGGTGGCGTAAAAGGTGATCGGAAAATGCGCCAACCGGCTTTCGGTATGCGGCGCGGCGGTGGGGGATGCTGTCATGCGAAGTCCTCGATGCCGTCAGCTGCGGGTCAACGTGTCAGGAAGTGGCAAGCCCGTCACGGGGCCCAAAATGGGGTGAACAGATGCAGCCGCGCAATCCCGCCTCCTGCCGCAGTGGGCTGTTCTGCCCCCGGGCGCAGAGCGCGGAAATCCGCCGCATCGCAGCGCCGTTATAACATTGCAATTCATGCATACAAGAAAAGAAGCATCGTTCAGACATATTGACGCAAGGACAGTGTTTCACTGTCTTTTGCCAATAACTCATGACATATCTCAATAAAGTATCTGCGACATGCCTTAAACCCCTCGGGAAATCGGAGCCAGCATGCGACTGACGACTCGGACCAACCTGGCGATGCGCACCCTGATGTTCTGTGCCGTGAACAGTGACAGGATCGTTCGCAAACATGAAATCGCCGAAGCCTGCAACGCCTCGGAAAACCACCTTGCGCAAGTTGTGAACACCTTGGCCCAACGTGGCTTTGTGGAAACGCAACGCGGGCGCTCAGGCGGGTTACGATTGGCGCGCGAAATGGACAGCATCGGTGTCGGCGAAGTGCTGCGCACCTTTGAGGCGTCCCTGCCCTTCGTCGAATGCTTTGACGCAGATACCAACTCTTGCCCGCTGGCAAATGCCTGCCGTTTCCGCGATGCGCTCGAGGCTGGGGTTGAGGCGTTCTACAGCGCAATGGACCGCCACACTTTGGGCGATATGGTGCGCGACAACGGTGCGCTCGAGCATCTGCTGCACATGTCCGGGCAGCCCCGCGTCTCGCTATGTGGCAGCCCCGCACGCAAGCGCAGCGATGAGTCGTCTGCGCAACCAGCGACCACGCCCGCCGAATAAGGCCGCTTCGGCCTGGTTGCGTTAAACCTGCAATTTGGTTAAACTTTTTAACCACCCTCGCTGATTTTGCGGGGGTTTTTCATGCCGATCCGTGACTTTTGCGCATCCCTCACAGGGTGTCACACGGCTGTCATTCATCGTGAATTGACCATGCTGTCAGTTCAGGCTACCTGCGTCATAGTGTCGCCACAATCCAGGCGCCCCGTGAGGGGGTAATGGCGACCAAGTTGACGAGGCAATGATATGCAAAACACGGTGCAAATGGGGATGAGCGCGGCCAGCCAGCAGCAGGAAGGCTTGCAAGTCCAGCAATCGGCGAAATCCACTTCGGTGCAGCAGCAAGGCTCTGCCACGAAGCCCACGCAACCGGGCATGACCCGGATCACCGACTGGGCCTCGATCTAAGTTTTGCGCAATGTGGTGCTGCGGGCCGCGTTGGCCCGCGCGACGGCCCTGCGCACCCCCTGCCCTGTTCTCGCCCCTCAGTGAGAGCGGATTTGCCGAAGCGGTCTTGCAAGACTCGGCAAACCAAACTCTTCTATGACCGCCATTTTATGGCCCACCGCTCCGACCCTGTCGGCGCGGTTTTTCTTTGCCTCGCAAGGGGCGCAAAAGAAAAGGGCCACCCATAAGGGCAGCCCTTAAACCTTAAGCATCGAAGATCGGATTAGCCGACCAGTTCGAGGCCCGAGAAGAAGAAGGCGATTTCCACCGCAGCGGTTTCCGGCGCATCCGAGCCATGGACCGAGTTTTCGCCAACCGAAAGGGCGAATTCTTTGCGGATGGTGCCGTCATCGGCGTTCGCCGGGTTGGTCGCGCCCATCACTTCACGGTTTTTGGCAATCGCGCCTTCGCCTTCGAGCACTTGCACAACAACCGGCTCGGACGCCATGAATTCGCACAGTTCGCCGTAGAAGGGGCGTTCTTTGTGGACTTCATAGAATTTGCCAGCTTGCTCGAGGCTCAGCTTGATGCGTTTTTGCGCGACGATGCGCAGACCGGCTTCCTCGAATTTGGCATTGATTTTGCCGGTGAGGTTGCGACGGGTGGCATCGGGTTTGATGATCGACAGCGTGCGTTCGATGGCCATGAGGGGAAGCCTCTCAGGTTGGGGACCGGGGTATTGATCCCACGGTCAGGAAAATCTCTGGCGCCTGCTAGCATGGGGCAACGAAGTTGAAAAGCCCCGCATGACTGCCGTTTTGGTCAAACCATGCGACAATTGCGCGAAAAAGATGCAATGCGGCAGCAACAAATGACCCTAACCCGGTTTTGCCCTTTGCGCCAAGCGACACAAGAGCCCACACCCGGCATTGACGCGCGCGCGCACCTCAGGCACAGCGCTTGCATGCTCACACTTGACGCCATCACCTATGCCATCGAAGGCCGCCCGCTGTTTGAAGGCGCCTCTGCCCGTATTCCCACCGGCCATAAAGTCGGCCTTGTTGGCGCCAATGGTGCCGGGAAGACCACGCTCTTTCGGTTGATCCGGGGCGAGATCGCACTGGAATCGGGTGAGATCACCCTGCCCGTCCGCGCCCGCATTGGCGGCGTCGCGCAAGAGGTGCCCTCGTCCTCCACCAGCCTGCTTAATACGGTGCTGGAAGCCGATACCGAACGCGCCAGCCTTTTGGCCGAAGCAGAAACCGCAACGGACCCGGCCCGCATTGCCGAGGTGCAAACGCGGCTTGCCGATATTGAGGCGTGGTCGGCCGAAGCCCGCGCCAGTGCCATTTTGCGCGGCCTTGGCTTTGATGCCGAAGCACAGCAGCGCCCCTGTTCCGATTTCTCGGGCGGCTGGCGGATGCGGGTGGCTTTGGCGGGCGTGCTGTTTGCCCAGCCCGATCTGCTTCTGCTCGACGAGCCGACGAACTACCTCGACCTTGAGGGCGCGCTTTGGCTGGAGCAGTACCTCACGCGCTACCCGCATACGGTGATTATCATCTCCCACGACCGCGGGCTTTTGAACCGCGCGGTGGGCTCGATCCTACATTTGGAAAACCGCAAGCTGACGCTGTGGAACGGGCCTTACGACCAATTCGCCCGCCAACGCGCGGCGGCGCGGGCCAACCTTGCGGCAGCGGCGAAGAAACAAGAGGCGCGGCGCGCGCATCTGCAAAGCTTCGTCGATCGCTTCAAAGCCAAGGCGACCAAGGCGGCGCAGGCGCAGGCGCGCGTGAAGATGCTCGAAAAGATGGAGCCGATCACCGCGCCCGAAGAGGCCGCGAAACAGGTTTTCACCTTCCCGACGCCCGAGCAACTTTCGCCCCCGATCATCACGCTTGATAGCGCGGCAGTTGGCTATGGCGGCAAGCCGATCCTGCGCCGCCTCAATCTGCGCATCGACCAAGATGACCGGATCGCGCTTTTGGGCCGCAATGGTGAGGGGAAATCGACGCTCTCCAAACTTTTGGCGGGCAAGCTTGAGGTCTGCGAGGGCCGGATTGCGCGGTCTTCCAAGCTGCGGATCGGCTATTTTGCGCAGCATCAGGTGGATGAGTTGGACCTTGGCGCGACGCCTTTGCTGCATCTGCAACGGCTGCGCCCCGAGGAGCACCCCTCGAAACTGCGCGCGCGGCTGGCGGGCTTTGGGCTTTTGGCCGATCAAGCGGAAACCGAAGTGGGCAAGCTTTCGGGCGGGCAAAAGGCGCGGCTTTCGCTGCTTTTGGCCACGCTTGATGCGCCGCATCTGCTCATTCTCGACGAACCGACGAACCACCTTGATATCGAAAGCCGCGAGGCGCTCGTTGAAGCACTCACCGCCTATTCGGGCGCAGTGATCTTGGTCAGCCACGACATGCACCTTTTGGGCCTTGTGGCGGACAGGCTTTGGCTGGTGAAGGGCGGGGCAGTTGCGCCCTATGCGGCGGATTTGGAAGCCTATCGCGCCGAACTTCTGGCCGGTGACCCGGACGACAAACCCGCCAAAGCCGCCGAAAAACCGACCAAGGAAAAACCCGCCCAACCCTCACGCGAGAAAATCTTGGCGCTGCGGGCCGAGGCGCGCAAATGCGAAGAGCGGGTGGAAAAGCTGACTGAGATGCTGGCCAAGCTGGATGAAAAGCTCGCCGACCCCGAGCTTTATGAAGCCTCTCGCGCAGTCGAGCGGGACAAGTGGCTTTTGAAACACGCCGAGGCGCGCGAAGCGATGGGGCGGGCCGAAGAATTGTGGATGGAAGCGCTCGAAGCGCTTGAGGTGGCGATGGCGGGCTAAGCCCGCCTGCCCCATTTATTGCGCAGCATTCGCGAAATCGAGCCCATCAAGGCCGATCCGCACATGCGGCATGGCCGCGAGACGCTCCATCTCGGTTGCGAAATGGCGGCGCATCTCAGCGCGATCCTCGGGCGCAAATTGCGCCAAAGGCGCGGGTTGCAGCGCATGTTGGTGTTGCTCGATCATCCGCATCACTTGTTTGGGCGGAACCTCGACCCCTTGACGATAGAGCCGTTGCAACATTGCAATGGCCGTATCCGGGATCACGTTTGACACCGGCTCAATCGCCGCCAGACCGGCATCGGGGACCAGCGCCGACAGCACCTGCGCGCTTGACACAGGCGCATGCAGAACCACCACCTCTTCGGGCGCGAAGGCGGCGATCAGATCTTCGACCACCTCGGCCCAACCGCGCTTGAAGCGACAAAATTTCGGGCCGAGCCCATCAAAATCGGGCATCACCCGGCGGATTGCCTGTTGGCGCCACAGCATCGGGTAAGCTTGATCAAGTGCCATCATCGGCACCACGATCCGCCCCACCGGGCCATCGAGCATTTCCGCCATCGCCCGCGCCCGCGCGCCCGCCAGCGGAAAGAAGCCCTTTAGCCCCGCGCCCGCACGCCCAAAGATCGCCTGATCGACGATCACGCCTGCCCCCTCCACGGGCCCCAGTGCCGCCATGCCATATCCCGCCGCGACCAGGCGCCCCTGCCCCTGTGCCAAAGAGCGCGCCACTGCGCTGCCCAGTGTGTCAAACATCGGGGGGATCAGAAAAAGATGTTGCGTCTGCATTAGGTGAGCCTGCCTGCTGCCGGCTTTGTACCGGCCTAATGAGGGTTTCCGGGAACACAAGAAGACACTGGAACGCGGCGCCTGCTCTGCGCCATTGAGAATTTGTTAACCATCAAATGTGGCACGTTTTGGGCGTGTTCATGGAATATGGACTTCTGCGGCGCAGCACTACATTTTGTGCCAAAAGGAGTGCCCATGACGCGAAAGATCATTATCGACACCGATCCCGGACAAGACGATGCCGTGGCCATTTTGTTGGCGCTGGCGAGCCCCGAGCTTGAGATTTTGGGGATCACCTGTGTGGCGGGGAACGTGCCGCTGGATCTGACCGCGCGCAATGCCCGGATCGTGTGCGAATTGGCCGGCCGCACCGAGATCAAGGTCTTTGCGGGCTGCGATAAGCCGATGGAGCGCGCGCTTGTCACCGCAGAATATGTGCATGGCAAAACCGGGCTGGATGGGATTTCGCTGCCACTGCCCAAGATGAAATTGCAAGAGCAACACGCGGTCGATTTCATCATTGAAACCCTGCGCAATGAGCCGCCCGGCACGGTGACGCTCTGCCCGCTTGGCCCGCTGACGAACATTGCGACGGCCTTCAATCAAGCGCCCGATATTGTCGAGCGTGTGGATGAGATCGTGCTGATGGGCGGTGGCTTCTTTGAAGGCGGCAACGTGACCCCCGCAGCCGAGTTCAATATTTACGTTGACCCACAAGCGGCTGATATTGTGTTTAAATCGGGCATCTCTATTGTCGTGATGCCGCTTGATGTCACTCATAAAGTGCTCACCACCCGCGCCCGGATCGAGGCGTTTCGCAACCTTGGCACGCCGGTTGGCCATGCCGTCGCCAGCTGGACAGATTTCTTTGAGCGCTTCGATATGGCGAAATATGGTGCCGATGGCGCGCCGCTGCATGACCCTTGCGTGATCGCCTATTTGATCGAGCCTGATCTCTTCACCGGGCGTCATATCAACGTGGCGATTGAGACGCAGTCCGAACTGACGATGGGCATGACCGTGGCCGATTGGTGGCGGGTGAGCCCGCGCAAACCGAATGCGATGTTCATGGGCGATGTCGATGCCAAAGGGTTTTACACGCTGCTGACGGAACGTCTTGCACGGCTTTGACCTTGAAAGAGCGCGGCCTTGCATCAGGTAAGGCCGATGCGCCTTCCATTTGACAATACCTACGCCCGCCTGCCCGAAAAATTCTATGCCGCGCTGCCGCCCAGCCCGGTGGCAGCCCCCGGCCCCGTTGCCGTGAACCAAGCCTTGGCCGCACGGCTGGGGCTGGATCTCGACGCGTTGCAAAGCGCCGAGGGCACGGCGATGTTCGCGGGCAATCTGGTGCCTGAAGGCGCAACGCCGATTGCTCAAGCCTATGCGGGGCATCAGTTTGGCGGCTTCGTGCCACAACTGGGCGATGGGCGCGCGATTTTGCTGGGCGAACTTGTCGCCCCCGATGGCGCGCGGTTTGACCTGACGCTGAAAGGTGCGGGCCGCACGCCGTTTTCGCGCGGCGGCGATGGCCGGGCCTGGCTTGGCCCGGTCTTGCGCGAATATGTGCTTTCAGAGGCGATGGCCGCACTGGGCCTGCCCACCACCCGCGCACTTGCCGCCGTCACCACCGGGCAAAACGTGTTTCGCGATGGGTTTCCGCGCCCCGGCGCGGTGATCGCACGCGTCGCCGCAAGCCATATCCGCGTCGGCACCTTTGAATATTTCGCCGCGCGTGGTGATGAAGAAGCACTTGCAACCCTTTGCCATTACACACTTTCGCGCCATTTCCCCGATGGCAAAACCGCGCGCGACCTGCTGGCCGCCGTCACCCAAGCGCAGGCAAAGCTCGTCGCGGGGTGGATGTCTTTCGGCTTCATCCATGGTGTGATGAACACTGACAATTGCGCGCTCTCGGGCGAGACGATCGACTACGGCCCCTGCGCCTTCGTGGATGAATACCACCCGAAAAAGGTGTTTTCCTCGATCGACGTGCGGGGCCGCTATGCCTATGCCAATCAGCCGCAAATCGCGCTTTGGAACCTCGCGCAGCTTGGCTCGTGCCTGTTGCCGCTGATGGGCAAGGGCGATGCAGCGGTAGAGCAAGCGCAAGCGGTGCTTGATGATTTCGCACCCGTCTATCAGGCCGAATGGCTCGCCCGCATGGGCCGCAAGATCGGGCTAGCCAGTGCCACGCAAGACGACCTGCCCTTGATCGAAAGCCTGCTGAACCGCATGGCGACCGAGGTGGCCGACTTTACCCGCACCTTCCGGGGGCTTAGCACCGGAACCGCACGGGAAGAATTTACTGAACCCCAAGCCTTTGACACTTGGGAGCCGGACTGGCGCGCGCGGCTGGAACGCGAGGCTGACCCGGCAGCGGTGATGGCTGCAGCCAACCCCGTGCGCATCCCCCGCAACCACCGGGTGGAAGACATGATCGCCGCCGCCGTGGAGGGTGATTTTGCGCCGTTCCACAGGCTCAACGCAGCCTTGGCAGCGCCCTTCACGCCCGACGACAGCTTTGCCGATTTGGAAGCCGCACCAAGCCATGACGAGCGTGTCACCCGCACCTTCTGCGGCACCTAAACGCGCGATCTTGTGGCGGATACAATCGCGCGCTTTACGCCGCCCGCGCGCTTTGGCAAAGCCCGGCGCATGAGCAATGGTGTCGAAAACTTCCGGGGTAGTCTTTTGATGGTGGCGGCAATGGCCGGTTTCGCCATGGAAGATTTGTTCGTCAAACGTCTGAGCCAGCATATGCCGGTCGGCGAGGTGCTGATGCTGATGGGCGTCGGCGGCACTTTGATCTTTGCCGCGCTGGCCTTGCGCAAGGGCGACCGGCTGTTTTCACGCGATCTGCTGGCACCCGCAGTTATTGGCCGCAATTTCGGCGAATTGGTGGGCACGCTCGCCTTTGTCTGCGCCATCGCCTTCACACCGCTGGCCGAGGCTTCGGCGATTTTGCAAGCCACACCGCTGGCCGTCACGCTCGGTGCGGCGCTGTTTTTGGGCGAACAAGTTGGCTGGCGGCGCTGGTCGGCGATTATGGTCGGTTTTCTGGGCGTGCTGGTGGTGATCCGCCCCGGCACCGAGGGGTTCTCGATCCTCTCCCTTTTCGCCGTCGTTGCGGTCGTGGGCTTGGCCGCGCGCGATGTGATTACCCGCCGCGTGCCGCGTTCGATCACCTCGATGCAGCTTGCCACCTATGGCTTTGCCACCTGCATTCCGGCAGGCGCGCTGCTGTTGCAATTCCAAGGTGCCTTCCTTGCGCCCAGCCTCACCGATTATGCCCAGCTTTGTGCAGCCCTAGTTTTTGGCACGGCGGGCTATTACGCGCTCATTGCTGCGATGCGGCTTGGCGAGGTCGCGGTGATCACCCCCTTCCGCTACACGCGGCTGATTTTTGCGCTGATCATCGGCTGGACCGTCTTTGCCGAAAAGCCCGATATATGGACGCTTGTCGGCGGTCTGATCATTGTTGGCTCGGGCCTTTATACGCTCGCGCGGGAACGTGCGCGCGCCCGCGCAGCGGCCGCCGCCGGAACCGTCTGAAAAACGCGTCACCTCGGGCGCTAACAGGTGAGTTATCGCTAACAACACCCTTTTCGCAGCGGCAGCATAGGTCTATAGAGGAGGCGATTTTTCAATCGGAGCACTCCTATGAGCACGATCATTGACATCCACGCGCGCGAAATCCTCGACAGCCGCGGCAACCCCACCGTTGAGGTTGACGTGACCCTCGAAGACGGCACGATGGGCCGCGCGGCGGTTCCCTCGGGCGCCTCGACCGGCGCGCATGAAGCGGTGGAGCGCCGCGACGGCGATAAATCGCGCTACATGGGCAAAGGCGTTCTGGAAGCCGTGATGGCGGTGAACGGCGAACTGGCCGAGAACCTTGTGGGTGAAGACGTCACCGATCAAGAAGCCATCGACAAGCTGATGATCGAACTCGACGGCACGCCGAACAAAGGCCGCCTTGGCGCGAACGCGATCTTGGGTGTCTCGCTCGCCTGTGCGAAAGCCGCTGCCGATTTCACCGCGCAACCGCTTTATCGTTACGTCGGCGGCACCTCCGCGCGCATCCTGCCGGTGCCGATGATGAACATCATCAACGGCGGCGAACATGCCGACAACCCGATCGACATCCAAGAATTCATGATCATGCCGGTCTCGGCGGGCAATATCCGCGACGCGGTGCGCATGGGGTCGGAAGTCTTCCACACCCTGAAAAAAGAGCTGTCGGCGGCGGGTCTTTCGACTGGTCTGGGCGATGAAGGCGGCTTTGCGCCGATGCTCGCCTCGACCCGCGATGCGCTCGATTTCATTCTGAAATCCATCGAAAAAGCTGGCTACAAACCGGGCGATGACATCTATCTGGCAATGGATTGCGCGTCGACCGAATATTACAAAGACGGCAAGTATGAGATGAAGGGCGAAGGCCTGAGCCTGACCTCGGAAGAAAACGTTGCCTATCTTGAAAAACTCTGCGGCGACTATCCGATCATCTCGATCGAAGATGGCTGCGCGGAAGATGACTGGGCGGGCTGGAAACTGCTGACCGACACGCTTGGCGGCAAAGTGCAGCTTGTGGGCGACGACCTCTTTGTGACCAACCCCGAGCGTCTGGCCCGTGGCATCAAAGAAGGCGTGGCCAACTCGATGCTGGTGAAAGTGAACCAAATCGGCTCGCTGTCGGAAACGCTCAAAGCCGTCGATATGGCGCATCGCGCGCGCTACACCAACGTCATGAGCCACCGTTCGGGCGAAACCGAAGATGCGACGATTGCGGACCTCGCCGTGGCGACGAACTGCGGCCAGATCAAAACCGGCTCGCTCGCGCGCTCGGACCGGCTCGCGAAATACAACCAGCTGATCCGTATCGAAGAAATGCTGGGTGAAACCGCCGAATACATGGGCCGTGGCATCCTGAAATAAGGGCCACTGCAAACCGATTTGAAAACCCCGCCGGGCCTGCGCCTTGGCGGGGTTTTCTTTTGCAAATGGACCGCTACTCTGGCGCAAAGGGGGGACTATGACCGAAGCCGATCAGATCATCCAAAAACTCAATCTTGCGCCCCATCCGGAGGGCGGCTGGTATCGCCAGACATGGATCGCGGAAGCGACCGGGGGCACCCGCCCGGCGGGCACCGCGATCTTGTTCTTGCTCAAGGCCGGGGAAAGCAGCCATTGGCACCGCGTCGATGCTGCCGAGATTTGGCACTATCACGCAGGCGCGCCGCTTGAGTTGCGCTTGGCCGAGACCGAGGCAGGCCCCGCAACCGCGCTTCGCCTTGGCCCCGATGTGCTCGCAGGCGACACTGTGCAAGGCATCGTGCCGCCGCATCACTGGCAAGCCGCGCGCACGCTGGGGGCGTGGACGCTCGTAAGCTGCACCGTCTCCCCCGCCTTCCGGTTTGAAGGGTTCGAGTTGGCCGCGCCGGGGTTTGATATCCCCGGTGAGGTTGTTCGGTGATCAGCCCTCGTTCAAACGCCGCGGGTGCAGCAGCCAAAACGACAGTTTGAACGCCAGCGGCCCCACGCCAAGCGACAGGATAAAGGCCACCGGCCAAGCCGTGAGCCAATCGCGCAGCCAAATCCAGCCCCAACCGGGCGCGAAATGGGTGCGCAGTGCCTCGGGCAGCACGGCAAAGAAAAAGGTCATCAACAGCGCCATCAGGCAGGAAATGAACACCTGTGCGACAATGATCGTGAGCTTTTCACGTTTCGGGTCCGGTTTTTGCATCTGTCTCCCTCGAATGCAGCGCCGTGGGATCGAGATCGACTAACTCCCGCTTGTGGGCGGTGACCGGGATAACCTGACCGGTCTTACGTTTTTCGGCTTGGGCCGTTTACGGGCGACGGTGGCCTTGGTCAAGGGGCGGCAGATCCCCCCAGAAGCTACGTTTGAAATAGTCTGACGTGTCAGTGAGCCAGTTGGCGGGCGGCAGATCGGCAATCGCCAAAGCGCTCAACGCGCCCACCAAAACAAGCGCCAGCCCCACCTCACGGCGGTGGCAAATTACGCGCGCACGGGCCGACCACAGCAGGTTGGTGATCACCGACCAATGCAGCCAGATGTGCCAGCCTGCGGCGAGCAGAAAGAACATCCCCAGCGTCAGGTGCAGGCTCTCCCATTGCGCGCGGCTCAGCCCCAAAAGCGTCCAATGGAGTTGTGTCGCAAGCCTGCCCGCCGGGGCCAAGGCAATAGCAAGGCCCGAAAGCGCCAACCCAAGGAAGGTGAAGCCCGCCAAAAACACAGCGGTTGCACGGTTGGAAAACGGCGGGCGCGGGGTGGAAGCAGAAGTCGTCATGGCATCCTCCTGTCATTCGCTTATGGAACGAAAGGCTGCGCCGTTTCCGTCTTATATTCCCTGCGGCTTGGAGACGCGGCCCCCGCCCACAAGCGCCGCAACGCCCGTGGTTGACGGGCCAGAGGTCGGCAAGCCGCGCGCCACCCGCACCGCCAAATAGGCAAAGGCCTGCGCCTCCAGCATATCGCCATCAAGCCCAAGGTCTTCCACAGGGGCCACAGCGCAGGGCAGCCGCCGCGCAAGCTCCGCCATCAAGGCCACGTTTAGCCGCCCGCCGCCTGCCACGTAAACCGCTGCTGGCGCAGTTGGGAAATGCTCAAACCCGCGCGCCACGGCAGCCGCAGCGCAAGCGGTGAGCGTGGCCGCGGCATCAGCGTCAGAGAGCGCCTCCACACCCGAGAGCGCTTGCGCAAAATCATTTCGGTCCAAAGATTTCGGCGGCACTTTTAAGAAATAGCTGTGGTTCAGAAAGCGCTCAACAAAGGCCTCATCCACCCGGCCCGCTTGCGCCAGTGCGCCACCTTCGTCATAGCCCTTCCCAAGCCGCGCCTGCATCAGATCATTGATCGGCGCATTGGCGGGCCCGGTGTCAAAGGCCAAACAGGCGCCTTTCACCTCTGGCCCCGCCGCGCGCGGGTCCACAAAGGTGACATTGCCGACACCGCCCAAATTCAAAAACACCAACGGCGCGGTGAGCCCCGCCCATGTCGCGCAGGCAAAATGGAAAAACGGCGCCAAAGGCGCACCCTGCCCGCCCAGTTCCACATCAGAGCTGCGGAAATCCCACACCACAGTGCGGCCCAACACTTCGGCCAGCAAATCGCCATCACCCGCCTGATGCGTGCGCGGCGCGCCCGTCAGCCCCAAAGGATCATGCGCCAGCGTTTGACCGTGAAAGCCCACCAATTCCGCCTCGGGGCAGCGCGCCAGCAAATCGCTTAGCACCTCGGCATGGGCGGTTTCCACCACCTCGGCGGCAGCCTCTACCCCCGGCGCACCGGGCCAAGCGCCCAAGGCCGTGTGAATCACCGCACGTTCCGCCGCGCTATAGGCCCGGTAAAGGGCGGGCCCAAAGTCGAGAATTTCCACCCCATCGGTGCGCAGCGCAGCCACATCCACCCCGTCAAGCGAGGTTCCCGACATTGCGCCAAGCGCCCAGACCGGCTGCGCCTTTAACATGGCTTCCCCTTTGGAGTTTCGGCCGATATACGCATGGCCAAGCCAAAGGAACAAGCACGATGACCTATCACCCGAAATCGGAATTCCTGCGCGTGATTATCGAGCGCGGATTCCTCGCCGATTGCACCGATTTGCAAGAACTCGACGCGGCGCTCGCGCGCGGCATGGTGACAGCCTATATCGGCTATGATGCCACCGCCGCGAGCTTGCATGTGGGGCATTTGCTCAACATCATGCTGCTGCGCTGGTTCCAAAAAACCGGCAACCGCCCGATCACCTTGATGGGCGGCGGCACCACGAAAGTGGGCGATCCGAGCTTCCGCTCCGAAGAACGCCCGCTGCTGACGCCCGAAAAGATCGATGAAAACATCGCGGGCATGCAGCGCGTCTTTGCGCGGTATTTGGACTATAGCGACAGCGGCAATGGCGCGATGATGCGCAACAATGCCGAATGGCTCGACGGGCTGAACTACCTCGAGTTCCTGCGCGATATCGGGCGGCATTTCTCGGTCAACCGGATGCTCAGCTTTGAATCGGTGAAGTCGCGACTTGATCGCGAGCAATCGCTCAGCTTCCTCGAATTCAACTACATGATCTTGCAAGCCTATGACTTCCTTGAACTCAACCGGCGCTATGAGTGCCTGTTGCAGATGGGCGGCTCGGATCAATGGGGCAATATCATCAACGGGATCGACCTCACGCGCCGTGTCTGCGACCGTGAGATTTACGGGCTGACGACGCCGCTTTTGACCACTTCGGATGGCCGCAAGATGGGCAAGAGCCAAGGCGGCGCGGTCTGGCTTTCGGGCGAGATGCTTTCGCCTTACGAATTCTGGCAGTTCTGGCGTAACACGACCGATGCCGATGTCGGCCGCTTCCTCAAGCTCTACACCGATCTGCCGGTGGAAGAATGCGAGCGCTTGGGCAAGCTCGAAGGGTCTGAGATCAATGGCGCGAAGATCATCCTCGCCAATGAGGTGACCACGCTCCTGCACGGGGCCGAGGCCGCCGCAGCCGCCGAGGCCACCGCGCGCGAAGTGTTTGAAAAGGGCGGCGTGGGCGATGACCTACCGACGCTGAACCTGCCCGCGGCTGAATTGGGCGAGGGCATCAGCTTGGCGCAGCTTGTGGTGCGCTCGGGGTTGGCGAAGACCGGCAAAGACGGCAAGCGGCTGATTGCCGAGGGCGGGCTGAAAGTGAATGACGAGACCTGCACCGATGCGGGGCGCATGTTCACCCCCGCCGATCTGGCAGAGCCGGTAAAACTGAGCGCGGGCAAAAAACGCCATGCGCTGGTGCAACTGGGCTAAAAACGACTGGGTAAGTGCGACGGGGGCGCTGCCCCCGCACCCCCGGGATATTTCGGGCAAGATGAAATGCAAAAGGGCGCTCCAATATGGGCGCCCTTTCTTTTTGGTTCAGGCCAAGAGGGGCCAAGCCCCCTTGCCGCCCGGTTTATTCGACCGTCGCAGTCACGATGTAATCGGGGTCTTCCACCAGCCCGTTGAGCTGCGGCGGGCCTTTCTTGATCGTATCAACGACCTCCATCCCCTCGATCACATGACCGACGATGGTGTATTGGCCATCCAGATGCGGCGCCGGTTCAAACATGATGAAGAACTGGCTGTTGGCGGAATTGGGGTCCGCCGAACGCGCCATGCCGACCATGCCACGGGTGAACGACCGGTTCGAGAATTCAGCCGGAAGATCGCCGTATTTCGAGCCGCCCATGCCCGCCATTTGAATATCGCCGCCCCGCTTACCGAACTGCACATCGCCCGTTTGCGCCATGAAACCGCCGATCACGCGGTGAAACACCACGTCATCATAGGCGTGCTCATTGGCCAATTGGGTGATCCGCTCCACATGCTGGGGCGCGACATCGGGCAGCAGGTCAATGACCACGCGGCCCGAGGTTTCGCCCCCGATTTCGAGCACGAGGTTCGGCCCCGGCCCATCGGGCGCGGTGGTGCCATCTTGCGCGAAAGCAGTGCTGGCCGCAAAGGCCAGCACACCAGCTGCGAGAAGCTTACGCATCCGCCGCCACCTTCACCGAGATCATGCGGTCCGGGCTTGCCGGCGGCTCGCCACGGGCGATTTTGTCGACATGCTCCATGCCCTCAATCACGCGGCCATAGACGGTGTATTGGCCGTTGAGGAAATGGTTGTCGGAGAAGTTGATGAAGAACTGGCTGTTGGCCGAGTTCGGGTTCATCGAACGCGCCGCCCCAAGGGTGCCACGATCATGCGGCAGTTTGGAGAATTCGGCTTTCAGATCAGGGTATTGCGACCCGCCCGTACCGGCGCGACGCGGGTTGTAGTCTTTTTCCATATTGGCGTGTTCAACATCGCCAGTTTGCGCCATGAACCCTTCGATCACGCGGTGGAAAGCGACGTTGTCATAGGCACCGTCGCGGGCAAGCTGTTTCATCCGCTCGCAATGGCCCGGCGCAACGTCGCTGAGCAGCTCAATCACCACGGGGCCATCTTTGAGGGTGATGATGATGGTGTTCTCGGGGTCTTTGATATCGGCCATGGGGCTCTCCTGATTGGTCTGGGCGCAACTTAAGCACTGTGCGCGCGGCTGAAAAGGGCAAAGCGTGGGTCGATTTTCACGACCGCATGGACAGTCCTCCGTCCCAACACCTCAATCCAAGCCGAACCATCAAACGCCAAAACAAGCATGACAATATGTCGCAGCCAAATCGAAATACCAGTAACTTTTGCGCAACAAACACACCCATATCATCTTGTTATCAAAGGGTAATATTCAATAACCGAGACCACCATGAAGTTAGCAAAGATTATGATTCTCCCATTAGTGGCAGTTTTAGGAGGCTGTGAGGCCACGACTGTTCCAGTCAAAAATGGGGTTACGTTTGACCGCTACGAGCGCGATACAGTTTTTTGTCAAGCGGAGTCTACCCGGCAGGTACCGACCAATACTCAAGTTTCTTGGGGCCCGTACACCGGCCTCTACTCAGTCGACACCAACACCCAAATTCGCGCGAAAACGAACGAGATATGCCTTCGAGACAAAGGCTACCAACTGGTTTCGATCCCCTATTGCTCCGGAGCTAACTTAAAAGCAGCGGATGCAGAATCCCGCACGCAACACCAACGTTCCGACGTTATGCGGGTGAACGAAAACAGCTGCTACGTGATCTCTTGGGAGGGCAACACGTATATTTACACACCGAAGTGACCTGACACCCTCTAACGAATGCGAAACGCCTCGCGTGAAGACCACGCGGGGCGTTGACGGGGGCTGCGCATCGGGGCAAGTTTGCGCCAGCCGCGGGTGGACGGCCCCCGCCACGCGCAGACATCAGGAGAATGACTATGGCTTGGAAAACGCTCGACGAGGTGGAACTGGCGGGCAAGGTCGCGCTGGTGCGCGTCGACATCAACGTGCCGGTGGAAAACGGCGTGGTGACCGATGCGACGCGGATCCTCAAGATCGTGCCGACGGTGAAAGACATCCTCGCCAAGGGCGGCAAACCCGTGCTGCTCGCGCACTTTGGCCGCCCGAAAGGCCAAGTGGTGCCGGAAATGAGCCTGCGCCCCTTGGTGCCGGAACTGGAAAAGGCGCTGGGTGCGCCGGTGAAATTTGCCGAAGACTGCATCGGTGGCCCGGCGAAAACCGCTGTCGCCGCGCTTGAAGCGGGCGAAGTGCTGCTTTTGGAAAACACCCGTTTCCATGCGGGCGAAGAGAAAAACGACCCGGAACTGAGCGCGGCCATGGCGGCACTCGGTGAGGTCTATGTGAACGATGCTTTCTCTGCGGCGCACCGTGCGCACAGCTCGACCGAAGGCGTGGCGCATATCTTGCCCTCGGCTGCGGGCCGTTTGATGGAAGCCGAACTCAAAGCGCTTGAAGCCGCGCTTGGGGCCCCGGTGCGCCCGGTCTGTGCCGTTGTGGGCGGCGCGAAAGTGTCGACCAAGCTCGACCTTCTGGGCAACCTTGTGAGCAAGGTCGATCACCTCGTCATCGGCGGCGGCATGGCCAACACCTTCTTGGTGGCGCAAGGCATCGACGTGGGCAAATCCTTGGCCGAACGTGAAATGGCCGAGACCGCGCGAGATATCTTGGAAAAAGCAAAAACCGCTGGCTGCGCGATCCACCTGCCGGTTGATGTGGTGGTGGCGCGCGAGTTCAAAGCCAATGCCGAAAACGAAACCGTGCCAAACACCGACTGCCCGAGCGATGCGATGATTTTGGACGCGGGTCCGAAATCGGTCGAAGAAATCGCCACTGTGTTCGAAGCCTCGAAAACGCTGATCTGGAACGGTCCGCTCGGGGCCTTTGAAATTGCGCCCTTCGATGCGGCCACGAATGCGGCGGCACAAAAGGCAGCGGAACTCACCCAAGATGGCAAGCTGACCTCGGTTGCGGGCGGCGGGGATACCGTGGCCGCACTCAATAAAGCCGGTGCCGCAGACGACTTCAGCTATATCTCCACAGCAGGCGGCGCCTTCCTTGAATGGATGGAAGGCAAAGAACTACCCGGCGTGGCTGCGCTGATGAAATAAGTTTGGCATCATGGCCAAACAGAAGGGCGGCCCCACGGGACCGCCCTTTTTTGTGTCTGCGATGGCGCCTTAGCGGCCGAGCACATAGCGCCCTGGGGCCGCGCCAAGGCTTTTGCCAAGCGCGGGGGGCGTGATTTCTTCGCCACCGCCTTTGGCGCGCAGCCATTCGCCCCAAGCGCCCCACCACGAACCCGCGACTTTTTCCACCGCACCGGCCCAATCTTCGGGGCCGGGATGCGGCTGGCCATGCACATGGGTGAGCAGCCGATATTTGGCGCGCGGGCTGCCGGGCGGCGCAACAATCCCGGTGTTATGCCCACCCGAAACCAGCGCGAAGCTCACCTCGCCCCCCATCAGCCATGTCAGTTTGAAGACCGAATGCCATGGCGCGATATGGTCGTTTTCGGTGGCCACGGCAAAAACCGGGCAGCGCACGTCGCGCAACATCACATGCGCGCCGCCCGCCTCCATCCGACCGTCAGCCAGATCATTGTTCAAGAACAGATGGCGCAGATATTCCGAATGCATCTTATAGGGCATCCGCGTCGCATCTTGCGACCAAGCCCCCAGCGCCGAGGCGGCATCGCGCTCACCCAGCATGTAATCATGCACCATCTTGGACCACACTAGGTCTTTCGATTTCAGCATCGAGAAGGTGCCCGCCATCGCGGATTTGTCCAAGAACCCCTCTTGCCACATCATATCTTCCAGAAGGGCAAGCTGGTCTTCATTGGTGAAGAGGCTCAATTCCCCCGCTTCGGTGAAATCCACCTGCGCGGCGAGCATGGTAAGCGAGGCAAGACGATCATCGCCATCCCGCGCCATCGCAGCGGCGGCCACCGAAAGGAGCGTGCCGCCCAAGCAATAGCCAAGCCCATGCACCTTCGGCGCACCGGTGATTTTGCCAATCGCATCGAGCGCCGCCATCACGCCCAATTCGCGGTAATCGTCAAACCCAAGATCTCGGTCGTTTTCTTCGGGATTTTTCCAGCTGATGCAGAAGACCGTAAAGCCCTGCTCCACGAGCCAGCCAATCAGGCTTTCGGGCGGCGTCAGATCAAGGATATAGTATTTCATGATCCACGCCGGCACGATCATCAGCGGCACCGGATGCACCTTATCGGTGACCGGGGTGTATTGGATCAGCTCAATCAACCGATTGCGGAACACCACCTTGCCGTCAGTCACGGCGACATTCTCGCCGGGGGTAAAGGCGGGGGCCTCTTCGTCATGGAAAAGCGCATGGCGCATGTCTTCGGCCATATGTTTCCAGCCGCGCACAAGGTTCTGCCCACCCTCTTCTTGGGTGCGGGCGATCAGTGCGGGGTTGGTGGCCAAAAAGTTCGAAGGCGACAGCATGTCGAGCATTTGCCGCCCGTAAAACTCCACCAATTGCTCGTGCTTTTTCTCAACGCCCGAAAGCCCGGTCGCGGTCTCTTGCCACCAAGCTTGCGTGGCCAAAAAGCCTTGGGCGTAAAGGGAATAGGGAAAAGTCAGCCAATCGGGGCTCGCAAAGCGGCGATCAGATTTGATCGGCTCCACACAAGCCTCGCCATCAAGCCGCCCGCCTTTCAACTGGCATTGCACCTCTGCCGCCAGTTTTTGCGCGCGCGCCATGGCGTTAAAGCCGACCTCGGCCTGTTTGCCCGGGCTCATCGCCATATGCGAGGCCCAATCTGCCCAAGCCAGCCACAGAGAGACTGGTGAAAGCCCCCCCTCTGCCTTGCCCATCAGAGCGTGAACCATACGGTCGAAACGACGGAAACCGGCTTCATCCAGTGCCGGTTCCGCCTCGGGGCGGATCTTTGCAGGGGCAGTCATGTCTTCCTCGTGAAACGGGCGGGCACGCCCGATATTTCGGGGGGCGGCGAACCGCCCGCCCCTTTCCTTTGCAAGACGTGAGAGCCCCTGTGGGGGAGCTTAGCTCAAGCCTTTTTGGCGACCATCGTCATGAGCGCCGCGCCCTCCTCGGTGGCGCTGCGCAAGGCCGTTTCGGCAATCTCTCCGGCATGCGAAGCCAGCTTAGTCGTTTCCACCGAATAATCGGTGAACAACCGGCTCCAAAAATCTTGCCAAAGCTTTGCCGCTTCGATCGGATCAGACGCCTCGGCCAATTCGCGAAGCATCGCCTTGTCCCGCTCGAACCGGGTTTTGATGAAATCGAGCATTTCGATATTTTGCCCGATCATCGCCTCGGCCATACGCGCTTGTGGTGCGAACATCATCGACCACGCATCCATCACCGAAGCTGTCGTCTCAGTCTTAGTGGGTGCCTTAACCATCGCAATTCCTCCCCTGGTGCGATGCCTTACGCTAGCACGTTTTTGCATTTGCAGCATCGCTTTTTACGTGTGCTCCGGCAAAAATGCTGCACTGCAGCGTTCAATTTTTAGGCACCTGCCCGAAATTCCACAGCCTAAAGATGAAAAGTGACGCTTTGACATGGCACCGACGCGTAGCCCGCCTAAAGTCGGGCCAAGGACAGGGGACTTTCATGGCGATCCACGCATCCATTCATCACCTTACACATTACACTTATGACCGCCCGGTGACATTGGGCCCGCAAATCATCCGGCTGCGCCCGGCACCGCATTCGCGCACGCGGGTGATTTCGCACAGCCTGAAGGTGAGCCCCGGCGGGCATTTTGTGAACCACCAGCAAGACCCCTATGGCAATTGGCTGGCGCGATTTGTGTTCCCCGAGCCGGTGACGGAATTCAAGATCGAGGTCGATCTGGTCGCTGATATGACGGTCTATAACCCGTTTGACTTCTTCTTGGAGGAAAGCGCCGAGCTTTGGCCCTTTGACTACCCTGAGGAGCTGCGCGAAGACCTGAGCATCTATCGCACGCCCGAACCCGAGGGCCCGCGGCTCGCGCAATTCATTGGCACGGTGGATTTTACCCAAACCCGCACGGTAGATTTTCTGGTCGCGCTGAATGCGCGCATCTCGAACGAGGTGAATTACACGATCCGCATGGAGCCGGGCGTACAAACACCTGATGAAACGCTGGAAAAAGCCTCTGGCTCGTGCCGTGATTCCTCTTGGCTTTTGGTACAGGTGTTGCGCCACTTGGGCTTTGCGGCGCGCTTTGTCTCGGGCTATCTGATCCAACTCGCCCCTGATGTGAAAGCGCTCGATGGCCCCTCTGGCACCGAGGTGGATTTCACCGATCTGCATGCTTGGGTTGAGGTGTTCCTGCCCGGCGCGGGCTGGGTGGGACTGGACCCGACCTCGGGCCTGCTGGCGGGGGAAAGCCATATTCCGCTGGCCGCCACGCCGCATTACCGCAATGCCGCGCCGATTGCGGGGGGCTTTTCCTCGGCGGGTGCGCCGGAGGTCGGCTTTGAGTTTGACATGCAGGTCAAACGCGTGGCCGAACACCCACGCATCACCAAGCCGTTTTCCGATGAGGCATGGGATCGGCTCAACACGCTTGGCCGCAAAGTCGATGAAACGCTTGCTGCAGGCGATGTGCGGCTCACGATGGGGGGCGAGCCCACTTTCGTCTCGGTGGATGATTTCCAATCGGCGGAATGGAACACAAAAGCGGTCGGGCCGCAAAAACGCGGCCTCGCCGATGATCTGATCCGCCGCTTGCGGCATCGCTTCGCGCCGGGCGGCTTTTTGCATTACGGCCAAGGCAAGTGGTATCCGGGCGAAAGCCTGCCGCGTTGGACCTTTTCGCTCTACTGGCGCCGCGATGGCCAGCCGGTCTGGCGCAACCCCGATTTGGTCGCGCACGAGGCCGCGCCCCAGCCCTTGGGGGCGAAGGAGGCCGGTCAATTCATGGCCACCTTTGCCGAGAAATTGGGCCTAGACCCGGCCTTTGCCCAACCTGCCTATGAAGATCCCGGCGAGTGGATCTTGAAAGAAGCGAACCTGCCGCCGAATGTCTCGCCGCAGAACTCAAAGCTGAAAAACCCAGAAGATCGCGCGCGTTACGCGAAGGTCTTCAACCGTGGCCTCACCGAACCCTCTGGCTATGTGTTGCCCATTCAGCCGATGTGGCAAGCCGCCGACAAGCCTGCGCGCTGGCGCTCGGAGCTGTGGAAACCCCGGCGCGGGCATATCTTCCTCATTCCCGGCGATAGCCCGGTGGGCTTCCGGCTGCCTTTAGGCGCGCTGCCCTATATTCCGCCTGCCGCCTACCCCTATGCTTACCCGGCGGACCCGACGGTGGAGCTGGCCCCCCTGCCCGATTTCCACGCCGCCGTGGCCGAGCGCCGCCGCGCGGTGCAGGCCGAAATTGACCGTTTGGCGCAAGAGGAAGCCGAGCGGGAGGCAATGCTGCCCCCTGTCACGCCCGGCCATGCGCAGGGGTCGATCCCCGGTGCGCCAGAGGCCGAACGCCAAGCAATGCAGCCGCAAGACACGCATCTGGGCGCGGGCACAGACCCATCGGGCGGCGCGGTGCGCACGGCGCTGACGCTGGAGCCGCGCGACGGAAAACTTTGCCTCTTCATGCCGCCTTGCGACACGCTGGAAGATTATCTGGATCTGATCGCCAGCGCCGAGGCGACGGCGGAAGAGTTGAACCTGCCCATTCATATCGAAGGCTACGCGCCGCCGCATGACCCGCGCCTCAACGTGATCCGCGTCGCCCCCGACCCCGGCGTGATCGAGGTGAACATCCACCCCGCGCATTCGTGGGAAGATTGCGTCGCCACCACCGAGGCGATTTATGAAGAGGCGCGCAATTCCCGCCTTGGCGCGGATAAATTCATGATTGATGGCCGCCATACCGGAACGGGGGGCGGCAACCATGTGGTTGTGGGGGGCGCAACGCCGAATGATAGCCCGTTCCTGCGCCGCCCCGATGTGCTGAAATCGCTGATACTGATTTGGCAGCGCCATCCTTGCCTGAGCTATCTGTTCTCGGGCCTGTTCATCGGCCCGACCTCCCAAGCCCCGCGCATTGATGAGGCGCGCCACGACACGCTTTATGAGCTGGAAATCGCGTTGTCGCAAATTGGCGATCCGGTGGGGGGTGGCCCGCTGCCGCCGCCGTGGCTGGTGGACCGGCTGCTACGCAACATGCTGATTGATGTGACCGGCAACACCCATCGCGCCGAGATTTGCATCGACAAGCTTTACTCCCCCGATGGCCCCACAGGGCGGCTCGGGCTCGTGGAGTTCCGTGGCTTTGAAATGCCGCCGCATCCGCGCATGAGCCTTGCCCAGCAACTGCTTCTCCGCGCGCTCATCGCGCGGTGCTGGAATGCGCCGGTGAAGGGCCGCCCCGTGCGTTGGGGCACAGTGCTGCATGACCGTTTCATGCTGCCGCATTACCTGTGGGAAGACCTGCTGAGCCTGCTTGCCGATCTGCGCCAGCATGGCTTTGACTTCGACCCGGTCTGGTTTGAGGCGCAATCTGAATTCCGCTTCCCCTTCTGCGGGCAGGTGGAGGCCGAGGGCGTGCATCTGGAACTGCGCCAAGCTTTAGAGCCTTGGCATGTGCTGGGCGAGACCGGCGCGATTGGCGGCACGGTGCGCTACACCGATAGCTCGGTTGAGCGGTTGCAGGTGAAACTGACCTCGCTGCACCAAGACCGTTACACCGTGATGTGCAACCAACGCCCGGTGCCGCTTGCGCGCACGCAAACCTCTGGCACTTCGGTCGCGGGGGTGCGGTTCAAAGCGTGGCAACCGCCCGCCGCTTTGCATCCTGTATTGCCGGTCAACACGCCCTTGGTCTTTGACATCTATGACACATGGACCGGGCGCGCTTTGGCGGGCTGCACCTATCACGTCGCGCATCCCGGTGGGCGCAATTATGACACCTTCCCCGTCAATGCCTATGAGGCTGAGGCACGGCGCTTGGCGCGGTTTGAACCATATGGCCATAGCGGTGGCAGTTATACCCCAGCCCCCGAGGTGCCACATCCGGAGTTTCCGTTGACGCTTGACCTGCGCCGCCCCATCGGGCTTGAGTGAGGCAAAAAGATGTGAGCCATGACCGCCAACCCCACCCCCAATCTGTTTGAGGCCTATCACCTTCGTCCGGGGGTGGCGGATGAACTGTTTGATGCCGCGGGCGAAATGCGCCCCGTGTGGCGCCGCTTTGTGGATCGTTTCGCACGGCTCTCCCCGGCCGAGGTCACGGCGAGGTTTGAACGCGCCGATCAATATCTGCGCGATGCCGGGGTGTTCTTTCGCCACTATTCGAACGAGCCGCTGAGCGAGCGCGCTTGGCCGCTCTCGCATATCCCGGTCATTTTGCATGAAAAGGAATGGGACACGATCTGCGCCGGGCTCACGCAACGCGCGGATTTGCTGGAAGCGGTGGTGGCCGATCTTTACGGCCCCGGCAAATTGGTCAGCGACGGCCATTTGCCCGCCGAACTGATTGCCGGCTCCAAACAATGGCTGCGCCCGATGGTGGGGGCGACCCCGCGCGGCGGGCATTACCTGCATGTGATCGCCTTTGAAATTGGCCGCTCGCCCGATGGCGGCTGGTTCGTGCTCGGCGATCGCACCAATGCGCCCTCTGGCGCGGGCTTCGCGCTGGAAAACCGCATGGCCACAGGCCGGATTTTCCCCGAACGGTTTCCACGCGCCCATATCCACCGCCTTGCGGGCTATTTCGGCGCCTTTCGTGCAGCGCTCGAACAAGTGGCCCAAGGCAGCGGCGGGCGCGAACGGGCGACGGCGATCCTGACCCCCGGCCCCTCGAACGACACCTATTACGAACATACCTATATCGCGCGCTATCTGGGCTTGCCGCTTTTGGAAGGCGAAGATCTTTTGGTGCAAGACGCGCAAGCAATGGTGCGCACCATCGAAGGCCCGCAGCCTTTGGGCGTTTTGTGGCGCCGCATTGACGCGACCTTCGCCGATCCGGTGGAGCTTGACGCCACCTCCCGTATCGGCACGCCGGGGCTGGTAGAGGCGGTGCGCGCGGGCAATCTGGCGATGGTCAATGCGCTGGGTTCGGGTGTGCTTGAGATGCGCGCCATGCTCGCCTTCATGCCGCGCATCTGTCAGGTGCTGACCGGCGGGCCGCTCAAGCTACCCAATATCGCGACTTGGTGGTGCGGCGGCGGGTCCGAGCGCGCCTATGTACGCGACAATGCCGAACACATGATGATCGGCTCGGCCTATGCCTGCGATCTGCCCTTTGATCTGGGCGCCACCACCGCGCTTGGCGGTGCGTTCCGGGGCTCGGCCCGCGCCTCGATTGCCGAATGGCTGGAGGCAGAAGGCAACATGCTGGTCGGCCAAGAGGCGGTGACGCTTTCGACCACGCCCGCATGGGTGGATACGGGCGAAGGCCAACACCGAATTGAGCCGCGCCCGATGACGGTACGGGTCTTTGCCGCGCGCGATGCCAATGGCCGTTGGATCTTTATGAAGGGCGGCTATGCCCGAATTGGCCGCTCGGGCGACACGACCGCGCTGGCCATGCAGCGCGGCGGTGCAGTGGCCGATGTCTGGGTGGTGGGCGACCGCCCGGTGCGCCAAGACACGCTGTTGCCGCGCCCCTCGCGCGGGGTGCGCCGCGCCTCGCCCGGTATTTTGCCCGCCCGTGCGGCGGATAACCTGTTCTGGCTCGGGCGCTATGTGGAACGCACCGAAGATGCGATCCGGCTGATCCGCGCCTATCATTTGCGCCTTGCCGCCACCGACAACACCGAAGATGCGCGGCTGCGACTGTTGCGGCACTTCCTTGAAGGCTATGGGATCGACCTGAAAGAGCCGGTGCCAAGCGCCTTGATTGACCGGCTTGAGGCCGCGCGGGCCTGCGCCTCTAAGGTGCGCGACCGTTTCTCGACCGATGGTTGGTCGGCGCTTGGAGATTTGGCGAAAACCGCGCGGCAAATGCACCAAACCGCGCAGCCGGGCGATGATTCCGCCCGCGCCATGTCGGTGCTGTTGCGCAAGATCACCGGGTTTTCTGGTCTTGTGCATGAAAATATGTATCGCTTCTCAGGGTGGACCTTCCTCAGCTTTGGTCGCGCGCTTGAACGTGCCGATGCGCTTTCCGCCGTGCTTGCCACCTTTGCCGACCCCGGTGCGCCAACCGGGGCGCTTGATATCGCGATTGAAGTGGGCGACAGCGTGATCACCCATCAGCGCCGCTACCGGATGGAGCGATCGCGCGACACGGTGGTGGACCTGCTTGCCCTTGATGGCGACAACCCACGCTCGCTTCTGTTCCAAGTGGGGCGGCTGCGCACTTTGGCCGCCGATCTGCCCTATGCACGCGAAAAGGGGCGCTTGGCGGCACTATCGCGGGCCATCGTGCCGGTCGAAAGCCTGCTTTCGGTGGCAAGCCCTGATGATATCACCACGGAACGGCTGATTGAGATGCGCGGCGAATTGGCCGATGTCTCAAACCTCGTTTCGCAACGCTATCTGCGGTGAGCCCCATGCGCTATGATATCCGCCTGAGCATTGATTACGCCTATGCCGCTCCCTCGGACCATTTGCGCAACCTGCTGCGGCTGTTGCCAGCCGAAATACCGGGGCGCCAGCGGGTCTGGACCCGGCGGCTCACCGTAACCCCTACCCCCGAAGAACGCCGTGACCTCCCGGATTTCTTTGGCAATTGGATGACCTCGGTGGCGTGGCATCACCCGGTGGCCGAGGCGCAATTTGAACTTAGCGCACGGGTGGACCGCTTGGCCGCGCCCGAACCACTGGATCTTTCGCCGCCACTGCATGACCTGCAAGCCGAGATCACCGCCGAGATGACGCTTTCGCCTGCGGCCCCGCATCACTTTCTGGGCGCCTCGCCGCGCGTGACCCCCTGTTCCGAAATCACCGCCTTTGCCCGCGCCGCCTGCCCGCGCAATGCCACGGCGGCCTCTGCCGTTGCCGCAATTGGCCACGCGCTTTACCACCGCATGACCTTTGATGCCGAGGCCACAACCGTTGACACGCCAATGCGCGAGGCTTTCGTGAACCGGCGCGGCGTGTGCCAAGATTTCACTCATGTGATGATTGCGGCTTTGCGCGGCATTGGCATTCCGGCGGGTTATGTCTCGGGCTTTTTGCGCACCTTCCCGCCGCCGGGCGAACCCCGGCTTGAAGGCGCGGATGCGATGCATGCTTGGGTACGCGCTTGGGCGGGCCGGGAAATGGGCTGGATCGAATATGACCCGACGAATGACCAACCGGCGGGCGAAGATTACATCACCGTCGCCGTCGGGCGCGATTATGATGATGTGGCCCCGGTGCGCGGGGCGTTGCGCTCGGCAGGTGGGGCCGATACCAGCCAATCGGTCGATGTGCTGCCGCTGGAAGATTGATGCCTGACACCCCCGAAATTCTGCCCCTCGGTCTCGATGGGGTGCTGGTGCGCTTTACGACCCAGTTTTCCGACGATGCAAACCTTGCCGCACAAGCTTTGGCCGCCGCACTTGAGGCCGATCCGCTGCCCGGACAATGCGAGGTTGCGCCGGGGCTTGGCTCTGTTTTGCTGCGTTTTCTGCGCAGCGAAACCGCGCGGGCGGACCTTGTGAGCGCGCTGCAAGAACGTCTCGCCGCCCCCGCGCCACGCCTGCCCGCGCCGCGGCATTTTCTGGTGCCCGCCTGCTTTGGCGGCACTGCTGGCCCGCAACTCATCGAGGTCGCACAACGGGCTGGGCGCAGCGAAACAGACATCATTTCAGAGCTTTGCAACATGGAGTTACGCGTGCTCGCCTTGGGCTTCGCCCCCGGCCAGCCCTATCTGGGGATGCTCCCGGCGCATTGGGACATGCCGCGCATGCCGGACCTCAGCCCCCAAGTCGCGCCGGGCACGATCACCACCGCGATCCGCCAGATCGTGCTTTTTGCCAAAACCTCCCCAACAGGCTGGCGCGCGCTTGGCCGCTGCGCTTTGCGCCCCTTTGCACCGGGGGCCGAAGACCCGTTTCTACTGCGCCCCGGTGATCGGCTGCGGTTCACAGAGGCGACTGAGGCGGAAATCAGCGCGCTTGAGGCCACGGGTGACCCGATGGGTGGCGCCATTCGGAGTTTTCCGAAATGACGAATGCGCTCGAAGTGCTTGCGGTCACGTCACAAATCACCGTCCAAGACCTCGGGCGGCCCGGTTTCACCGCGCTTGGCCTTTCCATCGGCGGGGCCGCAGATCGCCGCGCTTTATGGGAGGCAGCAGCGCTTCTGGACCATACCACCCCGCAAGCTTGTTTGGAAATGCCGCTCACCGGCGGACGGTTTCGCGCGACTTGCCCCACCCGCATCGCGCTGACCGGCGCACCGATGCGGGCAAGCCTTGCAGGCCGCGCGCTGCTTTGGAACGCAAGCCACACGTTAGCGCCGGGCGAGGTGCTGGAAATCGGCCCCGCAGAGGCGGGAATTTATGGCTACATCTCCTTTGCCGGTGGCATTGCCACGCCATTGCAACTCGGGGCGCGCGCGACGCTGGCAAGCGCCGGACTTGGCACGGTGGTGAACGCGGGCATGTGCCTCCCCCTCGGTCCCGACCCTGCGCCCGATACCCCCGCGCAGCGCCTGCCGCTTGAACCGCGTTTCCAAGGCGGCATCTTGCGCGTGATGCCGGGGCCACAGACAGAGTTGTTTGATGCAGCGACCCGCACCCGCGCCTTTGCCACCCCGTTTCGCGCAGGCGCTGGCAGCCGTCAAGGCGTGGCGCTGACGCATGAGGGCGCGCCCTTTGCCAGCCAAACGGCGGGGCTTTTATCGGATTTCATCACGCCGGGCGATGTGCAAACCACCGGCTCCGGCCAACCCACGATCTTGCTCGCGGACTGTCAAAGCATTGGCGGCTATCCGCGATTGGGCACGGTGATCCCCGCCGATCTGCCGATTGCCGCGCAAGCCCGCCCCGGCACGGCGCTGCGACTTGCCCCGGTCACGCTCGCAGAGGCAGAGGCGCTTTCGCCCGAAGAACCCGCCCTCCTTGCCCAGCTTCGCAAAGCGCTGCAACCGCTGATCCGTGACCCCCATGACATTGCCGATCTGCTCAGTTACCAACTGATCTCGGGCGTGGTGCGCGGCGATGAGGAGGATCTATGAACACCGATCTGAATGCCGATATGGGCGAAGGCGCGGGGGCGGACGATGCGCTTTGCGATGTGGTGACCTCGGCCAACATCTGCGCGGGGCTGCATGCGGGCGGGCCGCTTGAGATGGCGCGGGTGCTGCGGATGGCTGCGGACAAAGGCGTTGGGCTGGGCGTGCATCCGGGCTTTGACGACCGGGCGAATTTTGGCCGCACGCGGATGGCGCTGAGCGTGAACGAAATCACTGACCTCATCACCTATCAAACCGGGGCGATGCAGGCGGTGGCGCAGGCCAACGGGCTAAAGCTCAATCATTTCAAGCTGCACGGGGCGCTGGCCAATATGGCCTCCGAAGATGCCGCCCTTGCACGCACCTGCTACAAAGCCGCGCTCGACGTAGTGCCGGACCTGAAAATCATGGTGCTCGCCGCCACCGCGCAAGAAGCCGCAGCGCGCGAGATGGAGGCCGCTTGGGTGGGCGAGATTTTCGCCGACCGCACCTATAATGATGATGCGACGCTCATGGACCGCTCCCTGCCCGGCGCGGTGCTGCATGCCGCCGGCGCCGCCGCAGAGCGGATTTTGACGATGCTGCGCGCGGGCGCAATCATCGCCAAAAGCGGCCATCGGATCCCGGCGAAGATCGACACGATCTGCCTGCATGGAGATACTGCCGAAGCGCTGGAAATGGCGCGGGCCTTGCGCGCGCAATTGCAAGCGGCGGGAGTGACGCTCGCGCGGTTCTAACGGTTCAAAAACGCCAAAACAGAGCGCGCCGCGCGCAGCCCCGGTGGCTCGCCGCCCGCGCCAAGGCGCTGCATGGTGCGCTCCATCGCGTCTAGCTGCGCTTTGCGTTTGGTGGGGTTTTCGAGCAGTTCCAAAAGCGCGCCCGACATCGCGCCGGGCTTGCAGGCGGGGCCAAGGAATTCGGGCACGGCGCGGGTCTCAGACACGAGGTTGACCAGCGTCACCGTATCCACCCGCAAGAGCCGCGAGATAATATGCCACGACAGAAAATTGGCGTCATAGCCAATCACCATCGGTGTGCGGCTCGCGGCCAATTCGAGGCTGACGGTGCCAGAGGCCGCGAGCGCCAGATCCGCCGCAGCAAAGGCGGCGCGTTTGTCGGCCGTGGCCTCCACCACAATCGGCGCAACGGGCCAGCGCGCCGTCATATCGCGCACCAGTTTCGCCACGCCTTTGACCGTGGGCACCACAACGCGCAGCCCCGGTTCACGGTCACGCAGCCGCATCAGCGCCTCGTCAAAACGCGGGCCAAGGCGTTTGACCTCCCCCGCGCGCGAGCCGGGCAGGCACAGAGCTAAGGGCTGATCAGGGCCGATCATGAAGGTTTCGCGAAACTCGGCCGCCTCGGCCTCAGTGGCGCGGGGTTCTGCCACCACCGGATGGCCGACAAAATCGCAACTCATCCCGGCTGCGGTCATATAGGGCGGCTCAAAGGGCAAAAGGGCGAGCACATGGTCGATCACTTTCGCCATTTTGGTCGCGCGCTTTGGCCGCCATGCCCAGACAGAGGGCGCCACATAATGCACGGTTTTCTGCGCGGGATTGGCTTCTTTCACCAAATGCGCAACGCGCAGGCAAAAATCGGGGCTGTCGATGGTGATGAGCGCATCGGGGGCAAAGGCACTGACCGCCTGCGCGGTCTCGGCAATGCGGCGCTTCAAGGCGCGGTATTTGGGCAGCACTTCGGCAATGCCCATCACCGACAGCTCCTGCATCGGGAACAGGCTTGTCAGCCCCTCGGCCTCCATCTCCGGCCCGCCGATCCCGGCAAATTCCACGCCGGGCGCGAGGTCTTTCATCGCCGCCATCAGCGCAGCACCAAGCTTATCCCCCGAGGCTTCACCGGCGAGGAGGAACAGCTTCATGCGCTGCGGCCCCACAGGAATATGCCCGCCGCTTCGGCGGCTTGCACGGTGGCGTCTCGATCAATCAGCAAAACGCCGCCCGCTTCAAAGACGATGCCCGCCAAACCTGCGGCAGCGGCTTTGGCCACGGTGTTGGGGCCAATCGCGGGCAGGTCAATACGGCGGTCCTGGCCGGGTTTCGGCGCTTTGAAAAACACCCCGGTCTTGGCGCCCGGCGCAAGCGCGCGATGCGCGGCGACAAAATCGAGCATCGCATCGGTGCCGGGAAGCGCTTCAACTGCCAAACACAGCCCCCGCGCCACCACCGCGCCTTGTCCCACATCCACCGCGCCAAGGGCGGAAACGATCTCAGCCGCGCGTTCGGCATCGGCTCTGTCTTCCTCGGTCAGGGTGCCACAGATCAGCCCCTCAACCGGAACCAGATCAGGGCAGATCGCGTCCGCGCCAATCACCTCAAAGCCGAACTCTTCAAAGAGCCCGATCACTGCGCGAAGCGTGGCGTCATCCCCCGCCTGCATCGCGCCGACAAGGCGCGGCACCAAGGAAGCAGTGCGGGCGTCAAACATCTCGGGTTCAAGCTTAGGACGCTGCATCGCGCCCGCCAAGCACACCCGGGTGATGCCACGCTCGGCCAAAGCGTCAAACAAAGGCACCAGCCGCTCGACCCGGAAATGCAACACACCAATGCCCTTGACCGGCGCGGGCGCGCCTTCGGGCACACAAACGAGCATTTCGGGCGCTGCGGCCACAAGCCGGGCCGGCAGGCTGCCCTGCCCCGCAATCAGCGCGGTTTCCGCGCCAATAGCCCCCGCCCCGCTCATTGCGGCGTCAGGAAGCTGCGGTCCGACGGACCAAGGATGAAATCGAGCACTTCGCGCACCATGTCGCTCTCGCTGCCTTCGTCCGAAAGCTTGCGGGCTTGGTCACGGAAATTGCCCGCGCCCAGTTCGGTGAACATCGCACGCAGCGCGCTAATGTCGCTGCGCGCCACGCCGCGCCGCTTCAGCCCGACAAGGTTGAGCCCTTCAAGCGCAGCGCGTGGCCCAGCCACCAGCCCATGCGGGATCACATCAGCCGTCACCATCGACAAAGCGCCGATGATCGCCCCATGCCCGATGCGCACCCACTGGTGCACGCCCGACAACCCGCCGATGATCACATCATCTTCAAGCACGCAATGGCCCGCCACGGCGACGGAATTCACCAAAATCACCCGGTCGCCAATTTGCACATCATGCGCCACATGGCTGTTCGCCATGAAAAGCCCATCATCGCCCACTTTGGTGAGCCCGCCGCCGCCTTCTGTGCCGCAGTTCATCGTGACATATTCGCGGATACGGTTGCGCGCGCCAATTTCCAGCCGCGTTTCCTCGCCGCGATATTTCAGATCTTGCGGGATCTGGCCGAGCGAAGCGAAGGGAAAGACAACCGTTCCCTCGCCCACCGTAGTATTGCCCGCAATCACCACATGCGATTTCAGCTCAACATTCGCCGCAAGCTTCACCTGCGCGCCAATATGGCAAAACGGGCCAATTTTACAGCCCGGGCCGATGCTGGCACCTTCCTCGATCACCGCCGAGGGGTGGATACATGCCTGCGCGTCGCTGCTCATACTCAGCCTTTCAGATCCATCATCGCGGTGAATTCGGCGCTCGCGGCCAATTCACCCTCAACGAAGGATTCGCCCAAGAACTTCCAGACTTTGCCGCCACCGCGTTTCACTGTGACTTTCATTTCCAGCACATCGCCCGGCACCACCTTACGGCGGAATTTGCACGCATCAAGCGCCATGAAATAGGTGCCCAAGGGTTTGTCGATCACATTCATCGAAATGCCAACAACCACGGCCGCGGTTTGCGCCATCGCCTCGACGATCATCACACCGGGCATCACCGGCTCTTCCGGGAAGTGACCGGTGAATTGCGGTTCGTTGTTGGTGATGCACTTGATCCCGACCGCGCTTTCAAAGGGGACGATGTCGCGCACTTTATCGACCATCAAGAACGGGTAGCGATGCGGGATAATCCGCTTGATCAGGCTCAGATCGGCAGAGGTATAGGGTGCGGGGTCGCTCATCTTCGGTCCTTCCTGAAACGGGTCAGCCTTTTGGCTTTGCTAGCCTTGCCGGGCGCGGTTTTCAAGGCGCGCCGTCGCCACGTCAATTCCCAGAGGGGCGCGTAGTGTCGGGTAAGCTTGGGGGTTGCGGCATCGGCGCAGGCAGATCACCCAATGGGGCGGGTGTGTCTGGCAGGGACTGCGTCAAGCCGTCGCCCATGCGCGCATTGACCATATCGACCAGTTCATCGGTGATGTCAGCCGCCTCAAGCCCGCGAATGATCGCCCGCCGATCAAGCAGCACCACAGCCCCACGCGAGGCCAAAAACTCATCCATCAAAGGCGCAACGGTGGTGTAAAAAGCCTGCCGCTGGTTTTCAAAGCTTTGGCTCAACGCCTGAGATTTCGCGCGTTGCGCATTGCGGATCCCGGTCGCGCGTTCGTCAAAAGCATCGGCCTCGGCGCGAAAGGCCCCCGGGGCAAGCGAAGCACGACGATCCGTCAGCGATTTTTCCTCGGCGATCAGATCATCGGCGATACGGTTGTTTTCCGCCGTGAGCGCCGCAGATTCCGCAGCGAGTTCGGACATGATGCGTTTGCCCCAGAGCGTGCGCTCAAAAAGCCCTTCCACATCCATGGTCAGCACCGGAAGCGGCGCATGCGCCCCTGCCCCATCTTGCGCGGATACGGGCACAGCGATGGGAAGCAACAGCGCAACACCCAAAAGGCTCGCGCGCAAAAGGCCGGGGAGCCCCCCCGGCCTTGCAAAGATATGCGGACAAATGCCTCGCATGCGCCGCTCAGAACTTCGTCGAGATCGTCAGATCGAAGCTTTGCTCAAGGTCATAGTCTTCTTTCTGAAGCGCTTTCGAGAAGTTCAACCGCAGCGGGCCAAGCGCCGAATCCCAGAACACCGAGAAGCCGACCGCCGTGCGCAGATTGAAACCGTCATCAATCTCATTACCGCCTGTGGCCCCACCACCGGTGTTATCAAGCCCCCAGACCGAGCCCGCATCGAAGAAGAGGCCGCCATGAATGCCGTATTCCTCGGGAAGCCCCACGGGGAATTCGCTTTCAAGGCGCAGCGCAGCGAAATACTTGCCGCCCATCGCATCTTCGTTGTTGGCGGCATTATCACGCGGGCCATAGCCATAGCTTTCGAAGCCACGAATTTTGCCATTGCCCGAGAAGCGATCCAAGATCGTGAGCGCGGTGCCGCCACGTGCGGCAATCGCCCCACCTTCAAGCTCCGCCCGCAAGATCACGTCTTCATGGAAGACCTTCCTCTCTGCACGCAACAGCGCGGTGGTTTTAAGCGCTTCAACATCTCCCCCCAGACCATACAAATCTTGGCTCAGGCGGAAGGTGAAGCCGTAGCGCGGGTCGATCCCGGTGCGGCGCGTGTCATAGGTGTAGGTATAGCCGATGGCAGAGCTGTCGCGCTTACCTTCTTCTTGCTCAAGCGCCCAAGAAGACCAGTAGTTGTCATCGATATCCGCATCCGCCACAGCATCAGCTTGGCTCGTCACCCCGCTCAGCTCGTTGCTGGCCCAAGTGTAGCGCAATTCCAGCCGCGAGTTCCGCGCGATCGGGAATTCGATCGAGGGCGAAATCCCATACATCTTCGTGTCGAAGTCGGTGCTGTCGCTTTCCGACGTATTGTACCACAGCCGGATGCGGCCCTTCAGGTCGCGCCCAAGAAGATGCGGTTCGATGAAGTCGATCGAGTTGCTCTGGTTGTCAGCGGTCGTCCCGATCGAAACGCCCAGATATTGCCCGCGCCCAAGGAAGTTGCTTTCTTCCAACGAGGCGTTGACCCCGAAGCCTTGCGAGGCACCATAGCTCGCCCCGAAGCTCAGCGAACCAGTGGGCTGTTCCTCGACGTTCACGTCGACCACAACCTGATCGGCACTAGAGCCTTGGCGCGATTCGACATCCGCTTTCGAGAAGAACCCAAGCGCGCGGATACGTTCCGCCGAATTGCGAATTTCACGCGGGTTGAAGGGGTCCCCTTCGACCGTGTTGAACTCCCGCCGCACCACCGAGTCGAGCGTCGTGGTGTTGCCCTCAATATCAATGCGCTCAACAAAGACGCGCTGACCGCGCACCAGCGCGAATTCGACATTGAGCGTTTGCGTGCGCGGATCGCGCGTGATGCGCGGATCGACGCGGACGAAATTCGCGCCTTGGCGCAGCGCGACCTCTTCCATCCGGGTCACAGCATAGTCGAGAGCGGCCGGCGAATAGATCGCGCCATCGCGGATTTTGATCAGTCCTTCGAAATCCGCAGCATCCAGCTCGCTCACTTCAGAGACAACCGTGGTGGTGCCGAAGTGGTATTGCTGGCCCTCGCGGATGTTGAAGGTCATGAAGAACCCTTCGCGGTCGCGGGTCATTTCCGAAGAAACACCCGTCACTTCCACATCGGGGTAGCCACGCGAGCGGTAGAAATCGAGCAGCATCTGCCGGTCCAGCGCAACCCGGTCGGCCACGAAATTGTCGCGCTGAATAAGGCGGTGCAAAATGCCCGCTTGTTTCGTTCCCAGCACGTCGCGCAGGCGGCGATCGGAATAGGAGCGGTTGCCGGTAAAGGTGATGCGGTTCACCTCGGAAACGGCGCCTTCCTTGATCTCAAACACCACGTCGACGCGGTTGCCTGAGCGCTTGATCACTTTCGGATCGACGCGGACGTTCAAACGCCCCGCCTCGGCGTAGCCCTGCGCAATCGCCGCAGCATCCGCTTCAACCAAGGCAGGCGAGAAAATGCGACGCGGTTGCGTTTTCACGACCGTGGAGAGGATTTCGTCTTTGAGCGCTTTGTTGCCCTCAAAATCGACCACGTTCACCGTCGGGAATTCTTGCACCTTGATCGTCAGCGTCGCGCCGCGCGGGATCAGTTCAACGCTTTGGAAAAGCCCCGAGCCTTGAAGGCGCTGATAGGCATCGTTGAGCGCCCCGGCCCCAAGGCTTTGACCTTTGCCGATGGCCGCAAACCCAAGGATCGTTTCGGGTTCAACGCGCTCGTTGCCCTCGATCACGACCTTTTGGAAGGAATAGCTTTGCGCCAAGACCGGCGCGCCCACAAAGGCAATCGGCGCCGCAACGGCAAGGAAGGTGGTCGTCGCCAAAACCCGTGCGCGATGGCCAAGCCTGCGCGTTTTCGCCGTGGGTTTTGCGCCCTGCAGCCGGTTCGTCATCCCTTTACCCCGCCAGTGTCTTTGCAACATCTTGTTTGTGACTAGCGAGAAAGAACGGCCTTGTCAAAGCGACTGAGCGGCCAAGCGGCGATAGAGTGAAGCGCTGTGGGAAAGAGGTCTTAAAGCTGGTATGAGGCGGGCGCCATCGGGCCCATCATCTCATGCAATTGCACGCCGATCACGGCGGCCCCGGAAAGCGCGACCATGATCGCGGCGGGCATCAACAGACGGTCCAGCGTGAGATCCCACACCAGCGACAAGCCGCGATAACCTTCTGCCAGAACCATCGTCATGAGAGTGCTCCCTATCCGTCAGGATCGGGTTACCCCTCTATTGCGGCGCAAATGCGGCTGAATATGGCGAAAATGAGGCTTTTGCGCCGAGCCGAAAGGCCAAGCGCGAAAGCGTCTCTTTTAGCAAGAGATGTCGTTCCAAAGGCCAAAGGCCATCAGGCTCAGCACCAGCGCAAGACCGACCGAGACCATCATCGACATCACACGATCTGACGGCGGCTTGCCAGTGATGCCTTCCCACAGGTGGAACATCAAATGACCGCCATCCAGCACGGGAATCGGCATCAGGTTGATAAAGCCCACAGCGGTGGACAAAAGCGCGATAAACCAGATGAAATCGGCCAAGCCAGATTTGGCCGCCGCCGCCGACCCTTCGGCAATGCCAATCGCACCGCGCAGGTTACAGCTCGAGATATTGCCCAAGACCATATTCTCGATCGCCGAGACAGAGGCGGTGACGGTGCGCCAGGTCTGTTTGGTGCCGTTCACAAGCGCCTCGCCAACGCCGCCACGCTCGGTTTCGGGCGAAAAGCCCATCCCCGCCATCAGCCCGATCTTATAGTCGCTGGTAAAGCTGCCATCGGCTTGCGGAATGTCGATGATTTTGGGCGAAAGCGTGATGTTCAGGGTCTCGCTCGTGCCATCCTCGCCGGGGCGCCAGATTTGCAAATCCAGCGGCGCGCCTTTGGTGGCATCGACGGCGGCTACGATGTCTTCGAAGCGCCAAATCTCTTGCCCATTAATCGCGGTGATCACATCGCCCGCCAACAACCCCGCCTCATAGCCCGCCGATTGCGGTACCACCTGATCGGCACGCGGCGGCGCGATTTGCGGCCCTTCGACCTCCATATCCGCGCCATCGCGGTTGATGCGATAGGTCAGGAACGGCGCTTCGGGTGTGGAAATGTCCATCAACGCGCTGTAATCGGGCAGATCCACGCCTTCGATGGCGAGCACCGCATCACCGGGGCGCAGATCGCCCGAGCCATTCGGCAGCGCGACAATCTCGGCCACGCGCGGCGGCTCAACGGCCGTGCCCTGCCACCAGATCGCCGCCCCAAAGACGAAGATCGACAAGATGAAGTTGAATGCAGGGCCCGCCGCGACCGTGGCGGCACGCGCCCAAAGCGGAGCACCATGCAT
Source organism: Rhodobacter aestuarii (assembly GCF_900156655.1). GTDB lineage: Bacteria > Pseudomonadota > Alphaproteobacteria > Rhodobacterales > Rhodobacteraceae > Rhodobacter > Rhodobacter aestuarii. Next base: position 83,240 of record NZ_FTOG01000005.1, on the reverse strand, counting down.
GGTTTGCCGCCGCTCGGCTGCGCTCAGCGCCGCCATCGCACCTTCGTCAGCGCCTGCGGACGCCGCATTGGCATCGCCCAGAAACTTCACATAGCCCCCCGCCGGGATCGCCGAAAGTTTCCAGACGGTGCCATGTTTGTCTTTGCGGCTGATCAGCGTCGGGCCAAAGCCGATCGAGAACGCCTCGGCCTTGATGCCGCAAATCCGGCCAATGATGTAATGGCCGTATTCATGCACCGTAACGATCACGGAAAGCGCAAGGATGAAGGCGATGATGGTGTAAAGCAGGTTGCCGAAATCGGGCAGGAATTCCAAGGGTCAGGTCCTCAGGCTCGGGATCATCTGGCGTGCAAGGGCGCGCGCCGTGGCGTCGGTCTCATAGACCATATCGAGATCGGAAAGCGGTTTGCCAAGGTCATGGCGCGCAGTCATTTCCGAAAGCACTTGGTCAACGAGCGTGGTCATGGCCAGAAAACCGATTTCTTCACCGATGAAGGCGTCCAATGCGGCTTCTTTCGCGGCGTTGAAAGCCGCGCCCGCCGTGCCGCCCATATCCATCGTTTCGCGCGCAAGCCGCAGCGCCGGGAAGCGCACCTCATCAGGCGCGCGGAAGGTGAGCGCAGCGATTTTGGCAAGGTCGAGCCGTTCCACCGGCAGATCTTCACGTTCGGGCCAGTTGAGCGCATAGCCAATCGCATGGCGCATATCGGGCGCGCCCAGATGCGCCATCAGCGCACCGTCTTTGAAGCCCACGAGCGCATGGATCAGCGATTCCGGATGCACGATGGTTTCGATCTTTTCCGGCGGCAGGCCAAAGAACTCTTTGGTTTCAATTAGCTCCATCGCCTTGTTGAACATTGAGGCACTGTCGATGGTGATGCGCTGCCCCATTGCCCAGTTCGGGTGGGTGGAGGCTTGCGCAACCGTCGCGTCTTTCAGCTTTTCGAGCGGCCAATCGCGGAATGCCCCGCCAGAGGCGGTGATGATCACCCGCTCCACCGCGGCCATATCCTCGCCCACCAAAGCTTGGAACACGGCAGAGTGTTCACTATCGACGGGCAAGATGCGCGCGCCGTGTTTTTTCGCCTCGGCCAGCAAAAGCGGCCCGGCGGTGACGAGCGATTCTTTGTTCGCAAGCGCGAGCGTCGTGCCTTGCGAGAGCGCGGCAAACCCCGGCGCCAAGCCCGCTGCGCCGACGATAGCGCTCATCACCCAATCAGCGGGACGCAGCGCGGCCTCGACCAAAGCCTGCGTGCCTGCGGCAACCTCGGTTCCCGTGCCCGCAAGCGCATCGCGCAATGCGGGTAGGCACTCTTCATGCGCGGTTACGGCCAGTTCGGCGTTGAATTGGCGCGCCTGCTCGGCAAGCAATTTCACATTGCGCCCACCCGACAGGGCCACCACCTGAAACGCGCCCGGACGGCGGGCGATCAGATCAAGCGTATTGACCCCGATCGAGCCGGTGGCCCCAAAAACCGAAACGCGTCGCATGACTTATCCTCCGAAAAAGTTCTGCGGCAATAGAGGATAGATCAGGAGCAGAATGGAAACTGCGCCAATCAGCGCATCAAAGCGATCCAGTAGCCCGCCATGCCCCGGAATAAGGTTGGAGCTGTCTTTCACACCCATGCGGCGCTTGATCGCGCTTTCGGCGATGTCGCCCATTTGGCCGGAAAAGGCGATAAGTGCAGAGAGCGGGATCAGCACCGCGCTGCCCATGCCAATCACCCAGAACAGCGCGCCGATCCCCGCCGCGCCGATCCAGCCCGCCACGGTGCCAGACCAGGTTTTTTTCGGCGAAAAGCGCGGCCAGAACTTTGGCCCGCCAAGCGCGCGGCCCGCAAAATAGCCCGCCACATCCGAGGCCACGACCACCGCCACGAGCCACAAAATCCCAAGCGCGCCAATCCAATGGTGCAACATGATCAACGCATAGCCCGTCGCCATGACAAAAAACGCGTAAGCGGCAAAAATCGGCTTGTCGCGGCGCGGCAGCAGCGTGCCCACGATCACCGGGAGCAAAAGCGCGATCCGGGTGATGGCATTGGGCACAAACAGCACCAAAAGCGTGAGCGCCCCAGCAAAAGCCGCCAGCGCTTTCGCATGCAGACCCGACACGCCCTCGGGTGTCGTCATCTGCGCCAATTCCCAGATCATCAGCGTGACGACCAGCGCGGCCAGAAGCCCAAAGACCACCCCGCCCCACCAAATCGCAAAGCCGCCCACGGCGACCATGGCGATCCCCGAAAGGGTGCGCGCGCGCAGATCGGACCAATTCGCACTCATGCTTTCACTCCGCCAAAACGCCGATCACGTGTGGCGAAATCGGCCAAAATTCCCGCCATCTTTTGCGGCGTGAAATCAGGCCAAAGCGTCGGCGTGAATTCATATTCGGAATAAGCCGCTTGCCACGGCAAGAAGTTGGAGGTCCGCGTCTCGCCCGAAGTGCGGATCACCAAATCCGGATCGGGCAACCCAGCGGTATCCAGATAGGCCTCAAGATCGGCTTCGGTGACGCTGTCCGGCGCACGACCCGCCGCGATTTCGGCCGCCAAAGCTGCGGCCGCGCGGCGCAATTCATCACGCCCGCCATAGTTGATGGCGACCGTCAGATTGAGCCGGCAATTGCCCGAGGTTCGCGCCTCGATCCCTTCCATCAGCGCGACCAGCTTCGGATCAAGCGGTTCACGGTTGCCGATGAAGCGCATCCGCACCCCTTCGGCAGAAAGCGCATCTGCCTCGCGCTGAATGTAGCGCGCGAACAGCGCCATCAGCCCCAGCACTTCCTCGGTCGAGCGCTTCCAGTTCTCGGTCGAAAAAGCATAGACCGTGAGGTATTTCACCCCAAGATCGGGGCAGGCCCGGGCGATTTCTTTCACCCGTTCTGCGCCCTTTCTATGGCCGACCAGCCGCGGCCAGCCGCGCTGTTTGGCCCAACGGCCGTTGCCATCCATAATGATGGCGACATGCGGCACCCCGTAATCGGTGATGCCGCCCCCGGTCGCTGGCTCAGAGCTGGGCTCGGTCGCGGCCATGAACTGCCTTTCCGCAGGTCTTAGACCTGCATGATCTCCGCTTGCTTGTCTTCAAGCGCCTTATCGACCAAGCCGATGTGCTTTTTGGTCAGATCTTCGATCTCGGATTCCCAGAATTTCTGGTCATCTTCCGACATGCCGTTGGATTTGGCCTTTTTCACCTGATCCATACCATCGCGGCGCACGTTGCGAATGGCGACACGGGCATGTTCGGCATATTGCGCGGCGACCTTGGTCAACTCGCGGCGGCGCTCTTCGTTCAGTTCCGGGATCGGCAGCATGATGATCGGCCCGTTGGTCTGCGGGTTGATGCCCAGACCAGATTCGCGGATCGCCTTTTCGACTTTGGCAATCAGGCCCTTATCCCAGACGTTTACGGTGACCATGCGCGGCTCGGGCACGTTGATCGTGCCAACTTGGTTGATCGGCGTCATCGAGCCATAGGCATCGACCATGATCGGCTCCACCATCGTGGCAGAGGCACGGCCGGTGCGCAGGGTGCCAAATTCATGTTTGAGCGCATGCATCGCCCCATCCATGCGGCGTTCAAGGTCATCGGTGTCGATTTCGATTTCTTCGGACATGGGTTCCCCCCGGGTCTTGTCAGTCTGTTTCTCTATAGTGGCACGGCGCGCGAATGGATAGGGGCCAAGCGCGCACACCCTGCCCCTGCGTCATCGCAATTTGCCCCAAATCACCCCTGAACGCGGGTATAGGTGCCTTTGCCAGCCAAAATGCCTTTAAAGCCGCCCGGCTCATCAAGCGGGAAGACGATGATCGGCAGGTTGTTATCGCGCGCAAGCGCAATTGCCGAAGCATCCATGACGCCAAGGTTCTTTTGCAAAACCTCGTCATAGCTGACGGTCTCGTAACGCTTCGCCTCAGGGTGCTTTTTCGGGTCCATGTCATAGACCCCATCAACCCCGTTTTTGCCCATGAAAATCGCTTCACAGGCCATTTCATTGGCGCGGAGCGTCGCCGCCGTATCGGTGGTGAAATAGGGGTTGCCGGTGCCCGCCGCAAACACGCAAATGCGTTTTTTTTCAAGGTGACGCACGGCGCGGCGACGAATGTAGGGCTCGCAGACCTGATCCATCGGAATCGCCGAAATCACTCTGGTGTGGATACCAAGCGCCTCAAGCTGGGCTTGCATCCCAAGCGCATTGAGCACCGTGGCCAGCATCCCCATGTAATCGGCGGTGGTGCGCTCCATCCCCTGCGCAGAGCCCGCAAGCCCGCGGAAGATGTTGCCGCCGCCAATCACCATGCAAATCTCGACGCCCATATCATGGACCGATTTCACTTCGCGCGCGATCCGGGCAACGGTCGGCGGATGCAGGCCGTAGCCTTGGTCCCCCATCAATGCCTCACCGGAAATCTTCAACAACACACGCTTGTATTTCACACTCGGCTCGGCAGCGTCGCTCATCGCGGTTCCTCGATCTGATCTCGGGTTGTCATTGCCGCGCAAAATGTCGCAAATGAGCGCCAGATACAACCCGCCGCGCGCGCCTGAGGGGGAGGCAAATGTTCGATCTTGCAACACTGCCCGCCGACCGCCCGGTGCTGATCGCGGGGCCGACCGCCAGCGGGAAATCGGCTTTAGCACTTGATATTGCAACGCAATCTGGCGGCGTTGTGGTGAATGCCGATGCGCTTCAGATCTGGAATTGCTGGCAAGTGCTCTCTGCGCGCCCCTCCGTAGAAGAAGAGGCCCGCGCGCCGCATTTGCTCTATGGGCACCTTGCGCCGGGGCAAGAATACTCCGTCGGGCATTGGCTGCGCGCGCTTGCGCCTATTCTTGCTGCCCATCGCGCGGGCACCGGGCCGCGACCGATCATCACGGGGGGCACGGGGCTTTATTTCACCGCGCTGACCGAGGGACTGGCCGAGATCCCCGCAACCCCGCCCGAAGTGCGCGAACTGGCCGATTCACGGCGCATGGCCGAGGGGCATGAGGGCATGCTATCCGAACTTGACCCCGCCACGGCTGCACGGGTCGATCCGCTGAACCCAATGCGCGTGCAGCGCGCGTGGGAGGTGATGCAGGCCACCGGGCGCGGTTTGGCCGCTTGGCAAGATGACACGCCCCCGCCCCTGCTGCCGCTCACCGACTGCGCCGCATTTGTGGTGCAGATGGACCGCGATACTTTGGCCGAGCGGATCGACCGGCGCTTTGATCTGATGATGGAGCATGGCGCACTAGACGAGGTCCGCGCGGTGCTGCCGATTTGGGACGAAACCGCCCTTTGGGCGCGCGCGATTGGGGCGCCGGAATTGGTGGCTTATTTGCGCGGCGAACTGGATTTGGACGAAGCGATCACCCGCGCCAAGGCCGCTTCGCGCCAATATGCCAAGCGCCAACGCACATGGTTTCGTGCTCGCATGAAAGACTGGCACAATATCCTGCGCGGCTAACAGAAACCCGCCGATCCCCTTAATTTTCGTTGCAATAACAAGCTGCTCGCCCCTATTCTTAAAGCGATTTCCGCTATTCGGATAGCTGCCCCGTGAAACTGTTCAACGCCCCTCCGTTGTCGCAAATGGCGACGCAGACCGCGCCCGCGCGACCTGATGACAAGCCCGCGTCCAAGGCGAGTTCTGCGCCCGCAAAACCGCGCACGACGCTGTTGCCCGAGGCGCCTTCGGCGCCGCGTGTGGTGCCGCTCGCGCGCCTCACCCAAGGCGGGCGCTGGCGGGTGGAGGCGATGCGCGCGCTTTCAGAACCCTATCTTTTGTGGTTCACCCGTGGTCAGGGCCGGATCACCATGGGTGGCGTCACACGCGGCTATGGTCCCTATACGGCGGCCTTCATCCCCGCAGGGGTCATGCACGCTTTTGAGGTCGGCTTGCAAACCCATGGCATGGCTGTCTTTTTTGGCCGCAATACGGATTTGGCGCTGCCCCATGCTGCGCAGCATTTGCGGATCCGTGATACCGCCGCGCAAGCCGAACTCACCGGGTTGATCGATTCCGTCACCCGCGAATTGGAAAGCGGGCGCCCCGGTGCAGACCGCGCGGCGAGCCATTATCTGGGGCTTTTGAGTGTGGTGATTGAGCGCCAAAGCGAAGCCCTGCCCGCCGAAACCCGACCCGCTGGCCCGACCCGGAAGCTGGTGGCGCGCTATTCTGCGCTTTTGGAGCGCGATTTCCGCACCGGTCATACGGTCAGCGATTATGCCGCGCAGCTAGGGGTCACGCCCACACACTTGACCCGCGCCTGCCGCGCCAATTGCGGCCGCGCAGCGTCGGAGCTTTTGCAAGAACGCCGCCTTTATGAGGCGCGCAGGCTGCTCTCGGAAACCCGTGCCCCGGTGAAAGAGATCGCGGAAACCTTGGGCTTCACCAGCCCCGCCTATTTCACCCGCGCCTTCCATAGCAAAATCGGCAAAACGCCCTCGCAGTTTCGTCGCGGCGGCTGACAAATAGCTTTGCTAAAGACAAATATCTTTGCATGGGGGCCCCTGATGCGTATCTAGACGCAAGACATTGCGTCCGGGCTTGGCCCGCGCTTTTTCAGGGGGAATTTCATGGAACGCGCAATTGAACGGGTGCTGTTTGCCAGTCGCTGGCTGATGGCGCCGATGTATTTGGGCCTTGTTACGGTCTTGGCGATCCTGCTTTGGGCCTTTGCGCTGGAGCTTTATCACTTTGCGCTGGAAGTCCCGCATCTCGATGTGGATCACGCGGTGATGGGGGCGCTGTCGCTGATTGACCTCAGCCTTGCGGCGAACCTTCTGCTCATCGTCATTTTCTCGGGCTATGAGAATTTCGTCTCGCGCATGGATACCGGCGATCACGAAGACCGGCCCGATTGGCAGGGCGAGGTCGACTTTTCAACGCTCAAGCTAAAATTGGTGGCCTCGATCGTGGCGATCTCGGGGATCCATCTGCTGAAGGTGTTCATGGATCTCGATAAATATCCGCAAGAAAAGATCATCTGGATGGTGGTGATCCATCTGGTGTTCGTGATCTCTGGCGTTCTTTTGGCGGCGATGGATTGGATCACGAACCACGCCAAAACACTGAAGAAAAACGCCAAATATCCGCCGGTCAAAAAAGGCGAAGACACCGCGCATTAAGCCTGCGCAGCGCATTGGCAAAAATCGAAAGGGGCGCCCAAGGGCGCCCCGTTTTCATCACAGACTGAGCAGATCAGGCTGCAGAGGCCGTGGCGGCACTTACCGCATCTTTCTTGAGATCGAAGGTCTCGACCGTCTGTTTAAGCTGCGTGCCTTCCATCGCCAGCGCCCGGCCCGATGCCGCCGTTTGATCGGTCATATTGGCCATATGCTGCGTGGTCTGATCAAGCTGCATCACCGCACCATTGATCTCGACGATGCCGCGCGCCTGCTCTTCAGCAGAAGAGGCGATCTCACCCATCCGCGCATGAATATCACGCACCGAGGTCAGAATATGATCGAGCGCCTCGCCGGTGCGGCCCACCAGCTTCACCCCGCCCTGCACCTGCGTGGTGGAAGTGGTGATCAGATCCGAGATTTCACGTGCCGCATCCGAGGCGCGCTGCGCCAGCGCCCGCACCTCAGAAGCCACGACCGCAAAGCCCCGTCCGGCTTCGCCCGCCCGCGCGGCCTCAACCCCTGCGTTCAGCGCCAAGAGATTGGTTTGGAAGGCAATCTCTTCGATCACATGGGTGATCCGCGAAATCGCCTCAGACGAGGTTTCAATCTCCGCCATCGCCGAGACCGCCTCTTTCACCACATTCGCGCCGTTTTCGGCATTGTCGCGAGCCGTATCTGCCATTTTGCGCGCGCTCACAGCCCCTTCCGCCGCCGAAGAGACCGAACTGGTCAATTCATTTAGCGCCGCAGCCGTTTCTTCCAAAGCTGCCGCGTTTTGCTCGGCATTATGCGACAACCGGGTCGAGGCATCGGCCAAACGCGCCGCCTCTTCATCCACCCGCACCGCGCTGTCATCAATATGCTGCATCGCCCCGCAAAGCTTTTCGAGCGCAGCATTGAAGTTTTGCCGCAGCACATCATAGTCGCCCGGCAGCGGGTCGTGGATGCGCGCGCAGATATGACCATCGGCCAAAGCCTGCAAGCCATGCGCCAAGGCGCTGACCACGCGTTCCTGATCGGCCAGCCGCGCTTGTGCCTCAACCGCCTGACGTTCGGCCTCTTCTTGCGCCGCGATCTCGCGTTGACGGCGGCGTTCGATCATCTCGGCTTCCGCCTGCTCGCGTTCCGCGCGAGCCGCTTCTTCTTGTGCGATGCGCGCAGCCTCAGCGGCTTTCAAAGCCGCCTCTTCTTCGGCAATCGTGGCCTGCATCCGGGCATTTTCTTGCAGATTGGCTTTGAACACCTGCAGCGCCTTGGCCATCGCGCCGATCTCATCATTGCGATTCAGCCCCTGCACTTCAACATTGGTATCGCCCTCGGCAATTGCCCGGGTCGTTTGCGACATCCGCGAAATGCAATTGACGATGCGGCTTCCGTAACCCCATGCAAAGGCGAAGGCAAAGGCCAGCGCCAACACAACAGAGACGCCCATCATTTTGATTTCGTTCGCTAAAAGCTGCGCGGCCAAATGGTTCTTGCCGGCAACCACATAAATCCCTGCAATCCCGCCAGAGAAATCTTTCACCGCGATGGCACGGCCAATATAGGCCTCGCCTTCGAAATCATGTTCGACATCCACCGAGCCGGTTTCCAGCACCTGCTTGATCTGCGCGCTGTCCAGCATTGGCGGTGCGCCGGTGGTATCTGCCGTGCGCTCGATCTTCGCCAAAGCTTCCCCGGTCGAGGCGGCCACATCCGCACTGGGCACCACATAATACTCGTACATCTTCCCGGTATTCGCGGCCATCTCGCCGAGGAATTTCACATCCATGTCAAAGCCCACCTCGACGGTGCCGACATGTTTGCCCTGCCAGCGCACCGAGGCGATGCCGCGTGCGCCCACACCGGCGACGCCACGCTCCAGCCCCATGACAGAGACTTCGTCGCGGTTGGCGTCCACCACGGTCTGGCGGAACGGGCTCAGATCATCGCCGCGCTTCGACAGCTTGTGCAGCCGAATAAGCGAGGTCGCAGGCGGAGTATGGAATTGCATCTGCTTGAGCCCGGTTTGGGCCACAAGATCATCATAGGCTTTCGCCAAAATCGCCTCGATCGCCATATCATCGCGGTTCGCGGCGGCTTCTTGCAGCGCGGGGATCGCGGCCAAAACCCGCGCCATAGACAGCGCTTCGGTTTCTTTACCAATCAACGCCAGACGCAGCGTTTCTTCATTTACGGCACGTTCATTGTCGTAAGCGGCTTCAAGCGTTTGCTGCCCTACAAGCACCATTCCGGCGGAGACAAGCAACACGCCGATCAATGCGGCAACGACAGGCAAAAGCAGGATCTGTTTGCGGAGGGACATACGAAAACTCCCGAACTCGGACGCCGGGAAGGCTAAGCAAACAAGCCTAAGAAGCGGTTTCCCTTGTTCAGAATGACAAGGCGATAATACGTGGCATTCGATGCAAATGAAAATGGCCGCCCCCGGGAAGGAGCGGCCAAAGCTGGGCGGATGGGAAGGATCAGAAGAAGCCCAGCTTGTTCGGGTTGTAGCTGACCAGCATGTTTTTGGTTTGCTGGTAGTGGTCGAGCATCATTTTGTGGGTTTCACGCCCGATGCCCGATTGTTTGTAGCCACCAAAGGCCGCGTGCGCCGGATAGGCGTGGTAGTTGTTCACCCAAACACGGCCCGCTTGGATATGGCGGCCAAAGCGGTAGCAGGTGTTGATGTCACGCGACCAGACGCCAGCACCAAGGCCATACATCGTGTCATTGGCGATATGCAGGGCTTCTTCTTCGTCTTTGAAGGTGGTCACAGAAACGACCGGCCCAAAGATCTCTTCTTGGAAGACCCGCATCTTGTTGTGGCCTTTGAGGATCGTCGGCTGGATGTAGAAGCCATTCGCCAGATCGCCGCCAAGGCTTGCCGCGTCGCCGCCGGTCAGCACTTCCGCGCCTTCTTCACGGCCAATCTTGAGGTAAGACATGATCTTGTCTTGCTGCTCTTGGCTCGCCTGCGCGCCGACCATGGTTTCCATCAAACGCGGGTCGCCCTGTTTGATCGCTTTCACGCGGGCAATGCAGCGCGCGATGAACTCTTCATAGATGTCTTCTTGCACAAGCGCGCGGCTCGGGCAGGTGCAAACCTCGCCTTGGTTGAAGGCAAAGAGCACGAAGCCTTCGACGGCTTTATCCAAGAAGGCATCGTCTTTCGCCATCACGTCGGAGAAGAAGATGTTGGGCGATTTGCCGCCAAGCTCCAGCGTCACCGGGATCAGGTTCTCGGTGGCGTATTGCATGATTTTGCGGCCAGTTTCGGTCGAGCCGGTGAAGGCGATTTTCGCGATCCGGTTCGAACGGGCAAGCGGCGCGCCAACATCGGGGCCCATGCCGTTGACGATGTTCAGAACACCGGCGGGCAGCAGGTCTTTGATCACGTCGATCAGCACCATGATCGCGGCGGGCGTTTGCTCGGCCGGTTTCATCACGATGCAGTTGCCAGCGGCGAGCGCCGGGGCAAGTTTCCACGCCGCCATCAGGATCGAGAAGTTCCACGGGATGATCTGGCCCACAACGCCGAGCGGCTCGTGGTAGTGGTAGGCGACGGTGTCGTTGTCGATTTCCGACATCGAGCCTTCTTGGCCCCGCAGCACGCCCGCAAAGTAGCGGAAATGGTCAACCGACAGCGGAATGTCAGCGGCGGTGGTTTCGCGGATCGGCTTGCCGTTGTCCCAAGTTTCGGCGGCAGCGAGCAGGTCGAGGTTTTCTTCCAGACGATCGGCGATTTTCAAGAGAACGTTGGAGCGATGCGCGGCCGAGGTGGTGCCCCAAGCTTCGCGGGCCGCATGGGCGGCATCCAGCGCCAGTTCCACATCTGCGGCACCCGAGCGGGCAACTTCACAGATTTTCTCGCCAGTGATCGGCGTGATGTTGTCGAAATACTGGCCCCCAACCGGCGGCGTCCATTTGCCCCCGATGAAGTTTTCGTAGCGCGGTTTGAAGGGCGACACCATCACCCCGTTGAACGCATGCGGCATGTCGTTGGCCATCTTATTCCTCCCTGATGGTCACCAGCTCCTCCCAGAGCCTGTTGATGGACTTACCTTGCGACAGCTTGCGCTTATTGCATAGCCGGTTTGTCCTGAGGTTATGCCTCACCTGTTTCAGGGGCGAGACAGGTGCAACTGCAGCATTAAGATTTTGGTAAAGGCGGCAGCTTGTCGCAGGCAGATCAGGAAACCGATCCGGTTGCAGCGCTGCGCCAACTGCGGTCATCTGGGCTACGGGGAATCACACGACGGACAGAAAAGCACGAAAAGCGATGCCCCAAACGCCCTCCCCTCTCCCCGCAAAGGCCCAAGCATGACGATCCGGCTCAGACCGCATCACCTTTTGTGCATGCTCAGCTATTCGGGCACCGGTTACACACCTGCCTTTACGGTGAATATGTCCGCCATCGTGCCGCGTCTTGGTGCAGGCGAAGAGATTGAGATCGTCACCGGCCCCGATGATATTTGCGCGCCATTGCTCGATGAGCCCGAACCGCATTGCCACGGCTGTAGCGTCACCGCACGCGATGCCGCCGCCGCGCGCGATGTGGGCGCCTTGCTGGGCATCGAAATCATGCCGGGGGCGACACTACATCTTACCGCAGAGCGCATCACCGCGCTGCGCGCGGCCTTTGCGTCCGATACGATCCGTGCCGCTTGCCGCGATTGCCAATGGGATAGTTTGTGCCGCGATGTGGCCGCTGCGGGCTTCGCCAATACGCCGTTGCACCCTGTATGAAACGCGCTGTGGGGTGCAACGCCCTGCCCGGCTGGCCTTAAACGCTCAGCCCGAGCGCTTTCGCTTTGCGGTAAAAGGTGGCGCGGCCAATGCCCAGATCGCGCGCTGCGGCAGAGACATTGCCGCCTGAGCGCGCGAGCGCGCGTGCCATCTCGGCCCGCTGCGCCTCGGCCAGCGCGCCTTGGCCGGTTTCCGACCGCGCGCCGAAAAGATCATTCGCGGGCAGCCGCCCAATCTGCGCTTCTTCAAGCCCCAAGTGCCGCCGCGCGGCGCGGGTTGCGCCAATCACCAGATCATCGCGGTCAAGCGCCAAAAGCATCACCCCTTGCGGTCCATCCTCCGCACCGCCGGTGGAAAGGATGCGCGCCCCTTCAAAGGAGGCACGGAAAAGATCGGATTCAATACGGCTCGCCGCATCTTGCACCGTGAGCCCCACAAGGCGGGCATAGCCCTCGGTCATATCTTCGCGCGCGGAAGAGACATCAATCACCCCCGCCAATTCGCCCTGCGCGCCAAAGACCGGCGCGCCCATGCAGGTGAGCCCGGTGTTATTGGCGCGGAAATGTTGGTCACGCCACACCGTCACCGCGCGCCCCTCGGCCAAGCAAGTGCCAATACCGTTCGTGCCCTCGCGGCCCTCGGACCAATCCGACCCCGGCGCAAGGTTGGAGCCGTGAAAAGCGGTCCGGTCGCCTTCGCGCATCCGTTCATCCAGCACGAATCCCTCGGCATCAGAGAGGAAGACCGCACAGCCCGCCTCACAAGCCGCGCGGGCCAAACGGTCGAGCACGGGCGTCGCCACTTGCAACAAAAGCCCCGCTGCCTCGCGCCGCAACGCCACCTCGGAAGCCGAGAGCCGCTCCCCGGCTTTGTGCACCGCCGGGTCAAGTTTGTGATGGATCATCGAGCGCCGCCAAGAGGCGGCAAAACCCGCCTGCCCCGCCGCACGCGGAGAGGAGACGACCGATTGCACGATCTCGGCATGATTGCGGCCCTGTGGCCGGGAATTGCGCATCGGAAAGCCTCCCCTCTTTTCGGTGCGACGAAATGGCAGGATAGGCGGTTTCGATGTTCGCGCAAGAGGTGCGACCTCTACGACTTTGGTCGCAAAAGGCTACTCACTCGCCCCCTCTTCATGGCGTTTGCCGCGAAAGCCTGTCGCCACAACGAATTTTTCGGAACTGTCCTTGCGGCTTGAAGGCGGCTTCACATTCACCACCTTGTCGAAATTCTTTTTCAAGACGGTCATCAGCCCCTGCTCGGCCCCGCCCGCCAGCACTTTGGCGACAAAGGTGCCGCCTTCATCCAGCACATCAAAGGCGAAATAGGCGGCATGCTCGCAAAGCGTAATGATGCGCAGGTGGTCCACCTGCTGGTTGCCCGAAGCGGCGGCGGCCATATCCGACATTACCACATCGGCATTGCCCCCAAGCCAGCCCTTCACCTTTTCATCGGCATCATCTTCCAAAAAGTCGAGCTGATGGATTTCGGCCCCGGCGATTGCATCCACTTCTTGCAGGTCAACGCCCAGCACGGTGCCGCGCTTCTTGCCCGATTTCTCGCCAAGCGCATTGACGCGTTTCACCGCGACTTGGCACCAACCGCCCGGTGCGCAGCCAAGATCGACCACCCGTGCGCCCGGCACAAGGAAGCGGAACTTTTCATCCAGCTCCAAAATCTTGAAGGCGGCGCGGCCGCGATAGCCCTCTTTCTTGGCGCGGATCACATAAGGATCGTTCAGTTGCCGCTCCAGCCAAAGGGTGGACGACAGCTTCCGCCCTTTTGCGGTTTTCACCCGCACCCGCAGATCGCGCTGTCCACGGCCCGAGGTGTTCTTGCCGGTCGGAGTTTTCGTCATTTCATTTCCCCTTCGATCGGCTTCATTTCTTCTAAGACGCCATCTTCGGCCATTTGTGCGTAAAGCAGCCCTTCGCGCAGGCCACGGTCCGCGACCGACATCCGGTCTGTGGGCCAAACCCGCATCAACGCCTGCAAGATCGCGGCCCCCGACATAATGAGCGTGTGCCGATCCCGCCCAATGCGCGGGTCCGCGCGCCGCCCATCCGGGCCTAAGTTCAAAAACGAGCGGATCACCGCATCAATCTCGCCCGAGGTCATGGTGAGCCCATCGACCCGGTTGCGATCATAGCGCTTGAGCCCAAGGTGGCAGGCGGCAACCGTGGTGACCGTGCCCGAGGTGCCAATCACCTGAAACCCGGCTTGCGGCGTGCCCGATGCATAGGGCGCGAAATCGGCCAGTTTCTCTTCGAAGAACCAAGACATCAGCGCAAACCGCGCGGCGTCATCTTCGACATCGCCGAATTGGTCTTTGAGCGTGGCCACCCCAAGCGGCACGGAAATCCAATCGACCACGCGGGCCGAGGGAATATCGCATTCGGGCTGCGAAAACCCGCCCGAGAGCCGCATGATCGAGCGCGGGCGGTCACACCACGGCACTTTGGAAATGTCGATCCAGACAAGCTCGGTCGACCCGCCGCCAATATCCACGACCAAAAGCTGCTCGGTCTCGGCCTTCACCAGCGAAGCACAAGAGATCACCGCGAGCCGCGCTTCCTCTTCTGGCGGAATGATCTCCAGCGGCAGATTGGTTTCGCGTCGCACGTAACGGATGAAGTCACGCGCATTGCCCGCCCGGCGGCAGGCCTCGGTCGCTACCAAGCGCATCCGCTTCACGCCATGGCTTTCGATCTTACGGCGGCAAATTTGCAGCGCTTGCACCGTCCGCGCCATAGATGAACGAGACAAGCGCCCAGAGGCTTCTAACCCTTGGCCGAGCTGGACAGCTTTCGAAAAGCTGTCGACCACCTGAAACTGATCCCCCTTCGGTCGGGCAATCAGCATCCGGCAACTATTGGTGCCGAGATCAAGCGCAGCATAAAGCTCGCCCGACTCGGCGGGGGTGGGTGCAGCGCGTTCGACCTTTTTCGGGATCGCGCCCGCAGCCCGAGGACGCCTGGGCGCCATCTTCACGCCCTCCGATTTCAAGTTATCCCCTAGGTAGCGCGGGGGGGAGGCAGGATCAAGCGCGCAGGTGACGATATGGTGACGATCGTCACATCGCCCCCGCAGCCCGATTTTGCCTGATTTTGTGAGCGGTTCGGTGATGCGCTGCGCAGCAAGAACGCGGGCGCACCGCGGCCCTGCCGTCCGCGCCGCGGCGCAATCAGCAAGAATGCGACCAAGTTTTAAGGCAAAACCCACGCTTCGGCCCCTGCTTCCTTGACCTTAACGGCAAGTGAGCAAGGCTCATCATCATCTTGCAGAATTCGAGGATGCGCAGCGATGCAACAGCCGGGTAAGGAAACGTGGCTGTGTCGCCAACTTTGCGAAAAATGTCGAAATCCGTCACCGGCGTCGTCGTTTTGACACGTATTGCTGGATCAAGAGGGAATCACACATGGCCGATATCACCATCGTCTTCTGGCGCGACATTCCAGCGCAGATCATTGTCGGCTCTGGCCGTCGGGGCGTTAAGAAACCGCTCCCCGAACGGTTTGAGCAAGCGATTGATCGCTGCGCGATGAAAGTGGGCGCAAAGGATAGCGATGCCTATCTTGCAGAATGGCGCAAGGTGATGATTGGCACCCGCGACGGATCGGATGCGGAAGCAGCCGAAGCCGAACTGGCGCGGGTTCTCTCCGACTACGATGCCGCGGCTTTGGCCCGGTTGATTGCCAATGACGGCTGGGCAAACGCCGCCCCACCCAGCCAGACAACCTGACGGAGAGAGACATGGCCCTTCTGAATTTCCGCCGCGACACCAGTGCGCCCACCAATGGCGCTGTGCCTGCTTTCCTCGAGGGGTTCTCGATGGAAGTGATGCCGCGCACCGCCGCGAAGATCCCGGACTTCCGCGAACTCCTGCCTGCGGGCACCCGCGTTTATGTTGCCCATATCGAAGGCACGCCGATCGAAGAAATGGTCGCCACGGTGAAGCGGCTGCGCGAAGAAGGCTTTGAGCCGATGCCGCACTTCCCCGCGCGCATCATGCGCGACGCGCTGCAACTGCGTGACTGGGTGGCGCGCTACAAAGGCGAAGCCGATGTGAAACAAGCGCTGCTGCTGGGCGGCGGGCCGACCACGCCGGTGGGCACGCTTGATAATGCAATGCAGCTTGTGGAAACCGGCGCGTTTGCGGGCTTTGAGCGGCTCCATTTCGCGGGCCACCCCGAAGGCAGCCGCGACATCGACCCCAAAGGTGGCGACAAAATGGTGATGCAAGCGCTGCATATGAAACAGCGTTTCGCTGACACCACCGACGCCGATTGCGCGATTGTCACCCAATTCGCCTTTGAAGCCGGTCCGATGATCGCTTGGGTGAACCGTCTGGCCGAAGAAGGCATCACCATGCCGGTGCATATTGGCATCGCGGGCCCGGCCAAGCTGCAAACGCTGATCAAATACGCCATCGCTTGCGGTGTTGGCCCCTCGCTCAAAGTGCTGCAAAAACGCGCCAAAGACGTGACCAAGCTGCTCGCGCCGCTGGAGCCGACCGAACTCTTGAAAGAACTGGCGAAGCATAAAGCCGCCAACCCCGCCTTCGGCATCGAAGCCGTGCATTTCTTCCCGCTCGGCGGTATCAAAACGAACGCGACCTGGATCGCAGATCAAGTGAAAGGCTGAAAATGACCCGCACCATTCTCGAGAGCAAGACGAAGACCGTCACCATCGGCTTCGACGAGCCCTTCTGCGTGATCGGCGAGCGTATCAACCCGACGGGCCGCAAAAAACTGGCCGCCGAGCTGGAGCTGGGCGATTTCACCACCGTCGAGAAAGATGCGCTGGAACAGGTGGCCTGTGGGGCGACCGTGCTCGACATCAACTCGGGCGCTGTCTTCTCCAACAAAATGGCCGAAGATCCGCGTTACGCCGACAACAACTTCGTTGAACCGCCGCTGATGCGCGACCTGATCACCCGCGTGCAAGCGATCACCGATGTGCCGCTGTGCATCGACAGTTCGGTGCCCGCCGCGCTTGAAGCCGGTCTGGAAGCCTGTGAGGGCCGCCCGCTGTTGAACTCCGTCACCGGGGAAGAAGAGCGTCTCGAACTCGTGCTGCCGCTCGTGAAAAAATACAACGTGCCGGTCGTGGCGATCTCGAACGACGACACCGGGATTTCGGAAGACCCCGATGTCCGCTTTGAAGTGGCGAAAAAGATCGTGCAGCGCGCGGCCGATTTCGGCATCCCGGCGCATGACATTGTGGTGGACCCGCTGGTGATGCCGGTGGGCGCAATGGCCTCGGCGGGCCGTCAGGTCTTCACGCTGGTGCAACGTCTGCGCACCGAGCTGGGCGTGAACACCACCTGCGGCGCTTCGAACATCTCCTTCGGTCTGCCGAACCGTCATGGCGTCAACGGGGCCTTCTTGCCGATGGCGATTGGCGCAGGCATGACCTCAGCGATCATGAACCCGGTGCGCAGCCAAGAGATGGAGGCGATCCGCGCCGCCAACTTGCTGATGGACCACGACGCCAACTCGATGGAGTGGATCAAACTCTCCAAAGTGCTGGACGCGATGAAAGAAGGCGCGACCTTTGCCGAGGCCTCGGCTGCTGCCGCGTCGGCCGGGGGCCGTGGACGTCGCCGCGCCCGCTAAAGCGCGCGTTACTCCAACGACTCGACCACCACAAAACGC
Source organism: Rhodobacter aestuarii (assembly GCF_900156655.1). Classification (GTDB taxonomy): domain Bacteria; phylum Pseudomonadota; class Alphaproteobacteria; order Rhodobacterales; family Rhodobacteraceae; genus Rhodobacter; species Rhodobacter aestuarii. The sequence goes on along the minus strand of NZ_FTOG01000005.1, from coordinate 65,735 downwards.
CCCGGCTTTGCGCTGGGGCGTTTTCATTTTGCCCGCCAATGCCTGCGGCAAGGCCGGTAATGTTTCCGGCTTGCGCCGCGAAAAGCAAAAAAACGCGAGCATTTTCCATTATTTGCACGCTATGCGTGTTTCCAGATCAGAAACAACATGATCTTGATTCGGCGTTAATCTGCCCGGATCGGCTTGGTTTCCGAACGCTGCGTTTCCGCATCTGCACCAAAGCCCCGCGCGCTGCCCAATTGTGGCAACAATAAGGCGGGTGTTTGAAAGGTTAATGGCACCACATCTGGGGCCGCCTTATTAAAATCCCATTGCAACTCAAAGAATTACTGGTCGAAGTTACGGCGCTGTGCCTACAGTGGCCTACAAAACCTGGGATACGCACTGCCATGCGTTCGAATTGTCTGCCGTTCCGGGCGGATTCTGCGGCTGCCACCGCGGAATTCGTCCGGCCCCAGCGCTATGCGCTGCGGGCCTCTCATTCTATTGCCCGGTGCTCCGGGCTGATTGCCGCTGTGATGCTGGCGGGCTGTATGTCAGCCCCGCCCAGTATTGATGCGCCCACCACTCGGGCCTCAACGGCAGCCATCGACCTTCCCCTCGCTGATCCATCAGCGGGCGTGGATATGTCGTTGCCAGCGCAGCGCCCTGAAAGCCTGCCAAGCAATTCTGCCTTGGCGCGGGACTTCATGGAATTGAGCTTCTCGCTCGAATCCGGGCGCGCAATCCCGCAATTCTCGCGCTTTGAAGGGCCGATCACGGTCTCGCTCGGGGCGGGTGCGCCCGCAAGCGCACCGCGCGAATTGGCGCGGCTCGTGTCGCGGCTACGCGGCGAAGCCGGGGTTCCGATCTCGGTGGGGGCCTCGGCGCAAAACCACATTCAGATCGACTTCGTGCCGCGCAAACAAATGTCGCGCGAAGTGCCGAATGCGGCCTGTTTCGTGGTGCCCAATGTCAGCGGCTGGGACGATTACCGCGCCGCCCGTCGCACCGCACGGGGCGACTGGACACAGGTGAAGCAGCGCGTCTCAGCCACGGTTTTCATTCCGGCGGAAGCCACGCCCCAAGAGGTGCGCGACTGTCTGCATGAGGAAACCAGCCAAGCGCTTGGGCCGCTCAATGACCTCTACCGTCTGCCGAATTCGGTCTGGAACGATGACAACTTCCATACCGTGCTGACACGCTATGACATGATTCAACTGCGCGCGACTTATGCAGCCGAGTTGCATTCGGGCATGAGCGCGCCCGAGGTGCAGGCGAAGCTGCCCGCCGTCTTTGCGCGTCTCAACCCCGCAGGGGGCGCGGTGCGTGGTTTGCGCGATGACCCGACCCCGCGCGCCTATGTGTCTGCGGTGAACCGGGCGATTGGTCCGGGCAACACCGGGGCACGCCGCGCCGCCGCGATGAGCGCGATCAATTTGGCCGCCGCGCAAGGCTGGAACGATACCCGCGCCGCCTTTGGTTGGTTCGCGCTTGGCCGCCTGAGCGTGCAAAACGACCCGGAAACCGCGCTGAATGCCTTTGCCAAAGCCGGCAACATCTATCGCGCCACCCCGGGTGCGGGCATTCAATCGGCCCATGTCGATATGCAACTTGCGGCTTTCGCGCTTTCTGCCGGTCGTGCGCAAGATGCGATTGCACTGGTGAACCGGGCGATGACCCCGGCGCTGAGCGGCGAAAACGCGGCGCTGATGGCGACGCTCTATTTCATCCGCGCAGAAGCCTATGACACGCTCGGCAATCCGGCGCAGGCACAGCAAGCACGGGTCGACTCGGCGCAATGGGCGCGTTACGGTTTTGGCTCCGATGCTGCGGTGCGCGCTCGGGCCGCCGAAGTGGCGGCGCTGGCCCGCGCCGGGCGCGGCTGATCCGGCGCGCAAATCCCGCGCCGGGCAACTGGCGCGGGGGATGTGATGTTCTTACCCTTTTTTGAAAACCTCCGCGCGGCTGGCGTCCCCGTCAGCCCGCGCGAATATTTGGGCTTTCTGGAAGGGCTCGCGGCGGGCCTTTGCACCTATGATCTGGATGGTTTCTACTACTTCGCCCGCGCGGCGATGGTGAAAGATGAGCGTTTTCTAGACCGCTTCGATCAAGCTTTTTCGCAATCTTTCAAAGGGTTGGAGGCCATTCCTCAAGAAGCCATTCTTGATGCGCTTGATCTGCCCGAGGATTGGCTGCGCAAAATGGCCGAAAAGCACCTGTCTGAGGAAGAGAAAGCCCAGATCGAGGCTTTGGGCGGTTTTGAAAAGCTGATGGAGACGCTGCGCGAGCGGCTCAAAGAACAGCAAAAACGCCACCAAGGCGGCAATAAGTGGATTGGCACCGCTGGCACCTCCCCTTTTGGCGCTTATGGCTATAACCCCGAAGGCGTGCGCATCGGCCAAGCCGAAAGCCGCCACCGCCGCGCAGTCAAGGTCTGGGACAAACGCGAATTTCGTGATTTCGATGACCGGGTGGAACTGGGCACCCGCAACATCAAAGTGGCGCTCAAACGGCTGCGGCAATGGGCGCGCCACGGCGCCCATGAAGAACTGGACCTGCCGGGCACAATCCGCGCCTCCGCCGAAGCGGGCTATATCGACGTGAAAACCCGGCCGGAGCGGCATAATGCGGTCAAGGTCGTGCTCTTCCTCGATGTTGGCGGCTCGATGGATGACCATATCGCGCTGGTGGATGAGCTATTCTCCGCCGCGCGGGCCGAGTTCAAACACCTTGAACATTACTACTTCCACAACTGCCTCTATGAGGGCGTCTGGCGCGACAACCACCGCCGCTGGGGCGAGTTACTCCCAACATGGGAGGTGCTGCATCGCTACGGGCCAGATTACAAATGCATCTTTGTCGGCGATGCCTCGATGTCACCTTACGAAATCACCCATGTCGGCGGCGCGAATGAGCATTGGAACCCCGAACCCGGCACGCTTTGGCTGGAACGCGCAATGGAACAATGGCCCGATCACATCTGGCTCAACCCGGTGCCAGAGCGGCACTGGTCCTACACGATGTCGATTGGCATGATTGATCAGATCTTCGCGGGCCGCATGTTCCCGCTGACGCTGGAAGGGATCACCCGCGCGATGAAGGTGCTGGGATGAATGCGTTGCGCAGATTGTGGCGCGAACAACGCGGCGCGCTGATTGCCTTTGTGCTGGCCGCGCTCTTGGCGGCGTTTTTCGGTGGGCGGATTGTGGTGCGCACGCTTTATTGGGCAAACCCCGAACACCAGCACCAAGCGCCAGAGGGTTGGATGACCCCGGGCTATATCGCGCGCAGTTGGCATCTGCCTGTTGAACAGGTGGATGGTGTTTTGGGCATTGAAAACGGGCCCGAGCTTGTGGGCAAAGGCCCGCCCACGCTCGACCGGATTGCCCGCAAGATCAATGTCCCCCTGCCCGATCTGATCGCCCGTCTGGAAACCGGCCTGCCCGCGCTTGTCGCCGCAAAACAGGCGGACCCCGGCTCATGACCGATCTGACCGATTGGTTCTTGGCGGCGCTGCCCCTTTACGGGCCTTGGCTTGTGGGGCTGACCACGCTTCTCAGCTGTTTGGCGCTGCCCGTGCCCTCGTCTTTGATGATGATCGCTGCCGGGGCCTTTGTCGCCTCGGGGGATTTGGCGCTCGCCCCCGTGGCGCTGGCGGCTTTTGGCGGCGCGCTGATGGGCGACCAGATCGGCTATGTCATTGGCCGCAAGGCGGGGCATTTGCTGCCCGCACCGGGCTCGAAACGCGCGGCACTCATCACCGTCGCTTTGGAAAAGCTCGCGCAAAACGGCGCGGTGGCGGTGTTTCTCAGCCGTTGGCTCTTTTCCGCGCTTGGGCCTTGGGTGAACCTTGCTGCGGGCGCTTCGGGCTATGGCCACACGCGCTTTACGCTTGCCGATGTCGCGGGCGAGTTGGTCTGGGTCAGCGCCTATATCGGGCTCGGCATGGTCTTTGGCGCCAATCTTGATGCGGCCGCCGATCTGGCGGGCAACGTGCTTGGCTTGATCACGGCAGGCGCTGTGGCAATTGGGCTGGGGCTTTGGCTCGCCCGCACCCTGCGCCGCCCCGCCAAAGACAGTGATCAGGACCCAGCCCCCGCTACGACGGGGGATTGAACGGCCCGCACCCAACCCCATTTGTGAAACATGGTCCTATTGCTTCGCCTTCTTCCCTTCTTGCTGCTCATCGCGGGCGGCCTTGTGATGTGGCATTTCTCGGCCCGCGCGACGATGCGCAAACTCACAGCCGAGTCGCGCCCGCTTAATGACACGCGTCTTGCGCCCTATCTGGAGCGTCTGCGCACCGCGCTCGGGGTCGAACGGCTCCCGGTCTTTGTCTATGAAATCCCGCAAGTAAACGGGCTTGCAGCCCCCGATGGACGGGTATTCTTGACCGAGGGGTTCATGGAGCTTTATCGCGCGGGCAAGGTCAGCCCGGAGGAACTGACTTCGGTCATCGCGCATGAAATCGGTCATGTTGCGCGCGGCCACGCCAAGCGGCGGATGCTGGATTTCTCGGGCCAAAACCTGCTGCGCGTGCTGCTTGCGGGCGTTTTGGGGCGGTTCATCCCCTTCATTGGCCCGTGGATCGCCAATTTGATCACCGCCGCCGTGGCGGCGAAGCTAAGCCAGAAGGATGAATATGAGGCCGATGAATTCGCCTCCGCCCTTTTGATCAAGGCGGGCGTTGGTGCAGAGCCTCAGCTTAGCCTCTTTGAAAAGCTTGATGCGCTCACCGGCGCGCGCGCGGGCGCCACCCCTGCTTGGCTTCTCTCTCACCCCGCGACCGAGGCACGGATGCGCGCCATTCGCAGCAATGTTGCGCGCTGGAATGGGGCATAAGTCACAGCTTTGGCTTGGCTTTTTTGCTAGCGTGCCGAGATCAAAGCACGCAAGATAGGCCCCAAATGACCCAAGACGTTGCCAAGCGCCGGGTGTTCTACATCCCCGGTTATGACCCGATCCACCCGCGCCGCTACCGCGAGCTTTACCGCAAGGAAGGCCGCGCGCAGGCGCAGATTTCGGGCTATGATCTCACCCTTGCGCCCAAACGCGGCGGCGGCCCCTATGGCTGGCATGTGACCTCCACCCAAGACGGCGCCGCGGTCGAGGCCGATATCGAGGTGCTGATCTGGGCCGATATCGTGCGCGACAGCATGGCCAATTCGATCCCAGCGACGTACGGGCAATTGCTGCGCACCGCTTGGGCCTATATCGCCTCGGGCGCGCTGTTTCGGCTGATGCGGCTGCGCAAAGGCCCGGTGATTGCCGCGCTTTACCCGATTTTTGCGCTGATTTTGCAACTTCTTGTCGCGCTCGGCTTGGGCTTTGGCACCTATGCCGGGCTTGCGGCTTACTTGGGCTGGGCGGTCTCGCTCTTTTCCGTGCCCGGTCTGCTGCCGTTCTTTACCACCGGGGTCTCGGCCCTTGCGGGCTTGGGCGTTGTCTTCGGGCTCTTGCGCTGGTTTCGCAAAAAAGACGGCACCTTTTACGCCTATTACCTGATGCATGATTACGCCTTTACCGCGCGTTGGGGCGGCGCGAACCCGCCCGAACTTGAAGCCCGCATGGCGCAGTTTGGTGAGACCATCGCGCAAGCTTTGCAAGAGGATTGGGACGAGGTTTTGGTCGTCGGCCATTCCTCGGGCGCGCATCTGGCGGTGTCGATCTTGGCCGATCTTATCCGCGCGGGCCGCGTGCCGGCCGATGGCCCCGCGCTTGGGTTTCTCTCGCTCGGCCATGTGGTGCCGATGGTCAGCTACCTGCCCAAAGCGCATCGCCTGCGCGGTGATCTGGCCTATCTTTGCACGCGCGCGGAACTGGCTTGGGTCGATGTCACCGCGCCGGGCGATGGCTGCGCCTTTGCGCTTTGTGATCCGGTGCGCGTCTCGGGCGTGGGGCCTCAGGGGCAGCGCCATCCGCTGGTGCTCTCCGCCGCCTTCACGCAAACGCTCAGCCCCGCGCGCTGGAAGGAACTCCGTTGGCGCTTCTTCCGGCTGCATTTCCAATATCTTTGCGCCTTTGATCGCCCCAAGGCTTACGACTATTTCCGCGTCACCGCCGGATCCAAAACGCTCGCTGCGCGCTTTGCGGGGCTGAGCCACGCCAAAAGCCTGATCACCACAGCGGCCAACAAATTCACCTCGGTGGCATAAAAAAGGGGGCGCTGCCCCCTCTTTGCCCTAAGGGGCAAATTCACCTCAGGGATATTTTAGCAAAGTCGAAGATCAGGTGTCTTTGTCCTTCGACTTTGTCGAAATATCCCGGGGGTGTCCTGCAAGGACGGGGGCAGCGCCCCCTGCCCCGTTACAACCCGTAAATCGCGCTGAATTTCTCTTCGAGATACTCAAGCAGCGGCGCTTCAGAGGGCTCAAACCCGCAGGCATGGGCGATGGTTTCGCGCGGCGGGCGTAGGCCGCCATGCACTTGCAGCTTTTCACGCAGCCAATCCGTGGCGGGTTTTGCCGTGCCTTCGGCCAAGGCCGCGTCGATCCCGTCTACCTCGGACCGCATGGTTTTGTGCAGGCAGCCCGCATAGACATTGCCCAAGCTATAAGTCGGGAAATAGCCAAAGAGACCAACCGACCAATGCACATCTTGCAAGAACCCATGCGAGGGGCGGTCCACCTTCACGCCGAAATCGGCCTCAAAGCGGGTGTTCCACGCCTCTTCCAGATCGGCCACTTCCAGCTTTCCGGTGATCAGCGCGCGCTCCAGATCGAACCGCATCATGATATGCAGGTTGTAGTGCAGCTCATCCGCTTCGGTGCGGATGTAGCCCGGGCTCACCCGGTTCACGCAGGCATGGAAGCTCTCAGCATCGGCTACGCCAAAATCGCCAAAGCCCTCGACCATGCGCTGGTAAAGCCAACCGGTGAAGGCGGCAGAGCGGCCCAGCTGGTTTTCGTAAATCCGGCTTTGGCTTTCATGCACGCCCATCGACACACCACGCCCGAGCGGCGTGAAGGCATAGGCCGGGTCGATACCTTGTTCATAACACGCATGCCCCACCTCATGGATGGTGGAATAGAGGCAATTGAAGGGCTCGCTTTCCACCACGCGGGTGGTGATGCGCACATCACGCCCCGAGCCAGAAGAAAACGGATGCACCGCCAGATCAAGCCGGCCCGCCGTCCAATCATAGCCAAAGGCGGTGGCGCAAATCCGTGCCATGCGCAGTTGCGCAGCTTCTGGGAAGACCTGATCCATCGCTTTCGGTTGGCTGGCAACACCCAGCACCTTTTCCCGCAAGGCGACAATGCGCGGGCGCATCCGGTCAAACATCGCGCCAATTTGACGATGCGTCGCACCGGGTTCGTAATCTTCCATCAGCGCATCATAAAGATCGCCTTCGCTCAGACAGGCCGCCTCTTCGCGCTTCAGCGCCACAACCTGCGCGAGTGTGGGAAGGAAATGTGCCGGGTCTTCGGCGGCGCGCGCCTCGGCCCAGATACCTTGCGAAAGCGAGGTGAGCCGGGCCAGTTCGGTCGCCAGCCGCGCCGGAATGCGGCTCGCCCGGTTGTAGCTGCGCCCCGCAAGGTCAAGCACACGTGCCTCGACCTCGGTTGTGGCCTCAGACCGGGTCACCCAATCTTCAATGCGCGGGTCGGTGCGGCGCGCATGCAGCACCGATTCAAGTGCCGCAATTTCCTCGGCGCGTTGTTCGGTCGCCGCGCGCGGCATGATCGTTTCCTGATCCCAGCCCAAACGCTCCGCCACATAGCTCAGTGCCTCGGTCTCGCGCAGATGCGCGGTTAGTTCGGCATAGGCAGACATCACGACCTCCGGATGGATTGCACGCGCGGGTATCGCGCAAGGAAACGGGCACGGATCACAAAGAGCCACATCAGCACCACAACGCCCAGATGGGCGAGCGCCATTTCAAGCGCATCGCCGCGCAGACGCGTGAGCACGCCCAAAATGGCGGCGAGCGCGAGCCAGATAAAGGCCATCAAAAAGGCCGAGCGCGTCACCCCATGCACCGAGCGGCGCGACCGGACAAAGGCGACAATGCCCAGCACCAAAAGCAGATAGCCCGCGATGCGATGCATGAATTGCACGAGCCCTTGGTTTTCAAGGAAGTTGCGCCACACGGGCTCTAAGCTCAGCGCATCGGCGGGCAAGAAGGCCCCGCCCATCAGCGGCCAATCCATATAAACAGCGCCCGCGCCAAGCGCGGACACAAGCGCCCCCAGTAGCGTTTGCACAAAACCAAGGTGCATCACGCCAGAGGCAAGGCCCGTCAGCCCCGCTTCGCCTTGACGGCGGGCGGAGATCAACTCCGCCTCGCTGCGGCCGAGAAGCAGCGCATACCAAAGCGCAAAACCCGCGATCATCAGCGCCAGCCCCGCGCGCAGCGCCACAAGCACAGGCGCGGTGAGGAGGCTGCGCATTTGCTCAATCTGCGCGGCAGTGAAGGAAGCCGCCACCTGCGTATAGTGCGAAGCCTGCGCGATGTAGGGCGCAAGGGCCGAAGGCGCGGCCTCTGGTGCGGCTTCGGGAGCGGGGTCCGGGGTCGGGCTCGGCGGGGTGGCGGGCAGCATCACCATCGGCGGCATATCGCCCGCCTGCGGCAGAACAGAGACCTGCTCAGTGACAGCATCGCCTTGCAAAGCATTGTCGATATTTACAAAAAACCGATCATCTGACAGGACCGCCACGAGGCACAGCGCGCCAAGACCAAGACTGCGCAGACCCCAACCGCGCGGAAACTTCCGCCCTATGGCCAAGCCCAAAGCGCCCAAGAGCCACACACCCAGCAGAGCGGTGCCGCTATAAACCTGTGCTTCGGCCACAGGCTCGGGCAACGCAACTTGGTCGAGCCCCAGCATCACCAGCGCAAGCAGCACGAGCGTCGCCATCCAAAAGGCCACCGCCCCACGCGCCCCTTTGGGCCGGGCATCGATCATGCCGCCTTTTGGTGTGACGGGCATTTGCTTTGGCGTCTCGACCCCAACCTCTTCGAACAGGGCGCGGTTGGCTTTCTTCGACGGTTTCATCCCCATCGGGCGCTCCTACTTTGATCGTGCGCGAGACTAGGCCCCGCACGCCCAAGGGGCAAGGGGGCAGGCCCGCGCGCCTCCCTTAGGGCAATGGCTCTGCCGCGTCCAGCCGTGCCCAAAGCGCTGACGCACCACCGTTTTTGTCCATCCACATCAGCGTGGCGCAGGCCGCCTCGGCATAAATGTCGCGGTCCTGTCCCGCGAGTGGCCCCCAGATGAAGGGCGAAACCGGCAGGGTCGCGCGGGGCCGCTTCAGGCACCGCTCTGCGCCCTGCCCCGGCCCAAGGTAGCGTGGGTCATTCGACACGATCACCGCGACGCCCTCATCCATCCAAGTGGGCATGCGCCCGCGCAACTGGCCTAAGGCACCCATTCGGGCGTGGGTTTCGGTATGCGTCAGCTCATGGGTCAAAATGGTGAGCGAAAGCCCGCGTGGCGCGAGCCGCACCACCGAAATAGGCCCAAGCGAATAGGTCACCGCCGCCGCCCCGCGCCCTCCAAGGCGGCGGTCGCAGGCATCGCTTTGGCAAGCCAAAATCCGCAAATGCGCCCGCGCGGGGCCAAGCGCCGCTTCAATCTGCCCGCGCGCCTGTGCCACTTCGCGCAAAAGTGCAAGACGTGCATGAAGCGGCATCTCCGCTTCGACAAAGAGTTCGGATGAAACCTGTTCCAACCCATAGCAGCTTGGGCAAAGCGCTCCGCGCAGCGCCGGAAAAAACACCAAAAGCGCAACAGCGCCCAGCCCCGCCCCAAGGGCAAGCGCCAGAATCGCTTTGCGGAAAGATTTTCTCATCCGGGTAGGATGGGCGCGGCTTGGGGCGCAGGCAAGCTTAGTCGCGCCCGCGCATCAGTTGGCGCAGCGCGCCGTGCAGCGTTTGCACATCGGCGCGGGTGAGGCCAAATCGGCTCCACATATTGCGCAGGTTGCGCTTCATCATCGGGGCTTTCGTCTCGGGGAAGAAGAACCCGGCCTGCTCCAGCCGTTCCTCATAATGGTCCCCCAGTTTCTCGATCTCGAGCGCATTGGCGGGTTCAGACCCCGCCAACCCCGGATCAATCGCCGGGGCGTCGCTGCCTTGGCGACCAAATTCGTAGGAAAGCAAAAGCACCGCCTGCGCGAGGTTGAGCGAGTAAAACTCCGGGTTCACCGGCACGGTGATGATCGCATTGGCGCGGATGATCTCATCGTTTTCGAGCCCGGTGCGCTCGGGCCCGAACATCACGCCGACCTTTTGGCCTTGCGCAATCCGTGCCCGCGCCTCGGCCATCGCCGCTTCGGGGGTATAGATCGGCTTGGTCAGTTCGCGCCCCCGAGCGGTGGTGGCAAAGACAAAATCGCAATCCGCAATCGCCTCGGCGGTGGTCGCAAACACCCCCGCATGATCAAGCACCTGCCCCGCCGCGCCCGAGGCCATTGCCACCGCTTTCGGGTTTGGCCAGCCATCGCGCGGCGCAACCAACCGCAACCGGTTAAGCGAAAAGTTCAACATCGCACGGGCCGCGCCGCCGATATTCTCGCCCATCTGGGGCCGGATCAGGATGAAAGTCGGAATCTGCATGCTCATGCCCCCCGATAGCGCCGCGCAAAGCCGCTGGCAAGGCGCGCGCGGCTGCGTTAGAGAAGCACCAAACCAGATGGAGAGCCCCATGGCCGAGGATCGCCCGCAGATCTACCTGCTTACGCCGCCGACATTCGACCTTGATATCTTCCCGCCGCTGTTGTCGCGGGTGTTGGGCGCGCATGAGGTGGCCTGCATCCGCTTGGCGCTCGCCAGCAAGGATGAAGATGCGGTGATGCGCGCAGCCGATGCGGTGCGGGTTGTGGCGCATGAACATGATGTGGCGCTGGTGATTGAAAACCATGTCGCGCTGGTGGATCGCCACGGGCTCGATGGCGTGCATCTGAGCGACGGCGCGCGTTCGGTGCGTGCGGCGCGTAAGGAACTTGGGACCGAGGCGATTGTGGGGGCCTTCTGCGGCGCCTCGAAACACGAGGGCATGACGGCGGGCGAAGCGGGCGCGGATTACGTCTGCTTTGGCCCTGTCGGCGAAACCGGGCTTGGCACCGGCGCGCGGCCCGAGCGGGAGCTTTTTGAGTGGTGGTCGGAAATGATCGAAGTGCCGATTGTTGCCGAAGGCGCGCTGACCGCGGACCTCGTGCGTGCCACCGCGCCCGTGACCGACTTCTTTGCCATCGGCGAAGAGATTTGGAACACCGACAATCCGGTCGGCGCTTTGGGCCAACTCATTGCGGCGATGAGCTGAACGGATGGCAGAGTTCTGGCTTGGCGATAGCAACGGCCCGATGGGTGATGTGGGCGCCTTCATGGCGTCGGAGCTGCGCGTGGATCGCGCCGATCTGCCCGGCCATATCCGCCAATTGGGCGAAGCGCGGGTCTTGGTCGCGGTTACCGGCGCGCCCGGCGCGGGCGAGGTGCAGCTTGCCCGCGAGATTGCCGAAGCTCTGAACAGCAAGCGCCCCGAAAGCGCTGCGCTTTTGCCGCTAGAAGGCTTTGCGGATGATGACGGCGCGCTCGAGAGTGCCGCGCTTTGCCACTATCTTGCGCAGATGCCCGCCGAAGGCCCTGCCCCCGCGCCCTTGCCAGAACGCACACAAGTGGTGCTGGTTGCGGGCCCCCAGCTTTTGCGCACCAGCGCGCCGCTGCGCGACCTTTATCCGCTTTTTGATCTGACGATCCGCCTTGTCACACCGGGCACCAAGCCCGACCCGGACGGCGATCTGCGCGCCGCCGATCTTGTGGTGCTGGCACGCTAAGGGCCGCGGCCCCTGCCCGGCCAGCCCCTGACGCAGCGTTAGCCTTTGGAGCGGGTCAGAGGCGTGATAATCTCGGCCATTCCCCATGAGAGACACCGCGCCATGACACGACACCAGCTTGCCCATTCCTTTAAGGAACATTTCGCCGATGGCGTGATGCATGTGCTGGGCCTTGTCTTTGCCGTGGCGGCTGTTTCGGCGATGATGGTCTGGGCCGCAATGGCGGGTTTGGGGCCGAAAATCTGGCCGCTGATCGTTTATGCGGTGGGCCTCATTGCCTCCTTTGGCTTTTCGGCGGGCTATAACCTCACGCTTTATGCCCCCGCCCGCGCGGTGCTGCGCCGCTTTGACCATGCCGCGATTTATCTTTTGATCGCAGGCACCTACACGCCGATGGCACTGATTGGCCTTGGCGGCGGCTTGGGCATTGCGATGACCGCCACGATCTGGACACTCGCGCTCATTGGTATGGTGATGAAGCTTGGCTTCTTTCACCGCGGTGAGCGGTTCGGCTTTGTGCTGTACCTTGCGATGGGCTGGCTTGGTGTGGTGGCGATTTGGCCACTGTTGCAAGCGCTGCCAGTTGCGGTGCTTATTTTACTGGGCACCGGCGGCGTGATCTACACGCTCGGCACGGTGTTTTACACCCGCAAGAGCCTGCCGTTTTCACGCGCAATCTGGCACGGCCATGTGCTGGCCGCCGCCGCCACGCATTACGCGGCGGTGGTGCTGATCGCGGGGCAGTAAAACCGTTTAAAGCGGGTCGATATCGCCTTCGGCGCGTTGCGCGTGAAACTGCGCGACAAAGGCGCTTAGCGTTCCCGCGGCAATCGCATCGCGCAGCCCCTGCATCAGCTCTTGATAGTAATGCAGGTTGTGCCACGTCAGCAGCATGCCCGAGATCATCTCTTGCGACCGGAACACATGGTGCAGATAGGCACGGCTGTAGTTGCGGCAGGCAGGGCAGGTGCAAGCCTCATCCAGAGGGCGCGGGTCATCTTGGTGGCGCGCGTTTTTGATGTTGATCTGCCCGCGCCGGGTCCAAGCCTGCCCGGTGCGGCCAGAGCGCGAGGGCAACACGCAATCCATCATATCGATGCCGCGCTCGACCGCGCCGACAATATCATCGGGCTTGCCCACGCCCATCAGATAGCGCGGCTTGTCTTCTGGCAGGAAACCGGGCGCGTAATCCAGCACGGAGAACATGGCCTCTTGCCCCTCGCCCACGGCAAGACCGCCCACCGCATAGCCATCAAAACCGATTTGCTTGAGCGCCTCGGCGCTTTCTTCGCGCAGCTCGCGGGTCACCCCGCCTTGCATGATGCCAAAAAGCGCATGGCCGGGGCGATCGCCAAAAGCATCGCGGCTCCGCTGCGCCCACCGCATCGACAATCGCATCGATTTTGCCACCTCGGCATCGGTCGCGGGCAGCGCAGGGCATTCGTCAAACGCCATCACGATGTCAGAGCCCAAAAGCTTTTGGATCTCCATCGAGCGTTCCGGGGTCAGGTGATGTTTGGACCCGTCGATATGGCTCGAAAAGGTCACGCCCTCTTCGGTGAGCTTGCGCAACGAGGCCAAGCTCATCACCTGAAACCCGCCCGAGTCGGTCAGGATCGGGCGCTCCCAATTCATGAATTTGTGCAAGCCGCCAAGCCGCGCGATCCGCTCTGCCGTCGGGCGCAGCATCAGATGGTAGGTGTTGCCCAGCAAGATATCGGCGCCCGTCGCGCGCACGCTTTCGGGCATCATTGCCTTCACCGTTGCGGCCGTGCCCACCGGCATGAACGCGGGGGTGCGGATCTCGCCGCGCGGGGTGGAGATCACGCCCGTGCGGGCGGTGCCATCGGTGGCGGAAAGGGAAAAGCTGAACTGGGTCATCGGGCGCTCCTTCGCGGCGCGTTTAGCAGCGATGCGGGCGCAGGGGAAGGCCGGGTCGCTCTATGGCGCTTGCGGAAACCGCCAAAAACAGAACGCCCCGCATCGGCGGGGCGCTCCAGAAAGCTTCACACAGGAGATCAGGCTGCTTGATAGGTCGTGTCGGCCCGCGAACCCGAGACTTGGAACTGCGCCACCATTGCCTCAAGCCCGCGCGCTTGGTCATTGAGCGTCATGCAAGCGGCGGCGGTTTCTTCAAAGCCGGCGGCATTGTGCTGCTGCGTGCGGTCCAGCTGGCTCATCGCGGTGTTGATCTCGCCAATACCAGAGGCTTGCTCATCGGCTGAGGTCGCAATCTCGCGCACATAGCCCGACATCGTCGCAATCGACTGCACGATCGTATCAAGCGCCTCGCCCGCCCGGCCCACAAGCGCCACGCCGGTATTCACCTGCGTGCCGGAATCGGAGATCAGGGTATTGATCTCATGCGCCGCTTCCGAGGCACGCTGCGCCAGCGCGCGCACTTCGGAGGCCACAACGGCAAAGCCGCGCCCTGCCTCGCCCGCGCGCGCAGCCTCAACACCCGCGTTCAGCGCCAGAAGGTTGGTTTGGAAGGCGATATCATCAATCACATTGATAATACGGGAGATTTTCTCGGACGATTGCTGAATTGCCCCCATTGCGGAGACGGTTTCTTCGACCACTTTGGTGGTGGTTTGCGCCTCTTGGGTGGCCGATTGCATCGCCGTATCCACGCGGCGGGCGTTTTGCGCGGCCATCTGCACCGAGGCGGTAAGTTCGTTCAACGCGGCGGCGGTTTCTTCCAGCGTGGCGGCGGCGGCCTCGGTTTGGCTGGAAAGCCCGTTGGTCGCGCCGGTGATTTCCTGCACGCCGCCCACAATCGCGCTGGTCGCCTCGCCAATCGAGCCGATCAGATCCGACAGATGCGCGACGGTATCGTTGAAGTCGAGCCGCAGCTGGTCATAGCCCTCGGGGAAGCTCTGCGCGATGGCAACGTTCAGATTGCCCGAGGCAAGCCCACGCAGGCCCGAGGCAAGGCTATCCACCACGGCGTTTTGCTCTGCGGCACGCGCGGCGCGTTCGGCCTCGTCGCGGGCGCGGTCAGCCTCTACCGCAGCAGCCAAGGACCGTTCGCGTTCTTCATCTTCCAAACGCCGCGCTTCGCGTTCGGCGCGGAATTTCTCTTCTTCCTCCGCACGACGCTGACGCTCGGCCTCCGCTTCGGCCTCAAGGCGTTTTTGCTCGGCCTCCATCGCGCGCCGCTCAATCAGCCGTAGGCGCAGCATATCGACCGCCCCCGCCATCGCGCCGATTTCATCTTTGCGGTTCAGGCCTTCTACCTCGCTGTCATAATTGCCAATCGCCAAACCATGCACGGTGCAGTGAATTTCGGCCAATGGGCGACGCACCAGGACGGTTGAGGCCCACCAGTTCGACCCGAGCGCCATGAATAAGATCACCAGCGACCCAAGCGAATTGGTCACAACCTCATGGCGCACGGGCGCCGAGAAAACCTCGGCGGGCATATCAAGGATCACCGCCCAAGTGGTGTTCATGCCGTTGATCGCAAAAGGATAAATCATCCGCTTTGCACCGCCGGGCAGGCCCTCAACCACTTGAACCGTCCGCTCCCGAAGGGCGGTTTGCAAGGCCTCTGCCCCCGGCCCTTCATAGGCTTTCGTGCGCAGGGCCGGATCGGGGGTGGCCACCCATTTGCCACTGCCATCGACAAGCAGCATTTTCGAACCTTCAAAGGGCACCATCTGCTCAAGGATATCGGACATTTCCTTGAGCGTGATGTCGACACCGACAAGCCCGACGATCTCTCCATTCGCCCGGACCGGGACAGAAACAGAGGTCAGAATGAAGCCCGCATCGGTCACATAGGGTTCGGTCAACAGGGCCTCCCCAGTGCTGACAGGCCCTTTGAACCACATCTGTGTCTCATTGATATTGAAGGTCGAGAAGCTCAGACCGCCCGTATCGTTCTTCGTCCAATACGGCGAGAAAACGCCCGCAGCATTGCGCCCGGTTTCGCCCGCCAGGAACTGGTCGGTGGGGCCATTCGGCAGCCCAGCCATCCAGGCGGAAAACAGATCATCATATTTCATCGGTAAGGCTTCGAGCATGGTGATCAACCCGTCGGTCGAGGCGTCGCCCGTGGACATATATCCCTCGACCATCCCGGAAAGGGCGCGGCCAGCCGCCGTTGCCACTGCCAGATGCTCTGCCACTTCATTCGAGGCGTTGCGCGCCTTGGTGGTGGCCAATTCGATGACTTGCTCATTGACGCGCTCTGCAGTGCGCCATCCGCTATAGGCGGTGTAACTCAATACGATCACGGCAATTGCGGCGCCGGTGGCAATAATCAACTTGCCCGACACGGTCTTGAAAGGATTTGTCACAGGAGACCTCGCATGACGAAACTGTGGAAAGGCTTCGAGCGGGTCTAACCAGCAATGGGAAAGATCGCGTAAACGGCAGTAAGAAGTGCTGGGATGTGCGCAAAGGTCGCGCTTCAAGCCCCCGTCAGGGTTAGCGAATTCCTAATCAAATTTCGGCGCGAAGTCGGAAGTTGGCGCGCGCTTCAAACCCGCGCGACTGGCCCGGAATTGGCGAGGAAAGTGCCAAGGCCCCGCCCGCACGCGATAAAATCGCCTGCATGATGGCAAGGCCCAGCCCCGCGCCGTCAACACGCCCCGCGCTTTGGGCCGCCCGCTCGAACCGCGCGCCGATCCGGGCAAGGTCTTCGGGGGCGAGCGGATCGCAGTCGTTTTGCACGCTGAGCGATCCAGTTTCGCTGAGTTGCACCGTTACCGGCGCCCCTGCTGTGCCGTGGCGCAGCGCATTGGCGACAAGATTACGCAGCAAAATCGCAAAGAGATCGGGATCAAGGTCAGAATGAACCGGGCCTTCAGGCAGATCAAGCGTCACCTGCGCGCTGCCCGCCAGCCGCGCGGTATCTTCGACCACAAGCTGCGCCACGGGCCGCAAATCTTGCACCACGTCACCGCGCAGCTTGCCGCCCTCGGCACGGGCCAAACTCATCAAACCTTCCGAAAGACGCGTGAGCCGTTTCAGCACCGCTTCAATATCGCGGGCCCGAGCGGCGACACTCTCTTTCTCGGTTTCGGCACGCAGGCGCTGCACCTGAGCAATGGCGCCCGCAAGCGGTGTGCGCAATTCATGCGCGGCATTGGCGGCAAAGCTGCGCTCAGCCTCAAAGGCCGCATCAAGGCGCGAGAGCAGCGCATTGATCGTTTCCGCCAAGGGGAGCGCCTCGGCGGGCAGCCCGTCGAGTTCCACCGGGGCCAAATCCGCCGCCGAGCGTTTGGCAAGCCGGTCTCGAAACCGCCGCATCGGCGCAAAGCCAAAGCGCATCAGCGCGCCAATCCCCACGAGCGTAAGCGGCAAAAGCACGATAAGCGGCGCGAAAAGCCCCATCATCAATTCGCGCCGGATCGCGCGGCGGTGCGCGGTGGGTTCGGCCACCGCAATGGTAACAGAGCCGCGCAAAGCCTCATCGGCGTAAAGGCGCAATTTGCGCGCGGTGCGAAAGCCGGGGCCGTCATAGGGCGGGAAATCCTCGGCCTTGGCGCCATGCGACAGCATCAAAACCTCGCCCGCCGCATTGCGCACGATATAGATCATTGGCTCGTCTTCATCGCCGTCTTTGTCGCGAATGAGCGGCATGACCTGCGCGCCCGTCACCACCTCTTCGCGGCCCAACACCTCTGAGACGGCAAGCGGCAAGATCCGTTCGGCGGTGGATTCAAGCTCGCCATCAAAAACCGCATCAATGCGGGTGGAAAGCCGGTTTGCCGTAAAAGCCGCCCCGCCCGCCCAAAGCGTGGCCACAAGCGCACCGACCGCCACGCCCAGCCGGGTCTGGAGCGACCACGTTTTCATGGCCGCACCAGCCGGTAGCCAAGGCCGCGTTCAGTCTCGATTACGCCTTGCCCCAGCTTCTTGCGCAAGCGGCTCACCAAGACTTCAAGCGTGTTGGAGCCGATCTCATCGTCAAAGGAATAGAGCCGCTCTTCCAGCGCCGCTTTGGAAAAGATTTGGCCCGGGCGGCTCAAAAGCGCTTCAAACAAGGCCCATTCCCGTGCTGTCAGCGCCACCGCCTTGCCAGCACGTTTGAGCGCGCGGCCCGCCAGATCGACCTCCAACGCGCCCAAGGTCAAAAGCGGGTTCGGGTTGCCCACATAGCGCCGCGCGACCGAGCCAATACGCGCGGAAAGCTCATCCAGATCAAACGGTTTGACAAGGTAATCATCCGCCCCGGCATTGAGCCCAGCAATCCGGTCCGACACCTGATCGAGCGCGGTCATAATGATCACCGGGGTCGCCATACCGCGCGCGCGCAGGGTTTTGAGAAACGGCACGCCGCGCCCATCGGGCAGCATCAGATCGAGCGCAATCAGATCATAGCTGGCCACATCCATCGCATCTGACGCAGCATCAAGCCGGGTGACCCAATCGACCGAATGGCCATCGGCGGCGATCTGATCCCGCACCGCCGCCCCTAACACCGCGTCGTCTTCAATGATGAGGATGCGCATCTTTGCCCCCTAAGTTCCCCCACCCTATCGCGTGCAAAACTGACAGCAAGCTGAACGACTATTTTTACCGCCGTCAGCTTCGTGTCAGATTGGGGGGCAATAACGGCCCCATCGAAATCGGAGAGAGCCATGACACTTTCGCTGCCCCTGCCGCTGATCTTTGCCGCGCTTGTTGCGGCAGTGCCAGCGCAGGCCCGTGACATGCATTGCACTGTGCCCTTGGCCGATTGGCAACCGCGCGAGGCTGTACAAGCGGCGCTGGAAAGCCAAGGGCTGGTGGTGCGGCGCATCAAGATCGACGACGGTTGCTATGAGGTCGACGCGCTTGATGGCACCGGGCAGCGGCTGTGGATGCGGCTTGATCCGGGCAGTTTGGCGATCTTGCGCCAAGCGATCCCGCATCGCCATCACGGCGATGACGACGATGACGATCACGACGGGCGCAAACGCGACCGCCGCGATCACGACTAGATCGGGGCGTTTCCCGAAACCGCGCCCCGCTTTGCGCGCAGCGGCTTTCCTTGGTCGGACCGCTGCGCGCCCCAACCCCAAATGGGCTTTTGCCCCGCCAGACTTTGGCGGGACCGAAAGCTGCATGCCGAAACACCACGCGAACAAAGAAAAGGAACAGACACAATGAAATCCGCCCTTCCCACCCTCGCCCTTGCCGCCGCGCTTTCAAGCAGCGTCTTTGGCGCGCTCTCTGCTGCGCCGATCACCGCGCCTGTGGCCGATCAAATCCCTGCCGCGAAGGTGCAAGCTCCGGTCGCAGAGATCTCCGCCAATGTGCTGTTCGCCTCGATGCCGAACAGCGCGCCCGTCACACCGGCCGACACCCCCGCGGGCAACGCGCTTTTCGCCTCGATGCCAGCCGCGACTGAGGCTGCCCCGCAAAGCCCCGCAGAAGACACCGCCCCCGTGCAATTGGCCGACCGGCACGGCCGCGATGGCTGGTTCTTTGGCATGTTCGACGATGATGACGACGATGATCATCACCGCCGCGGCCACCACGATGATGACGACGACCATCACCGTTGCCCGCCCGGTGCCACCAATTGCACCTCGGGCAGCCCTGCCGCCGCAGGCACGACGGAGGCCCCCAATAACGGGCTCTTTACCCCCGGCACCAAGCCGCAAGTGCAAACCAATTAAGGAGCCCGCCATGAAATCGCTTTCCACAACCCTTGCACTTTCAACCGCTTTGGTCCCGGCGCTGGCAGCCGCCACCCCGGTCACCTTCACCACGCAAATGAACAGCTATGGCGGCGATGGCGCTTACCTTGCCTATTACGTCACCGATGCGTCCGGCGCCTATATGGGCAGCCTCTGGATGGCGGGCGGTAAGGCGAAATATTACCAGCACCTGAGCGGATGGTATGCGGCCACGGGCGGCAACACTGCGCAAGTCGATGGCATCACCGGGGCCTCTGTCGGGGCGGGACGCAACCTGAGCATCACGCTCGACCTTCAAGATGCGCTTTTTGACAATGGCTATGTGCTCCATGTCGATAGCTCGGTCGAGGATATGGCGGACCAGCCCAATGATGTGGTGATCCCGCTCACTTCCGCGACGCTGGGCCAACCCGTTTCCGGCAAGCGTTACGTGCAAAGCGTGACCATCTCCAAGTAACCCCAACCCCCGGAGGGCAAACCCGTGTTGCGTCTTCTTCACCGTTGGCCCGGCCTTTTGGCCATGGCTCTTGTGCTTTTGCTCTCTGTCACCGGGGCGATCTTATCGCTTTACCCGATGGCGGAGCGGCTAAACGTCCCGCAAGTGGAAAGTACGCTCACGGTGGCCGATTTGGCAAAGCGCGTGCAAAATGCCCATCCGGGGGTGGAACAAATTCGCCGCGCGCCTTCTGGGCGCGTGGTGGCGTGGTGGTTTGAAAATGGCACCCCCGGCGCGGCGGTGATTGACCCGGCAACGGGGGCCGAAATTGGCAGCCCCGACCCGGCCTTTGGCTTGCGCTTTTTCACCGATTTGCATCGCAAATTGCTGATGGGCGATGGCGGGCGGATCACCGCTGCCATGGGCGCGGGATTGATGCTTTTGCTTTCTGCCTCGGGCACGGTTTTGGTGGCGCGCCGCATGGGCGGCTGGAACCGCTGGTTTGCCCGCGCGCGCGGCCCGCTTTCGACCCGGCTGCACACCGAACTGGCGCGGTTTGCGATTGGCGGGCTCATCTTGTCATCCCTCACCGGGCTTTGGATGACGGCCTCTGTCTTTTCGTTAATCCCGGACACATCCGTGGAGCCTGCGCCCGCGTTTGCCAGCGCATCGCAAACCCCGTTGGCCTTTGACCAGATCCCGCTGTTCGCGGAAACCCCGGCGAGCGCGCTTAAAGAACTCTCTTTCCCCTCCCCCGATCTGCCCAGTGATACGCTGAAACTAACAACCGAGGGCGGCGCGGCGCTGATCGACCCCGGCACCGGGCAGATGCTCTCTTTTGCGACGCCGGGCGTGATGGAACGCGTGAGCGAGATCATCCTCATGCTGCACACCGGCCAAGGCGCGGAAACGCTCGGCCTGATCTTGGGGCTGATGTCGCTCTCTGTGCCGGTGTTGGGCTGGACGGGCTTTCAGCAATGGCGCGCCGCGCGCCGCTATGGCGCCCGCATCAAAGCCAATGTCAAACCCACGCTGGCGCAGATCGTGGTTTTGGTGGCCTCGGAAGGTGGCTCGACTTGGGGCTTTGCCCGCACGTTGCACAACGGGCTCACCAAGGCCGGGCAAAAGGTGCATACCGGCGCGCTTTCAACCTTTGACCCAAACCGTTTCCCCCATGCAGAGCGCTTCGTGATTTTGGCCGCGACCTATGGCGAGGGGGAGGCCCCAACTGCCGCGCGCGGTGTGGCCGAGCGCATTGCCAAATTGCGCCCCGCCCCCACCGCACCGCTCGCCATTTTGGGCTTTGGAGATCGCTCCTTCCCGCAGTTCTGCGGCTACGCCGAAAGCTTGGCCCAAGCCGCCCGCGCGGCGGGTTGGACAGAGCTGATGCCGATGGGCACGGTGGATCGCCAATCCGCGCAAGATTTCACCCGCTGGTCGCGCGACTTGGGCGCGGCGCTGGGGCTGCCGCTGGACCTCACCCATCTGCCCGAACGCCCGCGGACCGAGACGCTCACCCTGATCTCGCGCCGCGATTACGGGGCGGAGGTGCAGGCCCCCACCGCGATCTTGCGGTTTGCCTTGCCGCGCAAATCGCTTTGGGCGCGGGTGTCGGGCCAAGGCTTTGCGCGCTTTGACGCGGGCGATCTGATCGGCATCTTGCCGCGTGGCTCGGATGTGCCGCGGTTCTATTCGCTCGCCTCGTCTTCGCGCGATGGCTTTGTGGAAATTTGCGTGCGCCGCCATCCGGGCGGGCTCTGCTCGGGCCAATTGACCGAGTTGCAACCGGGCGACACGGTCGCGGGTTTCTTGCGCCCCAACCCGGGCTTCCGCCCACAAACCTCGCGCAAGCCGGTCATTTTGATCGGCGCGGGCACCGGGGTCGGGCCTTTGGCGGGCTTTATCCGCGCCAATCGCCGCCGCCGCCCGTTGCATCTCTATTTCGGCATCCGCAGCCCCGAAAGCGATCTGCTTTATGGCGAGGATTTCGCGGCCTGGCAAAAGGCCGGGCATTTGGCCGGGCTCACCACCGCCTCCTCGCGCAGCGGAGCCCGCCACTACGTGCAAGACGCGCTGCGCGCCGATGCAGAGAAGCTGCGCGCAATGCTCGCTGCTGGCGCGCAAATCATGGTCTGCGGCGGGCGTGACATGGCCGCCGCCGTGCGTGCCACGCTCGATGACATTGCCGAAACCGCCGCGCAGAGCCCCGCCACATTGAAAGCTGAAGGACGCTACCTTGAAGATGTCTACTAACCTTGCCCGCCATGTGCTGAACGGCCCGACGATGGGCAGCCGCTGGTCGGTGGTGTTTTTCGCGCCCGAAGACATTGACCTGATCCCGCTTCAGGCACGCTTTCAAGAGGCGGTGGATCTGGTCGATGATCAGATGTCCACGTGGAAACCGCACAGCGATTTGATGCGCTTCAACGCAGCCTCGGTGGGGCAATGGCATCTCTTGCCCGCCGCTTTGATGGAGGTTTTGGCCGAGGCTTTGACGATTGGGTGCGCCTCTGGGGGCGCGTTTGAGATTGGCATGGGCGATGCGGTGCGCGCTTGGGGCTTTGGCCCGACTGCGCCCAGTGAACCCGCCATCCGCGCCGCGCTGCAAAAGACACGCTGCCCCGCGCATGAGGTGCTCGAACTCGACATCACGCAAAGCCGCGCGCGCAAGCATGCAGAAATCACGCTTGATCTGTGCGGCATCGCCAAGGGCTATGGGGTCGATCGCCTGATCCGCACCGCGCAGGCGCTTGGCCTTAATCACGCTTTGGCAAGCATTGATGGCGAGTTGCGCGCCTTAGGCACTCAACCCGATGGGCGCGGCTGGACGGTGGCGTTGGAGAAGCCAGAGATTGGCACCCGCGCGATCCATTCGATGTTTGAGATTGAAAATATCGCGCTCGCCACCTCGGGCGATTACCGCCATTTCGTGAAACTCGGCGACCGCCATCTGGCGCATACGATGGACCCGGCAACGGGGGGGCCGCTAAAACAAAGCCCCGCCTCGGTCACGGTCTTGGCCGAAAGCTGCATGCGGGCCGATGCGCTGGCAAGCGCAGTGATGGTGCTGGGCGAAGCGCGCGGGCGCGCCTTGGTGGCGCAACTGGGGGCCGAGATCGTCACACTGGCAGAGCACTGCGAAGCCTAACCCCTTGCGTCAATGTCCCCCGCGCGGCACATCTGGGCCCGGAGGCCCGATGCAGTTTGAGCGTTTGTGGGACCGCGCCCCTTTCGCGGTGGATTATCTGCCTGGCAAGGGGGCCGATTTGGTGATATCCTTCGCCTCGATCGGGCATGACCCGACGCGCCCCCCCGCGCCCGAATTTGTCGCCACCGCCACCGGGCGCGGCACTGAGGCCCATCCCCGGCCTGCGCTTTTTATTTCAGATGCGAGCCGCAGTTGGGCGAATGATCTAGGCTTTGAAGCGGCGCTTTTGGAAAGTTTCAAAGCCGTGCAGGCGCGCCAAGAGGTGGCGCGGATTGCAACCCTTGGTCTGTCTATGGGGGCGTTTTCGGCGCTTGTTGCGGCGCAGGTTTTGCCTGTGGATCTGGTGCTCGCCTTTGGACCGCAAATCTCGGTCGCGCCGGATCTGATGCCCGAGGAAACCCGCTGGGCAGACTGGACCGCGCACATCGCAAACTGGCGCTGGCCCACCGCGCCCCTGCCCTCGCGCGGGCAAGCGTGGCTGTTTCATGGTGGCGTGGATGACCTGCCCCACGCGTTACGGTTTCCGCAAACCAAAGGCACGGAACAGGTGATCTTTCCCGATCTCAGCCATTCCGATTTGGTGCCCCATCTCAAACGCCGCGGCGCACTTTCGGGGCTGGTGGAGGCCGCTTTTGCGGACGACCGGCGGCGACTTTTGCGGATCGCGGCCTCTGCGGGCGGGCAGCGGCGCGCGAAGCTTTTTCCTATTCCGCGCTGATTTCGCGGCGCAAAAACCGCATCATCTCTTCGCGCTGGCTTTGCACGATATTTTCAGACCGTTCGCCCTCAACCCCCAAGGCGCCAAGCGCACGATCCAAAAGCTCGAGGCTCGTTTCAAACGCTTCGGGGATCACATGGCTGGCCCCCAAAGCAAAAAGCCGAACCGCATGATCGGCATCTTGCGCACGCACGATGATCGGCACCTCGGGCCGCTCCGCCCGCACAGCGGTCACAATCGCTTCGGCCGCCGTGGCATCATGCATGGTCAAGATCACGGCGGGCGCGTCATCCAGCCCACAGCGACGCAAAAAGCCCGTGCGGGTTGCATCACCATAAACCACATCGCGCCCGCGTTCGCGGCCCCGGCGCACCAGATCAGCATCGCGCTCAATCATCAGGCAATCAAAGCTTTCGCGCTCCAGCACCTCGCTAAGAAGCCGCCCCACGCGGCCATGGCCCACCACCAGAACGCGCCCTGTAGACAGGTCTGGCAAGACCCCCTCACCGGGGGTCGCACTGGCGCTGGCGCGCGAGCCAACCTGCCGCCCGAGCCGCGCCAAAAGCGGGGTCATCAGCATCGTGCCGGAGGCCACAAGCAACATGAACTGCTGCACCTCACGCGAGGTCAGCCCGCTTGAGCCCGCAAGGCTGAGCACAAGGAAGGCAAATTCCCCACCGCCCGCCAACAACAGCGCCGCCTCTAACGCCTGTGGCCACGAAATGCCAAAAGCACGCGCCAAGGGGGCCACCACCGCCGCCTTCACCGCCGTCATCCCAATAATCGAGAGCGCCACCATCACCGGATAGGCCGCAATCGCCGCAGGGTCGATCCGCATCCCGACCGAGATGAAGAAAAGCCCCAAAAGCAGGCCCTTAAAGGGCTCAATATCCACCGCGACTTGGCGGCGAAATTCGGTTTCAGCCAACAAAAGCCCCGCCAAAAACGCGCCCAAAGCCATCGACAGCCCGGCAAAACGGGTGACGAGCGAGGTGCCCACGACGACAAATAAGATCGTCGCCATGAAAAGTTCGCGGTTTTGCGTATGCGCCACTTGACGGAACAGACGCCGCAAAATCAACCGGCCAAAGCCGACGATCAGCGAGATGGCCGCAATCGCCTGCAACAGCGCGATGCCAAGCCCGGAAAGCACATCGGTGACCGAGACCTCACCGCCTTTGGAGGTGGCATCGCCAAAGACAACGATCAGGAACAAAATCGGCACCACGGCCAAATCTTGGGCAAGCAGAATGCCAAAAATATTGCGCCCCGATTGGGTGTTCAGCCGGTGTTGATCGGCCAAAAGCTGCAATACGATCGCGGTGGAAGACAGCGCCAGACAGGCACCAATCACCAAGCTCGCGTCAATCGGGTTGCCAAACAGCCAAGCCGTGACCGCAATCGCCACAGTCGTCAGCACCACCTGCGCCATGCCAAGCCCAAAGACCGCGCGCCGCATCGTCCACAACCGGTCCAGGGACAGCTCCAACCCGATGTTGAACAAAAGAAAGGCCACGCCCAGTTCGGCCAGTTGATCCACCGCCTCTTGCGAGGAAATCGTGAACCAGCCGACAAAGGGCAAATATTCCGTCAGCCGCCCCGCGCTATAGGGGCCAAGCAAAAGCCCGGCCACCAAAAACCCGACCACGGGGGAGACGCGGAACCGCGTCATGAGCGGCAGCACCACACCGGCGGTGCCAAGGAAAATGAGCGCTTCGCGATAGAAGCCAAGGTCGTGAGCTGTAGACATGATCCCATCAAACACGAAGCAAAGCCGCAGGCGAGAGGGCATCTTGACCATAGCTTCGCCCCGCTATGGACATGTTGCCGCGCCTTGCCAATTTGGGCCGGATTTCTTGAGCCTTTGTTAACGTTTACCGGTGTGAAACTTAATACGAACCGCGCGCGACGGGCTTGACCCACACCCGTGACAGGTTCACACTTTCGTCACCGCTTGCGAGGGCCCGCAATGGAACAGGCAAGGTCAAGACCACCCTCATCGGATTTTTGCCCGCCCCGGGCCGCGGCGGTGCCTGTGCCTTGTTTTCGAGTAATCCCCGTACCCTTTGGTGAAGGAGCCCTGCGATGGCTGGCCTGAATCCCATTTCCGCCCCCGCCGCCCTGCCCCCCTCAACGCTGATGGCAGCGCCCGTTGCGGGCAGTAACACGGATTTTGCCGCATCGCTTGCCGCAGCCCGCCTGCCCGTTGCGGATCTGGCCGAACCGGGGCGGACCTTCTTCGCCTATCAAACGCCCGCTGGCGATGGCGGGATTTATGGCGGCTATGAGATGATTGAGGGGCATGGGCTTATTCGCTCGATCCTTGTGCCCGCAAGCTTGCGCGACAAAGGTCATGGGCGCGCGGTGCTGTCTGCGCTTTTGGCCGAGGTGAAAGCCGCAGGCGCGCATGATGTTTACGCCTATAGCCCCGCCGCTTCGGCCAAGTTCTTCATCCACCACGGGTTTCGCGAACTCGCCCGCTACGAAGTGCCGCCGGCAATTTTAGGCGCCCGCATCGCAAGCCTCACCTGCCCAATTTCCACGGCGATCTTGTATCGGGCTCTGTGAGGGGCGCCCCTCGGACAGGAACATAGACCCACGGCGGGGGGCTAGGTCTTCAGCGCTTCTGCGATGAGCCTTGCTGGGTCCGCAAATTTGCCGTCTGAATATTTGCGCTCATAGAAAATGTCTGGGCGCGCAGCGACGGTGTTTTGCGGCCAAACTGGCGGCGGGAAATCTTGCGCATATTCCAAAGCGGCCTGCGAAAGATCGACCTCAAGCGTGTCTAAGGCGGCCCCCTCTTCGACCACCAAACGCCCAACCTTTTCCCACTGGAAAGCCTGCACCGCGGAACGGTCGGCCCGCTTTAAATGGGTGCTCCACCCCACAGCGCATTTGGCGATAAATTGCTCCCGGCTGCGCACGGGAAAATGCATCAGGCAAAGGTCGGGCAACGGAACGGTTTTCAGGGCCTTCCCGCGTCTTGTTGCACTGTGATTTCCCTGCCCGATCACGATTTGATCCGCCGCGTGCCCCGCCAAGCGCAAAATAATCTTAGAAAACTGCGGCAACTCCGCTTCACGTCGAAAAGCGATCTGCGCAATCGGGTCAGGGGGCGGCGATGCCATTGGGGCAGGCAGATAGGTTTGCCAACGCACCTCCCCACAGGCCCGGGCGGGAACGCGCGAAAGCACCCGATCAAAGGCAGCACGGCTTTCCGAGCCAATAAACTCATCCGCATCCAAAAACACCACGTAATCAGGATGATAATCCCGCACAGCGGCTCGCAGCGCCTCGGTTGTGAACTTGGATTGATGATAAGCAGGCTCTTCAATCGGAGTGATATGGATATGCCCAAGCTCCTGCGCACAGCGCTGCGCAATCGCGGCAGTGTCGTCAGTTGAGCCGTGATCCAAAACGATCATTTCGTCGAAGAAACGCCGATTGTGGCGCAAGAACGGTTCGATGATGTCTTGCTCGTTTTTGATCAGGGAAATGCAAATCGTAGGACCAGAGCGCCCGCGCCGCCCCCAAAGCCAATTGAGAGGTTTCATCGTCCCAGCCCTTATCAATCCGTTGGAATTTATCGCGCGAGACACCGTCTGCCGCGCGCTTTTCAAAACCTGCATGGAACAGTATCGCCACCGCGCTTTGTCCGACAACCTCCCTCACGCTTCAAAGCATCATCTGCGTCATGATTGCCCACGGCATCACACCCGCGGATGTGGGCTTACCGAACGCCCAAACAAAAAAGCCCCGGGTTTCCCCGGGGCTCTTCTTCTCGCACACAACCGGCTTACAGGCGGCCGTTGCGTTGCTGGATCATCATGAAGGTGTCGTAGTTGTATTCCGCCACCTGCGCCCAAAGATAGTTCTCGGCGCGGAACTCGGTCATCGAGTCATAGATTTTCTTGAAGCCCGGGTTCGAGGCGGTCATTTCCGCATAGACCTCTTGCGCCGCGTCGAAGCAGGCTTGCAGGATTTCTTGGCTGAACGGGCGCAGTTGCGCGCCATTGGCCACCAGCGATTTCAGCGCTTTCGGGTTCTTGTAGTCATATTTCTGCAGCATGTCGGCGTCTTCGGCCTGACACGCGGTGCGCAGAAGCGACTGATAGGCCGCCGGCAGACCCTCAAAGGCCTCTTTGTTGAACATGAAGTGGACCGTCGGGCCCCCTTCCCACCAACCGGGGTAGTAGTAATAGGGCGCGACTTTATAGAAGCCGAGCTTCTCGTCATCATAGGGGCCGACCCATTCCGCCGCGTCGATCGTGCCTTTTTCAAGCGACGGATAGATGTCGCCGCCAGCCACTTGCTGCGGCACGAGGCCGAGCTTTTCCATGACCTTGCCAGCAAAGCCACCGATACGCATTTTCAGACCTTGCAGGTCTTGCACGGTGTTGATTTCTTTGCGGAACCAGCCGCCCATCTGCACGCCGGTGTTGCCGCCCGGGAAGCCGATCAGGCCTTGGGTGGCAAGGAACTCGTTGTACATGTCGATGCCGCCGCCATGGTATTGCCAGGCGTTCATGCCACGCGCGGACAGCGCAAACGGCACGGTCGCGCCAAGCGCCCAAGTCGGGTCTTTGCCCCAGTAATAGTAACCCACGGTATGGCAGGCTTCGACGGTGCCCGCCGCCGTGGCATCCGCCGCTTGCAGGCCGGGAACGATTTCGCCGCCCGCGAAGACTTGGATTTGGAAATTGCCATCAGAGGCTTCCGAAACCATTTTCGAAAGCACTTCGGCGCCGCCATAGATCGTGTCGAGCGATTTCGGGAAGGACGAGGTCATCCGCCACGTGATTTTCGGCAGCGATTGCGCAAGCGCAGGCGTAGCCAGCGTGGTGGCAGCAGCGCCACCCAGCGCGGCCTTGGTCAAAAATGAACGACGATCCATAGGGTCTCCTCCCGTGTGCTTCCGTCTATCCCCCCGCACCCGGTCCGAGCGCTGGTTCGGGCGCCAAACTGGCACTGTGGTGCGAGACTGTCCAGAGACAGCGCAGGAAAATTGCGCAAATCGGTCCGAAAACATGACCAGATGTTCCAGGCGCCGCAAAGTGACGAAAGATTCTAAGCCAAAATGCCGCACATTCAGGCACTTGCCCGCGAATAGACCGCCGATTTTGAGATGGTTTGGTCCGGTAAAGGCCGTTTAGCGCATATCCGGCAGTTGGATTCGCGCGACCTGCTCTGCAATCGGATCGACCGAAAGCGGATGCGTCTCGCCCGAGTGATCTTCGGGGTTGCCAATCGGTTGCCAGCGCCCGCCCTTGAAAATCTCAAGAGCCGAAAACCGGGCCTTGTAACCCATCTTGCGCGACCCGGGCACCCAATAGCCAAGGTAGACGTAGGGAAGCCCTGCCTTCTGCGCGAGCGCGACATGATCAAGGATCAAATAGGTGCCAAGGCTCGTATCGGCGAGCGCGGGGTCATAGAAGCTATAGACCATGCTCACGCCATCATCGAGCACATCGGTCAGGCACACCGCCGTCAGCGGGCGCGGCGATTCCGTCACACGGCCATCGCGATATTCAATCACCCGCGTCTTCACCGGCGTTTCCTCGATCATCGCGGCGAATTCGAAAATATCCATATCGGCCATGCCACCATCGGCGTGGCGCGCATCGAGGTAACGCCGGAACAGCGTATATTGTTCTTCCGTGGCCCAAGGGCTGGTAGCGGTACGCTTGAGATGGGCGTTTTTGTTCAGCACCCGGCGTTGGGTGCGGCCCGGCACGAAATCTTCAACGCGAATGCGCGCCGAAAGACAGGCCGAACAATCCGCACAAGACGGGCGATAGAGCACGTTTTGCGACCGACGGAAGCCTTGGCGCGAGAGTGCGTTGTTGAGCTTTTCCGCACTTTCGCCTTGCAAAGCCGTGAACAATTTCCGCTCTGACCGGCCCTCAAGATAAGGGCAAGGCTGCGGCGCGGTCACATAGAATTGCGGGGCAAGAGGGAGTGAATGGCGCATCACGTTCGGGAAATTGCGCGCCGCATGCATGACGACGCGCCCTTAAGCTAACAAAGCCTGCGCCCAACGCCAAGGATTTCGTGTCACGAAATCGCGACAACCCCGCCCTTTCAGGCGGGATTGGTCAGCTTTTGTCATTTCAGCGTCAGTATTGGCCGCGCGGAGCCTCGGTGGCATCGCCTTCCGCAGAAGCGGTCTCCGCCGCCGCGGCACGCGCACGCTCTTCCATATATTGGTCGAATTCGGCCTTATCGCGGGCCTCGCGCAAGCGGTGCAGGAAGGCTTCAAACTCATCTTGCTCGCGTTCAAGCCGCGCCAGCGTATCGGCTTTATAGGCATCGAACGCGGCATTGCCGGTCGGACGGGCCGCTTTGAAGTGCATCCGCAGGTCATAGCGGCTTGGGCAACCCGCGTGCAGCGAACGGCATTTGCGGCCAGAGAAGCGGCCAGTGATCAAGATGAAGCCAAGCACCAGAAGGCCAAGCGGGCCAGCAAAGATGAACGACCCGATCATCACGATGACCCAGCTCATGGGCCCGCGTTCGTCAAGCCAATTCAGGGCACGCGTCACCACGCCGGGGCGCTCATGGGCATGGAAGGTGGTTGCAGTCATTGTCTTTCTCCGGGGCTGATGTGAATTCCTTTCACATGAACGGAGATGGGAAACAGATCCGTCGCAATCAAGGGGCGATGTAAAAAGTTTTTACATCCGTGCGGATGCCGCGAAAGATCAACAGAAAAAGGGCCCTCCCGCAGGAAGGCCCTTTTGAAGCGCGCCGCACGCGCCTCGGGTGTTGCGTATCACCACCACCGATTAGGTCGGCGGTTGGCCCCGCACCGCGCGCGCCACCATGGCGATCACGAACAGGATCAAGAACAGGACAAACAGCACTTGCGCGATCGAGGCAGAAGCCCCCGCGATGCCGCCAAATCCGAGCGCGCCAGCAATCAGCGCGATGATGAGAAAGGTCACAGCCCAACCAAGCATGAGAAGTCTCCTTTCGGAAGCTGGATCTAGGTTTAAGCGCCACAACATCTTGCGGCGTTGTAAGGAAAGAACGCGCGATTACGGCCGAACGTTCCTTACCTCACGAAACCGTCAAATCTCGCTTTGCGGGCCGTCGCAGCAATGGCGTTCTTCTGCCGCTTGCAGATCGGTCGGCGTGAACCGCAAACTCAACCGATAAGTCTCACCTTCGCGGCCCCGCGCCATCCGGCCCTGCAATTGCGCGGCAAAGGCCGCCAAAAGACGCGTGCCAAAACCATCAGACGGCGGCACCATCGTTGGCGGCACCGTGAGTTGCGGTGCGTCTTCGGGGGCGAGCGAATTGGCGACCTCAAGCAAGGCAGAACCATCGTCTTGGCGCGTAAATGCCACCCGAACAGCAGCCACACCGCGCTGGCCACGCCACGCATGTTTGAGCACGTTATCAAGTGCCTCGGTCAGCAAAAGCGCCAACGCCACGGCTTGATCGGGCACCAGACGGATATCTTGCACTTCCAGATCAAGGTCAAAACGCCGCTCGCGGGTCGAGCCGATTTTGAGGATGTGATGCGCAATCCGCGGCAACAGTTCATCCGCGCGAATGTCGGTCTGGCCCGAGGTCAGATAAAGCTCGCGGTGGATCGTGGCGAGGCTCAGCACCCGCTCTTGCACGTTTTTCATCGCGGCGCGGGTCTCCTCCGATTTCGCGCGGCGCAATTGCATGTTCAAGATTGAGGCGATGAGTTGCAGGTTGTTCTTCACCCGGTGGTGCACTTCGCGCAGCAACACCTCTTTTTGGTGGATCACATTTTCCAAATAAGCCTCGTCGCGCAGCACAGAATCCGTCATGTGCTCATGCGCCCGCGCCACATCGCGCAATTCAGAGGGCGCCCCCGCCATCGAAATATGGCGCACGCGCCGATCGCCGCGCGCAAAAGAGGTGATCGAGGCATGCAGCACCCGCACATGGCGCAGCACCTGACTTTCCGCCGCAAGCCAAGCGACCAAAAGGCTCGCCGCCCACATCAGGAACGGAAAGGCAAAGGGCGGCCAATTCGAGAGCATCCCCTCGTCATCCAGCGTATCGGCGGGCCACGAGGCGAGCAGGTAAAGATTGCCCTCGGAAAGCGGCACCACGGCAAAAGCACGACGGCGGCCATCGGCGGCCTTCGCCAAAAAGCTATTGCCCCCCTGCCCCACAAATTGCCCCAAGGGCCGATCCGACGGCAAAGCACGGGCGACATCATCCAGCCCGGTGGTCGAGGTCAGCACCTCGCCCTTGGCATCAAAGGTCAAAATCGTGAGCGGACGGTCGCCCCCCACGGTATTGGCAATGCCGCGCGTCTCAAAGCCTGCATGCGGCATCGACACCGAGGCAAAGCCAAGCAGCGCTCCTGCGTCATCGCGCACCGGTAAAGAGAAATTCAAAATCGAGGTGCCAGAGATCGGCCCTTCGCGGTTCACGTAAAGCAGGGGCCGCGGATTGGTCCGAATGTCGTTAAACCACGCGTTGCCCTGCACATCGAAAGGTTTGTCATCCGAGGTGCAGATGATCTGCCCATCCAGCGGCACAAAACCGACAAAGGAATAATCTTCCTGAGCGGTTTCGACGATATGGCGCATATGCGCCGAGCAAGTGTCGGTATCTTCAATCCATTGCGGCAGGCCAGCGGCCATCGCCATCGCGGTGCCGCGCGCTTGCATCAGCAAATCAATCTGCGGCCCGGCGGCCATCAGCGTTTCGCCCAAAATGGCCGCGCGCATCCGGCTTTCGGCCAAGCGGTTTGACGCCATGGATTGCGCAAAAGACAAAAGCGCAAGAGGCAGCAAAACCACCCCCATACCCAGCATCAAACGCGCGCCAAGGCCATCGGCGCGCGTGCGGAATTTATGCCAGATGCTCATGCAGCCTGCGGACCATTCGGGCCCGCAACGGCCTGGAAGGTGGCGGGCGAAGACAGCAAATCCTCCCCCTCCTCAAGGCCGAGCAATTCGCCGAGCCGCGCCCGCGCCCGGTTTGCGCGGCTTTTGGCCGTGCCGACCGCACAGCCCATCATGCCCGCAGCTTGTTCATAGGAATAGCCATTGGCACCGACCAAGATCAGCACCTCGCGATGCTCATCAGACAGTTGGTCAAAGGCGCGGGTAAAATCTGCCAAGGCCAAGCGCCCATCATGCGCCGGGCGGACCGAAAGCGAACCGGCATGAATGCCATCGGGGTCCGCCACTTCGCGGCGCGTTTTGCGGCGTGCCGAATAAAAGGTGTTGCGCAAGATCGTGAAAAGCCAAGCCTTCATATCCGTGCCGACCTGAAACTTGTCAAAGTTGCTCCAAGCTTTCAGGATCGCCTCTTGCACGAGGTCATCGGCTTCGGAAGTGTTGCGGGTGAGAGAAATCGCAAAGGCCCGCAACGCGGGAATATGCGTTGCCAGCTCATCGCGCGGATCGGCGGGAACTTTGGCCGAACCGCTCACTTCGTGCCCTCCTCGGTTTGGCTTTGCTGCGCCTTCAACTGCGCCAGAAGGTCTTTGAAACGGTCGGGAATCTCCGGCTCAAGCGCGGCTTCATAGACACGCTTGAGGTTCTCGTCGATGTCACGCCGCAACGCGGACTTTGCATTTTCCTCTTTCATCTTGCGCCATGCTCGTTTTTTTGGGTGTATCTGACAAACTTCGGGAACCCAACGCCCCCACACAGCGTTCGGTTCCCAGAAAAACTCGCATTGGGGAGAAAAAACCATGAGCTCAACCGCCACCCTCGATTTGTCGCAAGCGATCGCTGGGGAGCTTCCCTACCTGCGCCGCTACGCGCGTGCGTTGACCGGCAATCAAAAATCGGGCGATGCTTTCGCGGTGGCGACTTTGGAAAGCCTGTTGGTTGACCCCTCGGTGGTCGAAGCCGCCTCGCGCCCCAAAGTCGGGCTGTTTCATGCCTTCCACCTTGTTTGGGCGAGTGCAGGCGCGCCGGGCGGGGAAGAAACCGAAGGCCTGGCTGCGCGCGCGCAAGCGCTGATGGCGGGTCTCACCAAAAACTCGCGCGAGGCGCTGCTTTTGCATTCGATCGAAGGCTTCACCCACGAAGAAATCGGCGCGATCATGCAGATGGATGCGGAGGAGGTCGCCACGCTGATCACCGCCGCCAATGACGAGATGGCCGCCGCCGTCACCGGTCGCGTGATGGTGATCGAAGATGAAGCGATCATCGCGATGGATCTGAGCGACATCGTCGCCACCATTGGCCATGAGGTGACCGGGGTCGCCCGCACCCGTGCCGAGGCCGTGGCGCTTGCCGCGAAAACCCGCCCCGATCTGATCTTGTCGGATATTCAACTGGCCGATAACTCCTCGGGCATTGATGCGGTGAATGACATTTTGGCCGATATCGGCGAGGTTCCGGTGATTTTCATCACCGCCTTCCCCGAGCGTCTGCTGACGGGCGACAAGCCCGAACCGGCCTTCCTGATCACCAAGCCGTTTTCGGAAGAACAAGTCCGCTCCGCCGTCAGCCAAGCAATGTTCTTTGCCTCGACCGAGACGCTTGCGGGCTAATCGCGCCCCACATGACGCCGTTAAAACCCGCCGCGCGCACGGCGGGTTTTCTTTTGTGATCAAGCGCGCGTGAAAAGGTGGAACGCAGGCACATCTTTGCGCGTTTCTTTCTCAGAAGGCCCGACACGCATCTGCCGGGCTCAGCACAGGAGAGAAAGATGTTCCGCAAGGCTCTTATCACCACGACTGCCGCCCTTTTGATCGCAAGTCCCGCGCTGGCCACCACGCCGGTTCATCAAATCGAGGTTGAAACCGACCTCAGCGCCATCGCCAATCCCGAAGCGCTGGCCTATTGGGGTGGCATCGCGCCCGATCTGCAAGAAGCCATTGCCGCGCGCTTGGCTGCGGATGGGCAACTGGCCCCGGAAGGAGCCACGGTCTCGGTCGATATTGATGAGCTGGCGCTCGCAAACACCTTCCAGACCCTCACCAGTGACGAAGAGGCGGTTCTGGTGGGCCAAGTCAATGTCACCTCAGAGACCGACAACTCGGACTTTGACAGCTACATCGTCACCGTGAACACCTCGGCGGCGCATGCGTTTGACAAAGACGGCAAGCTTAAGAAAGGCGCATATTTCGACAGCCCCGCCTATTATGTCGCCATGGTGAATGCGTTTGCCAATCAGGTGGTTGCACGTCTGGAATGATCTGTCACACTAAGACTTCCCGGGTGCAGTGGGAAGGCTGCACCTTGGGGCCCCGCTGTGGCGCCCCACTCGCGGGGGGTGAGCCCGGAGGATGCTTTACCTCCGGGCTTTTTTCTTTGTCTTTTCAAGGCATATGGGCGCGCTCAAGCTTCCGGCGCGCGGTTCCCAAAAAAGTCTCGGCGGATCTCCACGCCCTCTTGCGCATTGACGCACATATCTTCACCCCATTTGCCATTGATTGCGCCAAAATGCGCAGTATCTCTGGAGCATCAAGTTTCAGGCGGCCTCCCCCGCCTTGCCC
Organism: Rhodobacter aestuarii; assembly: GCF_900156655.1. Lineage (GTDB taxonomy): Bacteria > Pseudomonadota > Alphaproteobacteria > Rhodobacterales > Rhodobacteraceae > Rhodobacter > Rhodobacter aestuarii. The sequence goes on along the minus strand of NZ_FTOG01000005.1, from coordinate 30,524 downwards.
ACCACGGGCCAATCGAAGGATAAGAAGATGAGCCAAACATTTGAAATCGCCGTTCTTGTGGGCAGCTTGCGCAAAGGCGCGCTGACCCGGACGCTCGCCAATGCGCTGACCAAGCTCGCGCCGGAAAACCTGCGCTTCACCTTTATCGAAATTGGCGACCTGCCGCTTTATAACCCCGATCTGGATACCGAGACACCGCCCGCCGCTTGGGTGCGCCTTCGCAACGAGATTACCCAAGCTGACGGGGTGATGTTTGTCACGCCCGAGTACAACCGCGCCCTTCCGGCGGCGTTAAAAAACGCGCTGGATGTCGGCTCGCGCCCCTATGGCTCCAATGTCTGGGGCGGCAAACCGGGGCTTGTGGTCTCTGGTTCGGGCGGCGCGCTTGGCGGCTATGGCGCGAACCACCATCTGCGCGACACGCTCGTGGTGCTTGATGTGCCGACGCTTTCCCAGCCCGAGGCCTATGTGGGCCATTTGGGCACGCTCTTTGATCAAACCGGCGCCCCGAACACCGATGAAACAAAAGCCTATCTCAGCAAAATCATGACCGCCTATGCCGCATGGGTGGGCAAGCTTGCGGCCTAAGCCGATCCGGGGCGGCGCATCCGGCGCCGCCTTTCTTTTGTGAGGCCTGAAGATGACCGACGTGACCACCTCCCCCGCTGATTTTGCCCCCGACCATTCCCGCCGCGATCTGCATGTGATCTTGGTCGGGCTGATGCTGGCGATGGTGCTTGCCGCGCTGGACCAAAGCATCGTCAACACCGCGCTGCCTGCTGTGGCGAGCGAACTTGGCGGGATGGCGCATCTGTCTTGGGTGGTCACGGCCTTCATGCTCGCCTCCACCACCGCCACGCCAATCTTTGGCAAGCTGGGCGATATGTTCGGGCGGCGCAATTTGCTTTTGGGCTGTATCACGCTTTTCATCGCCGCCTCCGCTTTGTGCGGCTTGGCGCAGTCGTTGGAAGAACTGATCGCCTTTCGCCTGCTGCAAGGGATCGGCGGCGGCGGGCTGATGACGCTCACGCAAACCACCATTTCCGATGTCGTCGGCCCGCGTGAGCGGCTACGCTATCAGGGGCTTTTCACCGGGGCATTCGCCTTTTCTTCGGTGGCGGGGCCATTACTTGGCGGCGGGCTCACAACCGCGCTTTCGTGGCGCTGGGTGTTTTACGTCAACATCCCCGTGGGCGCGATTGCCCTCACCTTGCTGGTCATTGGCCTCAAACTGTCCCCCGTTGAAAAACGCAGTCACCAGATTGATTGGCTGGGGGCGATTTTGCTCACCCTCGCGGCGGGCGCTTTGCTGCTGCTGTTCTCGCTTGCGGGCTCGGTCTTTCCGCGCATTTCCACCACCTCGGCATTGCTTGCGGGTGGCGGGCTTATCGCGCTTGCGCTTTTCATCTGGCAAGAAAAGCGCGCCGCCGAGCCGATGGTGGACCTGTCGCTTTTCAAAAACGGCCCCTTCACCATTGGCACGCTGACCACCGGCGGGATGACCTTCGCGATGATGTGTGCGATGGTGTTTTTGCCGCTTTATCTGCAACTTGTCTTGGGCATGACCGCGGCGCAATCGGGCCTCGTGATGCTGCCGCAAATCACCATGATGCTGGTCAGTTCGGTTTTGGGCGGGCGACTTTCGGCGAAAATCGGCAAACCGAAACTCTTCTTGGTGGGCGGCATCATTCTTGAGGCCGCAGGGCTTGGCCTTCTCGCAGCGCTTGCGCATGAAGAGGCAGGCGTTGTGCCGGTATTGGGCGCACTTGCGGTCTTGGGCACGGGCATGGGCAGTGCCATGCCGAACGCGACCGTGATCGTGCAAAACGCCGTGCCGCGCGCCACCCTTGGGGTGGCCACGGCGGCGATGTCCTTCCTGCGCTCGCTCGGTGGGGCGCTTGGCGTTGCTGTCTCGGGCGGCGTGATGACCAGCCTTCTCGCGGCCAAACTCGCGGGGCTCGGTGGCGTCGATGCCAGCGCCATTGCCACAGGTGGGATGCAGGTGATCCATACACTCCCCGAAGCCGCCCAAGCCCAAGTGGCCGAAGCCTTTCGCCAAGCGATTGCCGGCAGCTTCATGATTGGCTGTGGCGTGATGTGCCTCGCGCTTTTGCTCTCACTCCGCCTCAAAGGCACCGAACTGCCCCCGCCCGAGGCGAAAGCCGCCTAATACTTCTGCGCCGCAGCGACGGAGAGTTGCGGCGCCTGCGTTTAGCTCCTGTCCCCTCTTTTGCGAAAGCCGCCATGACCTTGATGTTCCGCCCCTCCGCCCCACTGCACCGCACGCTTCTGGCCGCGCTGGCGCTGACCTTCGCAACGCCCGCGCTGGCGCAAGAGGGGCCACAAGGCGCGCGCAGCACCCAAGTGGGGGTGATCGAACTCAGCCAAAGCGATGTGCCCTATACCGTCACCCTGCCCGGTCGTGCCGTGGCCTTTGAACAGGTCGACATTCGGCCGCGTGTCGCGGGGGTCATTTCGGAAATCCTTTATCAAGCGGGCCGCCCAGTGCGTGCGGGAACGCCACTTTTCACCATTGATGGAGACACTTACGCGGCAGATCTCAAATCCGCTCAAGCAACGGTAGATGGTGCAAAAGCCGCGCTCGAAGCTGCAAAAGCCACCTATGCGCGCTACAAAAAGCTCGAGACCACCTCAATCTCGACCGAGGATGTGGAAGCCGCGCGCGTGGCTGTGGCGCAGGCTGAGGCCACGCTTTCCTCCGCCGAGGCAGATCGCGACATGGCGCAACTCAATTTTGACCGCACCCAGATCACCTCGCCCATTTCCGGCGTGCCAGATATGGCCACGGTCTCGGTGGGCGCAATCGTCACCGCGAACCAAGCCGATGCGCTGACCACCGTGACCCGGCTCGACCCGATCTATGTCGATGTGAAGGAATCGAGCCGTCAAATGCTGGAACACCGCGCCATGTGGGAGGCGGGCACGCTGACGCGCGCCGACCAAGTCGATATCTCGCTCACGTTGGAAACCGGCGAAACCTATGATCGCAAGGGAAGCTTCGTCTCGCCCTCGACCACGGTTTCGTCGACCACCGGCACCACCGAGATGCGCCTGCAATTTGACAACCCGGAACGGAAAATTCTGCCCGGCCAATTTCTGCGCGTGGAGACGACACTCGGCACCACCCGTGCCGTTTTGGTGCCGCAGCGCGCCACCACACGCGGCAGTGATGGCACGCTCAGCGCCTTTGTCGCCGTGGCGGGCAAGGCCGAAAAACGTACCCTTACCGAAAACGGCAGCTATCAAAACGCTTGGGTCGTGACCGATGGCGTAAAAGCCGGGGACCAATTGATCCTCGATGGGCTGACCAATCTGCAAGACGGGTCCGCCATCACCACCGTGCCGGTGACAATTGATGCGCAAGGCGTGGTGCAAGATGCCCCCGCCACCGATACCTCCGCTGCGGGGAACTGAGCCGATGGGAACCTTCTTCCTCAAACGCCCCGTTCTGGCTTGGGTGCTGGCAATCATGATGATGCTGGCGGGTGCGGCCTCTTACACCCGGCTGCCCGTCGCGCAATACCCTGATATCGCCCCCACCACGGTGCGCATTTCGGCCACCTATTCGGGCGCCACAGCGGATGCGGTGCTGAATTCCGTGACCCGGGTGATTGAAGAAAGCCTGACCGGGCTCGACGGGCTTTTGTATATGGAAAGCACCTCGCGCGAGGGGTCTTCTTCTGTGACGCTGACCTTCGATGGCTCGGTCGATCCGGTCGATGCGCAAAACGATGTGCAGACCAAGGTTTCGCGGGTGGAAAGCCGCCTGCCCAGTTCGGTGCAAAGCCAAGGCGTGACGGTCTCGCGCTCTTCCTCCGATATTTTGATGATCGGTGCCTTGGTCGACACCACCGGGCAATATTCCACGCTGCAACTCGGGGATATCATGTCCGAGCAGGTGGAGGGCCAGATTGAGCGCACGGATGGCGTGGGCGGGGTGAACAGCTTTGGTTCGGGCTACGCAATGCGGATTTGGCTCGACCCGCTGGCGCTGGTGCGGTTTCAACTCACGCCCGCCGATGTGACCTCGGCGGTGCAGGCACAAAACACCACCGTTTCTGTGGGCTCGCTGGGCAGCCAGCCCACCTTGGAAGGCCAGCAATTCACCGCCACCATCACCGCGCAAAGCCAGCTTACCTCAGTGGCGGATTTTGAGCAGATCCTGCTGAAAACCGAAGAAGGTGGCGACACGGTGCGGCTTGCCGATGTGGCCAAGGTCGAGATTGGCCAAGAAAGCTATGGTGGCGATAGCCTCTTTAGCGGCACGGCAGCTTCGGGCTTTGGCGTGAACTTGGAAACCGGGGCGAATGCGGTCGATACCTCCGCCGCCGTACGCGAAACGCTGGACCGCCTTTCCGCCGCCTTGCCTGCGGGGCTGGAGTTCCGCATCGCCTATGACACCTCTCCCTTTGTCGAGCTTTCAATCCAGCAGGTGGAACATACGCTATTTGAAGCGGTGGGCCTTGTGGTGCTGGTGCTGATCGTTTTCTTGCAAAGCTGGCGTGCCACGCTCATTCCGTTGATCACCGTGCCGGTGGTGCTGCTGGGCACGCTCGCGGTGCTTTATGCGGCGGGCTATTCGATCAACACGCTGACCATGTTTGCCATGGTGCTAGCGATCGGGCTTTTGGTCGATGATGCGATTGTTGTGGTGGAAAACGTCGAACGGCTGATGCGTGATGAACGGCTCAGCGCGCCCGAGGCCACCGCCAAAAGCATGGGGCAAATTACCGCCGCCCTTGTCGGCATTAACGTTGTGCTGGCAGCGGTCTTTCTGCCGATGGCGTTTTTCCCGGGCTCCACCGGCGTGATTTATCGGCAGTTTTCGCTCACCATGGTCACCGCGATGGCGCTTTCGCTCCTTGTCGCGATCATTCTGTCGCCGCCGATGTCGGCGCGGCTGTTGCGATTGGGGGATGCCGAGCCGCAATTCGCACCCGCGCGCTGGTTCAATGGCGGGCTGGATCGTTTCACCGCCTTTTATGGCCGCGCCGTGGGGCAAAGCCTGCGCGCCCCGGTGCTGATGCTTGCCGCCCTTCTGTTTGTGCTGGGTGGGGCTTGGGCGGTTTATGAGCGGCTCACATCGTCCTTCATCCCGACCGAGGATCAGGGCGTTTTGATGACGATCATCCAGCTTGATGACGGGGCCACCACGCAACAAACCCGCGCCGTTTTGGACCGGGTGAATGACTACCTTCTGAATACCGAGGCGGATGGCGTCGAAAGCACCTTTGCTTCGCTTGGCTTTGGCTTTGGTGGCTCGGGGCAAAACCGCGCGATGGTCTTTGTGAAGCTGAAAGACTTTGACGCCCGCGCAGGCGATGCAACCCTGACCGCGAGCGCGATTGCCGGGCGGGCGAATGCGGCCTATTCCTCGATCCGCGCGGGGCGGGTCTTTGTGATGCAGCCTCCCGCAATCCGGGGCCTTGGCAACACCGGCGGCTTTAGCCTGTACCTGATCGACCAAGCCGGGCGCGGCACCGAGTCCCTGCAAGCGGCGGCAAAAGAGTTGGAAACCCGCGCGGGCCAAGACCCACGCCTGACCACCGTGCGCGTGGATGGGACCGAGACCGAAAGCGCGCTGCGGCTGACGCTGGATCAGCAAAAGCTGGAAAGCCTTGGGCTGAACCTGTCGGAAGTGAACGCGATGCTCTCGACCCTGTTTGCCGGCAATGAGGTGAATGACTTCGTGCTTGGCTCCTCGCTGCGCCCGGTGATCGTGCAGGCTGAGGCCCCCTACCGGATGCAGCCCGAAGACATCTTTGATTGGTATGCCCGCAATTCTTCGGGCGAGATGGTGCCCTTTGCCGCCTTTGCCACCACAAGCTGGGAGCCGGTGCCGCCGACGCTGAGCCGGTTTGATGCGACCTCGGCAATTTCGGTGTCCGGCTCTGCGGCGAGTGGCGTTTCGACTGGGACGGCGATGGAGGTCATGCAAGACCTGGTTGAAGGGCTGGATGGCGGCTATGGGCTCGCGTGGACAGGGCTCAGCTATCAAGAGCAGCAATCGGGTAGCCAAGCCCCGCTGCTTTATGCGATCTCTGTCTTGGTCGTCTTCCTTGCCCTTGCCGCGCTTTACGAAAGCTGGACCATTCCCTTTGCGGTGATGCTGGCGGTGCCCGTCGGTGTTTTGGGCGCGCTCATTGCGGCTTGGCTCTTTGGTCAGTCGAATGACGTTTACTTCAAGGTCGGCATGCTCACCACCATCGGCTTGGCGGCGCGCAACGCGATTTTGATCGTCGAGTTTGCCGAAAGCCTGCGCCAGCAAGGCAGCACGCTCAAAGACGCCGCAATCGAGGCCGCGCGGTTGCGCCTGCGCCCCATTTTGATGACGGCGCTGGCCTTCATCTTGGGGGTGCTGCCACTCGCCACCGCCTCGGGCGCGGGGGCAGCCGCGCAAAACGCGATTGGCATCGGGGTGATCGGCGGCATGGTCGCCTCCACCTTCATCGGGCTTTTCATGGTGCCCGCACTTTATGTGCTGATCATGTCTGCGGCGGGTCGGGTGTCGCGCGAACAGGCCTGACCCACCACAACCGGAGGGGGCCCCACCTTTGGGCGTGCGGGCCCCCTCCTTTTGCCCAAAACGCAAAGCAAGAAATCCCTCGCAAAAAATTGCGGCATTTGTTCGAGGTCAAATCGGACAAGTTGAATATCTGCATATTGATACGCAGATCGGACGCGCCTTCCCCATCTCTTCCCTGCGCCACGGCACACGTTTGCCGTGACCGGAGAAGGTTTGCCCAAGCGCGCCCTCACGCCCCACGCGGAGGACCCCATGAGCGATAGGCTCGCACCCGCAAAACTCTTTGCCACCACATTCCTGTTTTGGATTTTGCTCAATGGGTCACTCGCCCCCGATGTGGCGGTCGTTGGGCTGATCGTGGCAGCAGCGATCACTTATTTCTTGCCAAACGGGCTGTCTTTCCTCTCAGGATACAAGGCCAAACCTTTGGCAACGCTCGGCTATATCGCCTTCTTCTTCAAAGAACTGATCAAGGCAAACCTGTCGATGGCGCATCTCGTGTTGATGCCCACGATCGCTGTCAAACCCGCTTTCGTGAAGGTCCGCACCAAGCTCACCCACCCGGTGGGGCGGCTTTTGCTGGCCAATTCCATCACCCTCACCCCCGGCACGCTCTCTGTCGAGATTGAGGGAGAGCACATCTATGTCCATTGGGTCGTGGCCGAGACCACCGACCCCGAAGCCGCCACCCGCAAAATTGTGGCGGGCTTTGAGAAATATCTGGAGGTGATCTATGGCTGAGCTTTGGCTGGCGGGCCTGTTGGCCGCCCTTGGCATTGCCCTTTCGGCGGCGCGCTTTGCCATTGGCCCGCGCGCGGTGGACCGGGTCGTCGCCTTTGACGCGCTCACCATCATTTCGGTCGCGGGGCTGGTGATCATTGCGCTCGCCACGGGCCGGGCGATCTATCTCGATGTCGCTCTGGTCTATGCGCTTTTGTCCTTCCTCGGCGTCATTGTCGCCGCGCGCTATTTGGAAGGGGGCGAATGATGCAAAGCCTTTTGGGCGCAATCGTGCTGACCGCTGGGGCCGTTTTTCTGGCGCTTGGCGGGCTTGGCGTGTGGCGCATGCCCGACACATGGACCCGCATTCAAGCGGGCACCAAAGCGACAACGCTCGGCATGATCCTTTCAATGGCGGGCGCAGCGATCTTGATGCCGGGCTGGACCATCAAGCTGGTGCTGATCGCGCTGTTTTTGATGTTCACCAACCCGCTCTCGTCGCAGGTGCTGGCGCGCGCCGCGCACCGGGCAGGCGTCAAACCCGATCCGCGCACCCGTTTTGATGCGCTCGCCGCAGATGAGGAGGCCAAGCGATGACGCTGTTGATGCTGGCCACGCTTTTATGCGGTGCGGGGATGATCGGGGCGGCGCTCGTCGCGCTGCTCACCCGCCAAACCGCCACCGCCGTTTTGGCGGCGGGGCTCTTGAGCCTTTTTGCCTCGGTGCTCTTTGTGCTTTTGGCCGCGCCCGATGTGGCCATGACCGAAGCGGCGATTGGCTCGGGCCTGACCACCTTCCTCTTTTTCTACGTGCTGGGCCGGATCCGGCGGGAGGATAAGAAATGATCCGCAACGCTTTGATTGGGCTGATGCTTTTCATTTTGGGCAGCGCGTTCCTCACGCTGACGATGGGCTTTGAGCCCGCGACCGAGCTCAACCGCACCGCCGCCTATTACGCCACCCATGCGCAAGAGGAAGTCGGCGCGCAAAACGTTGTCACCGCCGTGCTGATCACTTGGCGCGGCCTTGATACCCTGGGCGAGGTGACGGTGCTTTTCTTGACCGCCGCCATCGTTTCACTGGTGCTGAGCCGGTCAAAAGCGCCAAAAGGCGCCTCCGGCTCGGGCTTTTTGCCCTCCGGCGAATTGCTCACCACCGGCACGAAAATGTTGCTCCCGCTGATTGCGCTTTTGGGGGCCTATGTGATGGCAAACGGCCACCTCACACCGGGCGGCGGCTTTCAAGGCGGGGCGATCTTGGCCTCGGGCGCGCTGCTGATGCTGCTCGCCGATCCGTCGCGCCGGTTTGGCCATAAGATCATCCACCGCGTCGAAAGCGCCTCGGGCCTTGCCTTTGTGGGGTTGGGCCTGTTGGGGATGCTGTTTGCAGGCGGGTTCTTAGACAACAAACTCCTGCCGCTTGGCCAATTTGGTGCGCTTTTCTCGGCGGGGATCATCCCGATCGTCTCGGTGCTGATTGGCCTCAAAGTGGGCGCAGAATTCGCCTCGATCCTCGAAAGCCTTGAAGAAACGGAGGATGCGTGATGGCGCAAGTCTCGCTTTTGATCGGCTTCACGCTGATCCTTTTGGGCCTTTATGGCGCGCTGACGAACCGCGACATCTTGCGGATGATCGTTTCCTTCACCATCGCCGATGCCGGGGTGAATGTGGTGCTGGTGAGCGTGGGCTATATGGCGCATCGCACCGCACCGATTTTGGATAGCGCCGTGCCTGCGGGCCAAGCGGCGGCCCGCATCATCGACCCGGTGCCGCAAGTGCTGGTGCTGACGGCGATTGTCATTGGCTTGGGCGTCACCGCGCTGATGCTCGCCTATGCCTACCGCCTTTTCCGGCTGCGCGGCAGCCTCGACATCTCGCAATTCATGGATCTGAAATGGTAAGCTCGATCCTTATTCTGGCCATTGGCCTTGGCACCGCCTTCGGGCTGGGCCTGTTAAACCGCCGCCGCGCCGTGCTGGCGCTTGGGCTGACCTTGGGCGCTTTGGGGCTGATGGCGGCGATGGCTGTGGGCTGGCTGATCGTGCTCGCCCAAGGCGCCGCCCCGGTTGAAATCTATACCGCAGGCGCCGAGCCGCCTTTTGCCATCAACCTGCGCATGGGCCTGATGGAGGCGGGGGCGATCACGCTGATCACGCTCACGGGCCTTTTGGCGGTGCTGGCACTGCGCACCGCGCTCACCCGCATGGGGCGCGGCTCAATGGCCGTGGTGCTTGTGCTGATCATGGCGCTCTCTGGTCTTGTGATGACGCGCGATGTGTTCAACCTCTTTGTCTTTTTGGAACTGATGGCGATCTCCACCGGGGGCCTTGCGCTTTTGTCCAAAGACATCCGCGCGATTGCGGCGGGGTTCAAATATCTGATCATCAGCCAGCTTGTGACGATCTTGCTCTTGGTGGGCATCATCTTCACCTATCACGCGACCGGCTCACTCAACATCGACGACATCCCCGAAACGGCGATGGGCTTTAGCGGGCTGGGGCTGGCGCTGTTCCTGATCTTGATCGCGGTGGTCTTGGAGCTGAAACCCTTCCCCGCAAACGGCTGGGCATTGGATGTTTACACCGCCGCGCATCCCGGTTTTTCGGCGGTCTTTTCCGCTGCCTCCGGCACGGCGATGCTGGTGGTGGCCGATAAGCTGGTGAAAGCAGCGGGCCCTGATTGGTTTGCCATGTTCACATTGCTTGGGCTCATCAGCTTCATCGGCGCCAATATCGTGGCGCTGCGCCAAGACAATGACCGCCGCCTTTTGGGCTATTCCTCTGTTGGCCAGCTGGGGCTGTTGCTTGCGGTGATCGGCCAGCAAGATGTGCTGGGCGAGGGCTATCTTTACGTCGCGGGCGGGCTGGTGCTGAGCCATGCGGTGGCCAAGGCCGGGCTTTTCTGGATGTCGATCATGGTCAAGGCGCGCGGGCTTTCGGATTGGGCCGCGATCCGTGTGCGCCCGCCGCTTGTGATCGCCTTTGCCACCTTTTTGGCGATGCTGACGGGCCTGCCCCCCTTCCCCGGCTTTTACGCCAAATGGGAATTGGCGCAGGTGCTTGCCACCACCGACCGCTTGCCGATCCTCGCCGCAATCTTGATCGGCACGCTGATTGAAGCGGTCTATCTGTTCCGCTGGTTCGGCATGGCGATGAAGCGCGAAACCGACACGCCTTTGGGGCCGAAACAAATCGACTGCATGGTGGTGCTGATCACTTTGGCCGCCGCCTTTGGCTTGGGCGCGCTTTGGGGCGATCTGTCGGAAAACGGCAATCTGTTTGCCACCGTGCCGATGCTCGCCGCGCTTTTCTTCCTTGCGCTCGAACCGATGCCTGCGAAACTCAAAAACGGCCTCGCGATCATGGCGCTTGTCTATTGGTTTGCCGCCCATGCCGGGGTGTATGACCCGATGCGGCTGATCTTCCTTTTGGTGATGATCTTGGGCGGGGCGGTGATCTTGCTCGCCTCGTTCAATGAAGACGGCCGCCGGGTTGGCTTCTACCCGCCTGCAATGCTGATGTATGCGGGGCTTGCGCTTTTGCTGGAAGCGCAAAGCACCTTTGAGTTCTTTGCCGCTTGGGAAGTGATGACCTTGGGCAGCTACTTCCTGATTTTGCGCGGCAAGCAATCTGAACCCCATGCGCTGAGCTATATGATCTTTTCGCTTGGCGGGGCTTTTGTGCTGCTTTCGGGCTTTGCGCTTGCTGCCGATGGGGTCACCCCCTTCCCGCTTAGCGCGCTGAGCCTTGTGCCAGAGCAGGTGGCGCCTTGGGTCTTTGCCCTGCTGGCCGTGGGCTTCATGACCAAGACGGCCTCTGTCGGTGTGCATATCTGGTTGCCGGGTGCCCATGCCGAGGCGGAAACCGATGTCTCGCCGATGGTGTCGGGCATTTTGCTGAAAGCCGGGCTTTATGGGCTGGTGGTGTTGCTTTTGGCGATGGGGCGGCAAAGCCTGCATGGCGTTGATCTGGTCAATGTGCTGGCTTGGATCGGCGCAATCTCGGCCTTTGTCGGCGCGGTGCTCGCCGTCTTCCAAGAAGATGCCAAACGGCTGTTGGCCTATAGCTCAATCTCGCAAATGGGCTATGCGCTCTTTGGCTTGGCGCTGATGAACCACCTTGGCTGGCTTTTGGCGGTGATGTTCGTCATCAACCACTATGTCTATAAATCCATGCTCTTTTTGGCGGTCGGCGGCGTTTACAAACGCACCCACACCAAGCTGATGTACAAAATGGGTGGGCTGATCACGCTGATGCCCTTCACCTTTGTCTCGGTGCTGGTGGGTATTATCGCCATGTCGGGCGTGCCGCCGCTTTCGGGCTTTGGCGGGCGTTGGATCTTCTACAACGCCATTTTGGAAACCGACCTGCGCTTGCCGCTGGTGCTGATCTTCATGTCCGGCCCGGTTGGCTTCCTTTACCTCTTCCGGCTGATCCACACGATCTTCTTGGGCCAACTGAAAGACGAAAACCACCAAATCAAAGAGGCGCCAATCTGGCTTTTGGTGCCGCAAATGATCTTTGTGGCCTTCCTGATCGGCTTTGCCATCGTGCCCGGCCTAGTGCTGCAACGGGTGGACCGGTTCTTGGGCACGGTCTTTGGAGACCAGCCGCTTATCTGGCATGGCCGCGCGGTGGAAAGCGCCTTTGGCAACTGGAACCCGGTGGCGATCATGGTGGTGATCGTGGTGATCTTTGTCACGCTTTTCGGGATATTGATCGCCAAGAACCACGATGCGGTGAAGGTGAAACAATTCAACATCGTCTTCTCGGCCGAGCGCCCCTATCGCCCCGAAACCACCCATTTCGCTTGGAACTTCTTCGCGCCCTATCGCCGCGCGATGGGCTTCATGGAAATGCCGCTCGTCACCCGGTTCTGGGGCGGCGTGAGCGAGGCGCTTTCGGGCACCGCCGAGTTCACCCGCAAACTCTATAGCGGCAACGGGCAAACCTATGCCGTGCAGGTCATCTTGTTTGTGGTGACCGTCTATCTGATCGCGCTGGGAGGTGTGGCATGAGCAGTTTTCACTGGGTGCAAATCCCCTACGCGCTGCTGACGCTGTTCATCGTGTTGAACTATGGGCTGATCATGACCGCCGTCGTACAAAAGATCGCCGCGCGTGTGGGCGGGCGGCACGGCATCCCGTTTTGGCAAAACTACATCGATCTGGTGAAGAACTTCGCGCAACGCTCCAAAATCACACACGGTGTGATGTTCTACCTTGGCCCGGTGTTCCGGCTCGCGGGCGGTGTGGGGCTGCTTTTGTTCGTGCCAACGATCTACGGCTCGACATGGGCGCAGAACTTCTCCTTCGCGGGGGATCTGGTGCTGGCGCTCTACTTTGTGTTCTTTGGCACACTTGGCATGGCGCTTGGCGCGGGCGAAAGCGGGCATCCGCATGCGGCGATTGGTGTCTCGCGTGGGCTTGCACAAGTGACGATGGCGGAACTGCCGCTCGCCCTCGCTGTCTATGCGATTGCGGTGCAATACCACACGCTCAACATCACCGAGATTGTGGCCGCCCAACAAGGCGGGCTTTTCCACTGGACGCTTTTCACCAACCCGCTCGCGACCGTGGCGGCGATGTTTGCCTTTGTTGGCACGATGATGCGCCCGCCCTTTGATGTGGTGCTGGCCCCGCAAGAAATTCCGATTGGCCCGCCCACCGAATACCACTCCGCTTATCTCGCGCTGATGCAAACCAACCGCGCGATCTTCCCGGTGGCGAAAACCGTGATCTACATGAACCTGTTCTTCGGCGGCGCGTCGAGTTGGGGCGAATTCGCGATCAAGGTCTTTGCCCTTTACATGGTCTCGGCCTTCATCGGCGTGGTGCATCCGCGTTTCCGGGTGGAGCAGTCGATCCGCTTCTTCATGAAATGGGGCGTGCCGGTTGGCGTGCTTGCCATTCTGATGGTGTGAGCAATGAAAGATATTGACGAAACCTTCCGCAAGATCGACGCGACCGTGCCTTTGCGCGAAGAACTGCGCCCGCGCACCGTCACCACGCCCGACGGCCAAGAAATCACCATTGAGCCGCTGAAAGACTACTTCTGCGAGGCGGCCCCCAAGGTTCACCCCAAGGCCTATTTCCAGATTGTCGAGAACTTCTACAACTGGGCGCGTTCCAACAGCTTGTGGATTTTGGGCTTTGGCACCGGCTGCGGGGCGATTGAAATGCGCCCGCTGATGACGCCGCGCTTTGATGCATATCGCTACGGCGTGCAATGGCGCCCCACGCCGCGCCAAGCGAACCTCTTGATCATCTCGGGCTATCTCAGCGTCAAAACGCTCAAACGCGCGATCCGTGCCTATGAGCAGATGCAGGGGCCAAAATATGTGATCGGCCTTGGCTCCTGCACGATCAATGGCGGGATGTATTGGGACAGTTACAACACGATCAAGCGGCTCGATGATTACCTGCCGGTCGATCTTTACATCGCGGGCTGTATGCCCCGGCCAGAGGCGCTCTTGCACGGCTTTATTGAACTGAAAAAGCTCATTCGTGCGGGCAAGGCCGAGGGCACAAACCGCTATGCCGAAAACTTTGCCAGCTACAAAGCCGCCCAGAAGTCCGTGATCAAGGACTGGGACATGCCGGATTACAATTGGTGAGATGATGCGCGACCTTCATGCCCTTCTAACCCCCCGCCATGCGCTTGGCCCGCTCGAAATCCGGCGCGAAAATCTGGCCTTCGTCACCCTGCCCGCCTCAAACCTGCGCGGTTTCCTGACCGAGTTGCGCGACACCCAAGGCTTTAGCCATTTGGTTTTGCTCACCGCCGTGGATTGGCTTGAAGAGGGCCAGTTTCAACTGACCTATATGATGAACAACCGCGCCCGCGATCTGACCTTGGGCGTGCGGGTGATGCTGGACCGCACCACGGCGCAAATGGACAGCATCCACGATCTGTGGCCCACGGCGGCGACCTATCAACGTGAGTTGAAAGAGATGTTCGGGATCACCTTCCCCGGCTCACCGCGGCTGGATGAAGAGTTCATCTTGGAGGGTTGGACCGACCTGCCCCCCTATCGGCGTGATTTCGACAGTTTGGCCTATTCGCAGCAAACCTATGCCGAGCGGCCCGGTCGCGTCACGCATGACCCGCGCGAATATATGAAATCCAAACTCTATCCGGGGGGCTGAGATGTTTTCCTTCCAACCAGACCGCAGCGAATACCCCCAACCGGGCCTCGACGGAAAGCTGGAGATCGACCTAGAGACCGGCAAATACCTCAAGCTTTGGCACGGGCCAAACCACCCCGGCATCACTGGCAATATGTCGGTCGAACTGACCGTGTGCGGTGATGAGGTGGTCGAAGGTAAAACCCATGTGGGCTACCTGCACCGGGGTTTTGAGAAGCTGATGGAGCGGCGCACCTTCATCCAAGTCTTCCCGATCGTGTGCCGGGTTTGCGTGCCCGAACCCGATTTCAACGAATATTGCTATGCGGCAGCGGTCGAGGAACTCGCGGGGATCGAGGTGCCCGAACTGGCCACTTGGATGCGCACGCTGATTTTGGAGATGGGCCGCTTCAACAGCTATATGATGTTTTTGGGCGGCATTGGCGGCGCGCTGGGGCTGGGCATCACCGGGCAATGGATGACCTATGTCCGCGATTTGATGCTGGACCGGTTTGAGGAACTGACCGGGGCGCGCATCTATCACATGTTCATCCTGCCGGGCGGCGTGCGCGGGCATCTGCCCGAGGGGTTTGCCGCGCGGATGGAAGAGGTGTTGCAAACCGCCGAGACCTATTTGGCCGATGTCGATAAGGTGATGTTTGCCAATTCGGTCTTCCAACTCCGCACCAAAGGGATTGGCGTGATCGAGCCTGCGCTTTTTGAACCCTATGGCGTCACCGGCCCCAATGCCCGCGCGGGCGGTGTGGCGAAAGATGTGCGCAAAGACAGCCCCTATCTGGTCTATGACCAACTCGACTTTGAGGTCGCGACGGGCATGGATTCAGACATCTTCACCCGCGCCAAGGTGCGCCGCGCGGATATTCAGACCTCAATCGACCTGATCCGCCAGATCCTTAAGAAAATGCCGAAAGACGGGCCGGTGATGGCCAAACTCCCCAATGTCCTGCATTGGAAAATCCCGCGCGGCGAGACCTATATCAAGGGCGAATGTTCCCGCGGCGAATATGGCTATTACCTTGTCACCGATGGCTCGGGCTACCCGCGCCGGATCAATGTGCGTGGCCCCAGCTACACCCATGCGATGGCGCTGCTCGAACATCTGATCCCCGGCACCAATATCTCTGACGTCGCGGCCTTGATGGTGTCTTTGCACACCTATCCGCCGGAAATTGAAAGGTAAGCCCATGTCTTTGCGTGAGGTTTTAACCCCGTTCTCGGTCTGGAAGCGCGTTTTGGATGCGCCCGTCAGCATTGCCGACCCGTTCAGCCGCGAAGCATCGGAGCATTACCGGGGCTTTCATAAAAACGATATGGAGACCTGTATCGGCTGCGGCACCTGTGAGGCGATCTGCCAAAACGGCGCGATTGATATGGTCCCGGTCGAAGGCCAAAACACCGAAAAAGGCGACAGCGGGCTGCGCCCGATGATCGACTATGGCCGCTGCTGCTGGTGTGCGCTGTGCGTTGATATTTGCATGACCGGCTCGCTCACCATGTCGAACGAATACACTTGGGTGGACAGCGACCCCGATGCCTTCCGCTTCATCCCCGGCCTGAACGAGCCGTGGAAAGACAAACAAGCGGGCTATAAACGCGAAAACGGGCGGGTGCTGTCTGGCACGACCCGGTCCCCGATGGGCGAACTGCACGCCAATGAGCGGATCGACAATTTCAACGAGATTTGCGTGGGCTACACGCGCGAAGAGGCGATTTTGGAGGCGGATCGCTGCGTTGAATGCGGGCTCTGCGTCGCCACCTGCCCCGCGCATATGTCGATCCCCGATTATATCGCCGCCGTGCGCGACCAAGATTATGACCGTGGCTTGCAACTGCTTTACGAGACAAACCCGTTTTCCGAAGTCTGCGGGCGCATTTGCACCCATAAATGCGAAACCTCCTGCGCGGCGGTGCATGAGGGCGATGCGATCGCGATCCGTTGGCTCAAGCGCCATATCGTCGACAACGTCCCGCTGGAGCGCCGGGTGGAGCTGATCGGAGCGCCAAAACCCGCCACAGGCAAAAGCGTCGCGATCATTGGCGCGGGGCCCGGCGGGCTGACGGCGGCCTATGATCTGGCGCGTGAGGGCGTGAAGGTCACCGTTTACGAGGCGCTGCCCAAACCCGGCGGCATGATGCGCTATGGCATCCCCGAATATCGCCTGCCCTATGATGCGCTCGACCGTGACATCGCGGTGATCGAGGCGATGGGGGTCACGATCAAATGCGCGACCGTGGTGGGCGTTGATGTACAGATGGAAGACCTGCGCCAATCCCATGACGCGGTGATCTTGGCCATCGGGCTGCAAATGGGGCGCGGCACGCGCATTCCGGGCTCTGAAGGCGCTGGCGTGGAGCGTGCGGTGGACCTTTTGCGCCGCATCACGGCGGGGGACCCGACCGTGCCGGTGCCCGAAACGGCGGTGGTGATTGGCGGCGGCAATGTGGCCTTTGACATCGCGCGCTCAATGGCGCGGCTGCAAAAGATCAAATATGGCCGCGTGGGCCTCACCCTCACCGCGCTGGAAGACCGCGCGCATTTTCTGGCCGATAAAGAAGAACTGGTCGAAGGCGATGAGGAAGGCGTTCTCATCCTCGACAGCCGCGGCCCGCAAGAGGTGATGCGCGATCCCTCTGGCCAAGTGACGGGGCTGCGCACTTGGGCGGTGACCTCGATCTTTGATGCCGAGGGGCGCTTTGCCCCCGCCTATGATGAAAGCGACGAACAAATCCACCAAGGCGCGCTGGTGATCGAGGCGATCGGGCAAATGGCCGATACCTCGCTTTTGGGCGACGCCTTGACCGAAAAGCTGGAGTGGAACCGGGGCCGGATCAAAATAGATAGCGAGATGCGCACCTCGGAACCGTGGCTTTTTGCGGCGGGCGATGCGGTCAAAGGCCCCGATGTGATCAACGCGGTGGCCGATGGTCACCGCGCGGCGCGCACAGTGATGGAAGCGATTGCCCAAGGGGAGGTGGTGCAATGAGTGAAGCCAACAAAGAGCGGCTCTTAGGCAAAACAACGGTGCGCGAAATCTTTGAGGTCGCGACCGAATTTGAACGCGTTGCGCATCGGTTCTATTCCGAGCTTGTGCCCAAAGTGTCCAAAGACCTGCGCTGGCTGGTGGAGGAGCTGGCCGAAGAAGAAGCCGAGCATATCCGCATTTTCACCGAGCTTGCGCAAAACCCGGCGGTGGAGGCGGTTTTGGCCGAAGAGATCACCCGCCCCGTCGCGGACCCGAAATTTTCAGATTGCGTGCAAACCCCCGATCTTGGCCCCAACCCCGACGACCAAGCCGTGCTGCAATATGCGCTGATGCGCGAAACGGCGGCGATGGAGCAATATACCGAACTGGCCAAAACCGCGCCCGCAGGCCCGCTGCGCGATGCGTTTTTATTCCTCGCCAAAGAAGAAACCGAGCATAAGGCCGAGTTGGAGAAGACCTATTACGAGGTCGTGCATTCGGGCGGGGTGTGAAAGATTCCCGTCGCAAAACGGCGGTGAGTCGTCGCTTAAGGCTTAAAATGGGGCGTTCAAAAGGTGTGCGCCCCCTTTCCTTTTGGTCAAATATCGAAATTTAATGTATCAAATCAAAGGTTAAGAAAAAACTTTTAGTAGTAACACTCTCTTAAGCATAAGCGCGCCTAATATTCTGAGTAATGCATACGTGCCGCCCCCCCACGGGCCCCGGCCCTTTATCGAGTAACACCGTGGCAAGGAGGTTCGCCATGGACGTCTCCACACCTGCGACACGGTTCACCCCGATGATCCGTATCCTTGCACTTACTGTGATCGCGATCGTCCTTTTGGGCTGCGCGCATAACGTCATCTTGTCGGATGTGATGCAAAGCGCCTCGCTCCATCCGGTTTCGGCTGCGGGCTATCTGGTCGCAGCCTTGGGGCTTTTATTGCGCCCTCGCCTAAGCCTAACACTCGCGCAAAGCGTGGTGGTGCTGGTGGCCGGGCAGCGGATCTTGGAATCCCTCTTTGCAAGCTGGCCCATTCTGGTCTCGCCCGATATTTTTGCCCTTTGGGGGCTCGATCTGGGGCTGAACGGCGCCTTTTCCACCAATACCGCACGGGCGCTTTTGATCTTGAATGGCGCACTTTTGGCCGAGCGGGTCTCGCCGCGTTTGGCCGTTGGAATCGTTTCGCTTGGCTGGTTCACCGCTGCGGGGCCGCTTTTCAAATTCTCGTTCAGCCTGTTTAACGCAGATATTCATTTTTCAATCTTTTCGCTCACGGCGCTTTTATGTGTGCTTTTCGCTTTGGTGCTGCGCCATGCCGATAGCGCCGTTTTCCGTGTTTTTGTGGCTCCCGGAGAATTGCGGCAGCCCTTCTTGCTTATGCTCAGCGTGATCGTTGGGGTGCCCTTTGTCACCGGCGCGCTCTTGTCCCACACTGGGGAATTCACCCATAGCCATCTGGGGCAAATGATCGCTGCATTTGAGGCAATGGAATATCTGCTGCTCGCCGTGGTTCTTTACACCGGGGCCACAATGCATCTGCAACGCACAAAACTGACCCATGCGCTGCACCACGACCAATTGACCGGCGCGCTCAATCGGCGCGGCTTGATTGACGCGATTGAGGCCAATCCCCGGCTGAGCGGGATGATCCTGTTCGACCTTGATCATTTCAAACGCATCAATGACTCGATGGGCCATATTGAAGGCGACCGGGTTTTGCGCGCGGTGGCCGATGTGGTGCAGGCGCGGCTTGCGCCGGGCGATGTTTTTGCCCGCTGGGGCGGAGAGGAATTTTTGGTGCTACTGGAAGCGACCGATCATGATGTGCTGGAGGCCAAAGCCGAACAATTGCGCCGCGCGATTGGCGGCATGGGCTGGGCCACGCATGATTTCCCGCTTGCTGGCGTGACTGCCTCTTTCGGCTTTGGCCCCTACAATCTGCAAGAAGAAAGCCTGACCGCAGCTTTGGCGCGCACCGACGCCGCCCTGCAAACCGCCAAAGAGGGGGGGCGCAACCGCTGTGTTGCTGCCCACTACCGACAGGCCAAACCGGAAGCCGCTCCGGCACAACAACCGCAAAACGCCGCGCCGCGGCCAGTGCTGTCGCTTGTGCAAGACTAGGCTCCTTCGTAGCGCTGGGGGGAGGCCACACAGGCTTTTAGGTCAAAGGGCTTGCTATACTTTACCGCCGCGCTAACTGAGGGTTTGATCGGTGCGCTGCATTGCAGCACCGCCGTTGATCCCTCAGCAAGGACGCCACTGCCATGACCGCCCTCACCCCGACGATCACCCGCCACCGCTTTGAGGTGCAGCGCCGTAAGTTGACGGTTCTGGCCCGTGAAGAGGTGACACCGCAAATGCTGCGTCTGGTGCTGGGCGGGCCGGAGCTTTCGGGGTTCACCTCGCTTGGGGCAGATGATCACATCAAGCTTTTCGTGCCCGATGGCGCGGGCGGGCAAGCGATGCGCGATTACACGCCGCGCGCCTATGATCCCGCCAAGGGGGAATTGGTGATTGATTTTGCGCTCCACGACGCAGGCCCCGCCACCGCTTGGGCGCGGGCCGTACAGGTGGGCGATGAGGCGCAGATCGGCGGGCCGCGCGGCGCGCAGGTGATCGAGGGACCGATTGCGCGCTGGCTGATGATTGGCGATGAAACCGCGCTGCCCGCGATTGCGCGCCGGATCGAAGAAATGGCCCCCGGCACCCCGGTGACGAGCCTTGTGGCCGTGCAAAGTGCGGGCGAGGAACAGCGCATTGAAACGCGGGCCGAGCATGTCGCGCTTTGGGTGCACCGCGCCGACCCAACCGATGCCACGGGCCTTTTGGCCGCTTTGGCGCGGATCTCCCTGCCCGAGCAAACCTTTGTCTGGCTGGCGGCCGAGGCTGGGGTGGCCAAAGCGCTTCGCGCCGCATTGGCAGAACGCGGACATCCCGCGCCCTGGATGAAGGCCGCGGGATACTGGGTTTCCGGGGAAGCGGATCGCTCTGAAAAAGAGCTTTAAGCCGCCGTGGGCGTGAAAATGAAAGACCGCATCGAAACAGAGCCAAGCTCGATTGCATTCGTCATGAAGCGCAGATCGTCTTTGGCATCCGCCGCCCCCGCAATCGTCAGCGCGGGCAGATAGTGGTCAATCGACGGGTGCGATTGGGTCAACAGCGTGCCCAATTTCGCCCGATCCGCCAAAGTGGCCAGATCGCGTTCTTCCAGTTTTTCGGCAAAGAGCGTGTCAAACTCCAGCGCGAAATCATGCGGTTTGCCACCGGGGCGCATGGCGCGCAGGTTGTGCACGATATTGCCCGAGCCGATGATCAGCACGCCACGGTCGCGCAATTGCGAAAGCGTGCGGCCAATTTCGAGCTGATGCGCCAACCCACGAGACATATCGACCGAGACTTGAAAGACCGGCACATCTGCTTCGGGATAGAGGAATTTCAGCACCGTCCACGCGCCGTGATCGAGCCCCCAAGTGTCATCTTCTTCCGCATGGTGGCTGGCCAGAAGCGTTTTCACCTCGCGCGCCAAAGCGGGCGCGCCATGGGCCGGGTATTGTTGGTCATAAAGCGCCTGCGGGAAGCCATAAAAATCATGGATCGTGCGCGGCACTTCAGACACATCGACCAGCGTGGTGCCCCGGGTCATCCAATGCGCCGACACCACCAAGATCGCTTGCGGGCGCGGCAGGCTATCGCCAAGCTTGCTCCAAGCGCGGGAGAATTGCGTATCCTCGATCGCGTTCATCGGGCTGCCATGGCCAAGAAAAACAAGCGGCATCCGGTCTGAGCTGTTCAGGCCGTCGCGCAGATGGGTGAGCGTGGTGGGGGCAATCATCTTCAGTCCTCCGTATGGGGCCGCGGCAGCGCGGCCCCGGCTTAGCAGTGTGAAAAGTTAGGCAAAGGCACCAAGGCGGCGCTCAAGGGCCGGAAGGCGCAGCGCAAAGGCCCCCGCGCCCAGAAGGCCGATGACCGCTTGCGTCGCAGCCCAAAAGAGCGGGAATTCCCAACCGCCGCCGGCGCTCGCAAAGCCCCAGCCATTGCCGCTGTGCACCCAAGTGGCGCCCAAAAGCACGGCCACAAGCGGGATCGAGATAAGCCGCACGCCAACGCCAAGGATCAGCGCAAGCCCGCCGCCAAGTTCGGCCAGCATCGTCAGATAGCCAAGCACGCCCGGCAGGCCGAGGCTTTCAAAGAACCCGGCGGTGCCCGCAGGGGTAAAAACGAGCAGCTTGGTCAGGCCATGGGCCAAAAACAGCGCGCCCGAGGCAACACGCAAAACCAAAGCCGCAATGTCTTGGGCGGTGTCTTGGGTGGTTTGGGTCATGGTGATCTCCCTTGAATTGATCATGCACCCTATTTGGCCCTTGCACACCTTCAAGAAAATGGCGATTTTGGCGAATGATCTTCCTCATAACGTTCGCAATGATATGGACCTGATTGACGAATTGCGCGCCTTTGTGGCGACCGCACAGACCGGCTCTTTTACCGCTGCGGCGGATCACATGGGGGTGTCGAACCGGCTGACCTCCAAATATGTCGCCGCGCTTGAAACCCGGCTTGGCGTGCGGCTTTTGCAACGCACCACGCGCCGTGTCGGGCTGACGCCTGCGGGGGCGGATTTGCTGGCCCGCGCGCCCACGCTTTTGGATGAGTTGGATGAACTCATCGGCGAGGTGGCCGAGGGCTCGCGCGGCTTTACCGGCATGATCCGCCTGTCTGCCCCCGTCACCTTTGGCGAGATTTGGGTGGCACCGATGCTCGCCCGCTTTGGGGCAGTGCATCCCGGTTTGGCCTTTGATTTGCGGCTCACAGATCGGTTCATCGACCTTGCCACCGATGGGATCGACCTTGCGTTTCGGATTGGCCGCTCGGACATGCAATCGCTCAAACAGCGCAAGCTCGGCGAATTGCGCTCGCTCGCTGTGGCAAGCCCCGCCTATTTGGCGGAGCGCGGCACCCCACAAACCCCCGCTGATCTTGTGCAGCACGCCTGCATCTTAGACACCAACCGCCGCAACCCGCGACGGTGGAGTTTCGTTCAGGCGGGCCAGTCTGAAACGATCGAGGTTTCGGGGCGCTATCAGGTGAATTCGGCACGCGCAGCGGCGGAATTGGCGGCGGCGGGCCACGGGGTCGCCTATGTGCCACGGCTCGCACTGACGGAGGCTTTGGCCTCTGGGCGCTTGGTCCCGATCCTGTCCGATTGCGGTGGCGAAAGCGGGGTTTTAAGCGCGGTTTGGCTCGAGGGCCGCGCCCTGCCCCGAAAGCTGCGCGCGCTGATTGACTTTGCCCAAGACGACCTGCGGCAGGCGGATTTGCTTTGAGCTTCGTGGGCGCTTAGGCGTCCACCGCCTCAAGGCAGCGGGTGACAAGGCTCAAATAGCCCGCCCCGAAAAGCCGCACATGCACGAGCGCGGGAAACAACTGATAAAGCGCGCGGCGAGCATCAAACCCCGGCGCAGGCGCGCCATAGGCCTCCCAAAAGGCGGGCGTGGGGTGACCGAAAAGGCAGAGCATCGCCAGATCGACCTCCGCATCGCCGTAATAGCACGCCGGATCAATCAGCCCGGTCACCCGCGCACCTTGCGCCATCACATTGCCCGCCCAAAGATCGCCGTGCAAAAGCGCGGCGGGTGGATGCGCGGGCAGAAACTGGGGAAGACGCGGACATAAGTCTTCAATCCGGCGGGCATAAGCGATGGGCACATGCGGAACAAAGGGCATAAGCCGCCGCTTGGCCCAAAAGCTTGGCCAATCCTCGGTGGCGGTGTTCTGGATCACCACCGATCCAAAGGCATAGTCACAGGCCCAGCCATAGTCCGCCCCGGTTGTGGCATGAAGCTGCGCGAGCGCCGTGCCCAAAGGCCCCCATGCCTGACCAAGCCCCGTATCGGTGCCCAAATCTTCCATCACCAGAAAATCCGGCGCCGCATGCAAGACAGTCGGGGCCGGAACGCCAGCGGCAGCCAAGGCCCGCAACATCTGCGCCTCGGCCTCGGCTAAGGGGCTGGATTTGGCGACAATGCTTGGCCCGGTGTCGGGGATCAGGCGCACAACTTCCGAAAGATCGCCCCCGTGCAAGGGAACGACCCGGCAAGACCCCAGCCCGAGCGCGGCACTGGCATGAGCGACAAGCGGATGCATAGCAAAAGCCTAACCCCCACTGCGCGAGCGGATCAAGTCACCCCTTGGGGGGATAGACCAAGGGCGCGACCTGAAGATCGCGCCCGAAGCTATTGTTATGGATTTCTTTTCACGGTTAGGAAGCGTCGCGGAAAGCGTCTTCCTGCGGCGCATCGCCATAGCTGTGCACCGTTTCTTGCGCACCAGCTTGCATGATCCGGAACACGGCGCTGAGCGCACGCAGGCTTTGCGCCTCTGCCAAAAGGCCCTGTGTCGCGGCGGAGTTTTCCTCAAACATTGCGGCATTGTGCTGGGTCACCTGATCAAGCTGGTTCACCGCTGCTGTCACTTCCGAAATGCCCGCCGATTGTTCCGTCGCGGCGCTGGCAATCGCTTCCAGGAGCCCGTCGAGCTTGCCAACCAAGTCTTCAATCTGCCCCAAAGCGGTGTCTGACCGCGAGGCAAGTTGCACCCCAGAGGTCACTTGCCGGACCGAGGTTTCGATCAATTCGGCAATCTCTTTCGCAGCTTCCGAAGAGCGCTGCGCCAGCGCGCGCACTTCAGACGCCACAACCGCGAAGCCACGCCCGCTTTCACCCGCTCGCGCCGCCTCAACCCCGGCGTTGAGCGCCAAAAGGTTGGTTTGGAAAGCGATATCGTCGATCACCGAGGTGATGCGCGAGATTTGCTCCGAGCTTTGGGCAATATCATTCATCGCTTGCAGCGTTTGGCGCACCACATCGCGGCCCGTTGCCGTGGTATCGCGGGTTTGCACCACAGCCTTGGCCGCCTCTTGCGCGCCCGCAACAGATTGCTGCACCGAAGATGCCATTTCGTTCATCGCGGCGGCGGTTTCTTCCAAAGAGGCCGCTTGCGTTTCGGTGCGGCGCCCAAGTTCCGACGAGGCGGTATTCAGGCTGCCAGCTTCTGTTTCCACAACACTCGTCGATTGCACGATCGAGGCAAGCGTTTCCGCCATCCGATCCACCGCTTCGTTAAAGTCGCGGCGCAGGCCCTCATAAGCCTCGGGGAACGCTGTGGTGATTTTTGCGGTCAGATCACCGCCCGACATCGCGCGCAGACCTTCGGCCAAGCTCGACACAACCTCTTGCTGTTCGCGCATTTGCGCGGCGCGTTCGGCTTCGGCGGCCTCACGCACGCGGGCACGCTCGGCGCGTTCCTCATCGGCGCGGGCACGTTCGGCACGTTCGCGCTCCAGCGCCTCGGCTTGGCGCGCGGTTTCTGCCTCATGCTCGGCTTGCTCACGGGCAAGGGCTGCCGCGGCTTGGCGTTTTTCTTCTTCTTCGAGCCGCGCTTTGTCGCGCAAACCATCCCGGAACACCAAAAGCGCCCCGATCAAACCGCCGATCTCGCCCGGACCAGCCTGCATACCTTCGACGGCGGCCAGATCCCCCTCGGCCAAGCGGCTTGTGGCCCCAGCGGCACGTTTGAGCGGGCGCACAATGGTGACCCAAGCAAGCCACGGAGCGGCCAACGCAATCAGCGCCGCCAGTGCGCCCATCGCCAGCATCGTTTGGATCGAGGCACCCGTGCGGGCACGCACCGTGCCCGAGGCGGCTTCGATCCGCGCCAGAACCGCACTCGCAGCATTTTGCGCAGCACTGTCGATAGTCGCCAAAGTGCTGTTGGCTGCGGCAAAGGTTTCATCAGCCGCTGCGCTCGCCTTGATCTCGGCCAGATGCGCGGTCGGCAAAACGGCATTTGCCTCAGTCAGCGCCAGCAAATCGTTCAGCTTGGTGCCCAAAGCCTCCGGCACGCGCGAAACCATGTCGCTCAGCGCGGTGCGGGCGGCTTCTACAGCCACGCTTTCTTTGGCAAAAGCGGTTTCCGAGCGGGTGAGCGCCAAGCGCAGCGCCGAAGACACCAGATCGCGCACGCGCGCTTCCACCCGCGCAGCCAAGATCAGCGGCTCAACATCGCGCGTCATCAACTGGTTGATCGCCGCCTCGTTCGACAGGCCCGCGCCCATCGCATGAAGGGTCAGTTCAAAAGCCTGATCATCGACGAGCTTGCCAAGTTCAAACTCAAGCCGTCCGACCAAGTCTTGCATTTCGCGCCGTTGCCGACCAATGGCGGTTGAGCGCAGTGATGCAACCTCTTTCGCGGTATCGGCCAGTTGTTCCAGATCGGCGCGCAGGCCCGCAAGCGCAGAGGTGCCATGAATGCGCAAAATCTTGTCTCGCATGCGCGATTCCGAAGATGCGATGCCTTCAAAAATCGCCGCGCGCCCCGCCGCATCAAGCCCCGGCGACAGCGCCAACACATTGCCAATCATCACATTGACCTCGACGCGCAGCGAGAGCGCATCGCTCAAGGCATTGAAATCCTCGTCAACCAAACGATCCAATGTGGAGGAAACAGACCTCACCGCCGCCTCGCCGCCCATCACCATATCGAAATAGGCATCATCGGTAACGTCGAGCAGGCGTTCGGACACCTCGGTATTGGCTTTGAACAGTTGTGCCACCGCCGCATCGGTTTGCGCGGTCGCGTCAAACATCGCGCGACGCTCGTCGATCAGCTTGTCCACGCCAGAGCGGGCCGCATCGACCGTGCGCCCCAGCATCGCCAATTCCGCATCGCCGCTTTTCGACAAGACCTCGCTCAAGGCGGTGAAATGCTCCGCGGCAGCGGCATCCGGCGCATCCAAAGCGGCGGCGCTTTCCGCCGAAAGGATGTCGATCATGTCTTGGCTTAGATCGCCCGCCACCGTCGAAAGTTGCGAAGTGGCCCGCAGAAGCGGCACCTCGTCATCGGCCAAGTTGCGCACCACCTTATCGGTGGAGCTGAACACATTGAGGCTGACCACCACCGCAACCGCCGTTGTTGCCACCAAGGCCACGACGATTGCGACGATCTTCGCGCCCACACTTGCGAACAGCTGCTTTGCCTGACGGATCATCTTGTCTTCCTTCGATGCTGGCGATCTTTACGAGCGAGCGTTTTTCAAACGCGTTGCGGCGGGCGGATTAACCGCCCGCGCCGGGCTGACAATCGTCTTGGGCACGCGCGGCACCGAGATCCATCTTGGCAATCGTGCCTTCGGCCGAGATTTGCGTCAGGAAGACATCATCAAAGCCTTGGTTGTCACCCGGGCCGAAATGTAGCTTGAGCCCGTCGATATCGACCTCGCCAAGGTTTTGCAGCGCGGTCAGATAGCTTTCGCGGGTCAGGGACTTGCCCGCCGCCTCCAAAGCGACAATCGCCAAACGCCCGGCCACATAACCTTCAAGCGACAAGAAGCCGGGGGCGGCCTTCGGGTCGAGCGCCTTGAGCGCCGCGTTATAGCGGGCGACCATTGGCACGCTGGTATCGGAGGGGAACGGCACAACCTGCGAAATCACCACATCTTTGCCCACCGCGCCAAGTTCGGCCACGAGCGCATCGGTTCCCACAAATGAAATGGTCACGAACTCCGGGTTGTAGTCGATCTTGTGCGCCACGCGGATGAATTCGGCCACCGGCTTATAGGGGCCAACCATCACCACCGCATCGGCACCGGCGCGACGAATGTCCAAAAGCGCGGTCTTCACGGCCAGCGTATTGCGCGGGAAAGCGCCACGCGCCACCGCTTGCATACCGCGCCGTTCCAACGCGGCCTCGACGCCCTTCAGGCCCACCCTGCCAAAGCCATCATCTTGATAAAGGATGCCGATCTTTTTGTGCCCCTGCGTGTCCACAAGCAACTTGATCCACATCTCGGTTTCCGCGTCATAGGTCGCGCGCAGGTTGACCACATTGCGCAGCGCCGGATCGCGCAGGAACCCCGCCCCGGTAAGCGGCGCGATAAAGGGCCAACCGGCTTCGGTGGCGAGCGGCTGGGTCGCGGCAGAGGTCGGCGTGCCCACCGGGCCGATAAAACCGATATGCGCATCGGCCGCGATCACGTCCCGGGTTTGGGCGACGGATTTGCCCGGCTCATAGCCGTCGTCAAAGGCATCAAGCTTGAGCTGACGCCCCGCCACACCGCCCGCGCGGTTCGCTTCTTCAAAGGCGGCACGGATGCCAAGGTTCATGCCAGTGCCAAGGGCGCTGGCGGGCCCTTCAAGCGCTGCCACCTGCGCGAAATGCACTTCGCCCGGGGTTACCCCCTTGCTGGGCTGACTTTGCGCCTGCGCACCGAGCGGGGCCGCAAGCAGGGCAAAAAGCGCAAGGGTCGCTGCGAGTCTCATGCCGATCTCCTGTCCAGTTCAGATGACAGGCATGGCAGCAAACCTTTTCTGTGCCGTTAATCGAGACGGACTAAAACGCCGATTCGAGAAGCAAAATCACCTTATTTGACGTGTTTTTAAGCGCAGGGTTACCTAGGGGTCACCGAGGTTTACCCTCTTGCGCGGGGCCCATCCGCGGCAATGCCAATGCGGCATCGCGCCGCATATTTTCACCCCAAACCTATGGGTTGGAACGAAAAATCGCTTCCCTCCTTGCCACTGCGCCACTTTGGGCGTCAAATCCCCGCACTGACTGATGGAGGGTGAGGCATGACTTCATATCTTAAGACGACCCCGACGGCGGATGGTTTTTTTGGCGATTATGGTGGCGCGATGTTGCCGCCGCCGCTGGAACCGCATTTCAAGGAAATCCGCGAGGCTTATGCGACGATTTCCAAATCCGTAGATTTCATTGCTGAGCTGCGCCAGATCCGCAAACACTACCAAGGTCGGCCCACCCCTGTTTCTTACCTCAAGAACCTCTCGAAACTTTGCGGCGGCGCGCAGATTTACGCCAAGCGCGAAGACCTGAACCATACCGGCGCGCACAAGCTCAACCACTGCATGGCCGAGGGGCTTTTGGCCAAGTTCATGGGCAAAACGAAGCTGATGGCGGAAACCGGCGCGGGCCAGCATGGCGTGGCGCTGGCCACCGCTGCGGCTTATTTCGGCATGGAATGCGAAATCCATATGGGCGAGATCGACATCGCCAAAGAAGCGCCGAACGTCACCCGGATGAAGCTTCTGGGCGCGAAAGTGGTGCCTGTCGGCTTTGGCGGGCGCTCGCTCAAGGAAGCGGTGGACAGCTGTTTCCAAAGCTATATCGCGCAGGCCGATCATGCACTCTTTGCCATTGGCTCGGTGGTGGGGCCGCACCCGTTCCCGATGATGGTGCGCAACTTCCAACATGTGGTGGGGGTTGAGGCGCGCGATCAGTTCTTGGAAATGACCGGCGAATTGCCCGATATGGTTGCGGCCTGTGTCGGCGGTGGCTCCAACGCGATGGGGATTTTCTCGGGCTTCATTGACGATGATGTCAGCCTTTATGGGGTCGAGCCGCTGGGCACTTCGTCCAACCTTGGCGACCATGCCGCCACCATCAGCTTTGGGGCGGATGGCGATATTCACGGATTCCGCACGCTGGTGCTGACCGATGAAAACGGCGAGCCCGCGCCGGTGCACACCGTCGCCTCGGGGCTGGATTACCCCGGCGTTGGCCCCGAACACGCGCATCTGCACAAAACCGGCCGGGTGAATTACACCACCGCCGATGACAAAGAGGCGCTGAAGGCGTTTTACGCGCTTTCGCGCCATGAAGGGATCATTCCGGCGCTCGAAAGCGCGCATGCGGTGGCTTTTGCGATGCGCGAGGCGGGCAACAATCCGGGCAAATCGATCCTGATCAACCTCTCGGGCCGGGGCGATAAAGACATCGACTACGTCACCGAAACCTATGGCTACGGCGAAGACCTGTAAAAGGATCTGATGCGTAAGGGCCTCCGGCTCAGCCGGGGGCCTGCGCCTCAGGAGCGGCGGCGGGCGAGCCATCCCAAATGATCAGCCCCATCTCTTGCGCGGCGCGGCGTGACAAGACCGGGCTGATCAGCCCGCGCTGCGCCTGATAGGCTTTCACCGCCTCTTGCGTTTGCGCACTCAACTGCCCCGTCACATCGCCGGTATAATAGCCCCGCGCCAACAGCGCGCGTTGCAGCGTCGCGATCAAGGCGGGGGTCATGTCCTGTTCACAAACCCGCTGAAACCACATTACCTCGCCACCTTCGACAATGCGCGCCTGCGTGGTCGAGCGATAACTTGCCGGGCGCGTCACGGTACCGGTCGTTTTGTCCCGCACCTCCGCTGACACCAATTCATGTTCGGTCACGGTTTCCACCACGGCGGGGCGGAACTGTTCCATGAAGCACCCCGGCTCATCCGCATCGGGAGCCTCGGCACGCCACTCGCCAGCAAGGGAATCCCGTGGCGCGGCGGTGATGATCTCAGGCTCCTCGCCCGGCGGCGGCACCGGCGTGCTTTGCGGCTCCGGCATCTGGAAGCAGCCTGCCAATGCCCCGAAGACCGCAACAAAAAGCGCGGCTTTCGGCACAAAAAGGGCGAAACGAACAGATCGCATGAAGGCGGCAGTATCCGGCAAGGTCAGGTTGCAAGACCCTAACCAGTTTCGCGCGGGCTCGCAAAGATGATCTTCCAGCAAGGATGCGGCCAAGCTGCGGCTTTCCAAACCGTGCGGCTTGCCCTAAACCAAAGCCAAACCGCACAGCGGCAAGCGAAAGAGGCGATTATGGCAAAGATCACTTACGTCGAACACAACGGCACCCGCCACGAGATCGAAGTGAAACCGGGGCTGACGGTCATGGAAGGCGCGCGCGACAATGGCGTGCCGGGCATCGACGCGGATTGCGGCGGCGCCTGCGCTTGCTCGACCTGCCACGTCTATGTGGATGAGGCTTGGGTGGACCGGCTGCCGAAAGCCCTGCCGACCGAGACCGATATGCTTGATTTCGCTTATGAACCGAACCCGGCGACCTCGCGCCTGACCTGCCAAATCAAGGTCACGCCGGATATGGATGGGCTTGTGGTGCATCTGCCCGAAAAGCAGATCTAATCATCACAACAAAAAGGCCGCCTTTGGGGCGGCCTTTTCCTTTCCGCAGGTGGCAGATTGCCCTAGGGCTTCAGGAGTCTTTCGAACATGGTTGTGAGGAAGGTTTCGGCCTCTGCGAACGGGTCGTGACCGGGGCCGAGGACGGCGCGGACTTGGACGTCGAAATCGGC
>NZ_FTOG01000008.1 GCF_900156655.1 Rhodobacter aestuarii | reverse complement strand
GCCTATGAGAAAGGCATCTTGATCCGCACCACCGGCGACATCATCGCCATGTCGCCGCCGCTGATCATCGAAAAAACCCATATCGATACCCTCATTGGCACCCTCAAAGACGTCCTCGAAACCCTCGACTAAGGTGGCGCCTTAACCAAAGCTTGATCCTTCGCGGCCATTCTGGCCGCGGAGGACTTTTATGGCCCGCGTCAAACGCCCCACTTTCAAACGTCGGATCAACCCCGATGAAGAGCTGTCACCGCGCGTCATCTGGGGCGGTGGCGCGGTTTTGCTGATCGTTGTGGCGGCACTTTTCTGGAGCGTTTGGAAAAGCCAATTCGCCGCCCCGGCGAGCTACCTCTTTAACACGCCCACCCTTGGGGCCGAGGCGGGCTATTGCCTGAGCGTGGCACAGATGATCGTGCCCTCGGGCGCACCGATTGGCAGCTACTTTGATGAAGCCGCGCAATTCTGGGTCAAACGGCTGCGTGATCTGGATGAAGACATGGGCAAAGCCATCGCCAAAGGCCGTGCCAAACTCGCCATCGACAAACAGGCCGCGCGCGAGAAAAGCGATGTCTGGTTTCAATACGCCATGGATCAATGCTCCCTCAAAGCCCTGAACTACGGGGCGCATTTTCGGTCTTTCGACTAGGGCAATCGCGCCTTGACGGCGGTCACATCGGATGGCAGTTTTCCGAACTAGACTGTTCACCACACCCGCTTTGGCGGGTGTTGCTATATCCGCTACGCCTTTCACGCGTGCTCCATTCACCTCGGCCTTTCATCCCGGCCAGCGCGCAACCGCGCACCAGGTTCCCGCCAGTGTCCGCCCCGCGATCCGGGCGGGCCTCAAATTTGCGCCGCAAGCGCAACCGAAATACCCCTGTTGACTGTCACGGCGCAGGGGTAGGCCCGCGCGCCGGGGTGCCCCCCCTGGCCGCGGGCCGTTTCTATTTTCACCGTCTTTGTAAAGTGCTTTTGTTCGCGGGGCTTTGGCCGTAAATTCCTTGCAGGAGGAGAGATGGCTCGTTCTGCGCTAACCGGCACAAGGATCCGCGAGCGTCGCTTGGCGCTCAAGCTGCGGCAGGCCGAATTGGCCCGCGCGGTGGGGATTTCGGCAGCCTATCTCAACTTGATCGAACACAACCGCCGCCGCGTCTCTGACACGCTGCTGGAGACCTTTGCCTCGGCATTGGGCGTCGCCTCTGTGGCACTGTCCGAGGGCGCGGAATCTGCGCTTTTCGAAGCGCTCAGAGAGGCTGCAGCCGGCAGCGCAATGCCCGTTGCAGGCGCATCAAGCGACCCGCTCGACCCCGGTGAATTGGAACGGATCGAGGAGTTTGTGGGCCGCTTTCCGGCTTGGGCGCGGGTGCTCGCCGCGCGGCAAGAGCGGGTGGCGGCGCTTGAGCGCGTGGTCGAGACCTATTCCGAACGCATGGCGCAAGACCCGTTTTTGCTTGATGGCCTGCATGAGGTGCTTTCCGCCGTGACCTCGCTGCGCTCAAGCGCGGCGATTTTGGTGGAAACACCCGATATTGAGCCAGAATGGCACGCGAGGTTCTTGGAAACGATTGCACAAGAAAGCCTGCGGCTTTCTGGCGCCGCCGAAGGTTTGGTCGAATATCTTGATGAGATGGAGGCCGAGGAAACCGGCCCCGCGTCACCGCAAGAACAGCTGGAGGCGTGGCTTACCACCCGCAACTGGCATATTGCGGAATTTGAGCGCCCCGATCCGCCCGACCCGGAGGAGATTATCGCGGCCACGCCAGAGCTTGCGGCTTCTGCGGCTAAGGAATTGGCGCGGGCACATCTGGTACAGGCTTTGGCCGATACGCGCGCGCTGCCGCTCAAACCCTTTTTGGCGGCGCTCGGGGAAACCGGGCCCGCGCCGGGGCAATTGGCCGCGCGCTTTGGGGCGCCGATGGCGCGGGTGTTTCGCCGCCTCGCCACGCTTCCCGAGGGGGTGCCCGGGGTGCCGCCGATCGGGCTGGTCGTTTGTGATGGCTCGGGCGCGCTGACCCTGCGCCGCCCCCTGCCCGGCTTCACCCTGCCCCGCGCCACGGCGGCTTGCGCGCTTTGGCCGCTATACGAGGCACTTTCGCGCCCGATGCAACCGTTGCGGATGCCCGTGGATATGGCCGGGCGGCTGCCGCAGCGGTTCATGACCTATGCCTTTGCCGCCCCGCGCGTGACCGGCACAGCCGAAAGCCAAGGCTTTGACGGCGCTGCCTTTGATGGGGCTGGCTTTGAAGGCCCTGTCTTGATGGAAGCGATGATGCTGATCCTGCCCGCGCCGCTTGGCGCCACCGAAACGGCACGACCTGTGGGGACATCTTGCCGGGTGTGCCCGCGTGCCGCCTGCCCCGGCCGCAGAGAACCCTCGCTCGTGGCGCTGCGCTGAACCGTTGCAGCGTTTGACAGCACCGGGCCAAGCGTGGATAGATTGATCCCGGGGGAGGCGTAACGATGACAGAAAAGCGCGTGCTTGTGGTGGAGGATGAGCCGAACATCGCCGAGGCGATCCGGTTTATTCTATCGCGCGCGGGCTGGGCCGTAACGGTTGAGCCCTCTGGCGCGCGGGCGATGGTGCAAATTGCCGAATGGCGACCAAGCGCCGTGATCCTTGATCTGATGCTGCCGGGCCGCTCGGGGCTCGATATTCTGGCCGAATTGCGCGCCGATGCCGGTCTGGCCACAACCCCGGTTTTGATGCTGAGTGCGCGCGGTCAGGGCCGCGACCGAGAGGCCGCCGCTGCTGCGGGGGCCACCGCCTTTCTGGCCAAGCCCTTCGCCAATGCCGATCTGCTCAGCGCCCTTGAAGAGATTGCCGTGCCTTTGCCCGCGCAAGGGGCGTAAGCGCGAATGCCGCGCAAATCGACGCCCCTGTTTTTGGCGCGCCGCTCTTATCGTCGGCGGCGGATGATGGATGCCGCGCGTCTGCTGCCGCTCTTTGGGGTTGTTCTCTTCACCCTACCCGCGCTTTGGCGCCCCGATGCGGGCGCGCATCCCGACACGGCGCGCGGGCTGATTTATCTTTTCACCGTCTGGGCGCTGTTGGTGGCGCTGGCAGCGGCGCTGGCGCGGGGCCTTGCGCCCGCTTTGGATGCCGAAGAAGAGGCCGAAGGCAGCCTCCCCAGCTTGCCTACCACGGCGCCCCCCAAAGACGGGGATCTCTAACCAATGCCCTTCAATATTCTTGTCGCGGTTTCCTTGGTTTATGTGCTGTTCCTGTTTCTTGTCGCCTTTGTGGCGGAACGGCGCGCGGCCCGTGGGCGGCTGCATTTTCTCTACAGCCCTTGGGTCTACACGCTCTCGCTCTCGATCTATTGCACAGCGTGGACCTTTTACGGCGCGGTGGGCTCTGCGGCGCGTTCCGGGCTGGAGTTCCTGACGATCTACCTTGGGCCCACACTCGTTTTTACCGGCTGGTGGTGGGTGCTGCGCAAACTGGTGCGGATTGGCCGCGCGCAGCGTGTCACCTCAATTGCGGATTTAATTTCAAGCCGTTACGGAAAGTCAAACCTTCTAGGCGTGATCGTGACGCTGATGTCGGTTGCCGCTGCCACGCCCTATATTGCGCTGCAACTTCAATCGGTGACGCTGAGTTTTGGCGTTTTTGCCGCCGATACACCAGAGTTCTGGGCGCTGCCCAACCAATCCGCCACCGCGCTTTGGATCGCGGGGGGGCTTGCGCTTTTCACCATCCTGTTCGGCACCCGCAATTTAGATGCAAACGAGCGCCACCACGGCGTTGTCACCGCCATTGCGCTTGAAGCGGTGATGAAGCTGGTGGCACTTTTGGCGGTCGGGATCTGGGTTGTCTGGGGGCTGGCCGATGGCGTGGGCGATATCTTGGACAGGATCGACGCTTCCGCCTTGGCAGATTGGCAATTGCAGCCGGGGCGCTTTGCCGGGCTGACCTTTGTCTCTGCCGCTGCCGTGCTCACCTTGCCGCGCATGTTTCAGGTGCTCGTCGTCGAAAACACCGACGAGCGCCACCTTGTCACCGCAAGCTGGGCTTTTCCGGGCTATCTGCTGTTGATGAGCCTTTTCGTGGTGCCCATCGCTGTTGTGGGGCTTGAAACGGCGGCCCCCGGCGCGAACCCGGATTTGTTCGTTCTGTCGCTGCCACTTTCGCAAGGGCAAGGCGGGCTTGCACTTTTGGCGTTTTTGGGCGGCTTTTCCTCGGCCACCTCGATGGTGATTGTGGCAGCAATTGCGCTGTCTACCATGGTATCGAACCACATCGTCACGCCGCTTTGGCTGGCACTTGCGCGCGGGCCGGCGGAGCGCGGTGATGTGCGGGGCTTGGTGCTGACCAGTCGGCGGCTTTCCATCGGCGCGGTTCTGGCGATGGGCTATGGCTACTACCAACTTTCGGGCGGCTCAGAGGCTTTGGCGGCGATTGGCCTGATTGCCTTTGTGGGCGCGGCCCAAGTGCTGCCCGCGCTCATTGGCGGCATCTTCTGGCGCGGCGCCACCCATACCGGCGCAGCGGCGGGTATGGTGATTGGCTTTGCCATTTGGCTTTACGCGCTTTTTCTGCCCTCGGTAGGCGAAGGCGGGCTGATCTCTGCCAGCCTGATGAAAGATGGCCCCTTTGGCCTTACTTGGCTGCGGCCCCAGGCGTTGTTCGGCATCGACGGGCTCGATCCGTTTTTGCACGCGATGCTGTGGAGCCTTTTGCTCAACACGCTCGCCTTTTTGACGCTTTCCATGATCTCCTTCCCCGGCCCGGTGGAACGGCTGCAAGGCGTCGCCTTCGTCAATGTGTTTGAGGGGCGCGAGGGGGCCAAGGGTTGGTCGCGCGGGCAGGCCGAAGCCGAGGATCTGCTCTCGATGGCGCAGCGCATTCTTGGCGCACAAGAGGCGCAGCTTTTCTTTCAGGCACAGGCCGCAGCGCAAGGAAAGCGCGGCTTTCTACCCGACCCGACACCCGATTTTCTGGCCGCTTTGGAACGACAATTGGCGGGCTCTGTCGGCGCGGCCACGGCGCATGCGATGATTTCGCAACTGATTGGCGGAGCGGCGGTCAGCGTGCAAGACCTGATCGCGGTTGCCAATGAAGCACAAGAAATCAAAGAATATTCCGCCCAGCTAGAGGCACAATCCAAAGAACTGGCTCGCACCGCCCGCGCGCTTCGCGAAGCGAATGAAAAGCTTACCTCGCTTTCGGTGCAAAAAGACGCCTTTCTTGGCCAAATCAGCCATGAATTGCGTACCCCCATGACCTCGATCCGGGCGTTTTCCGAGATTTTGATGGAGCCCGATCTGCCCGAGGCGATGCGCGCGCAATATGCCGAGATCATCCATGAAGAGGCGCGCCGCCTGACCCGGCTTTTGGATGATCTGATCGACCTTGCCGTGCTCGAAAACCGCAAGGTCAACCTCAATATCTCGGTCGCCAATCTGCATGATCTGATCAACCGCGCGGTGCAATCGGCCTCCTCCACCCGGCCCGAGCGCGATTTCCGCTATGAACGCGATTTTCCCACC
Source organism: Rhodobacter aestuarii (assembly GCF_900156655.1). Taxonomy (GTDB): domain Bacteria; phylum Pseudomonadota; class Alphaproteobacteria; order Rhodobacterales; family Rhodobacteraceae; genus Rhodobacter; species Rhodobacter aestuarii. The sequence goes on along the minus strand of NZ_FTOG01000008.1, from coordinate 230,281 downwards.
GAACATATGCCGGTTTTCACCGATACCGATAGGCTGGTGCAGGTCTTCATCAACCTGATTTCCAACGCGCGGAAATACTGCGATGCCGAGCGTGCCGTGCTGCGGATCGAGGTGAAACGCAGCAAAAATCGGGTGCAGATTGACTTCATCGACAATGGCGGCGGCATCCCGAAAGCGCAGCAGCAGCTGATTTTTGAGAAATTCGCCCGCCTGACCGATACGCAAAAGGCGGGTGGCGCGGGGTTGGGGCTGGCGATTTGCCGCGAGATCATGGCCAATCTGGGCGGCTCGATCGACTATCTGCCGGGCCAAGGTGGGGCCGCTTTTCGTATGACATTGCCGCTTCGGCGGCGTGAGGGTGAGGCCGAACCCGTCTAAGGCGCATACCGGAAGGCTTGGAAAAGAGTGAAGAATTCCTGATCTCGTCAACCATTTGTAAACCTTGATCTGCGAATGATTGATCCAAGGCATGGGAAATGGGCGGCACGAAGGAATGACGGACGAACAGGTTCACACGGCGATGCGACGCAAGGCAGAAGCGGGACGCCCCGCCTCTGACGGCTCTCCGCTGACGGCGGAACGGGCGATCACGCAAGCCGTTTCCAAAGTTGCGCAGGATATGTTTGCCCTTCCTGTTCAAACCCTTAGCATCAAAGAAAGCCGCCGCACCTTGGCCGATCTGCCCGAGGCGCTGGAACCTTTGTCGCTGATTGCGATCATCGAAGGCCCGGATGAAGGGCTTGGCATTATCGCGCTGCCGCCCGAAACGCTCTCGGTGCTGATCGAAGTGCAGACGATGGGCAACCTTGCGAAAACGGCACCGCCTGCACGCAAACCCACCCGCATTGATGCCTCGATGGTGGTCGAATATCTCGACGCGGTGCTCTCACTCATTGAAGAAAGCCTTGTTGAAACCGAGGCCGTGGTCTGGGCCGGGGGCTTCCGCTATGCCTCTTATCTCGATGATCCGCGTCCGCTCGGGCTTTTGCTCGAAGATATGGGCTATCGGATGTGGCAATTGGAACTGGGCTTTGGCGCGGGAGCCGAACGCACAGGCAAATTGCTTTGGGCCGTGCCGGTCAATGGCCGCGGCCAAAACTTGCGCCGTATGCCCGGCGCGGCGGAGGGTGAAGCCGGTGGCCAAAAGACTCCCGCGCAGGAAGAGGCCGAATGGCACGCGCGGATGGAAAACTCGGTTCTTAGCGCCACGGCAACGATCGATTCCGTTTTGCACCGCGTGACCCTGCCGCTGTCGCAAATCATGCAATTGCGCCCCGGCGTCAGCCTGCCGATCCCGGAAGATGCGCTGGAAAATCTTACCCTTGAGGGGGTCGGACGGCGGCGGTTGGCCTCTGCACGGCTTGGCCAGCATCGCGGCATGCGTGCGGTGCGGATCAGCGAAGAAGAAGCCTCGGTGGTGGAACTTGAAACCGGTGCCCCCAAGGTGCGCCGGGTCGTGCCGCAGCCCTTTGAATCCGGCGAAAGCCCCTTTGCCGGTATGGAGATGAACAGCGGCATGCCCGGTCCGCTCGACCGGATCGACAGCCCCGCTTATGACCCGCAACCGGGCGCCGAAGGGCTTGGCGGCTTTGGCAATCTTGATGAAGCCTCGGGTCTTGGTGGTCTTGGGGATCTGGGCGGCCTTGGTGGGTTTGACCAGCCTGAGGGCGATCTGGGGGGCCTTGGCGGCTTGGGCGGTCTTGGCGGGTTGAGCGACGAAGAAGATTTGCCCCCGCTGAAAATCGGCAATCTCGGCTAAGCGCCACCGCCTCTGCGCGCGAAATTGACGTGCATCAAGGCTTCTTTTGCGACGCGGGTGTTGGATAGTCCGATCATAGGAGGCGCGCATGACACCCGCCATCAAATCCGACGAGACCCGCCGCGCGGAGCTTTTGGCCCGCAAAAACCAGCTTGAAACCCGCATCGACCAAATCTCGGGTGAGTTCGAGGAACATGACTCCAAGGACTGGGAGGAAATGGCCACCGAACGCGAAGGCGATGAAGTGCTGGAAGACCTTGGCGCCGCCGCACAAAACGAGTTGCGGATGATCGAGGCGGCGCTCACGCGCATGGAGTCGGATGACTATGGCTATTGCGTCATTTGTGGCGAACGGATCCCAGAGGAACGGCTGGATTTGATCCCGGCGACACCATTTTGTGCCGAGCACGCCGCGCGGCACTGAACATCGGCCCCTAAAGCCCTGCATTTCGGACGTTTTCAACGACTTGCTCTTGCAGGTCGCGCCCCTACCCGCGTAAGTTGCATGAAAACGGAGGGGGCATGGCAAGACGCGTGGGCGTGCAGCGACGAGAGGGCGTGGCGCTGATCACGCTGGGCGGGTCTGCCGAGGATCCAAGCGCCGGTTTTGACCTTCCGCTGCGCCGCGCTTTTGATGCCGCCCTGAGCGAGGCGTTGGCCACGCCAGACCTCAAAGCCCTTGTACTGCGTGCGGGTCCAAATGGCTGGCCGCAAGCGGCCGATCCTTTTGCCGATTACGCCCCCGAGGCGCCCAGCCTTGCCGATCTTGCCACGCGCATTGCCGCGGCCCCCGTGCCCGTGGTGATCGTGCTTTCTGGGATGATCACGGGGGGCACTTTGGCGCTAAGCCTTGCGGCGGGCTTGCGACTTGCCCATGCCAATGCGCGGTTTTTCTGCCCAGAGCCCGGGTTAGGGTTGATCCCCGCCGCAGGCGCGCTGGTGCGTTTGGTGCGCCGCGCAGGCGGGGCGGCAGCGCTTGATGCCGTGCTGGCCCCTACGCCGCTTGATGCCCAGTCCGCCATGCATTTGGGCCTATGCGATGCCGTTGCCTCCGAAGGCACGATTGAGACCGCCGCGCTCAGCGAGGCCTTGCGCGTGGCAGAGGGCGGCGCGCCCTTCACCACGCCCGATGCCGCCTTGGCCGATGCCGGCACAGCGCTTGATGCGCTGCTGCAAGCCCGCGCGCGCCATGCGCAAGGCCCCCATGCATCGCTTTTGCCACAGCTGACCGAATTGGCCGAGGCGGCCTTGCTGTTGCCGCTTGAGGCCGCGCTCGATGTAGAAGCCGTTTTGATGGCAGACCTGCTTTCGCGCGAAGACAGCGCCGCGCTGCGCCATCTTAGCCGCGCACGCCGTATCGCTCTGCAACTGGGGGGGCTTCCCACAGAGATTGCCGTGGCCGAGCCGCGCCGGATTGCGCTTTGGAACCCGCCGGAGCGGTTGGTGCGCGCCCTGCTGAGCCGTGGTGTCACGGTGCAAATCGGTGCCAGTCAGCCTGAGCGGCTGGAAGCCACGCTCACCGCCGTTGCCCACGCCCAGCACAAGGCCCTGACAGCAGGCCGGATTGATGCTGCCCGGCGCGATGCCGATTGGGCAAGGCTGGAACCCGTCGCAAGCCCTGCCGATTTCACGCAATCCGATCTGCTGATTGCCAACCCCACGACGCCCGAAGACCTTGCCGATTTGCGCGCGCGCCCCGCTTCCGCCGGGATCATGGCACTGACCGGGGCCACCCCGGCCCCGGGCGAATTGGGCGTGGATCGCACGCGCGGCCTTGCCGCGATTTGGGCACCCGAACCGGGCCACGACGGGTCCCTCGCCCAGCTTGCCATGGTGCTGCGCACGGATGGCACGCAGATCATTCATGGGGTGGCACTGCCGCTGCGCCTTGAGGTGGCTTTTATCGCTGCCGCCGAGCGGGCCATTTTGGCGGGCGCAAGCCCGGCGCAAGTGGATCGCGCCTTGACCGAGTGGGGCTTTCCTGAAGGGCCTTGTGTGCGACTGGATGCGCTTGGGCTGAATGCAGTGCAGGCACGCTTTACCGTCGCCGGGCGGCGGGGACGCGCGCTGATCGCGGCTCTTGTCGGCACCGGGCGGTTGGGCAAAGCAAGCGGCGCGGGGGTCTATGACTACCCCGATGATGCGCCGCCCCAGCCCCGTGTGGGCGAGGAAAACTGGCTAGCGGCCTTACGACTGGCGGAAGGGATCACCCCACAGGGTCTGACCGATGCAGAGATCGTCGCGCGTGTTTTGGCCGAGCTTGCGGGCGAAGGCGCCGCCGCGCTCGAAACCGGGCGCGCCCACCGTGCCAGCGACATTGACCTTGCCGCAGAGGCTGCGCTTGGCTTTCCACGCCGACACGGCGGCCCAATGTTCCAAGCGGACCGGATCGGCGCCCTTGCGCTCCGCAAACGGCTGCGGGCGCTTGTGGCTGAGGGATGCCCCCTGCCCTCCCCGCGCCTCGATCGCATGATCCGCGATGGCGAAAAGTTCTTTGAAGACGAAAGCTAAAGCGGCGCTTATTTAAAGGTGATCCCGATCACCACAAGCATCAGCCCAATCGCAGAGACGAACAGCGCCCCAAGGTTCAGCGCCACGATCTGGCGCAACCGATCGCGCAAGCCCGCATCATCAAGCCCTGCGCCCTTTGCCTTGGCCACAAGCGAGGCACAATAGAGAATGCCGACAAGACCCACCAGCGACACGGCTGCTCCGATCCAGATCAGTATTTCCATGGCTCCCTCCGCTTTCCCTTGGGCTACACGGATGGCGCAGCAATGGCAAGCGCAGGCTGTGCCAAGTGGCTTGACCACCCTCAATGCTTGAAGCCCGGCGGGGGCTGCGCTAGGGAGAGGCTCCATCGCCAGCGAGGATCCCATGCCCAACGACGTCTATAACGTGGCCGCCGACGAACTGCGCCAGTTCATCGAGCAATACGAACACCTCGAAGCCGAGAAGAAAGACATCACCGAGCAACAAAAGGATGTCATGAGCGAGGCCAAGGCCCGCGGTTACGACACCAAGGTGATGAAAAAGATCATTGCCATGCGCAAGCGTGACAAGAACGATCTCGCCGAAGAAGAGGCGATCATGGACATTTACAAAGCCGCGCTTGGAATGATCTGAGCGCAACCGCGCGTTTAAAAAGGAACAGGGCTGGGGCGTTCCCCTGCCCGTTCCAGCACGAAATGTTGCATATTCAACAGCACTTGACCGCATTCCGCGCGGTTTTCCCGTTCGAAAATGAACGTCTTTCACCGCCAAACGGCCCCGCAATCATCTAAGATGTTGCATTTGGGCAAAAGAGTCTGGCCGCGCTCACGGCGTGATCAGCGTCACCCCCGGCAATTGCGCAATTGCCTCGATGTCTTCGTCATAAGCGGCCCCGATTTCGGCGACAAGCTCATCGGTCCAGCCCGGCAGCGGCAACTCTGCCTCCAATGCTTCGGGGCGCGCGAATTTATCCAAGAACGCGATCAACACTTTGCGGCGCTGCTCAACCGAAAGCGGCGGATGCTGCGCCACGTAAGCGCGCAGGCGCTTCACGCCCTCGGGTTCCATGATCTCTTCGACCAGAGCCATTTCCCCCTCAACCACCACATCATCGGCAATGCCGGACATGGCGCGCAGCACCTCTGGGAAAATCAGCGGCAAATCTTCATTGCACCACAAAACAAGCTTGGCATCGCAGCGTGCGGCCGCCTCGGCCATGCGCGCGACCACCGGCCCCCAACGCAAGTCAAGCGGGTCTTGCCCGGCCATCATCTCCGTATAATCGCGCCCATTCTGCCGCGCCATCAAGGCGGCAATCAAGACGGCCGGATTGATGAGCCCCAGATGAAACTCGGTCTCTTCTTCCGGGAACAGATTTGCAAGCGGGCCGAGTTTGTCCGCCGCCGAAGGGTAAAAGCCAGAGCCACCAATCGTCCGGTCCGGCAGCGCTAAGAAATTTTCATAGCTGAACACCAGTCGTTCAACCGGTCCGCTCGCCCCCCGAAGACAGGCGGTGCGCAAGTTTTCTTGCGTTTCTTCATCCGCTGGCCCGCCCTTGAGCGCGAGCAGCGCGTCGCGCAGCGCCGTGCGATAGGCACCGGGCGCGGGCGCATGGGCCTGCGCTTGCGCCATTTTTTCGGGGTTGGCGGCCAACGTGCGGATCAAACGCCCCTCGTCGGTCGCATGCGCGCCAAGATGAAAAACCAGTTGCATGATCCTGCTCTCCTCCGGCGGACCATAACCGGGCGGCAGATGTGTGGCAAATCGCTTCTGATCACCCCACCACGCCCCTTGCGCGCCCCTTCGCCCGACGTTATTTCAAGGCAAGGCCGGCGTAGCTCAGTTGGTAGAGCGTCTGATTTGTAATCAGGGGGTCGGGAGTTCGAGTCTCTCCGCCGGCACCATGAAATCCTTCAAAATACTGACAAGGCTCCGCTTTATCGCGTGATGGCGTATGCGTAGAACACAGTCGCGTACAAAGCGGCGTCGAGCTGTTTCGCGAAAGCGGCCCGCGCCGAATGGGCGGGACTGAGTCCGCTAGGCCCGTGCCAGCACGCAATACGCTAAAATCTTCTGTAGTTTGTTGGGGCGTTTGGAGGCGGGCAGGATGGACGCTGCGCGTCGGTTCCGCCCGTGAAACCCCGCCCGTTCCCCTGCCTTTTTGCGCCCCAGAACGAATGACCTTCAGTCAGATAATTCTGACCCAGGGTCATTTGATAAAGGAAAATGCGCGCTCAACGCGCAAAACTGGACGGTTTCCAAGAACAGGTGCGCGTGGCGAACACCGTCGCGTTTGGCGGAGCAGCCCTTCCGGTCAGCTCGACAAAATATTATCTATATCAATAGTTTGAATGCGTTTTTCGAATAGCCATGACAACCATCCGTTAAGACCCGAGGCATAGACAAAAAGCACCCAAGCTGAGGAACTACCATGCGGTTCATGTCGTCATTGAAGATTGGTGCTCGTATCTATTTCATCGTTTTAGCTTCGATCCTAGCCAGCGCGGCCATTGCCGGCACGATGTATGTTCTGGCCGTCGATAACGTCTATTCCATGCGGGAAAAGAACCTCACGGATGTCGTTGACCTTGCGGTCAGCAAGCTCGATCAGCTCAACACACGCGTAGAAGCGGGAGAAATCAGCCTTGATGCGGCAAAGGCCGAGGCCCGCGATTTCATCAGCACGCTGCGCTATGACAATGGAAACTACCTATTTGCCTTTGACTATGATGCGGTGGTGGTGGCTCATGGCACCAAACCAAGCCGGGTCGGCGCGAACCAGATGGACCTGCAAGACCCGAACGGTGTCTATTTCTACCGCGATATGATCGATGTCGCGCGCACCAATGGCGGCGGCATTGTCATGTATAGCACCGCGCGGGCGGGCACCAATGGCGGCCCCGACACGCTGATTCCGAAAATGAGCTTTAGCCGGAATTTTCCGCAATGGGGCTGGGTCATCGCGACCGGGACTTATATCGAAGATTTGCACGCGGTGATTGCCACATTGCGCAACTCTGCCCTGATCGTGTTCGGAGTGGGCATTCTGCTTTTGTCCTTGCTCAGCGTGGCCATTGCCCGCAGCGTGACGAAGCCGATCCAAGGCCTGAACACCCGCATGCGCGCCATGTCAGATGGCGATATTGCGGCGCCGATCCCGTTCATCGAAAAGCGCGATGAAATCGGGGAAATGGCCGCCTCGGTTCAATCCTTCCAGCATGGGCTTCAACGCACCGCCGAATTGGAAGAGGCGAACGCTCGCGCGCGCCGTGAACAAGAAGAAGCACGTTTGCAAGCCGAGGCGGAGCGGGAAGCCCGGCTTGCCCGGGAAGCCGCCATGGAACGCGAAGCTCAAGAACGCGAAGCCCAAGAAGCCGCCGAGCGGGAACACATGCGCGAACTTGCGGAAGCGGAGCGCACTGCCCATGCCGAACAGCAAAAAGTGGTTGTGGACGCCTTGGGGCAGGCGCTCAAGCACCTGTCACAAGGTGATTTGACCAGCACGATCGCCACCCCCTTCTACGGCGCCTATGAGGTGATCCGGACCGACTTCAATGCCGCGGTTGCCAGCCTGCGCGAAGCGCTTTCAACGGTGATTTATAATGCGGGTGCGATCCGTTCTGAAACCTCGCAAATCAGCACTGCCTCGAATGAATTGTCGCATCGCACCGAACGGCAGGCGGCAACGCTGGAAGAAACCGCTGCCGCGATGAATGAATTGGTGGCCTCGGTCAAAGAAGCCTCGAAAAACGCGAGTGAAGCGAATGTCATGTCGAAAGACGCGCGCCATAACGCCACCAAGGGCAGTGAAATTGCCACCCTTGCGGTAGATGCAATGGATGCGATCCGCGTGTCTTCGGAGGAGATTTCGAAGATTTCGTCGGTGATTGAGGATATCGCCTTCCAAACCAATCTATTGGCGTTGAACGCAGGTGTCGAAGCCGCGCGCGCGGGCGAAACGGGCCGTGGCTTTGCGGTGGTTGCGACCGAGGTGCGCGCACTCGCACAGCGTTCTTCAGAGGCGGCAGGCGAGATCAATGATTTGATCGAAAAGTCCGGCCAACACGTGGCCACCGGGGTGAAATTTGTCAAAGAAACCGGCGGGGCGCTGTCTTCGATCTTGGCATCTATCAAAGATATCTCGGGACGGGTCGAGGATATTGCAACCTCTGCTGCCGAACAGGCGAGCACATTGGTCGAAATCAATTCGGCCGTCATCGATCTTGATCAAGTGACCCAGCACAATGCGGCCATGTTCGAGGAAACCAACGCCGCCACACATTCGCTGCGCCGCGAAGTGGATGCCCTGTCCGATGCGGTCTCAGTGTTCAACTTGGGCACGCCAGAAGCGCAAGCTGCACGGCAAACGGCAGCATGAGGCAAAACACGAAGTTGTTCGCATCCGGCCCTTCAGATGCGGGCAATCGGTCAAGCATCCCCCTTAGCGCGGCGTAGCTTGGGGGCGATGCGCGGCCTCAAACCTTGCCATTTCGCGCGCGTTTGGCGCGGCTCCGGTGTAAATTTTCACGTAATCGGGGATCCTTGCGAGCCGTTCTTCAAAGCTTTCGCGCATCTGCATCGAGATATAACCGATCTGCACAAGATAGGCGTTGCGCGCGCGGACATCGGCCTCGTGCGCAGGCACGCCAAAGCGCGTAAAGAGCGCGGTAATAGCGGCGAGCCGCGCGGCATCCGCCGCCTGCACCCGCGTGGCCACCGCCGCATCGCCATGCGCCCAACCGCGCACGGCCCGCTCAAACCCAGGGGAAAAGGCACCATCTTCCAAGAATACGCCGATTAAGTTCAGCGCCGTTTCCTGCAGCGTTTCGGCATAGGCCGTGCTGGCGCCCAAAATCGCGCCGGTGTTGGTTTCCTCCCAATCAGAAAGCAACGCCTGCAGCAACGCCTCGCGATTTTCAAAAAACCAATAAAACGAGGTCCGCGAAAGCCCGAGCCGCTGCGCCAAAGGTTGGATTTTTACCGCCTCAAAGCCTGTCTCGATAAAGACCTCCCGCGCGGCGGCAAGCCATCCTTCGCGCGAACCGCGCCATCCTCCGGGCTGATCTTCTTTTTGTTCCATCCTCTTAGCTTAAATGCTGAGCAACGCGGGCACAAGAAATATACACCTATGACCTAATACTTGACAGTTGTGAACATTTCTTCGCATCCTGCCCCAAACTAGGAGGCCGCGATGTCCAACGATCCGCTTTTGCAACCCTATCAACTCAAGCATCTGACCCTGCGCAACCGGATCATGACGACGAGTCACGAGCCCGCCTATCCCGAGGATGGCATGCCGAAAGAGCGCTACATCGCCTATCACGCCGAGCGCGCGAAGGCGGGGGTGGCGCTCGCCATGACGGCGGGCTCGGCGGCGGTGTCGCGCGACAGCCCACCCGTCTTCAACAACGTGCTGGCCTATCGCGACGAGGTGGTGCCGTGGGTGCGTCGGCTGACCGATGCGCTGCACGAACATGGCTGCGCGGCGATGATCCAGCTCACCCACCTTGGCCGCCGCACCACTTGGTCAAAGGGCGACTGGTTGCCTTCGGTCTCCTCCTCGCGCCACCGCGAACCCTCGCACAAGGCCTTCCCCAAGCTTGCCGAGGATTGGGATATTGCTCGCATCATCAACGACTTCGCCGATGCCGCCGAGCGGATGCAGGCGGGCGGCATGGACGGGATCGAGCTTGAGGTTTACGGCCATCTGCTCGATCAATTCTGGTCGCCGCTGACCAATGACCTCGAGGGGCGCTATGGCGGGCAAAGCCTCGAGACCCGGATGCAGATGCTGACGGATGTGCTGGGCGCGATCCGGGCGCGGGTGGGGGCGGAATTCATCGTCGGCATTCGCTACACGGCGGATGAGGCGCAGGCGGGCGGCATCGACGCCGCCGAGGGGATCGAGATTTCCAGACGCCTTGCCGCCTCGGGGCAGGTCGATTTTCTCAACGTGGTGCGGGGGCGCATCCATTCCGACCCGGCGCTGACCGACATGATCCCGGTGCAAGGCATGCCCGCCGCGCCGCATCTGGATTTTGCCGGGCAGGTGCGCGCCGCGACCGGCCTGCCCACTTTCCACGCCGCGCGCATCCCCGATGTGGCGACGGCGCGGCATGCGGTGGCCTCGGGGCTTTTGGACATGGTGGGGATGACGCGGGCGCATATGGCCGACCCGCATATCGTGCAAAAGATCCTCGCCGGACGCGAGGACGAGATCCGCCCTTGCGTTGGTGCCACCTATTGCCTTGACCGGATCTATGCCGGGGGGCCGGCGCTCTGCATCCACAATGCCGCGACCGGGCGGGAGTTGAGCCTGCCGCATGCAATTGCCCCAGCCGAGACGCGCAAGAAGGTGGTGGTGGTCGGCGCCGGGCCGGGGGGCCTTGAGGCCGCACGGGTGGCGGCCGAGCGTGGCCATGCGGTGACGGTCTTCGAGGCGCAGCCCGACCCCGGCGGTCAGCTGCGGCTTTGCGCGCAAAGCCCGCGTCGGCGCGAGATGCTCTCGATCATCGACTGGCGCATGGCGCAATGCGCCGCGCGCGATGTGGTGTTTCGTTTCAACACTTGGGCCGAGGCCGAGGATGTGACCGCGCTTTCCCCCGATGTGGTCATCATTGCCACCGGCGGCCTGCCGAACCTGACCCTGTTCGAGACGAAGGCGGAAGCGGCGCTCGTCACCTCGACCTGGGATATCATCGCGGGCGATGTGAAGCCGGGGCGCGAGGTACTGGTTTACGATGAAAGCGGCGATCATCCGGGGCTGATGGCGGCGGAAGTGGCGGCGAAGGCGGGGGCTGCGGTCGAGGTGATGACGCCCGACCGGACCTTTGCCCCCGATATCATGGCGATGAACCTTGTGCCCTACATGCGCGAATTGCAGCCGCGCGGGGTGCGCTTCACCGTGGCGCGGCGGCTGTTGGGGGTGAGCCGCGCGGGCAACCGGCTTTGCGCGCGCATCGGCTCGGATTACGGCGATTTCACCGAGGAGCGGCTGGTCGATCAGGTGGTGCTGAACTACGGCACCTTGCCGCTCGATGACCTTTACTTCGCGCTCAAGCCGCTCTCGACCAACCTTGGCGCGGTCGATTACGACGCGCTGATCGAGGGCCGGGCGCAAGGGCTCGCGCCGAACCCCGCAGGCGCCTTCGCGCTTTACCGCATCGGCGACGCGGTCAGCGCGCGCAACACCCATGCGGCGATCCATGATGCGCTTCGGCTGATGAAGGATATCTGAGGAACAAAACTGCGCAGGCGATGAACCGAGCGATCTTAGCCGTTCAACGCCTCGCGCAGGCTCGCATAGGCCGTGGCGCGGTGGCGCAAATCGAGCGAACTGAGCAAATCCAGCAGATGGTTTTTCATCAATTCCTCGGCCAAGGCGCCGTCGCGTGCAGCAAAGGCTTTCATCAGCGCGTGATGGGCATGGCTTTCGCACAGCGCGCCGCGGCGCTGCCAGTAAAGCGCGATGATCAAGGACGAGCGCGCGATCAATTGGTCCGTGAATTCCGCGATGGTTTCTTGATCGGCGATCCGGGCGATCTCTCGATGAAAAAGCCCAGAAAGATGCAAGGCGCGCCCCGCCTCCCCCGCCGCAATCGCGGCATGTTCATCGTCGATATGATGCTGTAGCGCGGCCAGATCTGCCTCGGTGATCCGCTCTGCCGCCGAACGCGCGGTGCGTGGCTCCAAAAGCGCGCGCGCCTCAAACACTTCGCGCGCCTCGCGCACCGTGGGCTGGGCGATAAAGGCCCCGCGGTTGCGGCGCAACTCCACCAAGCGATCATGGGCGAGCCGTTGCAAAGCGGCGCGAATGATCGTGCGCGACACGCCATAAATCTCGCCCAATTCTTCTTCCGAGAGCTTCGTGCCGGGGGCAAGACGATGCTCGTGAATCGCCAACGCCAAATCGGCGGCGATGGTCTCGGGAATCGGGTGGGGCTGCGGCGCACTCATATCGGAATCCTTTTGACTTCAACTTGCGGGCACGCGGTCAAGAGAGGCAAGCCGCAGCGTTCGTATCGAAGATTGTATACAATTATGTTTCACGTTTTGCGCACAACCTATCCAACAATGGTGAATTTTTTGGCACTGTCTGTTTCGCATTCCACCAAAGACAAAAAACTGTCGCCCGCAGCGCAAAGCCAAGCAAAGGATGAACCAACCCACAGGACACGGATGCGATGCGAACAGCACACGATCTCGAATTGGCTAATCTGACAAAGCGTTATGGCGACACCATCGCCGTGAATGCGATCAACCATGTCTTTGCGCCGGGCAGCTATGTCTGTTTGCTTGGCCCCTCCGGCTGCGGCAAAAGCTCGACACTGCGGATGATCGCCGGGCATGAAAGCGTCAGCGAAGGCGCGATTTTGCTGAGCGGGCGCGATATTTCGGCCCTGCCCCCCGCCCGGCGCGGCACCGCGATGATGTTTCAAAACTATGCGCTCTTTCCGCATCTATCGGTCAAGGACAATGTCGCCTTCTCGCTGCGGATGAAGGGCGTCGACAAGCCGACCCGCCACGCCAAAGCGATGGAGCTTTTGGAGCTTGTCGATATGGCCCCGCTGGCCGAACGGCTGCCCGCGCAGCTTTCGGGCGGGCAGCAACAGCGCGTCGCGCTGGCCCGGGCGCTGGTCACCGAACCCGAAGTGCTGCTGCTTGACGAACCGCTTTCCGCGCTTGACCCGTTCTTGCGCATCCGGATGCGGGCCGAGTTGAAACGGCTGCAACGCGAGTTGGGCATCACCTTCTTACACGTCACCCACGGCCAAGATGAAGCGCTCGCGCTCGCCGATGAGGTTGTGGTGATGAACAACTCCGTCATCGAACAGGCTGGCCCCGCGCGGGAGGTGTTCAACACCCCGCGCACGGAATTTGTGGCGCGCTTCATGGGCGGGCACAATGTCGTCACGCTCGATGGGCAACGCCATGCTGTGCGCTCGGATGCGGTGCGTCTGGCAAGCGACGGCCTGCCCGCGACGGTCAGCGCGATTGAATATCAAGGCGACCGCGTGGCGGTGACCGCGCAGGCCGAAGGGCAAGAACCGATTATCGCGCTTATGAGTGACGAGGCGTTTTATTCCAATGACATAACGCCGGGCCAACCGGTTCACCTTGCCTGGGACGCAGGGCGGCTCCACCGCCTTCAGGCATAATCTACGACAGTTCAACGAGAGGAACTCCCTAACATGGCAAAGACCGGTTTCACCCGCCGTTCGCTTTTGAAGACTGGCGCTGCGGCGGCGGTGGCCTCGGCGCTTCCCGCGCCGATGATCTGGGCGCAAGAGATCAAAAACATCACCCTGCGCCAGTTCGGCACCGGTGTGTCCAACCTCAATGATGTGGCCACCCGCGTGAAAGAAGACCTTGGCTTCACGCTGGAAATGACAGCGCTTGACAGCGATGCGGTGACCCAACGCGCCGCCACCCAACCCGACAGCTTCGACATTGCCGATATCGAATACTGGATCTGCAAAAAGGTCTGGCCGACCGGCAACCTGCAAGCGATGGATACGTCGAAAATTGCCAATTACGACAAGATCGTGGGCATCTTCCGCAGCGGCAAACTGACCCCGGAAAGCACCATCGCTCAAGGCACCGCGCCCCATAGCGTGGGCTTTGTCGAAGGCCCCGGCGGCACCAGCTTCGCGAAAGAAGAAACCGGCTGGATGACGCTGATCCCGACGATCTACAACGCCGATACGCTGGGCATCCGCCCCGACCTGATCGGCCGTCCGATCAGCAGCTGGACCGAGCTTCTAAACCCCGAGTTCAAAGGCAAAGCCTCGATCCTCGACATCTCCTCGATCGGCATCATGGATATGGCCATGGTCTGCGAAGCGATGGGTGAAATCACCTATGGCGACAAAGGCAACATGACTCGCGAAGAGATCGACAAAACGATGGCGATCTTCACCGAAGCGAAGAAAAACGGCCAGTTCCGCGCATTCTGGAAAACCTTCGACGAGTCGGTCAACCTGATGGCCTCGGGCGAGGTGGTGATCCAATCCATGTGGTCGCCCGCGATCACCGCAGTTAAATCGCGCGGCATTCCGTGCGTCTATCAACCGCTCAAAGAAGGCTATCGCAGCTGGGGTGGCGGGCTTGGCCTGTCGAAATCGCTCACCGGCATGGAGCTCGATGCGGCCTATGAATACATCAACTGGTATCTCTCGGGCTGGGTCGGCGGCTATCTGATGCGCCAAGGCTATTATTCGGCGGTGCCGGAAACCTCGAAGAACTTCATGTCGGAAAACGAATGGGGCTACTGGTTCGAGGGAAAAGCCGCAACCGATGTCATCACCTCGCCCACCGGCGACGTGCTCGCCCAAGCTGGCGAAACGCGCGATGGCGGCTCGTTCTACGACCGCATGGGCGCCGTCGCCTGCTGGAACGCGGTGATGGACGAAAACCAATACATGGTCCGCAAATGGAACGAGTTCATCGCTTCCTAAGCACTGCCTTGTAAGGGGGCGCAAGCCCCCGCCCGAACCGGCGCGCCCCCGCGCCGGTTCCCTCTATGACCTCCTGTTTTGATCAGATCGAAGGGACGCCGCGCGATGAAACATGCACGCGAGACGGTGATCGGATGGCTCCAAGCCGCGCCGCTAACGCTGGTGCTGCTGGGCTTCCTTGTGGCGCCGATCGTCACCATTTTTATCGTCAGCTTCTGGCAGGCGACGGAATTTTCGATCATTCCGGCTTTCAGCTTTGAAAACTACGAATTCCTGTTTGGCTCGCCGGTCACCTATAAAGTGTTCATGGCGACCTTCCGCTATGCCTTTCTGACATGGGCCTTCACGCTCGCGATCGGCTTTACGGTCGCCTATTACCTCGCCTTTCATATCCGCTCCCAAACGATGCAGATCGCGCTATTCCTGCTGTGCACGATCCCGTTTTGGACCTCGAACATCATCCGCATGATTTCGTGGATCCCCTTCCTTGGCCGTAACGGGATTGCCAACCAGACGCTGATGTCATGGGGGGTGATCGACCAGCCGCTGGAATGGCTGCTTTATTCCGATTTCTCGGTGATCTTGGCCTTTGTCCACCTCTACACGCTGTTCATGGTGGTGCCGATCTTCAACACGATGATGCGGATTGACCGCAACCTTCTGGAGGCCGCGCGCGACAATGGTGCCTCGGGGTTTCAAACGCTGATCCATGTGATCGTGCCCCTGACCAAGCCCGGGATCATGATCGGCACAATCTTCGTGCTGACGCTGGTGATGGGCGATTTCATCACCGTGCGCTTCATGTCCGGCTCGCAACGCGCCAATGTCGGTCGCCTGATCTCGAACGATATCAGCCTGTTGCAATACCCCTCCGCCGCCGCCACTGCCGTGGTTTTGCTGTGCACCGTGCTGATCGTGATCGGTATCCTGCTGCGCTTCGTCAACATTCGGAAGGAGCTTTAATATGGAAAAGCGTCCGCGCTCCTTTTACGTGCTCAGCCTCTTCTTCGCGCTCTTTGTGCTATTCCTTTACGGCCCCACGCTGACCATCGGCATCTTGAGCTTTCAAGGCCCCGAAGGCGGGCTGACCTTCCCGATGCGGGGCGTCTCGCTCAATTGGTTCCACGAGCTTTTCCAACAGCAAGCCGTTGGCGACATTTGGGGCGCCTTCCGCCGCTCTTTCGCGCTGGGGCTGATGGTGATGGTGACCACGGTCGTGGTTTCGGTGATGGCGGGGCTTGCGTTTCGCAAGAAATTCCCCGGGTCCGGCCTGCTTTTCTATCTGACCATTGCGTCGCTGGTGATCCCCTCGATCCTGATCTCGCTTGGTGTTGGGCTGATCTTCAACCAACTCGGGCTGAAGGTGCATTGGGCCACCTCTGGCTTTGGCAGCCAACTCACTTGGACCCTGCCCTTTGGCCTGTTGATCATGTTCGCCGTCTTCAACCGCTTTGACAAAAGCTATGAAGAAGCCGCGCGCGACCAAGGCGCAACCGCTTGGCAAACGATCCGCTATGTGGTGCTGCCGATCATTGCGCCCTCGCTGATTGGCGTCGCGCTTTTTGGCTTCACGCTGAGCTATGACGAATTCGCCCGCACGCTCTTGACCGCTGGCAGCTACAACACGCTTCCGCTTGAGATTTACGGGATCACCACCAATGTCACCACGCCGGTGATCTATGCGCTTGGCACGCTCACCACCGCTTTTTCCCTGCTGATCATCGGGGCGTTCCTGCTTACGGCTTGGGTGATGGCACGCCGCCGCGCGCGGCATGGCTCGGACGCGGGCAAGGGTGTGTAAGCGAAAATGCGGCTTTTATACATCAACCCCAATTCCACCGCCTCAATGACCGAGCAGGTCGTGGGCGTGGCCCGCGCCGCTTTGCCAGAGGCCGAGGTCATGGGCTGGACGAATGACAATGGCCCGCCCGCCATTCAAGGCGCAGCAGATGGCGCCGCCGCCTTGCCGGGGCTGCGTGCGCTTCTGCCCAAGGCGAAGGACGCGGGCGTGGATGTGATCGTCATCGCCTGTTTTGACGACACCGGGCTCGAGGAATTGCGCGCAGCGGCACATTGCCCGGTAATTGGCATCGGACAATCCGCCTATACGCTTGGCGCGCTGGCCTTTGGCGCCTTTTCGGTGGTGACCACCCTGCCCGTCTCTGTGCCGGTGCTTGAAGAGAATATCACCCGGCTTGGACTTGAGGGCCGTTGCTGCTCGGTCCGGGCGAGTGGGCTTGGCGTTTTGGAGGTGGAAGACGGCTCCGAACCCGTGCGCGCGCGCTTGGCCGCAGAGATCGAGGCCGCCGTGGCCGATGGGGCAAAAGCGGTGGCGCTTGGCTGCGCGGGCATGGCGCATCTGCGCGCCGATCTTGCCACGCGCACATCGGCTGCGCTGATTGATGGGGTCGTCGCCTCGGCCCATTTGGCGCGCGCGATCACCGCCAGTTTGGCTTGAGCCCGCGTCTCCCCCCACCGCAACACTCCACAAAAAGAAACGCCGCCCCTAAGGGCGGCGTTTTGTGTTCGCATGAGAGACGCTTATTCGGCAGCGGCAGCAATCGCGGCTTGCGCAGCGGCGAGCGCGGCGGCAGCAGCGGCATTGGCGGTCGCAGCGGCTTCTTGCGCAGCAGCGGCGGCGGCAACGGCTTCAGCAACCGGGTCGACAGCGGCTTCTTCAACCGGAGCAGCTTCTTCGGCGGCCGGCTCTTCAGCAGCAACTTCTTCAACCGGGGCAGCTTCTTCAGCGGCCGGCTCTTCAGCAACAGCTTCTTCAACCGGGGCAGCTTCTTCAGCGGCCGGCTCTTCAGCAACGGCTTCTTCAACCGGGGCAGCTTCTTCAGCGGCCGGCTCTTCAGCAGCAACTTCTTCAACCGGGGCAGCTTCTTCAGCGGCCGGCTCTTCAGCAGCAACTTCTTCAACCGGGGCAGCTTCTTCAGCGGCCGGTTCTTCAGCAACGGCTTCTTCAACCGGAGCAGCTTCTTCAGCGGCCGGCTCTTCAGCAACGGCTTCTTCAACCGGGGCAGCTTCTTCAGCGGCCGGTTCTTCCGCAACGGCTTCTTCAACCGGGGCAGCTTCTTCAGCGGCCGGCTCTTCAGCAGCAACTTCTTCAACCGGGGCAGCTTCTTCGGCGGCCGGTTCTTCAGCAGCGGCTTCTTCAACCGGAGCAGCTTCTTCAGCGGCCGGCTCTTCGGCAACGGCTTCTTCAACCGGGGCAGCTTCTTCAGCGGCCGGCTCTTCAGCAGCGGCTTCTTCAACCGGGGCAGCTTCTTCAGCGGCCGGCTCTTCGGCAACAGCTTCTTCAGCGGGGGCAGCTTCTTCGGTCGCGGCTTCTTCAACAACCACGACTTCTTCAACCACAACGACTTCTTCAGCCGGGGCAGCTTCTTCGGCCGGAGCCGCCACAGGGGCCGCCGCTTCCGTCACGTATTTGACTTCATATTTCGGGGCCGAGGCGCCGAGGACCGCCGCGAGGACGATACCACCGCCGAGAACGGTCAGCATCACCTTTTGGTTCTGCGGCAGGTCTTTCCAGCTTTTCTTATCGCTCATCTTTTCCCCCTCTGTTCTGTTGGGAATCTCATGGGAACACGTCAATACTGCTATTAATGGACTCGCAAATTTCGAAAGGAAACGTGTCGCATTGCCGCCTTTCGCCCGTAGGCGGATCGATTCTCATTGATGCGGATGCGATTCGCAACAAAACCGGTTGAAACACTTGGGGGCAGAGCCTATTTTGCCCGCCATTCTTGGACCTCAGAAGGAACACAGTCATAGCTCGCAGACCGCACAATGCCCCGCCGCAACGCGACACCGGCCCCCGGATCAATGATCGTATCCGCGCGCCCGAAATCCGCCTGATTGGTGCGGATGGTGAAAATGTGGGGGTGGTCACCCCGCAGCGCGCGATGATGATGGCGGAAGAGGCTGGCCTCGACCTCGTGGAGATTTCGCCCACCGCAGTGCCGCCGGTGTGCAAGATCATGGACTTCGGCAAGTTCAAATATGAACAGCAAAAGAAAGAAGCCGAAGCCCGCAAGAAGCAAAAGGTCATCGAGATCAAGGAAATCAAGTTCCGCCCTGGCACCGATACGCATGACTACGAGGTCAAAATGCGCTCGGTGATGAAGTTCTTGGGCGAGGGCGACAAGGTGAAGGTGACCCTGCGGTTCCGTGGCCGCGAGATGGCGCACCAACAACTTGGCCTTGAGCTTTTGAACCGCGTGGCCGCTGATGTGGGCGATGCTGGCAAGATCGAAAGCATGCCCAAACTTGAAGGCCGGCAAATGGTGATGATGATCGCGCCGAGATAAGCCGCGCTTCACCCGCTGACGAACGGGCCCTCTTCGGAGGGCCTGTTTCGTTTGTCTGCTCCGTTTGCCTGCGGGGTGTCACCGGCTCGTGAGGGGGCGTGATTTGCTCGGATCACTGCGCCGTGGCAAAGGTGAATGTCACAAACAACATTCGAGCACATCCGATGACCCTTATGACCCGCCGCACGGCCCTACTGACCGGGGCTGCCAGCTTGTTCGCCCCTGCCCTCGCCCGCGCGGGGACGCAAGATATTCCGATGGCCGAACAGCCCGCGATCATCGCCCCCGCAGAGCGCCACAACATCTCTTCCTTCCGTGAAATTGATTGGCGCGCGCATTTCGACACTCTGGACCGCGTCACGCTGATTGCCGATACCCGCTCGAAAGCGCTGCATTACTGGGCCGCAGGCGGCACCGACTACCGACTTTACCCGACCTCGGTGCCCAAATCGCCGGAACTGACAAAAACCGGCTATACGGAAATTGTGCGCAAGCGCGAAAACCCCAGCTGGACGCCCACTGCCTCGATGATCGAGGCCGATCCAAGCCTGCATCCGATGGAGCCGGGTCCCGACAACCCCTTGGGCACGCGGGCCATGTATCTGAGTTGGCCCGCCTATATCATTCACGGCACCCATGACACCCGCAAGATTGGCCGCAAAAGCTCGTCTGGCTGCATCGGACTTTTCAACGCGCAGGTGGAAGAGCTTTATCCGCTTTGCCCGGTCGGCACGCAGGTGTTGATCCTTTGAGTCTTGGCCAAAAATAAAGCGCTGCGGGAGGGAGGCCCGCAGCGCGTTTTTGGAACCCGACGAGGGAGAACGTCTTGGGTTCTGACCACGGGTTTCGCAGGCTTGCGCCATTTCAGGGAGATCTGAAACCCGATGCCCCCTTCTAAAGTTTGGCGCGCGGAACCACTTTGACTTAGGTCAAAATCATGTGACAGCCCTGTGCGACATTTTGGCGAGTGCAAAACAGCCGGTTTTCCCGGTGCCGCGCGCGCTCATCCCCCGCGCCGCCCCCTTGCTCGAACCCGCCGCTAGATGTAGAGAAACGCCAACCCAAGGAAGGAGTTTCCATGCGCGCCGAGATGCTCACGATCGTCGATGCGGTTACCAAAACGCTGAAACTGCTTGGTCAGCGGATGGATATCGAGACGGCGCCGCACCGGCTCGAAGAATTCGATGCGATGATCGAAGATGGCGATCTTTGGTCTGACCCCGCGCGCGCGCAAAAGCTGATGCGCGAGCGGCAGATGCTGATCGACAAACTCGCCACCTATCGCAAGATCGACCAGGAACTGACCGACAACGTCGAGCTGATTGAGCTTGGCGAAATGGAAGAAGATCCCGAGATCGTCGCGGAAGCCGAAAAAAGCCTGCGCGAATTGAAAGAATTCGCCGCTGCAAAAGAGCTCGAAGCGCTTTTGGATGGCGAAGCCGATGGCAACGACACTTTCTTGGAGATCAACGCAGGCGCAGGCGGCACCGAAAGCTGCGACTGGGCCTCGATCTTGGCGCGGATGTATACCCGTTGGGCCGAGAAAAAGGGCTACACGGTCGAACTGCAATCGGAAACGCCCGGTGAAGAAGCGGGCATCCGCTCCGTCGCCTACAAGATTTCCGGTCCGAACGCTTATGGCTGGCTGAAATCGGAAAGCGGCGTGCACCGTTTGGTGCGCATTTCGCCCTACGACAGCGCCGCGCGGCGGCATACCTCGTTTTCCTCGGTCTGGGTCTATCCGGTCGTCGATGACAACATCGAAATCGACATTCCGGCCTCGGACATCCGGATTGACACCTATCGGTCCTCGGGCGCGGGCGGGCAGCACGTCAACACCACCGACTCGGCGGTGCGGATCACCCACTTGCCCACCAATATCGTGGTGACAAGCTCGATGAAATCGCAGCACCAAAACCGCGAAGCGGCGATGAACGCGCTCAAAGCGCGGCTTTACCAAATGGAGCTTGATCGCCGGAACGCCGCGATCAACGCGCAGCACGAAGCCAAGGGCGATGCCGGTTGGGGCAACCAGATTCGCTCTTATGTGCTGCAGCCCTATCAGATGGTGAAAGACCTGCGCACCGGGCACGAAACATCCGACACGCAAGGCGTGCTTGATGGCGATCTCGATGGCTTCATGGCCGCCACGCTGGCCATGGATGTGGCCGGGAAATCGCGCGCGGACGCCCAAACGGACAATTAATCGGGTGGCGGCGCGGGTCTATATCACCGGCGCCGCAGGGGCGGGAACCTCCACGCTCGGGCGAGCGCTGGCGGACCAACTCGGTGTGCCTTTTCTCGACACCGATGATTTCTATTGGACCCCGACCGAGCCGCCCTTCACCACCAAACGCCCGGTGGCGGAACGCCTGGCGTTGATTGCAGCCGCGCAATTGGGCCAAGGCGAGGATGGCGGCTGGGTGCTTGCAGGCTCCTGCGATGGCTGGGGCGATGTCGCCATCGATGGTGCCGATCTGATCGTCTATATTTCCACCCCCGCGCCCTTGCGGCTTTCGCGCATTCGCAAACGTGAAGCCGCGCGCTGGGGCGACCGGATCCAACCCGGTGGCGATATGGAGCGCCAACACGCGCAATTCATCAAGTGGGCGGCTGGCTACGAAGACCCCTATTTCTCGGGGCGCTCGCTCGCGCGCCATTTGGCGTGGCTTGTGGGGCGAAATGAACCGGTGATTGAAGTCAGCGGCACCACGGCGCTCGGCGATTTGGTGGCAAGTGTCACCGCAAAGCTCACAGAGATCACGCAACAGCGTTGACTCGCGCCCCCTGGCTGCGACAGGCTGTCACTGCTTGCAATTTGTGCATCCCTGCCCAGAAAACGGCACCTGCCCTAGAAAGCGTCAAGGGATGTGTTAGCGCGCAAAACGGCAAGCGCGAACGAATTGACCATTAGGTGCGACAAGTTTAATCACCTGATCAAAACCACGCTTTCCGCCCCTCACCAATAGGAGATATCCAGTGGCTGCCAAGACCCCCTCCCTCCCGCTTTCGCGGCGCGCCTTCTTGCTGTCGAGCCTTGCAGGCGCCGCCCTTTTGGGCACCGCGCCGGGCATGGTGCGCGCGCAAGACGCCAAAAAGCTGAAAGTCGCGGGGATCTACACCGTGCCGGTGGAACAGCAGTGGGTCAGCCGCATCCATATCGCCGCCGTTGCGGCGCAAGAGGCGGGCGGGATCGAATATACCTATTCGGAAAACACCGCCAACGCCGACTATCCGCGCGTGATGCGCGAATATGCCGAAAGCGGCTATGACCTGATCATCGGCGAAGTCTTCGGTGTGGAACAAGAAGCCCGCGAAGTCGCGGCGGACTACCCCGAAGTGGCCTTCCTGATGGGCTCGTCGTTCAAACCCGAAGCGGGGCTTGCGAACTTCGCCACCTTCGACAACTACATCCAAGATGCCTCCTATCTCTCGGGCATCATCGCCGGTGCGATGAGCAAATCGGGCAATATCGGCATGGTTGGTGGCTTCCCGATCCCGGAAGTGAACCGCTTGATGCATGCCTTCATGGCCGGTGCGCGCGAAGTGAACCCGGACATCACCTTCCAAGTTGCCTTCATCGGCTCGTGGTTCGACCCGCCGAAAGCCAAAGAAACCGCCTATGCGATGATCGAAAACGGCGCCGATCTGCTTTACGCGGAACGCTTTGGTGTGTCCGATGCCGCGAAAGAAAAAGGCATTTTGGCGATTGGCAACGTGATCGACACGCAAGCCGATTACCCGGAAACCGTGGTGGCCTCGGCGATCTGGCACTTTGAACCGACGCTTGGCCATGCGATTGCACAAGTGCAGGCGGGCGCATTCTCGGCGGAAGATTACGGCACCTTCTCCTTCATGAAAGAAGGCGGTTGCTCGCTTGCGCCGTTTGGCACTTTTGAGGGCAAAATCCCGCAAGAGGCGCTCGATCTGGTGGCGTCGCGCTCGGACGAGATCAAAGCAGGCAGCTTCGCGGTCGAGATCAACGATTCCGAGCCGAAATCCTCCTGATCCATGTCACAAAAGGCGCAGGCGCAGACCGTTCTGCGCCTTTCCAACATCACAAAGCGCTTTGGCGCGCTCACAGCCAATGATGATGTGAGTTTTGATCTCAAGCGGGGCGAAGTCATTGCCCTGCTTGGCGAAAACGGCGCGGGCAAAACCACGCTGATGAATATCATCTTTGGCCAATACACCGCCGATACCGGCGCGGTGGAGGTGTTTGGACAGGAACTTCCCCCCGGCAACCCGCATGCGGCACTCGATGCGGGCGTGGGCATGGTGCACCAGCATTTCACCCTCGCGGGCAATCTGACGGTCTGGGAAAACATCGTTTTGGGTTCGCAGCGGCTTCGGTCGCTGCGCCTTGATTCCAAAGCCGCCAAGGCCAAAATCGCGGGCCTTGCGAAGCGCTTCCATCTGGTGGTGGACCCCGAAGCGAAAGTGGGCCGCCTCACCGTGGGCGAGCGCCAGCGCGTCGAGATTTTGAAAGCGCTCTATCGCGAGGCGCGGATTCTCATTCTCGATGAGCCGACAGCGGTTCTGACCCCACAAGAAAGCGATGCGCTGTTTGCCACCTTGCGCGAGGCAGTGGGGCAAGGGCTTTCCGTCGTCTTTATCTCGCACAAGCTGCATGAGGTGATGGCGATTGCTGACCGCACCTTGGTGTTGCGGCACGGGAAATTGGTGGCCGAACGCGCGATTGGTGACACCTCGCGCGAGGAATTGGCCGCGCTGATGGTGGGCGGCAAAGTCTCCCCGCCAAAGATCGACGCAATGCCCGCAGGCCCCGCGCTGATGCGACTGACGGGTGTGTCCACCAAAGGAGAGGGCCGTGCGCCGGGGCTACAAACGGTGAACCTGACTTTGCACGCGGGCCAGATCACCGGGCTTGCGGGCGTCTCGGGCAATGGGCAAAAGGCGCTCTCCGATCTGATCTCGGGCCTTGTGCAGCCAAGCGCCGGCGGCTTTGAAATTGCAGGCGCGGAGGTCGCCGATTGGTCACCCCGGCGCGCGCTGTCGCGCGGCATTGGCCGTATCCCGGAAGACCGCCACCACACTGGCACGATTGCCGATTTCGATCTGACCGAAAACGCCGTGCTGGAAACCTATGCCAAAGATTTCGCCCGCCATGGCTGGATGAATTGGGCAGACGCGAAGGCGCGGGCCGAAAGCCTGATTGCCACCTATGACGTGCGCTGCCCCGGCCCCGACACCCGCATTCGGCTACTCTCAGGCGGCAATATGCAAAAGCTGATCTTGGGCCGGGTGCTGGAAACCGCGCCGCGGATCATTTTGGCAAACCAGCCCGTGCGGGGCTTGGATATTGGCGCGGTGAACTATGTCCACGGTCGCTTGGCCGAGGCGCGCGAAAAGGGGGCCGCCGTGCTTCTGATTTCCGAAGACCTTGATGAGATTATGACGCTTTCTGACGTGATCCATGTGATCTCTGAGGGGCGGCTGAGCCCCGGCTTTGTGCGCGGCACGATGCGCGCCGAAGATTTGGGGCAATGGATGGCAGGTGCAGGCTTTGCGGAGGCAGCACATGCGTCTTGAACCGATCCCGGACCCCAGCCTTGCGCGTAAATTGCTGCCCCCGGCGCTCGCCATTTTGGGCAGTTTTCTGGTCGCAAGCCTTTTGGCGCTGATTGCGGGCGGCAACCCGCTTGCCGTTTTTGGCGCGATCGTCAAAGGCGCGGTCGGCTCCAAATTCGCGCTTTTGGAAACGCTCAACCGCGCCACACCGCTGATTTTCACCGGGCTGGCCGTCGCCGTTGCCTTCCGGGCGAAGCTTTGGAACATCGGTGCCGAAGCGCAGCTTTATGCGGGCGCGGTGGTCACCGCCGTTTTGGGCACCGGGCTTTTGCCTTGGCCCCCTGCCCTGCTCCTGCCGGTGCTCGCATTGGTGGCCATGTTGGCGGGCGCGCTTTTGCTGCTTGGCCCTGCGCTTCTCAAAACCCGGCTTGGGGTAGATGAGGTCGTCACCACGCTTTTGCTCAACTACATCTTCCTGCTTTTCGTCAGCTACTTGCTGGAAGGCCCGCTGAAAGACCCGATGGGCATGGGCTGGCCCAAATCGGCCCGGCTTCTGGCCGAGGCACGGCTGCCGCGCATTGTTGATGGGTTGCGGCTGCATTGGGGCTTTGCGCTCGCGCTCATCTCTGCCGTAGCGCTTTGGGTGATCAACACCCGCACCACGCTTGGCTTTGAAATGCGCGCCGTGGGCCAAAACGCAGAAGCCGCGCGCTTTGCGGGGATGCCCGTCACCCGGATCATGCTCAAAACCGCGCTCCTGTCTGGCGGGCTTGCGGCGCTCGCGGGCTTTTCCGAGGTCTCGGGACTCAAAGGCTCGCTCACGCTCGATCTCTCGCCGGGCTATGGCTACACCGGGATTGTGGTGGCGATGCTCGCGCTTTTGCATCCGCTGGGCGTGGTGGCCGCGGCCCTGTTTGTGGCGGCCATTTTCGTTGGCGCCGATGCGATGAGCCGCGCGCTTGGGGTGCCGAGCTACATTGCTGATATCATGCTGGCCTCTGCGCTGTTGATGATGGTGCTGGCGATCTTGCTCACAAAATTCCGCGTGGTGAGGGACTGATGGACTTTTTCGACATCCTCACCTCTGCCGCCTTTTGGGCCGCAGCGATCCGCATCGCCTCGCCGCTGATTTTCGCCACGTTGGGCGAATTGATCTGCGAGCGCGCCGGGGTGCTGAACCTTGGCATTGAAGGGATCATGGTCGCGGGCGCGTTTGCGGGCTGGATCGCGGTCTATATGGGCTTGCCGCTTTGGGGCGGTGTCGCGGTGGCCTTTCTCACCGGCATGGGCTTTGGGCTGCTGCACGGCACGCTGTCTGTGCCCTTTGGCCTTTCGCAACACGTGGTGGGCATTGGGCTCACGCTTCTGGCCACGTCGCTCACGTTCTACACCTATCGCGTGGTGCTGCCCGAGGTCTCCTCCCCGCCGAAGATTGAAGCCTTTCAACCCTTTGAAATCCCGCTTTTGTCTGACATTCCGCTGCTGGGCCCCGCGCTTTTCAGCCAAACGCCGCTCACCTATGCGGCCTTTATCATGGCCGCTCTTGTGGCCTTTGTGCTTTACCGCACGCCTTTGGGCTTGGCGGTCCGCGCGGCGGGGGAAAGCCCCTCGGCCGTCGCCGCACAGGGGCTTTCGGTCACCGCCATCCGCATGGGCGCGGTGATTGTGGGCTCGGGCTTCATGGCGGTGGGCGGAGCGTTCCTGACCCTGTCCGCTTTTGACAGCTTCTTCTTTGACATGGTCAACGGCCGCGGCTGGATCTGCATTGCGCTGGTGGTTTTTGGCGCGTGGAAACCCGGCAAAGCGGTGTTGGGGGCGATCCTGTTCGCCGCCTTCGACGCGCTGCAAATCCGGCTGCAACAAACCACAATCGGCGCGGTGGTGCCTTATCAGTTGTTCCTGATGATGCCCTATCTGCTCTCGATCCTTGCGCTTGTTTTGATGTCGCGCCGCGCAGAGGTGCCTGCCGCCCTCATGGTCCCGTTCAATAAAGGGGAAAGATGATGTTCGATCTGTTGATCAAAGGGGGCACCCTGCCCGATGGCACGGTGGCCGATATCGCCATTGCAGGCGACAAGATCGCCGAGATCGCCCCGAAGATCGAGGCCGAGGCGCGCGAGGTGATTGAGGCCACCGGTGATCTGGTCACGCCTCCCTTTGTGGACCCGCATTTCCACCTTGATGCAACGCTCAGCTACGGGCTGCCGCGCGTGAATGCCTCTGGCACGCTGCTTGAAGGTATCTCGCTTTGGGGTGAGCTGCGCGAGATCGCCACGGTCGAGGAAATGGTCGCGCGCGCGCTGCAATATTGCGATTGGGCGGCCTCGATGGGGCTTTTGGCCATTCGCTCGCATGTGGACACCACGCCCGATCACCTCAACACCGTTACGGCGATGCTTGAGGTGCGTGAGAAGGTGAAAGACTACATCGACCTGCAACTTGTGGCCTTCCCGCAAGACGGGCTTTACCGCGCGCCGAATGGCCGCGAGAACCTGATCCGCGCGCTCGATATGGGCGTGGAGGTCGTGGGCGGCATTCCGCATTTTGAACGCACAATGGCGGATGGCGCGGCGAGCCTTGCGGACCTGTGCCAAATCGCAGCCGACCGGGGCCTGTGGGTCGACATCCATTGCGATGAGACCGACGATCCAATTAGCCGCCATATTGAGACGCTTGCCTATGAAACGCAGCGCCTTGGGCTGCAAGGGCGCGTTGCGGGCTCGCATCTGACGTCGATGCATTCGATGGACAATTACTATGTCTCGAAACTGCTGCCGCTGATCGCCGAGGCGGGCATTTCCGCGATCCCGAACCCGCTCATCAACATCGTGCTGCAAGGACGGCATGACACCTTCCCCAAACGCCGTGGCCTGACCCGTGTGAAGGAAATGCAGGCGATGGGGATTGCGGTCGGCTGGGGGCAAGATTGCGTGCTCGACCCGTGGTATTCGCTCGGCACGGCAGACATGCTGGATGTGGCCTTTATGGGGATGCATGTCGCGCAGATGACCCACCCGGCGGAAATGGCGCGCTGCTTCACGATGGTGACCGAAACCAATGCCCAGATCATCGGGCTTTCGGATTACGGGCTGAAGAAGGGCGCGAAAGCCTCGCTCGTGGTGCTTGATGCCGCAAACCCCGTTGATGCGCTGCGCCTACGCCCCGCGCGGCTGGCGGTGGTGGCCAAAGGCAAGGTGATCGCGCGCAGCCCCCGCGCCGACGCGGTGCTGTCGCTGCCCGGGCGCCCCGGTTCGGTGCGTCGCCGCGCGCCGCGGCGCTGAGTTCAGAAAACAGGGCCGGGCCCGAAAGAGCCCGGACCTTGTGCGCAAGCCAGTCGCGTTTAGACGCGCCCGCTGACTTCTTTTTGATGCCGCCGCAGAAGATCGACCATCCGGCGGTCCGAAATGAGTTGATCGCGCCGGAATTCCACGATCAAGCATTCCGTCCGATCCAGACCGGCACTATCCAAGCGGTTGGAAAACAGCGCCTCAATGGAGCTGTCACGGCAAGGCCCGTCTGGATCGATGTGATGCAGGCGGGCATAACGCGTTACGATCTGATTGACCGAATTGCGGGCAGTTCCCATTGCAAGTCCCCACTTCAAAAGTTGAGTCCTTCCTCCCAAGAGAATTTTACCACGCTGGGGGCAGTTTTGTCGTGTGACAAGTTCCCCATTGGGCAGAACCGAACCTTCCGCCTAAATTTGCCGCAGACCCTTTGCCCAATCGAGAAGCAGATTTCTGTTTTTGCATCACGTTGACCTTGATGCATCGAAGCGGCCTAAAATGGCGTCCACGCCCCCCCCTTTTGGCGCTCCCGGTAACCCTGCGGCAACATTTACCTTGGGTTCACACCTATGCAGGCCTAATCTCTGGCTATTGCGGCCATTCCGCAAAGGAGGTTGAAATGCATTTCCGTCAACTTCGTTCTGTCGTGCTTGGGGCGGCGCTTGTTGCGCTCATGGCAGTTCCCGCCGCCGCGCAAGATGTTGTGGGCGCCTATGTCGCCTATATCGGCACCGACGATCTTTTCAATTCACGCGGCCAGCGGCTAAGCGCGCCGTGGCAGGTGCTGCGTCAAGACAGGGCGAACTTCCATAAATTCGGCCTCTCGCAACCCGGCGATGAATGGGACCCGTTCTTTGGCGATGTGAACAACCGCGCCGCGATGGAGCGGATGGTGATGAATGGCTCGATTGAGCCTGCCGCTGCGCGCAAGATCATGGCTGGTGGGGCGACCGTCTTTGTGCGGATTTACGGCTATGGATCGCGCGGCGACTATGTCCGCGTTACCGTGACCCGCTAAGCCCGCCCAAAAGACCGTAGCGCACAAGATACCAAAGGCTGGCCACTGCTTCGCGCAGGGCCAGCTTGGATCGTTTCAGGGCGGGCAAATACGGCGCGGGCGGGCAAGATAGGCTGATCGTAAGCCCAAGCCCCCGCGCGGCCAAACGCGCGCGCCGCGCGTGATAAGTGTCTGTCACCACAATCAAAGCCGGATCAGAAATCAGCGGCTTTGCGCAGGTGAAATTCTCCCGCGTGTTGCGTGCGCGGGGCTCTAAGACGAATGCGCTTTCGGGCAGCCCTGCGTCCCGGCACAGATCGGCCATCACTGTCGCTTCAGCCGGTGCCCCATCAAATGCGCCACCGCTCAGGATCAGCCGCGCCACCTGCCCTGTTTGATAGAGCTTAACCGCATGGCCCACCCGGCGCCGCAACGCCGCAGAGGGCGCGCCATCAGGCGCGACCCGCGCACCAAGCACAAGGGCGGTGCGCGGCATCATTTGCGTTTGAGCTTCGCCGCAAGCGCGATGATCGGGTCGATCACATACATCGCCAGCGGAATAAGCGCGAAGCCGTAGATCAGCCCAAGCACGCCATCAATCGCCGCGCCGATGCTCCAGCCCACCGCGCCCGCAAGCACCTCGGGCACCAGATGCGCACCCGCTTCGGCCAGATGGTGGATCGCGTCGTAAGGGGCCGCAAAGCCCAATTCGGCCAGCCCATGGAGCACGATTGAACCGCCGACCCAGAGCATCGCCGCCGTGCCCACAATCATCAGCAGTTTCATGAAGCCGGGCATCACCGCCACAATCACGCGCCCCAAAGCGCGGGTGAGCGAGAGCCGCCCCGTGCGCGCCAAAAACAGCCCCACATCATCGGCTTTCACAATCAGCGCAACGCCCCCATAGACCAGCGCCGTGATCCCCAGCGCCACCAGAACCAGCGCCATCGCCTGCATCCAAACCGGGTTATCGGTCGGCAGGGCGGCGAGCGCGATGGTCATGATCTCGGCCGAAAGAATGAAATCGGTTTTCACCGCGCCCGAGACCTTTTCCTCCTCCAACCGCAAGGGATCGCCCGCCGGATTGCCGCCGGGATCTTGATGCCCATCGGCATGGGGGGCGTGCGGGAAAAGGAGATGGAACACCTTCTCCGCCCCCTCAAAACAAAGATAGCTGCCGCCCAGCATCAAGAGCGGGGTGATCGCGCCCGGCCAAAACGCCGAGAGCAAAAGCGCCAACGGCAAAAGCACCACAAGCTTATTGCGGATCGAGCCGAGGGCGATCTTGCCCACAATCGGCAATTCCCGCGCAGCCGCAAAACCATGCACATATTTGGGTGTAACGGCGGCATCATCAATCAGCGCGCCCGCCGCCTTTGCCCCCGCCTGCGCCGCCTGCCCCGCGACATCGTCCACCGAGGCCGCCGCAATCTTGGCGATGCCCGCCACGTCATCCAAAAGGGCAAGAAGGCCGCTCATAGAGTTCTCCGAATGGGTTTTGGGAAAGGTAGGCGCGACAATAGGTGGGGGCAAGGCCCGCCAGAAAATGCGCGCCCCACCCAAACCAAAAGGCGCCCCGTGGGGCGCCTTTCTTTTACAGACCGAGTTTTTGGGCGACGATCTCGTTCACCGCCTTGGGGTTGGCCTTGCCGCCAGAGGCTTTGATCACCTGACCCACGAACCAGCCCGCCAGTTTCGGGTTGGCTTTCGCTTTTTCAACCTGATCAGGGTTGGCCGCGATCACCGCATCCACCGCCGCTTCAATCGCGCCGGTATCGGTGACTTGGATCATGCCGCGCTCTTCGACGATCTTCTCGGGGTCGCCCCCTTCGGTGAAGACGATCTCAAACAGATCTTTGCCGATCTTGCCCGAGATTTTGTCCGATTTGATCAGCCGGATGATGCCGCCAAGCTGCGCGGGCGCAACGGGGCTTTCGCCAATTTCCAGCCCCTCTTTTTTCAAGCGGCCAAAAAGCTCGTTGATCACCCAGTTCGCAGCCAATTTGCCATCTTCGGCCACGGTCACCACGGCTTCAAAGTAATTCGCGTTTTCGACCTCGGCGGTCAGCACCGAGGCGTCATATTCGCTCAGACCGAGGTCTTTCACGAAGCGAGCTTTTTTCTCATCGGGCAGTTCGGGCATTTTCGCGCCGATATCGTCGACCCAGTCTTGCTCAATCTCCAGCGGCAGAAGATCCGGGCAGGGGAAATAGCGGTAGTCATGCGCTTCTTCTTTGGAGCGCATCGACCGGGTTTCGCCTTTGTCCGGGTCATAGAGCCGGGTTTCTTGCACGATCTTGCCGCCATCTTCCAAAATGGCGATCTGGCGGCGAGCTTCATAATCAATCGCCGCTTGAATGAAGCGCATCGAGTTCATGTTCTTGATCTCGCAGCGCGTGCCAAGACGGCTGAAATCTTGCGTTTCTTGGTATTTCTCATACTGGCCCGGACGGCAGACCGACACGTTCACATCGGCGCGCAGGTTGCCGTTTTGCATATTGCCATCGCAGGTGCCGATATAGCGCAGGATCTGGCGCAGCTTGGCCACATAGGCCGCCGCTTCCTCCGGCCCACGAATGTCGGGGCGGCTCACAATTTCCATCAGCGCCACGCCGGTGCGGTTGAGGTCCACAAAGGACATATTCGGGTCCATGTCGTGGATGGATTTGCCCGCGTCTTGCTCAAGGTGGATACGCTCAATACGCACCTTGCGCGCCACGCCCGGCCCCATATCGACGATAATCTCGCCCTCGCCCACGATCGGGTGGTAAAGCTGGCTGATCTGATAGCCTTGCGGCAGGTCCGGGTAGAAATAGTTTTTCCGGTCAAAGGCCGAGCGCAGGTTGATCCCGGCTTTCAACGCAAGGCCGGTGCGCACCGCTTGGGCGACGCAAAATTCGTTGATCACCGGCAACATGCCGGGCATCGCGGCGTCAACGAAAGCCACGTTTGAGTTCGGTTCGGCACCGAAAGTGGTCGAGGCCCCCGAGAAGAGCTTGGCGTTGGAGGCCACCTGCGCATGCACCTCCATACCGATGACAAGTTCCCAGTCGCTTTGCGCGCCGGCAATGACTTTCGGCTCGGGGGCGGTGAAGGCAAGGTGATCGAGCATCGCATGTTCCCTTTTTGGCTTGCGCCCTTCTAAGACAGCCGCGCGCGCGGGGCAAGATGGCGGGCGCGCGGTATGGGGCCGTAGAGGGGCTCTGCCCCCGGCGGCCTTGCCGCCTCCCCGGGAAATTGAGACCAAGTCGAAGCGGAACACGGCCCGGCCTTCGACTTGGGTGCATTATCCTGAGGTCCGGGGCGGCATAGCGGTGCTTAGCCTAAAAGCCGACCGACCATTTCCGACAGATCACGGCTCAAGCCTTGCGTGCCCGCAATCCGCTCCAGCGCCGCTTTCGCATGGGTTTGGCGGGTCGCGTCATAGCGCCGCCAGGTTTCAAAGGCGGTGGACATGCGCGCCGCCGTTTGCGGGTTGAGCGGGTCAAGCTTGATCAGCCAATCGGCAAACAGCGCATAGCCCGCGCCATCCGCCCGGTGAAAGCCCGCATGGTTGGCTGCAAAGCCCCCCAAAAGCGAGCGGAAGCGGTTCGGGTTTTTCCACTCAAACGCGCCGCTCTCGGCAATGGCGGTCACCACCTCCACGGCCGTTTCGGGCGGGGAGAGCATCGCTTGCACCGAGCGCCATTTGTCCATGACGAGCGGATCAGCCCCCCAGCGCGCGGCGAAAGCCGTCAGTTCCGCTTGGCCCGCGCCTTGCGCGACCAAAAGCCCAAGTGCGCCGATGCTCTCGGTCATATTCGTGGCCTCGGCGTAAAGCGCGCTCGCGCGGCGGCCTTGATCCAGCGTGGAAAGGAGCGCCAGCGCCGCCAACCGCAATGCGCGTTTGCCCGCAGGCGCAGCATCGGGGCTATAGGGGCCGGGCACGGCGCTGCCTTCATAGGCCCCCACAAGCGCCGCTTCATGGCGCTGTGCCAAGGTGGCCATCAGACCGCGGCGCGCGGCGCGGATGGCGTCCGGGTCCGGCACGACATCCTTTTTCGCGAGCGCCGCGGCAATTTCATCTTCGCCCGGCAGGCGCAAACACGCGGCGCGAAAGCCCGGCGTAGCGGCGTCATCGGCGAGCATTTGGCCAACAGCCTCAAGATAATCCGGCGCGGGGGTGGCCCCTTGCGCCATCGCCATCAGCGTGTCGCGCGCCAAATTGCGCCCCGCTTCCCAGCGGTTGAACGGATCGGTGTCATGGGCCAAAAGAAAGGCTTGCTCGGCAGGCGTTGTGTCCCGTTCCAACACCACGGGAGCAGAGAAGCCGCGCAAGATTGAGGGGACAGGCTTTGCCGCAAGCCCGGTGAAGGTGAAACTTTGCCGCCCCTTGGTCATTTCCAAAACTTGGGTCGGCACCACCTCATCGCCATTTTGCCCCAAGAGCCCCACCGCAGTCGGAATATGGCGCGGCGGCTTTTCCGGTTCGCCCGGCGTCGGCGCAGTCACCTGTTCAAAGGTCAGCGTATAGGTGCCATTTTCAAACTGCTCCGACACGCTCAGATGCGGGGTGCCCGCTTGTGTGTACCAAAGCTTGAACTGGCCCAGATCGCGCCCCGAGGCATCCTCAAAGACCTTGATCCAGTCTTCAATCGTGCAGGCCTGCCCGTCATGGCGCTCAAAATAAAGATCCAGCGCTTTGCGGTAGCCCTCGGCCCCCAAAAGCGTCGCCAGCATCCCCACCACCTCAGCGCCTTTTTCATAGACGGTGGCGGTGTAGAAGTTATTGATCTCACGATAGCTCGACGGGCGCGGCGGATGCGCAAGCGGCCCCGCATCTTCGCGGAACTGGCGCGCGCGCAGCATCGCCACGTCATCAATGCGCTTGAGCGCGCCCAACCGCACATCGCGGGTAAAGCTTTGGTCGCGGTAGACCGTTAGCCCCTCTTTCAGGCACAGTTGGAACCAATCGCGGCAGGTAATCCGGTTGCCGGTCCAGTTGTGGAAATATTCATGCGCGATCACCGCCTCGATCCGCTCGTAATCGGTATCGGTCGCGGTTTCGGGGCTGGCCAGAACAAGCTTGGAGTTGAAGATATTCAGCCCCTTATTCTCCATCGCCCCCATATTGAAATCATCGACCGCAACGATGTTAAAGAGGTCGAGGTCATATTCGCGCCCGTAAGCCTCTTCATCCCATTTCATCGAGCGTTGCAGGGACGCCAGCGCGAAGTCACAACGGTCTTCATCGCCGGGGCGCACCCAGATATTGAGGTCCACTTTGCGCCCCGAAGCGGTGGTGAAGCTCCCCGAGGTGGCGCGCAAATCGCCCGCGACAAGCGCAAACAGATAGGCGGGTTTCGGCCAAGGGTCATCCCATTCGGCAAAGCCCGCGCCCTGCCCCACCGGGTTGCCGTTTGAAAGCAGCACCGGCAGGTCACTTTCAATCCGCACATGGAACCGCGTCATCACATCGGGGCGGTCGGGGTAGAAGGTGATCTTGCGGAAGCCCTCGGCCTCGCATTGCGTGCAATACATGCCGTTTGACATGTAGAGCCCTTCAAGCGCGGTGTTTTTGGCGGGTGCAATCTCTACCTCGGTTTGCAATTCAAACGCCCCTTCGGGCAGCGCGCTTGCCGCAATGGTCAGCCCGGTCGTGGTCAGCGTGTAAGCCTCTGCGGCGAGCGGGGCGCCATTGAGCGCCACACCCAAAAGCTTCAAATCCTCGCCATCAAGATGCAGGTCTGCCACGCCATCACGCGGGGTCATAGCGAGCGTCGCGCGCACCTTTGTGGCCTCTGGCGCCAGTTGGAACACCAGCGAAATTTTTTCAATTTCATAGGGATATGGTTTGTAATCGGAAAGAAGGGTCACGCCGTCCATGGGGTCCTCGTGCTGTCGTTATCCCATAGCTAGGCCCCCAAGCGGGCAGCGGCAAGACCCTGCGCACCGCCAGTGCGCCGCAACGCAGCAATGCGCTTTTCGCTGGACAGAGGCGGCTTGAAGCACAAGATACCGCGCAACGAACGAACAGGGAGGGCAGAATGACAGAACGCGTCGAGCGCGAAGGTTTGCAGGTCGCCACGGAGTTGGCCGACTTCATCGAAACCGAGGCGCTGCCCGGCTCTGGCGTGACGCCAGCACGGTTTTGGGCGGGTCTGTCCGAACTGATCCACGATTTTGGGCCAAAAAACCGCGCGCTTTTGGAAAAGCGCGAGGCGATGCAGGCGCGCATTGACGATTGGCATTTGCACCATCGCGGCAAGGGCCATGATGCCCGCGCCTATCGCGCCTTTTTGGAAGAGATCGGCTATCTGATCCCCGAAGGCCCCGATTTCACCATTGAGACGCCCGAGACCGACCCCGAGATTGCGACCGTTTGCGGCCCGCAACTTGTCGTGCCGATCACCAATGCGCGCTATGCGCTGAACGCCGCCAATGCGCGCTGGGGCAGCCTTTATGATGCGCTTTATGGCACCGATGCTTTGGGCGAAGCGCCGCAATCCAAGGGCTACAACCCCTCGCGCGGGGCGAAAGTAATCGCTTGGGCGAAGAAGTTCCTCGATGACGCCTGCCCGCTGGTGGCGGGCTCTTGGGCGGGGGCCTCAAAACTGCGCCTCCATGATGGCGGGCTCTTTGCCGAGGTCGCGGGCGAAGAAACCGGCCTTTCCAACCCGGCACAGCTGGCGGGCTATACTGGCGACCCCGAAGCCCCCCAAGAAATTTTGATCAAACATAATGGCCTGCACATCATTCTTGTGATTGATGCGAGCCACCCGATTGGCGCGGCAGACCCTGCCGGCATTGCCGATGTGAAGCTGGAATCCGCCGTGTCCTCAATCATGGATTGCGAGGATTCCGTCGCCGCCGTTGATGCCCATGATAAGGTGCATGCCTATCGCAACTGGCTCGGCCTGATGCAGGGCACGCTGACCGAAACCGTCACCAAGGGCGAGACCACCTTCACCCGCGCGCTTTCGCCCGATCTGACGTTTACCGCGCCCGATGGCGGCACGGTCACGCTCAAGGGCCGCGCGCTGATGCTGGTGCGCAACGTCGGCCATTTGATGCCGAACCCGGCGATCCGCTGCCGCAATGGCCGCGAGGTCTGCGAAGGGCTGATGGATGCAATGGTCACCACGCTTTGCGCGCTGCACGACCTGCGCAAAGAAGACGGCGCGCGCAACTCCACCACAGGCTCGGTTTATGTGGTGAAACCGAAGTTGCATGGCCCCGAAGAGGTGGCCTTTACCGATGCCATTTTTTCCCATGTCGAAGAGGTGCTCGGCTTGCCACTGCACACCGTCAAACTGGGGATCATGGATGAGGAACGCCGCACCTCGGTCAACCTCAAGGAATGTATCCGCGCGGCAAAACACCGGGTGGCCTTTATCAATACGGGTTTCCTCGACCGCACCGGCGACGAGCTTTACACCTCGATGGAAGCCGGGCCGATGCTGCGCAAAGGCGAGATGAAATCGCAGCCGTGGATTTCGGCCTATGAAGATCGCAACGTCGATATTGGGCTGAAATGCGGGCTCGCAGGGCGCGCGCAAATCGGCAAAGGCATGTGGGCCGCGCCCGACAATATGGCCGAGATGCTGAGCCAAAAGATCGCCCATCCGATGGCGGGGGCGAACTGCGCTTGGGTGCCCTCCCCAACCGCCGCGACGCTGCACGCCACACACTACCACCGCATTGATGTGAAGGCGCGCCAACGCGAGATTGCCGCGCTCGCCCGCCCCGAACGGCTGGAAGATCTGCTCACGATCCCGCTCGCCGCCGGGCGCAACTATTCCGAAGAGGAAATCACCACCGAGATTGAGAACAATGCCCAAGGCATTTTGGGCTATGTGGTGCGCTGGGTGGACCAAGGCATCGGCTGTTCAAAAGTGCCCGATATTCACGACGTTGGGCTGATGGAAGACCGTGCTACTTTGCGCATCAGCGCGCAAGCGCTCGCGAACTGGCTGCATCATGGTCTTGTGAGCGAGGGCCGGGTGATGGAGGCTTTGCGCAAAATGGCGAAAGTGGTGGATCGGCAAAACGCCCATGATCCGCATTACCGCCCGATGGCGCCCAATTATGACGGGCTCGCCTTCCAAGCCGCCTGCGATCTGGTGTTCCTCGCGCGCATTCAATCGTCGGGCTACACCGAGCCGGTGCTGCACCAGCGCCGCGCGCAGGTGAAGAAAGAAGCCAAAGCGCAGGGCTAGGCCGCAGCCAGTCCCCCCAAACACACAAGGGCGCCCACGGGCGCCCTTTGCTTTTGTGCCTTCGACTTTGTGCAGATATCCTCGGGGGTGAGGCCGTTAGGCCGAGGGGGCAGACAGGCCCCTGCCCGGTCCGCCGCCCTTACTTGAAGTTGCGGCTGTCTTTGACCTGATCCCACGCCCAAACGACCTGCTGCAAAAGCTCTTCTTGGCTGCGGTCACCGCCGTTCATATCGGGGTGCAGCACCTTGATGAGCGCTTTGTAGCTTTTGCGGATCTCGGCCTTGGTCATCGTATCCTTGGCATCCAAGATCTCAAGCGCGCGCCGCTCGGTGGGCGGCAGCTTGCGCCCCACCGCCGCGCGACCGGGGTTTTGCGTCGCGTTCTGGCCCAGTAGTTCCATCGGGTCCGTAATACCGTGCCGCGCCCAGCCCATTTCCTCTTTCGAGCGCCCAAAGGGCTTGGTCGGGCGTTCCCAGACATTCCCGCTATCGAGGAACTGCTGGAATTCCTCTTCGCTTTGGCCTTGGAAATAGTTCCATTTCAAATTGTATTCGCGCACGTGGTCCTTGCAGAACCAAAAATAGTCATCCAGCACTTTGGGGCTTTTGGGCGCGCGATATTTGCCCGGCTCGTTACAGTCGGGGTGGTCACATTTGCGCGTCGAGGTTTCGAACGCGCCCGACATGCCGCGCTTGCCCTTGGTGCGGCGCTGTTTGTCAGCAGCGGCGGAGATGTTGAAGCCGAAAGGGTCGGTCTTGCTCATGGGGCCTCGCAAATTCACTTCCTCGGCGCGGCTCTTGTGGCAGCTGACCGACTCGAGGGGGGAGAGGATAGAGCATTTCGCCCGGAGGCCAAGAGCAAACCGTGCAGCTGCGGCAAGAACGGTCAATACGCCATCAACCAAAATCACGTGTCGGGCGATGATGCTTCCTTGTAAGTGAATGAGGCCGCGCCCTTTGGCGTGGCCTCATGGTTTTCACACAACGAAGCGGCGCGCTTATTTCTTCAGCGAGGGACAATCGACACCGTCATCCTTGGTGGGAGTGAAGGCAAATTCACCGAAGTCGAACACATCAGCGCTGAGACCATAGTCCTCTTTGTAGGAAAAATAGGTCACAGAACTCGCGGCCGTGTCGGAGCTTCCATCGGAACCGCCTTCGCCCCCCGTGCGCGACAGCGCATCACGGGACTTGTTGACGCTGTTTTGCAGACTTTCGCTAAAGCTGACGATGCTTTCAGCGTCTTTCAGAGTCTGATCGATGACGGCCATTAAGCGCTCGTCAATTTCCCCATTGCCATCCGTCAAAAGATCGGTGGCGGCTTCTTTCAGGTCCTGTGCGGCCTCAAGGACAGCAACGGTCGCACGAAACGCCGGATCTGCATTCAGCTTTGAAACGAGCAGATCCATTGGATCAGCCGAGGCGCCGTCAAGGAAGACCGGCAAATCCGGATGGCGCAGATCATCAATCCCCACCAAGATCACCGGCGCTTTGCCGTCATTTTCGGGGGTGGAATCGTAGGGCGTCTCAAGCAGGTCAAACATAGTGGCGCTTCCTTCGCGGCTGTAGGCCCGGCTGCCCCGGGCGGATGGGGAAGCCTCGCAAAGGGGGCGCATCACTCGCAATTCCCCCGGCGGGGGATAAAATGCGCAAATAGGATGCCATAAAGGGCGAAAGGGCGCTTACTCCTCCGCCTCCTCGGCGGGGCCAAGGCGCGGCGCGCGGCCCTCGGGGGCCTTGGTGCTGAGCAAACCGCCCCGGCGCGCGGGCGTTTCGTCTTCCACAGCCTCCATACCCTCGGGCGCCTCATCCACAATTTCAGCGCGGGCGCGACGCGGCGGAGCGTTTTCCACCACCCGGCGGAACACGAGCATATTGTGATAGACGGTGGTTTTGGAGGTCAGGCCAGAGCGTTCCTCGGCGGGAAGAGTTTCGGCCCGGCAATAGTCCCAACCCTCTGCCGCCATTTCATTCATCACCCGGCTGAGCGCGTTGGCAAACCGATCCGCGCCCGTTTTCAGCCCCCGCCCCTTTTCGCCGCGTGTCGGCGCGGGCACCACTTTGTATTCGTAAGCCTGCATCTCAATTCCGTTCTGAAAAACGCGCGCGGTCACAAAACACCGCCCCGGCCCTAGGGTCAAGGAACGAAGGGGTGAAGGCAGGCCAAGCCGTTTGGCCTGTGCCCCTTACAATCCCCCCCCTTGCGCGGCCCTTTGCGATGCGCCACAAATCGCTAACCCGATCAAGAGGACGCCGAGATGCTCGATACCACTGCCAAGCCCACTGAAGAGATTGATCTGCGCGAGGTCTTCGGCCTTGAAAGCGATATGAAGGTCAAGGGCTTCGCGGAACGCACCGACCGCGTGCCCGACTTTGATTCGACCTATAAATTCGACCCAGACACCACGATGGCCATTCTGGCGGGCTTTGCCTACAACCGCCGCGTGATGATTCAGGGCTATCACGGCACCGGCAAATCGACCCATATCGAGCAAGTCGCGGCGCGACTGAACTGGCCCTGCGTGCGGGTCAACCTTGATAGCCACGTCAGCCGGATTGACCTCATCGGCAAAGACGCGATCAAGCTCGTCGATGGCAAACAAGTCACCGTGTTCCACGAGGGCATCCTGCCTTGGGCCCTGCGCAACCCGACCGCGATTGTGTTTGATGAATACGATGCGGGCCGCGCCGATGTGATGTTTGTGATCCAGCGCGTGCTGGAGGCCGATGGCAAGCTGACGCTTCTGGACCAAAACGAAGTGATCACGCCGAACCCCTATTTCCGGCTGTTCGCCACCTCGAACACTGTAGGTCTGGGCGATACGACCGGGCTTTACCACGGCACGCAACAGATCAACCAAGGCCAGATGGACCGTTGGTCGCTCGTCTCGACGCTGAACTACCTCAGCCACGATGCGGAAGCGGCGATCGTGCTTTCGAAAGTGCCGCATTACAACACCGAAAAAGGCCGCAAGGTGATCAGCCAAATGGTCACCGTGGCGGACCTGACGCGGACCGCGTTTATGAACGGCGATCTGTCCACCGTTATGTCGCCCCGCACGGTGATCGCATGGGCGCAAAACGCCGACATCTTCCGCAATGTGGGCTATGCCTTCCGCCTCACCTTCCTCAACAAATGCGACGAGTTGGAGCGCGCCACCGTGGCCGAGTTCTACCAGCGCCTGTTTGATGAAGAACTGCCGGAATCGGCGGCGGTGATTGCGGGGCGGTGATGCGGCCGGGCTTGATCCTTGCGCTTTGCCTTGCGCCGGTTTCGGCGCAGGCCGAGACGTTGGACACGCCGGTTTACGCCCCCATGCAGCCCTTCGTGGTCCGGCCCCTGCCCGCAGATGACGGGGACGCACCGCCAAAGCCCGACCGTCCCGAATGTATCGCGGTCGATCTGGCGATGCGTGCCGCCCATGCCAAGGCGGGTCAGCCCCTGCCCGGGGAAAACCCGTTGCGCAGCACCGAGGCCGAGCGGCAAGCGGCCCACCCCCGTGTCGCGGAACTGACCCCGGCGGCGCAGGATTACGTCGCAACCTTGCAGCAACTCCAACAGGGCCACGAAATCGGTTTCCGCCGTGAAGCCTTTGCGCTTTTCGTCCTCCACATGACCTGCATTCAGCCTTACGCCCAACCCTCGGCGGACCTTCCATGAGCAAGCCCACCGACATGCCGCCGATCCGTTGAAGGCCCCCTTCGGTGCACGGAGCACATGCAAACGGCGCGCCCAAGGGCGCGCCGTTTCGTTTCGTGAGTGGGTTTGAAACTTAGCCGCGGGCGGCTTTGGTGGCAGCGCCCCACCAAGCGATATCGGCCAGAAGGCCCTTGGCCGAACCTTCGATATGGCCGGCAATTTCCGACATCTCGCCATTGGCGCCGAGCGGCGAGATCGCCATGAAATCGCCCCCGCCAATGTGCACCGCATTGCGCACCGGAACCATTTGCAACTCAACCGCGATCGCGCGCAGATGCTCAATCGCGCGCCCGGCGCCAAGGCCACCATAGCCCACAGCGCCCATCGGCTTTTTCGCCCATTCAACGTAAGCTTGATCCAGCGCGTTTTTCAAAGCGCCAGTGATCGAGTGGTTGTATTCGGCGGTGACGAAGATGTAGCCGTCGAATTCGGCAATCTTTTGTTGCCACTTCACCGCCTCGGGCGATTGCGAGGGCGCCCAAGCGTTCGAGGCGACCTCGTCAAAGAACGGCAGGTTGAAATCGCGCAGATCCACCAGTTCAAAGGTGATTTCAGGGTGCTCGGCGCGGGCGAAATCCAAGAACCATTGCGCGGGTTTGTCGGCCAAGCGCGCTTGGCGGGTCGACGACAGGATCACGGCAATTTTGAGTTGAGCAGACATAGGAACCTCTGTTGTCCGG
Source organism: Rhodobacter aestuarii (assembly GCF_900156655.1). Classification (GTDB taxonomy): domain Bacteria; phylum Pseudomonadota; class Alphaproteobacteria; order Rhodobacterales; family Rhodobacteraceae; genus Rhodobacter; species Rhodobacter aestuarii. Next base: position 188,866 of record NZ_FTOG01000008.1, on the reverse strand, counting down.
TGTGGCTTTCCTCAAATATGGCGCACAATTCCGCAAAGAAAAGCCACAGTTCTGCGCGCGGATGAACAGCCTCCGTGCTTTCACAAGATCTTGCTTGCGCACGCATTGTGCCGCTGGACGGCGCGGCTTGGCGGTGCTTTACATGCACTATGACGAAGCCCACGCAAAACCCCGCCGATCCGTTCAAAAAGGCCCTCGCCGAGGCCACGAAGACGCTCGCCGATGCGCCAGAGATGAAGGTCAGCTATACGGTTGACCCCTCGGGGGTGTCAGGCGATGCGATGCGGCTGCCGCAGGTGAGCCGCCGCATGACGCGCGACGAGATCATGCTCGCGCGCGGCACGGGCGATGCGCTGGCGCTGCGCGAACGTCACCATGATACCAAGGTCGCGGCGCGCTACACACCCACCGGCGATATGGCGAAAAGCCTGTTTGAGGCGATGGAGACCGCGCGCTGTGAGGCTTTGGGCGCGCGCGACATGCCCGGCACGCTGACGAATATTGATTTCAAAATCGGCCATGAGGCGGAGCGGAAAGGCTACGGCCAAATCCGCACCCAATCCGAGGCGCCGCTTCCGGTAGCGGCGGGCTATTTGGTGCGCGAACTGGCGACCGGGCGCAAACTGCCTGCGGCGGCGGATCATGTGCTGGATCTGTGGCGCGGCTATTTGGAAGACAGCGCGGGCAAAGACCTTGAAAACGTCAATCATGTGCTCGCCGATCAGGCCGCTTTTGCGCGGCTCGCGCGGCAGGTGATTGCCGATCTGGGCTACGCCGATCAGCTCGGCGATGACCCGGACGAGCCCAACAATGACGACAGCGACGCGGACGAAAGCGAAAACGATCCCGAGGCGCAAAACCAAGACCGCAATGAAGATGAGCAGGTCGAGGACGACAGCGAGTCGACGCCCGAGCGCAGCCAAGAAGAACAGCAAGACCAAACCCAAACGACGGTAAGCCAAGACGATCTTTCCGACCAAGAACTGGGCGAAGAAGTCGAGATGCCACAAGCGGATGCGCCGCTTGAGCCCCCGCCGCCCCCACCGCATTCGCAGGCCGACCCGAATTACACCGTCTTCACCACCGAGTTTGACGAAGAAATTCGTGCCGAAGATTTGGCCGAACCGGCGGAGCTGGAACGGCTGCGCGCTTACCTTGACCAGCAACTCGAACCGCTCAAAGGCGCGGTGGCGCGGCTGGCGAACAAGCTGCAACGTCGGCTGCAAGCGCAGCAAAGCCGCTCGTGGGAATTTGACCGCGAAGAGGGCCAGTTGGATGCGGGGCGTTTGGCGCGTGTGGTGGCCAACCCGACCACGCCGCTCAGTTTCAAAATCGAAAAAGACACCGAGTTTCGCGATACCTGCGTGACGCTGCTGCTGGATAATTCCGGCTCGATGCGGGGCCGCCCGATTTCGATTGCCGCGATCTGCGCCGATGTTTTGGCCCGCACGCTGGAGCGTTGCTCGGTCAAGGTGGAGATTTTGGGCTTCACCACCCGCGCATGGAAAGGCGGCCAAGCGCGTGAGAAATGGTTGGCCGAAGGGCGCCCGCAAAGCCCCGGTCGGCTCAACGATCTGCGCCACATCATCTACAAAGGGGCCGATGCGCCGTGGCGGCGTGTGCGGTCAAACCTTGGGCTGATGATGAAAGAGGGCCTGCTGAAGGAAAACATCGACGGCGAGGCGCTCGAATGGGCCTACAAACGCGCCGTCTCGCGCCCGGAATCGCGCAAGATTTTGATGGTGATTTCCGATGGTGCGCCGGTGGACGACTCAACTTTGTCCGTCAACCCCGCGATCTATCTCGAAAAACACCTGCGCGACGTGATCGAAATGGTGGAGCGTAAGCGCGCGGTGGAACTGATTGCCATTGGCATCGGCCATGATGTGACGCGCTATTACAGCCGCGCCGTGACCATCACCGATGTCGAGCAGTTGGCGGGCGCAATGACCGAACAACTCGCCGCGCTTTTTGACAATGATCCGCGCGCCCGTGCCCGGGTGTTGGGGATGAAAAAGGCGATCTGACCCAGCCTTCGGGGGACATATGTTTCAAGATTTCACCACCCGCTCTGCGCCAGAACATGGCCCCGCGCGGCTTGAACAGCTACGGGAAGCGATCACGCACGCCGGTCTGACCGGGTTCATTGTGCCGCGCGCAGATGCGCATCAGGGCGAATATGTGGCCGATTGCGATGCGCGGCTTGGTTGGCTGACAGGCTTCACCGGCTCGGCAGGGTTTTGTGCGGTCCTGCCCGAGGTGGCCGGGGTCTTTATTGATGGCCGCTACCGGGTGCAGGTGCGCGCCGAGGTGGATTTGGCGGCTTTTACTCCGGTGCACTGGCCCGAAATCAAACTGGCGGCTTGGCTGATTGAACAGCTTCCCAAAGGGGGGCGCATTGGCTTTGACCCTTGGCTGCACACGCGCCGCGAGATCGACGAATTGCGCCGCGCGTTGGAGGGCAGCGGGATTGAGCTTGCGGAGAGCGCCAATCTGATCGACGCGATCTGGTCCGACCGCCCTGCCCCGCCGCTTGCGCCCGCGCGCATTCATCCGCCGGAATTTGCTGGAGAGACAAGTGGCGAGAAGCGCGCGCGTCTGGGCGCGGCTTTGACCGATCTTGGGGCTGAAGCCGCCGTGCTGACCCTGCCCGACAGCATCGCTTGGCTTTTGAACATTCGCGGGGCCGATATTCCGCGCAACCCGGTGATGCAGGCGTTCGCGGTGCTGCATGCCAATGGCCATCTGACGCTTTTCGTTGAGGGCACGAAGCTTTCAGAAGATGTCCGCGTGCATTTGGGCGACGAAGTTACCTTGCGCCCGATCTCCGCTTTTGAGGCCGGTTTGCGCTCGCTTACCGGGCCGGTTCTGGTCGATCCGGGCTCTGCACCGCATCAGGTGGGCCGCGAATTGCAAGAGGCCGAAGTGGCGGTGATTTGGGGCGAAGATCCCTGCATCCTGCCCAAAGCCTGCAAAAATGCCGCCGAAGTGGCAGGCATGAAAGCCGCCCATATCCGCGACGCGGCCGCGCTGGTGGAGTTTCTGTGCTGGCTTGACCATGCCGCGCCGCAAGGCGGGCTGACCGAAATTGATGTTGTCAAGGCGCTCGAAAATGCGCGACGCGGCACGGGTCAACTGCTCGATATCAGCTTTGACACGATCTGCGGCGCGGGGCCCAATGGCGCGATTGTCCATTACCGCGTGACCGAGCCAACAAACCGCCCCGTCAATGCAGGCGAATTGCTGTTGATTGATAGCGGCGCGCAATATCCCGATGGCACGACCGATATCACCCGCACACTCGCCATAGGCCAGCCCCCCGAAGGCGCGGCAGAGGCCTTTACCCGCGTGCTGCAAGGGATGATTGCGCTTTCACGCGCGCGCTTCCCCAAAGGCTTGGCGGGGCGCGATCTGGATGCTTTGGCGCGCAGCGCGCTTTGGGCCGCAGGCTATGACTATGACCACGGCACCGGGCATGGTGTGGGCGCGGCGCTTTGCGTGCACGAGGGCCCAGCGCGGATTTCGCGCATCTCTGATGTGCCGCTCGCACCGGGAATGATTTTGTCCAATGAGCCGGGCTACTACCGCGAGGGGCATTGGGGCATCCGGATCGAGAACCTGATCTTGGTCGAAACCGCGCCGAAACTGGGCGACGGGCGCGATCACCTGGCCTTTGCCACGCTCACATGGGTGCCAATCGACCGCCGCCTGATTCTGGTGGAGCGGCTCAGCGCCACCGAGCGCGACTGGCTGGATACCTACCATGCCGGGGTCTTTGCCCGGATTGGCCCGTTGGTTTCGGCCCCGGCCCGCGATTGGCTCAAGGCCGCTTGCCAGCCGCTTTAATCCCAACACCGATACGACGTTTCTCGCCCCGACCTCGCGCCGGGGCGATTGGCATTTACCATTAACTTTAATGATTTTCCCTTGTCGCATTAAGCAGCCAGCAAGCAGGTATGTCGCATTTTCAATGTGCAATTCTAAAATGGAAACGATGTAGGGAAATCTGCGTCATGCGATCCTACCTGATACTCGTGGGCATTGTTGCTTTCACGATACTTGGCGATTATGCGTTGAAATCTGCGGCGATCAAAACCGCGCCCTTTACGACCTCTTGGTTTGCTGCGGGCACCGTGCTTTATGCCGTCACCGCGCTTGGATGGGTCTTCTTGATGCAGACCCACAACCTCGCCCAAATTGCCGTTCTTTACAGCTCCGCCACGATCTTGGGGCTCACGGCCGTTGGCGTCGCCTTCTTTGGCGAAACCCTCTCCCTTAGACAAATCGTTGGGCTTGGCGCCGCGCTTTTTGCCGTGGTGATCATGGAAACCGAAGCCTGAAATCGTAAACGAAAAATTAACCAAGAGGTCGCACGATGCTCTTAGTGAACCACTATGTCTCGCAAAGCCCCATCCACGGTTTGGGTGTTTTCACCAGGGAACCCATCCGTGCGGGCAATACGGTCTGGAGGTATGACCCGATGTTCGATGTGGACATCCCGGCCAGCGCATTGGCGCATTTCCCCGAGGAAGCGGTGGAAACCGTGCTGCATCATGCCGAATTTATCCCGCATCTTCAGGTGTTTCGGCTTGGGAATGACGGGGATATGTTCATGAACCATTCCGAGACCCCAAGCCTTATTGATTGCGGCGAGGAAATGATTGCGGCGCGCGATCTGCCCGCAGGCACCGAACTGACCTGCAATTATGCCCATGTCTGTGTGCTCGGCTTTGCCGATACCGCTCCCGCTCCCCTAATTCACGGGCCTCTAATTCACGGGCCCCTAATGCACGGGGTTGCCGCCTGATGAGCAGCAACACCCTTCCTCGGCAAATTGTTGGTCTTGTAACAGCGGTTTTGCTCGCGGTGTTGGCGGTGTTGTGGCTCGCGCTTCTGTCTGTGCGCCAGACGATGGATGCCAATGCGATTGAAGATTCCTCGCAACGGGTGATCGGTCGGGTGCATAGCTTGCAAGATTCCGTCTCCCTTTTGGCGGGGGATTATCATAACTGGACCGATCTTTATCTGGCGGCCCAAAACCGCGCGACGGATCGCTTGTCTTCGAATTACGGCATCACCGCACATCGGGGAGATGTCTTCCAATATGCGGAATTGTTCGACGGGCCACTGCCCGCACCTGTGTCGTGGCAAGCCGGGGCGGGCCTTGCGCCGCAAGGCGGCCTTTTAAGCCCCCAGACCCGCGCCGCCTTGCGCGCGGTGGTGCCAACACTCGACAGTTCCGAACGGCAAACCTTTGATTTCTTTGAAATGCGCGATGGAATGCCGGTGATGTTCTCGGCCTCTTATCTGCTGCCGGAAAACGCTCAATTGCTGGCCGAGGTGCAACCGAACAGTGCCGCGATTGCGGTGATCGGCAAGATTTTGGAAAAAGACCGCTTCCAAGATATGGAGCAGGAATTGTCCATCAGCGGGCTGGATGTTCTGCCTGAGCCACCTCCCAAAGATACGGTGTTCACCACCCTGGCTGGCGTGAGCGGCGAACCTGTCGCCTGGATGCGCTGGTCCCCCCCGCAGCCAGGCACACAACTTTTTTGGAAGATGTTCCCGATCATGGGGGCCTTTAGCGTGGTGTTCGTGATCATGTCCTATTGGGCGGCGATGCTGCTGCGCTCAAAAGCGGCAGTGCTGATCGAACGTGAGGCGATTTCCTCTGGGCGCGCGCGCAGCGATGCGTTGACCGGCTTGCCAAACCGCTACGCAATGCGCGAGCACTTAAGCAAATTACGCAAACAGGCCGAGCAGCAATGCGCGGTAATCGCCATTGATTTGGTCCGCTTCAAAGTGATCAACGACACCGTTGGCCATTTGGGCGGTGACGCTTTCTTGGTAGAATTCTCAAAACGGCTCAATGAACTGCGTGACGAACATACCTTTGTTGCACGCTATGGCGGTGATGAGTTTTTTGTGGTGAGCGCCGCCCCCGAAGGGCTCGAAGAGATCGTCGCGCGCAAATGCCTTGCGCTTCAGCGGCTCTCAGATACGCCGATCATCTGCCACGGCGTCAGCTTTGAGGTGCAAACCTCCAAAGGGCTTGCCTTCGATGATCGCCAAGCGATGGATCACGAGGAGCTTTTGCGCCGTGCCGACCGGGCGATGTATTCCGCCAAGCTGCGCGAGACGCTGGAGGTAATCCGCTACGACCGGCGCATGGAAAGCGAAGACCTCGACCACAAGCATATCGAGCGAGAACTGCGCCGCGCCCTGACGGATGGGAGCGGTTTCACCATGTATTACCAACCGATCCTGCCCGCAAAAGGGGGGGATGGCCCGCTGCGCTATGAAGCGCTGGCGCGTTGGTTCTCGCCAGAATTGGGGCAAGTCCCACCGGATCAGTTTATCAAAGTGGCCGAAGCCAGCGGGCTCATTATGCAACTGGGGTGGGTTTTGCTCGATCATATCTGCAAGGATATGAAGCTGCTCAAAGACGCCAAAGTCAGTATCAATGTCTCCCCCACACAATTGATGAGCCGTGGCTTTGCAGAGAAATTCACCGCCTATGTGCGCGCCCATGACATTTCGCCGGAGCGGATTGAGGTCGAGGTGACCGAGCAAATCGTGCTGCGCGACGATGTCACCATCTCGCAAGAGCTGATCACACTCAGCGCCAATGGCTTCACCCTCGCGCTGGATGATTTTGGCACCGGCTTTGCCTCAATCGGCTATCTGATGCGGATGCCCTTTGACGCGCTGAAGATCGACCGCTCCTTTGTGCGCGCGATCGAAGAGGGGGAAGACGGGATGCGAATGATCCGTTCGATCATCGGTCTTGCCCGTGCGATGGGGCTGAGCATCGTCGCCGAAGGGGTCGAAACCGAAACCGATGCCGCGCGGCTGCGCATCAACGGGGCGGATTTCTTGCAAGGCTATCATTACGGGCGCCCTGCCCCGATTGATCATTATCTCAGAACCGCGACCCCAGCCTCTTAAACGCGATATCGCCTCCGGGTGACTGCCTGTTGAACAGGCAAATATGCCGTTTTTGGGAGGCATTGCGTCGGATTTCGAAAAAATCCGTTCCGATGGGTTTAGTTGTGGGCCCGTTTGTGCGATGAAGTATTCAGATATCTGAGGAGTTTTGCGGGCATCAAGCGCCCCCGCCGTCATCTGGCGCGCTCCTTGGGCGCGGTCCGTCTGGATCGGCTTTGGCCCTTGGTCATCGAGCCGTGACGCAGTTGGCGCAAAGGCGCTGGCATGGCCGCACCAATCCAAGAGGGCCCCTAGGGGCCAGACTTCACCGAAATCGCGCCTCGGCGCGAAACCAGGAGGCATAACCTTCATGGATTTGTTGGCTGAAACCGCCCCAGATAAGACCACGCAAAAGCTCCAGTCCCGTCCTGTCCCAAGGATTGATGCGCGTCACGTGCTGCACCCTTGGGCAGATCTCAGCAGTTTAGGCACGCAAGACGCATTGGTGATCCACTCCGCCAAGGGCGTGCGGGTGCGCGACAGCGCGGGCAAAAGCTACCTCGATGCGATTGGCGGTATGTGGTGCATGACCTTGGGCTATGGCCGCGAAGAATTGGCCGAGGCAATGGCCGATCAAGCCCGCCAGATGGCCTATTACACCCCCTTTGGCGATGTTTCGAGCGAGCCTGCTGCGCGTTTGGCAGAAAAGCTCGCCAAGCTTTCGCCGGGGGATTTGAACCGGGTGCATTTCACCACCTGCGGCTCGACCGCAGTGGAATCGGCCATCCGCATCGCGCAGTATCATTTTGCTGCGCAAGGCCAGCCGCAACGGCGCCATGTGCTCTCGCGGATCAATGCCTATCATGGCGGCACCTATCTGACGCAATCGCTTTCGGGCAAATCGGCGGATCGGACCTTGTTTCATTATGAGGCCGAGTTCGTGCACCATCTTTCCAGCCCCGGATATGACCCGGACCGCTCCAACATCTCGGCCGAAGCCAAACTGCAAGAATTGCTGTCTGAGATGGAGGCCGAGATTGCGCGCATCGGCCCCGAAAACATCGCCTGTTTCATTGCCGAACCAATCATGGCGTCTGGCGGCGTGCTGACCCCGCCGGAGGGCTATCAAAAAGCCACCTGCGATCTGTGCCACAAATACGGCATCCTCTACATCTCGGATGAGGTGGTGACGGGCTTTGGCCGGCTAGGGTATTTCTTTGCTTCTGACGTCCGCTTTGGCCTCGCGCCCGATATGATCATCACCGCCAAGGGGCTTTCCTCGGGCTATCAACCGCTGGGCGCGGTGTTGATCTCGGACCGCATTGCCACAGCGCTTGCGCGCAACGCACCCGCCGATAAGCCTGTTTTTTCAAACGGGTTCACCTATTCGGGCCACCCGGTCGCCTGCGCGGTTGCGCTTGCCAATATCGAGATCATGGAGCGCGAGAATATTTGCGGCCATGTCCGCGATGTTGGCCCCTATTTCATCGACAAGCTGCGCGCGCTGCGCGGCAAAGACATCGTCTATACGGTGCGCGGCGACCATCTGATGGCCTGTGTCGAATGCTGGACGGGCGAAGAGGTGGGGCCAACGGCCGCCAATATGGCGCTTGCGCAGCGGGTGGACAGCTATTGCCAAGAGGCGGGGCTGCTGGTGCGGCCTTATGAAAACCTCTGCATCCTCTCCCCGCCGCTGATTATCACGCGCAGCGATATCGACCGGATTGTTGCGATCCTGTCGGAGGCGCTTGACCGCGCCGAAGCCGATCAAAAAGCGGGCAAGATCTGAGCCCCAAAGCCACACCCCCCTCGGTGCGAAGGAGACAAGATATGAGCCAACCAACAAGCTTCATTGATTGCCGCGGGCTTTCGGCACCGCTGACGGTGTTGCGCATCAAACAAGCCGTGGTCGGGCGCCAAGATTGTGGCCTGCCGCTTGACGTTTTGGTCGACCGTCACTGCAACGCGCCCGAGCGTATCGCGCACAGCCTGAAGCATGACCCGACCGATATCCGGCTTGTCTACTCCACCCAAGACCGTCGCGCATTGGCGAAAGCCGGCAAAGGAATGCTCCGACATGGCTGACACCGACATCGCCCCGGAAAACCGCGCACAAAAGACCGTCGCCCCTTGGTGGCAACGCGAAGATTTGGCCTATCGGGGCGGACGGCTGCATCTGGGCAGCACCGATCTGGCGGCCTTGGCCCGCAAGCTCGGCACGCCGACTTATGTGATCCGCGCGCGGCGTGTGGCGCAGAAGGCAGGGCTTTTGCACCGCGCCTTGGACCGTGTCGGGCTGGACCATCACCTTTATTACGCGATCAAGGCCAACCGCACGCCCCAGCTTTTATCCTACCTTGCGGGGCAAGGGCTGTGCGGGGCCGATGTCTGCTCCCCCGAAGAGTTGATACATGCGCTTTCTTGCGGCTTTCGTGAGCAAGATATCTCGTTTACGGGCACCTCGCTCAGTGCTGCCGATCTTGAGATATTGGGGCGGTTCGAAAGGATCGCCATCAACTTTGATGCGCTTGCCGCGCTCGACCGCTTTGGCCGCGCGCATCCGGGCCGCAAAGTTGGGCTGCGGATCAACCCAGACCGCGGCATCGGCTATGGCGGCAGTCAGATGCTGCAGTATAGCGGGGCGGCAGCGACGAAATTTGGCATCTATCTGGATCGGTTGCCGGAGGCGATTGAGATCGCCAAGCGCCATCGGCTGAAGATCACGCGGCTTCATTTCCACGCGGGCTGTGGCTACCTAGATCGCGAGATGACGCAATTTGCCGCCGTGCTGCAAGAAAGCCGCCGCTTCACCGAACAGCTTCCGGGGCTGAGTGAAGTCAATATCGGCGGCGGCTTGGGGGTGCCACATCGCGCTTCTGACAGGCCGCTCGACCTTGATCATTGGGCACATACCATCGCGCAAGCCTATGGTGGCACGGGGCTGACGGTTGCCGTCGAACCGGGAGATTTTCTGGTCAAGGATGCGGGCGTGCTTTTGGCATCCGTCACCTACCGCGAACGGCGCAAGACGGTGGAGTTTTTGGGCCTTGATGCCGGGTTCAACTTGGCGATGGAGCCTGCCTTTTACGACCTGCCCTGTGAACCAGTCCCAACCGTGCCGCGCGAGGCGCCGCCGAGCCGTTTTACCGTGGTCGGCAATGTCAATGAAGCGCTCGACAAATGGGCCGAAGATCACCCGATGCCACCGCCCGAAGAGGGTGATGTGATCGCGCTCCTGAATGCGGGGGGCTATGCCGCCGCGATGCGCTCTGACCACTGCCTGCGCGGCGCGGCGCGCAATCTCATGCTGCTCGACTAAGAGCCGCCCCGCCGCTTGGGCGGCACTTTGGACCCTTATGACGGAAGACAGATGAGCCATTCACACATGACCGAACCTCAGCTTTCCGACGCAAACACTTCCACCGCCGCGCATGCGCCTGAATTTGCTTTTGATCCGCGCGACCCATGGACACAAACCTTTCAACGCGCGCTGGAACGGGCGAACCTGCACGGCAAGCGCATCTATGAAGTGGGGATCGGCACGGGCGCGAACGCCGCTTTCTTGCTGACAATCTGCGGCGCGGCCCGCGTTTCGGGCAGTGATCTTGATCCGCGCATGGCCGATTTATCTGCCCATAACGTGCTGACCCTTGCGCCAAGCGCGGCACATCGGTTTCAGCCCGTGCATGGGGCTGTGAGCCTAATCGACACACCCGAGGCTCTGGCCGAGGTGGAACAGGCGGATGTGGTGATCGGCTGCCTGCCACAAGTGGCCTGCCCGGGCGATCCGCGGTTTGAGGCGTTCCGCAACGCGCATCGCACCAAATTGGGCGTGGCGGCAGATGTGCGCGAAGATGACCATATCGCGCATTACTACCCTTGGGCTGATTTTGAGGAATTTCCCTTCAATACCGTTGGGCTGGGCTTGAACGAGGCTCTGTTGCGCCGCTTGCGTGCCTGTGCGCCAAGGGCCGAGGTGATCTTGAATTTCGGGGCCCGTGTTGGCGTGCCCGTCTTGTGCGATATGTTTGAAGCCAACGGCTACCGCCCCGAAAAGCTGCAATCCCAGATCGTCGAGCAACATGCCGGGACCGACATTTCCTTCTTTGTGGCGCTGGAAAAGGCGCTTGGCGGCACCGGCTTTGATGAGGCTTTCAATTGCGCTTTTTACCGCGATGCGGCGGGAGCCGAACCGCTCACCGCGCGGGCGGCACAAGCGATGATGGATGCAGATCCACAAGCGGCGATCTATCATGAGGTCTGCACGATCCGCGGCACGCCTGTTTGAGCGAGGAACCTACTCATGACGATGAACGCGGAGCGTTTTTATATTGATGGCGCATGGGTTGAGCCTTTGGGAGGCGGTTCCATGCCAATCATGGACCCCGCGCAAAACGCCAAAATTGGCACGGTCGCTTTGGGCACCGCCGCAGATGTGGATCGCGCCGTAGACGCCGCGACCCGCGCCTTTGAGGAATTTGGCCTCTGGCCCAAAGCCGAACGATTGGCGCTGTTGCGCCGCATCCGCTTGGGCACCGCCGCGCGGCAAGAGGATTTGGCTTGGGCGATGAGCCATGAGATGGGCGCCCCGATTTCGATGGCGCGCGCAATGCAAGCCGAAGCTGGTATTGGCCATGCCGATGGCTTCATCGAAGCGCTCGCCAAACAAGACGAGCGCTGGACTTTGCCAAATGGCGACACGCTGACCCGTGAGCCGATTGGCCCGGTGGGCGCGATCACGCCTTGGAATTGGCCGATCAACCAGATCGCGCTCAAGGTGCTGCCCGCGCTCGCCACCGGCTGCCCGGTCATTCTCAAACCATCGGAACACACGCCGCTTTCGGCGCAGCTTTACGCCGAAATTCTACATGAGGCGGGCGTGCCAGCGGGGGCCTTTGCGCTCATTCACGGCACCGGGCCAGAGGTAGGAGAGGCGCTTTCGACCCATCCGGGGCTGGCGATGGTCTCTTTCACCGGCTCAACGCGTGCGGGAATTGCGGTGTCCAAAGCGGCGGCAGAAACCGTCAAACGGGTCACGCTCGAACTCGGCGGTAAAAACCCCAATCTTGTCTTTGCCGATTGCGGCGCGGCGCTGGCAGAACGCGTGCGCTATGCAGTGGCGGAGTGCTTCCTCAACACCGGGCAATCATGCGACGCCCCAACCCGGCTGATTGTCGAGCGCGCCTGTTATGACGAGGTGCTTGAAATCGCCGAAGCCGCTGCCAAAGCCACCAAGGTCTCCGACCCAAAGCAAGAGGGCGATCACCTTGGCCCGCTGTTTGATCAGCTACAATGGGACCGGGTGCAGGCGCTCATTGCCAAAGGGATTGATGAAGGCGCCCGGCTTTTGGCGGGTGGGCTTGGCAAGCCCGAAGGGTTGGAGCACGGCTGGTATGCGCGCCCGACCGTCTTTGCCGATGTCACCCCCGAAATGACCATCGCGCGCCAAGAAATCTTTGGCCCGGTGCTATCGATCCTGCCTGCCGAAGACGAAGCCGAAATGATCGCGCTCGCAAATGCCACCGACTATGGCCTTGCAGCCTATATCCAAACCGGAGACCCGATGCGGGCCGAACGGGTGGCGCGGCGGCTGCGCGCAGGGGCGGTGCATATCAATGGCGGTGGCCTTGGCTGGGGCACACCCTTTGGCGGTTACAAAGCCTCTGGCAATGGGCGCGAAGGCGGGATGCAGGGGCTTGAGGACTATCAAGAGGTGAAAAGCCTGCATTTTGGCTAGTTCGCGTAAAGAGACCCGCGTCAAATCGCGCGCAGGCTTGATTTTTTACGCGCCCTTTACGGCTGCTGGTCCTAGTCTGGATCAATCACTTTCAGACCAAAGGCCTCATCATGTTTGCAAAGCCCACCGCCATTTTGCTTGCCGCCACGCTTGCGCTTTGCGCGCCCACCGCTGGCATGGCGGAATTTTCTCCGGCTGAGGCCAAGCTTTATGTGGGTTGGCCGGGGCTTGAAGGGGTCGATTTCCCGCAAGGTGCCGAGGCCAAGGTCTATTCCATCATCGACAATATGGGCGGCTGGCCGCGCCCCGTTTATGTGGTGATGCTGGACAATGGCCGCGCGCTCTCGCCCGTCGGCACGATGCAATGCGAAGTGACTTTCCAAGTGCTGAAAGACCAGCACCATGGCTGGCATGATATCTTGTGCGAAAACTCCGGCTGGTCAGAGATTTGGAAAATGGGCTCTGATGGGCTGTATGCGCCGCGCTAAGGGAAAAAGCGGATGACGGAACAGCCTCCCTGCCCCGACTGCGGCGCGCCCACCGATCCCGTCGAAATGGTCACCGGCGGTGGCTGGGGTGGGCATGGCCGCGTGGTAATTTATCAATGCCCGGCCTGCGGCACAAAGCTGGAACGCGACGCAGACCCATCACGGCAGTTCAATAGCGCGATTGGGCTGTTGGAAATTGCACTTGGTGTGCTCGCGCTTTGGCTGTTGCCGCCGCCCGCCAGTTGGGTCTTGGGCGGGCTCTTACTTTTGCTTGGGGCCTTCGGGCTGCGACAAGGTGGCACGCATCGGCACAAGGGAACCCGACGTTAACCAGTGATTCCTAGTCTGGCACAACAGTGCCCTCGCTCCAAAAGTCGGTCTCAGGGCATGTCTTTTATACGCCCAACGAAGATTTGAGGAGGACGACCATGCCACGGAAATACTTTCAAAAATCACTCGCAAGCTTGGCACTCGCCTGCGCCGCTCTGGCTGCGCCCCAAGCGATGGCGCTGAGCGGTGGCGTCTATAACCAGTGTAACGGGATAGAATGGCATTCCTCTCCTTCCGGCCCGCAGGGCTACGGCAAAACATGCATCCACTGCAACGCAGGCAATGAGGTCCGCTTTTGGTCCGAATACCAACATAATTCTGCGGGCCAATACACGGGCAAGATGAACTATTATGACCTGAACGGTCATTACATTTGCACCGGATCGCGGGTGGATTGCGTGATCCGTTACTATTGCGGCGGCTAAATGCCAGATGCGCGCCCCAAACGACCGGGGCGCGCGCCTCATTTCGCGGGAGGATTTGATGAAACGGTTTTGCTTCGCCCTTGCGCTTCTTGGCGCGGGCCTTTTGCCCCCGGCGGTCGCGCAGGCGACCCCCGCCAGTTCTTTTGCCGAAGCGGTCGATTTGTGCCTACGTTTTGGCGCCGATCCTTGGTTCGCCCAAGATCGGTTCGAGGAAGCGGGCTGGCGCAGCTATGAAGACCCCGATTTTGGCTCCCTAGCCTTCAAAAGCCCAGATGGCGCGGTGATCGCCCTGCCCCCCACGAGCGACAGCTTTCCAATGTGGTGCAGCGTGATGAGCGGAAGCGTTTCCTTCGTGAAAGGCATGGCTGCTGCCGAAAATGCGCTTTTGGCAAGCGGCATACTGATCCAGCGCGAAATCCGCGACAATTGCCCGGTCTACCATGGCACGGGCGGACAAGAGCTGCGCATCTTCTCTGAGGGCAATGACGATTTGTGCAACGATCCGGAGACCGCGCTTGTGCATGTGGTCACCTTCTCCAACCCGCTTTCCGGGCAATAAATTCCGCGCAGCCTAACGATTTATTTGCTCCCTTGCATCAAACTTACCCGGTGAAAAGTCCGGGTAGGTTATTCGGTGCAAAGGTTAAGATTATGAATGAGTTGAAGGAAAGCGCACTTGATTTGGTGAAGTGCGAACAAGAACCGATTCACGCGCCGGGGGCCATTCAATCTGCCTCGATCTTGCTGCTTTTCGACCCCGATCAAGGGGCACTTGCCGCCGCCAGTGACAACCTAGAACCCCTTTTTGGCGCTTCTGCCAGCGCGCTTTTGGGCACCCCGGTAGAGCGGTTCTTCACAATCCGCGACGCCACCACGATCCGCGCCATTGCCGCAGGGCAAATGCCCATGAATACTGGCTATTTTCGGCTCAAGACCGGGCAGGAACATTGGGTCAGCCTGCTCCGCACCGATGGGTTATTGGGGGTCGAAATCAACACCTACGAAGGCGCCGATCATGACGTGGTCGGCTTTGGCCTTGGTGTGGGCGAAGCGCTTACCGAAATCAGCGAAATCACCGATCGTTTGACCCGCGCGGATGAGGCAGACCTGCGCCATCTGGCCACGGTCGTCACCCGGCGGTTTCACGAATTGTCCGGCTACGACCGGGTGATGCTCTACCGCTTCGACACCGACTGGAATGGCGAAGTGATTGGCGAAACCTTCGCGCCCCATGTGGATCATTCCTTCAAAGGGCTGTCCTTCCCATCTTCCGACATCCCCAAACAGGCGCGCGCGCTGTTTTTGCGCAACCGGGTGCGGCCGGTGGTTGATGTCGCCTCTGCCTCTGTCGCGATTGTGCCGCCCCTGCATCCAAGCACGGGCCAACCCTATGATTTGTCAGATTGTTCGATCCGCGGTGTTTCACCGGTGCATCTCGAATACCTTTCGAATATGGGGGTCTGTGCCACGCTCACGCTCGCGCTGATTGTGCGTGGCAAGCTCTGGGGGCTTTTGGCCTGCCACCATTATTCGGCCCCCTATCGGCTCACGCCGGGGCGGTCTTCGGCCTGCCGTTTGTTTGCCGAGGCGGTCTCAAGCACAATCGCGCGCTTGGTCGAACGGTCCGAAGCTGAAGCGATTGATCATGTGCGCCAAAGCCTGCGCAAATTGCGCAACACACTTTTGCAGGGGCCAAAATCCGGTGGGTTTGATGCCTTCTTGCGCGATCAAGCCACCGATCTTTTGGCGCTGATGCAATGCGACGGCATGGTCTATCGGCTTGATGGGCGCGACTATAGCTTTGGAGACTTGCCCGACAAACCGCTGATGGCCGCGTTGCGCAACCGGCTTGAGGCGCATCGGAATGGGGTCGACCGCGATGGGTTCTCCACCCATTTTGCCGCCGGGCTTTGGCCCGATCTGTCAGAGCAACTTGGCGAGGCGGCGGCGGGCGCGCTGATCTACCAACCGCGCCAGTGCAATTACGATCTGATCTTGCTGCGCAACGCGCGTGAAACCGACCTGCATTGGGCGGGCGATCCCTACAAACGTGTAACCGCCGAAACCGCGGGCGAACGGTTGCACCCGCGTGGCTCGTTCAATCTGTGGCGCGAAAGCGTGCGCGATCGTGCGCTGCCTTGGGAGCCCGAGGCGATGATCGCGGCGCGCGAATTGACGATGGGCCTCAACGAGATCGACTGGCTGTTTGAATGGCAAAAGTCGGAAGCCGAACTGGCCCAAGCGCGCGCAGAAACCGAACATAACGCCTTGCATGATGCGCTCACCGATTTGCCGAACCGGCGCTATCTGCAGCGCCGCTTGGATGAGGCGGAGCAAAATGCCGAAACCCGCCCCTCAGCGCTCGTGCATATCGACCTTGATCGGTTCAAGCAGGTCAATGACACGATGGGCCATTCGGCAGGCGATGAATTGCTGATCGAGGTGGCGCGGCGGCTTAAGCGGGTCTTGCGCAGCGGCGATTTCCCAGCCCGCGTAGGCGGAGATGAATTCCTGATCTTGGCCGCGCCCGGCACCCATCCGTGGGAATTGGATGCGATGGGAGACCGGATCATTGCAGCGCTCTCTCGCCCGGTGACGCTAAGCTGTGGCGAGGTCGAAATTGGCGCCTCGGTCGGGATCGCGCTCAACACCGGCACTGTTGGTGCCGATGAATTGTTCTATCAGGCCGATCTCGCGCTTTACGAGTCAAAGCGCAACGGCCGTGGTCGGGTCACCCAATTCAGCGAAGTGCTGCAACGCCGCCAGGAAGAAAAGCAACGCCTTGGCGAGGATATTCGCGAAGGCATCCGTTCGGGCCGGTTTGAAGTCTGGTATCAGCCGCAATTCAAAGCCAGCGATTTTGCCCTTTGCGGGGTAGAGGCGCTGCTGCGCTGGAACCACCCCGATCATGGCATCCTGTCCCCCGCGCAGTTCTTGGACATGGCCGAGGATTTGGACCTTGTCGCCACGCTCGACAGTATCGGCATGCAAGCCGCGTTGCAGGATTTGGCGCGGCTGGAAACCGAGGGGCTCACGATCCCCAAGCTTTCGCTCAATGTTTCCGCCCGACGTTTGCAAGACCCGAGCTTCTTGGAGGCTGCGCGCAATATCGGCGCGCACCGGGAGTTGGTTTCCTTCGAACTGCTCGAGTCGATCTATCTTGATGAGCTCACGCCCGAGATGGAGGCCAATCTGACCGGGCTGCGCGAGATGGGAATTCCGATTGAGGTTGATGATTTCGGCACCGGGCGCACCTCGATTGTCAGCCTTGTGACCTTGCGCCCGGATCGCTTGAAGATCGACCGACAACTGATTGAACCTGTTGTCAGATCTGACTCCGCGCGCAAACTGGTCGCGTCGATTGTGGAAATCGGCCAATCGCTTGGCATCGACATCACTGCCGAGGGCGTTGAGACGCGCGATCACGCCGAGGTTTTGCGCGGACTTGGCTGCACCGTGCTACAAGGGTTCCATTTCGCCCGCCCAATGCCCGTGGCGGATCTGCGCAGCCTGCTTGCGGGGGAGCAGCGGCGCCATGGTTGATCTCTCGCGTGTCCCAGAACCGGCCCATGTCGACCATTGCATGACGGTGTTGAAAGAAGCGACCTCTGCCGCTCATGCCCGGATTGAGGCCGTGTCGGTGATGCGCGATCTGACCGCGCCAGAGGTGACACATGCGCAATATACGGCGGTGCTTGGGCGGTTACACGCGCATTTCGCCCGCTATGAACCGGTGATCCATGCCGCCCTCGCCCCGCATCTGCCGCCGCAAAGCTTGGCAGAGCGCGCCGCCCTGCCCGCATTGGAAGCCGATCTGGCCGATCTGGGGCTTGATACGGCCACGCAAACACCTGCGCCGCCTGCACCTTGCCCGGCCCATGCGGCGGGGTGGCTTTACGTGCATGAAGGCACCGGGCTTGGCGGACTGGTGATCTTGCGTGGATTGCGCAACAGCCTTGGCGACGAACTCGGCACCGCCACGCGCTACTTTCAACGCCACGGCAAAGCGACAGCGATGCGTTGGCGCGAAACCCGTGCGCTGATTGCCGGGCTCTTGCCCGATGAAGATCGTCTCGCCTTGGCCGTCTCGGGGGCCGAGGCTGCTTTCGCCGCCATGCATCTGCGGCTTGCGCCAGATACGGCCCAGACCCGAAGGCCGCGCTAAGATCGGCGCAAGAACAAGGCGAAGCAGCCCAAATACCGCGCCAGTCCCGCCGCGGCCTTGCGGCATACGCCCTTCGCAACTGCGACAATCTGCCCGCCCCCGGGTGGACATCCCCTTCCCGCATCCCTAGGCTACCTCGCGGAAAAGTGGGGAAAGCTGAATATGTTCAAGAAGATCATGGTTCCGGTGGATCTGCGCCACTTGCCCTCACAGGGTAAGGCGCTGAGCATCGCCGCCGATCTGGCAAAAACAAACGGCGCACAGGTGATCTATGTCACCGTCACCAGCCCAGAACCGAACGCCCTTGGCCGCACCCCGGCCGAGGTCGAGGAAAAACTCAACAGCTTCGTTGCGAATGAAAGCGCTGCGCATGGTCACGATGCGGCGGGCCATCTGCTGATCAGTCACGATCCCGCAGCCGAGCTTGATGCAGCGCTGATCAAGGCCTGTGACACGCTTCACACTGATCTGGTGGTGATGGCCACCCATCTTCCCAATGTGACCGATTACCTTTGGTCTTCACATGGCGGGGCGCTCGCCAATCATGTGCGGGCCTCGGTGTTTCTGGTGCGTGCCTAGGCGCGGCGTCCGCACGCCCGCCCCATAAAGACAATAGAAACGACAGGAGGACGGCATATGGCCGAACCCGAAGACAGTGCAGGGACTGCCATTCCCGATGGTGAACCAGATCCGGTGACCGGGATTCCCGCCCCCGAAGGCGCAACAGAACTGATCGACACCGATTACGAAATTGGTCAGCACAATATCGAGGGCCAATGGGGTCCGATCGGGTTTGACATTCATAACCCGGTTTTTGCGATTTCCGCGCTCTCGGTCGTAGCCTTCGTGTTTTACGCGCTGGCCCTGCCGGAACAAGCCGCCAGCATCTTTGGCTGGCTGCGTCCGGCCCTCACCTCAAGCTTCGATTGGTTCTTCCTGTCGGCGGCCAACGTCTTTGTGCTCTTTTGTCTGCTCTTGATCGTCAGCCCTTGGGGCGCGGTCCGGCTTGGCGGCAGAGACGCCACCCCCGATTTCAGCTACAAAAGCTGGTTTGCGATGCTGTTTGCGGCGGGCATGGGCATTGGACTGATGTTCTTTGGCGTGCTGGAGCCGGTCTATCACATGGCCATCTCGGCACCTTTGGGCACGCCCTCGCCCTTTGACGCGGCGGGCAACATCATCCCCGAAAATGTCGAAGCCGCCAAAGCAATGGGCTTGGCCGCAACGATCTATCACTGGGGCCTGCACCCTTGGGCGATCTATGCGGTGGTGGGGCTGGCGCTTGCGCTCTTTTCTTTCAACAAGGGCCTGCCGCTGACGATCCGCTCCGCCTTCTACCCGATTTTTGGTGAGCGGGTCTGGGGTTGGACCGGGCATCTGATCGACATTATCGCGGTTTTTGCCACGCTCTTTGGCCTGTCCACCTCGCTTGGCTTCGGCGCTCAACAAGCCAATGCCGGGCTCAACCACGTCTTTGGCGTGCCGATGGGCATTCCGGTTCAGGTCGCGCTGATCACCGTGATCACCGGCGTTGCGCTTTATTCGGTGCTGCGCGGGCTTGATGGCGGTGTGAAGGTGCTTTCCGAAATCAACATGGGGATTGCAGCGCTTTTGCTGCTGTTCGTGCTGATTGCGGGCCCGACGATGCTGATCTTGACCGATTTCGGCGAGGGTCTGGTGGCCTATGTGAAAGATATCATTCCGCTGTCGAACCCGATCGGGCGCGAGGATGATAGCTATCGCCAAGGCTGGACGGCCTTCTATTGGGCGTGGTGGATCAGCTGGTCGCCGTTCGTGGGCATGTTCATCGCGCGCGTTTCGCGGGGCCGCACGGTGCGCGAATTCGTGGTTTGTGTGCTGATCATCCCCTCCATCGTCTGCGTGCTGTGGATGGCCGTCTTTGGCGGTGTGGCGATTGACCAAGTGCTTTCTGACCCGGTCAATTCGGCGGTGAAAGCCAATGTGATTGACAGCTACAACCCGCCCTTGTCGCTTTTTGCGATGCTCGAAGGGCTGCCGCTGTCTTCCATCACCTCGGTTGTCGCGATTGTGCTGGTGATCGTGTTCTTCGTGACCTCGTCGGACTCGGGCTCGCTGGTGATCGACACGATCACGGCGGGTGGCAAGGTCGACGCACCGCTGCCGCAGCGCGTGTTCTGGGCCACGTTTGAGGGCGCGGTTGCGATTGTGCTGTTGATCGGGGGCGGCCTAGGCGCATTGCAAGCGATGGTGATCTCCACCGGTTTGCCCTTCACGGTGATCTTGCTGTTGATGTGCTGGGCAATCTTGCGCGGGCTGCAAGCGGAACCGCGCTAAGCCAAACGCCAGAGGTTGCGAAACCAGAAAAGGGCGCCGCAGGGCGCCCTTTTTCATGCATAGCAACCGCAAGAACAAGACCCCCAGCCCCGCCACGTCCTGCCCCCAAAACACCGCGGCAAAAGAAAAGGCGCCCGCTGGGGCGCCCAATCCTTGGTGTCGTGAAACGCGAGGAAGGCTTAGTAAAGCCCACCGGCAGACAAGGTGCCGAAATCGGCTTTCTTCGGGATCACGCGGGTCTTGCCAGTCGCGGTGGTGACGGTGGTGCCGGTATCGGTTTCACCCTGCGCGAAAAGCGGCAGGTCCGCGCCCATGGCAAAGCCCCCATCCACAATCAGGCCAAGGCCGCGCATGTCTTGATCTTCGCGCAGATATTCGGCCTGCACAAAATCCCCCGACACGCCATCGGGCAGTTTTTCCCCGGTGAACCGGTTGAAGTTCTGCCAATAGCCCCCCGGCGGCACCTTGAAGCGGCCACCGCCATATTCCTTGATCGCCTCTTGCATGAACTCATTGAAGACCGGCACACAAAGCGTGCCGCCATAAGCGCCCCGGCCAAGCCCGCGCGGTTGGTCATAGCCCATGTAGCACGACGCGACGATATTCGAGGTAAAGCCCGTGAACCACACGTCTTTCGCGTCATTCGTCGTCCCGGTTTTGCCGGCAACCGGAACCGGCAGCCGCACGCCCGTGCCCGTGCCGCGCTTCACGCCGCCTTCCATCAGCGAGATCATCTGATAGGCGGTGATCGCATCAATCACCTGCTCCGAATTGGTGCGCACGCGCGGCCCCAACCCCTCGGGCAAGGTCGGATCGGCGCAATCGAGACAATCACTTTGGTCGTGCCGATAGATCGTGCGGCCCCAACGGTCTTGCACCCGGTCCACCAGCGTCGGCTCCAGCCGCTTGCCGCCATTGGCAAACATCGCATAGGCCGAAATGAGCCGATACATCGTGGTTTCCTGCGCCCCAAGCGCGTTCGCCAAATAGGGGCCCATCTGGTCATAAACGCCAAACCGCTCCGCATAGCGCGCCACGGTATCCATGCCGATTTCTTGCGCAATCCGCACCGTCATCAGGTTCCGCGATTGCTCAAGCCCGGTGCGCAGCGGCGTCGGCCCGTAGTATTTGTTCGAGGCGTTTTGCGGCCGCCACAGCCCTTGCGGCGTGTTCACCTCAATCGGTGCGTCCACAACGATCGTCTCGGGGCTAAAGCCGGAATCGAGCGCCGCCGCATAGACGATCGGTTTGATGTTAGAGCCGGGCTGGCGCATCGCCTGTGTGGTGCGGTTGAAGACCGAGCTTTGATACGAGAACCCGCCCTGCATCGCGAGCACGCGGCCCGTGTGCACATCCATCGCCATGAACGCGCCCTCGACACGCGGCACCTGCCGCAGTGACCAGCGCACGAAAGAGCCATCACTGTCTTTGGTGACCGCGCGCACCAGCACCACATCGCCCACATCAACCAGATCAGAGGCCCGCTTGGCGCGCGGACCAAGCTTGCCATCTTTGCCAAGCTTACGCGCCCAAGTCACATCATCGGCGGGGATCCAATGGCCGTCAGCATCTTCCTCGATGCCTTCAATGCCGATCCGGGCAGATTTATCCCCCAGTTCCAGCACCACGGCCGGATACCAACCCTCAACATCGCGGGGGGCTTTGTCGGTGGGCACATCGGCAAGCGCCGCACGCCACAGCCGTTCCTCGCCCAGTTGATCAGCCGGGATCGTCGCCCCGGTGCCGCGCCAGACGCCAAGGTTGCGGTCATATTTTTCAAGCGCATGTTGCAGCGCCTTCGCGGCCTGCTTTTGCAAATCGGGATCAACCGTGGCGCGGATCGTTAGACCACCGCCAAAGAACTCATCCTGCCCAAAGCTTTTTGACAGCTGGCGGCGGATTTCATCGGTGAAATAATCCCGCGGCGGCAAAGCTTGGCGGAAGGCCGGGTAATCGCCGCGCTGCACCGATTTCAGCTCTTTCGCCTGCTCTTCTTGCAAAGTCGCTTGGTCGATATGGCCGTCTTCATACATCCGCCGCAGCACGTAATTGCGGCGCAGTCGCGCCTCTTCATAGTCGCGCACCGGATGCAGCGAGGCCGGTTTCTTCGGCAAAGCCGCCAGATAGGCCGCCTCGCCGACGCTGAGTTCGCTCAGCGTTTTGTTGAAATAAGTCTGCGCGGCCGCCGCCACCCCATAGGAGTTTTGACCCAAGAAAATCTCGTTCAGATACAGCTCAAGAATGCGGTCTTTCGAGAGCGCCTCTTCCACGCGGGCGGCTAAGATCAATTCTTTGATCTTCCGTTCCGCCGAGCGCGAGCCATCAAGCAGGAAGTTCTTCATCACCTGCTGCGTGATCGTCGAGGCGCCGCGCACATTGCGCCCGCCGGATTTGATCGCCGCATAGGCCGCCGCGATGATCCCGCGCGCGTCATAGCCCTTGTGGATATAGAAGTTTTGGTCTTCGGCAGAGACAAAGGCCTGTTTCACCACATCGGGAATGTCACTGATCGGCACGAAAATCCGCCGCTCTTGCGCGAATTCGTCGATCAAGCGCCCCTCGCCCGAGTAAATCCGGCTGATCGTTTTGGGAGTGTATTGGGCCAACTGTTCATGGCTGGGCAAGTTGCGCCCATACATCCAAAAAATCGCGCCAACCGTCAGCGCGGCGAAAAACAGCGCCGTGACGATCCAGGAGAAAAGCCCCCCAATTGAAGACAGGACGAAGCGGATCAAAAGGCACCCCCGTGGATAGTGCCGACCCTATAGCGCGCGCCGGGCGATGGGTCAAAGCAAGTTCCCGTCAGGCTGCGCGTTTCCGCGCAGGTGCGGCTTTAGCCAAATTCGGCAAGCGCCGGGAAAACGTCCAAAATCCAAAACGAGAAATCAGAGAGTTGCCCGGTCAGCATGAAAAGCCCCACCGTCCACAAAAGGAGACCAGAGATTTTCTCGATCCGGCCCATGTTGCGGCGCATGAAGGCCATCGCCCCGCCAAGCGCGGGGAAAAACGCTGCGACCAGCAAGAAGGGCAAACCAAGCCCCGCCGCATAGACGCCCAAAAGCCCCATGCCACGGCCAAGGCTGCCCTCTGCCATCGCAAGCGAAGCAATGGTGCCCAGCACTGGACCAAGGCAAGGCGTCCAACCGAAGGCAAAGGCAAGGCCGAGTAGATAGGCACCAAGCGCCGAGCCCCCCTGATCGCCCGTTTCCAGCCGGAATTCGCGGTCGAGAAAGCCGATTCGATAGATGCCAAGGAAATGCGCGCCAAAAATCATCACGACAACGCCTGCGACCTTGCCCAATTCATCGCGCCAAGAGCCCACCGCTTGACCAAGTGCCGAGGCGCCAAGACCAATCAGCAAGAAAACGGTCGAGAGCCCAAGCACAAAGAAAAGCGCAGCCAGCAGCACAGGGCCACGCGCAGCGGCTTTGCCCGCGCTCATCTCGGACACGGTCACACCGCCCATATAGGCAAGATAGGGCGGCACGATGGGCAGCACACAGGGGCTGAGGAACGAGATCACCCCCGCCACAAAAGCGGCGAAGGCGGCGGGCAGAAAGGCTGCATCTATGATGTCGATCCCGAACATGGCCCCGTCCTAGCATTGCAGGCGCGCGCCGTCATCTGCTGTGATCTGACGCGGCGCTCACATTGCCGTGGACAGGCGCGTGGTGCGGCGCTAGGCCAAGCGCATGAGCGACACCCCTGCCCTTTCCCTTGATCTGCGCGGCCTTCTGTGCCCTCTGCCGGTGCTGCGCCTGCGCAAGGCGTTGCTGGCCCAACCCGAAGGTGTGCTGGTGGAAATGATCGCGACCGACCGCGCCAGTTGGATCGACGTGCCGCATTTTTGCACCCATGCGGGCCATGTGCTCGAAAGCGCGACGGATGAGGGCGCTGTGCTGCGCTATCTTGTGCGGCGCGGCCCGCAGCAAAACACGCAAGACTAAGACAGCATTAAGTGTTGTGAGGGCGCGGCCCCCTTTTCGGCTGCGCCAAACTCACCCCTAGGATATTTGGGCCAAGTCGAAGCGGTCACAACGCAAAACGCCGAGCACGAGGCCCGGCGTTTGCAATTTTAAGTTCTGGCGCATTGGCCTCAGATGGACCACCAACCGCGGCGCTTCGGCTTCGGCTCGCCGCCCTCTTCTGCCTCAGAAGCGGGGGCCTCGGGCGCGCTTTGCGCCTCCGGCACAGGTTCGGGGGCAGATTCAGCGACGGGTTCGACGCTCGGCTCCGGTTCCGGCGCAGCTTCCGCTTGCGGCTCGGGCGCGGGTTCCACCACCGGCTCCGGCGCCACGTCGGGTGCCACCTCAACCGGCGTTTCCGCGACAGGCTCGGCAGGCGCTTCAGCAACGGTTTCACTCACCGGCTCCACCGGCGCAGCTTCGGGCGTCGCTTCGACAGGGGCTTCCTCTGCCACCGGCTCAACCTTTTTGCGCGAACGCGAGCGGGTGGTTTTCTTGGGCGCGGGCTCCTCGCCGTCCTCGGTCTTTTTCTTCCGCGAGCGGGTGGTTCTCTTCGGTTTCGGCGCATCTTCCGCCGCTTCCTCCGCAACCGCCTCGCCTTCCGCTTCCGACGCCCCCGCTTCGGTTTCCGTCACCTCGGGCAGCGCAACCTCGGCCAGTTCCGCAGCAGCGGCCGCACGCGCAGCATCCTCAGCGGCCTCGTCCTCGTCAGAGGAGCCCTCATCAGCCTCGTCGTCGTCCGCATCGCTGCCGTCGGCATCACCAGACTCGCCCGCCTCGGTGCCATTGCCCGATTTCTTACGCCGACGCCGACGACGTTTCTTCTTTTTCGGCGCCTCTTCGGCCTCGGTGGTTTCGGCTTCGGCCTCTTCGACCTCGTCCTCTTCCTCCTCAAGGATCTCTTCCTCGTCGATCTCGGCCATCAGTTCGGCGCTCGCATGCACCGCCGTGCTCATCGGATCGGGCACGATCCGGGTCGCGGTTTTGAACTTCTCGATCGAGAAATCGGGGCTCACAAGGCTCGGATCGGCTTCAATCCGCACCGCCATCCCATATCGCGCCTCGATCGAGGCGATATGCTCGCGCTTGGCGTTCATCAGATAGTTGGCGACCGCGACCGGGCATTTCACCAGCACTTCGCGCGAGCGCTTGCGCGTGCCCTCTTCCTCAATCGCGCGCAGCACTTGCAGTGCAAGGCTGTCATCCGAGCGGATCAGGCCGGTGCCGTGGCAATGCGGGCAGGGCTGGGTGGTGCTTTCCAGCATCCCCGGGCGCAGCCGCTGACGGCTCATTTCCAAAAGACCAAAGCCCGAAATCCGGCCCACTTGAATGCGCGCCCGGTCGGTTTTCAGTTTCTCTTTCAGGCGCTTCTCGACGGCGGAGTTGTTCTTGCGCTCCTCCATATCGATGAAGTCGATGACGATCAGGCCCGCCAAGTCGCGCAGACGCAACTGACGGCTGATTTCCTCGGCGGCCTCAAGGTTGGTTTTCAGCGCCGTATCTTCGATCGAGCCCTCTTTGGTGGCCCGGCCCGAGTTCACGTCAATCGCCACCAGCGCTTCGGTGACGCCAATCACGATGTAGCCGCCCGATTTGAGCTGCACCACCGGGTTGAACATCGCGCCCAGATAGCTTTCGACCTGGAACCGCGCAAACAGCGGCAATTGCTCGGCGTAATGCTTCACGTTTTTGGCGTGGGACGGCATGATCATTTTCATGAAGTCCTTGGCCACACGGTAGCCGCGCTCGCCCTCGACCAGCACCTCGTCGATGTCTTTCGAGTAAAGATCGCGGATCGAGCGCTTGATCAGGTCGCCCTCTTCGTAGATCGGCGCAGGCGCGACCGATTTCATCGTGAGGTCGCGGATTTGTTCCCACAGCCGCATCAGATATTCATAGTCGCGGCGGATCTCGGTGCGGGTGCGTTGGCTGCCCGCGGTGCGGATGATCAGGCCTGCGCCATGCGGCACTTCCATCTCGGCGGCGATTTCTTTGAGCTTTTTACGGTCGGCAGCATTGGTGATTTTGCGCGAAATGCCACCACCGCGCGCGGTGTTCGGCATCAGCACACAGTAGCGGCCAGCGAGCGACAGATAGGTGGTGAGCGCCGCGCCTTTGTTGCCGCGCTCTTCCTTGACCACTTGCACCAGCATGATTTGGCGCACTTTGATCACTTCTTGAATCTTGTAGCGGCGCGCACGCGGGCGACGCGGCGCGCGGATTTCTTCCTGCACATCCTCTTCGGCGACGGATTCAATCTCGTCATCGCCTTCTGCCGGATGCGCGTGGTGGTCGTGATCGTGGCTTTCGCCGTCCTCGGCTTCTTCCGCGTCCACCTCTTCGGCTTCTTCGGTCATTTCGGCCACAACCGAAAGCGCATCGGCCACGGCTTCCGCCACGACATCCTCGACGGATTCTTCTTCCTCGGATGCGGCTTCCGCGACGGGCGCGTCTAGCGCATCGCCTTCCATCGGGGCGCTCTCGTCTGCCTCGGGTGCGGCAGCTTCAGGCGTGGAGACCAGCGCCGTTTCCGGCGCCTCGCTCAAAACGGTGGGTTCTTCCCCCTCGCCCTCTTCGCCGGATTCGATCACCGCCATGCCCGGAATATCTTCCGAACGCACCACGGCATCGATGTTGCTCGCCTTTTCGGCCTTCGCCGCAGGGGCGGACGAAGACGACCGCGAACGGGAGCGCGAACGGCGCGAGCGCGGGCGGTTTTCTTCAGCCTCTTCGGCCTCAGCCGCAAGCCGCTCTTCTTCCAAAAGCGCCTGACGATCCGCCGTCGGGATTTGATAGTAATCGGGATGGATCTCGGCAAAAGCGAGGAAACCGTGGCGGTTGCCACCGTAATCCACAAACGCCGCTTGGAGCGAAGGCTCCACCCGCGTGACTTTTGCTAGATAAATGTTTCCGGCGAGCTGCCGTTTGTTGATGGTTTCAAAGTCAAACTCTTCGACTTTGTTGCCGTCCACCACCACAACGCGGGTCTCTTCCGCATGGGTGGCATCGATAAGCATTTTCTTTGCCATTAATCCTGGTTCCCCATGCGCGCGCGCGCCCTGACCACGACCTGGATCGTGCGGGCAAGGCGAGGCTGGCATGGTTTGTCGTTGAGGCGGGAGCGCTGGCACGCAAATGGGTGGCGGCGGCCAGTTGTGGCCCGCCCGTCCTCACCTCAGTTGCCCTTGCGCGCTCCATCGCGGTTCTTCCCAAACACGCGGCAGGCCGCGCGATGATGACGAAACCCCCTTGGTTTTCTAGGCCCTGAGGGTGTGAAAGCGGTCTTTCGACCAATCGGATGACCCAAAGCCCGCTTCGCACCCGCGAAGATCATCGGCTCGGAAATCAGCGAATTCCGTGGGCGGGAATAGTCCCGCCGACACTGCGACATTAACAACGCAGAGCAGATGAATACAATCTGTTTTTCATCAAGAAATGATTAACGATAATCATCAGACGCACGGATGCACACAACTTTAGGTGTAATCGGCACGGCTTAAGCCGTATTTCGCCATTTTTTCGTTGAGCGTCCGGCGCGGCAGGCAAAGCTCTTCCATCACCGCCGCGATGGAGCCTTTGTGACGCCGCATCGTATTGTCGATCAGCATCTTCTCGAAGCTTTCGACATATTCCTTGAGCGGCTTACCCTCGGTGGTCATGGCGGCGCCCAGCTCATCGCTTTCGGCCATCAAAAGCGAGGCAATGGAGCCCTGCCCGCGCCGCGCTTGCAAGACCGCGCGTTCGGCCACATTGATCAGCTGGCGCACATTGCCAGGCCAAGGCGCTTGTAGCAGTTGTGCGGCTTCTTGCGCGCTGACTTCGGGCGCGTCGCAGCCGTAATCATCGGCAAATTGCTCGGCCATCCGGGTGAACAGCGTCAACACATCTTCGCCACGCGCGCGCAGCGGCGGCAGGGTGATTTTATGCGCGGCCAAGCGGAAATAAAGATCGGGGCGCAAAAGGTCTTCGAGCATCCGCCCCTCGCCATGGGCGTTGCAAATCGCCACGATCCGGGTTTCCGCCGGGCTGCCTTGTTCGTTCAAAAGCGTCAAAAGCCGGGCCTGAAGACCGCTCGACAACGCCTCGATATCTTCGAGCACCAAAGTACCGCCGCGCGCTTCCTCGACCAGCGGCAACCCGCCCCCCTCGGCCACCGGGCCAAAGAGCCGTTCACCAAGTGCGTCTTCGGTATAGGCCGCACAAGAGATGGTGACGAATTTCTTGCCCGCCCGGGTGCCAGCGGCATGCAGCGCATGGGCCACAAGCGTTTTGCCGGTGCCGGTTTCGCCATCAAGCAGCACATGGCCATCAGATTGCGCAATATCGAGCACATCTTCGCGCAGCCGTTCCATTTGCGCCGAGGTGCCAATGAGCTTGCCCATCACCTTCGTGCCCTCGCCCAAATCGCGGCGCAAAGCGCGGGCATCGAGTGTCATCCTGCGCGCTTGGGTGGCGCGTTTGGCAAGCTCGGTCATCCGGTCAGGGTTGAAGGGTTTCTCCATGAAATCCATCGCGCCAAGCCGCATCGCTTCCACCGCCATCGGCACATCGCCATGCCCGGTGATCATGATCACTGGCAGCCCGCTATCAAGCCCCATCAAGCGCTTGAGAAATGCCATCCCATCCATGCCCGGCATGCGAATATCGGTGATCACGGCCCCTGGCCAATCGGCGCCAATGACTTTCAGCGCATCTTCTGCGCAGGCAAAACTTTCGGTATCAAACCCCGAGAGCGCCAGCCATTGGCTGATGGATTGCCGGATGTCTTCCTCGTCATCGACGATCGCCACCTTCATCATGCGCATTCTTGTTACTCCGCTGCCCTTTGCCCGTTGCCAGACAAACTCATCCCCGCCGTCAAACGCGGCAGCCGCACTTCAAATACGGCGCCCCCATCTGCGGCATTGCGCGCGGTCAAGCGACCGCCAAAATCACTGACGATAGACGAGGAAATCGCAAGGCCCAGCCCCGTCCCCTCGCCCGGTTTCTTCGTGGTCCAAAACGGCTCAAACAGTTTTTCCAGATCGGTGATACCGGGCCCATTGTCGCGCACCGTCAGCACCGCCATTTCATCGGCCTCGAGCGCAATCTCGATATGCGGCGTGCGTAGCCCCTTGGTGGCATCAAGCGCATTGCGCAAAAGGTTGATGATCACCTGCTCCAACCGAATGCGGTCCGCCATCACCATCACCTGCCCACGCGGCAGGCTCCGGGTGATCTTGACCGTGCGTGCCTTCAGCTGCGGCTCCATCATCGCCAAGGCAGACGATAGCGCCGCGCGCAAATCCACCGGCTCAAACGCATCGCCGCCCTTACGGGCGTAGGATTTGAGTTGCCGCGTGATCGCCCCCATCCGTTCGATCAGATCGTCGATGCGCTGGAACGACGACAGCGCCTCCACCACCCGCTCGCGTTGCAGCAAAAGCCGCGCGCCAGCCAGATAGGTTTTCATCGCCGCCAAGGGCTGGTTCAACTCATGGCTCACCGCGGCAGACATCTCGCCCAGCACGGCAAGTTTGGAGCTTTGTTCCAGCGTTTGCTCCGCAAGCGAGAGGTCTTTTTGCACCCGCTCACGCTCCGCGATCTCGCGTTTGAGCCGCGCGTTCAGCGCGCGCAGTTCCGCAGATTCGCGCCGATAGACCGCCGATTGCACCTTGGCGCGCCGCGAGACGAAGTAGAACCCAAGCGCCAGCAGCACCGCAAAGCCCATGATTTCAAGCGCGATCACAGCATTCACCCGGTCGCGCACCGAGGTGTAGGGCGTGAACGCCACCATCCGCCAACCGCGAAACGGCAGCCGCGCTTCGGTGCGCATCACCGCTTGGCCAGAGACCCAAGCATCGGGCGGCTCATTGGCCCAATCCGCCGTGGCTTGCAAAGCGCGCTCAATCGCCGAAGGGGCCGACCGTACGGCCAAAGCCTCTTCCATCGTCATGCCGCGCCAGCGTGGCTCGGTTGCCAAAACGATCTGGGCCGAGCTATCCATCACTGCAACAGCATCGGAAATGCCCGCCCAAGCGCGTTCAAAACGCGCAAGATCGGCCCCCACCACGATCACCCCGATCAGCTTGCCTTCGGAGATCATCGCGCGGGAATACACAAAATCGGACGCGCCGGTGACGCCTTTGACGGCGGTAAAAATCGTATCGCGCGAGCGCTGCGCATCCACAAAGAAGGGCGCATCGTTGAACACGGTGCCGAGCACATTGCGGTCCGTCGCAGCCACCACCCGGCCCTGTAGATCCAAAAGCCGGATCGAGGCCACACCAACTTCGTCGCGCGCGGCAATCAAAATCCCCGAAGTGGTCGAGAAATCCCACGAAATCAGCGATTTGTTCAATTCGGGGTCACGCGCCAACAACAGCGGCACCACAGAGGTGCGCTGAAGCTCTGACAAGATGTTGCCGGAATAAAGCGCGAGCCGCAATTCGGTGCGCATCCGCGTGGTTTCTGTAAACCGCTCGGTCAGCCAGATATTGGTGAGCCAGATCCCGGCAATCGTTGCCGCCAACGCCACCACCGCCAAAGCGCGATAGGCCGCGCGGCGGATACGCCGACGGGTCTCGGCGCGGGTCGGTGGATCAAGGCGCAAGCGGGTCTCTGGCATGGGGGCAGATTAGGCGAAGCCGCGGCCCCCAGCAATCACGCTTGGGCGAGCATACCCGAAAGCGCGCGGAAAAGCGCCGCCCCATCGGTGCCGCCTTGGGTCTCTTCAACCACACGCTCAGGGTGCGGCATCAGGCCCAGCACGCGACGGTTTTCGCTCAGCACACCCGCGATATCGGCGGTGGAGCCGTTCGGATTGTCGATATAGCGGAAGGCCACGCGATCTTCGCCCTCAAGGCGTTTCAGCCCCTCGGCGTCGATCACATAATTGCCGTCATGGTGGGCAATCGGATAGGTCACTTCGGCGCCTGCCGCATAGCCTTCGGTGAAGATGCTATTGGTCGTCGCCACCGCCAGTTTTTGCGGGCGGCAGACGAATTTCAGCGAGGCATTGCGCATCAGCGCCCCCGGCAGCAGGCCCATTTCGGTCAGCACCTGAAAGCCATTGCAAATGCCGATCACATGGCCGCCCTTGGCGGCAAAATCGACCACGGCTTGGCCAATCGGCGAGCGCGAGGCAATCGCGCCGCAGCGCAGATAATCGCCAAAGGAAAAGCCCCCCGGCACGCCCACAACATCGGTGCCCGCCGGAATTTCGGTGTCTTTGTGCCAGACCCGCACCACCTCAGCGCCCGCCTTGGCAAAGGCATCGGCAAGATCACGGTCGCAGTTCGACCCCGGGAAAGTGATGACGGCGGCTTTCATTGCGAAAGGGCTCCTGCGTTCTTCTGGGCTTGGACGGAAACGGGGCCCAAGCGTGAGCCCCGCCCCAAATCAGGCGATCTCGACGGTGTATTTCTCGATCACGGTGTTGGCGAGCAGCTTCTCGCACATCGCCTTCACCTCAACCTCGGCGGCAGCGGCGTCGGTGGCAGCCAGATCCAGCTCAATCACCTTGCCTTGACGCACACCTTCAACACCCGAAAAGCCCAGATGGCCAAGCGCGTGGCGCACCGCTTCGCCTTGCGGGTCGAGCACCCCATCTTTCAGCATCACATGCACGCGCGCTTTCATCTTCGGCCTCTTTAGTTGATCAAGGTGGGCTTCATCGGCGTGGCATTGGCGGGCAAAACCCCCAGCCGCCGCGCGACTTCGGTATAGGCATCGGTCAGCGAGCCAAGGTCGCGGCGGAACACGTCCTTGTCGAGCTTTTGGTTCGTTTTCACGTCCCAAAGGCGGCAGCTGTCGGGGCTGATTTCATCGGCAATGATCAGGCGCATGAAATCGCCATCCCAAACACGACCGATCTCAATTTTGAAGTCGATCAGTTTGATGCCAACGCCAAAGAACACGCCCGACAAGAAGTCATTCACCCGCAGCGCAAGGCTGACAATATCATCAAGGTCTTGCTGGTTCGCCCAGCCGAAGGCGATGATATATTCCTCGGGCACGAGCGGGTCGCCGAGTTCATCGTTTTTGTAGCTGTATTCCACGATCGGGCGCGGCAGCGGTGTGCCTTCTTCAAGGCCCAAACGCTTCGCAATCGAACCCGCCGCAAAGTTGCGCACGATCACTTCAAGCGGCACGATCTCCACTTGACGGATCAGTTGCTCGCGCATGTTCAAACGGCGGATGAAGTGGTTCGGAATCCCCACATTCGTCAGACCGTTCATGAAGAACTCGGACAGGCGGTTGTTGAGCACGCCCTTACCCTCAATCGTCGCTTTCTTCTGCGCGTTGAAGGCGGTCGCATCATCCTTGAAGTATTGCACCAAAGTGCCGGGCTCGGGGCCTTCGTAAAGGATCTTTGCCTTGCCTTCATAGATTTTCTTGCGACGCGGTGCCATGGGCTCTCCGATACTGGGCGGGTCCGTTGACCCAATCTGGGGTCTTGCCCTCGGGGCACCCCTTTCGGCCCCTATAGGCCAAGCCGCCTCGCGCCGCAAGAAGATCGGTGCACCTTCACGGCCAACATGCTAGAATAGAGCGTCTCTCGGTTGCGTTTCGTGCTAGCGCAATCACCCCGGCGCGGCTTTATGAGGTCTTGCAGCAAGAGGCCAAAAAAACCATATCTGGGATAACAACTGATTTGGGGGGACCAGATGACCACTTTTGACGACCGCGAACACGCCTTTGAGGCCAAATTCGCGCATGATGCGGAACTGCGATTTAAAGTTGAGGCGCGGTCTGTGAAGCTCCTCGGTCAATGGGCGGCGGAACTGCTGGGCAAAAGCGGCGAAGAAGCAGAGGCCTATACCGGTGCGTTGATCGCAGCGGATTTCGAGGAAGCGGGCCAAGAAGATGTGATCCGCAAACTGGTCGCAGATCTGGCGGGCGTCGCCGATGAGGCGAAGATCCGCGCCAAAGTTGGCGAGGCGATGCGCGAAGCGATGAAACAAATCACCGAAGTCGGCTGAGCATTTGCCCAGACCGCGTTTCGAAAGCCGGCTCTTTATGGAGCCGGTTTTTTCTTTTTTAGCTGAGCCTTAGCACGCGATCTTCAAACGAAAGGCGCGGCTTGGCAGGGTTAATTTCTGCATACCATCTTTGGATTTGATACCTCGATTTTAAACCTTTCTTTCCCTTAGAGGCGCAAACCCGAGCACCGGGGATATGTGGTAAAGAGAGGGGATCAGATGTCGGATCATCGCAAGGGCACGGCCGTCGCTGCGCAACTTACCTCAGACGAGGGGGCAACGCGGCCTTTGCGTTTTGGCGCTGCTGCGGGGCGGCAAGTGCTCGGCATCGTCCTTGTGGGCGCCTTTTTGTGGGCGCTGCGCGATCGCTTGGCCATGCTCGATGGCGCGGCGGTGATGGCTGCCCTTGCGCGCGTAGACATTGCCCATTGGGCCCTCGCGCTCGCCGCAACCTTCGTCAGCTTTGCCGCGCTTGCGCAATATGATGCGATCATCCACCGCCTTTTGGGCACCGGCACCGCCGCGCGCCCCGCCCGCCGCGCCGGTTGGACCTCGATTGCGCTGAGCCAAACCATTGGTTTTGGGCTCGTATCTGGGGCGCTGGTGCGCTGGCGAATGCTGCCCGAAACCTCGCTCGCGCGCGCCACAAAAATCACCGCAACCGTTGCCGCGACCTTCCTGATCTCATGGGCCGTGCTCACCGCGCATGTGTTGTTGATTGCCCCCGTGAGCTTGCCGGGCCTGTCTTTGGCCACTGTGCAGGGCTTTGCGCTTTTGGGTCTTGCGCTTGGCGGCGCGCTGGCCTTGGCCGCACTTTTGTTGCCGGGCCTAAAAATTGGCCGCCTCACGCTGCGCTTGCCTGCCCCTGCGGTGATGGCGCAAATCCTCGCGCTCGCGCTGATTGACACCGCCTTTGCCGCGCTTGCGCTTTGGGCGCTTTTGCCCTCTGGCACCGATATCGGCTTGCTGGCGCTGTTCCCGGCCTTTCTGCTCGCCCTTGGCGCGGGCTTTGTTTCGGGCACGCCCGGTGGGGTTGGCCCCTTTGAAATCACCCTGATCTCGCTTTTGCCCTCGGCCCCCGAGCCCGAGCTTTTGGCAGCGATTCTCGCCTGGCGGATTGCCTATTTCGGTGTGCCTGCGCTTGCCGCAATGGCCGTGGTTGCATTGCGCCCAGCACGTGCGGGCGATGCCCCGCAAGTTGTTGCCGCGCCGATGGACTGCCCGCAAATCTCGCATCTGGTCGCACAAGACCGCCAAGCCGAACTGGGGCTGATGCACCAAGGCAATCTGGGCGTGTTGCGTTGTGACCGCGCGCCGGGCGGTTGGATGGCGGGCCGCGCCGGGCAAACGCTTGTGGCGCTCTTGGAGCCCTTTGGCACCGCGCCGTCGGGTGGGATGTTCAATGCCTTGCGCGAAGCCGCACGGGCAGAAGGCCGCCGTGCCAGCCTTTATAAAGTCTCCGGACGTACGGCGGCGCTTGCCCGCAAAGCTGGCTGGGTCGTCGCACCGGTCGCGACCGAAGTTTGGCTTGACCCGCGCAGCTATACGCTCGATTGCCCCTCGCGTTCGGGTCTGCGCCGCAAATTACGCAAGGCCGCAAAGGCGGGCCTGACCATCACCCCCGCCGAAGGGCCGCTGCCGATGGCCGAGATGATTGCGATTGCCGATCATTGGCGCGGCGCGCGCGGCGGCGAACGGGGCTTTTCGATGGGTCGCTTTGCCCCCGATTATGTGCGCCAGCAACAAGTGATGCTTGCGCATGTGAAGGGCAAGCTGGTCGGCTTTGCGAGCTTTCACGCCAACCGCACCGAATGGGTGCTGGATCTGATGCGCCCGGGGGAAGACGCCCCCGATGGCACGATGCAGGCGCTGATCAATGGCGCGCTTGAAGCTGCCGCGCAGGCGGGGGTGAAACGGCTGTCGCTCGCGGCCCTGCCGCCGCGCGCCGAAGACATCAGCGGCCCCGCCGCGCATATCTGGCGGCGCGCGGAAAAAGGTGCCGGAGCGGCGGGTCTGCGCCAGTTCAAAATGAGCTTCGCGCCGAACCTGAGCCCGCGTTATATCGCGGCCCCCTCGGCCCCGGCGCTGGCGCTGGCAGGGGTGGAAATTGCCCGCGCAATCCACCGCCCTGCCCCGCTTACGGCCCATGAACCGGCTCCGACGCCCGCGCTTGAAATGGTCCGTAATCTGTGGCGTGCCTCAAGATCATCTTGAGTGAAAGGAATTTGCACTTTTCGTCCGGTTCTGGCAGGGAGAGCGCGACCGGATCAGGAGAGGCCCGATGACCAACACGCTTACCCGTCTGCTGCAAACCCGTGACTGGCTGCTGGCCGATGGCGCTACGGGCACAAACCTGTTCAACATGGGCCTGTCTTCGGGCGAACCGCCAGAATTGTGGAACGTTGACCACCCCGACCGGATCGCCAAGCTTTACAGCTTTGCCGTGGATGCGGGCTCGGATCTGTTTCTGACCAACTCCTTTGGTGGCAATGCCAGCCGTCTGAAACTGCACAACGCCCAAGGCCGGGTGCGGGAGTTGAACCGCGTCGCCGCCGAAATCGGCCGTGAAGTGGCCGATAAAGCGGGCCGCCCGGTTGCGGTTTGCGGCTCGGTCGGGCCGACGGGCGATATTTTCGCACCGATGGGCACGCTCACCCATGAACTCGCCGTGGAAATGTTCCACGAGCAAGCCGAAGGGCTGAAAGAAGGCGGCGCGGATGTGCTTTGGGTGGAAACGATCTCTGCCCCCGAAGAGTTCAAGGCCGCTGCGGAAGCCGCGAAGCTTGCGGGCATGGATTGGTGTGGCACGATGAGCTTTGACACCGCTGGCCGCACGATGATGGGCGTGACCTCGGCGCAGCTCGCCAGCCTTGTGGAAAAACTGCCGAACCCGCCGCTCGCTTTTGGGGCGAACTGCGGCGTTGGCGCGGCTGATTTGATGCGCACGATCATGGGCTTTGTGTCTTCGGGCACCGAGCGCCCGATCATCGCCAAGGGCAATGCGGGCATCCCGAAATACCATGATGGCCACATCCATTATGATGGCACCCCCGCGCTGATGGGCGATTACGCCTGCCTCGCGCGCGACGCGGGCGCCACCATCATCGGCGGCTGCTGTGGCACCATGCCCGAGCACCTCAAAGCGATGCACGAGGCGCTTTCGACCCGTGAACGCGGGCCGCGCCCGACGCTTGAAGATGTCACCGAGAAATTGGGGGCCTTCTCGTCGAACACCGATGGCACCGGCGACGACCCCGGCCCGAGCCGCGAGCGTCGCGGCCGTCGCCGCGGCTAAGCAACCGCTGCGAACTAACGCTTGCCAGACTGCCCCTGTGGCCGGAAGATCGCGAGAGCCTCTTCCGGACCGGGAAAGCTGTGCCAATTGAAAGGGCGCGTGATGCACGAAAGGTCAGAACAGTTCCAACTGCTCGCCCGGCCTTGGCGGCACAGCAAAACGCGTGACATCAAGCGGCGGCAAATAGCGCGCAAGACTAAGGCGGCGGCACGACACTTCAAACCGGCGCGCCAACAACTCGGCCTCGGTCCCCTCGCCCTCCATCCGGCTGCCAAAGCGCGGATCGTTGAGCTTGCCGCTGCGAAATGCGGCAATCGCGCCCAGAACCTTTTCCGCGCGCAGCGGGTAGTGGCGGGCGAGCCAATCGGCAAAAAGCGGCGCCACCTCATTGGGCAGACGCAGGGCGATCATCTCGGCGGCGCGCGCCCCCGCCCGGCGCGCCTCGGTCAAGATCGCCTCCAGCGCGTGATCGGTGAGACCCGGAATGATGGGCGCGGCCATCACCCGCACCGGAACCCCCGCCCGCGCGGCGGCGCGGATCATCCGCAGCCGGGTTTGCGGGCTTGGCGCGCGAGGCTCCATTTTACGAGCCAAATCTTCATCCAACGTGGTGAGCGACACACCCAGATGCACCAAATTGCGCGCCGCCATATCGGCAAGCAAATCCATGTCACGCATCACCCCCGCGCCGCGCGTGGTCAGGCAAACGGGGTGGTTGAAATCGCTCAGCACCTGCAACAGGCCCCGCACGATCCCCTGCGCGGCCTCAGCCGGTTGGTAAGGGTCGGTCGCGGTGCCAATCGCGATCGGCGCGCAGGCATAGCCCTTCTTGGAAAGCTCACGCGCCAAAAGTTCGGGCGCTTCGGGCCGGGCAATGATCTTGGTTTCAAAATCCAACCCCGCCGACAGCCCCAAATAGCCATGTGTGGGCCGCGCGTAGCAATAGATGCAGCCATGCTCACAGCCCCGGTAAGGGTTCACCGAACGGTCAAACGGCACATCGGGGCTGGTGTTGCGAGTGATGATGGATTTGGGCCGCTCCACACAG
Organism: Rhodobacter aestuarii; assembly: GCF_900156655.1. Classification (GTDB taxonomy): domain Bacteria; phylum Pseudomonadota; class Alphaproteobacteria; order Rhodobacterales; family Rhodobacteraceae; genus Rhodobacter; species Rhodobacter aestuarii. The sequence goes on along the minus strand of NZ_FTOG01000008.1, from coordinate 151,207 downwards.
AGTTCTGTGCGCAAAAGCTTTTCTTCTTCCGCGATCTCCCAGCCATCGGATTCGACCAGCCGCGCATAGGGTTCAAATCGCCCCGCCGGATTGGCCGCAGCGCCCCGCGCCCGCAGCCGTTGGCGCGGATCGGGGGGCGGCAAATCAAGCGGAAGGGATCCAGTAAGACTCATGTGCGAAAATTAGAACGAAATGAGAACATTGCGCAAGGGATTCGCCGCCACAACTCAACCGTGCAAACTAAGTGCTTCCGTGGCACGGCTTTTGCCTATGCCATCGTGCCCGCGTCGGTGACAGAACGCCGCATGTCGCAAATACAATAGTAACCCCGCCACTTTCACCGCATCACCGAAACATCCCCACGCTCAGGAGAACAACGCCCATGGCCGATGAAGACGACATCATTCTCTCGGAACTCGACGACGAAGAACTCGTGCAACAGATGCACGATGACCTTTATGACGGCCTCAAAGAAGAGATCGAAGAGGCGGTTAACATCCTCGTCGAGCGTGGCTGGACGCCCTATGACATCCTGACCAAAGCGCTGGTCGCGGGCATGACGGTTGTCGGCAACGACTTCCGCGACGGCATTCTGTTCGTGCCGGAAGTGCTTTTGGCGGCGAATGCGATGAAGGGCGGCATGGCGATCCTGAAGCCGATGCTGGTGGAAACCGGCGCGCCGCGTATGGGCAAAATGGTCATCGGCACCGTGAAGGGCGACATCCACGACATCGGCAAAAACCTTGTGGCGATGATGATGGAAGGCGCGGGGTTCGAAGTGGTGGATATCGGGATCAACAACCCGGTCGAAAACTACCTTGAAGCGCTTGAGCGTGAAGAAGCCGACATCCTTGGTATGTCTGCGCTGCTCACCACCACGATGCCTTACATGAAGGTCGTGATCGACACGATGAAAGAAAAAGGCATCCGCGACAATTATCTGGTGCTCGTCGGCGGGGCCCCGCTGAACGAAGAATTCGGCAAAGCCATCGGCGCCGATGCTTACTGCCGCGATGCCGCCATTTCGGTGGAAATCGCGAAAGACATGATCGCGCGCAAGCACAACCAGATGGGCGCCTGAGCCCGTCGTGCCGCAAAGTCAGGCAAAATCGCGTCTGACGCAACGAAATGTGAACCAGAAAGGCCTCAAGCTACGCTTGGGGCCTTTTCCTTTGGGAGAAGCCGTCCCATATTTGAGGTAAGGAGAACGCCCATGATGCAGCCAATGCCCCTGCCCCATTTCCTGATCATGCTGATCGCGGTCATCTTGGCTGCGGCGGTCACGATTGCCGTGGCCTTGCATGCGGGGGTGCCGCTGATGCTGATGGGCCTCGCAGCGCTGATTGGCGCGGCGGTGATGCGGCTCTTTGAGCGCGTCGAGTGACCCAGCTCAAATGATTTCTGATCAGAGTCTGACTGTTGCGGGTCTGCCTCCCGAGGGGCGTGGACGCGTGTTGCTGATTGCCTGCGGTGCGCTCGCCCGCGAGATTTTGGCGCTGAAAGCGGCGAATGGTTGGGATCATCTCGACCTGACTTGCCTGCCCGCAAACCTGCACCTTTACCCCGAGCGGATCACCGCCGCCGTGGAAGCCGCCGTCGCAAAACACCGCGCCGCCTATGAGACGATCTACATCGTCTATGCCGATTGCGGCACCGGGGGACAGTTGCAGGCGAAATGCGCCGAACTTGGGGTGGAGATGGTGCCGGGCCCGCATTGCTATGCGTTTTTTGAAGGTAATGACACCTTCGCCGCCCATGCCGAAACCGAAGTCACCGCCTTCTACCTTACCGATTTTCTGGTGCGACAGTTTGAGGCCTTTGTCTGGAAGCCGATGGGCTTTGACCGCCATCCCGATCTGATCCCGATGATGTTTGGCAATTACGAAAAGCTGGTTTTTCTCGCTCAGACGAATGACCCGGCGTTGGATACCAAAGCGGAAGAGGCGGCGAAAAGGCTCAACCTTACCTATGAACGCCGTTTCACTGGCTATGGGGATTTGGCCGTCGCACTCGCCGCGGTCTAACTTCGGCCCCGTTCAACTGCAGCCCCTTGGCGCTTAGTAAAAGCCGACCTCGCGCACCTCAACCTCGGCTTCGTGGTCGCGCCCATAGGCGACGACAGCCACCGAGGTCAGGGCATGCGGGTCTGGCACCGCGCGCAGCATCCGGCCAGAGGGTTTGAAGGCGCTGAACGGCAGCTGCACCTCTTGCCAGCTTTCGGTCACCTCAAACGGCGCTTGGTAATATTGCCACGGCAATAGCGTGCCCTTGGTGCGCAGATGCGCGAAATAGCGCTGGTTGTTCCCGCGCACGATGAGCCGCAGGCCTTGCGTGCCCGCCGGCGGCGGCGCGTTGAGGTCATGACGCATCTGAATAAAACCGCCGCGATTGGCGGTGCTGACATGGCCCGTCATCCGCGCATGCGGCGGGCCATCACCGGTGATCATCAAAAGCTCGCCGGTTGAAATGCCGCCCATCACCCCATCGGTAAAAAAGCGCCAGCGGGTCTCAGGCTGCATGGTGAAATCCTCGATCATTTGCGGCGCGGGCGTTGGCGGGTTGGCCGAAGCCGCCCCGACCCCAAGGCCAAGCGCCACAGGCACCGCAAGAAGCAGGCTGGTCAAAACGCGCATGAACAACACCTCCTGTTGGCTCTGAGGTAGTGCCTGAGGATGCCCCGTCCAGCCCTAGCTTTCGGGCGCAGGCGGCACGCTTGCCAAAGCCGCGCGGCGGTTCACCCAAGCCAAACCCGCCAGCGCCAAGCCAAGGATCAAGAATGACCCCGCCCGCACCAGCCCGCCCAGATCGGCGGCATCAACAAAGAACACTTTGATGATCGCCACCACCAGCACCGCATCGGCGAGGTAGCGCAGCGGATTAGAACGCCGCCACAGCGCGGCTCCCAAAAGCCCGGCACCAATAAGGAGCAACAGCGCGGTGTAGCTCCACAATTCGCCCTCGCCCATCGGCAAGGCAGCCGGGCGATTGCCACGCCAAATCTGTGCCACGCTGAAAAACAAATACGCCAAGACCAGCACCGAGCCGAAACCGGCAAAGATGATCCGCACCGCTTTCTTGAGCCCCTTCAGAGTTACGGCCATCGCCAAGATGATCAGCCCCGGCAGCAAATAGCCAAACGTCATGGAGTTGAAGAACACCGGCCCGACAATCTCAAAGGACCGCCAGACAAGCGGGTTGAGCGCCAAGGCCAGCAGCAAAGCGAGGCTCGCCACCGCAAGATCGAGCCATCCAAGCGTAAGCCGCAGCAGCCGGGCGAAACGCGCCAATCTTCCCGCCTCTTGCTTGGGCGCCGTGACAGAGGCGGTGCGCAGCAAGGCCCAGCCAGCGAGCCACCAACTTGCGCCGGTCAAACCAAAGACAAGATGTTCGGTGGCCTCAAACGCGCGGATCAGCACCACGCTCGCCCCCATGGCCAAAACCACAGCACCGCCCCCCTCAAGGGCGGCTCGGGTCAGGGGCCGATCTGCGCTGCGCAAAGCCACAGCCGCAACAAGCAAGGCAAGTGCCGGGGCCCCATAGGCCAGCACGATCTCGAACCATCTGGCATGATCGACCCCCCAAAAGAGGCCCGGATCAACCAGCGTGCGCCAGACAAGAACCATCACGCCCACTTGCGCGAAGCCCGCCAGCCGGGGCAGTTTCCAGCGCAGATCCATAAGAACGGCACTCAGCACCAAAACCGCCAGTGCCACGCTCAGCGCCGCTTTCGTGAACCAGATAAAGAGCGCAAGCGCGATCAGCGACAGCGCCGCCAAAACGGCAAGCGAAACACGTTCCCGATCCGGCGCGTCGCGATGCCATGCGCGCTCGGCCAAAAGCGTCGCCAAAGCGGCAAAGCCCATCGCAATGCCCGCCCATGTATTGGCCCCAATCACCGCGCCCGGCGCATTCATCACCTCTTGCAGCACCAAAAGCCCCGGTCCGGCAACGGCTGCCCCAATTGCCCAAGCGATCGCATCACGCCCCACGCCGCGCGCAGACCGCCAAGCACAAGCGAGTGAGATCACGGCCCCCGCTGCGATCAACAGGTAAAACAAAGTGGCCGAAACCTGCGCCGGATATTCCTCCCCCATATCCACGAGTGTTGGCACGATCCGGGGCGCGAGCAGATAAAGCCCAGCAACGGCAACCAGTGCAAAATCCACAGCCCCCGGCGCGCGCAGGCTCCAAAATGTCGCCAGTAGCGTGAGCCCGGTCAGCGCGGCCAAAGCGGCAGCCAGTTGCGGTTCCTCTGCCCCGATCACCGAGAAGAGCCCCGCCACCGCGCCGATCCAGACAAGCCGCATGAAGAAGTCGCGCCAACCGATTTCAATCAGCGCCGCCCCTGACTGTAGTTTTGCGACAATGGTCTGTGCGGGCCTGCATGGGCGCAAGGCGCCCCCCAAGAAAACCGACCCAATCACCGGCACAAGGGCGAAATAGGCAAGCGCCGCAGCCCAAGTCTGAGAAAGATGCGCGATCTGAAACATGGCGGCAAAGGGCGCAATCAGGGCCAGTTCATCCACCGCGCGCCATTTCTTGAGCGCGTTGATAGACAGGCCAGAAAGCATTACCAGCCCGAAATAGCCCGCGATCATCCATTCAGAACCGGGCGCGCCTCCCGCCAAAAACGGCGCGGCGCAGGCCCCAAGCAAGCCGACCAGCGCCAGAAGCGGGCCATAGAACCACCCCAGCACAATCGCCAAAACGGCGACCATGACCAAAAGACCCAAGCTCATCGCAGGGGTAATCAGCCCATAAAGCATCTGTGCTGTTAAGACCGCCCCGTAAAGCGTGACCACGCCCGCGCCCGAAAAGACCGAGGGCAGATAGGCAGTCGCCGTTTCTGGCGCGTCGCCCCAACGGCGCCGGATCACCTCTCCCGCGCCAATGAGCAGTGCCCCGAAGGCCGCGGCCAGCATCACCCGCGCGGTGGGCGACAAGAGCCCGCGTTCGGCCGCATATTGCGCGGCGAAAATACCCGCGAGTGCGAGCGAAACCGCCGCAACCGCATAAAACCAATTTTCCTGCAACCACGTCCAAACCAGTGCAACCAAGCTCGGCTCAGAAGGCACGCGGGCTGCAGCAGGCAAAGGCGGAGGCATCGCGGGCGCTGCAGCCGCTTCCGGAGGAGCCTGTGGTGCAGGTTCATCCCGCTCTGGCGGCCAGGAAGCCGCGACTGGCTCCGGTTCTACGGCCTCTGGCACAGGGAGGGCTTCGTCCCCGCCCAGCGCAAGACGCGCTTCAAGCGCAGACACGCGTCTGCGCAGATTGGCAAGGCTGAGCAAGAGCGCAACGAGCCCCGCAACACCACCCGCCACGGCGAGCAAAATAATCAGCACGAAAATCTCCACCGTTCCCCCCGGGGCAAGGCCAATGGATCACTCTAGCGAGCCAGTGCAGCCCTCGGCAAGGGCGTGCCGCGCACCGAAACTTATGCTGCCACAGGCATTTTTGCGCGCAGGCATCAGTTCAAAAGACCTCACGCCGCAAATAAAATATCTTCAGAGATGCGCATAAAAAAACAGAATGAAAAGCGGAAATAACCGCAGATCACATTTTAAAATGCAAAATAATAAGAGACACTGATCAATTGCCCGCAAGCATCGCGGGTCGTAGATCAGGACCAATTCCGCAAGGTATTCTGGCCACCTCTCACGCGGCTCCGACTCAGTCTCATATGCCAAATTTTCTTGCCCTTTTCCCTCCTTTTAGGCGCCCACAAATCGCCCCATTTCAATTGCCTCGCCACAATTACGCACTGGACCCCTAATCACGCATTTACCCAGTCTTTATTTACCCGCGGCCCAAACCTCTAATACCCCCTTCCTGCGTAGACTATTCTCTTGGCGGAAACAGATTTCAGGCAGTATAAAACCTATCGAGACCCGAACTTCCGAAGAACTCGGACCCTCATATTCCCGTGTCGCCACCGAACCGCCGGCGCAGGTCGGCCCTGCTTCCCGAAGCCCGCTTCGCGAAGCCCGGTTGCGCACGCCCGTCGCAAAGGAGTGCTTCATGGCTTTGCCCGTCTATACCCCCGAACAAGCAGCATGGCAGCTGACCCATGGCTATTGGGGGGGCGTGTCGCATCCATGGGCGCTCACCAGCACACGCACTGTGACCTATTCTGTCGCGTCGGATATGACGGCGAATGAACGCGCGATGATCGCGAAGGCATTTGAAGAGTGGAGCAATACCGCCAACATCCACTTCATTGAAAAAAGCTCTGGCGGGCAGATCACCTTCCAACACAGCAGCTCGGGCGCCTATACGAATTTTTGGTGGAACTACGCAGGGAAGATGACCTCTGCCACGGTCAGCATCTCCACCGATTGGGTCAGCCGCTACGGCGATACCCCCGGCGGATATGGGTTCCAGACCTATGTGCATGAAATCGGCCATGCGCTTGGCCTTGGCCATGCGGGCAATTACAACGGCTCGGCCAGCTATTCGAGCAACGCGCTCTTTGCCAATGACAGCTGGCAAGGGACGATCATGTCCTATTTCTCACAAACGCAGAACAGCTATATCAACGCCTCCTACGCCTATACGCTGACGCCGATGCAATATGACATCGTTGCGATGCAAAGCCTCTATGGTGCGCCAGTTGCCGCCCATGGTGGAAACACCGTCTATGGCGTGGGGTCGACCGCAGGGGGGGGGCTTGATTATCTGGGCGTTGCGAACCATTCAAGCTCCGTCACCTTCACGCTCACCGACAGTTCGGGCACGGATCTGGTGGATTTCTCGGACCGCAGTGAAGCCAGCCGCATCGACCTCACCGCAGGCGCAATCTCCAACGTCTTCGGGCGCACGGGCAACATGATCATTGCCACAGGCACGGTGATTGAGAACCTGCACACCGGCAGCGGCAATGACACAATCACCGGCAACACGGTCGCGAATGAGATCTCGTCCGGTGCGGGCAATGACGTGATTGATGGTGGCAGCGGCAATGATACGCTGACAGGCGGGGCCGGCAATGACACGCTCACCGGGGGCGACGGGGCGGATACCTTCGTCTTTACCAGTGGCTTTGGCTCCGACACGATCACCGATTTTGGGGATACGGATTATATCGACGTGTCCGCGATTGCCTCGCTCACCGATTGGTCGAGCCTGCTTGCGCTGATGTCAGAGAGCGTGAACGGGGTCACGATTGCCACGGCAGCGGGCACGCTGATTTTGGCCGGCAACACGATTGCTGGACTGATCGCGGCGCATTTCCTGTTCGTCACCGGGCCGGGTGAAGATACCCCTCTCGCGCCGATGCAGCTTTTCGGAACGACGGGCAATGACAGCCTTGCGGGCGGTGCGGGCAATGACACGATCGACAGTGGCGCCGGCAATGATACGATTGACGCGGGCGATGGCGATGACACGATTGCCGCGGGCCTTGGCAATGACCGGGTGACCGCGGGCAAAGGGGCCGATTTCGTGGATCTCGGCGCGGGAGACGATATCTTCTTCGACACCAGCGATGATAGCAACGACACGGTGCTGGGCGGCGATGGCAATGACACGATCAGCAGCGCGGGCGGCTTTGACAGCCTGTCGGGCGGCGATGGCGATGACAATCTGACGGCAGGATCGGGCGGCGCAGCGCTGGATGGTGGCCTTGGCAATGACACGATGCTTGGCGCTGCGGGAGATGACCTTGTCACCGACGCGGGCGGCGAAGATTACGTTGACCTTGGCGCAGGCGATGACCGCTACACCGGCACGGGGGACAGCCTTGGCGCGGGGGACAGCGTTTATGGCGGCGCGGGCAACGACCGGATCACCACCGACATCGGCAATGATCTGATCTTTGGCGATGATGGCAATGACACGATCTTTTCCGGTGCGGGCGATGACACCGTGACCGGCGGCGCAGGCGATGATCGTATTGATCTTGGCCGCGGCAATGACACGTTCATCGATACCTATGACAGCGGCGCCGATCTTGTGCGTGGTGGGGCGGGCGACGAAATCCTGACCAGCCACGGTGGCATTGACACGCTGTCGGGCGGAAATGGCAACGACTACCTGACCGCCTCAAATGATGGCTCAATGCTGCGCGGCGGCCAAGGCGATGACACGCTTGTGGGCGGCGACGGGGTAGACCGCGTGATTGACACAGGCGGCAGCGATCTCGTGATGCTCAATGGAGGCGACGATGTCTATATCGCCCGCAGCTTGGATCGCCGCGATTCCGATATCGTCTATGGCGGCGACGGCAATGATCGTATTCAAGCCAGCATCGGCGACGATTATCTGTCTGGGGATGCCGGGCAAGACACGATCCTTGGCGATTGGGGCAATGACCAGATCATGGGCGGCGCGGGCGATGACCTGCTAACCGGCGGCGGCGATGCGGATACGTTCATCTTTGCCGATGGCGACGGCGCCGACACGATCACCGATTTCACCATCGGCGAAGACCTTTTGAACCTGACGGGTCTGCGCGACATCGGCAGCTGGTCCGATATCGCGAGCCACATCACGCAAATCAGCACGGATACACTGATCAGCTTCGACAGCGTTCAAATCACGCTGGCCGATGTGACGGCCAGCGCGCTGAGTGTGGATGATTTCCTGTTCTAAGCCTTAGACGGGCGCGCCAGAGGCATCAAACATGCCCTCAAAAAGCGCCGAGGACAGGTAGCGTTCGCCAGAATCGGGCAAGATCACCACGATGGTCTTGCCCGCGTTTTCGGGCTTTTGCGCCAGCCGCAGCGCCGCCGCTGTGGCCGCCCCGCAGGAAATGCCGCACAAAATGCCCTCTTCTCGGGCCAGACGCAGAGCAACTTCCATCGCCTCTTCATTGCTGACCTGTTCGACCTCGTCGATCAGCTTGAGGTCGAGCACCCCCGGCACGAAGCCCGCACCGATGCCTTGGATCTTATGCGGGCCGGGTTTGATCTCTTCGCCCGCGCGGGCTTGGGTCAGCACAGGGCTTGCCGAAGGCTCCACCGCCACCACCTTCACATCGGCACCGCGGTTTTGTTTCAGGTAGCGGCTCACCCCGGTGATCGTGCCGCCGGTGCCCACGCCCGCCACGAAGACATCCACCTGACCATCGGTATCTTCCCAAATCTCGGGACCGGTGGTGCGCTCATGGATCGCCGGGTTCGCCGGGTTTTCGAACTGTTGCAGCAGCACGTATTTCGGGTCCGAGGCCGCGATTTCCTTGGCTTTGGCAATCGCCCCGCCCATCCCCTTGGCGCCTTCGGTCAGCACCAGTTTCGCACCGTAAGCCACCAGCAACTTGCGCCGCTCAAGGCTCATGGTTTCGGGCATGGTCAGCGTGATCGGAATGCCCCGCGCGGCAGCCACGGCGGCGAGCGCAATCCCAGTGTTGCCCGAGGTGGGTTCGACAATTTCACGGCCCGGGGTCAGCAGACCCTTTTCTTCCGCATCCCAGATCATCGCCGAGCCAATGCGGCATTTCACCGAATAGGCCGGGTTGCGGCCTTCGATCTTGGCAAGCACCGTTGCCCCCAGCCCCGCACCAAGGCGCGACAGCTTCACCAAAGGCGTGCCCCCAATAGAACGGGAATTGTCTTCAAAAATGCGGCTCATATCGTCTCTCCGGTCAGCTTTCGCCGGGCGAACCCCGGCCTTTGCCCCTTGAAAGCACGAAGAAATCTGACTGAAAACCCTTGAAAAACCGCCGTTCCAGCTTTGGCCAAACTTCGGGAAAGCGTTACGCTGGGCTGCGCGTGCGTGGCACGTTTTCCCTTAGGGCAGCGCCAGAATCACATGGCTTGATTTGACAAGTGCAGTAATCCGCTCGCCCGGTTCGGGGGCCAATCCTTCGGCACTTTCGCGGGTAATTGCGGCGGCGAGCGTTTTACCGCCCCCCAAATCCAGCACCACTTCGGTACCCAGATCGCCGTCAATCCGCTCCATCACCACGCCGAAAAGCCGATTACGGATAGACACGCGCGGCGCCTCTTCACGCGTGAGCAGCACGAAATTGGATTTCACAAGCGCAAGCACCTCTACCCCCGGCATCAAGCCAAGTTCGCGCGCCGAGCGTGCGGTGATGACAGAGACAAGCTGCGCCCCGCCAAGGTCAAGCTTGACCTCTGCACTCACCCGATCCGCCAAGACGCTGATCACCTTGCAGGCCCAGACATTGCGCGCCGAAGTGCGCAGGCTCAGCCCCCGCAACACCTGTGCGGGCGCCAGTTCAAGACGGTTCTCAAGGCGGCTCAGCAGTTTGGCAAGCTCGGCTTCAATCTCGCCATAGGTGGCAATCACCTGTTGGCCGGCCTCGGTCAGTTCAGCGCCGCCGCCCGCACGCCCACCGGGCGCCGCCGTGACCAACGGGCTGGCAAAGAGGTTGTTCATTGCCTTCACGCCATCCCAAGCGGCCTTGTAGCTGAGCCCCAGCTCGCGCGCGGCAGCGGAAATAGAGCCGGTGCGCCCCACGGCGGCCAAAAGCGCCACCCGCTCCGCGCCCATCCGCGCCCCGGTGCGTTCCAGCGTCAGCGCGCCCCGCAACCCTTCTGTCATGGCCTGTCCTTCCGGCTTGTCTGCCGCCAAATTGACCTAAGCGCAGGGCGATGACCACCGATGATGCACCTACGCCGCCAGCACATCCTTCAAAATCGCGCAATTGCGAGGCAATTGCTCAATATTCCCTCACATAGCCACGCAATCCTTGGGCCAAGTGGCACCCTGCCCGAGGCGGGGCGCCGCACCCCGATTGCGGCACGCACCCCGCAGGCGCTATGCAGGTATAGTATATAGCGCTTTCCACCTCGGGCCTGCCCGAAGAAAGGACTAAAATGATTGCCCGCCTGCCCCGTCTTTTGACTGCCCTGCCCGCGCTTTTGGCGCTTACCGCCCCGGTTCAAGCCGATGAGGTGATGGCCGCCGTCGCCGCCAATTTCACCAAACCCGCACAAGAGATTGCCGCGCTTTTCACCGCCGAAACCGGGCATGAGGTGACGCTATCTTTTGGTCCCTCGGGCCAGTTTTACACGCAAATCACCCAAGGCGCGCCGTTTGAGGTGTTCCTCTCGGCTGATGCGGCGCGCCCGACCAAGGCGATTGAGGAAGGCTTTGGCGTGCCCGGCAGCGCCTTTACCTATGCGCAGGGCAAGCTGGTGCTGTGGAGCACCGACCCCAACACCGTAACCGGCCCCGAAGCGCTACAAGCCGCGCCCGAGCATGTGGCAATTGCCGACCCCAGCTCTGCCCCCTATGGCGCGGCGGCGATGGAGGTGCTTGCCGCGCTTGGGCTCAGCGACGCGCTGAAAGACAAGATCATCACCGGCAAAAGCATCGCGCAGGCCTATCAATTCACCGCCTCAGGCAATGCGCCTTTGGGCTTTGTGGCCATGTCGCAGGTGGCGGGCGATACGAGCGGCTCAAGCTGGGTCGTGCCCGCCGATCTTTATAGCCCGATCAAACAAGATGCGGTGCTGCTTACCCCCGGGGCGAATGACCCGGCCGCGCAGGCGTTCCTTGATTTTCTCAAGACAGAGGCCGCGACCGCGATCATAGTCAAATATGGCTATGAAACCGGGGAGTAAGTGATGGATTGGGCGAGCCTTTATGACCCGGCAATGCTGCAAACGCTGGCGCTGACGCTAAAATTGGCCGGGGTCACCACCGTGGTGTTGCTGATCATTGGCACGCCCTTGGCATGGTGGCTCGCCCAACCGGGCGGGCTCTCCAAAGACGTGGTGGGCACGGTCGTCTCCCTGCCCATCGTGTTGCCCCCCACGGTTTTGGGCTTTTATCTGCTGATCGCGATGGGGCCCAATTCACCGCTCACAGCGCTTTTGGGGCAAAAACTCTCCTTCACCTTTGCGGGGCTGGTGGTGGGCTCGGTCGTCTATTCTCTGCCCTTTGTCGTGAACCCCATTCGCAACAGCTTCACCGCGATGGGCCCGCGCCCGATGGAGGTGGCGGCAACGCTGCGCGCAAGCCCGTGGGACGCCTTTCGCACCGTCGCGCTACCGCTGGCCCTGCCCGGCATCTCAACCGGGGCGATCTTGGGGTTTGCGCATACGGTGGGCGAATTTGGCGTGGTGCTTATGATCGGCGGCGCCATTCCCGGGCGCACAAAGGTTCTGTCGGTCACGATCTTTGATTACGTCGAAACGCTGGAATGGAACAAAGCGCATCTTTTGGCTGGGCTGATGCTGGTGCTCTCTTTCGCCGTGATCCTCGCGATGATGCTGATTGAGCGGCGGCTTGGCGCGCGCGGGGGGGCGCGGCCATGATCCACGCCAGTTTCAAAGGGCGCATCGGCGGCTTTGTGCTTGATGCAGAGTTCGAGGCCTTGGGCCACGGCGTTACCGCACTATTCGGCCCCTCGGGCTGCGGTAAAACCACGGTATTGCGTTGCATGGCGGGGCTGACGCGTCTGCCTGACGGGCAATTGACCGTCGGTGCCAAAACTTGGCAAGCTGGGCGCAAATTTACCCCGATCCATCGCCGTGCGGTGGGCTATGTGTTTCAGGAAGCGAGCCTTTTTGCGCATCTAAGCGTGCGCGACAACCTTTGCTACGGCCTCAAACGCGCCAAAGGCCCCCTGCGCGTTGGCGAAGAAGAGGTCGTTTCACTTCTGGGTATCGCGCCACTATTTGAGCGCCCCACCGCCACGCTGTCGGGGGGGGAACGCCAGAGGGTGGCGATTGGGCGCGCGCTGCTGTCCCAGCCCGAATTGTTGTTGATGGACGAGCCGCTTTCGGCGCTCGACCGGCTCTCACGCGAGGAAATTTTGCCCTATCTCGAACGGCTCCATGCACGGCTTGAAATGCCGGTGATCTTGGTCAGCCATGACATGACCGAAGTGGAGCGTCTGGCAGACCGGTTGGTGTTGATGGAAAGGGGCCGCGTGCGGGCAGAAGGCCCACTTGCCCCGATGCTCGCCGACCCGGATCTGCCGCTTATTCACCGCCCCGATCTGGCCTCGGTGCTAGAGGGCGAGGTGGTCGCGGTCGATGACGCCTATGGGCTCAGCCAGATCGCCGTGCCGGGGGGCGTGATCGTCGTGCCGGGGCGGCTGGGGCCTGCGGGCGCGCGGCGGCGGATGCGTATCCCGGCGGCCGATGTCAGCCTTGGGCGCAACCCACCCTCTGACACGACCATTTTGAACGCGCTGCCCGCCACGATTTTGAGCGCGGAACCCGAGCCCAATGGCAGCCCGCTGATCACCGTACGGCTGAAGCTAGGGCGCGAGACGGGCGGTGCCTTGCTGCTGGCGCGGATTTCGCGCAAATCCTGGGACAGCTTGGGCTTTGCGCCGGGGGAGCCGATTGTGGCGCGGCTGAAAGCCACATCGCTTTCACACCCCAGCACCTCGATGGAAACAGCCCCCGATTGGCAAGAGGACGACGATGTTCGTGATTGATGATACCGCGCTGATGGCGCTGATCCGCGAAGATGTGCCTGCGGGCGATCTAACCACCCGCAGCCTTGGCATTGCCACCGATGCGGGCGAAATCACCATGCGCGCGCGCGCGCCGATGACGGTGGCCTGCTCTGAAGAAGCGGTGCGGATTTTCCAACTGCTGGGCGCAGAAGCATGGATCGCCTGCCCCTCTGGCAAACGCGTCGAAGAAGGCGAGATGCTTTTGTTTGGGCGCGGTCAGGCGGAGGCGCTGCATGCGGGCTGGAAGGTCGCGCAAACGCTGATGGAATGGGCCTCGGGCGTGGCCTCTTGTGCAAGCGACATTCTGAGCGCTGCGCAGGCAGTGAACCCCGCCATTTCCGTGGCTTGCACGCGCAAATCGGTGCCGGGCACGCGGGCGCTTTCGCTCAAGGCCATCACCGCTGCCGGGGCCACAATCCACCGCGCGGGGCTGTCTGATACAGTTCTGCTTTTTGCCGAGCATCGCGTTTTTGGTGGGGAAGACGCACTGGCCACGCAAATCGCGCTTTTGCGCCAAAGCTGCCCGGAGCGGCGCGTGGTGGTGGAAGTATCGAGCCGTGACGAGGCGCTTGCCGCCGCCAAAGCCGGGGCCGAGGTGCTGCAACTTGAGAAATTCCCGCCCGCCGAGGTCGCTGCGACCGTGGCAGCGCTTGGCCCCGATTGGCCGGGCAAAGTCGCCGCTGCAGGCGGCATCAACGCGAAAAACGCGGCAGATTACGCCGCAACTGGCGCGCATGTTCTGGTGACTTCGGCCCCCTACACCGCGCCGCCGCGTGACGTGAAAGTGCATATTGGCATGGCGTGAACTTCGCGCCCCAACCCATTGCCTAAACATGCGAAAGGGGCGCGAGCACCTTGGCCGTTCGCGCCCCTTTCCGCCCTGACAAGACAGCCCCTAAAGGCCGACAATCACATCGCTTGCCTTGATGATCGCACTGGCCCGATCTCCTATTTTCAGGCTCAAATCGGCGACGGCTTCATTTGTGATCGCGGCGGTCACAATCGAACCGCCAATGTCGATTTTCACATGGGAGGTAACCTGACCAACCTCAATGGCGGTTACGGTGCCCGTCAGAACATTGCGTGCGCTAAGCTTCATGCCTGTCCTTTCCGGCCCGCCTGTGGGCCCCTCCGGGTCACGACAGCCGACAACATCGGCTAAGATCAGGGTCGCGCCGAAAAGGCCCAAAAACAAGCGCCGATTGCACACGTCAGCCATGCGCAATCGGCATTGGGTGAAACCGGGAGAAAGGGTTTATCCTTCCGCAACCGTGAGTCGTTCTGTCACTTCCGAAAGCGGTGCGTCGATCCGGGTGATGGACAATTCCTCAAAGAATTTTTCTTCCATCTTGGTCAGCGGACCGGGGATCACCGCAATATGGCCCGTGCCCGAGCGCTTGGCGATTTGGCGCGCGTAGATGCGCAAAAGCTGATCGTCGAACCGGCAGCCCAAGAACAGGAACGGGCGGCCCGTGCGGCGGTTTTGCACCTCTTCCGGGATCGGAGTTTGAATGTCGATCTCGGTCAGCACTTCCACATAATCGGCATCCGACATCAGGAACGAGCCCTCTGCCGTGGCAAGCCCATGCGGCTTGTAGATCAGGCTTGGCCAGTTTGGGTCAGCCGCATCCAATTCACCGCCACCTGCGGTGAAGGCACGGTAGTAATCTTCGGTCCAGCCACCTGAGCGGCTCACACCTTGGACATAGCCCCAATCATCGCGCCCCGGCCCGAAGGCGCGCAAAATCGCGTCATCATACCAGCTATCCACCACCATCGGCGGGCGCACACGGGCGAGCCAATCATAGACCGGGTTCGCGCCGCCGGGCGGCACGGCAAAGGCATCACGCACCAATTTATTGAGCGTACCCCGGAACTTGCGGCTTTCGATATATTGCGCCACGGCCCAAAGGTTGCCCACCGCACGGCGCGGCACCCGGACTTTGCTTTCCAAAATCGCCGAGAGCGCGGGCGGGGTGGAGGGCGCCTCGCTCCCTGACAGGGCCGAGACCTCGGCGCCAAGGTAAGGGACGCGTTTCCCCTGCGCCACCTCGGCCATTGCGGTATCCAGCAGGTCGAGATCGGCCATGCTCAATCCTCGTCGGAAAGCTTGCGCGCATCGACCGTGACCGGCAGCGCGGGAGGCGTGTCAAACTCGGGCATCGCAAAGACCCAACCGTTCGAAAGCTTCGCCCAGCCGCCCCAAAGGCCCGGCTTTTCTTGCTCGACCACCATCTCTTCAAGGTCTTTTTTCGGCACATAGGCTTCAATGCCCTTGGCGGTTTCGCGGATCATCACTTTCATCGGGCTTACTCCTTGGAGAAATAGGGAAAATCAGGCTTTTTGCAGCATGTCACGGGTGACGATGTGGGATTGTAGCGCGGGGCGATCATCGTCGCGGGCGCGCAGTTCTTCTGCGGGGGTGATTTCTGCCTCGCGCATCCCCACAATCGCGCCGCGTTCGAGGTAATCGACGGCATAGATGTAGAACTGGCCAAGGAAGGTGCCGATGTCGCGGACATAGCCCACATCGCCCTTTTTCACGACAATCTCGCCAATCTCGCAGCCCGGCATGGTGCCATCGTTCTTCACCTGCTTGCGCGAGACGACCTTGTCGCCCGGCAGATAAAGCGGTTGGCGATACACCTCGATTTCGCGGTCATCAGTCGACATCTGCGGCTCCTTCCAGCTTGGCGAGCCGCGCGGAGGCGGTCTCGCGGATGATTTCTTCGGGGTCGTCGATCAGATGCGCGAGCACCTTTTCACAGCCCTCTTCGGCGGCGGCGTGGCGCACGCGGATGTCGTGGTCTTCGACAAACAGCATCGGGCGGCGGCGTGCCGCTTCGCGGCGCACAAGCGGGTCGGGGTCGGTGCGGAAGCGATCAATCCAATCCGGCCCAATGCGGCGCACAACATGGGTGCGCACCTCTGGGTCGGGATCAGAGATCATCACCGGCAGCATGCCCTCTTCGGCACGACGCGCAACAACCAGCCGGATACCGGGATCGTCGTCATGCACGAGCGGCAGGAGTTTGTTTGGCGGCAACCGCCAAGCCACGGCAATGCGCACATTGCGATCCGGGTCATCCATCAGCCGCTCGGCGCTGGCCTGCGGGAGCCGCAAAATCGCCATCGAGCGCACCGCCGGATCCGGATCGTCCAGCAGCCGCGGCAACCGGAAGACAGAGGCCAGCCGCGCCGCATTCACCCGCGTTTCGAAATAGGGATGGGCGAGGTTTTCATCGGCCAGTTCGGGATTGAGCAGAAAAAACCGCTCAATCCGCTTGGCATAGCGGTCATTCAGGCACGACCAGCCCAGACCGCATTGCCCAAGGTCGAGCCGCATCCGGAAGCGGCAGCTATCGCAATCAAGCGCCCTGCCCTCCCAATCCAGCGGTTCCGGTCCCTCGGGCATGGTCCCTCCTTAGGCGCGTTCGGCTCGCGCCGGGGCGAGCCCCATGCGCGCGCGGTAAACGGCGGAAACGGCGGTTTCGATGTAGTCATAGGCGTGGTCTTGCAGCACCGTGATGCCCGCCTCGGCCAGCGTTTCGCGCGGGCAATCGCCGATTTTCGCACAAAGCACTGTATCGATGCCCTCAAGCGTTGCAATCACCCGATCCAGACGATCTTCCTCGCCCGCGCCATCGACACAGTAATTGTCGCAGCGGCGGTGGAAAGCGAAGCGCACGCCATCAGTATCCACCTCAAAGACTTGGAATTCCGAGGCATGACCAAAGTGCTGGTTGATGCGCCCGCCGCCTTGGGTGGCCACGGCAACCAAAAGCTTGGGCGCGGTTTCAGCCACGCTCGCGCCGGTTTCCGCTTTGGCATCTTCTGCCGCCGCACGGCGATCTTCGCGTTCTTTCGCAACCCAATCTTTGTAGGTCTCGCGCGCTGCCGGATCATAGGCGACCTCTTCCGGCAGTTTGTCGAGGCTGAATTCTTGGCCGCGATCTTCGCCCAACAGCCCCACCGCATCGGCGCGGCATTGGCGGCAGTGTTTCATCAGATTTGCGCCGCCAGCACAGGCTTCTTGCACCTTTTGCAGTTCCGCCGCGGTCGGGCCGCGCTGGCCGGTGAGGCCAAAATGCGTGCCATGCGCCGGGTCCGAAATCAGCGGCATGATGTTGTGCAGGAACGCGCCGCGGCGCTTGACCTCTTTGTTCACCTCGAGCAGGTGCTCGTCGTTGATGCCGGGGATCAGGACCGAGTTCACCTTCACCAAGATGCCGCGTTCCACCAACATATCGAGCGCAAGCATCTGCCGTTCGTGCAAAATTTTGCTCGCCTCAACGCCGTAATAGCGTTTGTTGCCGTAGCGGATCCACGGATAGATCTTCGCGCCCACTTCCGGGTCGATCATGTTGATGGTGATGGTGACGTGATCGACATTCATATCGACCAGTTCTTCAACATGTTCAGGCAGCGCGAGCCCGTTCGAGCTCAGGCATAGGCGAATGTCGGGAATGTCTTCGGTGACGCGGGTGAAGGTCTCTTTCGTCTTTTTCCAATCCGCGCAGCTATCGCCTGGCCCAGCGATGCCCAAAACCGAAAGTTGCGGCACCTCATTGGCGACCGCAATCACCTTGCGCGCGGCTTCTTCGGGCGTCAGGCGTTCAGACACCACCCCAGGGCGGCTTTCATTGGCGCAGTCATATTTGCGGTTACAGTAGTTGCACTGAATGTTGCAGGCCGGGGCAACGGCCACGTGCATCCGGGCGAAGTAATGGTGCGCCTCTTCCGAATAGCAGGGGTGGTCTTTCACCTTCGCCCAGGTTGCCGGGTCCATATCTTCGGGTGCTTGTTTCGAGCCGCAGCCCGTTGCACCGGAGCTGGAGCAGCCATCAGAGGCCATCGCCTTTTCTAGCGCGTCTTTCGAACCGATGGTCAGCCCGCCGAGAGAGACGATATTTCCAGACATGGTGCTTCCCCTTGCTGTAATGCGCGTTCAGGGGATATCTAGCAAAGACCGTGCCAAGGCATTTTCGGGCACTTTGTGGGAGTTTGGCACGAAGTTTGTCGCTTGTCCGACAATGATTGTGCCAAGCTTTGGAACGAGCAGCGCCCGAAGCCGCATTTGGGCCTCGGGCGCGCCCCGGTCGAAACCGGGTGGACTAAGAGCCGCGCGTTAAATCCGGCGCAGTTCGATCTCGAACTTTTGCAGCGCATAGGCGATCTGGCGCGGCGTCATGCCCAAAAGCCGTGCCGCTTTGGCCTGCACCCAACCCGCACTTTCCAGCGCCCGGATCAACTCATCGCGGGTGATGTTGGAGGTCTTGCGGCGCACCTGATGCACTTCTTCGGGTTCCGGGTGCGGATGATGTTCATAGGGCGCAGCGGCAGCAGGCTGCACCATGTGTTCCGGCGCGGGTGCCGCGACCGGGGGCGCCATTGGCGGCGTCGACATCGGCGGGGCCGCTTGGGGCGGCGGGGCCATCGGCGGCGCGGAATAGGCGGGCGGCGGCGAGGCAGGCGCGCGCACGCTTGGCGTGATCGTGCGGCCAGACGCCAAACCGCCGATGGGCGAGGCCCCCTCTTGCAAGCGGAAAAGTTCTGCCGAGAGACACGCCCCTTGCGAACAGGCAAGCTCGTTGGCCAAAACGATTTCCCCATCCGACAACGCGGCGGCGCGGTTCACGCAGTTTTCCAACTCCCGCACGTTGCCGGGGAATTTGCAGCGGCAAATCTGGTCAAACGCATCAGAGGCGAATTTCACATTCGTCCCGTTCGACTTGTTGAACCGATCCAAGAACAATTGCGCCAGCGGCTTAATGTCGGATTTGCGCTGCCGCAGCGGCGGCAAGACGATCGGCACGACACAAATCCGGAAGTAAAGATCGGCCCGGAATTCCCCCCGCGCAACGGCCTCTTCCAGATCGCGGTTGGTGGCCGCAACAATACGCACATCCACTTTCAGCGTGCGGGTACCGCCGACGCGTTCAAACTCACCCTCTTGCAGCACGCGCAAGAGCTTCGTTTGGAAGGTGGGCGAAATCTCCCCAATCTCATCCAAAAAGAGCGTGCCGCTATCGGCCAACTCAAAGCGCCCCTTCTTGAGCGCGTTGGCCCCGGTAAAGGCGCCCTTCTCATGACCAAAAAGTTCGGATTCAAGCAACGTTTCCGAAAGCGCCGCGCAGTTCACCCGGATGAACGGCCCCTTCGCACGCGGCGATTGGCTGTGCACAGCCCGGGCAAAAAGCTCTTTCCCGGTGCCGCTTTCGCCGCGCAAAAGCACCGGCGTTTTGGTGCCGGCCACGCGTTTGACCTGCGCCACGACCTCAGAGATCGCAGGGCTATCGCCGATGATCCCGTCAATTGTGACAGGCGGCTGGCTGATCCCGCGTTGATCGGTCATGCTTTGCAGCATCCGGCGCGTATCTTCGAGCGCGCGTTCGCGGTCGCGCGCCACCCGTGCCCGGAAGGCCAGCGCTTGCTCCAAAAGCGAAGCAACCATCGTCAGCACCCGCACATCGGCATCGGAATAGCCCGCGCGCTTATGGTCGTGGCTGCGATAAGCGGCCAGCACACCAAGCACGAAATGGCTCCGCTCCGGGTCCCGCAGCGGCACCGCAATCAACGTCTGGCCACTGTCGCGCAAACGCGGAGGAACGGCCTCGGGACCGAATTCCTCTTCAAGATCAAAGGCCACGAACGGCACGGAAGAGCGAAACACGATCCGCGCCACCGCATCGGGCAAAACATCGGACGGTGGGGCATCGGGATCACGGCGGAAAGAGGTGGCCGCAATCCGATAGGGATTTACGCGCTTATCCTTGCCGTCAGGCTCGGCCAGCACCGCAAGCACCCCATGGCGCAAATCAAGAAAGGAAGACAGAACGTTGAAAATTTGCGGCACCACTGCCATCGGGTCGGGGGCACCTGCGAAGGTTTTCGCAATTTCATAGATCGCATCAAGCGCGAGCCTATCGGCGATCTGGCGGGCCGAACGCTTGCGCGGACGCGCCACGGGACGGCTGTCCTCGGAGACGGGCGTATGGTCGGTCATTGTTTCAGATCCCTGTTGCGGGCTAAAGGCGGCGTGGCGCAAACCCTTGGCTGAAGCTTCTCACTGCCCAACCGCATGCTTTGTGTCACTGCGCGAAAGAATCGCATCTTGCCACCTCGCTGCCGTGGCCTCCCCAAAACATCATGCGCTTGATCTGGGGTTTGCGGGGCCAGCAACTAGGGTGCTGGGCGGTTATGTCGCTCAATTTTGCGTTCCGTCACAGGGCGGCGCACAAGTTTCTAGCGACAGGGCGCAGAGTGGCGCGAAAAGCGGCATTCTATATCTTGAATGCGACTTATCCAGCCAAGGCCGCGCGGCGGCGCTCGTAAGACGAAGCCAGCCCAAGCGTGGAGCGGTATTTCGCCACGGTGCGGCGCGCAAGCCGCAGGCCAGCCCGTTCGGCAAGCACCACAATGGCATCATCGCTGAGCGGATTGGCGGGATCTTCGTCGCCCACAACGCGGTTGACGAAATCGAGCGCCGAGTCGCGCGAGACCGCCGCACCCCCTGCCCCGGTCGAGACCGCACGGGAGAAGAACGCCCGCAGCGGCAGGGCGCGCACCGGGGTTTGAATCATCCGGCCCGAAACCGCACGCGAGATGGTGGACGCATGCAATCCAAGCTCCCCGGCCACATCTTCGAGCGTGAGCGGCACCAAATAAGCGGGCCCCTTTTCCAAGAAAGCAGATTGGCGCGCGACCAGTACCGCCGCCGTGCGCAACAGCGTATCGCCGCGCCGTTCGAGCGCTTGCGCCAAAGCGCGCGCCTCGGCCAGCGCTTTGCGCCGCTCCGCCCGGGCCGCTTTATCGGCTTTGCCATCGGGCAAGCGGTCTTCGCGCACAGTGATAGAGGGCGAGGTCGCGCGGTTGAGTTCCACCGTCCAGCCTTCGTCGCCGCGAATGGCAATCAGGTCCGGCGGAAAGACCGGGGTCGGCTGATGGTCAAAGGCCAGCCCCGGCTTGGGGTTCAGATGGCGGATTTGTTTGACGATCTCTGGAATGTCCGAGACCTCACAATCGCACAAATCGGCCAGATCGGTGAGCCGATTTTCCGCCAAGAGATTGATATTGCGAATAAGGCATTCGACCTCCCAGGTCAGGATGTCTTCTTCGCGCGCTTGAATGATCAGACAATCGGGCAGATCGCGGGCAAAGAGACCGGCCGGTTCAAAGCCCTGCAGCGTTGCCAAGACCGCCTCGGCCCGCGCGGTCGACACCCCCGCCGAAAGCGCGATGGTTTCAACCGAAGCACTCAACCAGCCCGAGGGTTCGAGCGATTCCGCAAACCGCAGCGCCACCATCCGGTCGCCCGCATGGGTGAAGGCCATCTCGATTTGATCGACCACATGGGCCATCAGGCTCGGCTTATGTGCGGCGACCGCGGCAACGGCATCGAAATCCGCCCCGCCGCGCGCGGCAAAGGCCGCCGGAGCGCGATAGGCAAGATAGGGGTTTGAGGTCGCCTGTTCGTTGAGATGATCCGACAAATCCTGTGACGACATGCCAAGGATCGCCAGAGAGTGGAGCATCTGCCCCCCCATCTGCATCGATTGGCGTTGTGATAGCGTCTGCACGAGGTCCATGGGATCATCCTATCTCAATGGGTCGGGCCGGAACGGCGACAATGACTGGCCTGCGACAACGGGGCCGCGTGGCCATGGGGTGTATGCGCAAAAATGCAGCACGGATCATGCCAGGCGCGAAATATCCCGGCAGTCGCGCGGCTCAGCGCGGGTTAATCTTCAAGCTATCGAGCCCAACAAACTTATTGGCTTGGCGTGCGGCTTGGGTCTCAAACACTTTGAAGACCTTTTCCGCCAAGGGCGTGGAGGCGACAAAATCATCATGCGCGCGGGCGAGCGCTTCGCGGGTTTGGGCCAGCACTTCGTCTTCGCTCTGCCCCGAGAAATCGGTGCTGCGCAGATAGCTGCCAAAGCGTTTCATGATATGCAGCCGCGCCACGTTGAGGATGTGGCGGTCGGGTTCCAGCCCAAGATAGGCGAACATATCCTCCGCCGAAGACAGCTTCATCAACGCGTCAAGCGTGGGGCTTTCGGTCTCGGTCGTCATCAGGTTTCTCCTTTTACTCTTGAGCGCTGGCACGGGTAAGGCGCGCCACCATGCGGCGCAGATCATCGGCATTGGCGGGGCGCTTGGTGCGAATGGCATGGGCGCGCAAAAGTGGTTTGAGTTGCGCGGCAATCTCGGTCGACGACGGCAAGCCCGCCTCGGACAGCGCCGCACAAAGCCCCGCCGCGCCAGAGTGCTTGCCAATCACGATCTGACGTTCCCGGCCAAAACGCTCGGGCGCGCAGCGCGGGTCTTCATAAGTGTCGGCGCGCTTCAAAATTGCATCGACATGGATGCCGCTTTCATGCGCGAAGACGAGCGCGCCAGTGATCGGCTTTTGCACCGGAAGCGCGCGGCCCGAAGCACGGGCGACGATGTCAGAGAGCGGATGCAAAGCGGTGAGGTCAATGCCCGTATGCATCCCGCCTGCTTCCAAAGCGGCGCCCACTTCCTCAAGCGCGGCATTGCCCGCCCGCTCGCCCAAACCATTCACAGTGACGGAAAGATGCGTGGCCCCTGCATGGGCGGCCATGATTGTGTTCGCCGTCGCCATGCCAAAATCATTATGCGCGTGCATTTCAATCGGCAGCTCGATCTTGGAGACCAGATGGCTCACCAGCCGATACGCGCCCAGCGGATCAAGCAGCCCCAACGTATCCGCCAAACGGAAGCGGATCGCGCCAGCGGCTTTGGCCACCTCGGCCAAGCGGATCAGAAAATCGGGATCGGTGCGGCTCGCATCTTCGGCGCCGACCGAGACCTCAAGCCCGCGTTGCGTGGCACAATAAACGAGTTCGGCCGTTTCGCGCAGAATCCAGTCGCGGTCCACTCGCAGCTTGCCCTCAAGTTGCGCGGTCGAGGTGGGGGCGGCGAAATGCACCCGTTTCACCCCGGTTTTTTGCGCCATATCGAGGTCATTCATCCGCAAGCGGCACCAAACCACCGGGGCGGCGCGCTGAATTTCGGCCACCACGGCGCGGATTTCCGCGACCTCGTTCCAGCCCATCGCGGCGATGCCCACCTCAATCTCGGCCACGCCCGCGCAATCCAGCGCATGGGCGATGGCGCGCTTTTCGCTGAGCGAAAACGCCACCCCGGCGGTTTGTTCGCCATCGCGCAGGGTCGTGTCGCACAAGGCCAAGGTTTGCGGGGTCAGCGGTTGGGCGTGGAGCATGGTCATCTCCTCACTGGGCAGCGGGCATTTGGCCCGGCAGGTTGGGGCCATTTTCCGACCAGAAGGGCGACAGCGCCCGCAGGTCCGCGACAATGGCGGGAAGGGTCTCAAGCAGACGGTCAATTTCGTCTTCGGTAGTGAAGCGCGAGATCGAGAACCGCACCACGCCATGCGCGGCAGTGAAGGGCACGCCCATCGCCCGCACCACATGGCTTGGCTCCACCGCGCCCGAGGCGCAGGCCGACCCGGTCGAGGCGGCAATGCCCGCGCGGTCGAGCTTCATCACGATCCCCTCGCCTTCCACCAGATCAAAGGCGATGCAGAGCGTGTTCGGCACCCGATCGCGCGGCGCGCCCAAAACGGTGCAATGCGAGATGGTGTTGAGAATACCCGCCTCAAGCCGGTCGCGCAGCGCAGCGATGCGGGGGGCATCGTCAGCCAGACGGGCGGCGGCGATTTCGGCAGCCACGCCCGCGCCGGTCACGGCAGGCGCATTTTCCGTGCCCGCCCGGCGCCCGCGTTCTTGCTTGCCGCCGCGCAGAAGCGGTTGAAAGGCCACGCCTTTTTTGAGGTAAAGCACACCAACCCCCTTGGGGCCGTGGAACTTGTGGGCCGAGAGCGAGAGCATATCAATCGCCGTGCCCTTGACCGAAATAGGGGTTTTACCGGCGGCTTGCACGGCGTCTGTATGGAACAGCGCCCCAAATTCATGCGCCAGTTCGGCCAGCCCCTCGACCGGGAAGATCACCCCGGTTTCGTTATTGGCCCACATGAACGACACCACCGCGACACGGTCCGACAAAGCGGCCCGATACGCCTCAATCTCCAGCCGCCCTTGGGCATCAACCGGAATGCGTTGCACCTTCACGCCTTCGTATTTTTCAAGCGCATCACAAAGCTGCAAAATCGCGGGATGTTCGACGGTGGAGATAATCACCTCGCGCCGGCCTTCCTGCACCGCCAAAGCCGAGCGGATCGCAGTGGTATTGGCTTCCGTGCCGCCCGAGGTGAAGATGATCTCCGCCTCGCTTTCCGCGCCGATCAGCCCCTGCATCGCCTTACGGGCCGCACGCATCCCCTTGCCCGCAGCCGCCCCGAAGGCATGGGCCGAAGACGGGTTGCCATACTCCTCGGTGTAAAGCGGCAGCATCGCGGCGACAGCTTCTTCCACCACGCGGGTGGTGGCATTGTTGTCGAGATAGATGCGGGCGGCGTTGGTCATACTATCCTCAGGCGCGGGCGGTGGAGGGGATCAGAAGGAACGGGCGACCGATGGTCTCCATGATCCTTTTTTGAACCCCGGCAAGGGTTTGGCTTGCCATCAGGCAGCTGGCGCAAGTGCCCGAGAGCCGCACAAAGACCTGACGACCCTTGATTTCCAAAAGCTCAATATCGCCTTTGTCGCGTTGGAAGATCGGGCGCATTTCGGTGATGATCTTCGAGATCACCGAGGCGTCATCTTCGCTCACGGGTTCGACCGGGCCTGTCTCTTCTTCTTCGACAGCGGCAAGCGGGTTATTCTTTGCAATCAACTCGCGCAGCGTCATGCCGGGCGCGGCCCCGTTTTGGCGCGCGGCCATAGCCGCCGCAGCAGGCGGCGGCGCGCGGCGCGGCTTCGGCGGCACGGCGATTTGCACGAGCGCGGGTTCCGCCGGGCGGCGTTCGGGCGCGACCGGGGTTTCCCCCCGGAAAGCAGCAATCGCGGCGGCCAGCGCCTTTTCCCCGCTTTCGGAGCAGTGCATTTTCTCCGGCGGCAAACCGTCAAGGAATTCGGCAATATCGGCCGAGGTCAGGCGCGAGGCTTCGTCAACAGATTTGCCCCGCACCAATTCGGTCAGCGCCGAAGAACAGGCGATCATCGAACCGCCGCCGTGGCTCAGGAACCGCGCCTCTTCGATCATTTCCGACAAGGGATTGATGCGCAGCATCAGTTTGAGCGCATCGCCACGGGCAAGCGATCCGGCCTCGCCCACAGCATTGGCATCCTCCAACACACCCGCGTTGCGCGGTTTGAAGAAGTATTCCTTGACCTTATCGGAGTAATCGAACATCGCGCGCTCCTCAGCAGAAGGATTTGCCGCAACCGCAGCTGTTTTGAGCGTTGGGGTTGTCGAAAACGAAACCAGCGCCTTCGACATTGGTAACGAAGTCGATCTTCGCGCCGGTGAGGTGTTCACGGCTGGCGGGGTCGATCAGCACATTGACATCGCCAAAGCTCACCACCTCATCATCGGGTTGGGCTTCCAGTTCCAGCGCCATGCCGTATTTCAGGCCCGCGCAACCGCCCGATTGCACCATAAGGCGCAGCCCCGCGACGGGCTGACCGGCACCGTCGATGGCCGCTTTGATCGCGCTTTGGGCAGGTTCGGTAATATCGATCATGACACTCTCCTGTGACTGATGATGTGCCTTTGGGCCGGTTGGCCGAGGGCTCACCAGAGATACAGCAAGCATCGTGCCAAGTGCTGGCCCCTTATTTTCGCAGGTTTTGGGCCAAGTCGCGTCTGACAATGTGGGGGGATTGTGCGGGTTACGACAAAGTTCGGGCCAAGTGGCCTACATGTCTTCCGCAAGGCCGGTTTCATAGCGCTCCAGCAGCCATGCCCCGCCAAAACGATCGGACGGGTCAAGATAGGCCGCGATGGAAAGCACTTCGCGCACCAGATCGGTTTGCCCCATCCGCACCGCGCAATAGCCAATCCCCACCAAAGCTTGCAGATAAAGACCGGGCGCAAAGTCATGCGCGGTAAAATCGGCGTCTTCGGGGCGCACTTGGGCGGGGTCTTGCGGAATATTGAGCCGCCGCGCCGCCAAGCTCAAAATCACGCGGGCCTGCGGCAGGGCCGCTTCATAATCATGGCTGTAGAAATAGAAGCGATAGGCGGCGAGCCGCACCTCGATATCTTCGGGCGCCTCATCCAGCGCGCGGGCAATCGCCTCGGCGCTTTCGACCGGGCGCGAGCGGGCGGTCTCTGCCCCCGCCAACAAAGATGTGGGGTCAATCGGGGGCAAAGCACTCGGCCCGTTCGTCACATTCATCGCATGTGGGCGACAGGCACAGCGAAAAGGCGCTGTCTGAGCAGATCTGGCGGTAGAAGAACTTCTTCCAACGCATGTTTTGATGGTTCGCCGCAGCAAGGCCCGGCAAATGCCGCCGAATGAGCGCGCCCAGATGCGCGCGTGAGGGCAGACCAAGATCTTCCCACAAATGGCGATGTTCTTGCGCGCGCCGCGCCAAAATGGCGGCGAGCCGACGCGCCTCGGGGCTGTTCACCCCCGCGCGCCACAAAACGAGCATGGTGATCGCCTGTTCCTCGGCGCTTTGGCCGGGCGCAGGAAGATCAAGATCGGGAAGCTCTACGCCGGGCAGATAGGCATCGCGCAGCGCCGCCAAATCGGCGCCCGACAGGCCCAGCCGCTCGGTCAAAGGCCCCTGCCCCGCCGCCCGCTCCGCCAGCGCATGGGAGAAGATGCAGACAAAATCTGCATCCCCCGCGAGCATGGGTGCCGGCGCCGGGGTGGCGCAAAACGGATCAGGAAAGGGCCGCATGGCTTTGGCATTCCGAGGGGCAAACGCGCGCGCAAGCACCGCAGCCAACGCAGTTGTCGGCCTCGTCAAGCTGCATCACTTTTTTGACCACTTCGTCTTCCACATCATCCCATTCTTCGGAACCGACGCGAACAATGTCGCCATCTTCGGTGACGCCATAAAGCGCCATCACATCGCGCCCACAAACCTTGAAGCAGCGGCCACAGCCGATACATTTCTCGGCGTCAATATTCATCAAATAGACGGGGGTATATTCCGCACCACCGCGCGTATAGGCCACGTTCGCCATGTGTAATTACTCCTGTGCTTTCTTGGCGGCTTTCACGGCCTTACGGGCCTCATCCAGCTCACGGTAAATTTCAAAAGTCTGCTGCGCGACTTCGGGGATTTTCTGCCAGTCGGTCGGCAGTTCTTCCGAAAGATCGTGCAATTCCATCTTCGCATTGGTCGCGCGCATCGAGAGCTTCTTGGCGCGGGCTTCCAGTTCTTCCAAGGTCATTGGGCCGTCCTTGCTTTCGGTTTTTGACTTGTCGCCGCCCCCGCGCGCAAAAAGCGCGACAGCGCCGTACGCCCACGCGAGGGGTGCAATTTCACGGGCTCAATCTCCCGTTTGATCCGTTTCACTTTCAGCGGCTGGATCTGGATCATCGCTTAGGCCTTCGCCGCTTCGGGGAATTCCTCGATCAGCTTGACCGCGTCATCGACAAGCTTCTCGCCCGCCTGCGCGAGCTTCGCCCAGGTTTCAAAGCCAAAACGGTGCACATCGCGCAGGTGTTTGGAAACCACAACCAAACGCCCAGCAATCAGCACGACCCGGCCAAAGCCCTCGTGGTGCATGTTTTGCATTTGCGTTGCCATGCAGCCGGAGCGCTTTTCCACCAAAAGCCCAACCGCGTCATAAAAGCGGGTCAGCCGCCAAATCACCTCGGGCTCCGGGTCACCGATGATCGGCATTTCGCGGCGCTCTTCTTTGGTGATGATGAACTCTTCCAGCAGGTCAATGTCGGTCTTGTTGTCCCATTGGCCATGCGTATCCTCGGCGCGGATCACGGCGACCAGTTGTTTCAGGAACGGGCTTTCGACCATTTCGCCGCCGCGCGGCGCTTCGGTTTCAGTGTCCATCAAACGGATTCCTCTTCGTCGAAATCGGCGGTGAAATCGGGTTTTTGATAAGTGCCAAGGATTTTGCGCAGGAACGGCGGCGGGCTGCCCGAGAGCATTTCTTGCACCTGCGCGATCACATCGGCGATCGGCTCGGGCTCTTTGCGTTTGATCGGATGGCAGCCCATTTTCACGACGCGCGCCGCAGACGGGCCCCCGATGGCCAGCGCAAAGACCAAAGCGCAGCCTTCAAGCGCTTCGACCTTGGGGGCGATCCGGTCGTCAATGTCGTCATGCTTGCCCGATTGCTCGGTCGCGGTGGAAAACTCATGCGCGGCGACAAAACGCGCGCCGGTTTTCCAGACCTCATAGACCGCGATTTTGCGGGCCGAGCCAAAGTGAGCATCAAGGTTTTCAAGATCGTTTGAGGCAATGGCCACGCGCAGCGGCTTTTCACCGGGCGCGGGGGCATCCGACTCCTCAACAAGACGCAGGGTGCGGGACATGGGAGAACTCCTCAGGCAGGGGGGTTGCGCCGAAATCTTCCGGCCTTGGGGTGTGGTGAACCGATTGCACGGCATTGGCGACTTCGAACAAAAAGGCCCGGGTGCCGCGATAACCGACCCGGCAGGCATCTTGCGCGCCGATCCGGTCAAACACCGGAAAGCCCACGCGCACGAGCGGCAGATGCAGCGCCTCCGCCGCCATCCGGCCATAGCTGTTGGTGAGCAAAACCTGCGCGCCCGCGGCTTTCGCGCCGCGCTCAAAATCGCCCAGATCGCCCAAGATCACCTCGTCACACGGCATCCGCTCGATGACGGGGCTGTGCTGGGTGGTGGTCACGGCGGTGACGATTTCCGCGCCCATTTGCGTGAGCGTGGTGGCCAAGCCGAACATCAAATCAGGCTCCGCGCCGATCGCGACTTTCAGCGCGCCGGTGAAGAAATGCGCGTCCAACATCGCATCTTGCAAACGCGTGCGGTCACGTTGGAGGGAGGGCGGCGGGGTTTGCGTACCCGAAAGCTCCATCAGCACCCGCACGAAGGCATCGACCGCCTTGAGGCCCGTCACCGAGGGGAAAACCCGATAAGGCACGGCGGCCTTGTCTTCGATGATTTGCGCGGTGCCCCGCATTTGCTCACCAATCGCGAGTGTGCAGGCCGAGCGCGTCACATCGGCAATGCGATCAACGGGCGTGCCGCCAAGCGAGCAGCCAGACCAATCCTCGGCCAAGTGTCCATCAAGCGATGTGGAAATATCGGGCAGCACCAGCGGATTAAGGCCGAAGGCGCGGATCATCCGCACCAATTCTTCAATTTCGGCGGGCGTCAAATGCACGCCGGGCAAAAGCGTGACCTGCCGCAAATCCGGGTCGGGCGCAGGCGTCACCGGGACAAGCGCGGTGACCAAAGCCTCAATCGCCTTGGCCCAGCCATCTTGCATCCCGCCTTCAAAATCAGGCGTCGCGGCATAGACAACCTTGGTCTCGGCAAAGTCTTTGCGGCGAGAGAGAATATCGCGCAATTCACCCGCCACATCTTCGCCGCGCGTTTCGGTGAGCGCGGTGGAGGCAATTCCGATGAACTTCGGGTTCGCGCGTTTGCGCAGGTTTTCAATCGCTTGTTCCAACTGATCAGCCCCGCCCAAGATCGTGGTGATCTCGTTCATCGCGGTGGTCTGCAGCGGGATCGCCTCTTTGAAATGGCGCACCAGATGCACCATGCCAAAGGCGGTGCAGCCCTGTGCGCCATGAAACAGCGGCACGGCGCGCTCAATCCCAAGATAAGCCAAAGCCGCGCCCAAGGGAGCCGAGGCTTTGAGCGGATTGGTGGACAGCGCGCGGCGCGGGTGGGTCAGGCAAGCCATCTCAGCAATCCTCGAAATCGGTGGCGGAATTGGCCAAACCTTCAAGCGGATTGGCCGCGGCTTGCGGGGTTTGCACCTCCGGGCTGGAAGGCGTTTGCGGCACCAAGGTCGGCGCGCGGCCCATCGGCGCGGAAACATGGGTGACCGGGCAAGCTCCAGACGGCGCGGGCAGCACAGCGCCCCCCGTCAGCGGCACATCCCAAGGCGCAGGTTCGCGCAAATCGGCCCAGATCGGGTTGTTCACAGACCGGTCGATGGCGCGGACAAGATCGACCATCCCCATATAACCCGCGTAGGGCTCGTGCTTTTCTTGGTTCACATCGACCCAAGGCATCCGCGCTTTGAGCGCCACAAACTGGCTGCGCCCGCCTGAAAGGAGCACATCAGCCCCCGCATCGCGCAGCATGTCATACATCTCACGCGGGGCCATGTTTTCATACATATGGTTCGCGTCGCCCATGATCTCGACCACGCGGGCGCGGTCGTTTTGGGTCGCTTTGCGCATCGAGGTGCCCACCACCTCCAT
This sequence comes from Rhodobacter aestuarii, assembly GCF_900156655.1. Classification (GTDB taxonomy): domain Bacteria; phylum Pseudomonadota; class Alphaproteobacteria; order Rhodobacterales; family Rhodobacteraceae; genus Rhodobacter; species Rhodobacter aestuarii. The sequence goes on along the minus strand of NZ_FTOG01000008.1, from coordinate 120,534 downwards.
GCCCAATTCTTGCAGCGCGGCGACGACCGACCAGGTTTTATGCCCGCCGGTGTAAAGCAGCACCCGCTTGCCCGCGACGCGGGGCCGCAAAGGTTCGAGCGCCGCCCAAACCTTGGCTTCCTCTTCGGCAATCAGCGCCTCGCAGCGGCTGAGCAGTTCGACATCTGCGCCCTGCTCGACCAGCAGCCCACAAATTTTGCGCAACGCCTCCGAGGTATCGGCGATGCCATAGAACGAGCCTTCAAAATACGGCACGCCCCAACGCTCTTGGATTTTGCGCGCGACATTGACCAGCGCTTGCGAGCAAACCAGCATTGTCGCCTTGGCGCGGTGCATCTGCGCCACTTGGCGATAGCGCGCATCGCCCGAGATCGAACCGAGGATACGGATGCCAAGTTTGTCGAGCAGCGGTTTCACCTGCCACAACTCGCCCGACAGGTTGAAATCACCAATGATATTGATGTCGTAAGGCGTGGTCGTTTCCGGCTCGATCGTGCCGATCACGTGGTCCAGCAGCGCCTCACCGCCGAGCTTGTTGCCAAGGTTTTTGGAGCCCACAAAGCCCGGCACATTCACCGGAATGACGGGCGTGCCCCATTTCTCGGCAGCGGCTTTGCAGACCACTTCAATATCGTCCCCCACAAGAGAAGTGACGCAGGTCGCATAAACGAACACCGCTGCCGGGGATTGCTCCTTGATTACCTCATGGATCGCGCGGAAAAGCTTCTTCTCGCCATGCCCCATCACGATATCGAGCTCGCTCAGATCGGTGGTGAAGCCTTTGCGGTAAAGGTCAGACCCCGAAGAAGCTGCAGAGCGGTTGTCCCAACCATTGCCCCAGCACGCGAGCGGCGCATGAACAAGATGGGCCACATCGGTGATCGGTTGCAGGGTGATCATTGCCCCGTCAAACGCACAACCACCTGCGGCCGCGCCGGGCGTAAGCTGCTTGGTGCAGCCCTTCTTGCGCGCACCGTCGGCTTTCGCGGTATTGGTGGCGCAACCCGGCTCGTTGAGCACTTCGGCGACTTTGTTCTTCAAGGCTTCGGACATGAGGCGTCTCCCTGTTACAGAAGATGAAGCAAGGAGCGTGCCAAGTTGCACATCCTGCAAAATGCCTGCCAAGCCCCTGCTTTGATGCAATTTTCCGACTTGGCCCGAAAATTGTAGGATTGTCGGGTTCACGACAGCCCACGAAAACCCTGCCCCTACAGATAGAAAAAGGCCGGCGGTTCGCACCGCCGGCCCCTTGGCAAAGCCCTGTCCCTTAGCGGGTCAGGTCGAAGCTCATGTCGGTTTCGCCCAGCGTGCCGGCGTCTTGGTCGGCCTTGAGGAAGATCGCGTCGAGGATCTTCACGAGGACGGTCAGACCACCTTGGTAGCCCCAGGTCGGGAAGCGGTGGTGGTGGTGACGGTCGAAGATCGGGAAGGTCAAGCGGATCAGCGGGATACCGGTGTCACGCTCAAGGTATTTCCCGTAGGACGAACCGATCAGGAAGTCGGTCGGCTCGGTGGCGAGCAGCGAACGCATGTGCCACAGGTCTTTACCGGCCCAAACTTGCGCTTTGGCACCGAACGGCGAGGCGTCCAGAACCGCTTGCATTTGTTTGGCCCATTTTTTCGACCCGTTGGTGGCCAAGCAGTGGCTGGGCTCGCCGCCCATTTCCATCACGAATTTGGCCATGCCGAGCACGAAGTCCGGGTCGCCGAAGATCGCGAAGGTTTTGCCGTGCAGGTAGGCTTGGCTGTCGGCCATCGCGTCGACGAGGCGGCCACGCTCCAGTTTCAGCGCATCCGGGATCGCTTTGCCGGTCAGTTCCGAGACTTTCATCAAGAAGCTGTCGGTCGCCGAAACGCCCATCGGGTAGTTGAAGACGGCGGTCTCTTGGCCCACTTTCTCGACGACTTCCATCGTCTTGGGCGAGCACCATTCTTGCATCGAGATCGTCGCTTTGGCGTTGATCGAGGCTTTCGCGTCTTCGAGCGTGGTGCCACCCGCATACATGCGGTAGGTGCCATCGGACGGGGTGTCATAAACTTCCGACACATCGCCAAGGATCGTGAAGCCCACGCCCATCATGTCGAGCATGCGTTTGATTTCACGGTTGTTGGCAACCGCATAACCGTCGAAGCCCGGAATGATGTTGATGCTTTCGCCCGCTTTGCGCTCGGCGCCGGCCCAGAACAGGTCGAGGAAGCCTTTTTGCGCGTTGTCGTAGCCATCAACGTGCGAACCCACGAAGGCCGGGGTATGTGCGAAGGGCACCGGGAAGTCTTCCGGAACCGACCCTTTTTCCTTCGCTTGGATGATGAAGGAGTTCAGGTCGTCACCGATAACTTCGGCCATGCAGGTGGTCGAAACGGCGATCATTTTCGGTTTGTAGAGCGCATAGGAGTTGGCGAGACCTTCGACCATGTTGGTCAGGCCGCCGAACACCGCGGCGTCTTCCGTCATCGACGAGGACACAGCCGCCGAGGGCTCTTTGAAGTGGCGCGACAGGTGCGAACGGTAGTAGGCCACGCAGCCTTGCGAACCGTGCACGAAGGGCAGCGTGCCTTCGTAGCCTTGGGCAGCGAACACGGCGCCAACCGGTTGGCAAGCTTTCGCCGGGTTGATCGTCACCGCTTCACGGGCGAGGTTCTTTTCGCGGTATTCCCAGGATTTGGTCCAGTCGCCGATCTGATGGATCGTTTCGGCGGTGTGACCGCATTCGTAGGTCGCCTTTTTGTTGGCGAGCATGTCTTTGTATTCGGGCTCATGGAAAAGCTTCGAATGGTCGAGAACCTTATCTGCCGACTGGGGCATGGGTCTGTCCTTTCATGGGCCGTCCGCATTCCGGGACGTGGCCAAAGGGGGGAGGAAGGGGGGCGGGCAAAGCGCCCCCCGCAAGCTCAATCGATTACTCAGCCGCGACAGCCGGGGTTTCCCACGGCGCGTCGAACAGACCCCAAACCGGGTTGTTGATCGCCATGTCCATGTCGCGCGCGAAGATCGCGAAGCCGTCGTAGCCGTGGTACGGGCCCGAGTAGTCCCAGCTGTGCATTTGACGGAACGGAATGCCCATCTTTTGCACCGGATACTTCTCTTTGATGCCCGAGCCGACGAGGTCGGGACGGATTTTCTCGATGAACTTCTCAAGCTCGTAGCCGGTCACGTCATCATAGATGAGCGTGCCTTCTTTGACGTAGTGGCCGGTGCGCTTGTAGTCGTCGTTGTGGGCGAATTCGTAGCCCGTACCGGCGATCACCATGCCAAGGTCGTCATAAGCGGTGACGACGTGGCGCGGACGCAGGCCGCCGACGTAGAGCATGACCGACTTGCCTTCGAGGCGCGGTTTGTATTTGGCCAGAACCGAGTCAACCAGCGGCTGATACTTGGCGATGACGGCTTCCGCTTTCTCTTGGATCGACTCGTCGAACTTGGCAGCGATGGCGCGCAGCGAGGCGGCGATCTGCGTCGGGCCGAAGAAGTTGTACTCCATCCAACCGATGTTGTACTTTTCTTCCATGTAACGGCAGATGTAGTTCATCGAGCGGTAGCAGTGGATCAGGTTCAGTTGCGCTTTCGGCGCACGTTCCATTTCCGCCAGCGTCGCATCGCCCGACCAGCAGCCGATCACGTTGAGGCCCATTTCTTCGAGCAGCATGCGCGAAGCCCAGGCGTCGCCACCGATGTTGTAGTCACCGATGATGTTGACGTCGTAGGGGCCCGGCTCGTAGCTTTTCTTCGCTTCGCTTTCCGGCGCTTCGATCACCCAGTCACGGATCGCGTCGTTGGCGATGTGGTGGCCGAGCGACTGCGACACACCGCGGAAGCCCTCGCAACGCACCGGCACGATGGTCTTGCCGATGTCTTTGTTTTTCTTCTTCGCAACGGCTTCGATGTCGTCGCCGATCAGGCCGATCGGGCATTCCGATTGCACGGTGACGCCGTTGGCGAGCGGGAACAGCTCGTTGATTTCGTCGATGGTTTTTTCCAGTTTCTTGTCACCGCCGAAGACGATGTCTTTTTCCTGGAAGTCGGTGGTGAACTGCATCGTCACGAAGCTGTCCACGCCGGTGGTGCCGGTGTAGAGGTTACGGCGTTGGCTCCACGAGTAGTGGCCGCAGCCGACCGGGCCGTGCGAAATGTGGACCATGTCCTTGATCGGGCCCCAGACCACGCCTTTCGAACCGGCGTAGGCGCAACCACGGATCGTCATCACGCCCGGAACGGATTTGATGTTCGATTTGGTGCTGTCGCATTTCGAGGCGATACCGGTCACCGGATCGGGATCTTCATCGGTCGCGGTGGTCACCGACAGGTGCTTGGCGCGTTTCTTCTGGGCCTTCGCGGGATAGGCTTCGAGCACTTCTTGAATAAGGCTCTCAAGCTCTTCCGGGCCGCTCACGTGATCTTTGGCCATCCTTTTGGCGCTCCTCTCACTGGCGTGTTTGATTTGGGAGGTGGGGTGGGCGAAAAGCGCCCACCCGGTCAGCAAGTCAGCCCTTAGGCTTTCATTTTCGCTTCCATTTCAGCGATTTGCTTTTCGCGATCTTCTTCCGACTGCATGATGCCGAAGTCGAGCAGCATTTGCTCAAGCTCTTCCATGGTGATCGGGGTCGGGATCACGCCTTTGCCCGAGTTCTCGTGGATTTTGCGGGCCAATTCACGGTATTCTTGCGCCTGTTGGCAGGTCGGATCGTATTGGATCACGGTTTCACGACGCAGCTCGGCGTGTTGCACCACGTTGTTGCGCGGCACGAAGTGGATCATTTTGCAGCCGAGTTTGGCGGCCAGCGCTTCGGCCAGCTCGAGTTCGCGGTCGGTTTTACGCTCGTTGCAGATCAGGCCGCCCAGACGCACACCGCCCGAGTTCGCATATTTCAGAATGCCTTTGGCGATGTTGTTGGCCGCGTACAGCGCCATCATCTCGCCCGACATGACGATGTAGATTTCTTGCGCTTTGTTTTCACGGATCGGCATGGCGAAGCCGCCGCACACAACGTCGCCCAGAACGTCGTAGGAGACGTAGTCAACGTCGTCATAGGCGCCGTTTTCTTCGAGGAAGTTGATAGCGGTGATAACGCCACGGCCGGCGCAGCCAACCCCCGGCTCCGGGCCACCGGCTTCGGTGCATTTGATGCCTTTGTAGCCGATTTTCACAACGTCTTCGACTTCGAGATCTTCCACCGAACCGGCTTCAGCGGCGAGGTGCAGCACGGTGTCTTGCAGTTTGGTGTTGAGGATCAGACGGGTCGAGTCCGCCTTGGGGTCGCAGCCGACGATCAGGATCTTTTGACCCATTTCGACGAGGGCGGCGAGGGTGTTTTGCGAGGTGGTGGATTTACCGATACCACCTTTGCCGTAGAAGGCGATCTGACGGAGTTGGCTCATTGGTCTGGCTCCCTAAAGGTTTGGTGCGTTCATCTGTGGGTCGAGACGGTGCGCGACCGCGCTCACAGAGTAATAAGCAGGGAGTGTGCCAAGTCGGATTTCAGGAAATATCCTTTTTATTTCTGACACTTGCAGAAATTGTCAGATTTGGAGCATAGCTTACAAATTGTCGGTTCCGCGCAGAACGTCGGAAAAATGCGCTTTTTTGCGGGAAATTTCGGGGGGCAGATGCCTGACGATTTAAAAGGAGCACCACAAAAGGGCCGCGCCAGACCGCCGGGTGGGCGTCTGGCGCGTGAGCTGTGCGCTTTATCTTGAAAAATCTTGTGCGGATGCGCGGGGCACCACCGCCGCAAAGCGCCCGCCCGAGGGGGCGGTCGGGCGCTGCCCGGGCCGCTGGCGCGGCCGTTCCGGGCAAATCAAAGGGAAATCACTTCTCGTCTTTGTCGCCTTCCACGCCATAGCGCGAGAAAAGCGGCGCTTGCGCGGCAAAGAAGCCCATCAACAAAATCGTCAGGCCAAAGGTTTTGAAGTTCACCCAGACGGTGTCCGAGAAATTCCGCCAGATGACCTCATTGGCCACCGCCAAGAACAGGAAGAAAACCACCAGTCGCTTGGTCAGGATCGTCCAGCCCGCAGGCTGCATCGGGATCGCGCCATCCATGACAAGTTGCAGCCACGGCTTACGACGCCACAGCCCAAAACCCAAAAGCCCGGCAAAGAGCATATAGATCAGTGTCGGCTTCATTTTGAAAAAGCGCGGGTCATTGAACCAGATCGAGAGCCCGCCAAAGACCACGACCAAAACCAAAGTGGCAATCTGCATCGCCGCCAAATGCCCGGTCAGCAGCCAAAGCGCCGCCATCGAGGCAACCAACACCGGCACAAACACCGCCGTGGCAAGCACGAAGCCGCCGTAGCTTTGCCCCCAAAGTTCAACCGGGTGATCTTTGAACAGAAAGAACGCGACAAAGAAGACCAGCAAAGGCCCAAAATCGAGCGCCGCTTTCAGCTTTGCGGAAATCTCTTTCTTCTGTGCCATGCCTGCCTCTTTCCTATCGGTTGCCCGCAAATTCCACCACAACGGCGCCGAGGGCAATCAGTGCCATCAACCCAGTGCGCCGTGGCCCCACCTTCTCGCCCAGCACCAGCCAGCCAATCAGCGCGGCAAACACGGTCGAGGTTTCCCGCAGCACCGCTGCCTCCCCCACCCGGTCGATGCGCGTTGCCATCATCACCGCGCCGAAGGAGAAATAGGCCACGATCGCGCCAGTGACACCCCTTTTAAGAAGCGGCGCGAATTCGACCTTTGGGATGTGGCCCCAGCGCCGCAAGGTCAAAAGCGGCATGAACCAACCATCTAAGAAGAAGAACCACGCCAAAAAGGTGAACGGGTTGGCCGTGGCGCGAATGCCATATGCATCGACCGTGGTATAGGCAGCCACAAAGCCCCCCGTCAGCACCGCCAGCGCAAGCGCCGAGACCATGGTTTCGCGCCCCACGGTGAGCGTGCGCAGGTTATAAAGGGCCAGCCCCCAGATGCCGCCCACCAAAAGCGCCACGCCCGCCCATTGACCGGGCGTGAAATGCTCCGCGAACAAAAGCCCCGCGCCCAAAACGGTGAACAAGGGCCCGGTGCCGCGCACCACAGGATAGACAACTGTATAAGCCCCGCGCGTGTAGCTGGCCGCCTGCGCAAGCTTGTAGCCAATGTGAATGACCACAACGACCGCGAAAATCGGCCACATATGCGGCTCGGGCCACGGCACGACAAAAAGCGCGAAAGGCGCGGCGATCACCCCATAGGACGCATCAATCACCGCGCGGCTCAGCCAAGGATCATGCCGCCCCTTTTGCAGCGCGCCAAAAAGCGCGTGCAAAAACGCCGCCATCAGCGCAAGGCCAATTGCCACATTATGCCCGGTGGGCGTGCCGGAAATCGCGTTGATATACTCAATCACGTTGGGTCTTCTTTACAGACAAAAATGGGGCGCTCTGCCCCCGGCCGCAAGCGGCCTCCCCTCAGGGGGTTAAGCCAAGCCAAAGGGGGGGCAGCGCCCCCGCTCTGTTACTCGGTTTCAATCCCCACAAGCGCTGCGGCAAATTCTTCCGGGTCAAAGGGCGAAAGATCGTCGATCTGTTCGCCAAGGCCGATGGCGTGGATCGGCAAGCCAAAGCGGTCGGCCAACGCCACGAGCACGCCCCCCTTTGCGGTGCCATCAAGCTTGGTCATCACAAGCCCCGACACATCGGAGATTTTGCGGAACACATCCACTTGCGTCACCGCGTTTTGTCCTGTGGTCGCATCCAGCACGAGCAAAGTGTTATGCGGCGCGCTGTCATCAAGCTTGCGGATCACCCGCACGATCTTGGCAAGTTCTTCCATCAGGTCAGAGCGGTTTTGCAACCGCCCCGCGGTGTCGATCATCAAGAGATCGGCGCCTTCTTCGGTCGCCCGTTTGAGCGCATCATAAGCAAGCGCAGCCGGGTCCGAGCCTTCGGGGGCTGTAAGCACCGGCACGCCAGCGCGGTCGCCCCAGACTTTGAGTTGTTCAACCGCCGCAGCGCGGAAAGTGTCGCCCGCCGCGATCACCACATTCTTGCCCGCCGCACGGAATTGGCTCGCAAGCTTGCCAATCGTCGTGGTTTTGCCCGACCCGTTGACGCCCACCACGAGCACCACCTGCGGCTTGCGCGCATAAAGCGGCAGCGGTTTCGCCACCGGCTCCATGATCCGCGCGATTTCTGCCGCGAGCAGTTCTTTGAGTTCGGGCACCGAAAGCTTGCGGCCCATCCGCCCCTCGGCCAGGTTGGCGGTGACCCGCAAAGCGGTTTCCACCCCCATATCGGCGGCGATCAGCACCTCTTCGAGGCTTTCGAGCATCTCATCGTCCAGCACCCGGCGCGGCACATCGGCCCGCGCCGCGATCCGGCCGAAGAAGCCGGGCTTGGCCGCCTCGGGCTCCGGAGCGGGGACGGGGGAGGGAGCAGACACAACTTCGGGTTCCGGTTCTGTCTCGGGCGCGACCTCTGCCCCGCCGCGCCCCATAAGCCGACCAAAGAAACCCCGCTTTTCGGGTTCGGGAGCCGGGGCGGTCTCGGGCTCAGGCTCAGGCTCAGGCTCAGGCTCAGGCTCAGGCTCAGGCTCAGGCTCAGGCTCAGGCTCAGGCTCAGGCTCAGGCTCAGGAAGCGTTTCTTCTACCGGGGCAGGCTCTGCAACAGCTTCAACCACCGGCGTGGAGTCTTCCTCGGGTGCCGCCACAACCTCCGGCGCGATCACAACCTCGGGTGCCACTTCTTCTTGCGGCGGGGGCTCGATCACCGGCTCCGGAGCCACCGCTTGCACCGGTTCCGGCGCGGGCGGGGTTTCCAAAGCGGGTTCGGGTTGCGGCTCGGGGTCCGCAGCCACAGGCTCCGGCGCACCCTCGGGTTCTGGCTCGGGCGTGGGTTCCGGCTCCGGCGGCAGTTCCAGCGCCACGTCGGGGGCGTTGTCTTCCTCGGTCTCCGGCGCGGGGGCCTCGTTGACAAGCGCATCAAGCCCCTCTTCCAGTTTCGAGGAAGAGCGGGTGAGCCGCGATTTGAGCTTGTTGAAGAACGACATCGAGGCCTCCGTTTTGCAAAATCCCTAACGGATCAGGGCGGGGGAGAAAAGAGTGAAGCCGCTTTAGCCCAGCGCAGACCAAGCAATCAGCGCCTGCGCGGGCCAATAAAGCGCCCAAACGATGTGCGAGGCAGCGCGCCGCACCCGCCCCGGCGGCAGTGCAAACAACTCCAGCGCCAGAATGAAATCAGAGGCCATGAAGCATAGCGCACCCCAAAAGATGCGCGGATCATCGACGCGCAAGGCGGCGAGCACCATGACCAAAATCACGCCGATATAGAGTTGCACAGGCCACTTGAGCGCCCCCGCACGCGGTGCAAGGAACAAAAAGGCCAGCGCGGCCAAAGCCCCTGCGCCCAGCGCGGGCCAAAGATCGGGCCAAGCCCTTCCCAGCGCAAAAAATGCCGCCGCATAAGCCAGATGCCCCAAGGCAAAGGCCACCATGCCCGCCAAAAACGCCCCCTGCCCCGGACGCGACAGAAAGAAATCCCCCAAACCCCCAAGTACAAGACCAACAAGGATCACCGCCCCCGTGCCCGCAGGCGCAGAAAGCGCTAGCCCCGCCGCCAAAGCCCAAACCGCCCCGGTTTTGATGAAAGACTTGCGCCACGATGCGGGCGCCCCCGCAAAGGCCACTCCTTGCCAAAGCGCCAAAACCAACGCAGCACAGAAAAACGGCAAGGCGAGCAAAGGAACAGCAGACATGCACGCAATGGGCCACAAAAGCGCTGACGCGGCAAGTCGTCACCCCCCTCCCCGCCAGTCTTTTTGAGTAAGCAAAGGCAAAGCACGGCCCTTTCCCTGCCGGAGAAAAAGCTATGACCGACTCCCCGAAAGAACTGCCCTTTTCCGCCCTGACGGGCGCGTTGCGCGGTTTGCGCACGCTGGGGCGCGATATTCCTGATGTGAAATCCTTTGCGATTTTGTCGCTCACGCCCGCCGCGCTGATCTTGCTTGGCGCGCTTTATGGCGGGCTTTGGCCTGCCATCGCGCTGTTGTGGATTTTGCTGGGCGTTGATTACTTGGACCATCGCCTGCCGAAACCCGCACCGGATGCGCCCGAAGGGGCCGCGTTTCCTGCAGCCGATTTGCTCTCCCAAGCGGTGGCGGTGATGCATTTCGTGCTGTTGGTTGCGACCGTGGGCGCGGTTGCGGGCTTTTCGGGCCTTGGGTGGCCAAACCGGATTTTGGTCCTGCTGGCGGCGGGTCTTTGGTTTGGCCAAGTCTCTAATGCCAATGCGCATGAGCTGATCCACCGGGGCGAGCGCAAGCTCTTTGCGCTTGGCAAATGGGTCTATATCTCGCTGCTTTACGGCCATCATGTCAGCGCGCATCGGCTGGTGCACCATACTGCCGTCGCCACCCCGAAAGACCCGGCCACCGCCACGTTAAACGAAAGCTTCTGGGCCTACCTGCCGCGCGCTTGGCGTGGCGGCTTTGAGGCGGGCTTGGCGGTTGAAAAGGCGCGCGACGCGCAACGCCGCGACGCTTTGGGGCAAAAGCCCACGCTCAAACAGCGGATCAAGGCGCTCAATCCTTACGTGATCTACGTTTTGGGCGGATCGTGGTTCCTGATCGGATCGGTGCTTTTCTTCGGTTGGACGGGGCTTATCGCCTATGTCGCGCTTTGTGCATTGGCTCAGATGCAGCTTTTGCTCAGCGATTACGTGCAACACTACGGCCTTTTGCGCCGCGAACTCACCCCCGGCCAATATGAACCAGCGACCGAACTGCACAGCTGGGATGCGCGCGAAACCGCCTCCTCGCTGATGATGCTCAATGCCCCGCGCCATGCCGACCACCATGCCCACCCCGCGCGCCCCTATCCCGCGCTGCAACTGGGCGAAACGGAGGCGACAGGCCGCCCGATCTTGCCGCGCAGCCTGCGGGTGATGTCGGCGCTCGCGCTTTGGCCCGCGAAATGGTTCTCGGTGATGGATCATCGGGTGCTGGCCTTGCGCAAAGCGGTGGCAGAGGACGTGCCCAAGGTCACCATCGCCCCGCAAGCGTGAGGATGCCGCCTCACGCAGCCGTGGCTTTGCGGGGCGCCCCCTTTGACGCTATCTTGCGCAAAAGGAGTCCCGCATGCGCCCCAGCCTGATTGCCCTTGCCCTCTGCCTTGCACCGCTTGCCGCCACGGCGGAAGAGGTCGGCCCACCGCTCAGCGCGGATCAGTTTGACCAACTGACGCTTGGCAAAACGATCACCTATTCCTCGGGCGGTGAGGTCTATGGGGTGGAGCAATACCGCCCCGGTCGCAAAGTCGTGTGGGCCTTTGCCGAGGGGCAATGCGAGGAAGGCGACTGGTTTGCAATGAATGACCAGATTTGCTTTGACTACCACTCCCAGCAAGTGGGCCTGCAATGCTGGACCTTCCACCAAAGCGGCGATGCGCTGGTCGCGTGGTTTGAGGGCAATCGCGAAGGTGCGCCGCTTGTCTCGCTGGAAGAGGTCAACACACCGCTCAACTGCCCCGGCCCGGAAATCGGGGTCTGATCGGCGGGCTTAGAAAAGCGAGCCTTGCTCTGGCGGGGTGTCTTTTTTCTTGGCGCGCGGCTTTGGCGCGGGTTTGGGCGGTTTGACGGGGGCAGAAACAGGCACAACCGGGGCTGCGCCCGTGCTGACCGACAAGCGCCCATCGGCAAATTCCACCTCAAAAGCCCCGGCCTGCCCCGCCGCTCGCGCAGTGGTAAGCACCGTATCGCCGGGGCCCCGCACCACCGCGTAGCCGCGCCGCAAGGTCTCGGTATAGCCCAAGGTTTGACGCAGCCGCTCGAGCCGTTCCAGCCGCTCATGCGCCTGCACGAGCCGCGCCTTTTGCGCCTGTGCGAACCGCTCAGAAAGCCCGGCAAGTTTTTGCCCCTCATGCCGCAGATAACTTTGCAAAAGCCGGGGCGAGACCTGCGCAGCAAGCGTTGCAAAGGCCGCGCGTTTTTTCACCACCAACCGATCCAGCGCGGGCAAAAGCCGGTCGGCTGTCAGATCAAAGCGCTGGCGTTTCGGCGCAATCAACGCCTGAGGCCGCCCCAAACCGCGCGAAAGATCCGAAAGCCGTTGGCGACGCACATCGAGCCGATGCAGCAAAGCGCGTTTTGAGCGTGCCTCCATCTCGTTGAGCCGCGCCAAAAGCTCTGCCCGCACCGGCACCGCAATTTCTGCCGCCGCCGTCGGTGTGGGTGCGCGCCGGTCCGACGCGTAATCAATCAAGGTCGTGTCGGTTTCGTGCCCCACGGCGGAAATCAGCGGGATCTGGCTTTCTGCCGCCGCGCGCACCACAGCCTCTTCGTTGAAGCCCCAAAGGTCTTCAAGCGAGCCACCGCCGCGCGCGACAATCAACAAATCTGGGCGCGGGATCGGCCCGCCGGGGGTCAGCGCATTGAACCCGCGAATGGCGGCGCTGACCTCAGAGGCACAGGCTTGACCCTGCACCGCCACCGGCCAAATAAGCACCCGGCGCGGAAAGCGGTCGCGTAGACGGTGCAAAATATCGCGGATCACAGCACCAGAAGGCGAGGTCACCACCCCGATCACCTCAGGCAGATAGGGCAGCGGACGTTTGCGGGCGGGGTCAAAAAGCCCCTCTGCCGCCAATTGCTTGCGCCGTGCTTCAAGCATGGCCATCAGCGCGCCCGCACCAGCAGGCTCCACCGTCTCGACAATCAGCTGATAGCGCGATTGGCCGGGGAAAGTGGTCAGCTTGCCCGTGGCAATCACCTCCATCCCCTCTTCGGGGCGGATTTGCATCCGCGCTACCTGCCCCTTCCAGCTAACGGCAGAGATCACGGCATTGGCGTCTTTAAGGTCAAAATACATATGGCCCGAAGACGGGCGGCTTACCCGCCCCACTTCGCCGCGCACCCGCACACGACCAAATTCCCCCTCAATCACCCGTTTCACCGCGCCAGAAATCTCTGAGACGGTATAATCATGGGCGTTTGAGGGGCCGTCTGGGCCGGGGCTGTCGTCGATCAGGTCCATGTTGCCTTGCCTGTGGGGTGGCGAAACCCTAGAAGACCCGAAAGCCGAGGCCAAGAGCCGAAAGGGGACATAGGCATGAACATTCTGATCTTGGGCAGCGGCGGGCGCGAACATGCGCTTGCTTGGGCGGTGAAGCAAAACCCGAAATGCGACCGGCTGATTGTGGCCCCGGGCAATGCGGGGATTGGGCTGCTGGCGGAACTCGCGGCGATTGATCCGTGCTCCACCTCGGCGGTGCTTGCCTGTGTTGAAGAAAACGCGATTGATTTTGTGATCATTGGGCCGGAAGCCCCCTTGGCCGCGGGTGTGGGCGATGCTTTGCGCGCAGCCGGTGTGCCCTGCTTTGGCCCCTCTGCGGCGGCGGCGCAACTTGAGGCCTCCAAAGCCTTCACGAAAGAGATTTGCGATGCCTGCGGCGCCCCCACCGCCGCTTGGGCACGCTTTGCCGAACTGGACCCGGCGCTTGACTATGTCCGCACCCAAGGCGCGCCGATTGTTGTGAAGGCCGATGGTCTGGCGGCGGGCAAAGGCGTGATCGTGGCGATGACGCTGGAAGAAGCCGAAGCGGGCCTGCGCGAGATTTTCGGCGGGGCCTTTGGCGACGCCGGGGCCGAGGTGGTGATTGAAGAGTTTATGGCGGGCGAGGAAGCGAGCTTCTTTGTGCTCTCCGATGGGGTGAACGTGCTGCCGGTTGGCACCGCGCAAGACCACAAGCGTGTGGGTGAAGGCGATACCGGGCCGAACACTGGCGGCATGGGGGCCTATTCCCCCGCCCCGGTGCTCAGCGCCGCGCTGCAAGAGCAGGTGCTTGACCAAATCATCCGCCCCACGGTGGCGGAAATGGCCAAGCGCGGCACCCCCTTCCAAGGCGTGCTTTATGCCGGGCTGATGATCGAAAATGGGAATGCGCGGCTTGTGGAATACAATGTCCGCTTTGGCGACCCGGAATGCCAGGTGCTGATGATGCGGCTTGGCGCGCAGGCGCTGGACCTGATGCAAGCCTGCGCCGAAGGGCGCCTTGATGAGGTGCAAGCCACTTGGGCCGAGGATCACGCGATGACCGTGGTGATGGCCGCCAAAGGCTACCCCGGCGCTTATGAAAAAGGCAGCGTGATCGACGGGCTCGACGCCCTTCCTGAGACCTCCAGCCAGATGGTCTTCCATGCAGGTACGGCCTCGAAAGACGGCCAGATCATCGCCACCGGGGGCCGCGTGCTCAATGTCACCGCGCGCGGTGCGACCCTACAAGAGGCGCAAAGCCGCGCCTATGAAATGGTCGCGCAAATTGACTGGCCAGAGGGCTTCTTCCGCCGCGATATTGGGTGGCGCGCGCTATAATCAAAGCCGAAGCGAGGGGGGCTGTCTGCCCCCCGAGGTTATTTTCACCAACGCGAAGGCAAAGAGGGGCAGCGCCCCTCAAGCCCCAATCTCAGCAGTTCGGCACGTTGACCGCGAGCCCGCCAAGGCTCGTTTCTTTGTAATGTTCATGCATGTCGCGACCGGTTTGGCGCATTGTTTCAATCGCCGCATCCAGCGGCACGAAATGCGTGCCATCGCCGCGCAGCGCCAAAGACGCCGCCGAGATTGCCTTGATCGCGCCAAGCCCGTTGCGCTCGATACAGGGCACCTGCACCAGCCCTTTGACCGGGTCGCAGGTCATGCCAAGGTGGTGTTCAAGCGCAATTTCAGCCGCGTTTTCGATCTGCTCGGGCGTGCCGCCAAGCACAGCCGCCAAGCCCGCCGCCGCCATCGCCGCCGCCGAGCCGACCTCGGCCTGACAGCCGCATTCCGCGCCCGAGATGGAGGCATTGGTTTTGATGATGCCCCCCACAGCCGCTGCGGTGAGCAAAAACTCCCCCACCCGGCTGGAGGTCGCGCCCGGCACATGGTCGAGCCAGTAACGGATCACCGCTGGCAGCACCCCCGCCGCGCCATTGGTGGGGGCCGTTACCACCTGCCCTCCGGCGGCGTTTTCCTCGTTCACCGCCATCGCGTAGCAGGAAATCCAATCGTTGATCGTATGCGGCGCGGCAAGGTTCATGCCGCGCTCGGCCAAAAGCGCCTCGTGAATCGCTTTGGCGCGGCGCTTCACCCGCAGCCCGCCCGGAAGCTCGCCATCAAGCTCCAAACCACGGTTGAGGCAATCGTTCATCACCAGCCAAACCCGTGCGAGCCCGTCCGAAATTTCTTGCTCTGAGCGGAAGCGGCATTCGTTGCGCCATTTCATCTGCGCAATCGACAGCCCAGAGGCATGCGCCATCGTCAGCATTTCCGCCGCCGAGCGGAACGGGAACGGCACCGCAGAAGGGGTAGAAAGCGCGCGGTCATCCACCGCCGTATGTTCCGCCTCCGTCAGCACGAAGCCGCCGCCGATGGAATAATAAGTCTCGCGCAGGATCACGTCGCCTTGCGCGTCGCGCGCCTCGATCACCATACCATTCGCATGGCCGGGCAGCGGGGCGCCGTAATCAAAGATCAGATCATGCTCAGGGTCGAACTGCAGCGCGGCGAGCCCTTCGGGCACCAGAAGATGCGTGGCGCGGTTTTCGGCCAAGGCCGCCTCTGCCGCCTCGTGATCGTAGCTTTCGGGCAAAAAGCCCGCGAGCCCCAAAATCGTGGCGCGGTCGGTGGCGTGACCCTTGCCCGTGAAGGCCAGCGAGCCGTGCAAATGCACCCGCAAAGACTGCGGATGAAACGGCGAGGCCCGGAGCGCGTCCAAAAACCGCCCGCCTGCCACCATCGGCCCCATCGTATGCGAAGAAGACGGCCCGACGCCGACTTTGAAGATATCGAAAACGCTCAGAAACATCGCGCACTCCCTTTGCGCCATGCTGCACTGCTGCGTGGCTTTCAGCAGGTGCGAAAGCGACATTTGCACGCACGCAAGCGGTGAGCCACGTTTGCGGCGCTCGACCATAGTGAATCGGTAAATGCGTTAAGCGCAATTTCACCCTTGCCCGGCAAACTGCCCCTAAAGAATGGAGCAGTCATGCCAACTTTTGGCGCTTGGCAACTATCGGATTTGATTATTTCCGGCCCGGATCCCTTCGGGTCGAATGCTGTCGCGAATCCAGACACCGTTGGCGCCACGACCTTTACCATTAACCCGGCAGCCAGCCTGCGCTTTGTCACGCTGTCTGATGACGACTCGATCTTTGAAGATGCAGATGGCGATCAGGAACTGGTGGCGCCGATGGTCTTTGATGGGGTGAGTTATGGCTCCGGGGGCGCAGGCGATGTGGAGACGGAATATTCCTATGTCGTGCGCCCCGTCGGCTCAAACGACCCGGCGGACAACATCACGATTTATGTGCTTGAATTTGAGGGTGATGTGCATGGCATCGCCTCGTCAGAGCGGCTTTTAGCGGGGCGCGACTACCAGATCGTCGCCATCGAATCGGATGACCCAACGGTGGCCTATACGGCGATGGCGGTCTGTTTTGCGGCGGGCACGCTGATCGCCACTCGGCGCGGGCCAAAACCCGTGGAAACGCTGCAACCCGGTGACAAGCTGCAAACCTCTGACAATGGCTTTCGCCCGGTGGATTGGGTTGGGCGCTGGCGCGTGAACGGGCGCGGACGCTCCGCTCCGGTGCGGATCGCGCCGGGTGTGCTGAACAATGACCGCGCGCTATATCTTTCTGGTCAGCATCGCGTGCTGTTGCGCCCGACCGCCGGACCTTTGGTCGGCGAAGAGGTGTTGGTGGCGGCGAAAACGCTTGTCGGTCTGCCCGGTATCACACGGCTGCCGTGCAAGCGCATCGAATGGGTGCATGTGCTGATGCCCGAGCATGAGGTGATTTTCGCCGAAAATGCGCGTGCGGAAAGCCTTTTGGCCGGACCGCGCGCGCTGTCGCTGATTGAGCCGCAGCAGGCGCAGGCTTTGCGTCGTGAATTGGCAGAAGATCCGCTGCATGGCCTGCCCGCGCGCCCGATTGTACCGCCCGCCAAGGTGGAGCGGATGATCCTCTCCTATCGCGGCGGCAAGGGGCCCGCCGCCGTGGCGGGGCTCAAGCTCACCCTCGGCACCTGACGCAGCGGCACTTAAGCCGCAGAAATGGGGTAAATATCGCTCGCACGGGGGCAATCGCTTGGCTATAACGCGCGGGTAACCATTTTGCGCGCGTTCTGACCAAGGAGTTGCCCATGCCCGCCGAGCTTTCCCCCATCGATAAGGCGAAATTCGCCGCCGCGCGCCGTGCTGTCGATTTCGTCGAAGACGGGATGAAGGTGGGCCTTGGCACGGGCTCGACCGCCGCTTGGATGGTGCGCTGCTTGGGCGAATTGGTGCGCGAAGAAGGGCTGCGGATCACTGGCGTGCCGACCTCGAGCCGCACCGCCGACCTTGCGCGCCAAGTGGGCATTCCGGTCGTTGGGCTTGATGAAGCGAAATGGCTCGATCTGACGATTGACGGCGCCGATGAATTTGACGGCGAGTTGAACCTGATCAAAGGCGGCGGCGGGGCGCTGTTGCAAGAAAAGATCGTCGCTACGGCCTCTGACCGGATGATCGTGATTTCGGACGCGTCGAAAGAAGTGGTGAGCCTTGGCGCTTTCCCGTTGCCGGTGGAAGTGGTGCCCTTTGGCTGGCAGACCACCCGCGCGCTGATTGAGGAAATGCTGATCTCGGTCGAGGTTTTGGGGCGGCAAACGACGCTGCGGCTCAATGGCTCGCAACCATATATCACTGATGAGGGCAACCACATTGTGGATTTGCACCTCAACCGCATCTCCAACCCGCGCCAATTGGCGATGGCGTTGAACCAAATTCCGGGTGTCGTGGAAAATGGGCTTTTCATCGACATTTGCGACATGGTGATCATTGGCGGGCCCGATGGCGCGGTGGAGCTGCGCGACATCAACGCAGGCTCGGTGACACAAGAACGCATCGACTTTGCCGAAGACGCCAATATCTTTGCGGACCTTGATTGACCGCAGGTTGACACGAGGCTGACATGACCCCGCAAGCAGATCATCGCCCCGACCTTGTCGTGCAGGGCCGCGCGCTCATGCCCCACCTTTGGGCGGCGGGGATCATTTTGATTGGCCTTGTGCAGGCGATCTCGCCGGTTTTGGGGCTGGTCGAGATGCTGCGCGGCGGCGGCGAAGACGGGATGATTTGGCATTCCGTCTCGGGCCTTGTCGGCGCGGTTTTGTGCTTCTTTTTGGCTTGGGTGCTGTGGTCGATGCCGCGCCCGGCGCTCGTCTTCCGCCATGATCGGCTGGAAGTGGCGCGGTTTTGGGGTAAATACACCTCGGTCAGCTACAGCGAGTTGCACGACAAAGACGAAGACCCCGCCACCGCAGGCGGCAAAGCGGCGGTGCGGCTGCGCAAATTGTCTATCCCCGGCTGGGTGATGACCAAGGAAGAAAACGCCGCGTGGCGCGCGGAATTGGTGGCGCGTGTTCCGAGCCTTGGGGCCGCAGGCCAGTAAAGCCCGTCAAAACCCGGCACATTTGCGCGCTTGCCTTGTTCTTCGGGGCAGGCAGGGCTAAATCCTTGGGGCGGTATCAGGGCCGCGCAGGGAAAGGACGGCAAATGAGCTTCGATTTCGACCTCTTCGTGATCGGCGGCGGGTCGGGCGGCGTGCGCGCGGCTCGTATTTCGGCAGGCTATGGTACGAAGGTGGCCTTGGCCGAGGAAAACCGCATGGGCGGCACCTGCGTCATTCGGGGCTGTGTGCCGAAAAAGCTGATGGTTTTCGCCTCCTCCATGCCCGGTGCGGTGGAAGAAGCGCAAGCTTACGGCTGGAGCGCCGAGATCGGCACCTTTGACTGGCTCGCCTTCCGCACCAAACTCCATGCCGAACTTGACCGGCTTGAGCGCGTTTACCGCGCGGGGCAAGACAATGCTGGTGTCACCGTTTACAACCAGCGCGCCACCATCGCGGGCCCGCATGAGGTGCAACTCGCCGATGGCAGCACCGTCAGCGCCAAACATATTCTGGTCGCGGTCGGCGGGCGCCCCTTCGTGCCGCATTTTGAGGGGTCTGAGCATGTGCTCACCTCAAACGATCTGTTCCATCTTGAGACGCTGCCGAAACGGCTGTTGATCGTGGGCGGGGGCTATATTGCCTCTGAATTTGCCTGTGTGTTCCAAGGGCTGGGCAGCCAAGTCGCGCAGTGGAACCGCTCGCCGCTGTTGCGGACGTTTGACACCGAATGCCGCGATTTGATTGTCGAGCGGATGAAAGCCCGCGGCATTGACGTGCATGAAAACGTGATCATTGACCGGGTGACGAAAACCGAAACCGGTTTTACCGCCCATGCGGGCGATGGCCGGGTGCAGGAATTTGACGCGGTGGTCTATGCCACGGGCCGCGTGCCGAATACCGAAGGCCTTGGGCTTGAAAGCGCGGGTGTGACGCAAGCCCATAACGGCGCGATCGTGGTGGATGAATGGTCGCAAACCAATGTGCCGTCGATCTTTGCCGTGGGCGATGTGACCGACCGCGTGAACCTCACTCCGGTCGCGATCCGCGAGGGCCATGCTTTTGCCGATACGATCTTTGGCGCAACGCCGCGCAAGATCGACCATGATCTGATCGCCTCGGCAGTCTTTACCCGGCCGGAATTTGGCACCTGTGGTTTGAGCGAAGAAGAAGCCCGCAAAGCAGGCCCGATTGAGGTTTATGTCTCGGCGTTCCGGCCGATGCGCTCCGCCTTTGCTGGGGCTGACGACCGTGTGTTGATGAAGCTTGTGGTCTGCAAAGAAAGCCGCAAGGTTTTGGGGTGCCATATCGTCGCCCCGGAAGCGGGCGAGATGATCCAACTGGCCGCCATCGCGATGAAGATGGGCGCCACGAAAGAACAGTTTGACGAAACCTGCGCCGTGCATCCGACCATGGCGGAAGAATTGGTGACGATGCGGTCGCCCGTGCGGCATCAATAACCGCATCAAACATGACGAAAACGCTTGAATTTCAGCAGATGATCCCCACTTCGGGGCAGAGAGATCAAAGGTGAGGAAACAATGACCAACGGAGGACCTTGGGGCTCTGGCGGCGGCGATGACCGCGAACCGCCGCGCCGCCCCGGCCCGCGCCGCCCGCAAGACAGCAACAATTCGATCCCCGAGATTGATGAGCTGATGAAAAAAGGCTCCGAGGGCCTGCGCGTGCTGATGGGCGGGCGTTCTGGCAATGGGGGCCGCTCGGGTGGCGGTGGCGGCAATGGCCCCGCCTTCACGCTCGGCACGCTCGGCATTGGGGCCTTGGCCCTTTTGGCGGTTTGGGCGTGGAGCTCCTTTTACACCGTTCAGCAAAACGAACGCTCGGTCGAACTGATGTTCGGCAAATACAATGCCACCGGCAATCCGGGTCTGAACTTCGCGCCTTGGCCCGTTGTCACGGCCGAGGTGATCCCGGTGACCGACGAACGCACCACGGAAATTGGCACCGGGCGCGGCGGCGATATGGATTCGGGCCTGATGCTGACGGGCGACCAAAACATCGTTGATGTGAACTACCAGATTGTCTGGAACGTGTCGGACCCACAAAAATTCCTGTTCAACCTTGCGGATCCGGAAGACACGATCCGCGCGGTGTCGGAATCGGCGATGCGTGACATCATCGCGCGTTCGGAATTGGCGCCGATCTTGAACCGTGACCGCGGTGTGATTGCCGCCGATCTGCGCACCGCCGTGCAGGGCACGCTTGATAGCTATCAAGCGGGCATCAATATCGTGCGGGTGAACTTTAACCGCGCTGACCCGCCGCGCGAGGTGATTGACAGCTTCCGGGACGTGCAAGCCGCGCAACAAGAGCGCGACAAGCTGGAAAAAGAAGCCGATGCCTATGCCAACAAAGTGACGGCAGAAGCGCGCGGTCAGGCCGCGCAAATCGCCCAACAGGCCGAAGCCTATCGCGCCCAAGTGGTGAACGATGCGCAAGGTCAAGCGGCGCGCTTTACCTCGGTCTATGAGGAATATCGCAAGGCGCCTGACGTGACGAAACGGCGGATGTTCTACGAAACCATGAGCCAGACCCTTGGCGGCGTGAACAAGGTGGTGATCGACGGCGAGGCGGGCACCGTGCCCTATCTGCCGCTTGACCGTCTGCGGCCCACGAGCACCGGGGGGAACAACTGATGCGCGCACAATTGCTTATTCCGGTGGGCGTGATCGCGCTCGGCGTGGCGCTGTCGTCCATCTACACCGTGGATGAACGCGAAAAGGCGCTGGTGCTGCAGTTCGGTGAGGTCGTGTCCTCACGCACCGAACCGGGCATTGGCTTCAAGATCCCGCTGTTCCAAAATGTCGTCAAATATGACGACCGGATTTTGGCGCTATCGACGCAACCGCTCGAAGTGACCCCGCTGGATGACCGCCGCCTTGTCGTGGATGCTTTCGCGCGTTGGCGCATCGTTGACGCGGTGAAGTTCCGCGAAGCGGTGGGCGGCGGCGGCGAAGGCTTTGCCAAGAACCGTCTTGATGGCATCTTGAACAATGCGATCCGCGAAGTGATGGGCTCTGTGCCGTCGACCGCCGTTTTGTCGGATGACCGGACCGCGTTGATGAACCAGATCCGCAATATCGCCCGGCGCGAAGCCAATGCGCTTGGCATTGACGTGATCGACGTGCGTCTGACTCGCACCGACCTGCCCGACCAAAACTTGCAATCCACCTATGAGCGGATGCGGGCGGAACGGCAGCGGGAAGCGGCGGATGAACGCGCCCGTGGTGGCGAGGCGGCGCAACGCGTCCGCGCCTCTGCGGACCGTCAGGTGGTGGAACTGACCTCGGAAGCGCGCAAGCAAGCCGAGATCGTGCGCGGTCAGGCCGATGCGGAACGCAACGCGATCTATGCCGAAGCCTATGGCAAGGATGAAAGCTTCTTTGCCTTCACCCGCGCGCTGCAATTCTATGCCGACAGCTTGAAGGCAAACTCGACCTCGCTCGTCACCGAACCCGATAGCCTGTACTTCGACTATCAACGGTTCGTGCGCTCGCTCGAGGCGGGACCGGAAACGGGTAGCGAAAACTGATGAGTGCGATCTTCACAGCCTTGGGGCTTGTGTTCGTGATCGAGGGGCTGGCGCTTGCGCTGGCCCCTTCGCGTTTTGAAGAGGTTTTGGCCTTTTTGGTGAGCCTCGGACCAGAGGCGCGGCGCCGCCTTGGGCTGATCTCTGTGGCTGGCGGCGTGGCTATTGTGGCACTTGTGCGCGTATTTATCTGAGTATTTTGCTTCGTTTCACATGTTTCACAGCGAATTTACGCACCGCGACGGGCTTTCATTTGAACCCGAGGCCGCTTAGGCTTTTTATCGACGCGACGCCGGAACCGCCCGGCCAAGACGACTAACGGGAGAAACGCCGAATGACCACCACCGCCCCCCTACGGATGCTGAAGCTGGAAACCGCGCCGCGGCTGGCGAAATCGCTTCTGGGTGCTGCGCTTTTGTCAACTGCGCTGGTGCTGAGCCCGGTTGACCCGGCCCATGCCTTTGCCGCCCCCGAAAGCTTTGCCGATCTGGTGCAACAGGTAAAACCGGCGGTGGTGATGATCACCACCTCCACTGTGGTGACCGAGCCCGCAGGGGGCATGCCGGGCTTCCCCAAAGGCTCGCCCTTCGAAGATTTCTTCCGTGAGTTTGGTATGCCGAACGGGCCGGGCAACAACATGCCCTCGCGCCCGCACCGCTCGGATGCGCTTGGCTCTGGCTTTGTGATCTCGGAAGATGGTTACATCGTTACCAACAACCACGTGATCGAGAATGCCGATGAAATCTCGATCGAGTTTTCGGGTGGCCAAAAGCTTGACGCAAAACTGGTCGGCACCGATCCAAAAACCGACATCGCGCTTTTGAAAGTGGAAAGCGACAAGCCCCTGCCCTTCGTCACTTTTGGCGACAGTGACACGATGCGCGAAGGCGATTGGGTGATGGCGATGGGCAACCCGCTGGGCCAGGGTTTCTCGACCTCGGTCGGCATCGTCTCGGCGCGCAACCGCGAACTTTCCGGGACCTATGACGATTACATTCAGACCGATGCGGCGATCAACCGGGGCAACTCGGGCGGGCCGCTCTTTAGCACCGATGGCAAGGTGATCGGCGTCAACACCGCAATCATGTCGCCCAACGGCGGCTCGATCGGGATTGGCTTCTCGATGGCCTCGAATGTCGTGTCTAAGGTCGTCAGCCAGTTGAAAGAATTTGGCGCAACGCGGCGCGGCTGGCTTGGGGTGAAAATCCAAGATGTGACCCCCGATATGGCCGAGGCGATGGAACTGACGACACCTGAGGGTGTGATGGTCTCCGATGTGCCCCCCGGCCCGGCCAATGATGCAGGCATGGAATCGGGCGATGTGATCATCAGCTTTGATGGCAATCCGGTCAAAGACAGCAAAGATCTGGTGCGCCGTGTCGCCGATGCCCCGGTGGGCGAAGCCGTGCGCGTTGTGGTGATGCGCGGCGGCAAAGAGCAAACGCTTTTGGTGACGCTTGGCCAACGCGAATTGGCCGAAGGCGCCGATGGTGGCAGCAGCGAGGGGATGTCGCCTGAGGCGAGCAAGGGCGAAGTGCTGGGCATGTCGCTCAGCCCGCTGTCGGATGCGCTGCGCTCTGAAATGAACCTCTCTGCCGATACCAAAGGTCTGGTAGTGACCGATATCGACGAAACCAGCGAAGCCTTCGACAAAGGTTTGCGTCAGGGCGATGTGATCGTCGAGGCCGGGCAACAACCTGTTTTGGATGTGTCCGATCTGCACGCGCGGGTGAGCGAGGCGCGTGAGGGAGGCCGCAAATCGGTTCTGCTGTTGATCCGCCGGGGCGGCGAGCCGCGCTTTGTCGCCGTGCCGGTGAACTAAGCCACGCAGCTGAGACAAATCTTGCATCATTGACATGATGCGATCCGCCGGGGGCCCTGCCCCCGGCTTTTTCATTTGCCGTCAGCACTGCCCCGCAGTCTTCCCGCACAAAGAAAAACCCCCCGCTAGGTAGCGAGGGGCCTTTCTGTCCGGAGGGTTCAGTACGGCTTCTTGACGTTCTTGTATCGGGTATTTCTGTCGACCGGGACCGGAATGGCGACCATGTCACGCGCCATCCCCAGCGGGATCGCATCGCGTTTGCCACCACCCGGCGGGTCTTCTTTTTCGGCCATGCTCATCACAGCAATGCCGAATTGCACGCCGGAAAAGACCACTGCGTTAAACACAAACAGCAGCGCCAGCGCGATATAGCCAATATCGGAGGACAAGATCAGGTGGCGGAGGTTCGCCACATTGAACCCAAGCAACAGACCCACGAAGACGGCCGAAAGACCGGCCCCGAAGATCACGTTCCGGATGTACAGACGCACCAACTGCGGCATGTCGATTCCTCCTGCGTTGGAATCATTCTAGCGCAGATTTGTGAGATTGATACCGCAATTTTGCCAAAATGCCGCACCAACGTCACAAAATATCGACAAAATAAGATATGTGGCCGATACAACAAGCAGCGAGGCGCGTTTTAGAACGCCTCGGGGCGGATTTCGCGCGCCATGTGATCAAGCACCGCATTGACGAATTTCGGCTCGCGGCCTTCCGGGAAGAAGGCACGGGCCACGTCCACGAATTCGTTGATCACCACTTTGATCGGTGTCGCCGGGTTGACCATTTCGGCCCCAGCCGCGCGGAACAGCGCACGGATCACCGGGTCGATCCGGTCAATCGGCCATTTCGCCACCAGCGCGCGGTCGGTGGCTTGGTCGATTTTTGCCTGCCACATCACCGCATCGTCGAGCACGCGACGGAAAAGCGAATAATCACCCTCTGCCAATTCCTCGCCCTCTTCGGTGACCATGCCAAAACGGAAGCTTTCAAACTCGCGCGCCACGCGATCTGCCCCCTGCCCCGCCGCTTCCATCTGAAACAGCGCCTGCACAGCATACAGCCGCGCAGCCGAGCGCATCCGGCGTTTGTCTTCCGGGCTCAGTTTCTTCGGGGGTTCGTTCGGCGTTTCGGGGGCAGTATCGGTCATGCGCGGCTCGGTCCTTCGGTCTCACCGGCGATGCGGAACTCTTCGCCTGCGGGGCGGAAGCCGATTCCCTTCGTCCGGTTGGCCCATTTGCGCGAGAGCGCGACAAGATGCAAGGCCGCAGCAGCAGCGCCACCGCCCTTATCTTGATCAGCGGGGTCTGCGCGCACCTCGGCTTGCGGGCGGTTTTCCACCGTCAGGATGCCATTGCCGATGCAAAGCCCTTGAAGCCCCAAAAGCGTCAGCCCACGCGAACTATCATTGCAAACAGTATCATAATGGGTGGTCTCACCCCGGATCACGCAGCCCAGCGCCACATAACAATCGTAATCGGCCATGCGGCTCGCCATGCCAATCGCGGTCGGAATTTCGAGCGCGCCGGGCACTTCCACAATATCGACCGTGGCCCCCACTTTTTCCGCAGTGGCCTTGGCGCCGGCAATCATATTGTCGGCGATGTCTTTATAGTAAGGCGCGACCACGATCAGCATTTTCACCGGATCGGTGAAGCTCGGCAGGTCCAAGACGTGGTGGCTTTCATTCCCCGCCATCTTAGTAGCCCCGCGTTTCTTCGATGATCAGGCCATAGCCTTCGATGCCCACAAGTTTCGGCGCGGGCGAATTGGTCAGCAGCTTGAGATGCGTCAGGCCGAGCGCGAGCAAGATCTGCGCGCCCAAGCCATATTGGCGCAAGGTTTGCGGGCTAGCTTCGCCCGGCAGCACCATTTTGGCGGAGGTTTCCCGCAAAAGCACGACAACGCCGCGGCCCTCGGCGGCAATCGCTTCCATCGCACGGCCCAGATCGCCCGCTTTGGCAGCATTGAGGCCCAGCACATCCGCGAGCGGGTCAAGGGCATGCATCCGCACCAGCACCGGCTCATCGGTCGAAATATCGCCTTTGGACAAAACGATATGCTCGGCACCCTCGGTCTGGTCGGTAAAGACACGCATCGACCAATCCCCACCGTGGATCGAGGTCACGGCGCGTTGTTTGGTTTCGCGCACCAAGCTGTCATAGCGGCGACGGTAGGCGATCAGATCCGAGATCGTGCCGATCTTGATGTTGTGCATCTGCGCGAAAGCGATGAGGTCGGGCAGACGGGCCATTGTGCCGTCTTCGTTCATCACTTCACAAATCACGCCCGAGGGGTTCAGCCCGGCAAGGCGCGAAATATCGACGGCCGCTTCGGTGTGACCGGCACGTACCAGAACGCCGCCTTCGCGCGCACGCAGCGGGAACAGGTGACCGGGCGTTGCGATATCGGCAGGGCCTTTGGTCGGGTCGATGGCGACAGCGACAGTGCGGGCGCGGTCATGCGCCGAAATGCCGGTCGAAATGCCTTCACGCGCTTCAATCGACACGGTGAAAGCCGTTTCGTGACGCGACGAGTTCGACGAGGCCATGAGCGGCAGGCCCAAAGCTTCGATCCGGCTCGCGGGCAGCGCGAGGCAAACAAGGCCGCGGCCATGCGTCGCCATGAAGTTGATCGCATTCGGCGTCGCCATTTGTGCCGGAATGATCAGATCGCCTTCATTCTCGCGGTCTTCGTGATCGACCAGAATGAACATCTTGCCGTTGCGGGCGTCTTCGATGATCTCATCAATCGTCGAGATGGCGTCGTGGTAGCTTTGCTCCACCGGGCCGGGTTTGTCGTGTGCGCCGGACTTGTCCACCGGGTTCGTCATGCCTTCCACTCCGTCAGCCGCGCGACATAGCGCGCGAGCGTATCGATTTCCAAATTGACCTTATCGCCCACCTTGGACGCGCCAAAACTGGTCACGGCCTTGGTATGCGGGATGAAGTTGATGCCAAAGCTGCACCCGTCCACCTCGTTCACGGTGAGCGAGCAGCCATCGAGCGCGACCGAGCCTTTCGGCGCGATGTATTTGGCCAGTGCCTCGGGGGCGCGGAAGGTGAAGCGGGTGCTTTCCCCCTCGTCCACCATCGCGGTGATTTCGGCCACGCCATCCACATGGCCCGAAACGATATGGCCGCCCAGTTCGTCGCCAACTTTCAGCGCGCGCTCTAGGTTGATGCGTTTGCCGACAGCCCAATCGCCAATATTGGTTTTGGAGACCGTCTCGCCCGAGATTTGCACATCATACCAATCGGCGCCGGTGGCGATGATCGTCAGGCACACGCCTGCATGCGCAATTGAGGCGCCAATATCGACCGTGGCCATATCGTAGCTGCTGCGGATGCGGGCGCGCAGGTCGCCGGTTTTTTCAAGACTGACGATCTCGCCCAGATCGGTGACGATTCCGGTGAACATGGCTTTTCCTCTGCCTGATTTGGTTCTGCCTAGCTTGCGCAGGCCTTGCGCGCAAGGCTTGGCCCCGACGCATGGGTGCACAAGACCGGCGCGAAAATGCGTCTTGCCGTCGCGGAAGCCCGTTTGCGGCCCTCAAGAGCGGGATGATCCGGTTTTCGCCCCGATTTCTCCGTGACTCTGCCACGCGGGCGGGCCAAAAGGGATCGCCCACCCCGGAGAGACAATGACTGCCGCCCTCGCCCGTACCTTTTTGATGCTGCAAGGTCCGCATGGGCCTTTCTTCGATCAATTGGGGCAGATGCTGCGGTTGACCGGGGCCAAGGTCTGGCGCGTGGGCTTTAACCGGGGCGATCAGGCGTTTTGGCGCGATAAGGCGCATTTCATCCGCTACAACGGCACGCCCGAGGCTTGGCCCGCACGGTTTGCCGCGCTTTTGGATGAAAAAGCTGTCACCGATCTTGTGCTTTATGGCGATACCCGGCCCATTCACGCCCAAGCTGTGGCCGAGGCAAAGGCGCGCGGCATCACCGTGCATGTGTTCGAGGAAGGCTATCTCCGCCCCTATTGGGTGACCTATGAGCGCGGCGGGGCCAATGGCCATTCGCGGCTGATGCGGCTGAGCCTGCCCGAAATGCGCGCGGCCCTTGCCCAAAGCGAGATCGACTTTCCCGATGCGCCGCCACGTTGGGGCGACACCCGGCAACACATCTTTTATGGCGCAGTCTATCATTTCTTCGTGCTGGCCCTGAACCACGACTACCGCAGCTTCACGCCGCATCGGGGGATTTCCGTCTTTGACGAGGCGCGGATCTATTTCAAACGGCTGTTTTGGATGCCGTGGCAGGCACTGGAGCGGACTTTGGCCACCGCGAAGGTGCGGTTGACGGGCCATCCGATCCATTTGGTGCTGTTGCAGCTTGAGCATGATGCCTCTTTGCGGATGCACTCCAACTTCCAAAGTCAGGCCGAATTCATCGAGCTGGTGGCCGAGGGATTTGCCAAAGGCGCGCCGCGCCACCATCACCTCGTCTTCAAAGCGCATCCGCTTGAAGATGGCCGTGCACCGCTCGCTGCGACGATCCGCGCCGCCACAAAACGCCACGGATTGGCTGGCCGGGTGCATTTTATTGGCGGTGGCAAATTGGCCGCCCTTTTGGCGCAAGCACGCTCTGCGGTGACAATCAACTCCACCGCGGGCCAGCAGGTGCTTTGGCGCGGGCTGCCGCTGCGTATCTTTGGCCGCGCGGTTTATGACAAACCAGAGTTCGTTTCGGCCCAACCGCTCGACGCGTTTTATGCTGCACCTGCGAGACCAGATACGCGGGGCTACCGCGACTACAGACACTACCTGTTGGAAACATCGCAAGTTCCGGGCGGATTTTATGCCGCACGCGGTCGGCGCATCTTGCTTCGGCAGGTGGTTGATATGATGTTGTCGCCCGAAGATCCCTATGATGCTTTGGTCGCCGGAAACGCGGCACCACGGCAACAGTTACGCGTTGTAAGTTGACTATGCTGGATTTTTTCTGCCTTGCCCGTTATGGTAGCAAAAAAATGAACGGCAATCCCGCACAGGAGCCCGAGCAGTGAGCACCAAAACCACCCGCAGAACCCTGTTGATGGGTTTTTCGGCCGTCCTTCTTGGGACCGCCTCCTGTGGCCTGCCCCGGTCTGGCCCGAACAAGCGTGAAATCTTTTCTGGCTCGGTCATGAAGCAAGGCGATGCCTTCGTCATTTCCGTGAATGACCATGTGACGCGCGCCACTTCGGTGCAACCGTCGCTTGGCTTCTCCTCCGCATTCCAGCGCGCGGGCGTTGTGGGGTCTGACACGATCAACCCCGGCGACACGCTGATGCTGACGATCTGGGAAAACGTCGACAACGGACTTTTGGCGCCGCAAGGCGCCTCGGCCACGCAGTTGACCGAAGTGCAGGTGGATGGCGCGGGCAATATCTTCGTGCCCTATGCGGGCAAGATCAAAGCGGCAGGCAATTCACCCGATGCGCTGCGCAAGATCATCACCGAAAAACTGGATGCGCAAACCCCGGACCCGCAGGTGCTGGTGTCGCGCGCGGCGGGCGATGGCTCGACCGTTTCGCTGATGGGCTCTGTGGGTGGCCAAGGCGTTTATGCGATTGAACGCCCCACCCGCACGCTTTCGGCCATGCTCGCGCGCGCGGGCGGCGTGACGATCAAGCCCGAGATTGCGAAGATCACCGTCAAACGCGGCAACAACAAAGGCACGGTCTGGCTAAAAGACCTCTACCAGAACCCGAAAATGGACATCGCGCTGCGTTCGGGCGATGTGATTTTGGTGGAAGAAGACACCCGCGCCTTCACCTCGCTTGGCGCGACCGGCGCGCAAGCCCGTGTGCCGTTTGAAACGCAAACACTGTCTGCGTTGGAAGCCATCGCCACCGTGGGCGGGCTTAATTCCAACCTCGCCGATCCGACCGGGGTCTTCGTGTTCCGCAACGAACCGGCCGATATTGCGTCTGTGGTGTTGGGCCGCAATGACCTCGTGGGCGATCAGCGCATGATTTATGTGCTCGATCTGACCGAACCCAATGGCATGTTCATGGCACGTGATTTTGTGATCCGTGATGGCGACACCGTCTATGTGACCGAGGCCCCCTATGTGCAGTGGCAAAAGTCGCTTTCGGCGCTGACGGGCTCGGCTGCGACCGCGGATTCCTTGCAAAACCTCGGCAACTGATGCCAAACGCCTTACAAGGCCAAGCCGCCGGAGGGGCCGCCTCCCGGCGGCTTTTCTATTACACGGCGGGCTTTTGGCGAAACCCACGGCTTGGGCGCATCTTGGACGCGGCGGGCTGGTCTTTGCATCTGGGCCTGCCGGGGCCGGAGGATCGCGTGGTGGTTTGGGGGCGCTCGCCCTATGCCGCCCGCGGTGAACGGGTTGTTGCGCGCCAAGGGGTGGGGTTGGTACGTCTTGAAGATGCGTTTTTACGCTCTGTCCATCCGGGGCGCGCTCGGGGCGCCGAAGGACCTTTGGGGCTCTTGATTGACGAAAACGGGGTGCATTTTGATGCTTCGCGCCCGTCCCTCATTGAACGGATGCTGGCGCGCGAACCGCTTGATGATACAGCGCTTTTGGACCGTGCGCGCGACGGCATTGCCCGGCTGAAGGCGCTGGAACTTTCAAAATACAACAATTTCGACCCCGACCTTGAACCGCCCGCGCCGGGCTATGTGCTGGTGATAGATCAAACAGCGGGCGATGCTTCGGTGCGTTATGGCGGGGCGACGCCGGGCACCTTTCGCGAGATGCTCGCCGTTGCGCAAATCGAAAACCCCGGCGCGCGCATTTTGATCAAGACCCATCCCGAAACCCGCGCCGGGCTGCGCGGCGGCTACTTTGGTCCCGTGCATGAAGACGCGCGCACCACGCTTTACGATGCGCCCGTCTCGCCTTGGAAATTGCTGGAAGGCGCGGTGGCGGTTTACACCGTTTCCTCGCAACTGGGCTATGAGGCGATTTTGGCAGGCCACAAACCGCGCGTCTTTGGCCAACCCTTCTATGCGGGCTGGGGGCTCACGCTGGATGAAAACCCGGTGCCACGCCGCAATCGCCGCCTGACGCGGGCGCAAATCTTCGCCGTCAGTCACCTCTTGGCTCCGCAATGGTATGACCCGTGCCGGGAACTTGGCTGCAGTTTTGAAGAAGCGGTGGACCAACTTGAAGCCGACGTCCGCACCTATCGGGCCGACCGCTTCGGCCATGTGGCAAGTGGCATGCGGCTTTGGAAACGCGGGGCCCTCAACGCTTTCTTTGGGCGCGAAAAATCTTTGCGCTTTGTCGATCCGCCAGAAAAGGCCGCGCAGGTGGCCGAGCGTAGCGGGCGCAGACTCTTGCTTTGGGCAGGTAAGGAACCCGCTGGCTTTGCAGCCCCGGCGCTGCGGGTGGAAGACGGTTTTTTGCGTTCGCGGGGCTTGGGGGCCGATCTGGTACCGCCGCTCTCACTCGTCACAGACAGCCAAGGCATTTATTACGACCCAACCCGCCCCTCAGATTTGGAAGACCTGATCAAGGCTCCCCTGCCCGCTGGCGGGGCCGCACGGGCGGAGCGGCTGATCGCGGCTTTGCGCAAAGCAGGGCTTTCAAAATACAACATTGGCGGCGCGGCGCCCCCCCTCCCGCAAGGACAGCGTATCCTCGTACCGGGGCAGGTTGAGGATGATGCCTCGATCCGTTTGGGCGCGGGCGAGATTTGCACTAATCTCGCATTATTGGCGAAGGTCCGTGCCGAAAACCCAAAGGCAATTGTGCTTTTCAAACCTCATCCAGATGTCGAAGCCGGATTACGCCCAGGTGCCATTCCCGAGGCGGAGGCGTTGCGTTACGCCGATGCCATCTTGCACAAATCTGACCCCATCGCTTTGATTGAACAGGTTGATGAGATTTGGACGATGACCTCCCTTTTGGGGTTTGAAGCGCTGATCCGGGGCAAGCCAGTCACCACCACCGGTGCCCCTTTCTATGCGGGCTGGGGGCTGACGCGCGACCTTGGGGCGATCCCCGACCGGCGGCGCCAAAAGGTCAGCCTTGAACAGCTTATCCATGCCAGTTTGATTGCCTACCCGCGCTATTTCGACCCGGTTCGCCGCCGCCCCTGCCCGCCGGAATTGTTGCTAGAGCGCTTGGCCAATGGCCCGCTGCCCCGGCCCGGCCCGATCAACCGCACCTTGGCAAAACTGCAAGGGATCTTCGCGAGTTACGCCGCGCTTTGGCGTTAGGCGCGGTGCCAGCGCGCCAGCACATCCGGCCCGATTGGCTGCACCTCGGTTAGCCTGTAACGCGGCGCATCGGCCAAACGCTCTAGCCCCAGCGCCCCAATGCCCGGGCGCGCATCGCCGCCCAACACCACCCCCGCGGTAAAGCCGATCAACTCATCCACCAGCCCCGCCGCCATTAGGCTCGCCGCAAGCTGCCCCCCGCCTTCGCAAAACACCCGCGTCAGCCCGCGTTCGGCAAGGGCGTGCATCACCGCGACCGGATCAAGCCCAGCCGCGCTCTCGCCCACTTCGATCAGTTCCGCCCCAAGGCCAGACCAGAAAGCCCGCGCTTCTTCAGGGGCTTGCGGACCATGTACCAGCCACAGCGGCGCTTGATCCAGCGAGCCCGCCAAACGGTCGCGCGGCAGATCAAGGGTGCGGCTGGCCACCACGCGCACAGGCGCGCGCAACGGAGTAAAAGCGCGCACGGTCAGCAGCGGATCATCCGCCCGCGCGGTGCCGCCACCCACCAAAACCGCATCATAGCGTGCGCGCAAAGCCTGCACCCGCGCGCGGGCTTGCGGCCCGGTGATCCATTGGCTTTCGCCATTGGAAAGTGCAATTCGGCCATCAAAACTGGCCCCGAGTTTCAGCGCGAGCCAGGGTCGTCCCTGTTCCACACGGCTCAAGAACCCCGCCTGCAAAGCGCGCGCCTCCGCCCCCATCACGCCGGTGATCACCTCAACCCCAGCGGCCCGCAACATGGCGTGGCCTTTGCCACAAACGCGCGGATCGGGATCTTCTAGGGCAGACACAACACGGGTAACGCCAGCCTCAATCAACCCCTCGGCGCAGGGCGGGGTCTTGCCGTAATGCGCGCAGGGTTCAAGCGTCACATAGGCCGTGGCCCCGTGCGCCCGTGCGCCCGTTTGATCCAGCGCGCGGCGTTCCGCATGGGGCCGACCGCCCGGCTGCGTCCAACCGCGCCCAACGATCCGCCCCGCGTTCACGATCACACAGCCCACCGCAGGATTGGGCCAGACATTGCCCAAACCCCGCGCGGCAAGGCTAAGCGCCAGCCGCATGAAGCGGCTGTCAGCTTGGCTCACTCCGGCTCTCCGCTCACATTGGGGCGCAGTTCGGAGACGAATTTGTCAAAATCATCTGCGGCTTGGAAGTTCTTGTAAACACTTGCAAACCGCACATATGCAACGGTGTCGATCCGCGCCAAAGTCTCCATCACGATCTCCCCGATGGAGCGCGAGGGAATATCGGTTTCGCCCAAGCTTTCGAGCCTGCGCACGATGCCCGAGATCATTTGGTCAATCCGCTCCGGGTCGATCGGGCGTTTTTGCATCGCGATGCGGATCGAACGCTCAAGCTTGTCGCGGTCAAAGTCTTCGCGCCGTCCAGAGGTTTTGATCACGACCAGATCGCGCAATTGCACGCGTTCATAGGTGGTGAAACGCCCCCCGCAGGCCGGGCAAAACCGCCGACGCCGGATCGCCACATGATCCTCTGCCGGGCGGCTGTCTTTCACTTGAGTATCAACGTTCCCGCAAAATGGGCAGCGCATGGCCTCCCCTTTCTTCCTGTTCCGCCTCATGTTGGGGTCTGACGCCCCGGTTATCCACAGACTATAGGGGGGATGCGAGAATTCGGGTAGCGAAAAGATCGCCCTACCAAATACAGGGGTAAAGGTGTGGCGGCACGGACTCATGCCCCCACAGGCGGTTAGGATTTCGCGGCAGGCTCCGGAGCCACATAGGGGGCCGCTTCAGCGCGGGATTTGGCATAGACGGCCAAACACTCCGGCATCACCTGCATCGCCTTGAGTTCACGCGCAAAAGCAGCGTCGACCGCGGCCGCCCCCATAGGGTTGGTTTTCAGTGCAGGCGGCTCACGCGTGCCATCCCCTTTGCCGGTCACAAGCGCATATTGACCACCGTCCTCTGCCGCCACATAGGCGAAACACGTGCCACGTTGCGAGATGCGCGGGGCGCTGGGATCGGCGGGCATGCCCTCAACACAGGCGGCCAGCGCAACGGGGGCCACGAGCAAAAAGCGGGGCAAGACTTGGGCGAACGGGGGCATGCAAATCCTCTTTCTTAACAGCGCCACGGTAGCAGCCTGCGCGCATGGAGCAAGAGGAATTGCCGCCGCCACGCGCACGCCCAGCGCAGAAGTTTTTGCACAGAGTTGCCCTGCCCGAAGACATGCGGCATGGTCGCGCCAATCCGGAAAGGTTCAAAAATGCGCGCGCCAGCACCCGATCAAACGCCCCCGATCCGCGCCCCCAAACAGGGCGAAACGGCTTGGCTTTTGGTGCAAATCCGTTGGGTGGGGATCATTAGCCTGATCGTTGCGCTTGTTTATGCGCTCAAGATCCTGCGCCTTGATCTGCCTTATGAACCGATTGGCGTGGTGACGGTGCTGTTGGTTTTTTACAACCTCCTCACCGCAGTTTCAGTCACCCGCCGCACGGTTTTGCCCGATTGGGTGATCCTTGCGCAATTGGCGCTCGACACTGGCGCGCTGACGGCACTTTTGGCGCTTTCAGGTGGCGCGGCGAGCCCGTTTACGATGCTGTTGATGGTGCCCCCCCTTTTGGCGGTCTCTCTTTGCACCCCGTTTTTTGCGCTGCCGATTTATTTGCTCAGCAACCTTGCGATGTTTGGCCTTGTTGCGCTGACCGCGGAGGCCGGGCCCGCGCCGACCGGGCTCTTTTTGGCTTTTGTGCTGACCTCTACGCTGATGGTCTGGTTCGTGTTGCGATTACGGCTCAGCATGGCAGCGCGGGAGCGGGCGATTGAAGAGCTACGGCGCGCCAAAGCCGAGGCGGATCAACTGGTTGGCCTTGGGCTTTTGGCCTCTGGTATGGCACATGAACTCGGCACACCGCTGACAACGCTGGCGGTGACGCTTGATGATTGGGCCGAGATTGGCCCACCTGAGCGCGATGCCCTTGCCCCCGAACTCGACCGGATGATCACGCAATTGCGCCGCTGCCGGGCAATTGTTTCGCGCACATTGCAAGCGGCGGGGCGCGAGCGGCTCGAAGCCGCCGCCGATGTGCCCGCCGAAGCCGAAATCCGCCGCATTCTGGCGATATGGAGCGGCTCGCGCGGGCGCGCGCGGGTGCCCGTGCAAACCACCCCCGCGCTGCGTGGCACCCGCATTTTGACCGCCCCAATTTTTGAAGCTGCGCTCGTGAACTTGCTCGACAATGCTGAAAGCGTGGCTCCGGGCACGCTGGAGGCCAGCCTCAACCGCGAGGGAAACCTGCTTGTTTTCACGCTGACCGACCGTGGCCCCGGCTTTCCTGAAAGCGTGCTGGCCAACCCCGGCGCGCCATTTCTGTCTGGCTCCGGCCAACCGGGGCGCGGACTGGGACTCTTTTTGGCGCGCAATGCGATTGACCGCCTTGGCGGCCGGATGGAATTGCGCAATACCCCCACCGGTGCCGAGGTGCGGCTAAGCCTGCCGCTGCTTAGCCGTTCCCTGCCCGAGGAGATCCGCCATGAGTGAAGACCACCGTTGCCTCTTGGTTGTTGAAGATGACCCGCATCTGGCCGAAACGCTTGCTGCCGCCTTTGCCCGACGCGGCTATGAGGTGCATGCCGCCACCCGCGAGGAAGCCGCAATCGGGTTGGCGCAGCGCTATGCCTTCACCCATGCGATTGTGGATCTGAAGCTGGCCGAGGGTTCGGGGCTTGGGGTCGTCAAAGTCTTGGGAGAAAAGGAAGATCCGCCCGCCATCGTGGTGTTGACGGGTTTCGCCTCGATCTCGACCGCCGTGGAGGCGATCAAGCTTGGCGCGACGCAATATTTAGCGAAACCCGCTACGGCGCGCGAGATTGAAACCGCGTTTGGCCACCGCGCCGGAATGGCAATGCCCGAGATTGAGGCGCCGCAGGTGGGGGTAAAAGCGCAAGAATGGGAACTGATTCAGCGCACTTTGGCGGAAACCGGATTCAATATTTCCGAGACCGCGCGGCGGCTTGGCATGCATCGGCGCACCTTGGCGCGCAAACTCGCCGCGCATCGTGCCGCCGCCGAAGGACAAGAAACCGTCGAGGAATAAGAGGGCCGCGCTACGCGACGGCGCGACAGGTCACGCCGGGGCGTTGGAACTTTCTTCGCCCTCGGCCCCTTCTTCGTCATGCGGGCCAAACACATGGGTTTGCACCTGCCGCCGCCCCAAGCCACGCGCGATCTGATCTAAGATCACCTCTTCGGGTGCGAAAAGCGGGACGGGGGTGAAATCCTCAACCACCGCCGCCGTCTCAAGCCCGAGGGCATGGAGCGCTTGGATCAAGGCTTCATCCGCACGGACCAAAAGCCGCGATGTATCTATCTGACAAGGCGCGCGAAACTGGCCTACGCATAGCGCGGCCAGCACCAAATCCCCACGCACCTCTGTCAGTGTCTCGTGCTTCATCCGATCAACCCCGCCTGAAGTCTTTCACTTGCGAGGCAGTATTGAACCGCATGCGGATCGGCGCAACCCTTTGTTGCACCTAGATCCCTTGCACAAATGCGACAAATCAGTAGCAGAATTTATCGCGGAAGACGTGGCTGACAATGTCATCACGGGTCAGCCCGTGCACCGCCAGTTCTTCATCCGACATATCGGACAGCCGCAGCACTTCCTGCATCCGTTCATGCGCTTCGGTCGCCTCCACGAGCCGTGCGCCAAACGACGCCGCAAAACGCCCGATCTGGGCTGCGATGTCTTTGAACAGGTTGAGTTCTTTTTCGATGAATGTCGTTGTGTAAGCCATGGAAACCTCCTTAGGGCAGAGTGTTTCCCCCCTTGAGGTCTATATAAGTCAGACTCGTTGTCCCATGAACCGACAATCCGGCAATGCCGCCCTGCATTTTCTGCAACGCGGCATTAACAAAACGCTTAATTCTCTAGCAGTCGAAGGCGCGTGCGCGAACGAGCGAAACCGGCACACCCGGCGGGGTTTCGTCGAACACGACCGTATCCGCGCCATCGGCCTTGGCGGTTTCCAGCACCTTGTTGCGCGCATAGCGCAGCGCCTCTTCGCCCAGCACCGGGCCATAAAGCCCCGGCTCATTGGTGATGATGGAAACGGCGCGGCAGCTTGCCACCTCGTTTTCTTGCGCGACCCGCACTTCAGGCACACCGCGAAAGCCCGGATCGTTACAGCCCAGAAGGGCAAGACCGGCGATCAACGGAAGGGCTGCTCTCATTTTTTCCTCCTTTTCCCGTTTGCGCGCAAAATTGGCGCAGAAGCGGGGCCGCTGTCCAGCCCATGCGGGCGGTTTCGGCGCAAAGCTGCCACTGGAAATACGCGCCCATCAGGTGTAACCGA
This sequence comes from Rhodobacter aestuarii, assembly GCF_900156655.1. Lineage (GTDB taxonomy): Bacteria > Pseudomonadota > Alphaproteobacteria > Rhodobacterales > Rhodobacteraceae > Rhodobacter > Rhodobacter aestuarii. Next base: position 83,274 of record NZ_FTOG01000008.1, on the reverse strand, counting down.
AACGCATGACCCAGATCACGCTCCCCCGCCCCGACGATTGGCATTTGCACCTGCGCGACGGTGCGATGCTGCAAGGTATCTTGCCCGAGAGCACGCATCACTTCGCCCGGGCGATTGTGATGCCGAACCTTGTGCCGCCAGTGGTCACCGCCGCCGAGGCCACGGCCTATCGCGACCGTATTCTGGCCGCCCTGCCGGAGGGTGCAGCCTTCACGCCGCTGATGACGCTTTACCTGACCGAGGCGACCGACCCGGCCGATGTGCGCGCCGCGGCGGAAAGCGGGCTGGTGAAAGCGGTGAAGCTTTACCCGGCAGGCGCCACCACCAACTCCAATGCAGGCGTGCGTGACTTTGATAAGGTGCGCGGCGTGCTGGAAATGATGGCCGAGATCGGCTTGCCTTTGTGCGTGCATGGCGAAGTGGTCACGCCCGAGGTCGATATTTTCGACCGTGAGGCGGTCTTTATTGACACCGTGCTCGACCCGATCCGCCGCGCCACGCCGGGGCTGCGGGTGGTGATGGAGCATATCACCACGAAAGACGGGGTGGATTACGCGCGCAGCCAAGATGACACTTTGGGCGCGACGATCACCACGCACCACCTGATCATCAACCGCAACCACATCCTCGTGGGCGGGATCAAACCGCATTACTATTGCCTGCCCGTGGCCAAGCGCGAATTGCACCGTTTGGCGCTGCGCGAGGCGGCGACCTCTGGCGATCCGCGCTTTTTTATCGGCACGGATTCCGCCCCCCATATTGATGATCTGAAAGAAAACGCCTGCGGCTGCGCGGGCTGCTTTACCGCCACGAACACGATGCAGCTTCTTGCGCATGTGTTTGAGGAAGAGGGCAAGCTTCAAAACCTTGAAGCCTTTGCCTCGCGCAATGGCCCCGCGTTTTATCGGATGCCGGTCAATGAAGAGACGCTGACGCTGATCAAGACTGACACACCCGCAGCTTGGCCCGACAAGATTATCACCGGTGCGGGCCCCGTGACTGTTTTCAACCCGGGCTTCCCGGTCTACTGGCATGTAAAGAACTGACCCGACTGCGGCGCGCCCCGCATAGGCACAGAACAGGACGACACAGATGATCCCCTCTTCCTACCCCGCGAAAGAAGAAATCGCCCGGCTCACGGCGCGGATGCTTTTGGAAATCAAGGCGGTGCATTTCAATGCTGACGAGCCCTTCACGCTCGCCTCGGGCCTGCCCTCGCCCACCTATATCGACTGCCGCAAGTTGATCTCTTACCCGCGCATCCGCTCCACGCTCATGGATTTCATGGCCGTGACGGTGCTGCGCGACGCGGGCTTTGAGGCTTTTGACAATATTGCGGGCGGCGAAACGGCGGGCATCCCCTTTGCCGCGATGGTGGCAGAGCGTCTCGCGCTGCCGATGACCTATGTGCGCAAAAAGCCCAAAGGCTATGGCCGCAATGCCCGCATTGAAGGTGCGATGTCTGAGGGCGAGCGGGTGCTTCTCGTCGAAGACCTGACCACCGATGGCGGCTCGAAACTGAGCTTTGTCGATGCGATCCGCGAAACCGGGGCAAGCTGCGCGCATACCGCCGTGATCTTTTACTACGGGATCTTCCCCGAGACAGAGCCGAACCTCGAAAAGCATGGCGTGAAGCTGCATTACCTCTGCACCTGGTGGGATGTGCTGGCCGAGGCGCGCGCCCAAGGCGCGTTTAGCGCCGAGACGCTCAATGAGGTGGAGGCGTTTTTGAAAGCGCCGCGCCCGTGGCAGGAAGCCCGTCAAAAAGGCTGACCCGATTTCTGGGGATAAGTTTCCCCAAGAGTTGTGGAAAAAAATGGGACAACTTGGGGCGACTCGCGCCCCAAGCGAAGTTTCGCCCAAATCTTGTGGGGCGTGCTACGCAAACCCCCATAAATGCGCTAAGCTTAACGTCAAACCACGGGTTCTCTACAGAGTTATCCCCTGCGCGGGCCGCTTGGGCTTTTGATCAGGAATCGTTAAGAACGCCGCTGGTGGGGCCGAGAGGCAGAAATGAACACGATTGCACAGATAACGTCGGAGCAACCGGCGGGCGCTGAAGAAGAGGCCTTGCCGCATAACATCGAAGCCGAGCAGCAATTGCTGGGCGCGATTTTGACGAACAATGACATCTTTGACCGCATCGCCTCTGTGGTGCGGGCGGAGCATTTCTATGAGCCGGTGCACCGCACGATCTACGAAGTGGCCGTGGCGCGGATTCAGAAAAACGCGCTCGCTTCTCCGGTCACGCTCAAAGCCTATCTTGAAGACGATGAGGGGCTGAAGGCGCTTGGCGGGGCCGCTTACCTTGCGCGGCTCGCGGGTGCGGCGATCTCGTCTTATGCCGCGCGCGACTATGCGCAGATGATCCATGACCTCGCGCTGCGGCGCGAACTCATTCGGCTCGGCAAAGACCTTTCTGCTTCCGCGCAAAAGGTGGAGATTGGCCGCGAACCTGAAGAGCTGATCATCGAGACAGAAGGCGCACTTTATAAGCTCGCGGAAACCGGCACAGCAGAGAAGGGCTTTGTGAGCTTTCTCAAAGCAGTCACCGAAGCCGTGCAATCGGCCAATGCCGCTTATCAGCGCGAAGGCGGTCTGGCAGGCGTTTCCACAGGGCTGCGCGACCTTGATAAGAAGCTCGGTGGGCTGCATTCGTCTGACCTTTTGATCTTGGCAGGTCGTCCCTCGATGGGGAAAACCTCGCTTGCCACCAACATCGCCTTCAACATCGCCAAAGCCTATAAACGCGGCATGCGCCATGATGGCACCGAAGGCGCGGTGGAAGGCGGTGCGGTGGGCTTTTTCTCGCTCGAGATGAGTGCGGAACAGCTGGCGGCACGGGTGCTCTCTGAGGCCTCCGAAGTTCCCTCAGAACAGATCCGGCGCGGCGATATGACCGAGGCCGAGTTCCGCCGCTTTGTGGAAGCCGCCAAAGCGCTCGAAACCTGCCCGCTTTACATCGACGATACGCCCGCGCTCCCCATCGCACAGGTGGCGGCACGCTGCCGCCGGCTCAAGCGCACGCATGGGCTTGATGTGGTCTTTGTCGACTATTTGCAGCTTCTGCGCGGCTCAGGCCGAACCGACAACCGGGTGCAGGAAATCGCCGAGATTTCGATGGGGCTGAAAGCGCTTGCGAAAGAGCTCAACATTCCCGTGGTGGCGCTGTCCCAGCTTAGCCGGACGGTGGAAAGCCGCGAAGACAAACGGCCACAACTCTCCGACCTTCGGGAATCGGGCTCGATCGAGCAAGACGCTGACGTGGTGATGTTCGTCTACCGCGATGAATATTACCATGAGCGGATGAAGCCGCCAGAAGATGACCCGAAATTTGCCGAATGGCTGCAAAAGGCCGAGCGCGTGCATGGCAAGGCCGAGGTGATCTTGGGCAAACAGCGTCACGGGCCGATTGGCACCGTGGAAGTGGCCTTTGAAAGCCGTTTCACCCGGTTCTCGGACCTTGCCAAAGCCTGGCAGGGCGACGGCTCAGACGGGTTCTGATCTGACATCGGGGGCGGCACGCCCCCGTTTTCCGTTCACGATTGTTTGCGCTTGACGTTACGCCCCCCGCACAAGAGAAAACCCCCATGGCTACTGCATCGCTCCGTATCGACCTTGACGCCGTGCTCGCCAATTGGCGCGCGCTTGACGCAATGACTTCTGCCGCGACCGAAACTGGCGCCGTGGTGAAGGCCAACAGCTATGGCCTTGGCGCCGCGCAGGTGGCGCGGATGCTGGCGCGCCACGGGGTGCGCAAATTCTTTGTCGCCGCCACGGAGGAAGGTGCCGCCGTGCGCCAAGCCTTGGGCGAAGGGCCTGAGATTTTTGTCTTTTCCGGCCATATGGCGGGCGACACAGAAATGGTGGGCGATCTGGCGCTGACGCCGATGCTCAACTCGGTCGAACAAGTGACCCGGCATCTGGAGGCCCTGCCCGGCGCCCCCTTTGGCGTGCAGCTTGATACCGGGATGAACCGGCTCGGGATGGAGGCCGCCGAATGGCAGGCCGTCGCGCCGATGGTTTTGGGCGCGGGACCGAAGCTGATCATGAGCCATTTGGCCTGCTCAGACGAACCCGCGCATCCGATGAATGCGCAGCAACTTGCCGCCTTCCGCGCGATGACCGACGGGATGGATGTGCCACGCTCGCTTTCCGCCACGGGCGGCATCTTGCTGGGGCCGGATTATCACTTTGACGTCACCCGCCCCGGCATTGGCCTTTATGGCGGGCTGCCCTTCACCGAGGCACAATCGGTCGCCACGCTTTCGCTGCCGGTGGTGCAAATCCGCGATGTGCCTGCGGGCGAAACGGTGGGCTATTCGAACACGTGGACCGCCTCGCGCGACAGCCGCATTGCGACGGTCGCGGCAGGCTATGCCGATGGGCTGACGCGGCGGCTTTCAAGCGTGGCCACGCTCTACCACGGCGCCACCCCCTGCCCGCTTGTGGGCCGGGTTTCGATGGATCTGATCACTGTCGATGTCACCGACCTGACCGAAGTGCCAAGATCGCTCGACATCCTTGGCCCCCATCAGGGGATCGAAGCACTGGCGGAGCTGACCGGCACCATCGGCTATGAAATTCTGACCTCGCTTGGCGCGCGCTATCAGCGCCACTACGCCGGAGGCCAAGCGTGATCGCTTCCGCCCTTGCCACGCTGGGGCGGGGCACTTTGGGCGGGCTTGCGGGCACCGGGCGCGTGGCGCTTTATGCGGGCGCGGTACTGGGCCATCTGCTCCGCCCGCCGTTTTACCGCCGCGAGTTCTTTGTCGCTTTGATGCAAATCGGCTGGCTCTCTTTGCCCGTGGTGGGGCTGACGGCGCTTTTCACCGGGGCAGCGCTGGCTTTGCAAATCTACGCAGGCGGGGCGCGGTTTTCTGCGGAATCCGTGGTGCCCTCCATTGTCGCCATTGGCATGGTACGCGAATTGGGTCCGGTGCTCGGGGGCCTGATGGTCGCCGCACGGGTCGCCAGTTCGATTGCCGCTGAAATTGGCACGATGAAAGTGACCGAGCAGATCGACGCTTTGGTAACGCTTTCCACCAATCCGCTCAAATATTTGGCCGTGCCGCGAGTGCTGGCGGCCACGCTTTCGGTGCCGCTTTTGGTCGCCGTCGGCGATGTGATCGGGGTGATGGGCGGCTGGCTTGTGGGGACAGAGCGGCTTGGCTTCAACTCCGCCACTTACCTGCGCAACACATGGGAATATCTTGAACTGTGGGATGTCGGCTCCGGCATCGTGAAAGGCGCCGCCTTTGGCTTCATCGTGGCACTGATGGGCTGCTACTATGGGATGAATTCAGGGCGCGGCGCGCAGGGCGTGGGGCGGGCCACCAAATCCGCCGTGGTCGCGGCCTCGGTCTTGATCTTGGCCGCCAACTACCTGCTGACAGAGGTGTTTTTCTCCGCATGATCGAGATTGACGGGCTGAAAAAATCCTTTGGGTCCAAGCATGTGCTGCGTGGTGTGAACCTTCATATCGCGCGCGGTGAGAGCTTGGTGGTGATTGGCGGGTCGGGCACCGGCAAATCGGTGCTTTTGAAATGTATCCTTGGCCTTGTGCGCCCCGATACCGGCACGATTGCGGTGAATGGCGCCCCGGTCGCGGAAACGCGCGAGGCGTTTCTGTCTCGCTTTGGGATGCTGTTTCAGGGCGCGGCGCTTTTTGACAGCCTGTCGGTTTGGCAAAACGTGGCGTTTCGTTTGCTGCGCGGCCCCGAGCGGCGCACGAAAGAAGAGGCCCGCAAAACCGCCGTGGAAAAGCTCGCCCGCGTCGGCCTTGGCCCCGAGGTGGCGGATTTGTTCCCGGCCGAACTTTCGGGGGGCATGCAAAAGCGGGTGGGCCTTGCGCGCGCCATTGCCACCGACCCGACGGTGATCTTTTTTGATGAACCGACCACCGGGCTCGACCCGATCATGGCCGGGGTGATCAATGACCTGATCAATTCAGTCGTGCGAGAAATGGGCGCGACCGCGATCACCATCACCCATGATATGTCCTCGGTGCGGGCCATCGCCGATAAGGTGGCGATGCTGCATGATGGCAAAATCCGCTGGCACGGCCCGATTGACGAGATGGACACCACCGACGACCCTTACGTGAGCCAGTTCATCCATGGCCGCGCCGAAGGGCCGATTGCCGCCATTCGGTGAACGCAGCGTTTCCAAACAAGAAACGTTAGATACACCAAAGGCGTTGATCTTCGGGGCCTTTTGGGTCGAAAATACCGTCGGTGGGGCGCATTTCATATATCGCCAATTTCTCCTTGCCTGATTGGGGGGCTGGGCCATGTCCAATTTGACCGCGCGCCGCGAGGCGCAAGCGCGCCTGAACGATATGTTGCAAAACCTGCTCTCTGGGGCGGTATTTGTGTTTGCCTTTGGGGCGTTGCTGCTGTTTGGGGCCTCTGCCACGGGGCTTGCGCCTTGGCTCATGCTCGATCTGCGCTTTGGCGATACGCCTTTGCCAAATGCCGGGATCTGGATCGAGGCCGGGGTGGCCTCGCTTGGCTTTGTGCTGTTGCTGTATCTTCCCGCGCAGCGCCGGGTGATGGCGATTGAACGCAGCCACCGCAATTTCCGCATTGGCACCGAAGATGTGGCGAGCGCCTACCGCGCCATTCACGCTGCCGACCGCAAGGGGGTCTTTGCGCTGTCGGGCGAGTTTGACGCGATGCGGGAGCGGATGGAATGGCTGCGAAAGCACCCCGATTTGGGGCATCTGGAACCCGAGCTATTGGAGCTTGCCGCGCAAATGAGCCTGCAAAGCCGTGATCTGGCGCAGGTCTATTCGGATGAAAAGGTCGCCCGCGCGCGCGACTTTCTACGCGCCCGCCAACACGAGGTGAACACTGCGCGTGACCGCCTCACCATCGCCCGGTCGATCTGCGATGACCTGCGCAGCTGGCTCACCGATGTAGAGGCCGAAGAACGCAAATTGTCAGAGGAATTCAAGCTTTTGGAACGTGATCTGAAAGCGGTCTTGCCGGGCCTTGGCTATGAGTTGGAAGAAGGCCCCACGCCCGACAATGTCGTCGCCCTGCCGAAGACGCAGAAATGATCCTGAAATATGCCAATCTGGCGCTTTTGATCCTGTTTCCGGTGGCGTGGACCGCCCCACTTTTGCGCGCCGGGATCTTGCCATTTTTCGAGTTGGATGAAATTTCGATCCTGTCGGGCCTGTCGATCCTTTGGGGCAAGGATATTTTTCTGGCGCTGCTCGTGACCTTTTTCGCGCTTGTTGCGCCAATGGCAAAGGTGGTGGGGCTTGCGCTGGTGCAGTTTCGCTTGGCCTCGCCCCGGCTTTTGCCCGCCTTACGGTTTTTGGGGCGGCTCGCGATGGCCGATATCTTTCTGGTGGCGCTTTATATTGTGCTGGCCAAAGGCACCGGGATCGGACGGTTGGAAACCGGCTGGGGGCTTTACCTCTTCACCTTCTGCGTGCTGGCCTCTTACACGCTTTCGCATTTGGGCAAGCGGCGCTGAGCCCTCCCCGCTTGCCGGGCGCGCAGCGCTCTGACACAAAGGCGCATGGCCAAAACATCTGCTTCTTTCACCTGCACCGAATGCGGTGCCGCGCATCGCAAATGGTCGGGGCGCTGCGACGCTTGCGGAGCTTGGAACTCGATCATCGAGGAAAAGCCGCTTTCCAATTCCGGCCCCGCCAGCAAAAGCCTTGGCGGCGCGAAGGGCAAGCGCATCGACCTGACAACCCTAGCCACCGAAGAAGCCCCGCCTCCGCGCACGCTTTCTGGCATGGATGAATTTGACCGGGTGCTGGGCGGCGGTCTGGTGCCTGCGTCGGCGATTTTGGTGGGCGGTGATCCGGGCATTGGCAAATCGACTTTGTTGCTGCAAGCCGTGGCCGCTTTCGCCCGTAAGGGGCTCAAATGCCTTTATATCTCGGGCGAGGAAGCCTCGGCCCAAGTGCGGATGCGCGCGGCACGACTGGGGCTGGCTGATGCGCCGGTGCAATTGGGGGCCGAAACGAACCTGCGCGATATTCTGACCACTTTGGAGGCTGAACGGCCCGATCTGGTGGTGATCGATTCGATCCAGACGATGTGGGCCGATATGGTCGAAGCCGCACCGGGGTCTGTTTCCCAAGTGCGGGCTGCGGCGCATGAATTGGTGACCTTTGCCAAATCGCGCGGCGTTTCGGTGGTGATTGTCGGCCATGTGACGAAAGAGGGTCAGATCGCCGGCCCGCGCGTAGTCGAACATATGGTCGATACCGTGCTTTATTTTGAGGGCGAGCGGGGGCACCAGTTCCGCATCCTGCGCGCGGTGAAGAACCGCTTCGGCCCGGCCTCGGAAATTGGCGTTTTTGAGATGACCGGCGGCGGTTTGGCAGAAGTGGCCAACCCCTCTGCCCTGTTCCTCAGTGAGCGCGGCCAGCCTGCCCCGGGCTCTGCGGTCTTTGCAGGGATCGAGGGCACGCGGCCCGTGCTCACCGAAATTCAGGCCCTCGTCGCGCCCTCGTCGCTTGCCTCACCGCGCCGCACGGTGGTGGGGCTCGATTCGGGGCGGGTTTCTACGATCTTGGCGGTGCTCGAAAGCCGCTGCGGCATTCCCTTTGCCGGGCTGGATGTGTTTTTGAACGTGGCGGGCGGGCTCAAAGTGCTGGAACCTGCCGCAGATCTGGCGCTGGCGGCGGCGTTGCTCAGTGCCCGCGAAGACACACCGCTGCCTGCGGATATGGTGATTTTCGGAGAAATCTCACTATCTGCCGCGCTCAGACCGGTGGGTCAGGCCGAAAACAGGTTGAAAGAAGCCCAGAAACTTGGTTTCTCACAGGCGATCCTGCCCGTCGGCACAAAAGTCGAGGGCGGCGCGGGGATGGCAACACGCAAATTGCCCGACCTCGTGACATTCGTTGGGGACATGTTCGGCGCAGGCTAGCGCCAAAAAGCACAAAGCAGGGGCAGCAGGGCCATGGAAGGTTTCACCATCGTCGACGCCATCGTGGCGGTCACCATCATCCTGTCGGCGATCCTCGCCTACAGCCGTGGCTTCGTGCGTGAAGGGCTTGCCATTGTCGGCTGGATTGCCGCCGCCATCGTCGCCTACACTTTCGCCGATGCTGCCCGCCCGCTGATCGCACAGCTTCCGGTGCTGAACAAATTCCTCGCCGATAGCTGCGAATTGGCGACGATTGGTGGTTTTGCGGCGGTTTTTGCGCTCGCCCTCGTGGTCTTCTCGATCCTGACCCCGCTTTTTGCCTCGGCGGTGCAGCGCTCGGCGCTTGGCGGCATTGATCAGGGGCTTGGCTTCCTGTTTGGCGTGCTGCGTGGGGTGATCTTGGTCGGCGCGGCTTTCGTGGTCTATGACCGTCTGGTCAGCAGCGAGGCTATTCCGGTTGTCGACAAATCCCGCTCGGCCACGGTTTTCATGAAACTTTCCGGCCAGATGGACGAAAGCATGCCCGAAGATGCGCCGGGTTGGATCGTCGCACGCTACGAAGATTTGGTCTCGAAATGTGCTGCGCCGACGACAACGCCTGCCTCGAACTGAGACAGCAAACGCGAAAACGTGACGCAGAGATGACGATTTTGGAGCGGGAGGGCTTAACAGCCCTCTCGTTTCGCATTATAGCGCCGCCAAGCCCGCCGGATCTGGAGCCCCTCCCATGACAGCTGCCGAAAAAACCTTCCTGTCGCACCCGTTCGACGACGACAAGCTGAAGGAGGAATGCGGCGTCTTTGGCGCGATCGGCATGGCCGATGCCGCGAACTTCGTGGCGCTTGGCCTGCACGCCCTGCAACACCGTGGCCAAGAAGCCGGGGGCATCGTCGCCCATGACCCGGAAAAAGGCTTCAACTCCGCCCATCGCTTTGGCTATGTGCGCGACAACTTCACCAAGGCCTCCTTGATGGAAAGCCTGCCGGGCCCCTTGGCCATCGGCCATGTGCGCTACTCCACGGCGGGGTCCAAAGCGGCGGTGATCCGCGACATCCAACCCTTCTTTGGCGAGTTTTCGATGGGCGGCTGCGCGATTGCGCATAACGGCAACCTCACCAATGCCGAGTCGCTGCGCCGCGAATTGATCGAACATGGGGCAATCTTCCAATCCGGCTCGGATAGCGAATGCATCATCCACCTGATGGCGCGCTCGTTCCAAAAAACCCATGCCGACCGGATCGCCGATGCGTTGCGCCGCGTTGAAGGCGCGTTCTCGGTCATCGCCATGACCCGCACCAAGCTGATTGGCGTGCGCGACCCGCTGGGCGTGCGCCCGCTGGTTCTGGGCCGGATCGGCGACAATGGCTATGTGCTCTCGTCTGAAACCTGCGCGCTGGACATCATCGGCGCCGAGTTTGTGCGCGAAGTTGCGCCCGGTGAGATGGTGATCATCCAAGATGGCGTGATCGAAAGCACCCGCCCGTTCCATGATGCCAAGCCGCGCTTTTGCATCTTTGAGCATGTCTATTTCTCGCGCCCTGACAGCCAAATCGGCGGCCGCTCGGTCTATGAGACTCGCCACCAGATTGGCGTCGAATTGGCGCGTGAAGCCCCGGTGGAAGCCGACCTTGTCTGCCCCGTGCCCGACAGCGGCACCCCGGCAGCGATTGGCTACAGCCAAGAATCGGGCATTCCCTTCGCGCTTGGCATCACCCGCAACCAGTATATGGGCCGGACCTTCATTGAGCCGACCGAGCACATCCGCAACATGGGCGTGCGTCTCAAGCTCAACGTGAACAAATCGCTCGTGAAGGGCAAACGCGTGATCTTGGTCGATGACTCGGTCGTGCGTGGCACCACCTCGCGCAAGATCAAGGAAATGATCTTGGATGCGGGCGCCGCTGAGGTGCACTTCCGCATCGCCTCCCCGCCGACCGCTTGGCCGTGCTTCTATGGCGTGGACACGCCCGACCGTGAAAAGCTGCTGGCCGCGCGCATGACCGAAGAAGAGATGCGCGATTGGATCGGCGTAACCTCGCTTAAGTTCATCTCGCTTGATGGGCTTTACCGTGCGGCGGGCGAGACCGATGGCCGCAACAATAGCTGCCCGCAATATTGCGATGCCTGCTTCTCCGGCGAATATCCGGTGGCGCCGTCTGACCAGATCGGCAAGGGCTTCACGATGAAAACGGCGAAGGCGGCCAAGTAAGGCCGCCGCATTCCCGCATTACTCGGCTTGCGTGATCGGCTTGATCGGGAAGCGCAGCCGCACTTCGGTGCCGCCACCTTGGCGGGGGCCAAAGGTCAGTTCGCCTTCCAACTGCGCCGCGAATTGCCGCGCGAGCCGTAGCCCCAAGCTTTTCGAAGCGGCAGGATCAAACCCCGGCGGCAAGCCGACACCGTCATCGGCAATCACAATCGTCCCCAAATCGCCCGAAGCGCGCGGCGTGCGCCGGGTGGACAGCGAGACGGTGATCCGCCCCGTCGCCCCGCGCAGCGCATGTTCAAGCGCGTTGGAAACCATCTCCACGACAATCAGCGCGACCGGGGTGGCTTGTTCCGCCGGGACTTGCAGGTCTTGCAGATCATAGTGCAGACGGACTCGGTCGCTCAGGTTCGCTGCGGCGACAATCTCGGGCAGCGCACCTTGCATCAGCGCGCCGATTTCGGTCACCTGACGGCGCGGGTCATGCAATTGGCGCTGCAGCGTCGCGATAACGCCAAGCCGGGCGGCAGCGGTGTTGAGCGCTTTCTTCGCCACCTCGTCGCGGGCTTTACGCTCTTCCATCCGCAGGATCGAACCGATCACTTGCAGGTTATTCGAGACGCGGTGCTGCAGCTCATGGAACATCAGCGTGTTTTGCTTGGCTTGGCGCGCCCAGTCGCCCCGCTCGTCTTCAAGCTTGTGGAGCGCGAGCCGCATCATCTCGATCACCAAAAGCTCGGTCCCGGTGATGAAGACGTAAAAGAGCATCGGCACGATGCCATGCAGCCCAAGCGAAAAGCTCGCCGCTGGACCCACGAAAAAGAACCACGCCGCCATGCCACAAGCGACGGCCATGGCGATCCCCGCTCGCGTCGACAGGAAGAACCCAGTCAGGAAGACGGCCGGGAAGAAGGTCAGGAACGGATAGCCCTGCGGGAGATGCGGGACAATCCAGAACCGCGTGCCAAGGGCCAGCGCAAAGACCGCTGCACTTGCCCCCCATTCCAGCAGGGGGCCATGCGGGCTCACGGTCAAGGATCGCAGCAATCTCATCGGTTTTCGGTCTTTGTAAGGCGGAGTGGACACCCCATCACTAGGCCAAACACCCGTGTTGTAAACCGAATTCTTCGCGATTTCGCACAGTTGAGACAGTCTGCTTTGCACGCTGTGCAACCCTCGCCGAAAGTCGCCCTGCCCCCTTTTGACGCAATGATTGCCCGTTTGGCGCGCTTGGCCTAAGCTGGCCCCGTTATCGAGATTTCTTTTGCGGCACCGCAAAGGTGCCCCTGCCTTTTGAGCCCCAATCACGCCCGGCCCCGCCGGTGCTTTTGAAAGGATGTGCATTCGCCATGAACGATCAGGTCACACGCACCACGTCACAATCTTGGTTTTCCCGCATTGGCCAATCTCTGATGGGGATTTTCTTTGGCTTCATTCTGGTGATCGCAGCCATCATTGGCCTTGCCATGAATGAAAGCCGCGCCGTCAAAACCGCCAATGCGCTGCGCGAAGGGGCGGGTTCGGTGATCTCGCTTGATGCCAATGGCTTTGCCCCGGGTGGCGGGCCCACCCGCGGATTGCTGGTGCACGCCTTTGGCCAGATTGTCGTTCCCGAAGGCGGGGAGCTTATAGATTCCAATGGCTTGCCGAGCAATGTCCCGGCCAATGCCACAAAACTCGAACGCATCGTGGAAATGTATCAATGGGATGAGGACAAGCATTCCGAAACCCGCGAAAAGCTGGGGGGCGGCACCGAAACCGTCACCAGCTATAGCTACAAAAAGATCTGGTCGAACCGCCCCATCACCTCGGCACGGTTCGCCGAACCTTCGGGCCATCAAAACCCTGAAATGCCGGTGCAAGGCGAAGAGATCGTCAAAGACCGCCGCTTGGCTGTGGGCGAAAGCGACTGGCACCTGCCCGCCACACTGGTGCGCCGTGTCGGCCATGTGAGCGATTTGACGCTGGGCCAAGACGATCTGCGCGGCGTGCGAGACTGGCTTGGCACCTATCGTCCGGTGAAGCTGTCGCAAGGGGCGGCCTATGTGGGCTTTGACCCGCTTTCACCGCAGGTGGGGGATTTGCGGATCAGCTACCGCGTCGCGCAGGCCGATAGTGCCTCGGTTGTCGCGCGTGATGCGTCGAGCGCCTTTGCGCCGTGGCAAAGCTCCAACGGACGCGAGATTTTCTTGATCCGCACGGGCGATGTGCCCGCCGCGCAAATCTTTGAAGAGGAGCTTTCCTCGAACCGCACGCTGACGTGGATTTTGCGCGCCGCAGGCGTGCTGGCGATGCTTGCCGGCTTCAAGCTGATGCTGAGCATCTTTGGCGTGATCGGCTCTGTGATCCCGTTCGTGGGCAGCATCGTGCGGATGGGCACGACCCTTGTGTCGGTGGCGCTGACGATGGTTCTCGCCCCGCTCACCATTGGCCTGTCTTGGCTCGCGGTGCGCCCGCTTTTGGGCGGGCTCTTGATTGGCGGCGGCGTGGTGATTGGGGCCGTGATGCTTGTTTTGCGCGCGCGCAAGGCCCCCGCCGCACCGGGTGCAGCCCCAAGCGCCTAAAGAAGAGCGCCGAGACAATCGCGCGTGACGCTACGTTCTTCCGCCGCAGTGCCGCGCTGCGGCGGAAGATTTTGTTTACAGGCCCTGCGGCCTTGCTAACCTACCCACATCCTAGGGGGGAGGCCGGTTCGCCGGACCCTGGGGAAACCGTCGCATAGAGACGACTTGGGAGGAATTTTTAGATGGATCGTCGCACCTTCATTCGGAAGGGCGCGCTCGGCACTGTTGCCGCTGCCGCCGGAACTACACTTGCTGCCCCCGCCATTGCACAGGAAAACCCGACCATCACGTGGCGGATGACCTCGTCTTTCCCGAAATCGCTCGACACGATCTATGGTGCCGCCGAAACGATGGCGGATTTTGTGCGCGGCATGACGGATGGGAAATTCAACATTCAGGTCTTTGCCGGTGGCGAGATCGTTCCCGGCCTTCAAGCCATGGATGCGGTTTCCTCCGGCACGGTCGAGGCCTGCCATACCTGCTCTTACTATTACTGGGGCAAAGACCCGACCTTTGCATTGGCCACCGCCGTGCCCTTTGGGCTCAATATGCGGATGCAAAACGCCTGGTTCTACTATGGCGGCGGCAATGACCTGATGAACGAGTTCTACGCGAACTATAACATCTCCGCCCTGCCCTGCGGCAACACCGGCGCGCAGATGGGCGGCTGGTTCCGCAAAGAGATCAACACGCTTGATGACCTTAAAGGCGTGAAAATGCGGATCGGCGGCTTTGGCGGCAAGGTGCTGGAACGGCTGGGCGGCGTGCCGCAGCAAATCGCGGGCGGCGATATTTACCCCTCGCTTGAAAAAGGCACGATCGACGCGACCGAATGGGTCGGCCCCTATGATGATGAGAAGCTCGGCTTTTATAAGGTCGCGCCCTATTACTATTATCCCGGCTGGTGGGAAGGCGGCGCCTGCCTGCATGCGATGTTCAACAACGATGCCCATGCGGCGCTTCCCGAACATTACAAGATCGCGTTGGCCACTGCCTGCGAAGCGGCAAACCAAGATGCCATGGCAAGCTACGATTGGAAAAACCCGGCAGCTCTGCAATCGCTGATCGCGAATGGCGCGCAACTCCGCCCCTTCACCCAAGAAGTGCTTGATGGCTGCTTCAACGCTGCCAATGAGGTCTATGCTGAGCTGGATGCCTCGAATGCGGCATTCAAGAAAATCAAAGACAGCCAATGGGCTTTCCGCAAGGAAGCCTATCTGTGGATGCAACTGTCGGAATACAACTTCGACACCTACATGATGATCCAACAGCGCAACGGCAAACTCTGAGTTCGTTCGTGCGAGAACCGAAAGGCCCCCTGCACCGGGGGCCTTTTCCTTCGCCAGGCCGCCCCCTAGATAAGGGAAAACAAAGGGGGACAGATGCCCGGAATTTTGATCACCGGCGGCGCGAAACGGATTGGCGCGGCGATGGCACGCGGCTTTGCCGGGGCGGGCTTTCGGATCATGCTGCATTATCGGTCTTCGGCGGACGAAGCCGAGGCTTTGGCGGCAGAGTTGAACACGCAGGGCGAGATTTGCCGCCTTGTGCAGGGCAATCTGGAAAACCCCGCCGATGTGCAAGCGGTGTTTGACGCAGCGGTCGCTTGGCTCGGACGGGTCAATGTCGTGCTCAACAATGCGTCGAACTTCATGAATGATGATGTCTTCACGCTTGAAGACGCCAAGATGGACGCGCATTTCGCGGTGAACCTGAAAGCCCCGGTGGCGCTTGCCGCGCGGCTTGCGGCGCAAGACATGGGCGGTGAAGACGGGCTGGTGATCAACATGCTCGACAACAAGGTTCTGGCGCTGAACCCCGATTTCTTTTCCTACACGCTCTCCAAAGCGGCGTTGCATGCGGCCACCGAAATGCTGGCGATGCGCTTCGCGGGCCAGCCTCGTGTGAACGGGATCGCGCCGTCCATTACGCTGATTTCCGGCAAACAAACCCAAGAGAACTTTGAAAAATCGAGCCGGATCAACCCTCTGCACATTCAAGTGCAACCCGAAGACCTCGTGCGGGCCGCGCTTTATCTTTGGGCCGCCAAAGGCACCACGGGTGAGGTTATCGCCGTCGATGGTGGGCAAGCGCTTTGGCAATTGCCCCGCGATGTCGCGTTTTTGGTCAAAGAGGGTTACGTGCATGGCTGAGATGATTATCCGCCTCGAAGAGCTTGAAATCACAATGTATTTGGGCATCCACGACTTTGAACGTGCGCGCCCGCAGCGGGTATTGATCTCCGCCGAGATCACCGTGACCGGCACCGATTGGCAGGCAGGCAAGTTCTTCGACTATGACCCGGTCGCAGAATTCGTGCGCGCCTTCAACGGCACACGGATTGACACGCAAGAGGAACTGGTGAGCCGCATCCACGCTTTCGTGCATTCGCGCGAGGGGGTGGTGCATGCGGCGATCTGGTCGAAAAAGCCCGACGTCTACCCAGATGCAAAAGCGGTGGGCGTGGTGCTGCGCGGCTGACAGTCTTAACCTTAAGTCGAATAATTCCAGGTCGTCCTTTGCGCTGAAGCCCGAACTTAACCTTTCCCCCTGATGCTACTCCCGCGAGGGGCGTATCAGTATCAGGATTATGAATGTCGGGGGCAATCAAATCAGTCGAGACCGTGCTTTCCGGGTTTCCCGGGGCCGTGGTGCTTTGCACACATGGCGGAGAGCTGGTCTGGGGCAACCCAGTTGCCACGCGCGCCTTTGGCGGCGGGGTCGACTTGGCTGGGCGCAGCGTCTTTGCGGTATTGCCCGATGCACTGGGAAACCGGCTTGCCCAACGGTTGGAGGAGGCTTGCGCCACGCCCAACCGGTTCCGCATTGAATTAGAAGCCGTCTCCGGCCCGCCCCGGCCACTTGAAATCACCACTTGGAGCTTTGCACCGGGTCTTTGCGTGGTGCAAATGGCCGAACCGGTCATGGATCTGCGCAGCCAAGCCGAGGTGAACCGGCTTGAAGGCGCGCTTGAAGTGGCCACCAAGGCGCGGCTCGCCACCGAGGCGCAGCTTCGCACGGTGCAAGAACGTGCCGATGTGCTGCGAATCTCGGCGGAAAGCTCGAATACCGTCGCGTGGCACCTGTTCCCGGGGCCCGGGATTGGCGAGATTGGCGCACATTTCGCGCCGATGCTTGGCTACCCAGAGGGCTTTGAAATCTCGCTCGAGTCGATGCGCGAGCTGATTCACCCCGACGATCAATCGACAGCGGGTGCCGAATTCCAAGCGATGTGCGCTGGCGAGACAGATAGTTTCAGCCACGACTTTCGGATCAAGCGCGCCGACGGGACTTGGGCATGGATCACCTCGCGCGGGCGCCGGGTGGACCGTTCTGACCGAGGCTTGCCCGATATGCTGTGCGGGTCTTTTGCCGACATCACCGACCGCAAAGAAAGCGAAGCTTGGGTTTTGCAAGCCTTCAACGAGGCGCAGGCGGCGCGCAATGCTGCGGCGACTTCGGCGGAATTGATGAAAACCGCGATGGCCTGCGGCGGCTTCGGGGTTTGGGTGGTCTGCGCAGAGCGCGGCGAAGCCTGGATGAACGACGAAGGCTATACCGCTATGGGTTATGCGCCGGGCGAGTTTAGGCCCGATGACGAGGGTTGGCGCAGCCTTTACCACCCTGATGATCTTCCGCCCGCCATCGTGCTGATGGAAGATTTGATCTTCGACCGATCCGAGGTGTTCGACAATACCGCGCGGCTACGCCACAAAGATGGCTCTTATCACTGGTATCGTTGCGTTGCGCGTAAGATCGACCGCAGCGCACAGGGGCTGCCGTTTCAAGTCTCGGGCGCGCAGACCTGCATCGACCATCTCAAGGAAAACGAGCGCCAATTGTCTAAGGCGCTGGCCGATGCGGAACATACCCGCGAACTGGCGCAGGAACGCGCCGAACTGCTGCGCACCTCCGGGCTTTGCGCACAGATTGGCCATTTCTCGATCTGCCCCGATCTGAACGAAGGTTGGACACCGGCGGAAACCTATCGGCTTTTTGGCTATGAACCGGGCGCTTTCCCCTCGACCGACGCGGGTTGGCGCAGTCTGATCCATCCCGATGATCTTTCCGAAGCCACCACCGAGATGCAAAAGCTGCAATCGGGCGAGATCGCGCTTTATGCCCATGAACATCGTCGTCGTCACGCCGATGGCAGCTATCATTGGTATCGTGCCATTGCACGCCGGGTGGACCGCTCTGACAAGGGGCTGCCCTATCTGCTGGCGGGCGCGATCATCAATATTGATGCGGTAAAAGAAAACGAAGCCCGCCTGGCCGCTGCGGCCCATGAAGCCGAGGCCGCGCGCGCGCGCCTTGACACCTTGGCCGACAACACGCCCGGTGCGCTTTTTGAATTCCGCATTGATGAGGCGTGGAACCAAAACCTCCCCTATTTCAGCGCCAAGCTGCCGCAAATGCTTGGCGTCACGCGCGAGATGCTTGAACGCGATGGCGCTTTGGCCTTTACCAATGTGCCCAGCGAGGACATGCCGGAAATCAACCGCGAGATCGAAGAGTCGCGGCGCAACGGCACCGAATACCTCGCCAAACTCTCTGTTCTGCATCCCGAGCTTGGACAGCGCTGGATCTCGATTTCCTCGATCCCGTTCCGACAGTCGGATGGTTCAACGGTCTGGTTTGGCACCGTGCTGGATGTCACCGAGCATATGCGGGTTGAGAAACAGGCCAGCGACGCCGCAAAAGAGGTGCATCGCATCCACGAGCGGATGATGACCATGGCCGAAAACGCGCCCGGCGCGATTTTCGAATGGCACCGCACGCCCGATGGTCATTTTGAGTTCGCGTTCTTCTCGGCCGCTTTGCCGGAATTGATGGGTGTGACCCGCGCGGCGTTGGAAGAAAGCGGCGCCGCTGTCTTCACCCATTTCCCGACAGAAGACATTGCCCCAGTGCAAGCTGCTGTGATGGAATCGGTTGAAAACCTGACCCGGTTTGAAACGCAACACCGGATCAATCATCCGGTGCATGGCACGCGCTGGATCCACGTTTCCGCCCAACCCTTTGCCCAGCCCGATGGCACGATCATCTGGTATGGCAACACGATGGATGTGACCGAGCGCGTGGCCAGCGAAGAGCGCGCCCGTGAAGCCGCCGAAGCGGTGCGCGTGGCGCATGAGCGTATGGTTACGATGGCGGAAAACGCCCCCGGGGCGCTCTTTGAATGGCACCGCAATCTTGACGGCGTCGACAAACTGGTCTTCTTCACGGGGCAATTGTCGGACCTGACAGGCGTGTCGCGCGAAGCGCTGGAAGCCAATGCCAGCGGCGTCTTCACCCATATCCCGCCAGAAGATGCCGAGCAGATCGCGGCTGAAATGGGACGCACGGCGGTTGAGCTTTCGCGCTTTGAAATGCGGTTCCGCCTTGAGCACCCGGAAAAGGGCCCGCGTTGGATCCACCTCATGGCGAGCCCGGTCCCGGCGCATAATGGTGGCACCACATGGTACGGTAACGCCACCGACATCACCGCGCGCGTCGCTGCAAAACAACGCGAAGCCGCTGCCGCAGAGACCGTGCGCCAAGCCCATGAACGGCTTGCATGGATCGCCAATATCGCCCCCGTCGGTCTTTATGAATTCAAACTGGCCGCCGATGGCACCACTTCGGTGCCCTATGCCAGCCCGTTCTTTGAAGACCTGATGGGCGTGGGCTATGGCGTCTTTGCCGAAGGCAGCGCGACCACGGATATTTTTGCCAATGTCCACCCCGATGATCTGCCAAACTTCCTTGCCGCCGACAACGAGCGCGACCCAACGCTCGAGTTTTGGAGCCAGCGGTTCCGCGTCAACCATCCGACAAGGGGCGAGATTTGGCTTGCCAATTCCGCCACGCCGAAAACGCTCGACGATGGCTCGGTGGTCTGGACCGGCGCGATCCATGATGTCACCGCCGATGTGCGGCGCGAGGCGGAGCTGCGCCGCGCGCACCGCATGGCCGAAGACATGCGTGCCGAGAACGAACATCAAGCGCTGCACGACGGGCTGACCGCCCTGCCCAACCGGCGCTATTATGACCAAATGCTGGCGCGCCGTATTGCCCAAGGTGCTGCGGGCGAGACGCCAGATTGCACCTTGATCCGCATCGACCTTGACCACTTCAAGCATGTGAATGACACGCTCGGGCACGAGGCGGGCGATTTGGTGCTGGTGCGGGTGGCTGAGGTGCTGCGCAAGACGCTGCGCGCCTCTGATTTTGCCGCGCGCATTGGCGGGGATGAATTCTCGATTTTGCTGGCACCGGGAAGTGGCCGCCACGATGCCGAAGAGATCGTGGAACGGATGCAATCGGCTTTGGCCGAACCGCTGATGTATGAAGGACGGCAATGCCGCTTTGGGGCCTCTTTCGGGATCGCGGTGGCGGATAACATCGCGCAAATGGGCACAGAAATTCAGCTTTTCGCCGATGCCGCGCTTTACCGCGCCAAGGAAGGCGGGCGCAACCGGCTCGAGTTCTTTACCCCCGAACTGCACCAAAACCTGCAAGCAGACCGCCGCATCGCCGCCGAATTGCAAGAGGGTCTGGATCGTTCTGAATTCGTGCCGTTCTTCCAAGCGCAGGTTTCAGCCAAAGATGGCAGCCTGACCGGCGTCGAAACGCTGTTGCGCTGGCGCCACCCGGAACGCGGCACCCTTGCGCCGGACAAATTCATGCATGTGGCGGAACAACTCCGCATCGTTCCCGAAATTGACCGGGTGATGATGGAAAAATCCCGCGATGCACTGAGCTTCTGGGAGCAAAACGGGCTCTTGATGCCGAAGATCAGCTTCAACGTCTCGGCGGGGCGGATGCATGACCCAGATGTCGTTGAATCGGCCCGCAGCTTGGCGCGCGGCAAGACCCATGTAACGTTTGAGCTTTTGGAATCGATCCTTGTCGAAGAGGAAAGCGACGCGTTCCGCTTCCACCTTGATGCGATCCGCGAAGCGGGGATTGAGATCGAGATTGACGATTTCGGTTCGGGTCATGCCTCGATCATTGGCCTGATGCAGATCGCGCCCTCCGCGCTCAAGATCGACCAGCGCATCGTCGCCCCCGTGGCGCGGGACCCGCGCGCGGCCAACCTTGTCAAAGCGATTGTCGAAATCGCCGAGACCTTGGGCATCGGCACGGTGGCCGAGGGCGTTGAAACCGAAGATCAGGCGGAGATTTTGCGCACATTGGGCTGCGACGTGCTGCAAGGCTATCTGTTCTCGGTGCCACTTTCGGCGGAAGACTTCTTGGCGATGCGGCAAAAAACCCGAAAGATCGCCTGACGCGAAGCGTCCTGCGCGGACGTTATGAAGCCCGCTCATAACTGCCAGTCACGATCGCCCCCTAACGCTTTGGCTGAGATGAGTTATTCTTACACTCATCCCTTCCAGCCGCTGCGGCGGCCTTGCAACGCAAAGATGCTTCATGCCGATCCCGATCCAGATTACCGCCGGTCAAACGGTGCTGAACGCCGTTTTAAACGACACAACCACTGCGCGCGCCTTGGCCGCCCGTTTGCCGATGACCGTAGAAGGCCAGCGCGCCGAGTTTGACTATTGCTGCATCGCTCGCACCGCGCTTGAGACCAATCCGGCCGAATTGCAAGACGGCTGGACAAACGGCGATCTGCTTTACGGCGGCGGCTGGTTTGCAATTTTGTTCGCAGGCCAAGAGCAATCCAAAAGCTACCGCGATCAAATGATTGTCGGCCATTTGGAGAAAGGCGAACTCGCGCGCGTGCGCGCTTTGGGGGCGAACGAAAGCTTCACCCTGTCACTGCGCTAAAGGAAAAGACCCCCATCTTTGCAGACGGGGGTCAGGTTCGTCGATCAGGCTCATCATTGGTGCCCGAGGTTTTGGTTTCGCCTGGGCCTTCTCGACGTCAAGGGCAAGCGCACCTGCCCCGGATTTCAATGCACCGCGTGGGTGGTACTCTTCATCAAGGTCACCGTGGTGGTGGCCCCCGCCATGCGGATATCGGTCACATCCAGCCCCTGCACCGGGGCCGCCCCTTCTGCGCCCGCGCCCATCACCTCGATCGAGGCGCCCGCAAAGCTCGCATCAATCAAACGCCGCAACGCGTCGCCTGCCGCCACGGCCTCATAGCCGCCGGGAATGCGGCGTAGGGCGATTTCAGGCAGGGTTTTGGTGCCGACGATCAGGTGCACTTTGGGCTCTTTCTGTTCAGACAAGGGTCGCATCGGTTAAGAGGCCGCCCCGCAGGGCGGCCCAGTCTTTTCTTAGCTACAGCCGCTCGTGGAGCCGCAGGTGTTGCACTTCATGCAGGTGCCGTTGCGCACCAGCGTGTAGTTGCCGCATTCACCGCAGGGATCGCCTTCATAGCCCTGCATCTTTGCTTTGGCGCGCGCATCCATCGTCACCACGCCAGAAGCGACCGCGGTGGAAGAGGTGACAGAGACATTACTGCCCACCGCCATCGCCTTCACCGTTTCGGGCACCAGCGTGTTCAGCGCGGCCACCGGATCAAGCTCCGCCGCCCCGCCTTGCAGCACGACAAAATCTTGCGGCAGGCGCTTGCGCAGATAGCCGGTCGACGAGATTTGGCGCAGCACTTCAAGCGATTTCGACGCGGCGCTCTCGCTCACCGGCTCGACATTGGAGCGCTTGCCCTCGTCCTTACCGCCGCCCAGATCGTCGAACATCGTGCCCGAGGGTTTGATGTGGGCCAGATCAGTGCGGTCGAGGTAGCTCACCGCCAGTTCGCGGAACACATAGTCAAGGATCGAGGTCGCATTCTTGATGCTGTCATTGCCCTGCACCATGCCCGCAGGCTCGAATTTGGTGAAGGTGAAGGCATCGACGAACTCTTCCAGCGGCACGCCATATTGAAGGCCGACCGAGACCGCGATGGCGAAGTTGTTCATCATCGCGCGGAAGCCAGCACCTTCCTTGTGCATGTCGATGAAGATCTCGCCCAAGCTACCATCGCCATATTCGCCGGTGCGCAAATAGACCTTGTGGCCGCCGACCACGGCTTTTTGCGTATAGCCTTTGCGACGATCGGGCAGTTTCTCGCGATGCGAGCGCACGATCTCTTTCACGACGATTTTCTCAACGATCTTTTCGGCCAGCACCGCAGCCTTTTCGGCTTGGCTACCGGTGGCGAGGATTTCCTCGGCCTCTTCATCGTCTTCGACGAGCGCGGCGGCGAGCGGTTGGCTCAGTTTCGAGCCATCGCGATAAAGCGCATTCGCTTTGATGCCCAGGCTCCACGAAAGCTCGTAAGCCGCCTTCACATCTTCGATGCTAGCGTCGTTCGCCATATTGATCGTTTTCGAGATCGCGCCCGAGATGAAGGACTGCGCCGCCGCCATCATACGGATGTGGCTTTCGACCGACAGATAGCGCTTGCCCTTCTTGCCGCAGGCATTGGCGCAATCAAACACGCTCAGATGCTCAGGCTTGAGGAACGGTGCCCCTTCCAAGGTCATCGTGCCGCAAACATGGTCATTCGCGGCCTCGATTTGCGCGCGGGTAAAGCCAAGGTGGCGCAGCAGATCAAAGGTCGGATCGTTGAGTTTTTCTGCCGGGATGCCAAGCGTTTTGGTGCAGAACTCTTCGCCCAAGGTCCATTGGTTGAAGACAAAGCGAATATCGAACGCCGAGGGCAGCGCCGCTTCGATCTTTTCGATCTCGCGTGGGCCGAAGCCGTGGCCGATCAGCGCCGTATGGTTGATGCCGGGGCAGTTGCCCAAGCTTTGGTGGCCCACCGCATAGGCGATGATTTCCGCGATCTGCGCCGAGGAATAACCCAAAGTTTCCAGCGCGCCGGGCACCGAACGGTTGATGATTTTGAAGTAGCCACCGCCCGCGAGTTTTTTGAACTTCACCAGCGCGAAATCGGGCTCGATCCCGGTGGTGTCGCAATCCATCACAAGGCCAATGGTGCCGGTGGGCGCAATCACAGAGACTTGCGCGTTGCGGAAACCATGCGCCTCGCCCAGAGCCAGCGCCTCATCCCAAGCGGTTTTGGCAAGCGTCAGCAGCGCCTCATCGGGGCAGTTGGCTAGGTCGAGCGGCACCGGCAGCACTTCAAGCTTTTCATAGCCGCGCGACTTGCCATAGGCGGCGGTGCGGTGGTTGCGGATCACCCGCAGCATATGTTCACGGTTTTTCGCATAGCCCGGGAAGGCGCCGAGTTCCGCCGCCATCTCGGCCGAGGTGGCATAGGCGATGCCGGTCATCACAGCGGTGAGCGCCCCACACAAAGCGCGGCCTTCATCGCTGTCGTAGCCAAGGCCCATGTTCATCAGCAAGCCGCCGATGTTGGCATAGCCAAGGCCGAGCGTGCGGAAGTCATAAGACCGCTGCGCGATTTCCTTCGACGGGAATTGCGCCATCGTGACCGAGATTTCGAGTGTCACCGTCCACAGCCGCGAGGCATGAACATAGGCATCGGCGTCAAACTGGCCATCATTATAGAAGGTCAGCAGGTTCATCGACGCAAGGTTGCAGGCCGTGTCGTCGAGGAACATATATTCCGAGCAGGGGTTCGAGCCCCGGATCGGCCCATCTTCGGGGCAGGTATGCCATTCATTGACGGTGTCGTGGAACTGGATGCCCGGATCGGCGCAGGCCCAAGCGGCATGGCCGACTTGATCCCACAGATCGCGCGCTTTCACGGTTTTCGCGACTTTGCCATCGGTGCGGCGCAGCAGCTCCCAATCGGCATCATCTTTCACAGCCTTCAAGAAGGCGTTGGTGACGCGGACCGAGTTGTTCGAGTTTTGCCCCGAAACCGAGATATAGGCGTCAGAGTCCCAATCGGTGTCATAGGTCGGGAATTCGATCGAGGTGAAACCTTGGCGCGCGTATTGCAGCACGCGGTTCACATAGGTTTCCGGGATCATCGCCTTTTTGGCGGAACGGATCGCGGCTTTCAGCCCCTCGTTCACCGCCGGGTCAACGCGGCCGTCTTCGGTGCCATCCCATGCGCGGATCGCCTCGAAGATCTTGTTCAATTCGCGTTCGTGCATTTTGGAACCGGCAACGAGCGAGGCAACCTTTTGCTCCTCGATCACCTTCCAGTTCACGAATTCTTCGATATCGGGGTGATCCATATCGCAGATCACCATTTTCGCAGCGCGGCGCGTGGTGCCGCCCGATTTGATCGCGCCCGCGGCACGGTCGCCAATTTTGAGGAAGCCCATCAGGCCCGAGGATTTGCCGCCGCCAGAAAGCTTCTCGCCTTCTGCACGCAGGCTGGAGAAGTTGGTGCCGGTGCCCGAGCCGTATTTGAACAAACGCGCCTCGCGGACCCACAGGTCCATGATGCCGCCATCGCCCACAAGATCATCTTTCACCGATTGGATGAAGCAGGCATGGGGTTGCGGATGCTCATAGGCCGACGCCGATTTCACCAACTCACCGGTGGCGAAATCAACATAGTAATGGCCTTGGCTTGGCCCATCGATGCCATAAGCCCAATGCAGACCAGTGTTGAACCATTGGGGAGAGTTCGGCGCAGCCATTTGCGTGGCCAGCATGTAGCGCATTTCGTCGTAATAGGCTTGCGCATCTTCTTCGGTGCTGAAGTAGCCGCCCTTCCAGCCCCAATAGGTCCAGGCGCCTGCCATCCGGTCATAGACCTGCTTGGCCGAGGTTTCGCCGGTGAAGCGTTGTTCTTCGGGCAGCGCTTCAAGCACTTCGGTATCGGGCACCGAGCGCCACAGGAACTCCGGCACGCCCTCTTCGGCCACACGCGTGATCGCTGCGGGAACACCAGCTTTACGGAAATACTTCTGCGCCATCACATCCGAGGCGACCTGGCTGAATTGCTCCGGCACCTCGACGCAATCGTTGCGGAAAACGATCTTGCCATCGGGATTGCGGATTTCAGACGTGGTCGTGGTGAAGGCGATGGTGCCATAAGCACCGCTTTCCGCCGTGGTGAACTTGCGCTCGATCTTCATCTGCCCGTCCCGTCCCTTTGTCTGGTTGCGGCGCAGATGCGAAGACAACCCCCCCTCGCCTTTCCTTCAGCAAGGATGGATCGTGCCCGTCAGGGCCGACCGTTCTGGTTGGCTGTCTCGATCTTCCGCCGATACTATATCTGGTGGAGTAACTTCCGACGAGACACAAACTGCCGTGTGCGACCGCTATCGTCAACGGAATTTTCACCTTCTCATTGTGCGTTTTTCGGTTGACGGGGGGATGGGGAAATTTCGCCCAGATTCTTCCACATCGCCCCCACCCCGCCCACAGCCTGCAAGATTGGCGAATTTCCCTTGGGAACGCCTGTTTTACGGCGCGAAGTTGCAAGCTTTTTCAAAGCTATCCACAGCCCCCCAAGATGTTGTGGAGAACTATGCGCTGCAGTGCAGCTTTCGTCGCCCTGTCACGAAACTGCAGCTTTCACGCCACAGGATCGCGTAAGAATTGGCAAATTCGGCGCAAATGACGAAAGAGAGATTCGCCGAAACACACCATATCTGGGGCCAGCAACACGCGCTTAAACGCGGCAGATCACATACTATATGTAGTATGTATACCCCTTTGGCCGCACAGCTATCCAAAAGGCGTATGCGCCAGATTCGGGACCAAAATGCACCGGACATCCCGGATGATGTAAAATTGAGCATGTGGAGAGATTGGTCGGGGCGGCGAGATTCGAACTCACGACCTTCTGTACCCAAAACAGACGCGCTACCAGGCTGCGCTACGCCCCGATGCGCCCTCTCTATATGTCGCGCGCGGCGCTGAAAAGAGGAAATGCCTCACGGCAGCGGTTGCAGCACCATCCCGGGCAGCAAACCAAGCCTGGCGGCCTGCCCGCCACCGATCTCAAGCACATATTGTGCGGGGCCGCGCGACGGGATCGGCGTTTCATCAAGCGGGCGCGCATTGGCATGCACATTGGTAATGCGCCCGGCGTCATCGACAAAAATCATATCAAGCGGAATGAGCGTGTTGTGCATCCAAAACGCCACTGGGCGCGGGGACGGATAGACAAAAAGCATCCCCGCCCCGGGCTTGAGCTGGGTGCGCCCCATCAGCCCCTGCGCCCGCTTCTCGTCC
This sequence comes from Rhodobacter aestuarii, assembly GCF_900156655.1. Taxonomy (GTDB): domain Bacteria; phylum Pseudomonadota; class Alphaproteobacteria; order Rhodobacterales; family Rhodobacteraceae; genus Rhodobacter; species Rhodobacter aestuarii. The sequence continues at coordinate 56,571 of NZ_FTOG01000008.1, read as the reverse complement.
GTATCGGCAATCTCAACGCTGAAGCGCGCAACCAACCCACCTTCTGGCGACAACACACATAGCGGCACCGCATTTTCTTGCGCATGGACCGCATCAACATGCGAACAGCCCGCAGGCTGTGCTTGCACAAGCCCCGGGCTCATCAGAAGGCAAAGAACGAAAAGGATTAGGGGCGCAACGCCACTTCCCAGCTGATGACTTGCGCCGCCATGCGGCCACGCCGTCCCTCGATTACGCGCAGACATACGGCCTCCCCCGGCGCCAGATCGGCGAAACCAGACCGGCGCAACACCTCAACATGAATGAACACATCTTCAGGCCGGGCGAAGACATTTGCAAAGCCAAAACCTTTGGCCTTGTCGAACCATTTGACGCGCGCCGGTTCAAGCGGCAGTTCCGCCACCATCGCCGGGTCGGCATCGCCCAGATCCTCGATCGGGGCAAGACGTGTTTCCGGATCGGGTGGAGAGATTTCGAGCACTTCAATCGCCTGCGCGCCGCGCGGCGTCGCCTGCACGATCACGCGGATGCCAGCATTGTCAGCAACGGAGCCTTGACCAAAGTTCCGCAGAACATTGGCGTGAAGCAAGATATCCGGACCACCCTCACCATCGAGGATGAAACCGAAGCCCTTACCCGCATCGAACCATTTCACGCGCCCGCTGACTTCGCGGGAAGTGCTCTCTGTCTCGACCATATGCTGCCGTCCACTTGTTATGCGCTGGCCATGTTCGGTCTCTTGCGCTTGCAGGCCCACTTGTCACATCTCTTCGGGGAGATTCAAGCCGAAATCGCCTGTCCTTAAAGGCAATTAACCATTCACGAAGCGTGAACTGTGCGGCTTTGCAGGGTCGGGTGACGTTAACGGCACACGCTTTACGGGTTGAGCCGAACAACCTCCCAAGTATCGGTTGAATTTACCCGAGCCCACCGGAATCGGTCATGCAAACGGAAGGCACCATCCGCCCAAAACTCGATTTCGGTCGGAATCAGCCGATAACCACCCCAAAAAGGCGGTCGTTTCGGGTTCGGACCATGCTGAGCCGTCACTTTTGCAACTTCCGCCATCAGCGACCCACGCGAGCTAAGTGGTTGACTTTGCTTAGATGCCCAAGCACCCAGTCGCGATTTGAGAGACCGTGTTGCATAATAGGAATCCGCTTGCACCCCATCTTCACGGCTCACCTGTCCACGCACGCGGATCTGTCTGCGCAGGCTTTTCCAGTGCATCACAAATGCAGCTTTGCCCGCCTGATCGAGCTCACCCGCCTTAGTTGATCCATAATTGGTGTAAAACAGAAAGGCCCCACCCGAGGGGGCATCGGTGCCTTCGATCTCTTTTAGAAGCACCATTCGTGCATTTGGCATCCCTGATGCATCAACCGTCGAAAGCGCGATCGCATTCGGGTCGTTGAGCTCGGTTTTCTCGGCTTCCGTCAGCCAAGCCTGCGCCAAAACGAAAGGGTCCTCGCCCGCGAAGATTCCGGTTCTGTCACTCATCGCCTGCTCCTTCTTGCTGCAAAGCGCCCACAGGCTGCGACGACGCGGCCCCCCTACCCCAACGTCAAGCTGCCTTGATGCCGTTTCATTCTTCGCCTAATGCTTGCGCACTTACCAGAGGGAAGCGGGAGAAACCGATATGACGACGGGCCTGATGGCGGGAAAACGTGGTCTCATCATGGGGCTGGCCAATGACAAGTCGATCGCCTGGGGCATCGCGAAAGCGCTCTCCGATGCGGGGGCGGAACTGGCCTTCTCCTACCAAGGCGATGCGCTGAAAAAACGCGTCGAGCCGCTGGCGGCCTCCCTTGGCACGCCGCTTTTGTTTGAATGCGACGTGGCCAATGAAGACAGCCTCGATGCGCTGTTTACGGGTCTGAAAGACGCTTGGGGCACGGTGGATTTTGTGGTCCACGCGATTGGCTTCTCGGATAAGAACGAGTTGCGCGGCCGCTATGTGGACACCTCGCGCGGCAACTTCACCATGACGATGGACATCTCGGTCTATTCCTTCACCGCCGTTTGCGCCCGTGCGGCGGAGCTGATGCCCAACGGTGGCTCGCTGCTCACGCTCACCTATTACGGCGCCGAACAGGTGATGCCGCACTATAACGTGATGGGCGTCGCGAAAGCCGCGCTGGAGGCTTCTGTCAAATATATTGCCGAAGACCTTGGCAAAATCGGCATCCGCTGCAACGCGATTTCGGCCGGGCCGATCAAGACACTCGCCGCCTCGGGCATTGGCGACTTCCGCTACATCATGAAGTGGAACGAGCTGAACTCGCCGCTGCGCCGCAACGTGACGCAAGAAGAAGTCGGCAAAGCCGCGCTTTACCTGTGTTCGGATCTCGGCTCGGGCACCACCGGCGAAAACCTGCACGTGGATGCGGGCTATCACGTTGTCGGCATGAAAGCGGTGGATGCGCCCGACATTGATGTGGTAACGGGCCGCAAGGACTAAGCCCGGAGACCCAGAAAAATGACGCTCGCCGCCTTCGTTGCGATCTATTTCGTGCATTTGGCGGCGGCGATGAGCCCCGGCCCTGCCGTACTTTTGGGCGTGCGCACCAGCCTGCGAGAAGGCTTTGTGCGCGGCACATGGCTGGCGGTAGGGATCGGCCTTGGCGCTTGTGTTTGGGCGGCGGCAGCCATGTTTGGGCTGGCGATCTTGTTCAAGATCGCCCCCGCGCTGCTCACCACGCTCAAATTCGCGGGCGCGGCCTATCTGCTCTATCTGGCTTTCAAAATGTGGCGCCATGCCGCCGAGCCGATGACCACGGAGTTGGATGAGGTTGTCTCGGCACGCTCCAACCTTGGGCTGGTTTGGCAAGGCATTGCCACGCAGCTTGCCAACCCCAAACCCGCCGTTTTCTTTGGCACGATTTTCCTCACCTTCATTCCGCCCCATGCGCCTGTCTGGGCCTATGCAGTGATTTTGGGGATCGTGTTCTTCAATGATGCGGGCTGGAACGTGGTGATGGCGCGTATCTTTTCACTCGCGCGGTCGCGGGCGATTTATATCGGCCTGAAAACGCATATCGACCGCGTCTTTGGCGGGCTTTTGGGGCTGTTGGGCCTCAAGCTCGCGCTCACCTAAGGGGGCATCCATGGCCGAATTTCTGCCGCATGAAAAAGGCTTTCACGTAAGCTGGGACCAGTTGCACCGCGATGCGCGGGCGCTCGCGTGGCGGCTTGATGGCAAAGGCCCGGGCAACGGCCATTGGCGCGCGATCGTCGGCATCACCCGCGGCGGCATGGTGCCCGCCGCCATCGTTGCGCGCGAACTCAACATCCGGGTGATCGATACGATCTCGGTCAAAGGCTACAATCACCAAACCCAATCGGATCCGATGGTGATCAAAGCCCCGCAAGAAGATCTGATGGGCGATGGCGGCGAAGGCATTTTGATTGTCGATGATCTGGTCGACAGCGGCAAAACGCTGGAACTGGTGCGCAAACTCTACCCCAAAGCGCATTTCGCCACCGTCTACGCCAAACCCAAAGGCCGCGAACAGGTGGACACCTTCATCACCGAGGTGAGCCAAGACACGTGGATTTTCTTCCCCTGGGATATGGCGCTGCAATACGTTCAACCCTATCGCGGCACCGATTGAGGCGCAGCCTCCGGCGGAGGTATTTTTGCCAAGAAGAACCCGCACCGGCGCTCCGCAAAAGGCGCCGGTTTCATTTTGAATGCTTTGACTTTCATCTTGCCGCAAATATCCCCGCCGGAGGCGCCACCTCTTGCCAAGGACTTGGCCCAATGCTCATGTGGCGCAACATTTGCCAGAGGATGCCATGACCCTTTCGCCGCTCAACCCCGCGCTTGCAAACACCTTTGCCCCTCCGGTGATGGAGGCGCGGCGCTGGATTGAGGGGGTCACTTTTCCGCCCGAACGGCCCTTGCTCAATGTCAGCCAAGCCGCGCCGGTAGAGCCGCCGCCGCTTGCCCTGCGCCAAGCGATTGCCACCGCATCACTCGAAAACCCTGCCGCGCATCTTTATGGCCCGGTGCTGGGCCTTCCCGAATTGCGTGCAGAAGTCGCGGCGCAATGGTCGGCGGCCTATGGGGAAGAGGTGGCCGTGAACCAAGTTGCGATCACCCAAGGCTGCAACCAGGCCTTTTGCGCAGCACTCGCCACTTTGGCAGGCGCGGGGGATGAAGTCATTCTGCCAACGCCTTGGTATTTCAACCATAAAATGTGGCTCGATATGGCTGGTGTGCGCACAGTGCCGCTGCCCACCGGGGCCACGCTGTTGCCCGACCCAGAGGCCGCCGCAGCGCTGATCACGGACCGCACGCGAGCGATTGTGCTCGTCACCCCCAACAACCCCGGCGGGGTGGAATACCCGGCCGAATTGGTGCGCGCGTTTTTTGACCTCGCCCGCAAATACAAGATCGCGCTCATTGTCGATGAGACCTATCGCGATTTTGACGCCCGCAGCGGCGCGCCGCATGATCTGTTCACCGACCCGGATTGGGCGGATACGCTGATCCAGCTTTATTCTTTCTCCAAAGCCTATCGGCTTACCGGGCACCGCGTTGGCGCGATTGTGACCTCAAGCGAGCGCTTGGCGGAGGTGGAGAAATTCCTTGATACCGTCGCCATTTGCCCCAGCCAACTAGGCCAGATTGGCGCGCTTTGGGGGATGCAGAACCTCGCACAATGGGTGGCGGGCGAGCGGGCGGAAATTCTGGCCCGCCGCGCCACGATTTCTGACGGGTTCAATGCGCTTGAAGGCTGGCGATTGATGGGCGTCGGCGCCTATTTCGCCTATGTCGAACACCCCTCCCCGCTGCCTGCGCCCGATTTTGCCAAAAGCTTGGTGCATGAGGCGGGCGTTTTGCTGCTGCCCGGCACGATGTTCATGCCCGAAACCGACCCCGCCGGGCAGCGCCAATTGCGCATCGCTTTTGCCAATATCGACACCACACAAATCGCGGAATTGATGAGACGGCTTGCCGCCCTGCCGCTGTGAGCCTTGCGGGTCCGCGCCCAAAGCCCTAAACACCGCCAGAAGGCCCTCAAAACGGGCCCCCAAAGACCGGGAGGATGGGATGTCGACAAAGCTGCGCAGCCACGGCAAAAGCGTTGTGGTGTGGATCTTGCTTGCGATGCTGATCTTCGGCTTGGGCGGCTATGGGGTCTCCAACTTCTCGGGCGGGGTAAAATCCATCGGCACGGTGGGCGAAACCGAGATCACCGTGCAAGATTACGCCAATGCGCTGCGCCAAGAAATGAACGCCGCAGCCGCGCAATTTGGCCGCCCTCTGCGCATGGAGGAAGCCCGAGCGATTGGGCTTGATCGTGCCGTCCAGGGCCAGCTTTTTGGCGCAGCAGGGCTGAGCGAGCAGGCAAACCGGCTGCATCTGTCGGTTGGGGATGAAGAAGTGGGCCGCCAGATCACATCGGCCCAAGCCTTCCAAGGCCCGACGGGTCAGTTTGACCGGACCGCCTACCGCGACATGATCCGCCGTCAGGGCTATACTGAAGCTGCCTTTGAAGCGCGCCTGCGCGCTGATATTGCGCGCTCGATCTTGCAAGGCGCGGTGGCTGGTGGCGCGGTTGCCCCCGAGGTACTGGTGAACACCTACACCGCCTATTTGGGCGAAACCCGTGATATCGCCTTTGCCGAGATCACCGAAGACAGCCTGCCCGCCCCCGTCGGCACGCCCGATGACGCGGCGCTGCAAGCCTATTACGAGGCGCATATCTCCGATTTCACCAGCCCCGAGGCGCGTGAAATCACCTATGCGTGGCTCACGCCCGAAATGATGGCCGAAGCCGTCGAGATTGACGAGGCAACGCTGCGCGAGACCTATGACAGCCGCAAGGACGAGTTTGTTCAACCCGAGCGGCGCGATGTCTCCAAGCTGGTCTTCCCGACGCAAGAGGAAGCCGATGCCGGGATGGCCCGCATCGCGGCAGGCGAAGCGACTTTGGCGGATCTGGCCGAAGAGCGCGGCCTTTCGGCCACCGACATTTCCATGAGCGAACAAAGCGAAGCCGATATTGGCGGCACGGCAGGGGCTGCTGTTTTTGCGGCCACCGATCTGGGCGCTATCGGCCCGTTTGAAACGGACCTTGGCCCGGCGCTTTTCTCGGTTGATGCGATTTATCCCGGGGAAGAAACCAGCTTCGAAGATGCGCGCGGCGATATTGCGGCAGAGCTGGCCGCAGAACGCGGGCGGCGGATGATCTCCGACGTGACCTCCGATCTGGAAGACCGGCTCGCCTCGGGCGCCACGCTTGAGGAAATGGACAAAGAAACCGCGATGCAGCTTGGTCATATCGCGTTTAGCGCGGAAACGACCGATGGCATTGCCGGCTATGAAGCCTTCCGCGAGGCGGCGACGGCTGTGACCGCGCAAGACTTCCCTGAACTTGGCAATTTGGCCGATGGCGGCGTGTTCGCGCTGCGCCTTGATGGCATCACTCCCGCCACGCCGATCCCGTTTGATCAGGTCAGCGATCGGGTGAGTGAGGCTTGGGCGGCAGCCGAACTGATGCGGCTGAAGAAAGAGCAAGCCGATCAGGTTGTGGCCGCGCTCGAGGCTGGCACCAGCTTGGTCGACCAAGGGCTTGAGGTGCGCAGTGAAGATGCGCTGATCCGGGGGGCCTTTGTGGAAGGCGCACCGCAAGGCTTGGCCGAAACCGCCTTTGCGACGGAGCCGGACAAAGGCGCGGTGGTGAGCGATGCACAGACCGTCTTTGTCGTCACGCCCATGGCCGTACATGCCGCCGATATGAACAGCCCAGAGATGCAACAGCTTTCGCAGACCTTCTCGTCGCGACTGGGGCAGATGATCGGCAATGACCTGGTCGATTTTTACGCCGCTGCCGCGCAAAGCGAAGCGGGCATTACCCTTGATAGCGCTGCGATCAACGCGGTGCAGGCACAAATTCAATAACGGAGGCCAAAATGGTTGCCCTTTCTCCCAGTTACGAGGTGTTCGAGGCAGCCTGGGCCGAGGGCAAAAACCAACTGGTCTATGCGCGGCTTGCCGCCGATTTGGATACGCCTGTCTCGCTGATGCTGAAGCTCGCGGATGCGCAGAAGAACTCCTTCATGCTGGAATCCGTCACCGGCGGCGAGGTTCGCGGGCGCTATTCCATGATTGGCATGAAGCCCGATGTGATTTGGGAATGCCGGGGCAATCAGGCGCGCATCAACCGTCAAGCGCGGTTTGATGATGCCTTTGAAGACCTGCCCGGCCATCCGTTTGAAAGCCTGCGCGCGCTGATTGCCGAAAGCCGGATTGATATTCCCGATGATCTGCCTCCGGCGGCATCGGGGCTGTTTGGCTATTTGGGCTATGACACGATCCGCTTGGTTGAGCATCTACCCAATGTGAACCCCGACCCGCTTGGCGTGCCTGATGCGGTGCTGATGCGGCCTTCGGTCGTGGCGGTGCTCGATGGTGTGAAGGGCGATGTGATCTTGTGCGCGCCCGCCTTCCAAGGCTCGGGGCTCACCGCGCGCGCGGCCTATGCGCAAGCGGCAGAGCGGGTGATGGATGCGCTGCGCGATCTGGACCGTTCCCCCGCGCAAGGCCGCGAAATGGGCGAGGCGGCGCAAGTCGGCCCGATGCGGTCAAACTTCACGCCCGAGGGCTATAAAGCCGCCGTTGAAAAGGCGAAAGAATACATCCGTGCGGGCGATATTTTCCAAGTCGTGCCCGCGCAACGCTGGGCGGCCGATTTCCCGCTGCCGCCGTTTGCGCTTTACCGCTCTCTGCGCCGCACCAACCCCTCCCCCTTCATGTTCTTTTTGAACTTTGGCGGGTTCCAGATTGTGGGCGCGAGCCCCGAAATTTTGGTGCGCCTGCGCGAAAACGAAGTGACGATCCGCCCGATTGCCGGCACCCGCCCCCGTGGCGCCACGCCCGAAGAAGATAAGGCGCTGGAACTTGATCTGCTGGCCGACAAAAAGGAACTGGCCGAGCATTTGATGCTCTTGGACCTTGGCCGCAACGATGTGGGCCGGGTCGCGCAAATCGGCACCGTGCGCCCGACCGAGCAGTTTGTGATCGAGCGCTATTCGCATGTGATGCACATCGTCTCGAACGTGGTGGGCGAATTGGCCGAGGGCGAAGATGCCCTTTCGGCCCTGCTGGCTGGCCTGCCGGCTGGCACCGTTTCGGGCGCGCCCAAGGTCCGCGCGATGGAAATCATCGACGAGTTAGAGCCCGAAAAGCGCGGCATCTATGGCGGTGGCGTGGGTTACTTTGCGGCCAATGGCGAGATGGATATGTGCATCGCGCTGCGCACGGCGGTGGTGAAGGATGAGACGCTTTACATCCAAGCAGGCGGTGGCGTTGTCTATGACAGCGACCCAGAATCCGAGTTCCAAGAAACCGTGAACAAATCCAAAGCACTCCGCCGCGCGGCGGAGGATGCAGGCCTGTTCGTGCGGCGCGGCAATAGCTAAGTCAATGCGCCCGGGCCACAAGCCCGGGCCCCCCTTAGGGCCGGGCCATCGCTTGCACCGTCGCTGAAAGCGGCGCGAGGTTCAGGCCGTTTTCGGCTTCTGCGCGCCATTCTTGCAGCCCGGCCACCGATTCCGGCCAAGCGGACAGCATCACCACCACCGATCCATCGCGCTTGGCTTCAAAAGCCGCGCGCGACAGCGTGCGCGCGATCACCGTCGCCTTGTCACGCCGCGCATCCAGCACCCGCCAAATCGTGGCTTGCAAGCCCCCCTCGGTGCGCGCGCCCATGCCCACCGATTGCGTCACATAGGCCATCCCCTCGGCGGCAAGCGCCTTTTGCGCCTGTTCGGCCAAACGGCTTTGACCCTGCAACACCGGGCGTTCGGGCTCCACGAGCGCCAGCGCCTCCGGCACTGCGGCGCGCCAGCCCGCAAGGGCGATCTCCACATCTTTCGGTTCCGCCCCATCGGGCAAAGGATCGGCCAAGATCGCCACTTCCATCCCCGCCGCGCGATAATCGCGCGCCGCTTGCGCGGCATCCGGGGCAGCGGGATCAATGACCACCGTCACCCAAGAGCCAAGCGCCTTGATCGTCTCTCGATCCAAGCCCCCCACCGCTGCTCCCTGGTCCAAAAGCATCACAGAAAACCACGGCTGATCCGGTTTGGCGGTGTAACTCGCGGCAAAACGCTCAATCGCCGGAAGCGCGGCGGGCGCAGAGGCGGCAGTAACCGTCTCATCTTCTTGGGGCTCTGCAGTGGCTGTGGCCGGGGCCGCTTGCGGATCCGCGCCAACCTGCGGCAAGCGGTTCACCTTCGTGCCCTCGGCATCGGCAAATCCGCTCCCCTCACCGGGGTTCAGCATCCGCGGCAATGCCGGGCTCACCGGCACCAAGGCGCCATCGGGCATCAAGGTGATTTCCTGCCCCGGTTCGGGGATCACCTCCGCAGGCGGCAGATCGGGCGCAACCGCTTCACCGGGCGGCGGCACGGGCATCGACGGTTCCGCCGAAGGCGCGCTTTCCAGCGCTGCCTCGGGCGTTTGCGGCGCCACGGGGGCCACTGGTGGCGCAATATCGGGCTGCGGGCGCGCGGGCGGCGCGGTCACCGGATCGTCAAGCGCGGCAATCTCTGCCCCGGTCATCGCTTCGCTTGGCGGAGCTTTGGGCGGATTTTCAGGGCTATCGGGCGCCGGAATATCGCTTGTGGCGGCGGGCAATTGCTCCCCATCCGTGCGCGCGAATTCGGAACCCGCGGGCAGCGGCACGCCCTCTGCCGGACCTGCGCGAGAGGCCACCTCAGGGCGCGCAACCGGCTGTGCCCCTTGCCCCGGCACCGGGAGTACCGGCCCACGACCGGGCGGCGGCACCATCACCGCAGCCGTGGAAAGCCCCAATCCAGAGACAACCACCCCCGCAAAGATCCCCGCGATCATGCCACGTGCCATACTGCCACTCCTTGCCTGTGCGCGCGGGCCGCGCCTCGCTTTTACCTTGCGGGCTTGACCCGGGCCGCGCGCTCTGAACATCTATACCGCGACATCCGGCCCTGTTCACCCCCAGATTGCGCCGGACACGGAAGGAAAGCCCATGCTGCTGCTCATCGACAACTACGACAGCTTTACCTACAACCTTGTGCACTACTTTGGCGGCCTTGGGGCCGAGGTAAAAGTCGTGCGCAATGACGCGATGGATGTGCAAGAGGCGATGGGCCTTGGCGCAGAGGCGATTATCCTATCGCCCGGCCCCTGTGACCCTGCGCAAGCGGGCATTTGCATTCCGCTGACGCTGGCGGCGGCAGAGGCGGGCGTGCCCTTGATGGGCGTCTGTTTGGGTCACCAAACGATTGGTGAGGCTTTCGGCGGCAAAGTGGTGCGCGCGGGCGAGATCGTGCATGGCAAGATGGGCACAATCGAACATGCCGGCAAAGGCGTGTTTCGCGGCCTGCCCTCGCCCTTCCAAGCGACCCGCTATCACAGCTTGATCGTGGAACGCGAAAGCCTGCCCGATTGCCTAGAGGTCACGGCCTGGCTGGACGGAGGCATGATCATGGGGCTGCGGCACAAAGAAAAACTGATCGAAGGGGTGCAATTCCACCCGGAATCGATCGCCTCCGAGCACGGCCATCAGTTGCTGCGCAATTTCCTCGAAGAAGCAAAGGTGAAGGTGAGCGCATGAGCGAGTTGAAACCCCTGATCGGCCTTGCCGCCGACCGTGCCCTGACCCGTGCCGAGGCCGAAACCGCTTTTGAGATTTTCTTTGAAGGGGCGGCCACGCCCGCGCAAATGGGCGGGCTGTTGATGGCCTTGCGCACGCGTGGCGAAACGGTGGATGAAATCGCCGCCGCCACCTCGGTGATGCGCGCAAAAATGACCCGCGTGAACGCGCCTGAAGGTGCGATGGATATTGTCGGCACCGGGGGCGATGGCAAAGGCACGCTGAATATCTCGACCGCGACCGCCTTTGTCGTGGCCGGCGCGGGCGTTCCGGTTGCGAAGCACGGCAACCGCAACCTATCGTCCAAATCCGGCGCGGCAGATGCGCTGACCGCGCTGGGGCTTGATGTGATGAAAGGCCCGGCTTTGGCCGAGCAAGCGCTCAAAGATGTGGGCATCACCTTCCTGATGGCGCCGATGCACCACCCGGCGATGAAGCATATTGGCCCCGCGCGAGTTGAGCTTGGCACCCGCACCGTTTTCAACCTGCTCGGACCGCTGACCAACCCCGCAGGCGTGAAGCGCCAATTGACCGGCGCGTTTTCGCGCGATTGGATCCGCCCGATGGCCGAGGTGCTCAAGGCGCTCGGGTCCGAGTCCGCATGGCTTGTGCATGGCTCGGATGGCACAGATGAGCTGTCGATCTGTGGCGTAAGCTGGGTCGCGGCGCTGGTGAATGGCGAGATCACCGAATTTGAGGTGCATCCGGAAGAGGCTGGCCTGCCCGCGCATCCGTTCGAGGCGATCATCGGTGGCGAACCCTCTGAGAACGCCGCCGCGTTCCGCGCGCTTTTGGCGGGCGAACGCAATGCCTATCGCGACGCGGTGCTGCTGAACTCCGCTGCGGCGCTCGTTGTGGCGGGCAAAGCGGGCAATCTGAAAGAGGGCGCAGCGCTCGCGGCCGAAAGCATTGATAGCGGCGCGGCCTCAGCAAAGCTTGAAGCACTGAAAGCGGTGCTGAGCGCATGACCAATATCCTCGACCGGATCAAAGCCTATAAGCTAGAGGAAGTGGCCGCAGCCAAAGCCCGTGTGCCTTTTACGGAGGTTGAAGCCGCCGCCAAGGCCCAAGCCCCAACCCGCGGCTTTGCCGAAGCGCTTCGCACAAAAGCCGCGCAAGGCTATGGCTTGATTGCGGAAATCAAGAAAGCCTCGCCCTCCAAAGGGTTGATCCGGCCCGATTTTGACCCGCCCGCGCTCGCCAAAGCCTATGAAGAAGGCGGCGCGGCGTGTTTGTCGGTCTTGACCGATACGCCAAGCTTCCAAGGCGCGCCCGAGTTTCTGACGGCGGCGCGCGATGCCTGCACCCTGCCCGCTTTGCGCAAAGACTTCCTCTATGACACCTATCAGGTGGCCGAGGCACGCGCTTGGGGCGGTGATTGCATCTTGATCATCATGGCCTCGGTCGAGGACAGCTTGGCCGCGGAACTGGAAGACGCCGCCTTTGGCTGGGGCATGGATGTGCTGATTGAGGTGCATGACGGCGCCGAGCTTGATCGCGCGCTCAAAGTGCTGAAATCGCCGCTTTTGGGGGTGAACAACCGCAACCTCAAAACCTTTGAGGTGACGCTGGATGTCACCCGCGAACTGGCCCCCACGATCTTGGCGGAGGGGCGCGAGTTGGTCTGTGAAAGCGGGCTTTTCACACCGCAAGATTTGGCCGATATGGCCGAGGTCGGCGCGCGCCGCTTCCTCATTGGCGAAAGCCTGATGCGGCAAGCCGATGTCGCCGCCGCCACGAAAGCGCTGCTTACATGCTGAGCCACTTCGACGGCGCGGGCAAGGCGCATATGGTCGATGTTTCCGGCAAGCCGGTCACCGCGCGCGAAGCGGTGGCAGAGGGCTGCGTGGTGATGGCGGCGGAAACGCTTGCCCTTGTCACCCAAGGCACCGCCGAAAAAGGCGATGTGCTGGGCATTTCCCGCGTGGCGGGGATTATGGCGGCGAAAAAGACCGCCGAGATCATTCCGCTTTGCCATCCGCTGCCAATCACCAAAGTGGCGCTGGACCTCACCCCCGATGAAAGCCTGCCCGGCGTGCGCATTCGCGCCACCGTCAAAACCTCGGGCCAGACCGGGGTGGAGATGGAAGCGTTGACCGCCGTTTCCGGCGCGGCGCTCACGCTTTATGACATGCTCAAAGCCGCCGAAAAGGGGATGCAGATTGAAGGCATCCGTTTGGTGATGAAAGACGGCGGCAAATCGGGCCGCTATGAGGCTGCCCCGTGATTTCGGTTGAAGAGGCGCTTGCGCATGTCTTGGCGCTCGTTGCGCCTTTGCCGTGCGAAACCGAGCCTTTGCCACAAGCGGCAGGGCGCGTTTTGGCCGAACCTGCGGTAGCACAGCTGACCCAACCGCCCTTTGATGCCTCGGCGATGGATGGTTATTGGCTGGCCGAAAGCGATGCCCGACCGGGCGCCACGCTCATCGTGGCAGGCGAAGCGGCAGCGGGCCACGGCTTTAGTGACGAGATCCCCCCCGGCCATACGTTGCGCATTTTCACGGGCGCCCCCTGCCCCGCGCGCCCGGGCCGGGTGATCCCGCAAGAGGATGTGACACGCGCGGGCGACACAATCACGCTAAGCAAACTGCCCAAAACCACGCATATCCGCCCGCGTGGGCAGGACTTTGCGGAAGGAGCCGCGCATTTCCCACGTAGGCGACTGAATGCCCGCGACATCGGGCTTTTGGCGGCCATGAATGTGGCGCAGGTCGCGGTGCATCGCCGCCCCGTGGTGGCGATTATCGCCACAGGGGATGAATTGGTGGAACCGGGCGAAACGCCGGGCGCGGACCAAATCATCTGCTCGAACAATTATCTTTTGGCCGCCGAGGTGGCGCGCCACGGGGCCGAGGCGCGGATGCTGCCAATTGCGCGCGACAATGAGGCCAGCCTGCGCGCGGTGCTGGATCAGGCCGAAGGCGCCGATCTGGTGCTGACCTCGGGCGGGGCCTCGGTGGGGGACCATGACATTGTCGGGAAAGTGGCCGCGACGATGGGGCTGGAGCGGTCATTTTGGAAAGTGGCGATGAAGCCCGGCAAACCGCTGATGGCGGGGCGGCTTGGCAAGGCGGCGCTTTTGGGGCTGCCCGGCAACCCGGTCGCAGCGGCGGTTTGCGCCGATGTGTTCTTGCGCCCAATGCTTATGAAATTCCAAGGGCTTGAGACGCCGCTCACGCTTGCAAAGGCGGTTTTGGGCTGCGATCTGCCGCCCGAAGGCCCACGCCAGCATTACCAGCGCGCGCGCCTGACACCCGGCGAAAGCTTGCCCGTGATCACCCCCTTTTCCAGCCAAGATTCCGCGCTGTTGAGCGTGTTGGCCGAGTCTGAAGCGCTGCTTATTCGCCCGGCCCAAGATCGCCCGCGCCGCAGGGGCGAAACCGTCAGCTACTTGCCGCTTTAACGGATCGGCATGCAGGTTCCGCCTCGGATTCGTTGACACGAAACGAGAACAGGGTTAGAACAAGACAAGAACGCCCGAAGCGGCGGCCCCAGTGAGGATACAGGAATGCTGACACGCAAGCAGTTGGAGCTTTTGGATTTTATCCAAAAGCGGATGGCGCGCGACGGAGTGCCGCCTTCTTTTGACGAAATGAAAGATGCGCTGGATCTGCGCTCCAAATCCGGCATCCACCGGCTGATCACCGCTCTGGAAGAACGGGGCTTCATTCGGCGCATGGCGCATCGGGCGCGGGCGCTGGAGATCGTGAAGCTGCCCGAGTCGATGGAACGTGCCGCGCAACTGCAAGCCGAGGCCACGCAACCGCCCGGCTTTACGCCGAAAGTGATTGCGGGCGACAAGGTGGATCCGCCGCGCGGCGCGCTGGAGGTGACGGCAACCGCGATGGAACTGCCGGTGATGGGGCGCATTGCGGCGGGTGTGCCGATTGAAGCAATTGCCCAAGTCTCGCATCACGTGGCGGTACCGGGCTCGATGCTGTCGGGCAAGGGTGAGCATTATGCGCTTGAGGTCAAAGGGGATTCGATGATCGAGGCGGGCATCAACGATGGCGATATCGTGGTGATCCGCAGCCAAGGCACCGCCGACAACGGCGATATTGTCGTGGCTTTGGTCGAAGATCATGAAGCCACGTTGAAGAAATACTATCGCCGCGGCGGAATGATCGCGCTGGAAGCTGCGAACCCGGCCTATGAAACGCGAATGCTGCGCGAAGATCAGGTGAAGGTACAGGGGCGGCTTGTTGGGCTGATCCGCAGCTACTGAGTGGGAAAAGAAATGCAAAACCGCCGCCTCCTATGGGGCGGCGGTTTTACTTTGGCGGATCGGTCCATAGCCGGTGCCCTGCCAATTGCGCAACACTATGGCTGCGGCCCAGCGCATCAAAGGCAAGTGCCCCGCTGCGCGCTAAGCTGCGGGTATCGAGCACGGTGCAATCGCCTTGGAAGCCTTTGGGCGCGGGGGCTGCCAAAACCACCAAAGCCGCATTTTGGCAAGCCATCGGCAGCGCGTCCAATGCGCCTTTTCCGCTAAGATGCACCAGCGGGCGGCCTTGCCAGATCGCCTGCCGCTGCCCCTTTGGCCCGGTGAAGCCCGCGCGTTCTGCCGCCTGCTCGGGCGTGGCGGTATCTCCATCGGCCTCAAGCCAACGCTCTGCCGTGTAGCTTGGGGAGGCTTTGGAAAGCGCCCGGCCCGCAGGCGTCATCAGGCCGACCAGCGCGCCCTCTTGCGCGATCAACAACATCGGGCGCGGGGTGAGCGACCAGCCCAAAGTGGCAACCACGAGCGCGCCAAGCGAAAGCAGGCGCAAAATACCGCGCCCCAGCACCAAGCCCGCCGCCGCCAAAGCGAGCACCGGCAGCACCCATCCGGGCGGCGCAACCAGCGCGGTTTGCGCGCCGCCCAGCCCTGCGACCCAGTCGGCCACCCAAAGCACCCAGTCTGTGCCCTTGCCCATCGCCCAAAGCGCGGGGCCTGCAAGGCCAAAGGGGGCAAGACAGGCGGCGAGCACGCCAGCCGGCATCACCACAAGCCCCATCACCGGCACGGCCAAAAGGTTTGCCAAGATCCCGTAATGCGCCATGCGCCCAAAATGCGCCGCTGCAATGGGCGCGGTGACAAGCCCCGCCACGGCCGAGGTCAGCACCAGCAGCGCCACCGGGCGCAACAGCTGGGGGATGTGATTTTGCAGCCGGGGCCAAGGTTTGGCGATCAAAATGAGCGCCGTGGTGGCGGCAAAGCTCATTTGAAACCCCGGCCCCAGAAGCGAGTCTGGCCAAAGCGCCAGTAGCACCAGCGCCGCGAGCGCCACCGTTTGCAGCGAAAGTGCCCGCCGGTCCAACAGCACAGCCGTGAGCATGATCGCGATCATGATCCACGAGCGTTGCGTGGCGATATCAGCCCCCGAAATCCAGAGGTAAAGCGTGGCCGCCACAAGGGCGACAGCGGCGGCGATCTTTTTCGTGGGCAGGCGCAGCGCGCCCCAGCCCCAAAGCGCCAACCCATGTCGGATCGCGGCAAAAACAAAGCCCGCGAGCATCCCCATATGCAGCCCAGAGATCGAGACCATGTGATAGAGGTTTGAGGCCCGCATCATGTCATTCGTAGCCTCGGTGATCCCCGACCTATCTCCCGTCATCAGCGCGGCGGACACAGCGCCCGCCTGCCCCGCAATCCGCGCCTGCATCGCCGAGGAAAGCGCCATGCGCCAACGATGCGCGGCAAGCCCCCAATCATCTGGTTTTGGCGGGGCAATCAGCAAAACGGGGCTGCGCGTATAGCCCAAAGCACCAAGCTGCGCGAACCACGCATTGCGACGAAAATCCCACGCGCCGGGCTCGGTTGGGCCATTGGGCGGGCTCAGATGCGCCGTGGTCATTACGCGCTGACCCGGCTCCAACGGGTTGCGGGGCAGCGGCCCATGCAGGGCGATACGCAGTTTTACGGGTGTTGCATTGGCGGGTTTACCGAGCAGTCGGGCTTGATCGAGCGTGAGCCGCAGCACATCGCGCGAGGACCGATCAATCCGTATGATCCGCCCCTCAACCGGGCCGTAATAGCGAGAGCTTAGCACCGGCGCGGCGACGGAATGCGCTTGATGATTGGCCAGCAACAGCCCCAACGCCACGAACAGAAGAAACACCGCAGGCAGATGCGTATAGCCCGGGCCGCGCAGCCACAGCAAAAGCGCACCAATGCCCGCAGCCCCAAGGCCCCACAAGAGCGGGCCGGAAGGGTCAACAGGTAGTGCAAAATAAAACCCGATCCCCAGCCCCAAGGCAAAGGGCGCCCAAAGCACCCAGTTGATTTGGGCCCGATCCAGCGCCCCAAACGGGTCGTCAAGCCCTGCAAAACAAGCCTTTGAAACGGCGTAAAAAAAGGGAACCACCCGGCGCTGGGGCCGCTTGGGCAGGTCTTCGGGCTGTGCTGCGCTCCCCCGCGCCACTTGTCCCGGCCCCCTTTCGTGGATTAGAGAACCCCTCAAGAAAGCCTACGGGCATCATGGTTTCCAAAAGGTTAATGCAGCCCCATCGGGGCCTGCGAGAAAGGCCGCTATGTCGCAAAAAATCGTCACCCGCTTCGCCCCCTCGCCCACCGGTTATCTGCATATCGGCGGCGCGCGTACCGCACTTTTCAACTGGCTTTATGCCCGCGGCAACGGCGGCACCTTTTTGCTGCGTATCGAAGATACCGACCGGGCGCGCTCCACCCCCGAGGCGACGGCGGCGATCTTGAAGGGGCTGGAATGGCTCGGCCTGGATTACGACGGCGAACCGATCAGCCAGTTTGAACGCGCCGACCGCCATGCCGAAGTGGCGCATGAAATGCTCGCCAAAGGCATGGCTTATAAATGCTTCTCGACCCAAGACGAGATTGAAGCCTTCCGCGAAGCGGCGCGGGCTGAGGGCAAATCCACCCTGTTCCGTTCGCCTTGGCGTGATGCGGACCCTTCCACTCACCCCGATGCGCCCTATGTGGTGCGCCTGAAGGCCCCGAATGAGGGCGCGACGGTGATTGAGGATAAGGTGCAGGGCAATGTAACCTTCCGCAACGACCAGCTTGATGACATGGTCTGTTTACGTTCGGATGGCACACCGACCTATATGCTGGCGGTTGTCGTCGACGACCATGACATGGGTGTGACCCATGTGATCCGGGGGGATGATCACCTGACCAATGCCGCGCGCCAAGTGCAGGTCTATACCGCGATGGGCTGGGACGTGCCCACCTTCGCGCATATTCCGCTGATCCACGGGCCGGATGGCAAGAAACTCTCGAAACGCCACGGTGCTGTGGGGCTCGAGGAATATCAGGCGATGGGCTACCCGGCAGCGGGGATGCGCAACTACCTGACCCGCCTTGGCTGGAGCCACGGCGATGACGAGTTCTTCACCGATGCGCAGGCGCGCGAGTGGTTCAATCTTGAAGGAATCGGTCGTGCCCCCGCCCGGCTTGATTTCAAGAAGCTCGAAAACATCTGCGGCCAGCATATGGCGCAGATTGAAGATGACAGCCTGCTGACGCAGATCGAAGGTTACCTTGCGGCAGCTGCACAGGAGCCGTTGAGCGATGCACAGAAAGTGGCGCTGAAAGCGGCACTGCCTTTGGTGAAAACCGGCGCGAAAACCTTTGGGCAACTTCTTGAAAAAGCACGCTTCGCGCTAATCTCGCGCCCGGTGGACGTGGATGAGAAAGCGGCCAAAGCGCTTGACCCGGTATCCCGTGGTATACTGAAAGAATTGACGCAGCAGTTGCAAACTGCTAGCTGGACGCGGGAAGACCTCGAAAGTGTCGCAGGACAGATTGCCGCAGCGCATGATCTGGGCCTCGGTAAAATTGCCGCGCCCTTGCGTGCGGCGCTGGCCGGGCGCACCGCGACCCCTTCGGTGTTCGACATGATGGAATTGCTGGGCCGCGAAGAAGTGCTGGCCCGGCTGGCAGATCAGGTGGGCTAATTTTCAGCCCACCTCCCCCGGGAAACCGGATCAGATGCTCCGGCACGCTCGCCGGCTACAGGAGAGGGACATATGGCTGAAACCCAACGCGTTGCCACGCTTACGCTCGACGGCAAGACCTACGAACTGCCCGTGCTTTCGCCCAGTGTGGGGCCCGATGTGCTCGATATCCGCAAGCTTTATGGCCAAGCGGATGTGTTCACCTTTGACCCCGGCTTCACCTCGACTGCGGCTTGCGAGTCGGAAATCACCTATATCGACGGCGATAAAGGGGAACTCCTTTATCGTGGCTACCCGATCGAGCAACTGGCCGAGAAATCGCACTACCTCGAAGTTTGCTATCTGCTTTTGAACGGCGAATTGCCGAACGAAAAACAGATGAACGATTTCGAATACCGCATCACCCGCCACACGATGCTGCACGAACAAATCCACATGTTCTTCCGTGGGTTCCGTCGTGACAGCCACCCGATGGCCACGATGGTGGGCGTTGTGGGCGCGATGTCGGCCTTCTATCACGACAGCCTCGACATCAACGACCCGTGGCAGCGTGAAGTCGCCGCGATGCGGATGATCGCCAAACTGCCGACGATCGCCGCGATGGCCTATAAATATTCCATCGGTCAGCCGATGGTCTATCCGCGCAACGATCTGAACTACGCGGAAAACTTCCTGCACATGTGCTTCTCGGTCCCGGCCGAACCCTATGTGGTGAAACCGGAACTGGCGAAAGCCATGGATCGGATCATGATGCTGCACGCCGATCACGAGCAAAACGCCTCCACCTCGACGGTGCGTTTGGCGGGGTCCTCGGGGGCGAACCCGTTTGCCTGTATCGCGGCGGGGATTGCCTGCCTTTGGGGCCCGGCGCACGGCGGCGCGAACCAAGCCTGCTTGGAAATGCTGCGTGAAATCGGCTCGGTTGACCGGATCCCGGAATATATCGCCCGCGCGAAAGACAAGAACGATCCGTTCCGCCTGATGGGCTTTGGCCACCGCGTTTACAAAAACTTCGACCCGCGCGCCAAAGTGATGAAAGAATCGGCGGACGAGGTGCTGGAACTGCTCGGCGTCCACGACAACCCGATCCTGCAAGTCGCCAAAGAGCTTGAGAAAATCGCGCTTGAGGACGAATACTTCGTCTCCAAGAAGCTCTACCCGAACGTGGACTTCTACTCGGGCATCATCCTCGAAGCGATGGGCTTCCCCACCGCCATGTTCACGCCGATCTTCGCGCTTTCGCGGACCGTTGGCTGGATTTCGCAATGGAAAGAGATGCTTGGCGACCCGACGGGCAAAATTGGTCGCCCGCGCCAGCTCTATACCGGCAAGACGATGCGGGATTATCTGGAAGTGAAAGACCGCTAAAACCGAACCGCTGTTTCCGACAGACGGGGAAGAGACGAAAGGCCGGGGGATACCCGGCCTTTTGTATTTTATCGCGCGGATCGGTGCCCTTGACGGATGCTCAAAGCGGCTATCTTCTAAACGGGAAACCGACCGGAGGATCGCATGGGACAGCCGCACAGCATCGCCATTTCCGCCGCGCCGCAGGCCGTTTTCGCCCGCTATGAAGCGGTCGAAACTTGGCCGCGCTGGGACCCGGAGGTGCTTGAGGTGTATCTGCCCGAGGGGCTTCTGGCGGGGGCGCGCGGCTGGCTCAAACCGCGCAAAGGGCCAAAATCCACGATCATCGTCACCGAGGTCGATCATGGGCGCTCTTTCACCGTGGAAAGCCCGCTGCCCTTTGGCACGCTGCGGTTTCACCACCGGCTAGAAGCGACCGACACCGGCTGCACCACCACCCACTGGATCAGCTTTACCGGTCCGCTGGCGTTTTTGTTTGCGATGACGGCGGGGCGCTCGATTGAGGCGGGCTTGCCACAGACATTGGCCGGACTGAAGGCCGAATGCGAGGGCACCGAGCCCCCTGCCCCATCAAGCGCCCAAACGTGAAGAACCACGGCCCGCGCGCCGTTGCGCAACCGACGCCCCGGTGCTAGTTTTCTGCGGTGCCTATATTCGCGGCGCGAAGGAGTTTGATCATGGTCTGGCTGCTGACGATCTACACGCTGTTCTCGGTGGGGCTTTTGTTTGGCGCCGCAGAACTTGAGCGCCGCGCGATCAATGAACGCCGCTACGGGCCCAATGGGCGGGCGATGCTGCTGTCGCTTGTGATCTCCGTCGTCGTGTCGATTTTCGTGATCATTGGCGGCGCGATTTCCTCGGGCTGGATCTACATCCTGCACCTGCTTGGCGCCTCGATTGTTTATCACGGCTTCATGGGCATCTCGCTGGTGCATGGCCTGCAAGAGGTCTCCGCCCGCGTAGCGCGCCAACGCCTGCCTGCGCGCGTCTGAGCCGCAAATCGTACCATCTGCCCACCTGCGCCAAACCGACGCTTGCACGGCCCTGCTGCCCCGCCTAGAAACCGGGCAAATCCCGGAGGAATGCCATGACCGACCAGCCGAAAAAGAAACTCGCCCTTGTCACCGGCGCGTCGCGCGGCTTGGGCTTTGCCATCGCCGAAGAGCTTGGCAAACAAGGCTGGCATGTGATGGCCGTTGCGCGCACCGTGGGCGGGCTTGAGGCGCTTGATGACCGCATTCAAGCCGCAGGCGGCTCGGCCACGCTCGCACCGCTCGACATCACCAAGCCTGAAGAAATGCTCACGCTGGCGCAGGGCATTGCCACGCGCTGGGGTGGGGCCGATCTTTGGGTGCATGCCGCCATTCACGCCGCACCGCTTTGCCCGACCGGGCATATTGATGCCGAAGATGTCGAAAACTCGGTCAACACGAACTATGTCGCCGTTACCACGCTGATCCCACTGGTCGAACCGCTGCTGCGTGCGGTTGATGGCACGGCAGTCTTCTTTGACGATGACCACACCGGCCAGCCTTTCTGGGGGTCTTATGGCGCGACCAAAGCCGCGCAAATGTCGCTGGTGCGCGGCTGGCAGGCTGAAACCGCGAAAATCGGCCCGAAAGTGGTGATCGCGCAACCGCAACCGATGGAAACGGCGGTACGGGCCCGGTTTTACCCGGTCGAAGACCGCGACCCGCTGCATGATTGCCATGAAGAGGCCCGCCGGATTCTGGCCGAGGTGCTTTAAGCCGCAAACCGGGGCCACAAGGGCACACCTTGGCGCCAATTGTTTGGCTTTGCTTGTTACCCCTGCGGGGCCTTGCTAAGCAGAACCAAAGGGCGGCGAAGGGGCGGATATGCGCATTCTCATCACCAATGACGACGGGATCAACGCGCCGGGTCTGGCCGTGCTTGAAGAGATTGCACGCGGCTTGGCCGGGCCGGAGGGCGAGGTGATCACCGTCGCCCCTGCCTTTGAGCAATCGGGCGTGGGGCATGCCGTCAGCTACAATCGCCCGATGTCTTTTGCCGAACTCGGCCCGAACCGCTTTGCCGCCGAGGGCAGCCCTGCGGATTGTGTGCTCGCGGGCCTTTACGAGGTCATGCCCGATGCGCGACCCGATTTGGTGCTATCGGGCGTGAACCGCGGCAATAACTCTGCCGAAAATGCGCTTTATTCCGGCACCTTGGGCGGCGCAATGGAAGCAGCGCTGCAAGGCATCCCGGCGATTGCGATGAGCCAATTTCTTGGCCCCGCCTGCCTTGGACCGGGGCTGGACCCGTTTGAGGCCGCACGCGTGCATGGCCCCGAACTTGTGCGCAAAATCTGGAAAAACGGCATTTGGGACGATGGCCCCTATCGGGTGTTTTACAACGTGAACTTTCCGCCCGTGCCCGCCGCGCAAGTGAAGGGGCACCGCGTCGCCGCGCAGGGCTACCGCACTGACAGCTTCTTTTCCGTCGTACCCGCAAACTCGCCCAATGGGCGGCGGTTTTTGTGGATCAAGGGCGGCCCGCAGCATGGCGCAACAGCGCCGGGCACCGATGCAATGGTCAACCTTGAGGGCTATACCTCGGTCACCCCGATGCGCGCGGACCTTACCGCGCATGACCTGCTCACTGATCTGACGGGGCGGCTCGCATGACCGAAGCGGACGAGTTGGCCCAACGCAAGATGCAGTTTCTTTTCGCGTTGCGCTCCAAGGGCGTGACCGAAGCACGCGTGCTGGCCGCGATGGAACGCATCGACCGTGGCGCCTTTGTACGCGGCATCTTTGCCGAGCGCGCCTATGAAGATATGCCGCTGCCGATCGCTTGCGGGCAAACCATCTCCCAGCCCTCGGTCGTGGGGCTGATGACACAAGCGCTTGAGGTCGGCACGCGCGATACCGTGCTCGAGATCGGCACCGGTTCGGGCTATCAGGCGGCCATTCTGTCGGTATTGGCGCGGCGCGTTTACACCGTGGACCGTCACCGCCGCTTGGCGCGCGAGGCGCAGGCGGTGTTTGAAGCGCTTGATCTGGCCAATATCGTTTCGCTCGCCACCGATGGCTCGCGCGGTTTGCCCGATCAGGCGCCCTTTGATCGCATTCTCGTGACCGCTGCCGCCGAAGACCCGCCGGGGCCGCTGTTGTCGCAACTCAAGATCGGCGGTATCATGGTTTTGCCTGTTGGGCAGTCCGATACCGTGCAAAGCTTGATCCGCGTGACCCGGACCGAAGACGGGTTTGACTATGAAGAATTACGCCCGGTGCGCTTTGTGCCATTGATTGAAGGCATGGCGGGCGATTGAGTGATGGGCTGGCCAAGGCCGCACAGAAACCGCGATGGAGCAACGTCCCCGGGTAACGGGGCTAAGAACGAGGACCGAGCGATGCCAGCATTCCCCGGCAAGACGATGATCCGCATGACCCTATCCAGCATCGCTTTGCTGACGGTTGCGGGCTGCGTGGACGAGGATTTCCGCCGCTTTGGGGATTTGGGCTTCGACACTTCGAATGCCGCCCGCCAGGCCACCGTTGCGCGCCCCCAGCCTGATAGCCGCGGCGTGATCTCTTACCCGAATTACCAAGTTGCCGTGGCGCGCCAAGGCGACACCGTGGCCGATATTGCCAACCGGCTTGGCCTCGATGGGGCGCGGCTGGCGCGGTATAACGCGCTCAAACCGACCACCGTGCTGAACCGGGGCGAAGTGGTCTCGCTGCCGTTCCGCGTGGCCGATGCCCCGGCCGGGAGCGCGCCCGCGACCACAAGCGCAGGCACGGAACGGATTGATATCACCTCGCTGGCTTCGGGCGCGATTGACCGTGCCGAAGGCACGCAAACCGCCGCCGCAGCGCCCAGCACCCCGGCGCCGCCCGTGGGCGCCGAACCGATCCGCCATAAGGTGGCGCGCGGCGAAACCGCCTATTCGATTGCGCGCTATTACAATGTTTCCGCCAAAGCCTTGGCCGAATGGAACGGCCTGCCCTCTGATATGAGCGTGCGCGAAGGGCAATATCTGCTGATCCCCGTGGCAGCGGGCAAAGCCCCGGCCCCGGCCACAGCGGCAATTACCCAACCCGGACAAGGCTCGCCCACGCCCGAACCGCCGTCGGCCGCGCAACCGCTGCCGGAGGACCACACACCCGCCGCATCGACCCCGGTTGATAGATCCGCGGCCCCCAATTTGGGCACGAACCGTACTGCGGCCTCTGGTGGCGGCAAATTTGCCATGCCGGTTTCTGGGGCGATCTTGCGGCCTTATGTGAAGGGCAAAAACGACGGGGTGGATATTTCCGCCAGCGCAGGCACCCCGGTGAAAGCCGCCGATGCAGGCACCGTCGCCGCGATCACCAAAGACACCGAGCAAGTGCCGATCTTGGTGCTGCGTCACGAAGGTGGCTTGCTCACCGTTTATGCCAACATCGACGGCATCACGGTGAAGAAGGGCGACCGCGTCAGCCGTGGCCAAACCATTGCCAAGGTGCGCGCGGGCGACACCGGATTCGTCCATTTCGAGGTCCGCAAGGGCTACGATTCGGTCGATCCGATGCCCTATTTGCAATAATTCCCTCCGATCCTCCCCCGGATGATCTGGCGCAAGGCATAACCGGGCCTCTCACGCTAAGAGAGGCCTGAAAAGCGTCATATCTGCACCTTTTTTCATCGGGGAACAAAGGGTTGACCTGAACCTAGCAGTTCGGCACATTTTGTCGCAGGGAGGGCGCCACTCTGGAGGAGGGTGACCATGGCTCTATTGGAATTTCTACATTCCCTGTCAGAAGTGGCTCTGGCATCGGCTGCATTGATGCTCGCCGGGGCGCTGGGGCTTCTGCTGGGAGGGCTCAATTGGCGCGGCATTGGGCTTGGAATCGGCGGCGTGCTGTTTGCCGGGTTGTTTGTCGGCCATTTCACCTCGGCGGCGGGGCTACACCTGTCGCCCGAGATGCTGGAATTCGTGCGTGAATTTGGTCTGATCATCTTTGTGTTCACGATCGGGATTCAGGTCGGCCCCGGCTTTTTTGCGACGCTGCAAAAGGCAGGGCTGCAATTCAACCTGATCGCCGCCTCGATTGTGTTATTGGGCGTGACCACCACTGTCGCGCTGCATTTCATCGCCGATATTCCGGTGCCCGCGCTTGTGGGGCTCATGTCGGGGGCGGTGACCAATACGCCCGGCCTTGGGGCCGCCACGCAGGTGCTCAAAGACGCAGGTGTTCCCTCTGAGGTGATATCCGAGGCCTCGCTTGGCTATGCGGTGGCCTATCCCTTCGGGATCATCGGCATTTTGATCACCATGATCGCCGTGCGCACCGTGTTGCGCATCAAGATCGAAACGGAAGAAGAGCAGTTTGAAAACGCCCGCGCAAAAGGGGCGCAAGAACTGCCCGCAATCAACGTGGTCGTGCATAACGCCAACCTTGAGGGCCTGCCCTTGGGCGAGGTGCCCGATCTTTACGACCAAGGCGTTGTGGTCTCGCGGCTCAAACGTGGCGATCTGCTGATGCACCCGTCGCGCAAGATGGTGCTGCATCTGGGCGATGTGCTGCACCTTGTCGGCCCGGCAGATAAACTGCACGCGATGGTGCTGATCTTGGGCGAAGAGGTGGATGTGAGCCTTACCACCACCAAAGGATCGCAACTGACGTGGCAACGCATCGCCGTGACCACCAAGAAAGCCCTTGGCAAACGCATCCGCGATTTCGGGTTGGAAGAACGCGGCGTGTCAATCTCGCGCTGCACGCGCGCGGGGACGCAGTTGCCTGTCGAGGCGAGCCTGACGCTGCAATTTGGCGATATCCTTACCGTGGTGGGGCACCCCAATGACGTGGATGCCGTCAAACCGCTCTTTGGCAACCAAGCGAAAAGCCTTGAACTGGTGCAATTCGCGGGCGTGTTCTTTGGTATCTTGATCGGGATCGGCATCGGCTCCA
The DNA here is from genome assembly GCF_900156655.1 of Rhodobacter aestuarii. GTDB lineage: Bacteria > Pseudomonadota > Alphaproteobacteria > Rhodobacterales > Rhodobacteraceae > Rhodobacter > Rhodobacter aestuarii. Next base: position 30,727 of record NZ_FTOG01000008.1, on the reverse strand, counting down.
TCCCGATTGCCTTCCCCGGTCTTCCGGCACCCTTGAAACTTGGCCTTGCCGGTGGCCCGCTGGTGACCGCCATCGTGCTTTCGCGGATTGGGTTCTTGGGGCCGTTTGTGTTCTTTATGCCGCCGGTCGCCAACCATGCGTTGCGCGAATTGGGGATTGTGCTCTTTTTGGCCGCTGTTGGCCTCAAAGCGGGCGGGCAATTCGTCGATACGCTGATGAACGGCGACGGGTTTAGCTGGATGTTCTACGGCATGTTCATCACAGCGATCCCGCTGATGATCGTCGGCTTTGCCGCGCGGATCATTTGGAAGGTAAACTACCTCAGCCTGTCGGGCGTGTTGGCGGGGTCTATGACCGACCCACCGGCGCTCGCTTTTGCCACCAATATGTCCAGCACCTCTGCCGCAGCCATTGGCTATGCCTCGGTCTATCCGCTGGTGATGTGTATGCGGATCTTGGCGCCACAGATCATTGTGCTGACCTTAATGGTCTAGCGCGCGAAACTATAGCCAAACGAAAGGGGGCCACGCGCCCCCTTTTTCATCACACAAGCCCCTGCCCTTCGACTTTGTCCAAATGTCCCAGGGGTGAATTTTGGCGAAAGCAAAAGAGGGGGCAGCGCCCCCTCCCTTCTCATCCATGAAAACCGGACGCACCTTCAGACAGATTTGCCGTGCCGCCCAGCGAGGTCTGTGAAGAACTGCCACGCCACCCGGCCCGAGCGCGAGCCGCGTGTGCGATACCATTCTACCGCCTCGGCGCGCAAAACCTCCGGGTCGATCTCAAGCCCATAGGCCGCGCAATAGCCTTCGATCATCGCGAAATACGCGTCCTGATCGCAGGGGTGGAAGCCCAGCCACAGCCCGAACCGATCCGAGAGCGAAACCTTTTCCTCCACCGCTTCCGACGGGTTGATCGCGGTCGAGCGCTCGTTTTCGATCATGTCACGCGGCATCAGATGACGCCGGTTTGAGGTGGCATAAAAGAGCACATTGGCAGGTCGCCCTTCGATCCCGCCATCGAGCACCGCCTTGAGCGATTTGTAATGCTGATCGTCATGGCTAAAGCTCAGATCATCGCAAAAAAGCACAAAGCGGGTTTGCGGCGCGGCGCGCAACAGGTTCAACAGCCGCCCCACCGAGGGCAGATCTTCGCGCGCCAGTTCCACCAGCTTGAGCGAGAGCCCCTGCGCATTCACCGCCGCCTGCACGGCTTTGACGAGCGAGGATTTCCCCATCCCGCGCGCGCCCCACAAAAGCGCATTATTCGCCGCTGCCCCGCGCGCAAATTGCAACGTATTGGCCAACAGCGTATCGCGCGCCCGGTCGATGCCACGCAAAAGCGCAATATCCACCCGGCTCACTTGCGGCACGGGCACCAAACGGTCGGTGTCAGAATGCCACAAAAACGCCTCTGCCTGCGCGAAATCAGGCGCGGGTTCGGGCGCTGGGGCCATCCGCTCCAGCGCCGCCGCGATCCGCTCTAGGGGATCACTCATTCTTCGTCCTCATCCTCGAACCAGGTGCCCTCAGCCCGCATCCGCGCCTCGCGCTTTTTCTCGATGCGTTTGACGAGTTGGATCGACACTTCAAAGAGCGGATAGACCGCCGAGAAGAGCATGATCTGGCTGATCACATCGGGCGGCGTCGCAACCGAAGCCACGAGCAAAATCGCCACAATCGCGTATTTGCGCACGCCCGACAGAGAGGCCGCAGTGATCAACCCCGCCTTGCCCATCAGCGTCAGCAACACCGGCAGTTGGAAGCAAATCCCAAAGGCCAAGATGAACTTGACGGTGAGCGACAGGTATTCTTGCACCGAGCCTTGGAAGCCGATCGAGGCCAGTTCATTCGCGGCCGCCATATCCCCTTGCTGGAAGCTCAGGAAGAAGCGAAACGCCATCGGCAGCACGACGAAATAGGCAAAGGTCGCGCCGACAAAGAACATCGCAGGCGAGGCAAACAGAAACGGCAAGAAGGCGTTCTTTTCATTGCGATAAAGCCCCGGCGCCACGAAGCGCCACAGCTGCCAAGCAATGATCGGGAACGACAAAGCAAAGCCGCCCAAGAACGAGATATTCACCGCAACGAAGAAGCCTTCTTGCAGTTTGATCAGGTAAAGCCCGCATTGCTGGCCGCGATCCGCCAAAGCGTGGCAGATCGGTTGCGTCAGAAAGTTGAAGACCGGCTTCCAGACCGCGTAGCACGCCACCATCGCCACAACGAAAGCGCCAAGCGAAATCAGGATGCGCGTGCGCAGTTCCGCCAAATGCTCGATCAGCGGCGCGGCGGTATCGTCAGGGGTATCAAGGCTCATGCATCACCTTTCGGCGCGGGCTTGGGGGCCTCTTCCGGCTCTCCGGCCAGTTCAGCCGCGTCCAGTTCCGCCTGCAACTCCGGATCGGGCGTAAAGGCCGCCGCCCCCGCAGCCGCACCGGCCTTGGCGGCGGCAGACATTTTCGGCTCCCATTTTTCGAATTTTTCGGTGGCGCGTTCCAGCGCCGAAATCCCCGGCGCCTTGGCACGGGCAATGTCGCCCAAGCCTTTGGCCGCGTCATCCAGCCCCGTTTCCTTGGCCGCATCTTCCATCGCCCGGGTGAAGTCGCGCGCCATCGCGCGGGCTTTCGCCGTCATCCGCCCTAGGCTGCGGAACATCACCGGCAGGTCTTTGGGGCCCACCACGATCAGCGCCACAACGCCAATCACCAGAAGCTCGCTCCACCCGATATCGAACATGGTCCGCGCTCAGCCTCAGACCTTGTCTTTGCCTTCGGGGGTCGCATCTTTGCTCCCCTCGGCGGCGGCCTCTTCAATTTCTTTGGCGCCTTCGTTCATGCCTTTTTTGAACGAGGTGATGCCTTTGCCCACTTCGCCCATGAGCGAGCTGACCTTGCCCTTGCCAAAGAGCACCAGCACCACGACGGCGATCAGCAAAAGACCGGGCACACCAATATTGTTGAACATGTTTTCCACTCCTTACGCGCGCTGGCGCCTGTTGCGTTTGATCTGGTTTTACGAAGCCAGCGCGGCGGCGCAAAGCGCCATTTGGGCGCGCCCCCCGCTGCGCCGCCAGATAACTGACAGTTATTTGTCAGTTGCCCCCGGATCGGCTAGAAAGCAGGCGGAGGCAGACCATGACCCGCAATGAACGATTGGAACAGATCATGATGCTCTTGCGCGACGGGCAATTGGTGCGCGCGCAAGATATGGCGGCACGGCTCGGTGTGTCAGAACGCACGATCTGGCGCGATATGAAAACGCTCGTTGACTATGGCGTCCCGGTCGAGGGCGAGCGCGGCCTGGGTTATGTGCTGCGCCGCGCGGTGGCGCTGCCGCCCTTGGTGCTTTCCGCCGATGAAATGGCCGCGCTGAACCATGTTTTACGGCTGGCCGAGGCCCATGCCGATACCCGCATTGGCACCGGTGCGCGCAGCTTGGCCGCGAAAATCCGCGCGGTGATGCCGCCTGAGCCCGAAGAGGAAGACGAGAGCCCACTGGCGCCCCCGGGGGCGAGCGGCTAATCTGCCCCCATGGGAAGCGCCGAACTGATCACCGCCTTTGTCACGCTGTTTGTCGTGGTCGATCCGATCGGCCTCGTGCCGCTTTTCTTGGCGCTGACCCAAGGCATGGATGCCCGCATGCGCCGGGCCGTGGGGCTGCGCGCGCTTGCCATTGCCACGGTGCTACTCACGCTCTTTGGGCTTTTTGGCGATGCGCTTTTGCGCGGCATTGGCATTTCCATGCCCGCCTTCCGTATTGCGGGCGGGGTGCTTTTGTTCCTCACCGCGCTTGATATGCTTTTTGAACGCCGCACCCAGCGGCGGGAGGGGCAATCGGCCGAACCGCATGCGCCCGACCCGTCTGTTTTCCCGCTCGCCACACCACTTTTGGCGGGCCCGGGCGCGATGGCGACGATGATCCTTTTGGCGGGCTCCGGCACGGGAACGGTGCATTTGCTTGCGGTGCATGGGGTGATGCTCGCGGTTTTAGCCTGTGTCTTTGTGCTCTTTTTGCTTGCCACACCGCTGGAGCGCGCTTTGGGGCGCACCGGCACGATGGTTGTCACCCGGCTATTGGGGATGCTTTTGGCCGCGCTTGCCGTGCAATTCATTTTGGACGGGCTGATGGGCGCGGGGCTCCTCACCGCGCCGTGACGCACCGCCCCGGTGACATTGAAGCCGTGGCTGCCTACATCAAAGAAAAGCCCTGCCCCAAGCAAACCCTGCCCGGAGTGCCCATGATCGACGATCCTGAACGCCTTGTGTATTTGGTGCTGCTCCTTTTGGTGCTGGCGGGCTCGGTCATTGCCAAGCTGCGCCACCGCCCCGGCGAGACCGTACAGCAGATGATGATCTGGGCGCTGATCTTTTTGGGCGTGGTCGCGGTAGCGGGGCTTTGGCCCGAGTTTGAGCGCACGCTGCTCAATCGCCAAGCCGTGCATCAAGATGGGCGGATTGAAACGCCTGTGGCGATGGATGGGCATTATTACCTGACCGCCGAGGTGAACGGCACGCCGATCCGCTTTGTGGTGGATACCGGGGCGAGTTCCATCGTGCTGAGCCGCGCAGATGCCGCGCGCGTGGGGCTTGATACCGGCAGCCTTGCCTATATCGGGCAGGCGCAAACCGCCAATGGCACCGTGGCCACCGCGCCGGTGCGGCTAGACAGCGTGGCGATTGGCCCCTTTAGCGACAGCAATGTCCGCGCCGTGGTGAACCGGGGCGAGCTTACGGATTCGCTTTTGGGGATGAGCTACCTCACCCGTTTTGCCAAGGTCGAGTTTGACGGCAACCGGATGATCCTTACCCGCTGATCCACGCGCTGCCCCAAGCCCTGCGCGGGCGAAAGGCTAGAGCCACTTCTTCCACTTGAAAAACGCCCAAGTGCCCGCAGCAGAGGCGACCATCAGCACCAGAGCGAACGGGTAGCCCCAGCTTTGGTTCAGCTCGGGCATATTGGCGAAGTTCATCCCATAGGCCGAGGCAATCAGCGTCGGCGGCAAGAACAGCGCGGTCACGACCGACAAGATCCGCACCGTGTTGTTTTGGGCGAGGTTGATCATACCAAGCGTCGCATCAACGCTGAGCGACACGCGCGATGACAGAAAGTCATTATGCACCGAAAGCGCCGCAATATCGCGCATCAAGGCTTTGATAATCGGTCGCAATTCATGCGCCGCCCCCTGCGCGGCCCGCGTCTGATCAAAAAATGACAGCGCACGTTCAAGGGTCAGAAGCGCCAGCCGGATTTTGCCTAAAAGGTCGCCTTGCCGCCCCACCTCGCCAAGGCTCGCCTTGAGTTCCTCTGGCCCCGCATCGCCCAAAACCCGCGCGGACACCGCATCAAGCACTCGGCCCACACCTTCCAAAAGGTCCGCAAGCCGCGCCACAATCTCTTCCACCAACCCCAAAAATATCCGCTCTGGGGTGGCGCAGCCGGGCGTGGTGCGGGCGGCCCGGTCTGGGTAGGTGATAAAACTGCGCGGCGCATGGTGGCGCACCGTCACCAACCGCTCGGGCGTGAGGATAAAGCTCACCGGGCCCGCGACTTGCACGCCATCGGGCGTATGACCGGGGATCACCACCGTCATCACATCGGTGCCATCTTCGCGATAAAGTCGGTTCGAGATCTCAATCTCTTCCATATCCGCGAGCGTCGGCACCTCCAGCCCCAGCGCCTCCACTGCCGCGGACTGGCTGTCGAGCGGGCGATAAAGGTCGATCCAGATCGCGCGGCCCAGATCGGGGCGCGGGTCGGTCGGGCTCTGCTGGCCGAGCCGCGCAAGACCGGGAGACTGGGACACATAAGCGTGAAGCATGGAAGGGCTCACATTTGGGGTGCTGCCAAAAAGCGCGGGCGGCAGGCGAAGGTCAAGCCCCAGACCAAGAGCCGGCGCGGTTTTGCCCCGCCCCCGCCCTGCATCCGCCACATTTTCGGTTCACGCCTAGGGAAATAACGGTTCTGAAGGGGGGCGAAATGCCAATTCCCGGTTTCGATACGGTGGCACTTGTGGTCATCATTTTCGTCGCCCTGCGCGAGACAGTGGCCCGCTTCCGCCTGATCCGTGCTGCACGCCGCGCACCGAGCCAAGGCCCGGCCAGCGCCTAAACCCGCGTCAATTAGCGCGTTTACAGGTGACGAATTCGCCTCGCCCTCTCGATTCCCCTGCGTAACCGTGTTATTTCGTCAGTCAATAGACTGACGCGCTCAATCGAGGAACGGTTTCCGTGGAGATGGAATCGGGCGATAGCCCGCAACAAGAACATATGCTGGATGTGACCCCGCAGCCCGGTGCGACGCCGTCGCAAGAGGCGCCGGATGAGCGCTGCGCCGCGCTTGATGCCGAGGAGATGATCGGCCGTGCGCGCGCCGCCTCCAACCTGCTGAAAGCGCTCGCCCATGAGGGGCGGCTGATGATCATGTGCTATCTCGCCTCGGGCGAGAAATCGGTGACCGAGCTGGAAAACCGGCTTGAAACCCGGCAGGCGGCGGTCAGCCAACAATTGGCACGGCTTCGCCTTGAAGGGCTGGTGACCAGCCGCCGTGAAGGCAAGACGATCTATTATTCCCTATCTGACCCGCGTGCGGCCCAAGTGGTGCAAACGGTCTATGAGCAGTTCTGCTCTGCCTCGTAAGCTTGCCCCCCGCGCAAAGAAAAACCGGCCCCGGTTGCCCGTGGCCGGTTTCGTTTTGAGCAAGGATGACGGTTAGGACGTCATAAAGTCATTGCTTGCGGGCAGAAGGGTGCCGTTGAATTCGGCGAGCGTCAGATCTTGCAGCAAGATCGTGTCCCCCTCGGCCAGCGTGATCAACAGCCCTGCATCGGTGTCAAAGAGCGTGGTCGTGGGCGCGCCCTGCAGATAGGCGTCAAAGGCCACGCTTTCGATCAACAGGCTATCTACACCCACCTCAAAATCGGTGATTGTCACATCACCCTGTTTGTTGGTGAAATCTTTGAAGTCGAAAGTATCTGCCCCCGCACCGCCCGTGGCGGTGTGATCGCCGCCCGAGATCATGCGCAGCACCAGCAGGTCGTCCCCCTCCCCGCCATCCAGCAGCGAACTATGGTTGCCGGAGTGGATCGTGTCTTGCCCCTCGCCGCCCAGCAGCACGTTGTTGCCAACGCAGCCATAGATCAGGTCATCGCCCGACCCGCCATCAATCGAGTCATTCCCACGGAAGCCTTGGATCGTGTCATCGCCCGACCCGCCAAAGATCACGTCATCGCCAGCATTGGTGCGAATAAGATCGTTGCCTGCCCCGCCATTGATCGGCCCGTCAACGAACAAAAGCCGATCATCGCCCTCGGTGCCCTGCGCAACGCCGTCCACATCGGCCCCGGTCAAGTGCAGCGTGTCCCACAGGCTGAGCCCTTCAAAGGTGACGGTGGAGCCGGTGTCAAACCCGACCAAGGTGCCGGTGCCCGTCTCGACCACAGAGATGATAGCGGTGGGGGCAAAGTCAGATTTGCCCAAGCCGAAATCGATCGTGTCTTCGCTCGGATCAAAATCAGTGATCGTCAAATCAGTGATCATATGATGAACCGCATAGAGACCGCCCCATTCAAGCACGAAAGTATCCGCCCCTGCCCCGCCTGTGCCGACAGGGGCCCCTATACCGGTCAGGATAAAGCTCAGGACGTCATCCCCAGCCCCGCCATCAAGCACGCTTCCGTTTTGTCCCCGGAGGATATCATCCCCGTCATCGCCCCAAAGACTGTCGGAGCCACTACCTCCTATAAGCGTATCGTTCCCGTCGCCACCAAGCATGATGTCGGCACCTATGCCTCCGATGAGGAGATCATTCCCATCCCCACCATCAAGCAGGTTGTCTCCTCCGTAGAGGACACCAAGCGTGTCATCCCCGCCAAGGCCAATAAGTACGTTGAAGTCAAAGTTGGATCCGACAAGGGAGTCATCCCCTTCGGTGCCGATTTGATAAAGGGTTGCAGCGGTAACCATGAGACTCTCCAAAGTCTTTGAAATTCCGGCCAATTAAGAATGGTTAACGCGCGATTCGTCCAAAGATTTCGCCACGGTTTTGCCGCATTCCCGCCATGATTGCGCCGCAAATGGAAACGCCCCCCAAGCGGGGGGCGTTTTGTAACGCGGCCGGAAACGGTGCGCCGATCAGGTCTTAAAGATGCGGTAGATCGCCGGGATCACCAGCACGGTGAGCAGGGTCGAGCTCAGCAGACCAAACAAGAGCGAAATCGCCAGCCCTTGGAAGATCGGGTCCGCCAAGATCACCGCCGCGCCGATCATTGCCGCCACAGCGGTGAGCAAGATCGGTTTGAAGCGGATCGAGCCCGCCTCGATCAAAATGTCGATCTCGGTTTTGCCGGTGCGGTCTGCATGGCGGATGAAATCAACCAGCAAGATCGAGTTGCGCACAATGATCCCGGCAAGCGCGATGAAGCCAATCATCGACGTGGCGGAGAACGGCGCCGAGAACATCATATGCCCCAGCATGATGCCAAGGAAGGTCAGCGGCACAGGCGTCAGCACCACGAGCGGCAGGCGGAAGCTGCCAAACTGCGCCACCACAAGGATGTAAATCCCCACCAGCGCGATGCCAAAGGCCCCGCCCATGTCGCGGAAGGTCACCCAAGTGACTTCCCATTCGCCATCCCACAACAGCGTCACATGGCTTTCATCCTCGGGCTGGCCGTGCAGGCTAATCTCGGGCTTCATGCCATCGGCCCAATCCATCGCCTCGATCGCATCCCCCACGGCCAGCATGCCGTAAAGGGGCGCCTCGAAACTGCCCGCAAGTTCGGCAGTGACCATCTCCGCTTCGCGGCCATTGTGGCGGAAGATGGGGAAAGAGGCTTTTTCCTCCCGCACCTCGATCACATCGCCCAGTTCCACCACGCCGCGCGCGCCGGGCAGAACATTGGCTGGGATCGGGGTGGAGAGCGTTGCCTCATCCATCACCTTGGCGCCTTTGGCGCGCTCCATCACAATCGGCAGCGGCGCGCGTTCTTGGCCGCGATGCGAATAGCCAACCGTGGTGGCGCCATTGAGCAGACCCAGCGTGTCAAAGACATCGCTTTCCTGCACCGAATAGAACTCCAGATTGTCCGGGTTTACCGTCGCGCGCAGGCGGCGGGCTTCCGTACCAAAGCTGTTGTCCACATCCACAATGAAGGGCACCGAACGGAACGCCTCTTCAATCTGGCGCGCAGCGGCACGGCGGGTTTCGGCATCCGGGCCATAGACCTCGGCCAGAAGGGTCGAGATCACCGGGGGACCGGGCGGCGGCTCCACCGTTTTCAGCACCGTGCCTTCGGGCAGATCAAGCGCGGTGACGCGTTCGCGCACTTCGAGGGCGATTTCATGGCTGGTGCGGTCACGCCCATCCTTGCCCTTGAGGTTGATCTGAACATCGCCCTGCCACGGATATTCGCGCAGGTAATAGTGCCGTACGAGCCCGTTGAAGTTGAACGGCGAGGCCGCGCCCGCATGCGTTTGCACCGAGATCACCTCGGGCATTTCCGTCACCGCGGCGGCCACCATTTGCGCGACGGCATCCGTGGCCTCGACCGACGATCCCTCGGGCAAGTCAATCACCACGCCGAGTTCGGACTTGTTGTCAAACGGCAGGAGCTTCACCGTAACATGCTTGGTGTAAAGCAGCCCGAGCGAACCGAAAGAAAGCACAATCGTCGCCAAGAGGAACATCCAAGCGGTGCCCTTGGTCGCCAAGATCGGGCGTGCCACGGCGGCATAAATCGCGCCAAGCTTGCCGCCGTGATGATGCCCGCCATAGGCATCCTCCTCCGAATGCGCCGACATATCGGCCCGGCCCGCGATCTTCACCATCAGCCACGGCGTGATCATCACCGCGACGAAGAAAGAGAAAATCATCGCCGCTGAGGCGACCGAGGGAATGGGCGACATGTATGGCCCCATCAGCCCCGACACGGCGAGCATCGGCAAGAGCGCAGCCACCACGGTGAGCGTGGCGACGATGGTGGGGTTGCCCACCTCGGCCACTGCTTCAATGGCCTTTTTGACCCGTGAACCGGGGGTTTTCATCGCCCAATGTCGCGCGATGTTCTCGATCACCACGATCGCGTCATCGACCAAGATCCCGATCGAAAAGATCAGCGCGAACAAGCTCACCCGGTTGAGCGTGAAGCCCATGGTGTTGGCGGCAAAAAGCGTAAGCAGGATGGTGACAGGAATAACAATCGCCACCACGATGCTTTCGCGCCAGCCAATCGAAAAGAGCACCAGCGCGATGATCGAGATCGTCGCCAGCCCCAAGTGGAACAGCAGTTCATTGGCCTTTTCATTGGCGGTTTCGCCATAGTCGCGGGTGACCTGCACCTCGACACTGTCGGGGATCAGGCTCCCTTCCAGTTCGTGCACCCGCTCCAAGATCGCCTCGCCCACCACCACGGCATTCGCGCCGGCGCGCTTGGCAATGGCGAGCGTGACAGCCGGGGCACGATGCAGGGTGTCGCCCTCCCGGGTGACATTGGCGACGATATGGTCCGAGGTGTCGCCCACGTAAGAAATATCGGCCACATCGGCGACATAGACCGGGCGTCCATCGCGCGCGGTCAGCAACAGCCCTGCAATTTCAGAAGGCGCCACCAGCGTTTTGCCCGCGACAAGGTCGATTTCCTCGCCGCCATCACGCAGCTTGCCGGTGTTGAAGCTACGGTTGGCCTGTTCGACCTTGTAGGAAAGCTGCTGCAGCGTGATCCCGTACAGCGCGAGCTTTTCCGGGTCCGGCGCAATGCGGATCGCCTCGGTCGCCTCGCCCACCAGATAGGTTAGGCCGACGTTTTCGATTTTGGTGACTTCGGTCTGCAATTCGCGGGTGATGCGGGTCAGGTCATTCGCCCCGATTTCCGAGCCCGGTTTACCCGACAGCGTCAGCGAGACAATCGCCACATCATCAATGCCACGCCCGACAATAATCGGCTCATCAATGCCCTTGGGGATGCGGTCAGCATTGGCGCGCACCTTCTCATGCACCCGCAAAATCGCCGCATCGGACGAGGTGCCCACGATGAACCGCGCCATAACGAGCGAATAATCATCCATCGTCTGGCTGTAGACGTGTTCCACCTCATTGATTGAGGTGATGATCGTCTCCATCGGCTCGGTGACGAGCTTCATCGCATCTTCCGCCTTCAGCCCGGGGGCTTGCAGGTGGATATCGACCATCGGCACCGAAATCTGCGGCTCTTCCTCGCGCGGCAGATTGACCAGCGCAACAAGCCCCACCGCCAAAGCGGCCAGAATGAACAGCGGGGTAAGCGCCGAGCCAATGAAGCTTTGCGTCAACCGCCCGGCAATGCCGAGTTTCGCATCGCCCATGTCGGGTGCGTCTTCGGAAAATTCATCGCCCGTCGAGGGGGGAGGATTAGTGCTCATGCGCCAAGACCTCTTCGCCGCCGGTCAGACCGGACAGGATTTCCATCATCGGCTGGCCGTTCACTTTGGTCATCGGCCCCGGCACCACGGCACGCTCCATCGGGCCTTGCGCGGTCGCCACGATCACGAAATCAAGCCCGGAATGGGTTTTGACCATCTCTGCGGGCACCAAGATCGCGTCGCGCGCGGCGAGCGGCAGCTTCACCAGCACACGGGCGCCGACAAATTCGGAATTGAGATCAGCCACTTCCACATCGGCATTCACCCGACCGCCTTCGATCAGCGGGTAGATTTTGGCAAGCTTGCCCGAGATCTCGCCCGCAGCCGTGTCGATGCTGATCGCATCGCCTTCTTTCATCGTACCGGCAAAACGCTCGGGCACGGAAAGCCGCAAGAAGAAGCCACCGCCTGCAATGGTCGCAATGCTTTCACCCGCCATCACCACGGCCCCTTTGGCGACCGGCACTTCCAGCACGCGGCCCGCGACGGGGGCGAGCACGGCGCCCTCGGTCGCTTGTTGCTCGGTCACTTGGCGGCTCGCGCGCTGCGCCTCAAGCTGCTGGCTGACCACTTCGGCTTGGGTACGCAGGGCATCGAGCTGTTGGGTGGTGATCACGCCACGGGATTTGAGTTCTTCGCCACGGGTCAATTCACGCTCGGCATTTGCCATCTGGCTTTCAAGCGCTGCAATTTGCGCGTCGATCGCATTGATCTGAAAGGCAATCTTTGCATCGACCACGCGGCCGAGCTCTTGCCCAGCCTCGACCAGATCGCCCTCGGTCACGCTCAGTTCCACCAAGGTGCCCCCAAGCCGCGCCCGCGCTGGGATCGAATCCTTTGCCTCGACTTGGCCGTAGACGGTTTTCCAATCGGTCAGCATCGAGGGTTCAACCTTGAAGCCCCCCTCGGCCCGCGCGATCTGCGGCCCCAAGACCGCAAGCGCTACCAACGTCACGACGAAAGCTTTCATGGCGTCATCCCTTCCCTGTGGCGGCCAGACCGGAAGCCCTGACATTCCGGTTTTTGAATATCTGCGCATGTAAGCTAGTATAGGCCCGACCCGCAAGCCCCGCCAATGACTTCCGTCGCTCTTTTCACCATGTTTTCGCATGACAGGGGCCGCGTTTTGCCCGCGCGCGGGGCTTTTCTGCCCCGGCAATTGTGCTAAACGCTTCGCAACAGTTTCGGAGGCTTCCATGCACGATATCCGCGCCATTCGCGAAAACCCCGCCCAGTTCGATGCTGACCTTGCGCGCCGGGGGGCCGATGCGCTTTCGGGCCCGGTGCTCGCGCTTGATGAAAAGCGCCGCGCCGCGATTTTGGCGGCCGAAACCGCGCAAGCCGCACAAAACGCCGCCGCCAAGCAAGTGGGCGCCGCGAAAGCCAAGGGGGATGAGGCGGAATTTGAGCGCCTGCGCGCGCTGGTTGCTGAAAAGAAATCCGAAGTGGCAGCCCTTCAGGCGGAGGCCGCAGCGCTCGACGCCGAACTTCGCGATCTGCTGCTGACGATCCCGAACAACCCGCTCGCCGAAGTGCCCGAGGGCGCGGATGAAGATCAAAACGTCGAAGTGCACCGCTGGGGCACGCCCAAGACGTTCGCCTTCACGCCGAAAGAGCATTATGAGCTCCCCGCTGTCGGCGGGAACATGGATTTTGAAACCGCCGCCAAACTTTCGGGCGCGCGGTTTGTGGTGCTGAAATCAGGCGTCGCGCGGGTGCACCGGGCGCTGGCGCAGTTCATGCTTGATCTGCACACCGAAGAACACGGGCTGCAAGAAACCATCACCCCGGTTTTGGTGCGTTCCGAAGCGATGCTTGGCACCGGACAATTGCCGAAATTTGCCGAAGACAGCTATGAAACCACCAATGGCTGGTGGCTGATCCCCACCTCGGAAGTGACGCTGACCAATGTGATCGCGGGCGAGGTTTGGGAGGAAAGCGCCCTGCCCTGCCGGATGACCGCGCATACCAATTGCTTCCGCTCGGAAGCGGGCTCTGCGGGCAAAGACACGGCGGGCATGCTGCGCCAACACCAGTTTGAAAAGGTGGAGATGGTCACGATCTGCCACCCCGATGAGGCGCTGGCCGAGCATGAGCGCATGACCAAATGCGCCGAAGCGGTGCTGGAACGGCTCAACCTGCCCTATCGCCGGATTGTGCTGTGCACCGGCGACATGGGCTTTGGCGCACAAAAGACGCATGACCTGGAAGTTTGGCTGCCCGGCCAAAACACCTATCGCGAGATTTCCTCGGTCTCGACCTGTGGGCAATTCCAAGCGCGTCGGATGAATGGCCGCTTCAAACCCACGGCGGGCGGCAAGCCAGAATTTGTGGCCACGCTAAACGGCTCCGGCCTCGCGGTGGGCCGCTGCTTGATTGCGGTTTTGGAGAACGGGCAAGAGGAAGACGGCTCCGTCACCCTGCCTGCCGCGCTGCACCCCTACCTTGGCGGCAAAACCCGGTTGGTGGACGGCAAGCTCGTCTAAGACGCCGCTCTTGAAAAGAAAAACCCCGGACAAGACCTCTTGTCCGGGGCTTCTTTTTGCTCAATCGGGATCAGAAGCCCGCTTTGATCTTTTCAAACTCGGCCAGTTGGCGCTCGCGCAGTTCCGGGTCGTTCGGCACTTGCGGCAAGATCGGCGCATCAATCGGGCCGATACCGGCTGCGACTTGTTCTTCCATCGGGATGGATTCCATCGCCGTCAGGCTGGAGTGACCATAGCCAATCGCTTCCAAAAGCGCGGGCGCCGATTCCGGGCGCAGCCACGAATTCATGAAGTCGTAGGCTTTTTCTTCCGCGCCGGGACCATCTTTCAGGTTCACATAGCCGCAGATGAACGTCGAAGAGCCTTCCGCCGCCTCCCGCTGGAACTCCACCGGGTAATTGTCGGCGCGCAGATAGGCCACGCCGTCGTTCCAAGACCACGAAATCAGCACCTCGCCCGAAGCCATCGTCTGGGCTTGTTCGGACGGGTCATTCCAGTAGCTCAGCACATTCGGGTGCACTTCGCGCAGCCACGCGGCGGCAGCTTCAAATTGCTCTTCGGTGACCTCGGTCCAATCGGTCACGCCGGTCGCCAAATAGGCAAGCGCCCAAACATCATCCGACGAGTTCGGCAGCGACATCCGGCCCGCATATTTCGGGTTGGTAAAGACCTGAAGCGAGGCCACATCCTCGGCGGGCACTTCTTCGGGGTTGTAAGCAATCGCGCTCGCGCCCCAATCGGTCGGGATAAACCAGACCCCTTCGTCATCCGCAAAGATCTTCGACTTCAGGAATTTCGGGTCGATGGTGGCATAGGCCGGGATTTTCGACACATCCCACGGCTCGATCAGGCCGGCATCGCGGTATTTGGAAACCATTTGCGAACAGGGGTGAGCCACATCGGCTTTAAAGCCCGAGGCAAGCTTTTGATAGGCCTCGTCATCATCGCCATAGAACGAATAGCTCGGGCGATCGCCGTTTTTGTCGATGAAGCCTTGCAAGATGCCTTCGACCTCAAACCCGGCCCAGTCAAAGACCAGAAAATCTGGATCGCCCGCTTGAACGGGGGCAGAAAGCGCCGTGGCCAAGGCGGCAGAGGCCAGCAAAACAGAGGTTTTTTTCATGCGGAGGGGTTCCCTGTTGAAGTTGTTTTGCCGCACGCTAGACCGCGCCAAAGGCGGCGACAAGGGAAAGTTTGAACGCTTGGTCGCAGGCAATAGGCACGGCTCGATTTGCCCATTTGCCCTTGCCGAATGCCCTCCCCGCCCCCAATTTGGCGCGCATGAGTGACGCAAAACCGATCTTGTTGTGGCTGCGCCGTGATCTGCGGCTGGCGGACCATCCGATGCTAACCGCGGCGGAAACTTCCGGCCGGCCGGTGCTGGCGCTGTTTATCTTGGACGATCTCGCCGCGCGCTATGGCGCCGCGCCGCGCTGGCGTTTGGGAGAAGCTTTGGCCGATTTCCTGCCCCGGTTGGAGGCACTTGGCTGCCCGGTGGTGATCCGCCGCGGCCCAGCGCTAGAGACCCTGCGCGCGGTTGCCAAGGAAGCGGGTGCCGCAGCGGTTTGGTGGAGCCGCGATCTGGACCCGGCGGCGATCAAGCGTGACACCGAGATCAAATCTGCCTTGAAAGCCGAAGGGATCGAGGCGCGCTCTTTTGCCGGGCAAGTGATGTTCCCGCCGTGGGAGGTGCAAACCGGCCAAGGCGGGCCATACCGCGTTTACACCCCATTTTGGAAAGCGGTGCGCGGCCTTCCCGTGGCCCCCCCCCTCGCAGCGGTGAAATCGCTGCGCCCCGGCCCAGCCCTGCGCGGCGAAACATTGGAAGACTTGGCGCTTGGGCGCGATATGCGGCGCGGCGCGGCGGTGGTGGCGAAACACGCCCGCGTCGGCGAGGCAGCCGCTCAGGCACGGCTCACACGTTTCCTTGAGGGCCCGATCGAAGACTATAAGATCCGGCGCGATTTCATGGGCGAGGCGGCGACCTCCGAGCTTTCGGAAAACCTTGCTTGGGGCGAGATTTCGCCCGGCCAAATCTGGCACGCGGGTCAACGCGCGCTGCACGAGGGCGCGGCGGGCGCCGAGCATTTCCTCAAAGAACTCGTCTGGCGGGAGTTTGCTTGGCATCTGATGTTCCATTTCCCGAATTTAGCGCAAGAAAACTGGCGTTCGGAATGGAATGCCTTCCCCTGGCGCGGCGACAATGACGATGCAGAACGCTGGCGGCGCGGCATGACGGGTGAGCCTTTGGTCGATGCCGCGATGCGCGAATTGTACGTGACAGGCCGGATGCACAATCGCGCGCGGATGATTGCCGCCTCTTACCTCACCAAACATCTGATGACCGATTGGCGCGTGGGGCTGAAATGGTTTGAAGATTGCCTGATTGACCATGACCCGGCGGCCAATGCGATGGGCTGGCAATGGGTGGCAGGCTGTGGCCCGGATGCGGCGCCCTATTTTCGCGTTTTCAACCCGGCCTCGCAGGCGGAAAAATTCGACAAAGACGGTGCCTATCGCCGCCGCTGGATTGCCGAGGGCAACCGCCACGCCCCCGATACCGCGCGAGATTTCTTTGCCGCTGTGCCCAAAAGCTGGGGCCTCACGCCGGGCGCGCGGCTGCCCGACCCTGTGGTTGATTTGGCCGAAGGGCGTGCCCGCGCGCTCGATGCTTATGCGGCGCGCGAAAAAAACTGAACGCTGAACACGGATCGTTTACCAACCTGCCACGATTGCGTCCCGATTCACGCCACAATCTGCCCGCAAGCTCAGGCTTCAACGCGCATTTTGTTGGGTCGGCCGGGGTAAGACATGCAGAAAGTTGTTCTACGCGATTCGCAGATCAAGCTGCCCACCACAGCGAAGCTGTTTGGTGGCTTAGGTCTTGCGGCTACGGGCTTTTTCGGGGCCGAGTTGATGGCGCGCAACTTGCCCATCAGCGCTGCGGTGAATGGCTTTGCGGGCATTGCCGCCTCGATCGGGCTGATGGTCGGCTGGCGAGTGATCGGCCTACGCCCGGGACGTGGCGTTGTCCGGGCGCTCGAACGGGGTCTGCATGCCGTCATTTACCTTGTGTTCTGGACCATGCTGTTTCTTGGCGCGGTGCAGGTCATGCACAATATGGTGCGTGGCCGCTATGACATGCCCAACGAAGCGCTGGTTGATGTGCTCTCCCAAGGCATGACAATGGCTGGGGCCGTGCTACGCTTTGACACGATCGCGGTGCTCTTTCTCGGCGGCATGGTTTCGGCTATCTTGGCCGAATGGGCGTGGAAACGCTGGCACTAAGCCCGCGCCCGAGGCAGAACAGGGCGCAAAACATTGACCGAGCTTTATTTCTTTTACGGCACCTTGTGCCATGAACCGCTTCTTGCCGCCGTGCTTGGCGCGCCCAAGCCCTTGCAACCCGCGCGCCTTGATGGCCACGAGGTCCGACACGCGCTTGATGCTGACGGCACCGATCTGGGCTACCCGCTGCTGGTGGAAGGTCCTGCGGGGACCACGGGCGGCATCGCCCAGATTAGCGAAGCCGAGGCCGAACTTCTGGATTGGTACGAGATCGGCTACCGCAAGGAACAGCGCAGCGTGACCGATGCGGAAGGAGCGGCACATCAAGCTTGGGTCTACATCCCCGACACCGCGCGCTGGGGCGTGGGCGATTTGTGGACGCTTGAGGCTTGGGCCGCAGAGAAAGGCCCGCTCGCCACCTTGGCCGTGGCCGAGGTGATCGCTTTGCGTGGGCAAGTGCCGATGGAGCAAGCCTTGGCGCGCTATCCGATGATCCGCGTGCGCGCGGCATCCCGCCTGCGTGCGACCGAAGCACCTCGCCCCGCGCAACTGCGTTTCCAACCCGGCCCTGCGGATATCGAGATTGAAAGCTTGCGCACGCCCTATGCGAAGTTTTTTGCGGTTGAAGATTACCGCCTGCGCCATCGCCGCTTTGACGGCACAATGACCCAACCGCTTGAACGCGCGGCGTTCGTCTCGGGCGATGCGACGGTGGTTTTGCCCTATGATCCGATCCGCGACCGGGTGCTTTTGGTCGAACAATTCCGCACCGGCCCCTTGGCGCGCGGGGATGTGAACCCTTGGTCTTTGGAGGCGATCGCAGGCCGCGTCGATGCCGGTGAAACACCCGAAGAGGCCGCAAGGCGCGAAGCGGGCGAGGAAGCAGGCATCACGCTTGGGCGGTTGATTGCGGCACCGAACCACTATCCCTCCCCCGGCGCCAAATCTGAATATATCTATTGTTTCATTGGCTTGTGTGACATTCCTGACAGCGCGCCGGGGCTTGGCGGGCTGGAAGCAGAGGGCGAAGATATCCGCTCCCACCGAATTTCCTTTGCTGATCTGATGGCGCTGATCGAAAGCGGTGAGGTGGAAAACGGCCCGCTTCTCGTGCTGGCGCTTTGGCTGGAGCGGATACGCGAACCGCTCCGCGCCGATGCATTGGGCGGATGAACAGCCTCTGCCCTTGAGAGAGGCGGAGTTGCGCCCTACTCTTCCCCGCGACCCTTTACGAGCCGAGGAAGACCATGACCTTCTCCCCCGACCTTGCCGCGATGATCGGCAACACGCCGTTGATCCGCCTGCGCAAGGCCTCCGAAGCCACCGGCTGCACGATCCTTGGCAAAGCCGAATTCATGAACCCCGGCCAATCGGTGAAAGACCGGGCCGCGCTTTACATCATCCGCGATGCGGTGGCGCGCGGCGCACTGGCGCCCGGTGGCACGATTGTCGAGGGGACGGCAGGCAATACCGGGATCGGGCTGGCGCTGGTGGGGGCCTCGATGGGCTTTCGCACGGTGATCGTGATCCCGAAGACGCAAAGCCAAGAAAAGAAAGATATGCTGCGTCTAGCGGGGGCGGAACTGGTCGAAGTGCCCGCGGCCCCCTTTTCAAATCCCAACAATTATGTCCACTACTCGCGCCGTTTGGCTGAAGAACTTGCACAAACCGAACCTAACGGCGCGATCTGGGCCAATCAGTTCGACAACACCGCAAACCGCCAAGCCCATATCGAAACAACGGGGCCAGAGATCTGGGCGCAGACCCAAGGCGGGGTGCATGGCTTTGTCGCCGCCGTAGGCTCGGGCGGCACTTTGGCAGGCACCGGTATGGCGCTGCAACCGAAGGGCGTGAAAATCGCGCTGGCTGACCCCGAAGGCGCCGCGCTGCACAGCTTCTACACCACCGGCACCCTGAAATCCGAGGGTTCCTCGATCACCGAGGGGATCGGCCAAGGCCGGATCACCGCAAACCTTGAGGGGTTCACGCCGGATATGAGCTTTTGCATTCCCGACACCGAGGCCCTGCCGATCATCTTTGATTTGCTTGCCGAAGAGGGGCTATGCGTCGGCGGGTCTGCGGGGATCAACATCGCAGGTGCGATCCGCATGGCGCGCGAAATGGGTCCGGGCCACACGATTGTCACCGTGCTATGCGATTACGGCACTCGCTATCAGTCAAAACTCTTCAACCCGGCGTTCTTGGCAGAGAAAGGCTTGCCCGTTCCCGGCTGGATGTCGGCCCCCGCGCGCCGCCTGCCGGAGGTCTTTGCCTGATGCGGATTTGGCTCCAGACCTTTCTTTTGCTTTTGGTTTTGGCGCTGCCGGTCGCGGCGCAAGACGAAGTCGCACCAGATTATAAAGCTTTCGACAAGCTTTCCACGCAGGTGGAAAAGGCCGTTTCCGAAGCCACGATGAGCGATGCAAAGCTCAACGAATTGCGCGCTGAAATGGTCAAATGGCGCGCGACCCTGACCGAAGCCCAAAGCGCCAATACCGATCAGATCACCACGGTCAAAAACCAATTGGCCGCCCTTGGCCCCGCCCCCGAAGAAGGGGCAACGGAAGACGAGGCCATTGCGAAACGCCGCACAGAGCTCAGCGAGCAACTGGCGAAACTGCAAGCCCCCGGCATCACCGCGACCGAGGCTGCGAGCCGCGCAGACAGCACGATCCGCGCAATTGATAAATTGATCCGCGAACGTCAGGCCGATAAAATGCTGCGGCTTTCGCCCTCGGCTGCGAACCCGGTGAACTGGCCTGCTGCCGCCTCGCTTCTGCGCTGGATGGGCGAATGGATCTATGACGAGACCCGCTGGCGCTTCACCCAGCCGATCAATTTTGATGAGCTGCGCAACAATGCCCCGGTGATCTTGGGCCTCGTGCTGATGGCGCTGGTGCTTTTAGCCCGCGGTCGGCGCTGGATGGTACGGCTGACGGACTTTTTGCTGAGCAAAACCGCGATGCGCGGGCGCGGCGTGATTTCCGCCTTGGTTTCCCTCGGCCAAGTGATCTTGCCGACCTTTGGCGCAATTTTGCTGACCATAGCCCTCAAGCAGACCTCCCTTTTCGGGCCGATCCTGACCGAGCTTTTTGAAATTGCGCCCACGCTTCTTTTCACAGTGATGATGGCTTGGTGGCTTGGCACCCGCATCTTCCCGATGCGGGGCGGTGTGGAAAGCGCGCTCAAATTGGGCGAGGAAGGCCGCGCCGAGGGGCGCATTCACGCGCTGTCGCTTGGGCTTGCCCTTGCCACGCATCAATTGGTGTTGCTGTGGGTGGCCCCCCGTGCTGAAAATTTCCTTGGTGGCGCGGGCAATGTGGCCGCAGACAAAGCGCAAGCGGTGGCCGAACGCGCGGATGCCGCGCTTTCTGTCCTGCAAGCACCGTTGCAAATCTTTGCCGCAATTGCACTTTTTCGGATGGCGCAACTCCTGCGGCGGCAAAGCCGCAATACCTCCGAGAACGAAGAAGGCGTTTTCCGCCGCAAACTCCTCAGCTGGCTGGGCACCGCGCTGATCTTGATTGCGCTCGCGGCCCCGGTGCTGGGCACGATCGGCTATATCAGTGCGGCCGATGCGCTGATTTGGCCCGCCGTGCTGACGCTTGGCCTTTTCGCGACAGTCGCGATCTTGCAACGCTTCATCGCCGAGCTTTACGTCACCATCGCACGGGGCGAAGATGTGCGCCGTGACGCGCTGATCCCGGTTCTGGGCGGCTTCCTGATCTCGCTCGCCTCGCTGCCGGTTCTGGCCTTGGTCTGGGGCGCCCGCGTCGAAGACCTGATCGAGCTTTGGACCGCTTTCAAAAACGGGGTTTCGGTCGGCGGGGTGCGGATTTCGCCCACCTCGTTCATCACCTTCGCGGTGGTCTTTGGGATCGGCTATGCGCTCACCCGTGCGTTTCAAGGCGCGCTCAAAACCACGATCTTGCCAAAGACAAAGCTCGACAAAGGCGGCCAAAACGCCATCACCTCGGGCATTGGCTATCTGGGCCTGTTCTTGGCCGCACTGATCGCCATTTCTACCGCCGGGATTGACCTTTCCTCGCTTGCCATCGTCGCTGGTGCGCTCTCTGTCGGCATTGGTTTTGGCCTGCAAACCATCGTGCAGAACTTTGTTTCGGGCATCATCTTGCTGATCGAACGCCCGATTTCCGAAGGCGACTGGATTGAGGTCGGCGGCCAGCATGGGATTGTGAAAAACATCTCGGTCCGCTCCACCGTGGTGGAAACCTTCGACCGCACCGATGTAATTGTGCCCAACGCGGACCTGATTTCCGGCACGGTGACAAACTGGACCCGTGGCAACAAAACCGGGCGTTTGATCGTGCCGGTGGGCGTGGCCTATGGCACCGATACCCGCAAGGTCGAGAAAATCCTGACCGAGATCGCACAAGCGCATCCGCTGGTGATGATGACGCCTGCGCCCTATGCGCTGTTCCGGGGCTTTGGCGCCGATAGCATGGATTTTGAAATTCGCGCGATCCTGTCGGATGTGAATTTCAAGTTGAGTGTCATGTCGGAGATGAACCACCAGATCGCCGAACGCTTCGCCGAACATGGCATCGAAATCCCCTTCGCGCAGCGCGATATCTGGATCAAAAATCCCGAAACGCTTCTGGGGCAAGCGCCCGAGGCCAAGCCCCCTGCCCCAGTTGCAGCAAGCCCCAACAAAACGCCCACAGAACTTGGGCCGATGGCGCGGCTTTCCGATAACGACGGCACAGAGGATGGAGACGGCCGCTAAGGCAATGTGCAAACCGCAGGCGGGCAATCGAAAATGGGGTGCAAATCCCCTTGCGAGCGCCCGCCTTTGCCGTTAAACCCGCCGGCGGACGGGTGGCCGAGTGGTCGAAGGCGCACGCCTGGAAAGTGTGTAGGCGGGGAACCGTCTCGAGGGTTCGAATCCCTTCCCGTCCGCCACTTAGCATTGAAATAATTGGATAAAATCGCAATTTTTTGACGATACCCGCCAAAGCACCCGCCTTTAATTTTGCGCTTGGGTGCAAGGATAATTTTCAGGCCAATCGGCTCTGTGATTCACCTTGTCTGTGGCCTAGGCTTAGATCGTTGCACACTACACCGCGCTTTCGAGCAGCGCGATTTCGTCGGGGGTCAGATCGAACAGGGTGTAGACGATAGCGTCGATCTGAGCTTCGGCCTTGGCAATCTCGGCGGACAGACGGGCGATTTCGGCGCGGTCGCGGGTGATCCAGTCTTCCCACTCGGAACGCTCGGCCAGCGGAATATCGGCTTTGAACACCTTCTTCACCTCGGCCCGGAAGGCGGCGAAGTCGGGCAAGGTCCACCATTCCTGAAGCCGCGTTGTCAGCTTGGGGGCGCGGCCAGGTGGGCAGAGATCGGGAATGCGGCGAGTTAGGGCGGTTTGCAGGGTCAAGCGTTCCTGTGCCGCTTCGCTGGCAGCTTTCGCCAGCCATTCTAGTTCTGATTTGGCGCTCGCAGCTATTGTAGGCATAGGTAAGGGTTCAATATGCTGCGCGGTAGCTTCGCGCCACCCACCCCGAACAGCCGTCGTTCTGGAACAGAAATCAAACCAGATCACTTTTGAATTTAGGACGGCAAGCAAATCCCACCCACCATTCGGGACAAAGTAGGTTTTGTTGTTTGAGAAGGCCCCAGTAGTTTCCATTGAGTAGATCGGCTGATCTTGGAAGTGACCATAGGCAATTTTTGGCGGTTGGAAGAAGGGCGAATATGCTTCCTGCGCTTGCTGAAGCTCGAACCATTCCTGTTTCGTAGCACGGCCTTCCAGCTTCTTTTTGAATGGCAAAAGCCAATCCCGGATGGCCGGATATTCGTCAATATTGACGCGGCGTTGCGGAACGTAAATAAGCCAAAGGCCGCGCGGTTCGGCCCGCCAGCGTTTCAGGTCCTTGCCTTCGAGGAAGGGCTTCAGCAGCTCGGCAGACCGTGGGTCTTGGGCGCAGAGGCGTTCCTTGGTGGCGCTGTCGATCACAAAAGCTGCGTTCAAGCCCGTCTTGATGCCGTAGAGCGGCGAGCCGTAGACCTCCTTCAGGGTTTTCTTGCCCGTCCTGATCTTGTCGCGCAGGGCGCGCAGGGCGGGGTTTTCCAGCTCCCATGACCCGGCCCCGAGGGCGGCTTGCGGATATGGTCCTGCGACCTTCCCCCAAGTGGCCTGAAAGTTGGTTTCGGGCAGGGCATCCACCTTCCAGAAGCGCAGTTCATGCTCCTTTGGCGCAGCCCCGCGTTTCAGGGTCAGGATGGCCGGATAGGTGGTCACGCCTTCGAAGATTTGCAGGTCGCCAAAATCGACCACGCCTTCGAGTGTCGCTTCGCGCCGCAGGTAGTCGCGCAGTGGTTTGCCCGATCCGGTCTTGAAGAAGGTGTTCGAGGAAATGAACCCCAGCCGCCCGCCCGGTTTCAGCAGGCGCAGGCCGCGTTCGTAGAAGTAGCAGTAAAGGTCGGCGCGGTCGGAGGCCACCTCATACCGCTTTTCGAGGTAGGGCTTCAGAGTCTTCAGAAATTCCATGCGGACATAGGGCGGGTTGCCCAGAACCACGTCGAAGCCGCCTTCGGCAAAGATGCTTGGGAAAGCGGTTTCCCAAGTGAAAGCGTGATCGAGATAGGCGAAGTTGCTGTCTTCGATCAGGCTATCCCCCACACGCAAATTGCCGTCGAGGCTGTCGAGCACCTTGCCGCGTCGCGCGGTCTTGATCCAGAGCGACAGCTTGGCGATTTCGACGCTTTCGACGTTCACGTCTACCCCGAACAGGTTGTTCGTCAGGATTTCGCTGTCGGGGTCCAGAAGGTCTTGGATGTGCTGATCTTTGCCTTGCAGCTCGGCAATCTTGTCATTCACGCGCGACAGTTCGGCCTTCAGGAAGTCAAAGGCCATGATCAGGAAAACCCCCGATCCGCAGGCGGGATCGACAATGCGCAGGGTCTTCAGCCGGTCGCGATAGGCTTGCCACGCTTCCAGCTCTGCCGATTTTCTGCGCCACGGGATCGCAGCATAGTCGGACAGATCGGCCCCGGCTTTGGCATGGGCGCGCAGAATCTCGGTGAAGGCTTCTTCGAGGTGCGCGCCAAGGGTTTCCGCCACGATGAAGCGGGCGACGTAATCCGGGGTGTAGACTACCCCGTCACGCTTGCGCCGCCCGGTCGTGCCGGTGGCCCGTTCTTCTTCGACCTCTTCGCCGCGCGCCTGTTTTTGAAGGCGTTCAACGTCAGCGATGGATTGTTCGAAGATATGGCCCAGAACGGTGACGGATACTTCGGACGCGAAGTCATATTCGCCCAGGGTCTTGAAGCCTTCGCAGACGTCATCGGGCAGCGTGAGCGAGTCGATAACGGCATCCGGGCGGAACAGGCCCCCATTGTAGCGGGGGATTTTAAGGGCATCGCTGCCCTTGTCGATGGCGTTGAACAGGCCCCGGAAGTTCTCCCAGACCGGGCGGGGGTTGTAGAGGTCTCGGGTGACAAAGGCTTGAGAAAGGGTGTTGTCGGGTAGCAGGCCGGTATCTTCGGCAAAGGCGATGAACAGCACGCGGTCGAGGATCTTCTGGGCGGTGGCGATTGCGTCCAGTGGCGCGATGCTGGCGTCAGCCGCTTGCACGGCCCTTATCAGTTTCAGGCGCAGCGCCTTGTAGTCAAAATAGAGGGCGTCGGTAATGTCGCGGTCTTCGGCGCGGCTTTGCTTCAGCAGATCGAGGGTGCGGCCAGAAAGCAGGCTTTCGGCAGACAGAAGCAGCATGAACCGTGCGTATTCGGTGGGATCGGTCAGCCGGTCGAGCTGGAAGGTTTCATAGGCGCTCGTGCCCTCACCAAAGCCATACAGGCGCAGCTCGATCATGTTCGAGACAAGCACCCATTTCACCCCGCGCGCGTTCATGGCGTATTCCCACGCCTGTTGAACCGGGGTCTTGTTGCGCCCCGGCATGATCGCGTCGAGGTCTCTGGTTTTTGCGCCCTTCAGTTCGAACGGGGCAAGGATTTCAGGCTTTGCCCCACCAAACCGGCCAAGCGCCAGATCAACACTGCCCTGCAAGATCGCCTGTTCGGTGGCGACGGTGTATTCGGCCCCGCCCGCAGGCCCATGGTAGCCAAGAACGCCCTCGATAATCTTGGCCGCGAATTGGCCGTGAAGGGCGGTTTCCTTCAAGGAGTAGATGCGCCCGGAGCTGATCATTTCCGCCCAAGCTTCCAGCGCGGCGAGATGGTCGCCCGGAATAGGGGCGGGTTTGATGTGCCGTAGCAGGGTTTTGCGGTTGAAAAGGTTCATTTTCTCAATCGAAAGACAATGTGTGTTTTGCGGACTTTATGGGAGAACATGTGCCAAGGCAAACAGCGCCTTAGTGTGTCAATCTTCCTCGTGTGTGACCCAAGATTAACCGGCAACGCCTAACACCCCTTGCCCGCGTGCGCGCGTAATGGTCTCAGAAACCGACATTCGCATTTCTGTTTCCGGGATGTAGTTTTTGATTTTGGCTATCACCCCACCCCGCGAGGCTAGGCTTGATAGTTATTCAATCGTTCGGCGCGCCACTTAGCCCAGCGCTGTCTCTGCGCCATACCGATACGCTCACGCCCCTCGGGAGTTTTAGCGCCGGTGCTCTTGCCGCCATGAAATTTACATCGACGCTTGCCGGGTTCACTCTTGCAGCGGCACGGGGTGCCCTTGCGCGTCTTCGCTTCGCAGATCACTCTGCGCTTTGCCGCTGCCGCCTCAGTGCGCGCCCTAAGGCGTATCACGCGAGCAATGAATGCCGCCTCAACCTGCGCTTCCAAATCGCGCTCCCAAGTTGAACGCAAACGCCAACCTAGCGCGGGAGGCTTCGGCAGTTCGAGCACCTTTGCCATACGCGAAATGGCCCATGCGCGAAGATCAACGGATGGCCTGTTTTCCCAGTAGCTCACCGCATGGCGACCAATGCCTGCGCGTTGGGCCAGTTCGGCTTGCGAAAGGCCCGCAGTTTTGCGGATTGCGGCCAACTCTGGGCCAGTCATGGCACGTCCTCACATTGCGAACCGCAAGAGCATATCACATGGCGATTAGATATATGACCGAATAGGGCACATTCGCTAGCTTGATGCCATGCAATTCCGTGACCGATTAGGGCCCAGCAGGTCATTTTATCGCTTTCAACTGTGTCCGTTTCGGTTGCACCACTGTGCCCGAATGGGGGGGTGGGTTTTGTTTTCTCGACAAGTTCTCCAATCGTCTTGATCGCGGCTTTGGCAAATAGCTTGCGTAAACAAGAACAGGATAGTCGTGCCCTAGGCTCCAGCGTTCCGGTTCTTTTGTCGCGGTGCGCCCCGGCATGGGCATCATGGTAAGCCTAAAAGTCGCAGTCTTTCCTTTTCCATCAAGGCCGCGCTCCCATTCGTTGGTGCAGACGATCCAGCCTTTCGCCTGTAAATCTGCTAGCGCCGCGCCTGCCGTTTTTACGCTGCAACCCATGTCGTCGGCTAGGGAGCGCAACGAGCGATAGAGCGCGCCATTGTTGTTGGTCGCGTTTCGTCTTTTCTCGGCTGTCTCGGCGAAGCAACGCACCGCCAAATGAAAGTAGGCGTCTCTTGCAGGAAAGGTTAGGCTTTTCCACGCGGGTAACAATCGGTGCGGATATATCCACTTTGCGAATTGCTCGGTGCGGTTTTCATTTTGTCGATGCCGACCCATTACTTCGTGCCCGCGCGCGCAGCTTCCCATGCTTCGATTTCGGAGAGCTTCCAACGGGTGCAGCCGGGTGTGAGACTCACCGGCTTCGGGAATTTACCTGTTTGCGCCCAGCGCCAAGGGGTTGCTCGATGCACCCCATAGCGGGTGGCAAGTTGAAGGTCGGAAAGATAGGTGTCAGCCATTGCGATGCGCTCCAATCGTAAGGTTTCGCGATTGGCAGCAGTCTGCATGGCGTTCATACGCCTAAATAGGTGTCGCGATTAAGTTTCCGTTTCGATACATTGGCGTTGGGTTTTCTGTTTTTTCCTGCCCGGCCTAGAGATTTCGGGCGCTTGCTCACGAGCAAGCTCCCACGCAAGTTGAAACTTTCGCACCGAATGATTGGGAGCAACTAAAGCTCTGATCGTTTCCCGTGTTGCTGCCTCGCCGTTTCTCCAAGCCTTCAATATTTTTTCGCAAGTCGCTCTAGGTGAAAGATCAATTTGATCAATTTCAGGCAAAGAATTTTCATGCTGATCACTGCTGTTATGATCAGCCTCTAGATCATCAAGGTAATCCAAAAAATCAGACCTACGAAAAATCACTGGAAGATCAAGAAATGGCCCGTAGGTCGTCTTAAGATATTCGGTCAAGACGGAATAATTTCCGGGGAACACCTCCAAACCTCTTATGCTGCCACTGCCAACGGTTCCAAGATGCAGATCAATGTGTTCGTTTTCGTGATCGAAATAATTTTCGGTTGTGACTAAGCTTCTAGAAACTGGCAGGGCGTTTCCATCGGCTGTGCAAACTGCGACTTCTTCGGCCTCAAACGCGAAGAACCATGTCAATTGAAAGCACTCGTCGCCCGTGAATGGAAAGTCGCCGATTTTATCTTTTTGTGAATATGCCGATACGAAGTATTCATAGACCTCTCGTAGGGAAATCCATCCTTTAGGCGCAAACATTTTAGCTCAGCCTCACCACTTTACCGCCCTTGCGCTTGCCGCCCAGCGCCTCGGCCCAATCGTGCATCATGCGGCGGCGTTTTTCGATCATATCGCCCCGACGATACGCCGCCTCCACCGCGTTGCTGATGCGGTGTGCCA
Source organism: Rhodobacter aestuarii (assembly GCF_900156655.1). Classification (GTDB taxonomy): domain Bacteria; phylum Pseudomonadota; class Alphaproteobacteria; order Rhodobacterales; family Rhodobacteraceae; genus Rhodobacter; species Rhodobacter aestuarii. Next base: position 2,812 of record NZ_FTOG01000008.1, on the reverse strand, counting down.
GCGCAACCTCAGCCATTTCGCCGGGATAGCTTGTCGCCTCGGCCACCCAATCGCGGAAGGTCGAGCGCAGCCCATGCGGCACAGCGGGGCGCTTGTTGCGGGGATCAAGGAAGCCGGGGCGCTGCGCGGCAACTTCGCTTTCGTGCATTCGCCGCATGGTCGCGCTCAAGGTCATGTCACTAAGCGGCTTGCCCTTGGTTGAGGGGAACACAAGCGCGCAGCCTTCAAGGCGCGGAAGGGCCTCCAGCAACGCCACAGCGGCGGGGGCCAGCGGAACGCGGTGTTCCCGCTTCATCTTCATGCGCTCGGCAGGGATCACCCACAGCGCGCGCTCTAGGTCGATTTCCTCCCATGTCGCGCCCCGCACCTCACCCGACCGGGCAGCGGTCAGCGCGGCAAATTCGAGCGCCCGCGCCCCAAAGCCTTCTCGCTTGCGCAATTCGGCCATCCAGCGGGGCACATCATCCAGCGAAAGCGCCGGTTGATTTCCCTTTTCGGCCACCTTGTCGGGCGGCGGCAAAAGTTCTTTCAGATTGCCCGCCCACCGCGCCGGGTTGTCGCCCGTGCGATGCCCCGCCACCGTGGCCCAACTCAACACCGCCTCGATACGCCCGCGCAGCCGCGATGCGGTTTCCGTTTTGGCTTGCCAGATGGGTTGCAGAACGCGCAGCACGTCTTGCACCGTGATCTGGTCCACCATCATCCCGCCCAGCACCGGCACGGCGTAACTGTCCAGCGTGTTGCGCCACTGATCGCGGTGTTTAGCGTTCTTGAAGCCATCCAGCTTAGAGGCAAGGCAACGATCAACCGCGTCTTGAAACAAAAGCCCCCGCCGCTGCGCCGCAATCAGCGATGCCCGCGCGGCTTTGCGTTCTTCCACCGGGTCGATACCGCGCCGGATTTGGTCCTTCACCTCCCGCGCGCGCTCGCGTGCCTGTGCCAGCGTCACATCGGGGAAACCGCCCAAGCCAATCTCGCGCCGCTTCGCCCCCACCTTGACGCGCAACAGCCATGTGCGGCCACCGTTGCGGGTGATCTGGAGCATAAGGCCAGCAACGCCCCCCACCGCAAAAACAGCGTTTTGCCCGTTGCCGGTGTGGCGCAGGTTCTTAACTTCGAGGGGGGAAAGTTCCTTGGCAATCTTCGGCATATCGCGCACCCATACTCTTACCCTCCATAAAATCTACGCATGGTCGCGATTCATTGCAACAGCTTGCGACAGGAAAACCGATAAGGCATTGGCCTGGAAACACTAAATGCGACAAGCCGCGAAGCCTCGCACCTCCTTCATGGCGGGCTTCCCGTCCGCCACTTGCCCTGACGAAAGCGTTCTCCCGATCCGGCTGCGGCCGGATTTTTCCGTTGTTTTCGAGGGTTATGCGGGCGGGGCAGAGCACCGGCTCCCGCGCCAGGAGGCTCGCAAGCGCTCTCTCAGGGCCGATATTCTCCAGACCTCATGACTGCGCCGATTTGGTGAATAGCTTGTAACTACCAGAAATTTCGTGTTTTTCCTGACGCCCCACCTGAACACTTCGATGTCAGAGGCGTTTGCGAAAGGGAACACACATCTAACTCTGGCTTGGGTAGGTGTGGCTCAAGGCTAGTCCATGTTGCCAAAGCTAGAAGCTGAGCCGTGCTGGCACTTATGCCTACCGGAGCAGCGTACTACGGATTCTTCTTCAAGCTCCCAGAACCTGGGCGATCAAGTTTGCTGTCGAGCGCAAGCGTTTGCTTATGGTGCAGTTCCCTAGATCGTTGCTATAATGGAGATCTGACCTTCTGAACCGCCCCGGGTTTGCCGGAGGCTTATTTGGGTTAGTTACGCGGCCATGGCTTCAGCTTCCAGAGCTTCGTAGAAATTGGCCTCTGCTTCTGCCGGCGGGATGTTCCCAATTGGTTCAAGCAGGCGACGGTTGTTGAACCAATCCACCCATTCGAGCGTTGCGTATTCCACGGCTTCGAAGTTGCGCCAAGGGCCGCGGCGGTGAATGACCTCGGCTTTGAACAAACCGTTGATCGTCTCGGCCAAGGCATTGTCGTAACTGTCTCCGACGCTGCCCACAGAGGGCTCGATGCCAGCTTCTCCCAACCGCTCTGTGTATTTGATCGAAAGGTATTGGCTGCCGCGGTCGGAGTGATGAACAAGCCCCATCGCCTTTGTCGGCCGCCGCTCGTGAACAGCCTGTTCCAGAGCATCGAGAACGAACCCGGCATGCGCCGAGGTGCTGACACGCCAACCAACGATCTTGCGGGCATAGGCATCGATAACGAAGGCGACATAGGCGAACCCTTTCCATGTGGCAACATAGGTGAAATCGCTGACCCATAGCATGTTCGGCGCAGGCACGCGGAACTGGCGGTTCACCTTGTCCAGTGGACACGGTTGTTTCTTGTCCGGGATGGTCGTCTTGTGCGGCTTGCCCCGAATAATGCCTTGAATACCCATGCTCTTCATCAGCCTTGCCACCGTGCATCGGGCGACATCGAAACCCTCCCGGCGCAGCTGCCGCCAGATCTTGCGTGCGCCGTAGACCTGCCAGTTGGCATCGAAAACACGCTGGATCTCGGGCCGAAGCGCCTCGTCGCGCTTGGCGCGATCCGACAGACGCGCCGGATCGGAACGCTTCGCCAGATGAGCGTAATAGGTGGACGGGGCGATCGGCAGCATCTCGCAGATCGGCTCGACCCCGTGCGCATTCCGATGCGCATCGATGAAACCCACCATCACTTCGACCGGCGGTCGAGCTCCGCCATCGCAAAATACGCGCTGGCCTTGCGAAGGATCTCGTTCGCTTGGCGCAACTCCCGGTTC
>NZ_FTOG01000010.1 GCF_900156655.1 Rhodobacter aestuarii | reverse complement strand
GGGCGTCAGCAACGCTCCATCAGCGCGCATAGGCTGACCCAGGAGCGGCACAGGCAGACAGGCCAAGCTGCTCTAGCGGGGCTGATCAGTGGTCCATAGCTCGCAGCTAGGGCTACCTGTGGCGATGCTATGGCGGCGAAGGGCTGGCCGATGACATGAATGAGGCCTAGGCAGCAGAGGCCACCAGCGCGACCAAACCACGTCATTGACGTGATCTATAGCTGATGTGATTGCGGGGTCTCAGAACCCGACGTCGTCGGCTTGGTGTTCATCTGCCGTTGTGACAGAGCCGCCGAGGGCGTCCATCACCTTTTCCATCTCGTCAGCATCTTCGCTGAACTCGTCGACTTCACCATACAGGTATTCCATCATCGAGCGCAGCTTATGGCTTCCAATGGCGCGTTGCAGGGCCTGAGCGGCCAACGCCTCATCCTTCCAAGGCATCCGTTCGAGCGCCTCCGATATCGCCTTGGACAGCCGTTCGATCTCGGCCAGGCGCTCGGCATCGGTCAACTCGGGGCGGTCGTCGATGTCGGGCGCATTATCTCGGCGGTCTTTCCACCAAACGCCGCTTGGGGTCTTGCCCTCGATCTGCATGACCCGCCACCGCTTGCGCATCCGGTCAACGCTGGCTGTGCCGACGCCCGCCGCCTTCGACACTTTCGGCACCGACAGCCGCTTGCCAGGGAGCCGCACCAACTGCCAGGCCGCGTTCATCCGCTCGTCTTTGGTCAGCGGCAGGTTCTCCCGACTGTTGGCCGCTATCGCCGCCAGGAGGGCATCGCTACGGTCCCCATTCAGGATTTTGGCTGGTATCAGCGCGCGGCGGCCCTTCACGCTGGCGTAGGCGTCCAGCCGATGGTGCCCGTCGAGGAGGACCAAGCGGCCCGTGGCCTTGCCCCCGGCGTCAATCTCTTGCCACAGCAATATCGGGTCAAGATCGCCAAGGGTGCGCAGCAACTGGACCAGGGAGCGCAGATGGGTCTGATTGCTGCGGAGGTCGCGCAGGCAAAAAGTCTCGTCGACCGTGATATCCTGCGGCAGGACAAAACGCTCCGGGAGTTCTGCGCCTTCGAGGGCGGCGGCGACAGCGGGCATAAATGCTTGGGAAGTCATGGGTTATTTCCTTGATGGCAACGCCTAGAAACCAGACCCACGTCGAAAAGGCGAGAGGCGAAGGTCATCTTCGATCTGGCAAAGTCGGCCCGATGCCGCCCGACAAGGTGGACTGTAGGCCTGTTGTCGGCGGGCCGCCGCCTGCGAGGTCAGCAGACCCAGTGGCGCTACGGTGCGCTGTGCTGGTCCTAGGGCAAAGTCTTTGGCTGATTGTCTTCGAGGGGACGGGCAATCTGTTAAAGCCACCAGGCACCGCTACGGGAACCGAAAGCGGCCCCGTCTGTCCAGCCTGACGTGTCTTATTTGGACACCCTGCGTCAGTGCTAGGCCGCGTCAATCGTTGAAGCGTGGGGCCGTTTGCTGGCCGCCTCGTCGCGCACATCAAATGCCGCTTTCAGTGCCCTTCTGGCCACCTCAAGGCGCGCATCTTCGCCGCCGTAGCGTTCACCTACCGAGTCGGAAGTGTGGCCCAGCACCAAATCCTGAACAACCTTCTCCGCACCCCCAAGCTTGAGGTCATCTTTCATGTTGTGCCGTAGTGAATTGATGACGTGCCGGGGGTCTTCCGTAAACTTGCGCAGGTGTTTCATCATCGCGGAAGAGGCCGCATCGGGGCCACGCCTTCCCCTGTAGCGTTCAAAGACCAAGTTGCCTTCACGGGGCAGCTTTAGGGCTTCTCTGGCGGCTTCTACTGCGTCCCCGATCAGAGGCACAACGCGAATGCTCGCCCTCGTTTTGACGCGCCGCTCTTCGTGCCAAACAACCCGCATGAATGGGATAGGGCCGGACAAGTTCAAGTCCTTGACCCGCAAGCCTACAACTTCCGATAGCCGACAACCGCTCATTTCAAGCAGGCGCCAGATCAAGGCTGTTTCGCCCTTTAGGCTCGACCGCATGGCAGGCATGACCGACAACGGGAGCGGTAGGCGTTTCTCTTCTTCGGTCTCCGCGCCACCGTCCTTCTCTCCCTTGATTTCCAGCCCCTCAAAGGGATTTGAGACTTTGCCTTTCAGGTCCAGTTCGCGAATGCCATGATTCACAACCGCCGAAAGCGTGTTGAGTTCGCGCCGCACAGATGATGGCGAAAGCTTGCCACCCCCCTTCTTCTCACGGTTTTGCAGGTGGTCGCGGACCTTGCGGGCGTCCTCGCGTTTCAGCTCTGCCAGTGGGCAGGTAGATGCGCGTTCCCCGAGCGCCTCCTGAACCCTCGCGAACACGCGCGCCACGGCGTCTGCGGCGTCCTTGTGTTCGTCACCAACCCCACCGTTTAGCTTCTCGTTGATGTACAGCTTTCTCGCATCTTCGAGCGTATGTTGCGGAAGGGGAGCATTGGGCATGATGACCGCCCGGTAGAGGCCAGAATCGGCTCCTTGGTCTGCGAGCAGGTCAGCAAGAAGATCACGCTTTTCGCTCTCGATCTCTGGCCCGTAAACGCCCGCAAGTAGTTCGTCAGCTCGGCGCTGTTGCTCTTCTGCAAGTTCTCGCGGGGTCGGCGGGAAAATCCTTCCCCGAGGTCGCATCGCGGCGTCCACCGTTTCGTCGAACTCTGAAGTGATGCGCGCGTGCGCCCTTGCAACGGCGGTCGGGCTAGACGCTTGGAAGACCCGCTTGAACTCGGTCTTTCCGACTCGCGCCCTCGCCGCCTTCGGCACTCTGCGACGGTACTCATACCGCCCTGGGGCAAGCTCGGTGATGTATTTCAAGGACAACAAAAACCCCATTGAGTGTACCCCCTGTGGACCCGATTGTGGACCGAACAGGTTGGCAAGCTCATGTTTTCGTTGATTTTCTGCACCTTATCAAGGTGAATTGGCTCCGGCGGTAGGGATCGAACCTACGACCAATTGATTAACAGTCAACTGCTCTACCGCTGAGCTACGCCGGAACACGAGGCGGGGTATAGCTAGGGTCTTTGGGCTGCGCAAGGGGGGTGATGCGATTTTTTTAGCCTTCTTTGCGCAGGGTGAAAATTGCCTCTGCACCAAGCGCGGGGGCGGCGATGACTTGGCCTGATTTTTCCAATTCCACCAAATGTGCGAAGACGTTGCGTGCCGCGGCCGCCTGTAACGGGGCGGGCGTTTCCGTGTAGATCATGGCGGTCAGATCGAAAGCCGAGGCCGGGCCTTGCGCGAGCGCGGCGAGAATTTGTTCGGTGCGCCCTTGCCGATGCGCACGCAATTCTGCGAGCCGCGTAGCGGGAGCAGCAATTGGGTCGCCATGGCCGGGGTAGAACATTTCGGCGTTTTCGGCCGCCAACACATCGAGCGATTCGTAATAATCCCCCAAATCGCCATCCGGCGGGGAGATAAGCGTGCTGGACCAGCCCATCACCACATCTCCGGTAAAGATCGCCTGCCCCATGCGGAAGCTCAGGTGGTTACAAAAATGCCCGGGCGTAAAAAGTGCGGTCACCGCCCAGTCCGCAATCGAAAGCCGCGTGCCGTGGCCCAGCAGGTGATCGGGCGCGAACGTGGCATCTACCCCCTCGCCACCGCCCGCCAAACCGCCTGCCGCGAGCTGTTGCATAACCTCCGACCGCCCCGCCTTCGGCCCACCAAAGGCAAAGATCGGGGCGCCTGTCTTCTGTGCCAAGGGGCGTGCGCCTTCGGAATGGTCAAGATGGGCATGGGTGACCAGAATCGCTGCCACGCTTTCCTCGACCTCTAGCCCCGCAAGGATCGCCTCAAGATGTTCCGGAATAGCCGGCCCCGGGTCCAACACCGCGACACGGCCAGTGCCGAGAATATAGGTATTGGTGCCACGGAAGGTGAGTGGTGAAGGATTGGGCGCCACGATCCGCCGGATACCTTGCGCCAACCGTTCCAGTGCCATTTCGCTTCCCCTCCGTCGCATGCCCCGATAGGCTTTGTGCCATGAATTTCGTCTGGCTCAAACACATCCTGCCACGCGGGCTTTATGGGCGTGCCGCGTTGATCCTCGTGCTGCCCGTCATCACGATCCAACTTGTCGTCTCGGTTGTTTTCATCCAACGACATTTCGAACGCGTTACCGAGCAGATGACAGGCTCAATGCTGCGCGAAATTGTGTTGGTGATTGAGCGTGCCGATAGCGCCCCTGACCTTGCCTCTGCACAAAAGCAGATGGGGGCGCTGGAAGAGGCGTTGGATCTGAGGCTCGACCTGCCTGCGCCGGGGCCAGTGCCCACGGGCGACGCGCGTAAATTTGCTGATTTTACGGGCGTCACTGTGATGAAGACGCTCCGCGAGGGGTTGCCAGAATTGCGCGCCATTGATCTGACCAATGGCGGCAGTGTGCAGCTTTGGACCGTGACGCAAAACGGCTGGCTCTCTATTCGTTTTCCACGTGGCTGGGTCTCGGCGTCTAACCCGCATCAGTTGCTGGTGCTGATGGTCTTCGTCTCGGTGTTGATGACGGTGATCGCCTATCTGTTTTTGCGCAACCAGTTACGCCCGATCCAACGGCTTGCGCGCGCGGCGGAGGCCTTTGGTAAGGGGCAGATCCTTTCTTATCGGCCGACGGGAGCCTTGGAAGTGCGCGCGGCAGGGCGCGCCTTCATCGAAATGCGTGACCGGATTGAGCGGCAGATTGAACAACGCCGGATGATGCTGTCGGGGATCAGCCATGACCTGCGCACCCCGCTCACCCGCTTGCGACTGGGGCTTTCGATGCTGCCCGAGGACGAAGAAACCCGTGACGAGGTGCGCGCGATGGAACGCGACGTCACGGATATGGGCAAGCTGATTGATGCGTTCTTGAGCTTTTCGCGGGAAGAAGCGGTTTCTGGCGAGGCCGAGCGGATCGACATCGGCCCCTTGGTGACGCAAGTGATCGGGGATTCGCAGCGCGCTGGCCATAAGGTCTCTTTAGTCGATGCGCCCGGAGAACCGGTTGAGGTGACGGTACGCCCCGATGCGCTGCGGCGGGCGTTGGAAAACCTGATCGGCAATGCCGTACGCTATGGCAGCTTGGCGGAGGTCACGCTGGCACCAAGGGCGCGCAGTTTGTGGATTGTGGTGGAAGATAATGGTCCCGGCATTCCCCCGGATCGCCGCGAAGAGGCACTGCGTCCCTTTACAAGGCTAGATCCCGCGCGCAACCAAGATCGCGGTCAAGGCGTCGGCTTGGGGCTTGCGATCTCGGCAGATATTGCCCGCGGCCATGGCGGCAGCCTGCAACTGGGCGAAAGTACGCGACTGGGGGGGCTCGCCGCGGAATTGATCTTGCCGCTTTAGGCTTTAGAGCAGCAGCATCAAGAGACCGGTCCAGAAGGCCGCACCAAAGGCCAAGGCGAACAAAATCCACCAGCCCGGAGGCAGTCTCATGTAAAGGGGGTCGCTCACGGCAACTCCACGCTTTTGAAAACCGTCCGCTGGCTGCGCGCGACAAGCGGGGCAAAGGTGCAAAGGTTGGGAAATGTCCGGAACCAGTGCGACGTGCATCATTTTATCTTCCCCACTCGGCTGCTCACAACCATACCTCAAAACACAGTCGTTAGCATTGACACCAAAGTTTTAAGGAACCGTTGAGAATTGCATTGCTCCGCAAGAGATCTCTTCGCGAGAGCCTCACGGAACGCCTTGGTCCGCAGTTTGCACCCATCCATAGCATTCGAGCGATGCGGCGCTTGTGGGCTGGGCGTTTGTGCCGCAGTGTAACGTTTCGATGAAGGCGAGGCGGTCTCGCGGGGTTGCTGGCATTGAACTGCGCTCCGCCCCCCCCTAGATATGGGCAAAGGGGAGGTGCGGGCTGCCAAGAACGGGGCCGGACCTTTCGCTACAGAGGAACTCAAATGACCGATACCCATTCCATTTCTCATCCGGTCCTGCCGCTGCGCGATATCGTTGTGTTTCCGCACATGATCGTGCCGCTGTTTGTGGGCCGCGAGAAGTCGGTGCGTGCGCTGGAAGAGGTGATGGCCGAGGATCGCCAAATCCTGCTGGCGGCACAAATCGACCCTTCCGTGGACGAGCCCACCACCGATGGCATCTTCCGCACTGGCGTTCTGGCCAATGTGCTGCAACTGCTCAAACTGCCCGATGGCACGGTAAAAGTGCTCGTTGAGGGCAAGACGCGGGTGAAGATCACCGAATTCATCGACAATGACGCCTTCTTTGAGGCGACGGCGGAAGCCCTCGAAGAAACCGAAGGCGATGTCGAAACGATCCGGGCGCTGTCGCGCTCGGTCGCAGAAGAATTTGAGCGTTACGCCAAGATCAAGAAGAACATCCCCGAAGAGGCGATGGCTGCGGTGGCCGAAACGGCTGCGGCTGACAAGCTGGCCGATCTTGTCTCGGGCCATCTTGGTCTGGATGTGGCGCAAAAGCAGGAGCTTTTGGAAACGCTCGACGTCAGCGCTCGGCTGGAAAAAGTCTATGGGCTGATGCAGGGCGAGGTTTCGGTTCTTCAGGTCGAGAAAAAGATCAAGAGCCGGGTCAAGAGCCAGATGGAGAAGACCCAGCGCGAATATTATCTCAACGAACAGATGAAGGCGATCCAGCGCGAGTTGGGCGACGGCGAAGACGGTCAAAACGAGATCAACGAACTCGAAGAAAAGATCGCCGCCACCAAACTGTCGAAAGAGGCGCGCGACAAGGTTGAAGGCGAGCTGAAAAAGCTGCGTTCCATGAGCCCGATGTCGGCCGAGGCCACGGTGGTGCGCAACTACCTTGATTGGATCTTGGCGCTGCCTTGGGGCGTGAAAAGCCGGGTGAAGAAAGACCTGATCGGCGCTGAGAAAGTGCTCGACACCGATCACTATGGTCTTGAAAAGGTAAAAGAACGGATCGTCGAATACCTTGCTGTGCAAGCGCGTTCGACCAAGCTCAAAGGCCCGATCCTGTGCCTTGTCGGCCCGCCCGGCGTTGGGAAAACCTCGCTTGGCCGCTCGGTTGCGCGGGCAACGGGGCGCGAGTTCATCCGCATTTCGCTTGGCGGCGTGCGCGATGAAAGCGAAATCCGTGGCCACCGCCGCACCTATATCGGTTCGATGCCCGGCAAGATCATTCAGGCGCTGAAAAAGGCGAAAACCACGAACCCGCTGATCTTGCTCGATGAAATCGACAAGATGGGGCAGGATTTCCGGGGCGACCCGGCCTCGGCGATGCTGGAGGTGTTGGACCCGGAACAAAACTCGACCTTCGTCGATCACTATCTTGAGGTGGAATATGACCTCTCGAACGTGATGTTCCTGACCACGGCCAACAGCTACAACATGCCCGGCCCGCTTCTGGATCGGATGGAGATCATCAGCCTTGCGGGCTACACCGAGGATGAAAAACGCGAAATCGCCAAGCAGCATTTGATCCCGAAACAGGTCAAGGCGCATGGGCTGAAAAAGGGCGAATTCACCCTCACCGATGAAGGGCTGAACGACATCATCCGCTACTACACTCGCGAGGCGGGCGTGCGGAACCTTGAGCGTGAGATCGCGAAACTCGCCCGAAAGGCGGTGACCGAGATCATCAAGGCCAAGGGCGAGGTGAAGTCGATCACCGTCGATGCGGCAAAGGTGGGCGAGTACCTTGGCGTAAAACGTCACCGCTATGGCTTGGCCGAGGCGGAAGATCAGGTGGGCGTGGTCACGGGCCTTGCCTGGACCTCGGTCGGCGGCGATTTGCTGCATATCGAAGCGCTGAAACTGCCCGGCAAAGGGCGGATGAAGACGACCGGCAAGCTGGGCGATGTGATGAAGGAATCGATCGAGGCTGCCTCGTCTTACGTGCGCTCCATCGCGCCCGAAATCGGGGTGAAGCCGCCGAAGTTCGAAAAGGTCGATATCCACGTCCACGTGCCCGATGGCGCAACGCCCAAAGATGGGCCGAGCGCGGGCTTGGCGATGGTCACCTCGATCGTCTCGGTGCTGACCGGCATCCCGGTGCGCAAAGACATCGCCATGACGGGCGAGGTCTCCTTGCGCGGCAATGCGATGCCGATCGGTGGGCTGAAAGAAAAACTGCTCGCCGCGCTGCGGGGCGGGATCAAAACCGTGCTGATCCCGGAGGAAAACGAGAAAGATCTGGCCGATATTCCGGACAATGTGAAGGAAGGGCTGGAAATCATTCCCGTCACCCATGTGCGCGAAGTGTTGCAACGCGCTCTGGTGCGGATGCCCGAGGCGGTCGAATGGGACGAAGCCGCCGAAGAAGCGGCGGCCGCAGCGGCCGCAGCGAGCAAAGCTGAGGGCGCAGGCGCAACCGCGCATTGAGCCTTTGCACAAGAACGCAATCACGGCGCGCCCTCACCCGGGCGCGCCTTTTGTTTTTTGGCCGCTCCTTTGGATGTTTATGGATTGTTGGGCGCTGGGGCCGTAGGTTGAGCCAGAAACTGAACCGATGGGGCAAACATGGCCAAATCCAAGAAATCGAGCACAAAATCCAAATCCCCCGTCAAACTGGCGGTGGTGACAGATCAACCTATCCCTTCCGAAAACCTATCTGAGGCGCTGGCGGTTTTGCCCGTTGCCCCCCCGGCGGATGAGGCCGCGCCCGTCACGCTGAGCCTGCAAGTCAAGAAACGTGAGATTGTTGAACGTGTCGCCCTGCGTTCGGGCGCGAAAAAGGCTGTGGCGCGTGACATGACCGATGCGGTTCTGGCGGTTTTGGCCGAGGCGCTTGCCGCAGGTGAAACGTTGGTTTTGCCGCCTTTGGGCAAACTCACGGTGCAGCGGCAAGCCGAACGCGGCGGCGCGGATGTGCTTCATCTGAAGCTGAAACGCCCCGGTTCGGGCGCGGCGGACAAAAAGGATGAAATTTCCGGTGAAGACCCCCTTGCAGAGGGCGAAGACTGAGTCTAAAAGCCCCGCTACCGGGCGATTAGCTCAGCGGTAGAGCGCTTCGTTCACATCGAAGATGTCAGCGGTTCAAATCCGTTATCGCCCACCATCATAGCGGAAGCGTCGCCCACAAGGCGGCGCTTCTTGCGTTTTGGGTCGTCTCTCTGTTTTGCGGATTTTGCGCATTTCGCACATCAAAGCGCGGGCATGTGCCCGCGCGCTGATTTGGCGCTTCACTCCGCGCTCACCTCACTCCACGGTCAGTAGCACACGCGCCAGCACGGGGCCGTATTTCCCGCCCAAAGCATAAACCACCTCATAGTTGCCCGGCGTTTTCGGTGCGGTCAGCTTGGCCGGGTTTGAGCGGTTGGCGCGGGTGTTTTCCACCTCTGCCTTGGCTTCTGCGCCAGCAGGCACAATCGCGATCCGGTCATTGGCAAAAGCGGGGCCGGAAAAGGCGATCTCAAAGCGGCTACCCGCCGCGACGGGCGCCGTGGGTGCAACGAGGCTCGCCGTCGGCAGGGTAACGGTGATCGGCGCTTTCGCGATGACCTCACCGTTGAGCCCGCCCAGCATATAGCGGATTTCATAGGCACCGGGGGTGAGCGGCATGGTCAGATCGACAGGGCTGCCCGTGCGCGGATAGGCGGTATCTTCCTCTTTCGCGTTCGGGGTGTCGGCGGGCACGAGAATGATCCGGTCAAGATTATCCCCCGTCGCCGTGAAACCAACTTGGATTTTTTCGCCTGCTGCGGCTGTGGCGGGCGCGCTGAGCGTGGCCCCAACGTTGACCAAGGTGATCGGGCGGCGCGCCAATTCGCGGGCGCCATTGTCATTGAGGACATAGACCAGTTCATAGGCTCCCGGCTTGGGCGGGGCGCGGAAGCGCGCCGGGTTGCCATTGCCGGTATAGGCATAGACAACACGCGCGCGGTAATCCTCCCCGGCGGGGACCAAGGCGATATAATCACGGTCCGCATTCGGCCCGGTCCAGCCAACTTCCAAATCGCTGCCCGCAGGTGCTGTGTCGGGCGCATTGAGTGCGGCCTCTACGGCGGTCACCGTGATCGGCTGACGGGCCAGAATTTTGCCGCGCGCATTCATGACATAGCGCAACTCATATTGCCCGGGCGTTGTAGCAATGCGCAATTCCACCGGGCTACCTTTCGCGGTGAAAGCCTGATCGGTATGCGGATCAGAGGTCTCCCCCACGGCAACGATCATCACCTTGTCTTGCGGCGCATTCGGCCCAGTCCAATCGACCATGATGCGGCTACCAGCCGGCGCGGTTTGTGGGCCTGAGACACTCGCAGGCGGCAGGAATTCGGGCAAGACAAGCGTGACCGTTTGCGGCCCCCCGGCAAAGGGCACGGCAAAGCTCGCCTCTGCCACAGCCTCATCCGCCATCCGAATGACCGTGGCTTTGCCGGTGGTTTCGGTCAGCGTTAGGGTCGGTTCCGGCGTCGGGTAGCCAGAAAGCAGCGTGCCACCCGCCTCGGTCGTGACGGTCCAAGCGATGCCCTCGCGAATGACCGGGCCATTTGACCCCTCAATCGCGCGGAAACTGAGCCGCGCTTCCACCGCTTTGGGCGGCTCTGCCACCACCACGACCTCTTCGAGCGCTTGGCCAAGTTCTGCGGCATTGCCCGCATCGCGGTAAAGGCCGCCGGTTTCTTCGGCCAAGCAGCGCAACTGCGCCTGTGCGGCGGGGTCTGAGGCCACATCAAAGCCGATCACATGCGCGGTGAAGCCCACGCCTGCGGCCTCAAGCGCGCGGCCCACCGCACAAGGGTCGCGGTCGCAGGTTTCGATCCCATCAGAGACCAAAATCACCGAGGCGGTTTCTTCGGTATAGCGCAGCGCCTCCGCCGCCGCGATCACCGCATCCGACAGCGGGGTTTTGCCCTTCGGCGTGATGGCATTCACCGAGGACAAAATCGCCGCGCGATCCGTTCCGGGCGGCAAGATCAGTTCAATATCCGAACAATCGCCTTTGCGCCGATGCCCGTAAGACATCAGCCCCAGCGCCTGATTGGCGGGCAGGCTGGTGACCAAATCCGCCATCACATTGCGCGCGATCTCGATTTTTGCCACGCCGTCAATTTGCCCCCACATCGAGCCAGAGCCATCGAGCACCAAAATCGTGGCGGGCGGAGCATCGGGGCCCGATGGTTGTGCCTGAGCCCAAAGCGCGCTGGGTGACAAACAAAGCAGCAAGGCAAGAAAGCGCAGCATGAAACCTCCGAATGGGTAGCATCGAAAAGAGCAAGAGAATGATTGGGCGCAGGGTCGCGCGATTTAACCGTGCGATCAAGGTTTCTGCGCCTCGCCACGCTGCGTCATCTCCGCCGAACCAAATCCGCAAACGCGCCCCATCTATGAGCTTTGTCACATGGTGACACGGCAATATGCCGCGCCCAGATCACGGGGGCGGCGCTTTCTTTCAGGGGGCGAAGTTGACAGGGTGGGGCAAATCATCAGCAGGGGGTGTTTGATGCAAGTTGTTTGCTTGACCGTGTTTCGTTTCCCAAAAGTGATGGATCGCCTTTGGGCGGTGGGGCAAATGGCCTTGGGGCATTGGTCATTGTCGCGGATGAAGGGGCTCGAATTCTACCGGCTGATGGGCTCAGGCACGCAAGAGGGCTTCACCCCCATTCCCAACACCGCCGTTTGGGGCATTTTGACCGTTTGGCCCGATGAAGAAACCGCCCGCAAACAGGTGATGACGCATCCGTTTTTCAACGCCTATCGTCGCCGCGCGGCGGAAAGCTGGACGGTGTTCATGGAACCCACCCGCGCGCGCGGCAAATGGGGCGGCGCGGAACGCCTGCGCCCGGTGCCCGATGATGCGATGACCCCCGATGGCCCGGTTGTCGCGCTGACCCGTGCGCAAGTGCGCCCGGGCTCGGCGGTCGCGTTTTGGAGCCGCGTGCCGAAGATTCAAACCATGATCGGCGCCGATCCGAATGTGCGCTTCAAGCTGGGCCTTGGGGAATTTCCGCTGTTCTTCCAAATGACATTTTCGATCTGGCCAAACCGCGCCACGATGGACGCTTTCGCACGCGGAGAAACCCCGCATGGCCAAGCGATCCGCTCCGCCTATGACGACAAATGGTTTACCGAAGATATGTATGCCCGGCTGCGGGTGACGGGTTCGGAAGGCACGTGGAATGGCGCCGATCCGCTGGAAGGGCTGATCTTTGAAGGCGTGGCCAAAGCGGCTTGAGAGTTTGGCATGGAAGCGAGGCCGTAATCCGCCCGCGATACCGCAACCGCATCGGCCGTGAATTACTGGCGCAGGCTGGGGCGGAGGCGCATGTTGTTGGTGTGGTCACCAGGTAGAAGCCCCCTTCGGACGTGCCAGAGCATAGATAGGCGTCGATCCGCGACCGGATGGCTGCGGGGAATCGAGTTTATCAGCGGAACGAAACCGAAAGACAACGTGGCGAACAGATCGCCAAAGCGCACCATAAAATTCCGTAATGAATTGAGATAACGCGGAATATTCTAGACTTTGGCGGCCCCTGAAGGATTCGAACCCTCGGCCGTCCGCTTAGAAGGCGGATGCTCTATCCAGCTGAGCTAAGGGGCCGCACCGCCCCCTTTTGCGTCAAGCGCGCGCGCGGTGCAAGCCTTGGTGCAAGCCTTGCGGGGTGCACTAAAGCGCGCGGGTCAGAAAGACTGACATCGGGTCGGGGCCGTAGCCTTCAAAGGGGGGGCATTCCGTGAAACCAGCGGCAAGGTAAAGCGCGCGGGCCGGGGCGAAACTTTCCTGTGCACCAGTCTCTAGGCTCAGTCGTGCAAAACCCAAGCGCCTCGCCTCTGTCAACAGATGGTCGAGCATCGCGCGGGCAAGCCCCCTGCCCCGCGCCTCGTGCAACACATGCATTGATTTGATCTCCGCATGTCCCGCGTCAATGCGCTTAAGCGCCCCCATCGCCAAAGGCGTGCCCGTTTCGCGCAGCACATAAAACCAGATGCCTTCTGCCGCCAAAGCGGAGGCGGGCAACATATGGATCGATTCTGGCGGGGTATCGGCATGCATCGCCTCGGTGTGGCGCGCATGCAAAAGGGCCAAATCCTCCTGCACCGGATGTTCAAGCGTGATCATAATCATAGAGCCTCCGGCCACGTTTATGACCCTGCGCCTAAGGGAAAGAAAGGGGCGATCCCCTCAGCCTTTCATCATGTCGCGATAGGCGGCATAGTCTTGCTGCATCCGCTCAAAGACTTGGTATTTGCGGGCGTGAAACTGCGCAATGGCGCCGCCGCGCGGGGCCACCACCTGCCCACTACCCGCCATTGCCGCCATCGCAGAAGCCAAATCCGGTTGCGTGCCTGCGGCAACGGCGGCGAGCATCGCACAGCCCAAAAGCACCGGCTCGGCGGTTTCGGGCACCAGCACAGCGCAGCCCGTGGCATCGGCGTTTTCCCGCACGAAAAGCGCGTTATTGGCAAGCCCGCCACTCATCACCAAAGTGTCGATTTGCGCGCCCTTGGCCCGCATCGCCTCGATGATCTGGCGCGTGCCATAGGCGAGCGCCTGCACCGTGGCGAGGTAATCCAGCGCAAGATCATCCAGATCACAACTCAGCCCCAGCCCAACCACAGCGCCCTTGCGCCACGGTTCGGCTAAGGGGGAGCGGTTGCCGTGGAAATCGGGCTGCACATGGCGCGTGGCGGTGAGGGTTGCGGTTTCTTCCGCCATGCTCGCCAGATGCTCTTCAATCAGCGCCGCCACGCGTTTGCCCTCGGCCTTCGCGCGCTCGGCCAAAGGAACAGCGGCGGCATGGCGCGCGATCACCGCATCCATCAGCGCGCCCGCCGCAGATTGACCGCCTTCAAGCGCCCAAACACCGGGCAGCACCGCGCCAAAATAAGGGCCCCAAACTCCCGGCACAAAGCGCGGATCGGGGTCAAGCGCGATATGGCAGCTTGAGGTGCCCGCAATCACCGCAAGCCGCCCCTCCCAGCCCGCGCCGCCTACACCCAAAGTGCCCAAAGCGCCCGCATGGGCATCAATCATCGAGGTGGAAACCGCAATGCCGGGCGCAAGCCCCATTTCCGCGGCGGCCTGATCGGTCAAGCACCCTGCCAAACGACCGGGCGGGGCGAGTTGCGCGCCAATGGCCGCATGCCCGGCCTCAGAGAGTTCGGCCAACCCAATAGCGGCCAGAAAGTCATCATCCCAGCCCTCCCCCGCCTCACCGCGATGGCCAAGATAGGTCCATTTGCACACGGTCGAGCACAGCGAGCGCACCGCCGCCCCGGTGGCGCGATGCACGAGCCAATCGGGTAAATCCCAAAAGGCTTGCGCCTGCGCCCACGCTGTGGGCGCCTCGCGTTTAAGCCAGCGCAGTTTTGGCAGTTCCATCTCGGGCGAGATGCGCCCCCCCACATGGGCAAGCGGCGCGCCCCCGATGGCGTTGATCTGTGCCGCATCGGCAAGCGCGCGGTGATCCATCCACAAAATCACATCTTGATCCGGCGCGCCTGCTGGGTCGACTGAAACCGGCGCGCCCCCTGCCCCGCTCACCACCAAAGAACAGGTGGCATCAAAACCGATCCCGGCAACAGCATCACCTGCCACACCAGATTGCGCCAAGGCGGCGCGGGTCGCCGTGCAAACCGCGCCCCAAATCTCAACCGAGCTTTGTTGGGCGAAATCCGGCGCGGGGCGGAAGGTGGTGATCTCGGCGCTCGCGCTGCCCAAAAGCTGGCCCGCACCGTCAAATACACCTGCGCGCGCGCTGCCGGTGCCAACGTCAATGCCGATGAAATAGCGCATATTATCCTCCCAATGCGACAGGCGTCGCGGGTCAAGGGGAGGGTGAAGACCCGCGACGCTGCCGTCAAGCCGCGCAAAACGCGGCCGCATTCGCCCCGGTTACGGGACGAAAACCAAATCAGCCGCAATGGAGCGATCCCGCACCGTGTGGCCGTTTGGAATGTCATTGCCGTCAAGCTTGTGGTCGATTTCGGCCTCGGTCAGCCCATAGCCGACCCAACGCCCCCGCAAGCGGCGGCGCAGCTCGTCTTCGGCGACCTCAATCATCACGGTCCGGTCAAAGAGCGGATGTAGCGTGGCCCAAGGATCATCTTGCAAGAGAAGATAATTCCCCTCCGCCAAGATCAGCTTTGCCGTGGGCTCAATGATCCGCGCAGACCCGCGCGAGATTTCCAGATCGCGGTCGAAGACCGGCACCGCTACCGCGCCTTCTGCCGGGTCGCGCAGCCGCCCCAAGGTGGAACGCAGCCCGCCCACATCAAACGTATCGGGCGCGCCTTTCCACGGGCGACGGCCACGGGCATGAAGCACCGCATCGTCGTAGTGGAAACCATCCATCGGCAAGATCGCGCACGCACCGGGGCTTTCGGCCTCAATCACCTGCGCGAGCGCTTCTACCAGCGTGGATTTGCCAGAGCCCGGCGCGCCGGAAATGGCCAGCACCTGCCGGTCGGGGCGCGCAAGCATCTCGCGCGCCACCGCCACAAGACCGAGCATATCGACCCGCGCGCCCATCAGATCAGCCGATATTGTTTGGCTTTGTTCTTCAGGAACGGCAGGCCTTTCGACATCACCTCATCATGGCTTTCCGCCACCGGACGCCAGACCGACAGGCCATAGCCCACTTCGGGCGGCATGTTGATGAAGCTTTCCATCGCCAAACCGCCTTTGAAGCCAATCGCGGCAAGCGTTGCGTAAATCTCATCCCAATCGCAGGTGCCTTCGCCCGGCGTGCCACGGTCGCTTTCCGACAGGTGGATGTATTTCAGGAACTCGCGCGCATCCAAAATGCCGTTGCCCGCGCCCTTTTCCTCGATGTTCATGTGATAGGTATCGAGGTGGATGAAGATGTTATCCGCGCCCACTTTGTGGATCATGTCACGCGCTTGCCACCCCGTGTTGATCAGGTGGTTTTCGTAGCGGTTGACCGGCTCGATCCCGAACAAAAGGCCAATTTTCTTGGCATAAGCCGCACCCGCTTCCAGCACGCGGGCGACATTGTCATATTCTTCCGCCGTGCCGGGCAGGCCGGTGCGTTGACCAATGCCGCCATAGGTCACCCCCGAAAGCGCCTCTGCCCCGCAGGCCTTGGTTTTATCCAGCGCGAGTTGCAGGTAATCAATCGCCTTTTCCGGGTGGTTCGAGGCCCAGCATTCTTCGGGCAAACCAAGCGAGCACACCGCGCGCAGGCCCGATTTTTCCAAAAGGCCAGCGGTATGCGCCGTATCAATCGTGGCGGGTTGCAGCATCGGGATTTCGATGAAATCGACGCCGTATTTCAGCGCCCCGGCCACGGCGCGCTCGGCGCCGTCGTGGTCCCAGTTCATCGTCCACATGCTGGTGTGAACACCGAATCCTTCCATGGTGTCAGTCCTTTCTGAAGGGTATGAGGGCGGCCAGCCTGCCCGAACGCAGGATCATCACGGCGATGAGGAACAGCCCCCAAACCGCGGTCGCAAGATGTTGGTTGGCCCCGATCAGGTTCAGACCCGAGGACAGTATCTGCAGGATCAAGATCGACAAGATCACCGGAGCCACGCGGCCATGCCCGCCAAAGGGGTCAATGCCGCCAAGGAAAATCGCCAAAACCGTGACTAGAAGCATCGCTTCGCCGTGGCCCACACGGACCGAGTTGAAGCGGGCGAGCATCAAAATCCCGGCAATCGCGCAAACAAGGCCAGAGAGCGCATAGATGGTAATGAGCGTGCGCTTGGTCGGCAGGCCCGAATATTCCGCCGCGCGGATGTTGGAGCCGACCATATAGGTCGCAAAACCGTGGCGCGAGCGCGAGAAGAGCACATGCCAAACGAACGCCACCACCAAGAACAAAAGCAGCGGCAGCGGGAAGCCGAAAATCGCCCCATGCCCGAGCGCGCCGACGACATCGGGAAAGCCCGAGATATCGCCGCCCTTGGTCAGAAACTCGCCCAAGCCGCGCAGGAAGATCATCATCGCAAGCGACACAAGGATCGGGTGCGCGCCGACAAAGGCAATGACCGCGCCTTCAAGTGCGCCCGCCGCTGCGCCAACGGCCATCGCCGCCAAGGCCCCCAAAAGGATCGCTGGCAACCCCGCATCTGCGCCGCCAAATTGCAGCATGACCCATGCAAAGGTCAGGCCCGAGATATTGGCCAGAAAGATGATAGCCAAATTGATCCCGCCAGAGATCATCGGCCCCAGCATTGCCAGTGTTAGAAGGCCCAGCAGCGGGGCCTGATAGCCCATCGAGCCAAAGTTGGCAGCGGTCAGGAACTTGGGCGAGGCAAGGCTGAAGGCCGTGACCATAACCGCGAGCAAGATCAGCAAGCCAAAGGTCTCGCGCCCTAAGGCATTGCGCAAACGGGTGATGAACGCGCTCATTTCGCGCCCTCCTTGCGGGTGGCGAACAAGCCGCCAAGGTTCATGTTGGAGGTGGAGATCGCGATCAAGATCGCGGCGCCGATGATCATCTTGAAGGCGAAGGGCGAGATACCGAGCAAGTTGAGCCCGTTTTGCGTCACAGCCACAAACATCACGCCGAGCACCGCGCCCAGAACCGTGCCCTTGCCTCCGCCAAGCCGCGCGCCGCCCAAAACGGTGGCGGCCAGCACGTCAAGTTCGCGGCCATAAAGCGCGTTCGGCACCACCTCTTGCACGATATTCACCTGCATCAAGGCGGCGATCCCGGCCATCATTCCGCACCAGCCAAAGGCAAGCCCCTGCATCAGCGCCAAGTTCACACCGGCGCGCCGCGCCCCCTCTGGGTTGTCGCCGAAGGCGTAGATTTGGCGGCCAAGGTTGGTGCGTTGAATGAGGAACCATGTGGCAATGACACAAACGACCATCACCGCAACGGGCATCATCAACTGAGACCACGTGCCATCGGCGGCTTGGTGTTCATAAAGCGGAATGCGCTCAATCCACCAATCGGGCAGATTGTAGATCGACCGACCCCGGGTGAAGAACATCAACAGCCCAAAGAAGGCGTTGAAGGTGGCAATGGTGACAACGATTGAGATGATCCGAAACCCGTGGATCAACGCAGCGTTGATCAGGCCCAGCATGATCCCCACACCGCCGCAAACGATGAAGCCCAGCACCCAATTGCCGCCGCCCATCCCAATCAGGATTTTAGCGGCGATATATTGCACCACCGAGGTGGCCACCGCGAAGGAAATGTCGATCCCGCCCGCGATCAGCACCACCAAAAGCCCCACCGCCCAGATCAAGTTGACCGAGGAGTTGTTCAACAGCGAGGTCAGGTTGGCCGAGGTCAGAAACGTATCCGTTGCAAGGCTAAGGAAGATACAGATCGCTGCGAGCGCGATGAAGATGCGCGTCTCGATCTGGCGGTTTTTCATGAGCTTACGCATAGATTGCCGCCTCCAGCGCTTGAATGGTGGTCTGACGCGGATCGAAGCTTTCGCGAATGCGCCCCTCGGCCATGTGCAAAACGCGGTCCGCGTTATAAAGCACCTCAGAGGCTTCATCCGAGATCAGCAAGATCGCTAGCCCCTGATCGGCCAAGTCGCGCACAATGCGGAAAATGCCCGCGCGCGCGCCCACATCCACGCCCACCGTGGGGCTATCAAGGATCAGAAGTTTCGGTTCGGTGGCGAGCCATTTGGCCAGCACGACTTTTTGCTGGTTGCCGCCCGAAAGCGTCGCAATCGGGTTTTCCGGTGCGCCGATCTTGATCCCCAGCCGTTTGACCCAATCGAGGATCAGTGCTTGCTTCTTGGCGGGCGAAATCAGGCCAAACTGATCAAGCAGCTTCGGCAGCACCGAAATCGCCGCATTGTCGGCAATCGACTGCTTTTGCAAAAGCCCAAGCGACAGCCGGTCTTCCGACACATAGGCCAACCCCTGCGCAATCGCATCGCGCAACGAGCCGGGGATATAGGGCTTACCCATCAGGCGCATTGTGCCTTGCGCGCGGGTCATGCCAATCATCGCATGGGCGAGTTCGGTGCGCCCCGCCCCGATGAGGCCAGTCAGGCCGACTACCTCGCCTGCGCGGATCGTCAGATCAATGTTTTCAAACTGGCCGGGCACGCTTAGACCCTTGGCCTCAAACACCACCGGGCCAGAGACATCGCGCGCCGAGACATTGCTTTCCAGCAAATGCCCCGTCATCAACTCGCCCAAGCGGGCTTGGGTCATTCCCTCGGTCGGGTAAACGCCCACAAGCTTGCCATCGCGCAGCACGGTCACGCGGGAGGAAATATCCAGCACCTCTGCCAGACGGTGGCTCACAAAGACCACGGCCACGCCATCGGCAGAAAGCTTGCGCACGATCTCTAGCAGACGGTCGGTTTCCGACTGCGTCAGCGAGGCGGTGGGCTCGTCCATGAAAATCAGCCGCGCATCGTTCAAAAGCGCGCGCGCAATCGCGACCACCTGCCTCTGCGCAATCGGCAGGGTTTCGAGCGGCGCATCCAAATCGAGCGTCACGCCCAACCGCGCCAACACCTCTGCGGCGGCGGCCTTCATTTTTGCAAATGGCACGCCGCGCGGGCGCGCACCGACAAGCGTGTCGAAGGCGATGTTTTCCGCCACCGACATATTGGGAAAGAGCGCCAAATCCTGCCAGATCACCGACACGCCCTTGGCACGCGCCTTGACCGGGGTAATGGTGCTCACAGCCTCGCCGAAAAGACTGATTTCCTCTGCGCTTTCGGGTGTATAGACGCCGGTCACCACCTTGATCAGGGTGGATTTCCCGCATCCGTTTTCGCCCGCAAGGCAATGCACCTCGCCCGCGCGCACCTCAAAATCGACCGCATCAAGGGCCTTTACCCCGCCGAAGATCTTGGTGATGCCCTTGAGCCGAAGTGCGAAGCCGTCACTGCCGCTTGTCATTGTTTTCGTCCCGCCATGAGGCCGCGGGCGCAGCTTTGCACGCCCGCGGCTTTCCTGGATGATTGGCTAAGCCCGAGCTTAGAGCCCCTTGTCCGCAAGATCGTCGACAGAGCTGTCGTTCAGTTCCAGCAGGTTATCGGTGATGATGTCACGCCCTTCAAAATCGGGATGCACCACACCAAGGCCCGGAATATCCATGCCATCGGTGATTTCTTCGCCATCGGCCAGCATTTTGCCAAGCGTCACGAAGACCTCACCCGCTTGCGCCGGGTTCCACATATAGCCGCCGGTCAGCACACCTTGGTGCACCATCCGCGCGCCTTGACCCGGCGAGAACGGCCCCACGACGAAGACTTTGCCAGACATCTTCCGCTCATCAATCGCGCGGCCCGCGCCGATCGGCCCTTGCGAACCAAAGCCCAAGAAGCCTTTCAGATCCGGGTTTGCGGCCATCAGGTCGAGCGCGGTTTTGCGGCTTTCATCGACGTTTTCAGCCACGCCGTAGCGGTCCCCCACCGGCTCCAGATCGGGGCGATTTTCGGTCAACCAAGCCACGGCGGCATCCGCCCACGCGTTGTGCAGCGGCACGGTGAGCGAACCCACGTAAACCGCATATTTGCCGGGGCCTTCGATTTTTTCAGACAGAAGTTTGGCATGGGCCTCGCCAAAGCCTTGCGCCGAAGCGAGTTCAAAATCCCAATCAACGTTTTCAAGGCCGGGACCTTCATGCGCGATGACGATGATGCCAGCGTCGCGGGCTTTTTTCAGCACCGGCTCAAGCGCTTTTTCGTCGTTCGGCACAACACCGATCACGTCAACGCCTTTGGCGATCAGGTCTTCAATGGCTTGCACTTGCAGCGCCGGATCCGCCGAGGTCGGACCAATCATTTCGGCGTCCACGCCCAAAGCTTCGGCTTGGCGTTTGATGCCATCTTCCATCGCGTTGAACCACGGAATACCGCCGATCTTCACCACCACACCAATTTCGGTGGCGCTGGCTGCGGTGGCAAATACTGCCGTAAACGCCACTGCGCTGGCGCAGGCGAGAAGCTTCTTCATCTGTTCCTCCCTCGGGCTCATCCACCCGACTCTGACTTCCCCGAACCGCGGGGCTCGGTCGCTGTGCAAACGATTGCGCAAAGGCTCCGAAAAAACGCCCTAGGCCAGCCTCCAAACCAGCTCACGGGCGTAATTGACTTTACGAAGCGTCACATCCAACGCCTGCACAATCGTTGTTGCATATTAAGTCGATTCGGTCTCATCCTGTCAAGGCGACAGTCCCGGACCCAGCAATGAAACCAACCCAAAAACATACCATTCATGACATCGCTATGCGCATCGGCACTTCGGCCTCCACCGTGAGCGCCGCGCTGAATGGTACATGGAAAGCCCGCCGCATCAAAGAAGAGACCGCGCAGCGCATCATCGCGCTTGCACGCGAGATGGGCTATTCGGTGAATTTGCAGGCGCGGGGGCTGCGCACAGCACGCTCTGGGTTGGTGGGGCTGATCTTGCCCGAACACAGCAACCGCTTCTTTTCGGATCTCTCGCAAAGCTTCACCGTGGAGGCACGCGCCCGCAGCCAATGCCCGGTGATCATCGCCACTGCGCGCAAACCGGAAGAAGAGCTTTCCACCGTGCGCGACCTGATGGGCTATTCAATTGATGCGCTTTTTGTGGCAGGCGCTGCCGATCCGAGCCAAATCTCAGATATCTGCCGCGCCGCGCAATTGCCCCATGTGTTCATTGACCAGCCCTGCCCCGGCGCGCCCTCGGTGATCACCGACAATGAAACTGGCGCGCGGCAGTTGACCGAAGCGATCATCGACACGCTCGCCCCCCACTCCCCTGCGCTTGAGGGCACAGGCCGCGAGAAGGTTTATCTGCTGGGTGGCGATGCGCGTTTACATGCCTCCTCGCGCCGAATTGCCGGGTTCCAATCGGCGATCACCGCGCATTTTGGCAAATGTGACGCGGATCAGGTGATTGCCTGCGGCTATGAGCCCGAGGTCGCGCAAACCGAAATACAAGCACTTTACGCGCGCCTTGGCGGCCTGCCTGCGGGGCTTTTTGCCAATTCGATCAATGTCTTTGAAGAGGTTTTGCGGTTCTTGTCGCAACGCCCAGAGATCGAATTGGGTGCGTTCAGCTTGGGGTGCTTCGATTACGAACCTTATGGCGCGCTGTTGCGACTGCCCGTGCATATGGTGCGCCAGCGCCACCTTGAACTGGTTCGCACCGCTTGGGAATTGCTCGACAAGCCGGGCAGCACCGATCTGGTGACGGTCCCGCCCGAATTGTGTTTGGCCCGCCCTCGCAGGCTTCCCCCCGAGGGCTAGGGGCGCTTTACGGCATCATCCCCCCCAAAGCCCCCATCGACATGCCATTCACGGTCGGCACGCCATCGGGACCAAGACCAATCTCCCATTTCAGGCTGCCGTCGGGCGCGCCCTTGGCCAAGCCGCGCATCGCCATCAAGCCCATCGCGCCTTGCTGCACATCGGCGGGGCCTTGTTGCAGCGCGGTCAGAATGGCATCCATGCCCGAAAGCGAAATCACCGCCTCCAAAGCCTGCGGAGCATTCTTTTCCACATCAACCTGCGCCATGACATTGGCATTCAAAGCATAATCTGCGCCCGTGACGTGGCTCGGGTTAAGCCGCAAGGTCATGGTCCCATCTGGCAGCATCGCCGCTCCCATTTGCGGATTAGGCACGTCGCCCGTGCCGCCAGCGGCCAAATCTTCCAAGGCAAGCTTCGCCGCCCCGATAAGGTCAAAGCCTTCTAAGCCGAAATCGAGCCGCACCGTTTGCGGCATCAAAGCGGTGGCCCAGTCCGGCACCACGCCTGCGGGCACGCTCACCCCCGTCACCTCAAACGCTTCGCGTAGCCCCTCCCCGGCGGTGGAGAACTCGACCTCAAACGTCCCGGCATCAGCTTTGACGCTGGTATCTTGAACCTTCAAGGAAAGCGTCGAGAAATCAGCCTTCGTGGCGGCCTGATCCAGCACCGGAAGGGCTGGCAACATCAGCGCCGCCAGCGCTTGCTGTTCGCTCTCAAGGTCTTTGCCTTCGGCATAAAGCGCCTGCAACTTGTTCAACACCGGCAAAAGCGTGTTCCAGCGCAGCCCTTCAATATGGGTCGTGCCGCTCATCCGCGCCATTTCCAGAACGACGGGAACCGGCTCTCCGAAGGGCCTCGATGGCATTGCAAAGCTCTCAGACAACGAGCCAACGCGCGCCTGACCAGTCAGATCAAGCCCATTCGCCCCCTCGCTCACCTGCGTTTGCGCGCGATAATCTGAAAGAACCGCCGTCACTTCCATTTTGTTTGTTTGCCCACGCGGGCTGACGAGCGTCTGCACTTGACGCATGTTGACGCTGGCATAGGCCGTCTGCCAGCCGCGCATGAAGCGCAGCGTTTCATCATAGGTGCCGTTGAACGTGACCCCTTTGAAGACATAATCCGTCACAGCCCCTTCACGCTGCCCCGGGATCACCATGTTCGTCTGCATCGTCACATCTTGCGGCGCGCTGGAGACCTGCCATTGCCCCTCGCCCAGCGGCATTAGATCAAGCTCATAGGCAGACATCGCAAAGGGGGCCGGTGCTGCGTCAGTTTTGGCGGGCAGAACCCGCGCCAGATCAATTTTCAAAACGTAGTGGTCAAAAGCCGGGGTCACCACCACCGCAGGGCCTGCCGGGCCAAGGGCGGCTTGAATCTGCGTTTGCAATGCTTGTGCACCGGGGCCGCTCGCATGCGGGGTTTGCGCCCACCAAACGCCCCAAGCCACCACACCGACCAGAGCGGTGCCGCCCAGCAAATATTTGCCATACATCCCGAAAACTCCTCCCTGAAACGCGTTGCGACTCTTGTCGCTCAGGCGTGAAATCCTGTCCATCGCGCAAACTGGCGCGGCCCCACTCGCGTCACGGTGCCCCTCACACGCCACTGTGATAGCGGCCACAGGAACCTTTGCAGATGTGCATCGTTTCTCTTTCAAACCCGCCTCGGGTCGCATGCCAAGGGGCCCGGGGCGGGCGCGAGCGAAACGCCAGACGCAAAGGAGACAGAGATGTCCGAACTGATCGTGATCGGCTATGACGATGTAGACACCGCCGAAGCCGCCCGCAAAAAACTCTTTGAACTGTCAAACGACTATTACGCCGATGTGGGCGATGCCGTGATTGCCGTGGCTGATGAAAACGGCAAAGTGCATCTGCGCCAGATGGTGAACCCTTGGGCGCTTGGCGCGATGTCAGGCTCTTTTTGGGGACTGTTGATCGGCGCGATCTTCCTCAACCCGCTCTTTGGGATCGTGATTGGCGGGGCGGCTGGGGCTGCGGCCGGGGCGCTCACCGACTACGGGATCCGCGATGATTTCATGAAAGACATCGCCGCCACGCTCGCCCCGGGCCGGGCCGCGCTTTTCATGATGGCGCGCAATCTGACCTCTGACCGGGTGATCACCCATCTGGCCGATTTTGGCGGCACGGTGCTGCGCACCAATCTGAGTTCGACCGATGAAGCCAAACTGCGTGAGATTTTCGTGCAAGCCCAAAAGCTTGATCACGCCGCCTGATCCACCTCACATCAAAAATGAAAGGGCGGGATCTTCCCGCCCTTTCCTTTGTCTGCGACTGAGTCCGAAAAGGCAGATTATTTCGCCTCAAACGCACAGCCGGTTTTGAAGCCGAGCTTGCCCAGCACCATCGCGGCGGGACAAAAGCCGGTGAAGGCGGATTGGATCAGGTTCACACCGATGAAAACGGTGAACCACAGGAAGTAGGTGGACACGGTCCAAGTCAGGATCACGCTGACAAGAACCATGATGCCGGCGAAGACAAGAACGGCACGATCAAGGGTCATGGGAAGGCTCCGGTTGGAATGAATGCTTACCTTCAGCTAGCATTCACCATACTCAAATTCAAGTTGCAGAATGTATTCACTGCTTGACCTCTACGGGCCCTGCGGCAAGTGAAAGGCAAAGGGGATCGGTATGGCCAGCACGAAATTCATCGTTGAGGGGATGCATTGCGGCGCCTGCACGGGCCGGGTGGAGCGCGCGCTTGCCGCAGAACCGGGCGTGCAAAGCGCCGCAGCAAACCTTGTCGCGCGCTCGGTGCGGGTGGAGTTTGATACACCCGCCACTGCTGCCGGGCTGACGCAAGCCTTGGCAAAAGCTGGCTACCCGGTGGCTGAGGCTGAAACGAAATTGGCTATTGAGGGCATGAGTTGCGCAAGTTGCGCGAGCCGGGTGGAACGTGCATTGGCCGAAACCCCCGGCGTTTTATCTGCCGCCGTCAACTTGGCCACGCAAACCGCGACGGTGACCTATGCCCAAGGCGCGATTGCACCATCGGAACTAGCGCAAGTGGTAACAGAAGCGGGCTACCCAGCCCGCACCATCACCGAAGCCATGCCCGCCGCGCCGATGGCAGAACGTCAGGCGCAGGAAGCCGCCAAGCTAAAGAGCCAATTCCTCCTCTCCGCCATCCTCACCGCGCCGGTCTTCTTTTTGGCGATGGGGCCGCATCTCTACCCGCCGCTGCACCACATTTTGGCCCGCGCGATGGGCGAGGATTGGATGCAAAATATCCAATTCCTTTTCACCACGCTGGTGCTGGCCTTCCCGGGCCGTGTGTTTTTGCGCCTTGGCCTCCCCGCGCTGCTGCGCCTTGCGCCCGAGATGAACTCGCTTGTCGCGCTGGGGGCGCTGGCCGCCTATCTTTATTCTGCCGTCGTCGTGCTGGTGCCGGGGCTTTTGCCCCCCGGCACGCTGGATGTGTATTTTGAAGCGGCAGCGGTGATCGTTACGCTCATCTTGCTTGGCCGCTGGCTTGAGGCGCGCGCCAAAGGCCAAGCCGGGGCAGCGATTTCGCGGCTGGTCGCGCTGCGACCCAGTTCGGCGCGGGTGGAGCGGGAGGGCACCACGATCTCGCTCCCGGTCGAGGAACTTGCCCCCGGCGATATTGTGCTTTTGGCGCCGGGCGAACGCATCGCCGTGGATGGCATCGTGACCGAAGGCACCGGCTTTATTGATGAAAGCATGCTGACGGGCGAACCCGTGCCGGTTGAAAAAGTGCCGGGCAGCCCCGTCACGGGCGGCACGGTCAATGGCACGGCGGCGCTTTCTTTCCGCGTTACCGCGACGAGGGGCGATACGGTGCTGTCGCGCATCATCGCCTTGGTCGAAGAGGCGCAGGGGCAAAAGCTCCCCGTGCAGGCACTGGTCGATAAAGTCACCCGCGTCTTCGTGCCTGTGGTGATGGCGCTTTCCACCCTCACCTTCCTGATTTGGTTCGCCGCAGGCCAAAGCTTTGCGGCATCGCTCGTCGCTGCGATTTCGGTGATGATCATCGCCTGCCCCTGCGCGATGGGGCTCGCCACCCCGGTCTCGATCTTGGTTGGCACCGGGCGCGGCGCGGAGCTTGGGCTTTTATTCCGGCGTGGCGATGCGCTGCAACGCTTGGCCGAAGTGAAGACGGTCGCCTTTGACAAAACAGGCACGCTGACCGAAGGGCGGCCCGAACTCACAGGGCTCCATCTGGCCACCGATATGAGCGAAGATGATCTGCTCCGCCTTGCGGCTGGGGCCGAGGCGCGCTCGGAACACCCGCTCGCCCATGCGATTGTGGAGGCCGCCAAAGCCCGCGGCCTCGCCCCCGCCCGTGCGCGCAAAGTCACCGCGACACCGGGGCGTGGGCTCTCTGCAGAAGTCGACGGGCAGCAAATTTTGCTCGGCAACCGCGCGGCACTGACCGAGGCAGGCGTTGAAACGGCCCCCCTTTCCCTCGCCGCAGAAAACTTTGCCAGCGCGGGCAAAACCCCGGTTTTGGTGGCACTTGATGGCCAACCTATCGGGGTACTCGCCCTGTCTGACCCGCCCAAAGATCACGCCGCCGAGGCGGTGAGCACGCTCAAGGCGCAAAACCTCCAAGTGGCGATGATCTCGGGGGATGCGCAGGCCACAGCGCAAGCGGTCGCGCGCGATCTCGGCATTGATCGCGTCACCGCCGAAGTGCTGCCTGCGGGCAAGGTGGACGCCGTCACGGCCCTCAAAACCCAAGGCGCAGTCGCTTTTGTGGGCGATGGCATCAATGATGCCCCCGCGCTCGCCGCCGCCGATGTCGGGCTTGCGCTTGGCTCTGGCACCGATGTCGCGATTGAGGCCGCAGAGGTGGTGATCACGGGGGCAGATCCGCGCGGCGCGGCGCGTGCGGTTACGCTTTCACGCGCGGTGATGCGCAACATCAAGCAAAACCTGTTCTGGGCGTTTGCCTATAACACCGCGCTAATCCCTGTGGCGATGGGCGTTTTGGTGCCTTTTGGCGGGCCGGGGCTGTCCCCCATGCTGGCTGCGGGGGCGATGTCTTTGTCCTCCGTTTTCGTGGTCACCAACGCGCTGCGATTGCGCCGCGCCGCCAGTTGATCGGCAAAGCTCCGCGCATCGCCACGCCCCGGCCTTGATTTTTGCTCGCCCGAAAGCCTTCACGCGCGTATCACGATTGAAATGATCACGTGATCATGCGTCACGATTTTGGAGGCTTCATGGTAACGCGCCGCTCGCTTCTTCTTGGGATGACCGCCCTTGGCGCCCTTTCCGCCTGTGGTGCGGGACGGGAATCCACCAAATCTCCGCGCGCTGACCTTCTCAATCTTTATCCCGGCGAAACGCCCGCGCTGCGCGCCAAGATCAACCATTGGGCGGATCATTATGGCGTGCCGCGCTCGCTCGTGCACCGCGTCGTCCAGCGTGAAAGCGATTATAACACCGCGGCGCGCAATGGCCCCTATTACGGGCTGATGCAGATCCTGCCGCAAACCGCACGCGGGATGGGGTTTGAGGGCGAGGCGATGGCGCTTCTCGATGCGGATACCAACCTGAAATACGGTGTGAAATATCTGCGCGGGGCGTGGATGTGTGCCGATGGCGACGAGCAAACCGCCGTCATGTGGTACGCGCGCGGCTATTATTATGAGGCTAAGCGGCGCGGGATCTTGTACGAAACCGGGCTACGCACCTGAGTAAGTGGGGGCGCGCGATACGCCCCCCACCCCTTATTCCTGCGCACGCAACACCCGCGCCGGCCGCGCTGCAAGCGGACGCAGGGCGAAAAGGGTGCCCGCCAGCAACACCGCAGCCATACCGCCCGCAATGACCAAAAGCGCTGCCAGCGCATCAAAGCGGAAGCTGCTCTCCATCACCAACACCAGCACCGCCCAACCAGCCAGCGCGCCCACACCCACAGCGATGATCCCCGCCGCCGCGCCCATCAGCGCCGCCCGCAAAGCGAATGAGCGCAAAATCAGCCCGCGCGTTGCGCCAAGCGTTTTAAGAAGCGCCGCTTCGCGCGCGCGCGCCTCTTCGCCCGAAGCCGCCGCGCCTAGAAGCACCGCAAAGCCCGTCACCAGCGTGACGGAGGCCGCCAAGCCCACAGCGGTCGCAATCGAGCCCAAAGCCTCGCTCACCCGGCTCAGCGCCTCGCGCACCGGCACGGCGGTCACGGTCGGAAATTCTTGCGCCATCAACCGCAACAGCCCCGCCTCCGTTTCCGGCGGCGCATAGACGGTGGCAAGGTCGGTGTGCGGCGCGCTTGAAAGCGTGGCCGCATCAAAGGTCAGCACGAAGCCAATCCCCATGGTCGAGAAATCTACGTTCCGGAACGAGGTAATCTCAGCGACGATATCGCGGCCCAAAATGTTCACCGTCAGCTTATCGCCCAGCTTTAAGCCGAGTTCCGTCGCCTCTTCTTGCGAGACAGACACCAGCGGCGGGCCGGTATAGCCCTCGGGCCACCATTCGCCTGCGGTCAGCTCTTCACGCGGGGTTTCGGCAAAGGTCACGCCCCGGTCACCGCGCAGCACCCAATGTTCGCCCGCCACCTCGCGTGCGTTTTGCCCGTTGATCTCGGTCACGATGCCGCGCAGCATCGGCACGGTATCAATCCGGCTCACGCCCTCTTGCGCCATCAGCCGGTCCACCAGCGCCGCACGCTCGGGCGGCGGGATGTCGAGCAGGAAGAAGGCAGGGGCCTGTTGCGGCAGTTCTTGCGCAATCGCCCCACGCAGCCCGCTTTGCACCTGCGCCACGGCGGAAAGCACCGTGAGCCCCAGCCCAAGCGCCAAAATCACCGCGGTCGCCTCTGACCTTGGCGCGCCAATCGCGGCGAGCGCCGCATGAAGCGCCGGGCGGCGCGAGGTGCGCGAGGCAAAGCGGCGCGCCAGCGCGCGAATGCCCATCGCGGCAAGCGCCAGCAGCACCAACGCGCCCGCCACCCCGCCAAGGGTCACAAGCGTTAGCGTGGGCAGGCCCGAAAACAGCACCGCCGCCAAAACCAAAGCCGCCGTCAGCCCGGCAATGATCGCCAAGAACCCTAGCGGCGGCAGGCCCCGGCGCGGTTTCTCTGCCTCGCGGTAGAGCGTGGCTGCGCGCAATTCAGAGAGCCGCGCTAGGGGCCACAGCGCAAAGATCGCCGCCGTGAGCGCGCCATAGATCGCCGCCTCATAGAGCGGGCGAGCCGAAAGGCTAACCTCCACCGGCACCGGCATTGCATCGGCAATCAGCCCGCGCGCGACGAAAACGGCGCCGCCGCCCAAGGCAAGCCCCGCCGCCACACCCACGGTGGTGAGCACCGCAAGCTGTATCAGGAAAGCGCCCCGGATCGTCGTGCCCGAGGCGCCAAGTGCGCGCAAAGTGGCGATGGTCGCAGCCTTGCGCGCAATCCATGCCTGCACAGTGGCCGAAATACCCACACCGCCGACAGCCAGCCCTGCCAGCCCCACAAGCACTAAGAACGAACTGAGCCTGTCGGTGAACCGCTCAATCGAAGGGGCCGCGCGGGTCTCATCGGCCCATTTCATGCCCGCGCCCGCAAAGCGCTCTTCCGCTGCCCGGCTAAGGGCATTTAGGCTCGTGCCTTCGGGTAAAAGCACCCGGTATTTCGTTTCATAAAGCGTGCCGGGGGCCAAAAGCGGCGTGCCTTCCAGCGCCGAAAGCGCCACAACCGAGCGCGCCCCAAAGGCCATACCGGCGCTCGCGGCATCGGGCTCGCGGACCAGTCGCGCCATCAATACGAAGGTTTCACCGCCGATTTTGAACGTATCCCCCGGTTGCAACCCCAAACGGTCTGCCAAAACCGGGTCGAGGAAGGCACCGGGCACACCGCCCTGCCCCGCCAAAGCCGCGACGCCCACGGGCGGGTCAAGCTGCGCCTGCCCCAAAAGCGGCCACGCGCCATCCACCGCTTTCAACTGCGTCAGCGCGGTTTCAGAGCCGTCTTCCAGCGCCGCCATGGAGCGCATTTCGACCACTTCGGAAAAGGCGCGCGCATTGGCCACGATCCAATCGCGTTCTTCAGGCGTAGCGCGGCGATAGGTGAATTCCATCTCTGCCTGACCACCAAGCATAGTGGAGCCTTCGGCGGCCAAGCCTGCTTTAATCGCCTCGCGCACCTCACCCACGGCGGTGATCGCGGCAACGCCCAGCATCAGACACAAAAGAAAAATGCGAAAGCCGCGCAGCCCCCCGCGCAATTCGGCACGCGCAATCCGAACAGCGAGGCTCATTCGAGCACCCCATCGGCAAGCCGCACCAACCGCCCGCAACGCTCGGCCAGATCGGCAGCATGGGTCACCAGCACAAGCGTGGCCCCAGTTTGCGCTTGCAGATCAAATAACAACTCAATGATCGCGGCGCCGTTCTTGGCGTCCAAATTCCCCGTTGGCTCATCGGCGAGCAGGATCGCGGGGCGCGGAGCAACGGCACGCGCCAAAGCCACGCGCTGCTGTTCGCCGCCCGACATTTCAGAGGGGTAATGGTGGTGGCGATGCCCCAAACCCACCCGATCCAATTCCGCCATCGCGCGGGCCTGCGCATCGGGCTGGCCCGCAATTTCCAAAGGCAGGGCAACGTTTTCGAGTGCGGTCATTGTGGGGACAAGGTGGAAAGATTGAAACACAATCCCCATATTCCCTCTGCGGAAGCGGGCCAGATCATCTTCGCCCATCGCGGTCAGATCCTGCCCCAAAGCGGTGACCTTGCCCCCGGTGGCGCGTTCCAGCCCGCCCATCAACATCAGGAGCGACGACTTGCCCGAGCCAGACGGCCCCACCAGCCCCACGCTTTCCCCCTTAGCGACCGAAAGCGTGATCCCGCGCAAAATCTCTACGGGGCCTGCGTTTCCGGCCAAAGTCAGCCGCGCATCATCAAGGGAGAGAACCGTGTCGGTCATGAAAACCTGCCTGTCATTGCTTTCAAGGGCATATGGGGTCCGCAGCGGCATGGGCAAGGCTTTGGCAGCCGGATTGGTCAGCGCTTCCCTTGCGTCAACGGCGGCGGCAGAGCCCATCACGCTGCTTGCGGTGGGCGATAGCCTCACCCAAGGCTATGGGTTAAACCCCGGCGAGGGGTTGGTGCCGCAATTGCAAGGCTGGTTGCAAGCGCGTGGCGCTGACGTGAACGTGATCAATGCGGGCGTCTCTGGCGACACCACATCGGGCGGGCGGGCGCGGCTTGGCTGGTCGCTCACACCCGAGGTGGATGCGGTGATGATCGCCCTTGGCGGCAATGATATGCTGCGCGGCCAGCCTCCCGCCAAGGCACGCGAAAACCTTGATGCGATGCTGGCCGAGGTCACGGCCAAGGGCCTGCCCGCCGCGCTGGTGGGGTTGCAGGCGCCGGGCAATTACGGGGCCGCCTATCAGGAGGCGTTCAATGCGATCTGGCCAGAGCTTGGCGCGCAATACGGTGCTGTGGTGGTGGATAACCTGCTCGGCCCGATTGCCGCGCAAAGCCCCGAAGAGCGCGCGGCCCAAGGCTTGATGCAGGCCGATGGTATTCACCCCTCCGCCAAAGGGGTGGTGCTGGTCGTCGAGGCCTTGGGGCCGAAGGTGTTGGAACTGCTTGATCGGGTAACGCCCGACAGCTGAGATCAGCGCCGCCGGTCGAGCACAATCAGCAGCGTCGCACCGGTCAGGGCCAGCCCCGCGCCAATGAAGGCCGCAAGCCCGTAGCCCACGGCCAAGGTGGTCCCCAGCGCAAACGAAGCCGCAGAGAAACCATCGCCGGCGAGCTTTTGCAACGCCATAAGCGAGGCCCCCGCACCGGGGCGATCCCCCATCAGGTCTTGCAGATAGGCCATTGGTTGGGTGAGCACGATCGCCCCACCAATCGCGCCGGAGATCGTCAGCACCCAAACGGCGGGGCTTTCCGCCAAAATCGGAATCCCCGCAAGGTGGATCGCGTAAAGCACCGTGCCGATGAAGATGAACCATGTCTGGCGAATGCGCCCAATCATGAAGGGCAATGCCAGCATGAAGGGCACCTCTAGCCCCGCCATGATCCCGGCATAAAGCGCGGTATCAGACGCGCCACGATAGGGAATGCCCGCGAAGACGAGCCCCACAACCACCATGTACAGCATCACCGCGCCGTTGATTGTGCCAAGGGCCAGAACCCGGACCAGCACCTTGGGATGCGCAATTTCACGCAGCGACGCGCGGAAACTAAGGCCCGAAGGCGCATCCGACCAAGCCGTGGCCCCATCACGCGGCCAAAACGCCCAAGTCAGCCCCAAGATCAGCACCGCAAAGGCAAGGCAGACCGGGTAAATCACGGTCAGCGGCGTGTCGCCGCGAAACACGACCGACCAGATCGGCAAGACGATGATCCACGGCAGGGCAAAGAGCGCACGCAGGGTGGAAAGCACCGCCGGGCGCTCCGCCTCTGGGCAGGTGGAGGCCGCGAGCCGCGCGAGGGCAAAGACCTGCCCAAAGATTGCACCGGACACGGGCAGGATCAGCGCATGGGCCAGAATGAAAACGGGCGCGATGGGGAAAAACGTCACCAAGGCCGTGCCAAGCGTGAGCGCCCCGCTCACGATTAGCGCGATACGGCGGCGGTTCGCGCGTTGATCGGCGCGGATGCCAAAGGAAACCGAGGCCGCCACCCCCACGAAGGACGCCACCACCAACAGCACCGAAAAGGCGTGATCGCTCATCCCAAAGCGGGTCACTGCCAGCATTGAAACATAGGGCACAAGCGTGGCGATATGCGCGCCAAACAGCGCAATCAGCGCCGCGGCAAGGCGCAGTGCGGGCACGCGGAAGATAGGGCGGAACGGGGCGGATAGGCTCATGATCGCGCGATCCATGCCCCCTGACGCGCCCAGTTTCAAGAGCCTATGGCAAAACCTTGCCGGGGTTCAAAATCCCCTTCGGGTCGAGCGCGGCCTTGATCGCCGCCATCATCTGCACCGCAACCGGGTCTTTATGCGCGGCCATCGTGGCGCGTTTGGAGATCCCCACCCCATGTTCGGCAGAGAAACTGCCGTTCAGCGCCATCGCCTCTTCATTCACCGCCGCGCGGATCGCTTTTCCCAAAGCGGCATCCGAGCGGCTGGGATAGGCGGTGTAATGCAGGTTGCCATCGCCCAGATGGCCAATCACCAATTCCCCGGCCTGCGGGTCCAACGCCATCAGGCGCGGGGTCATGCGGTCAAGGAAGGACTGCAACAGATCAAGCGGCAGAGCAATGTCGCAATCCACAATATCGGGGGTGGTGAAGGTGATCTCGGCCGCCGTTTCGCGCATCTCCCAAAGCTTGCGGCGCTGCGCGGTGGAATGGGCCACCACGGCCTCGGTCACGCGGCCCTGCTCCATCGCCTCAAAAAGCGTGGCCTCAAGTTGCGCCACCGGATCAGCCCCGGGCACGGTGGTCGCGGTTTCGATCAGCACATTGACGGGTTGCGGCGGGAACGGGCAGGCCAGCGCAGGTTTGGCCTTTGCAAGCCGCTCCATATAGGTGTCGGGCATATATTCAAACGCCTCAACCGCGCCGCCGCTGCCCTTTTGCACGGCATTCAAAATCGTGAGCGCATCGTCCAAACTGGGCAGGCCGATCAGCGCCGTCGCATAGGCCGTGGGCGCAGGCGTGAGTTTGAGCACCGCGGCGGTGATGATGCCAAGCGTGCCTTCCGCGCCAATCATCAAATCGCGCAGGTCGTAACCCGTGTTGTCTTTGTGCAGCCCAGTGAGCCCGTTCCAAATCCGGCCATCGGCCAGCACGACCTCTAGCCCCAAACAGAGCGCACGCGCCGAGCCATAGCGCACCACATTCGACCCGCCCGCATTGGTGGACAAAAAGCCCCCCACCATCGCCGAGCCTTTGGCCCCAAAGGTCAGCGGGAACGCCAGATCGTGCTGCGCGGCCAGATCATGCAGGGTTTCCAGCACCACGCCCGCCTCGGCCACCACCACCCGCGCGGCGGGGTTGATCTCGCGCACCCGGTTCAGGCGTGAAAGCGAGATCATCAGCGCGCCTTCGGCAAAGGTGCCGCCATTTAGCCCGGTATTTCCGCCCACGGGGACAACCTTGGTGCCGGTTTCATGCGCCAATTGCAAAAGCGCCGAAACCTCTGCCGTTGTGCCGGGGCGCACCACGGCCATGGGGGTCCAAGTATAATGGCACGTCCATTCGCGGCCAAAGCCCGCCGCCTCGGCCCCGGTCAGCACATGGGTGGGGCCGACAATCTCAGCAAGGCGGGCGATCAGATCCATGGCGGGTGTCCTTGAAATGCAGCGGGCCGGAGGCTGCCCTGCGGCAAACCTCCGGCCCGAAAGGGTTTATCGTCGTGGGCTTAGCAGCGCCAGCTAAAGAAATCAGCCGGGGCCGAGGCCAGCATCCGGCGCGCAAGCTCTTCGCCAAGCGCTTCGCCATCGGTCGCCGGACCACGAATGGCATCGGCAATCGCTTCCGAGCCATCGGGACGCAAAATCTCGCCACGCAGCCAGATTTGATCGCCTTCAAGGATCGACAGACCCGCAATCGGCGTCTCGCACGACCCATCCAGTGTGCGCAGGAAGGCGCGCTCACAGGCAAGGCGCAACCCCGACGGGCCATCCATCAGCGGCAGCAGCAGCTCAGCGCAACGCTCATCGGCGATGCGGCGTTCGATCCCGATGCAGCCCTGCGCCACGGCGGGCAGCATGTCTTCCGGCTCAATCGAAGATTTCGCCACATCGGACATGCCAAGGCGGTTCAAACCGGCCCGCGCCAAGAAGGTGGCATCGGCCACGCCGTCTTCGAGCTTTTTCATCCGGGTTTGCACATTGCCCCGGAACTCCACCATTTTCAGGTCCGGGCGACGATAGGCAAGCTGCGCACGGCGGCGCAGCGACGAGGTTCCGACAACAGCGCCTTCGGGCAGCGCGTCAAGCGAGTCGTATTTGAGCGAAACGAAAGCGTCGCGGGTATCTTCACGCGGCAAATAGCAGTTGAGGATCAGGCCTTCGGGCTGCACCGTCGGCATATCTTTCATCGAATGGACGGCAATATCGATGCCACCATCGACCATCGCCTCTTCGATTTCTTTGGTGAAAAGGCCTTTGCCTCCCACCTCTTTCAGCGGTTTGTCCGCTGCAATCAAAGAGGCATTGTCGCCCGAGGTCTTAATGACCACGATCTCAAACGCCTCTTCAGGCAAATCATGCGCGGCCATGAGCCGCGAACGGGTCTCGTAGGCTTGCGCGAGCGCCAGAGGGCTGCCGCGGGTGCCGATCTTCAGCGGGGCGTTGGGCGAGGGCATCTGTTCCATACACTTGGCATATCCGCGTCAGATTGCCCGCGCAAGCTTTACAACTGTCAACAAGACTTGACATTCAGCCGCAGGGGGCGATGAAAGGGAGTAAGTGAAGGAGGCCCCCATGACCGACAAGACGATCCTGCGCGCCCTGAAGGGCGAAGTACTTCCCACGCCGCCGGTGTGGCTGATGCGGCAGGCGGGCCGCTACCTGCCCGAATACCGTGCGACCCGCGCGCAGGCAGGCGACTTCCTCAGCCTGTGCTACACGCCCGATCTGGCCGCCGAAGTGACGCTGCAGCCGATCCGCCGCTTTGGCTTTGATGCGGCGATCCTGTTTGCCGACATCTTGCTGTTGCCGCAAGCCTTGGGTGCGGACCTTTGGTTTGAAACGGGCGAAGGCCCGCGCATGTCCACCACCACCGATATGGCTGGTGTGAATGCGCTCAAAGGCAAAGACGACATCCACGACAAGCTCGCCCCGGTCTACGAGACCTGCAAAATCCTGTCGCGTGAACTGCCCAAAGAAACCACCTTCATCGGTTTCGCCGGCATGCCCTGGACCGTGGCGACCTATATGATTGCCGGCCGTGGCTCCAAAGACCAAGCCGCCGCGCACAAACTCAAAGACACCGACCGGGCCGCCTTTGTCGCGCTGCTTGATAAAGTGACCGATGCGACGATCGAATATCTGTCGAAACAGGTCGAAGCGGGCTGTGAAGTCGTCAAGCTGTTTGACAGCTGGGCGGGCAGCCTGAAGGGCCAGGATTTTGACGATTTCGCGGTGGAACCGGCGAAACGCATTACCTCGGAACTCAAAGCTCGCTTCCCGGGCCTTCCGGTCATCGCCTTCCCGCGTGAAGCGGGTGACGGCTACATCGGCTTTGCCAAGAAAACCGGGGCCGATTGTGTGGCGATTGACAACTCCGTCTCGCCCGAATGGGCAGCCGCCAATGTGCAAAAAGACGGCTGTGTGCAGGGCAACCTTGATCCGTCCTACATGATCACCGGCGGCGATGCGCTGGTGCAGGCCACGAAAGATGTTGTCGCCGCGTTCAAAAACGGCCCGCATATCTTCAACCTCGGCCACGGCATCACGCCCGAAGCCGATCCGGAAAACGTCACGCTGCTGATGGAAACCATCCGCAACGGTTAAGCTGCGGTCGGGGAGACCAAAGCGAAAGGGGGCCAAGCGGCCCCCTTTTTTATTTCCTTACGCTTTGCGCGGTTTCTTGGGCCCCGGCTTGCCTGCGCCTGCAGGTTTGCCACCCGGCTTTCCTGCGGGTTTCGCGCCGTATTTTGCCTTCGGCTTGCCCTCTTTTGCGGCGGCACCGCCATGGCCACCTTCGCGCGCCCAAGGGGCGGCCTTGCGGCCTTTCGCGGGCGCGCCTTCGCCGAATTTGCGGGCCGGGCGTTCTGCGCGCTCCTGGCGCTCGCCACCTTCGCTGCGGTCTTCGCGCGGCGGGCCTTTGCGATGCGGTTTCGGGCTACGCGGCTTGTCGCCAAAGCTTTTGCCGCCATAGGGTTTGCGGTCGCCGCGGTCGCCACGATCCCCGCCCTTACCGGCCCAGCGGGCAGGCTTCGGACCGGGCCGATCCAGCCCGGCAGGTGCTTCGGCCAGCGGCTCGACGGTGCATTTGTCTTCCATGACCATCGACGGCGCGAGCCCGGCTTCGAACTTGGCCGCCGCCGATTCATGGATTTGCACGAAGGTATGATCTTCCATCACCCGGATCATGCCAATGTCGCGGCGCGTCAGATCACCCGCGCGGCACAGCATCGGCAAAAGCCATTTCGGATCGACCCATTGATCGTGGCCCATCGACAGACGATAGAACCGCGCCGCACCAAATTCTTCGCGTGCACGCGGTTTCGGGCCTTCGCCCACCGTCATCGGCACGATGTCTTCGGGCGCGGTGCGCGCAGCCCGGAAATGGCGCAGCACCGCCGCCGCCAATTGCTTGGGCGGGAAGGCCGAGACAAGGCGCTCGACCGCGTCAAATTCTTCGGCGGTGACCGGCGCCACCAGACCCGGCTCTTGCAGCATGCGCTCTTCATCGCGCGCCAAGATGGCCTCCGGCGTCGGCGCGGTGTCCCAGTTCACGGCCACGCCCGCTTCGCGGATCAGCCGTTCTGCCTTGGCGCGAATATTCGCGGGCACGACGATGGCCGAAAGCCCTTTGCGACCAGCACGCCCGGTGCGGCCAGACCGGTGCAAAAGCCCTTCGCGGTTCATCGGCAGATCAGCGTGAATCACCAATTCCAAGCCCGGCAGGTCGATCCCGCGCGCGGCCACATCGGTCGCAATACAGACCCGCGCCCGGCCATCGCGCATCATTTGCAGCGCGCGGGAGCGTTCGTCTTGCGTCAGTTCCCCAGACAAGGCGACGACCGAGAATCCCCGGTTCAAAAGCCGCCCCGTCAGGTGCGCCACGGCGGCGCGGGTCGAGCAAAACACAATCGCACGCTCCGCTTCATGGAAGCGCAGCAGGTTGACGATGGCGTTTTCCCGATCCGAGCGGTCGACCAAGAAGGCGCGATAATCAATATCGGCATGGCTTTCGCGCGCAGCGATGGTGGAGATTCGCTCCGCCTCGCGCTGGAAGGTGCCTGCCATCCGCTCAATCTCGCGCGGCACGGTGGCCGAGAACATCAGCGTGCGGCGGCTTTCCGGCGCAGCTTCGAGAATGAATTCAAGGTCTTCACGAAAGCCCATGTCGAGCATTTCATCGGCTTCGTCGAGCACAACAACCGAAAGCGCCGCCAGATCCAGCGCGCCACGGCGGAT
This sequence comes from Rhodobacter aestuarii, assembly GCF_900156655.1. Taxonomy (GTDB): domain Bacteria; phylum Pseudomonadota; class Alphaproteobacteria; order Rhodobacterales; family Rhodobacteraceae; genus Rhodobacter; species Rhodobacter aestuarii. Next base: position 125,217 of record NZ_FTOG01000010.1, on the reverse strand, counting down.
GTGGTCGCAAATCCGGCCCGGGGTGCCGACAACGATATGCGCGCCGCGTTCAAGCGCACGGCGTTCCGACCGGGCATCCATGCCGCCAACGGCCCCCGCGATCACGGCACCGGCTCCCGCGTAAAGCCAGCTCAACTCCCGGCTCACCTGCATCGCCAATTCGCGCGTCGGGGCCACCACCAGCGCACGCGGCAGATCTGGATAAGGCGAAATCCCCGCCTCGCCCATCAATTCGCCCGCCATCGCCAGACCAAAAGCCACGGTTTTGCCCGAGCCCGTCTGCGCCGAGACCAACAGATCGCGCCCGGCGATCTCGGGCTTCGTCACCGCCTCCTGCACCGGCGTGAGGGCTTCATAGCCCTTCGCAGCCAACGCCTGTGACAGCGCGGCGGGAAGATGGGGGAACTCGGTCATGGGGGGAAGGCTTTCACTAGAGCGGAAAGCGCGGCTTCTACGCCCCTTTGCCTTAAAAAGAAAGCCTGTTGTGCAGAATGGGTGAAAATATCCGCACAAACTGTCGCGCAACGGGAAGCGTGCGTCTGGCCCACCCTTGCCAAGCGCTTGCGCGCACGAAAGAATGCCACAAAGCTCGGAGGCCCTCATGCGCAAACTCTCGCTGCTCGCCCTTTTGCTCATTGCCGCCTGCGGCACGCCGCAAGAACGGTGCATCAACCGCGAAACGCGCGAATTGCGCAGCGTGCAGAATCTCTTGGCAGAGGTAGAGGGCAATCTGGCGCGCGGTTACGCCTATGAAGACTACGACGTGCCAATGACCCGGTGGGAGGTCTGCGGCGCCACCACGATCACCCGCCCCGATGGCACGGTGATCGAAAAACCTCAGATGTGCCTTGAAGATTACACCGTGACCCGCACCCGCAAAGTGGCGATTGATCCGGCTGCCGAGACCCGCAAACGGGACGGGCTGCGCAAACGCGTGAAGGAATTGACCCCTGCCGCCAATGCCGCTGTTGCCGCCTGCCGCGAAGCCTACCCCGAAACGTGATCAGTAAGCCGGCACGCAAACCGGGTCGAGCAGGCTGCGCCCCCCATCCACGGTGATGATCTGCCCGGTCACAAAGCCACCGCCGGGGGACGCCAGATATTGCACAGTGTCGACCAATTCCGAAGCGGGCGCGATCCGGCCAAGCGGCGTGCCCTCGGTAATGGCCTCACGCCACGAGCTATTTTCCTTCAACGCGGCTTGCAGCGATGCGCTCATGAGTGAGGCGAAGGCCACGCCATTGACGCGAATGCGATGCGGGGCAAGCGCCACGGCAAGCGCGCGCGTTGCTTGATCTTGCGCGGCACAAGCAATCGAATAGTTGAGCAATTGCGGCTGGTTCCGGCACCCCGCCAAGGTCGAGACGTTGATGATCGAGCCGATCTCGCCTTCGGTGCGTTCTTCTTTCTCAGCAAGCGCGATCATCCGCTTCGCCGTCATCTGCGACAACCGCAGGCTGGATTTCATATTCTGCGCGAGCATCTCTTCCAGCCCGCTATCGGAACAATCGAGCGGGTCGAGCGTCGGGGCAAAACTGCGCGCGGCATTGACCAGCACGTCAATCCGGTCAAAGGCGTCAATCGCGGCAGAAAGCAGGTTCGCAGCCGTCAGCTTTTCGCACAAATCGCCCGTGAAAAGCCGCACCGGACCGGTTTCTTCGCGCGCGGCGGCGCCCCATTCTGCTTGCAGCCGCGCTTCGTCGATATCGGCGCAAATCACCTGCGCGCCGCGATCCAGAAAATGGCGTGCAATCGCAAGGCCAATGCCGTTGGCAGCCCCGGTGACAATGGCAGTCTTGCCGGAAATCGCGAGCGTCATAGCGGCTCCTTCAGCGGTTTTGGGAGAGGTTAACCGATCTTAACGACGGGTGCGAGCAACGCGGCGGCCTTTGGGCGGCGCGCTCACGGGCTTTTGCACAGCGGCACCCGACTTTGTGGCATGGGCAATGGGCCGCTCTGCCCGGAAGATGCGGAAGGCCCCATCACGGCCCGTGGGCGGCGTGATCTCATGCACCTCATGGAAGGTTTCGCGCAGCACCGCCTCATAGGGCAGGTGGCGGTTTGCCACCATCCAAAGCGTGCCCGAAAGCGACAAAAGCCCCGCGGCAGACCGAATAAAGGCCGCGCCAAGCGCCGGATCTGCCGTGCGCGAGGTGTGAAACGGCGGGTTCATCACCGCACCCGTAGGGCGATTTTCCAACTTCAGATGGGTAACATCCCCCCAAATGAAGCGGGCACGCGGGTCCGAAATATTCATTTTCGAACATTCGAGCGCGGAATGCTCTGCCTCGACCAGATCAAGGCTTTCTACGCCTTCGCGCGCCAGCACCTGTGCCGACAGCCAGCCCCAACCCGCGCCGAGGTCGATCATTTTCGCCGGCAGATGCTCGGGCAAACACGCCGCCAACAGTGCCGAACCCCGATCTACCCCATCGGCAGAAAAGACGCCGGGCAGCGTGGTAAACCCTTCGGCAGGATGCATCGGCTTTGCCGCCCAAGCCGCCAGCGCGCCCGATGTGGCGGAGAAGGAGAAAATCTTGCCATGCGCTTTGGCGATCGGGTCCGAGATTTCGAGATGCGCGCGCACATCTTTGATCACCGAGTCGATGCCATCGGTTTTCATGCCATCGACCCAGATCACCCCACCGGGGGCCACACCTTCACACGCCGCCGCCAAAAGCGCGCGCGCTTCGGCCTTCGCGCGGGGCAAAAACACCACGGCCCCGGCATAGCTGCCCTCGGGCGCGGGCGAAACGGTGTAGCCGCGCGCGGTGAGCGCGTCATAATCTGGGCGGAAGCCTTGGATCAGGTGCAGCCGCTCTTTCGGCAAAAGCGACAGATCGCTTTCCGCCGTTGGGCGAAACACCGCGATACGACCTTCCACGGGCAAAGCTTCGGGCGCATCAAGCGCCAGTGACAAACGGGTATGGCTCATGGCGGGTTCAGAGGGCGCCTGCCCTCACTCCTTTTCCATCGTGCATTGCAGCGGATGCTGGTGGCGCCGGGCGAAATCCATCACCTGCCCCACCTTCGTCTCGGCCACTTCGAAGGAATAAACGCCGACAACCGCCAGCCCCTTCTTATGCACTGTCAACATGATCTCAAACGCTTGTGCATGGGTCATGCCAAAGAACCGCTCCAGGATGTGCACGACGAATTCCATCGGCGTGTAATCATCATTGAGCAGCATCACCTTATACATCGGCGGGCGCTTGGTGCGCGTCCGCGTCTTGGTGGCAAGACCCGCATCGCCATCGCCCCCGCGATCGCCATCATCATCGGCGCTGGCAAGGAAAGGCTGAAGCACGTGGTCCTCCAAGGATAGGGAATCGCTGAGCATGCGCGTCAATATAGGAAGATGGTGACAGAAAAAAAGCCCAAGCGGAACAGTTGCCAAACAGGAGGTTGCGCGGCAGGGTCGCGCGGCAAAGGAGGCGCCCATGACGCTGACCACCATTGGCTTTGATGCCGACGATACGCTTTGGCACAATGAGCGGTTCTTTCGGCTCACGCAGGCGCGTTTTCATGACCTGCTGGCCGATCATGCGCCCGCCGATCATTTGGAAGAACGGCTATTAGCGGCGGAGCGGCGCAACGTGGGCCATTACGGCTTTGGCGTGAAGGGCTTCACGCTGTCGATGATCGAAACCGCGATTGAGGTGAGCGAGGCGCAGGTTCCCGCTTCGGTGATCGCAGAGATCATGGCGGCAGGGCGCGAAATGCTCGCCCATCCGATCGAATTACTGCCCCATGCCCGCGCGACGGTGGAGGCGCTTTCTGGCCAGTATCGGTTGGTTCTGGTCACCAAGGGCGATTTGCTCGACCAAGAGCGTAAACTCGCGCAATCCGGGCTGGGGGAATTGTTTGACGCGATTGAGATTGTCTCGGACAAGCGCGCCGAGACTTATCAAACCGTATTTGCGCGCCATGGCACCGGCGCAACAGAGGGGCTAATGGTCGGCAACTCCCTGAAATCGGACGTTTTACCGATGATTGAGGCCGGCGGCTGGGGCGTTTACGTCCCGCATGGGCTCACTTGGGCACTTGAACATGCCGACCCGCCCTTAGGGCACCCAAGATTTGCGGAATTGCCCGATTTGAGCGGCCTTGAAGCGCTTGTCACAAGTATAGGCCGCGCACGCAAAAGTGAGTAAGGCCCCGCGCCGATCCCAAAAACGACATCGCCACAATTTCGCCACATATCAAAAACACAACATCTAGCACCCAGACGCCATAAACCTACGGTATATTGCGCAGAGGTGCCGCCCTCGTTGCATCAAGGTCGCATTCAAACCCTTTGAATCTTCTTGGTTTTCACCGCGATATGACCGTGCTAGGCTGTGCGAAAGCCCAAAAATAGGGGCGTTCAGAGGCAGTGTAAGGGCAGTACCGTGACCAGGCTTTCGTGCTGGGTCCGTTCAGGGCTTGTGGCAATACTTCTTGTTCTTATGCCGGTGGCGCTTTGGGCGGCACCGTTTGCGGCATATGTGATCGACGCGCGTTCGGGCGAGGTGCTTTACGCCAAAAACGCCGAGACGCGGCTGCACCCGGCCTCGCTCACCAAAATGATGACGCTCTACATCGCGTTTCAAGAAATCGAAGCGGGGCGGCTGAGCCTTGATACGATGGTGACGGTTTCCGCCAATGCTGCGGGGCAACCGCCCTCCCGCGTTGGCCTCAAGGCCGGGCAGAAGATCGCACTGCGCTATCTGATCCGCGCTGCGGCCGTAAAATCTGCCAACGATGCGGCCGCCGCAATTGGTGATTTTATCGGCGGTGATGAGGCAAAATTTGCCGCGCGCATGACCCGCACCGCCCGCGCGCTTGGCATGACCAAGACTACGTTCAAAAACGCGAACGGCCTGACCCGCGAAGGGCATTTGTCGACCGCCCATGACATGACGACTTTGGGCCGCCATCTTCTGTTCGATTTCCCGCAGTATTACAACCTGTTCTCGCGCCGTAGCGCAGATGCCGGGATTGCCCGCGTTTACAACACCAACCGCCGCTTCCTGGATGCCTATGAAGGCGCGGATGGGATCAAGACGGGCTATACGGTTGCTGCGGGCTTCAACCTTGTTGGCTCGGCCAAGCGTGGCAACAAACGCATTATTGCGACCGTGTTTGGCGGCACCTCGACCGCAAGCCGCAACGCGAAAATGGCGGAACTGCTGGATCTCGGCTTTGCTCGTGCGCCGAACCGTGCGCGCACGGTCACGCCTGAACCCGCCCCGATGCTGCTGGCTGATGCTGCGCCCACATCTGCCCCGCCTGCGCTGAAGCGCAGCCCACGGCCAATGGAACGCCCGGCACCTGCGTCACCTGAAATCGCCGCCGCGATTGACACCGACGCTATCGCTGCCGCTGTCGCGCTGGCTGCCGCAGCACCGACGCCTGCACCTGCACCAGAGCCGGTGCAAGCTGCCGAACCGCAAGAAACCGTGGCCGCAACCATTCAAGTGGCGCAAGCCCAGCCCAATACCCTGCGCCCCGCGCCGAAGCCCGCGCACACCGCTCCCGTGCAATTGGCCTTGGCTGAGGACGAACCGGCAGGTCTGGTTGAAGTGACCGCGCCGCAGCCCGAAACGTTGGCGATGCTCGAAACGGATGACTCTGTGCTTGCGCAAGGCGATACCGATGCCACCGCGCCGATCTTCATCCAGACGGCAACGGCTCAGCCGGAAACGCTGGCGATGTCGCGCAGCCAAGCAAGCCGCAATGACACGGTGATTTTGGCCGCCCTCACCCCCCCTGCCCCGATGCCGCAAGCGCGGCGCGAAGTGGTGGCGCGGGCCTCAAGCTCCGGTGGGCGGCAATGGGGCGTAAGCCTTGGCAAATACAATTCGCAATATGCCGCCGAACAGGTGCTGTTGAAAACGGCGCTGATGGAAAGCACTTCGCTTGGGGAAGGCCTGCGCAAAGTGGCCAGCCGCCCCGCAGGGCATGAGGCACTGTTTGTTGGGCTGACCCGCGCTGATGCAGACCTTGCCTGCGCGCGACTAAGCGCCCGTGCCGTGGACTGCACAGTCATCGGGCCGTAAGCGCGCCCCACAGAAGATAGAAAAGCCCGGGGCCTTGCGGCACCCGGGCTTTTTCTTTGCACAATCGGTTCGCTTATTGCTTCGGGTGATCGTCATATTGGCCCGACAAGATCCGTTCGGCATCGCCTTTCGGGTCTTCATATTGGCGGTCTTTCAGCGACCAAACAAAAGCCACAAGACCAAAGCCGCCCAGAAAGAGCGAGATCGGGATGAGATAGGTAAGGACCGACATCAGGGCACCTCTTCAGCGCAAACGCAGCGAGTTGAGCGATACCGTAATCGAGGATGACGACATCGCCAAGGCCGCCCAAAGTGGGGTCGCAAGGCCAATCAGCGCAAGCGGCACGGCAATGGTGTTGTAGATCCCCGAGATCGCGAAGTTCTGTTTGATCCGCGCCCGGGCCTGTTTGGCAATCCGCAAAGCATCGCCCACGGGCGCAAGGTCTTGGCCCAATAGCACGATGTCAGAAGCCGTGCGGGCAGCATCAAGCGCGGTTGCGGGCGAGATCGAGACATGCGCCGCCGCAAGGGCTGCCGTGTCATTGAGCCCATCGCCCACCATCAACACGCGATGGCCGTGGCCCATCAGATCAGCGACCAGTGCCGCCTTTTCGGAAGGCAATGCGCCAGAGCGCCAATCTTTGATCTCAAGCTTCGCGGCGAGCGTGGCTACAGCGCTTTCCACATCACCCGAGACCAGTAGCACCTGCTTACCCTGAGCGTGCAAAAGCGCCACAGCCTCTGCCGCGCCGGGGCGTAGATGGTCCGAGAAGCGGAAGGTGAGCGGCGGCGCATCGCCAATGCGCAGATGCGTCGCGGTTGTGTCTGCCGCTGCCGCCCCAACCCAATCGGACCGACCGAGCCGCAGTTTGCGTTTGCCAAGCCGCCCCTCGACCCCGAAGCCGGGCACTTCGCGCAAATCATCCAATTGGGTAGGCAGTAGCCCCCGTTCCAGCGTGGCCGCGTGGATGGATTTCGCGAGCGGATGCGCCGAAGCCGCAGCGAGGGCTGCGGCCATCGAAAGCGTTTCGGCATCAAAGTCATAAAGGTTTTCGGGCACGGGAGTGCCGAGCGTCAGCGTGCCGGTTTTATCAAACACAACCGTATCGACCTCGGCCAAGCGTTCGAGCGCGGTGCCGTCTTTGATCAATAGCCCCTTGCGGAAAAGCTTGCCGCTGGCCGCCGTTACAACCGCAGGCACGGCCAGCCCAAGCGCACAGGGGCAGGTGATGATCAGCACCGAAGCGGCGATATTGATTGCAAAGCGCAGATCGCCCCCGGTCCACCAAAGCCAAAAGCCAAAGGCCGAGAAAGAGAGCAAATGCACCAGCGGCGAATAGGCCCGTGCAGCACGCTCAGCGAGCGTTGTGTAGCGGGTCTTGGCGCTTTCGGCCATCGCCACCAGATCGGCCATGCGGTGGAGGGAGCTATCTTTGCCCGCCGCCGTCACCCGCAAAGTGAGCGGTCCGGTGAGGTTCACCTCGCCCGCGCTGAGCATCGTGCCCGGGCCGACGTAAACCGGCAGCGTCTCGCCAGTCAGCAGCGAGCGATCGGTCTCTGATGTCCCTTCGGTCACCGCACCATCGGCTGGGATGCGGCCCCCCGGGCGCACGCGGATCAAATCGCCCGGTTGCAGGTCAGACACGGCAACAATGCTTTCAAGCCCCTCGCGCAACAGCGTGGCGCGCGGCACCTCAAGCGCGGCAAGTTCTTCGGCCGCCGAGCGCGCCACCGCACGGGTGCGGTAATCAAGGTAGCGCCCGACCAACAGGAAGAAGGCGAGCATCACAGCCGCATCGAAATAGGCGTGATGGCCGTGCTGCATCGTCTCAAAAATCGAAATGCCAGAGGCCAGCACCAGCGCCAGCGAAATCGGCACATCCATATTGAGCCGCGCATGGCGCAGCGCCCCAAAGGCCGAAACGAAGAACGGCTTGCCCGCAAAAACCACCGTCGGCAGAGCAATCGCCGCCGAAATCCAGTGGAACATATCGCGCGTCGCGCTTTCGGCCCCTGACCAGACCGCGATCGACAAGAGCATGATGTTCATCATCGCGAAGCCGGCCACGCCGATCCGCATCAGCAAATCACGCCCGCGTTTGTCGGTCTCGGTGGCGCTTAGCATACCCGGGTCAAGCTCATGCGCCTCATAGCCAATACGGTCCAGACGCGCGATCAGATCGCCCGCTTCCACCCCCGCCTCAGCATCAACAGAAACCCGCTTGAGCGTGAGGTTGACGCGGGCCGAACGCACACCCGGCGTTGCTTCCATCTCGCGTTCGACATCGGTGATACAAACAGCGCAATGCGCGGTGGGCAGCGACAGCATGATCCGCGCGCCCTTGATATCGCCCGATTTTGCCATCTGTTCCGCCGAAGGGGCGGCAAGGCAGGCCGGGCAGGCCGAGGCAGAAACATGCTCTTCGTCAAACTCTTGCGCGCGTTCCGGCGCGAGGGGGGCAACCGTCATGACGCATCAGCCGTCGACAAAGAAATCGAGCCTTTGGCGGAAGACGGTGCCGTCAGTCGACTTCGCATTGATATGAAGCAGCCAATCGCCGGGGGCGAGGGCCACCGGGGCAGTGAAAAGCCCGCCCAATGGCGTCATGTCTGGGGTTTGGTCTTCGGCGGCCATGGTCTTGCGGCCAACCAAAACAGTCAAATCCGCGACCGAGGCGGGATTTCCGTCCCGGTCGCGAATATCGATGATGAGTGACGTCCCATCATAGGCAGGGCGCACGCTCCAACCGAGCCGCTCCTGCGCTTCCCGATCCGCATCAAAGGTCTGCGATGCGTTATAGGGATGGGCCTCCTCGACACCGGGGAAGGTTTTGATGGCGTTATAGGCCATCGTCACGTTCACTGCGATGATCAGGCCAAAGAAGGCCACGAACATTGCGAACACCTTGCGCCCGGTGAGGGGTTTCGTCATCTCATTGCTCCTTCCCGTTGAACACGGTGCCAACCGAGTCCTTCACCGGCACTTCGCCGCCCACCTGTTCGACCCAAATGTCGATATCGGTGCGGCTGGTGGTGGCCAGATCAGACCGCGGCGCCGCTTCAAGATAGAGCCGCTGGTTATAGAGCTGGTCAGCCGGTACGGTCACCGTATCACCCTCTTGGCCCTCGAGCGAGAGGGTCAGCGTGGGATCAGCTTCACCATCGGGTGTGGTTGCGCTGATACGGTAGGTCACGTCTTCACCATGCTTGTTGCGGATCCGCATCGTGTAGATGTTGCGGATCGTCCCATCGCCTTGCATCACGTAAAGCGGGTCACGGTTCGGCGTAACGTTGAAGTCAAGCGGCGAGCGCAAGAACAGCGCCACGACAAGCGCGATCCCGAAGCCAGACCACAGGGTAAAGTACACCAGCGTGCGCGGACGCAGCACGTGTTTCCAGATGTTGACCACCTTGTTGCCCGCACGCTCGCTCGCTTCGTCTTTGAGCGCCATATAGCCCACAAGGCCGCGCGGCTTGCCGATCTTGTCCATGATCTCGTTGCAAGCGTCGATGCACAGCCCGCAGGTGATGCATTCAAGCTGCTGGCCGTTGCGGATGTCGATCCCCATCGGGCAGACGTTGAAGCAGGCCATACAATCAATGCAATCGCCCTGCCCTTCGGCCACCTGCCCCTTGTGCAACTTGCCGCGCGGTTCGCCGCGCCATTCGCGGTAGGCAATGGTGATCGTGTCTTCGTCCATCATCGCCGCCTGAATCCGCGGCCACGGGCAGGCATAGATGCACATCTGTTCGCGCGCGAACCCGCCAAAGGCAAAGGTCGTCGCGGTGGCAACGGCAATTGTCGTATAGGCGATTGGCGAGGCATCACCGGTGAAAAGGTTCGCCAAAAGCGTTGGCGCATCGGTGAAATAGAACACCCAAGCCCCGCCGGTCGCGAGACCGATGAGCAGCCACAACGTCCATTTCGTCAGGCTCTTGCGGATTTTCTCTGCGTTCCACGGCTGGCGATGCAGGCGGATGCGGTTGTTCCGATCCCCTTCGACCCAGCGTTCAACCAGAATGAACAGGTCCGTCCAGACCGTTTGCGGGCAGGCATAGCCGCACCACACACGCCCCAAAGCCGAGGTGAACAGGAAAAGACCCAGACCGGCCATGATCAACAAGCCCGCCACGAAGTAAAACTCGTGCGGCCAAATCTCGAGACCGAAGAAGAAGAAGCGACGATTCGCCAGATCGAGCAGCACGGCTTGGTCTGGCAGGGCCGGACCGCGGTTCCAGCGGATCCATGGGGTGATGTAATAAATCCCCAACATGACCGACATCAGGATCCATTTCAGTGAACGGAACTTGCCGGAAATACGTTTCGGAAAAATAGGTTCGCGCGCCTCATAAAGCGGCGCGTCGTCAGTGGGTTCGGTGGAGCTCACGGGTTCATCTCCGTTGGCAATGCGCTTGCGTCCGGGCCGCCTTCCCGTGGTCCGAACGGGGATGCCTCGATGCGCAGATCATCATATCTGCATATAAAGACAGATTTGCGATACACGATATGACCGAGACTGTCATGGGTGAGTGCGTCTTGCCCCATGGGACTTAGTGTCGCAAGGACAAAATACCGCAACTTACAACGCAAAAAACACCGACGCCCCAGGAAACGCGCGAACAGGACGGGGCGTCGGTGCTCATCGGGGCGGCCCGAAGACCGCCCCGACTATCTGACTGAAGCTTATTCGCCGCCGCCGAGGCTGTGCACATAGGCGGAGACAGCGCGGATCTGCACTTCGCTCAGACGCGAGGTGCCTTCGGTGGTGCCGTAGCTCCACGAGGGCATCACGCCAGCGCGGCCGTGCCGGATCGTGGTGGTGAGCGTGTCAACGTCACCGCCATAGAGCCAGATCGCGTCGGTCAGGTTGGGCGCACCCATTTCTTGCATGCCCTTGGCATCTTCGCCGTGGCACGAGACGCACCATTCGGCAAAGACCTCAGCGCCAGCCGTCGCCAATTCGGCATCGGCATCTTGGCCCGAGATTTGGCGGACATATTGAACGACTTCGTCGATCTGCGCCGGTTCCAGCAGCTCGTCGTCGAGGTGTGCCGGCATCTGCGCCGCCGCGTTGGTATCGGGATCAAGCGGATCGCGGATACCATGCTGCACGTCCAGATAGATCTGGTCGATCGTACCGCCATGGAGCCAGTCGCTGTCGATCAGGCTCGGGAAGCCTTTGTTGCCGCCCGCGCCCGAACCGTGGCACTGCGCGCACCAAGTCCGGAACACAGCGCCGCCAGCGTTGTTGACATAGGTGACCAACTCGGGATCGCTCGAGATCTCGGTCAGTTCCGTTGCCACCAGCTTCTCTTCAATCGCTTTGTTCATTTCGGCGAATTTGGCGATTTCTTTGTCCACATCGGCGCGGGTCGAGGACCCGAGCAGACCCGGGGTCGCCCCCGAAGCAAAGATCGGCCAAGCCGGCATGGCGATCGAATAGGCCACACCCCAAACGATGCAGGCATAGAAGGTCCACAGCCACCAGCGCGGCAGCGGCGTGTTCAGTTCTTCGATCCCATCCCACGAATGGCCCGTGGTCTGGATCTCTTTTTTCGTCGGTTTTTTGCTCATTTCCACGCCTCCTTAGCGCGTGGCGCCGTCGTCCGAGCGCAGGCTGTCGCCCGCGCCGGGATCGGCGGGTTTGTCTTCATGCCGGAAAGGGATGTTCGCCGTATCGGCGTGAGTCTTCGCCGAACCCGGACGGAACGCCCAGACCACGGCACCGAGGAAGACCAGCAGCATCGCAGCCGCCGCCCAACTATCGGCAAATTCACGCAAGATATGATAGTCCATCCCAGCTCTCCTCAGCGACTAGCCACGGGCTGGAAGGTCGAGAAATCGACCATCGTCCCCAGCACCTGCAGATAGGCGATCAGCGCGTCCATCTCCGTCAGGCCGGGTTGGCCATCAAAGTTCCGAACGTTCACTTTTTCGCCGTAATGCTCGAGCAGCGAGTCGTAGTCTTCGTCAGGGTTCGCCTGAGACACGAAGTCTGCTTTCGCCGTTGCGATCATTTCCGAGGTGTAAGGCACCCCAACGAGGGCGTCGGTTTCCAGACGTTCCTCGATGTAAGTGCTGTCGAGCGGCACGTGCGACAGGTAGCTGTAGCTCGGCATCACCGACTCCGGCACCACCGATTGCGGGTTCGTCAGGTGTTCGACATGCCACGCATCCGAGTAACGGCCGCCAACGCGGGCGAGGTCAGGCCCCGTCCGCTTGGAGCCCCACTGGAACGGGTGGTCGTACATCGACTCGGCCGCAAGCGAATAGTGGCCGTAACGTTCCACCTCGTCACGCATCGGGCGGATCATCTGCGAGTGGCAAACATAGCAGCCCTCGCGGATGTAGATATCGCGCCCGGTGAGTTCGAGGGGCGTGTAGGGGCGAACCCCTTCCACTTTCTCGATCGTGTTTTCGAGGTAGAACAGCGGCGCGATCTCGACGATCCCGCCGATGGTCACGACGAGGAAAGAGAAGATAAGCAGCAGCGTCGCGTTCTTTTCAAGAACGTGGTGTTTGTCCAGAATTGCCATCTGCGTCTCTCCTTATTCCGCCGGGACCGCGACCGAAGCTTCGGCCGTTTTCGGTTGTTTGGCCACGGTGGCCCAGAGGTTGTAGGCCATGATGATGCCGCCGGTGAGATAGAGCACCCCGCCGCAACCACGCACGACATACATCGGCATTTTCGCAGCCACGGTGTCGGCAAAAGCGTTCACAAGGAAGCCTTGCGCATCGACTTCACGCCACATCAGGCCTTCCATGATGCCGGTCACCCACATCGAGGACGCGTAGAGCACGATCCCGATGGTGGCGAGCCAGAAGTGCCAGCTGACCAGTTTGAGCGAGTAGAGACCCGAACGGCCCCACAGGCGCGGCGTCAGGAAGTAGAGCATGCCGAAGGTGATCATGCCGTTCCAGCCGAGCGCACCCGAGTGCACGTGGCCAATGGTCCAGTCGGTGTAGTGGCTGAGCGAGTTCACAGCTTTGATAGACATCATCGGACCTTCAAAGGTCGACATGCCGTAGAAGCCGATGGACACAACCATCATACGAATAACCGGATCGGTGCGGAGTTTGTCCCAAGCGCCCGAAAGCGTCATCAGACCGTTGATCATGCCACCCCAGGACGGCATCCACAGGATTACCGACATCACCATGCCGAGCGTCGAGGCCCAGTCGGGCAGCGCGGTGTAGTGCAGGTGGTGCGGGCCAGCCCAGATGTACAGGAAGATCAGGGCCCAGAAGTGGACGATCGAGAGTTTGTACGAATAGACGGGACGTTCAGCTTGTTTCGGCACGAAGTAGTACATCATGCCCAAGAAGCCGGCGGTCAGGAAGAAGCCCACGGCGTTGTGGCCATACCACCATTGCGTCATGGCATCTTGCACGCCCGACATCACCTGAACCGATTTCGAACCGAAGATCGACACCGGAATCGCGAGGTTGTTGACGAGGTGGAGCATCGCAATCGTCACGATGAACGACAGGTAGAACCAGTTCGCCACATAGATGTGGGGTTCTTTGCGTTTGAAGATCGTGCCGAGGAAGGCGAGCAGGTAAGCCACCCAAACAACGGTGATCCACAGGTCGATATGCCAGTTCATCTCGGCATATTCACGGCCTTGCGAGCCGCCGAGCAAATAGGACGAAGCGGCCATCACGATGATCAGCTGCCAGCCCCAGAACACGAACCAACCGAGCGAATTGCCGCCAAACAGGCGCGCCGCCGAGGTGCGTTGCACAACATAGAAGGCAGAAGCGATCAGCGCGTTACCACCAAAAGCGAAAATAACCGCCGACGTATGCAGCGGACGCAGGCGCCCGAAGTTGAGCATACCATTGCCGAACTCAAGGTTGAGCTGCGGGAAGGCGAGCTGGAAAGCGATGATCACGGCCACAAGGAAGCCGACCACGCCCCAGAAGGTGGTTGCAATAACGCCGGCGCGAATAACGCCGTCGCAATATTCGTTTTTCGAGGGTTTGGGGTCCCCCATTGTGCGCAGTATCCAGATGAACGCGATGACCGCGGCCAGCATGGCCTCGATCATGTTCACCATATACGGCAGGTCCCGCGCCTGACTCGCTGCGTATGCAGCAAGCGCCGCCGCGAGACCAAGCGCGATCAGCTTGATGTAATCCCACATATTTTTGCGTCCCTTCGTCTTGTTGTTCTTCTGTCCCATCCCGAGTCGGTCGGGGCAGAAGTTTCTCGACTTGTCTCTTGTGATTTCAGGGTATGCCACCCGCCTTGATCTTGATCAATTTCTTGACAAGGTGGTGCGTTCTTTCGCCGCACCATGACAGCGCGCCCACCTCCTGTAAAGGGTCTGCCTTGATCCTCGTCAATGTGCAAACCCGTTCGAATCGTTAGAGATTGCTGATAAATCCGCATTCAGGGGGCAGTAGATGGCCTACAAGACGGTTTTGACGATTGTGACGGATGTCTCACAAGCGCATGGACAAATCGACTCGGCAGTCGCGGTGGCCCGTGCCGAAGATGCACATCTGGAAGTGTTGTGTTTGGGCGTCGATCGCACCCAAACTGGCTACTATTATGCCGGAGCAACGGCGTTTGTGCAGCAAGAAGTTCTCGATCGGGCGCAAGAAGAGGCCCGCGAGACCGAAAAAGCGATCAATGAGCGCCTTTCTAGCGAAGATATTCGCTGGAGCACCGAGGCTGTGGTGGCCCAAATCGGCGCGATTGCAACGGTGGTTGGGCTGCGCGCGCGCTTCGCCGACTTGGTCGTGATGGGCCATCCCTATGGCGAGGGCCGCGGGCAGGAATTGGAGGCCGCGGTGGAAGCCGCGCTTTTCGAAGGCCAATCCCCCGCACTGATCGTGCCTGATGGGCAAGTGGTCAGCCTGAACGCGCGCCGGGTTGTGGTGGCGTGGAACCAATCGAACGAGGCGATGAACGCGATCCGCAAGGCGCTGCCGCTTTTGAAATCGGCACAGCTTGTCGACATCACGGTGATTGACCCACCCGCGCATGGGCCGGAACGTTCGGACCCGGGCGGGCAGCTCAGCCAATGGCTGGCGCGTCACGGCGTCAAGGTCGAGGTCTCGGTTTTGGCGAAAACGCTGCCGCGCATTTCTGATGTGATCAACCGTCATGTGCGCGATACCTCGGCACAGATGGTGGTGATGGGGGCCTATGGCCATTCGCGGTTCCGCGAGGCGATTTTGGGTGGCGCGACCCGCAATATGCTCGAACAGGCCGAAGTGCCGATCTTGATGGCGCATTAAGCCACGCGACCCACGCAAAACCGGCGCCCGCAAGAGCGCCGGTTTTTTTAAAGCTGCGCGATCAGTCCCAAAGGCTTTCCACCTCAAACCGGGTAAGCCGCGGATGCGCCTGCGGGCCGAAGCCGGAAAGATCGGGCATTTGCGGGAATTGCGCCGCGAAAAGCGACAGCATTCGCGGGTCGATCATGCGCTCCACACCCTCGCCGGGATGGAAAGCCTCTACCTCCAGCCCCGCCACTTTGAGCGAGCCATGCCGCTGCAACACGACATGATAGACAGTGACCGGTGCGACCGGGGTCACCTCGATCACGCTCACCCCGTCAACAAAGGCGCGGGCCGGCACATAGGCCGCGTCATAGCCCGCGACACGGCGCAGCCGCGCATCATGCAGGCAAAGGCGCGCGCGCGGGCCAAGCACCACATCCTGCATCGGACGCCCGGCCCCCAATGCCTCGGCGGTGACCCGTGTCAGGGTGACAGGCTCTGCGCCCCCATCAGCCCCGTCACGGCCCGGGTAAATCACCATGGAGCCCACCCAAGTCACGATTTCCTCCGCCCCTTCGGCGGTCATGACCTGCATGCCCGGCACCAAATCTTCGACCGCGACAGGCCCTTGTGTGGTGGCCAGCACCGCCCCGCGCGCAAGGGCCGAGAACGCCTCTTCAAAAAGTGGCATGGCTGGCGCAAGGCGGGTGCTGTCGAGGATTTCGCCCTCAGCCCCGAGCCACATCGCCTCATAACGGCGCGTCAGCGGCATCGCACGCAGCGTCTTCCCCGTGGGCAACCCCTTGCGCGGCTGGCCTGCGGGCATTTGTGATTGGGGTCGCAGCACGGGGGACACCTGCCCCGTACCCACCCGGTGGGAATATGACATGGCACAGCCTTTCGGTCTGGTCATATCTGCGCGGCCCCCACCGGATGCAGAAAGACAAACCGAAAATGCGCTGCTCTCGCGCGCAGGTCAAATTTCGTGAAGAATTGATAAAGGGCGGTAACCCAATCCGCGCGGCGTGGCGCGGACTGTCACCGATGTGGGCAACAGTGCCCAGATTTTGCCGCAATTGGCGCGAATCACGCGCCTTGCGCACATGCCTTGGCCGGGGGTGGCAGCCCCCGGCCCCTGCAATGGCCACCCAAAGGGCAGCCCGCCCCACAGGGGCGAAAGGGTCGGGGAAGTTCTCAGCTGGCGGCTTTCGCGCGCCAACGCATCTGGTCTTTGCGCATGCCTTGGGCGGCCTGCGGGCCATCCCGGCGCGCCAGCATTTCGCTGCGTTGCGCGCCACGTTGCCAGGGCATCACCACATCACATTTCACGCTGCCCTCAAGGGCGGTGCGCATCCAGCGGCGATTGGTCTTGGCGGTCATCTTATCTCTCCTGCCTCAGGCATCTTGGGTCTTCTAGCCGGTCCCCAAGGTATCGCTCCCCTTTGCGGCGAGGTTTTGACCCTTAAGCAAAAAAGTTAATCTGACATTGCCCGAAATTGTGGCGCGTCGATTGTTACCAGAGCGCGCAAAACAAGGCCCTTTGCACCGCATCCGCGCGATCAGCGCCACAATTGTGGCAAGGCTTTGGTAAACGAGAGCACATTCGCGCCCCAAAGGCGCAGAGCAGTCTCAGGGGTCAGAGCCGGATCGTTGAGATCAGCCGCCCGTAATCAGCCTCTCCCGCGTGAGTCGTGCGGCGGTAGGAATAAAACCGATCTGGTTCCGAATAGGTGCAGCGCCCAATCCATTCCGCCGAGCCGACACCCGCAGCGCGTAACCGCGCAAGGCTATAGGCGGGCAAATCGAACATCGGCTTGCCTTGCGGGCCACCGGCAAAGAAACGCGCATTCTCGGCATCCTCGACCAAGAAGTTTTCCATGAAGTCGTGCCCAACCTCATAGGCGCGCTGCGAGATGCACGGCCCAATGACAGCGGTGATATTGGCGCGCTTCGCCCCAAGGCGCTCCATCGCGGCAAGGGTTTCTTCCAAAATACCCTCAAGGCTGCCGCGCCAACCCGCATGGGTGGCCCCAATCACACCGGCTTGCCGATCTGCAAAAAGCACCGGTTGGCAATCGGCGGTCAGCACCGTCAGCAATAGCCCCGGCGTGGCGGTCACAATGCCATCGGCCTCAACCTTTTCCGTAAGCGGCGCATCCACGGCAACCACATCGGCGGAATGCACCTGCCAAACACCGACCATAGCGGCAGGCGCAACACCCATCGCGTCAGCGACACGAGACCGATTCAGTGCCACCGCCTCGGTCTGATCGCTTGAGCCATGCCCGCAATTGAGCCCAGAAAACACCCCAGACGAGGCACCGCCCTTGCGGGTAAAGAACCCGTGGCGTGTGCCCGAAAGGGCCGGAGCAGTCAGGAATTCGAGCGTGGTGGGCATGATAAGAGCTCAAGCAGCGTCGAAGCCCGGCGGCAGCGGGGCGGTTGCGGGGAAGATGGCAAGGCTTTGGAACACCTGACCCATTTCTTCGGGATGGGTCAAGCGCCGATGCGCAGCAATATGGGCCTGCAAGGCCGCGCCGTCCAGTTTGCGGGCAAGCGCCTCGGCCCGTGCGGTGATCCCAAGCCGTTCCAAAAGCACGCCTTGGGCGGTCATGGCACTGGCCGAGGCGCCAGCGGCACGCGCTGCCTGCGCCAAAGGCTCAAAATCCACATGCGCGGTCAAATCAGCTTCACCGGGCGCGGCGAACGGGTCGCAAGGAGCATGGTCTTTGACCGCCTGAAAGGTATCGCCAAGGCTGTGCCAATGGCCGTAATCGACAATCAGCGCCACGCCACCATGCGCGGCAATCCGCGTCGCAATTTCCCCGGCAATCGGCGCAGCGGCGGGGCAAATCTCGACCACATCTTCCTCGCGCGTGTCTTGCAGCCGATGTTGCAAGGCTTCCAAAGGCGCAGGCGGTGCAAGGCCCGGCACGAGAACATCGCCTTGCAGCCCGACCTGCCGCTCGGCCCAACCCGGCCCTTGCCGGATAAATTGGCGGATTGGCAGGGCATCAAAAAACTCGTTCGCCAAGAGGAACAGCGGCGCCTCGGGCAGGCTTGAGATACTCTCATGAAAAACAACGTCTTGCGGCGCAATTTTGGCGCACTGTAGTTCACGAAGCGTGGATGACGCCTCGATCAGATGCACCTGCGCGGCCTCCTGCATCCCCGGAACCGTGCGGATCGTGCGCAACACATCGGCCATCAGCGTGCCGCGCCCGGGGCCACATTCGGCTAATATAAACGGAGCAGGCCGCCCCTGATCCAGCCACGCCTGCGCAAGGCAAAGCCCCAACATTTCCCCAAACATCTGGCTGATTTCGGGGGCTGTAATGAAATCCCCCGCCCGCCCAAACGGGTCGCGCGTGGCGTAATAGCCGTGGTCTGGGTGCATCAGGCAGTCGGCCATATAGCTATCAAGCCCGATCGGCCCTGTTACCGCGATGCGCCGCGCCAAAAGTTCGCCCAGTGGTGTCATGCCTTGACCCGCGCAATCAGCACGAAGGCGAGCCCGACGAGCACCATCGGGATCGACAAGATCTGCCCCATCGTCAGTCCGAACTCACCAAATTGGAGCGCATAGCCAATCGGGTTGGTCGGCGAGGTGAATTGCACATCAGGCTGGCGGAACAGCTCGACAAAAGCGCGCGCCAGCCCATAGCCCATCAAGAACACGCCCATAAGCAGCCCCGGTCGTTGCAGCGCGCCGCGCGCCATCAACCCCCACAGCACGGCGCCCAAAACGAGCCCCTCAAGCCCCGCTTCATAAAGCTGTGAGGGATGGCGAGCACAAAAGCCATCCACCTGCCCCGCCCAGCCCATACAGGTTTGCGCCGCTTGCCCGGGGAAAATCACGCCCAAAGCCGCATCGGTCGGCCGCCCCCAAAGCTCTGGCTTGATGAAATTGGCCACGCGCCCAAACAAAAGCCCGATGGGAGCCACCAGCGCAAAAGCATCGCCCACCGACAGCGCCGGGTAGCCATGACGACGGCAAAACCAGATGCCAGCCACCACAACACCCAAAAACCCGCCGTGAAAGGCCATCCCGCCTTCCCATACCCGGAACACCGCCAAAGGATCGGCCACATAGGTCGGCAGGTCGTAAAAGAGCACATAGCCAAGCCGTCCCCCCAAGATCACGCCCAGAATCACCGCGGTGAGCAGGTCTTCAACCTTTTCGGGCGGCATCGGTATGCGCCCGCCCCAGAGCTTTGGCCTCTTCATAAGCGCGACGATGATCCGCCAGCCCGCCAATAGCCCCGCAATGTAGGCCAAAGCATACCAGCGAATGGGCAGGTCTACTCCGGGGATCACAAAGGCATTGGGGGATATCTCGGGGAAAGGGATCGCCATCGGGGCCTCATCTCATCTGCCGCGCCGCCAAAAGGCCCGCAGCTTGCGGCGAAGTCAACCTTGTCTTGGCGCGCCGCGCAGACCATATAGGGGGCAAGTCGGGCCAAGTCCCGGGGTGCAGAAGGGAAACGCGATGGAAGCTCCGAACAAGATTTTCGACGAAATGTCGAAGCTGATGACCAATGCGATGGGTGTGGCGCAAGGTGCCAAGACCGAAGCCGAAACCGCGATGAAAAGCTGGATGGACCGCTGGCTGGCCGAGCGCGATTTTGTGACCCGCGAAGAGTTTGACGCGGTCAAAGCGATGGCGATCAAAGCCCGCGAAGAAAACGAAGCGCTCAAAGCCCGCCTCGACGCGCTCGAAGCGAAGTAAATCAAGCGCGCCGCTGCCGGGCGGCAAAGCCAAACATAAAAGCGCCTCCGCACTATGCGTGAGGCGCTTTTCTTTTGGCAAAGGCGAAAGCCGTTATTGCAGCGGCACGTCCTGTACCAAGGCGCCATCGGGGCGATAGACAAGCACTCGCCCCGTGTCGCTCACCACCACGGTGAAGCCTTTGCCAAAGGTCACCGTCTCGGCCTTCACGCCCTCGGGCAAGGCAATCCGCGCGGGAAGCTCTGGCAAGACCGGCCCTTTCGGCAGCCGCGTGACAAGCAGCCCGATGATCGTTACAAGGCCCACGATCATCACACCCGCCAAGGTGGTGGTTAGCAATTTCAGAAACCTCACCTCGGGCGGCGGGGCCGGATCGGAAGGCATCATGTCGGACATCGCGTCGCAGCTCCTGCACATCGAAATCGGCGAAAACCCCGCCGACCGGCTTGATAAGGCATTGGCGGCCCTTGTGCCAGAAGAAGCCGCACTCTCGCGCTCGCGTCTTGCCAAGCTGATCGCGGAAGGCGCGGTGACCCGCGATGGCACTCCGGTGACTGAGATCAAAGCCAAGGTCGTCCCCGGCGAGGTCTACACGATCGCATTAGAGCCCCCACGCGCGGTGGAAACGGTCGCGCAAGACATTCCGCTCACCGTGCTTTGGGAAGATGACGATCTGATCGTGATCGACAAACCCGCGGGCATGGTGGTGCATCCGGCACCGGGCTCCGAAGATGGCACCTTGGTCAATGCGCTTTTGCACCATTTTGGCGGCAATCTTTCCGGCATTGGCGGCGAGGCGCGGCCCGGCATTGTGCACCGGATCGACAAAGACACCTCTGGCCTGTTGGTGGTCGCAAAATCCGACCGCGCGCATCATGGGCTGGCCGCACAATTTGAAAAGCACACGGTGCACCGCCAATATAGCGCGCTGGTTTACGGCGTGCCTTCTGCCGCCGATCCGCGCCTGCGCGGGATTCGTGGCGTGAGTTTCGAGGGCGGAAATATCCTCAAGATCACCTCGCAACTTGCGCGCCACCCGACGGATCGGCAACGCCAAGCAGTACTTTTCTCCGGCGGGCGTCATGCGGTGACCCGCGCGCGGGTGGTGGAAGAGTTTGCCGGCGTCGCGTCGCTGGTGGATTGCTGGCTGGAAACCGGGCGCACGCATCAAATTCGGGTGCATATGTCCCATGTAGGCCACGGGCTGGTGGGCGACCCGACCTATGGCGGCAAGCGCAAACTGCCGGTGCGGATCATTGGCGAGGCGGCAGCGCAAGCCGTGGCCAGTTTCCCGCGCCAAGCGCTGCATGCGGCCACGCTGGGCTTCACCCATCCGGTGACGGGTGAAGAACTCAGCTTCACCTCCCCCCTGCCCGCTGATTTTGAAGCCTTGCAGGCCATTTTGCGCGCGGGGGCCCAGGCCCGCTAGGCTCACAGTTGCGTCAACGAAGCTTGCGATGCGGCGGAAACGGGTTCATGCTCCGTTCAGGTTCCTGTAAAGAAGGCCCCGCAGCCGCAAGCCCTTGAAAGGCGGGCCGTCTCGCCCCATTTATCGGGGCCGAAGGAGGAATGAGCACGCATGAGCACCTATGCCAACCTGCCAGCCCCCAGTCCAGAACAGGGTCTGAACCGCTATTTGCAGGAGATCCGGAAGTTTCCGCTTCTGGAACCGGAAGAGGAATACATGCTGGCAAAAGCTTGGGTTGACCACCAAGATTCCGCTTCTGCCCATAAGCTTGTGACCTCGCATTTGCGGCTCGCGGCAAAAATCGCGATGGGATACCGCGGCTATGGTCTGCCGCAGGCGGAAGTGATTTCTGAGGCCAATGTGGGCCTGATGCAGGCCGTGAAGCGCTTTGATCCGGAGCGCGGCTTCCGGCTCGCCACCTATGCGATGTGGTGGATCCGCGCCGCGATTCAGGAATATATCCTGCGGTCTTGGAGCTTGGTGAAACTTGGCACCACCTCCGCGCAAAAGAAGCTGTTTTTCAACCTGCGCAAGGCCAAATCCAAAATTGGCGCGCTGGAAGATGGCGATCTGCGCCCCGATACAGTCGCCCAAATCGCCAAAGACCTGAACGTCACCGAAGCCGATGTGGTGGAGATGAACCGCCGCTTGGCTGGTTCGGATGCCTCGCTCAATGCGCAAATCGGCTCGTCCGATGGCGAAAGCGCGACGCAATGGCAAGATTGGCTGGAGGATGAAACCGCCGACCAAGCCGAAGCCTATGCCGAAGCTGATGAGCTAGAGGCGCGCCGCGCGATGCTCGTTGCGGCGATGGATGTGCTCAACGAGCGCGAGCGTGATATCTTGATGGCGCGGCGGCTGCGTGACGACCCGGTGACGCTGGAAGAACTTTCTGGCCAATATGAGGTTAGCCGCGAACGCATCCGCCAGATTGAAGTGCGCGCCTTTGAAAAGCTGCAAGGCCGGATGAAAGCGCTCGCCAAAGAAAAGGGCATGCCGCTCAGCGACTAAGCGCCCTTGCCGCCCCCATGCCCCGGCCTAGCTTTCGGGAAACATGAAGACAGGAGGGCGCGATGGAGCCGATGAATTGGGGCATTCTTGGCGCGGCGAATTTTGCCGCCGAACATATGGGGCCCGCGATCCACGCCGCCAAAGGCGCGCGGCTTGCGGCCCTTGCCACCTCTTCGCCGGAAAAAGCCGCCCGATTTGAAGCCTTCGCACCGGGACTGGCGGTTCATAGCAACTACGATGCGCTGCTCGCTGACCCCAGCATTGAGGCGGTCTATATTCCGCTGCCCAACACGCTGCATATCGAATGGGGCCTCAAGGCGCTCGCGGCAGGCAAACACGTGTTGATTGAAAAGCCGCTCGCGATGACCGCGGCAGAGATCGACCGGCTGATCGCCGCGCGCGATGCATCGGGCAAATTCGCGACCGAAGCCTATATGATCGTGCACCATCCCCAATGGCAGTTGGTGCGGCGCTGGCTTGATGAAGGGCGGATCGGGCAATTGCGCCATGCCGATGTCGCTTTCACCTATGACAACCCAGACCCGAACAACATCCGCAACCGCGCCGATGTCGGCGGCGGCTCGATCCCGGATATCGGGGTATATGCTTATTCCTCGGTGCGCTTTGCCGCCCGCGCAGAACCTGTGGAAATGAGTGCACTCATCAAACGCGAAAACGGGGTCGATACCTTCACCCAAGTGCGGGGGGAAATGGCGGGGCCTGGTGGCCAGTTCAGCTATGCCGCGCTCACCGCAACGCGCCTTTTTGCGCGCCAAGAGGTAACGTTCCAAGGCGAGAGCGGGCGCATCACGCTGACCGCGCCCTTCAACGCCAATGTCTTTGGCGAGGCGCAGGTGCATTTGCACACGAAAACCACCACCGAGACCCATCGCTTTCCCGGTGTGAACCAATATGTGCTGCAGGTGGAAGCCTTCGTCGCCCATATCCGCGACGGAGCGCCCTATCCGTGGATGCTGGAAGACGCGCAAAAAGGCCAAGCGATGATCGACATGGTCCGCGCGGGCGAAGTTTGAAAGCCAAATGAAAAGGGCCTCCAAAGCGGGGCCCTTCGTCTTTGTTCAGATATCCCGAGATGAAAGCGGCTTACGCCAGCTTGGCCAACCGCTCTTCAAGCACGTCAAAGGGCACGCCCGGCTCATCTTTGGCGCAGCGGATCACCAGCGAGGTTTTCACGCTCGCCACATTGTCGGCCGCAGTCAATTCACCGGTCAGGAAGTTTTGGAAGGTGCTTAGATCGGGAGCCGCGCATTTCAGCACAAAATCGATCTCGCCGTTGAGCATGTGGCACTCGCGTACCAAGGGCCAAGCCCGACAGCGCGCTTCAAAGGCGCTCAGATCCGCTTCGGCTTGGCTGTGCAGCCGCACCATTGCAAAGACCTGCACTTCAAAACCCAATTCGCGCGGGTTCACATCGGCATGATAGCCGCGAATGTAGCCTGCCTCTTCCAAGGTCCGGACCCGGCGCAAACACGGCGGCGCAGAAATCCCCACCCTTTTGGCCAGTTCCACGTTGGTCATGCGCCCATCAGCCTGAAGCTCGGCCAGAATCTTCCGGTCGATCTCGTCGAGCTTGCTCGTGCCCATGGTTTCCCTCCTTGGTTGTGCGAACCTTATCGAGTGGCGCCTTTGGGCGCAATATTGTTTCGCGCGCGCAGGCGCAAGCGCAATCGGCACTTGCGGCCCCGCAAACCACATCGCAAACCCCCGGGGGCTTTCACAAAGGGCGCCTGCCGCTTATATGAGCGCAGACAAACAAAGGAGCGGATCATGGGCGAGACGAAGCGGACGAAGGTGCTGATCATTGGCTCCGGCCCTGCAGGATATACCGCAGCGGTCTATGCCTCGCGCGCGATGCTGAACCCGGTTTTGGTGCAAGGGATGCAGCCCGGCGGGCAGCTGACCATCACCACCGAAGTGGAAAACTGGCCCGGCCGCACCGAGGTGCAAGGCCCCGATCTGATGATGCAGATGGAAGAACATGCCCGCGCGATGGGGGCTGAGGTGATTTCCGATCTGATCACCTCGCTTGATCTGGGCAACCGTCCGTTCACCGCTGTGGGCGATTCGGGCACGGAATATGTCGCCGATTCGGTGATTCTGGCGACCGGGGCGCAGGCGCGCTGGCTGGGCCTTCCCTCCGAACAAAAGTTCCAAGGCTTTGGCGTTTCCGCCTGTGCGACCTGTGACGGGTTCTTCTATCGCGGCAAAGAGGTGGTCGTCGTTGGCGGCGGCAATGCCGCTGTGGAAGAGGCGATGTTCTTGACCAATTTCGCCACCAAAGTGACGGTGATCCACCGCCGCGACAGCTTCCGTGCAGAAAAGATCCTGATCGAGCGCCTGATGAAGAACCCCAAGATCGAAGTGGTCTGGGACAGCGTCGTCGAAGAAGTGATGGGCAACGAGGCGCCCTTGGGCGTCACCGGGTGCCGGGTGAAAAACGTCAAAACCGGAGCCGAAAGCGAGATCGCTTGCGACGGCTTCTTTGTGGCGATTGGCCATGCCCCGGCGTCTGAACTGGTGAAAGACCAGCTAGAGTTGCATCACGGCGGCTATGTGAAAGTGGAGCCGGGCACCACCCGCACCTCGATCGCCGGTGTGTTTGCGGCGGGCGATTTGACCGACCATGTCTATCGCCAAGCCGTGACCTCGGCAGGCATGGGCTGCATGGCCGCGCTGGATGCCGAGCGCTGGCTCGCGGCCGAAGGTCTGGCCGAGTAAGCCGCAACACCAAAACCGGCGCGCTACTGTGCGCCGGTTTTCTCCAAATGCCCGCCAAAGGCGTAGCGCATCGCCGAGAGCACCTTATTGGCGAATTCATCCTCGCCGCGCGAGGCAAAGCGCGAAAACAGCGCCGATGACAGAACCGGCACCGGAACGCCAGTTTCCACCGCCGCCTGCACCGTCCAGCGCCCTTCGCCCGAATCCGATACATGCCCCGCGAAGCATTCAAGCTTTGGTTCGTGTTTGAGCGCCTGCGCGGTCAGATCCAAAAGCCAAGACCCGATCACGCTCGAATGCCGCCACACCTCGGTGACCGCCGCCAGATCAATATCAAAGCGGTAGTATTCCGGGTTAGAAAGCGGCGATGTTTCGGCATCCGCTTCCCGGCTCGCAGCCCCATCATTGGCCGCTGCCAGAACATTCAGCCCCTCGGCATAGGCGGCCATCACGCCATATTCGATGCCATTGTGGACCATTTTCACGAAATGCCCCGCCCCGGTCGGCCCACAATGCAAATAGCCGAGCGGCGCAGTGCCGATGGCTGGGTCATGCGCCTGCCCTGTTTCATCGCCCGGCGCGAGGGCCGCAAAAATCGGGTCGAGCCGCTCAACAGCCCCTTTTGGCCCGCCAATCATCAAACAATAGCCCCGCTCCAGCCCCCAAACGCCGCCACTGGTGCCGGTATCAATCACCTCAATCCCTTGCGGGGCCAGTTCTGCGGCCAGATCGACAGCATCGCGGTAAAAGGAATTGCCACCATCAATCACCACATCGCCCCGCTCCATGAGGCCCGCCAGTTCGCGCGCCACCTGCCCCGTGATCGCAGCTGGCAGCATCAGCCAAATCGCCCGCGGCGGGGTCAGCTGCGCGACCAGATCAGCCATGCTTTCGGCGCCAGCTGCACCCTCGGCCACCAGTTTTTCAACAGCGCTCGCATCAAGGTCATAGACAACGCAGTCCTGCCCTTTGGCCTGCAAGCGGCGCACCATATTGGCCCCCATCCGGCCCAGACCGATCATTCCTAATTGCATCTGCATCTCCTTCTTTTTGCGCTGCCGCACAGATCGCCGCGCCTCCCAAGGAGAAACGCACAGACGCACAAAACGATCCCTAGATCCGGGCATTCCCGAGAAAACACGGAACTTGCTGCGATGCGGCGCGTTTAGAATTGAGACCTTGGCTGGCATGCGGGGTGGTTTGCCGCAGGGAAAGGGGCTGACGGAGCCCAATTGCTTGGCCATGCTGATAGAAGCGGCGCGCAGAACCGCCGCAATATGAAAAACTTGCGAAAAGAGGGCCAAGAATGAAGACATTGCGCACCCTGCCTGCCATAAGCAGCCTTGCGCTGATCGTGACACTGGCGCTGCCCGCCTTGGCCCAAAATACGGCAGAGCCCGCCGTTCCGACACAAAGCACCGAAGTTGAGGCCGCAGCATCTTCAGACAAAACAACGGAGAGCGCCGCGACACCGACCACGCCGGAGGTCGCACCCCCTGTCGTGGAGGAGGCGCCGGTCACATCGGCGCCACTCGCCTCCCAAGCGCTTGATATCGGCACCGGCTTTGGCCATGACCTTGCCGCGACCCTGCGCGAACAGATGACAGCACTCGCGCGCGAATTATCGCGGATTTCCAGTGCAGATTCCCTTAGCGAACTGACCACGCGGATTTGGAATGGCCTTGCCGGGGCAGAACTGGCCTCGCTTCTCGCCAGTATTGTGGTGACCGTGGGCACCTCGCTTGCGCTCAGCGCCCTCTTTGCGCGCTGGCGCAAGCGCCCTATTGCCCAGCGCGGAACGCTTGCGAAGGTGCAAGGCACACTGGTCGCCACGCTCTTTCGGCTTGTGAACCTTGGCGTGGCTTGGGCGGTGGGCCTGACCGTAGCGAGCTGGCTTTCAGCCCTAACAGGGCAGCTTTTCATCCTGCAAACGCTCTATCTGTCTGCCTTTGCGCTGTTTGGGCTGAGCCGGATCGTGCTCGCCCTTGTCGCCAGCCCCGAAGCCGAAAGCGGGCGCAGTCTGTCTTGGGTCGCCCCACCGCTTCAACGCGCGATCTATCAAAGCGCGGTGGTGCCAATTGGGATCACCGTGCAGGGGATGATGTTTGTCGCGCCGGGCCTGCGCGAAATTGCGGGCCTTGCCGTCTTGCGGCCAACCCGCGTGTTGGTGGCAACGCTCGCGCTGATGGCGGCGCTTTGGGGCATTCAGCGCGTTGTCAAAGCCGCCTGCGCGCATCGTGCCACCGACCTGCGACCTGACCCGGCCGCGCCAGCCACCCCAGATCTGTCGCGCAGCGCCGCAGCGCTTCTCACCCGCTCCCCCGGGCTATGGGCTTGGCCCGCGCGCGTGGCTGCACTTTACGCATGGCTCGTCGCCATCACCATGCCCGCTTTGGCGGGGCAGATCGTGCTGGCCGGGCTTGGCGGCACGGTTGTCGCCCTGATCCTTGTGGCGGCAGCGCTTGAGCTTTGGGACAGAAGCGGTCTTTCCGCGATGATGGCCGCGCAAAACGGCGCGTTTCAAACCCTGCCAGAAACGCCCCCAGCCACCACACCCTTGCTGCAAGCGCTTGGCGCAGTTGCAAGTGCGGGGCTGATGGCCTTTGCCGTTGTTGCCCTTCTGGCGGGTTGGGGGGTGATTGACCTCTTCGCCTTGGTCAGCAGTGCCGCGGTAAAAGGAGCCTTTTGGCGCGTGGCCTCTGCGTTTTTGGTTTTGGCAGGCGCCACCGCGCTATGGTTTGCGGTTTCCAATCTCTTTGACCGCTGGCTGATGGCCGCCCTTCCCGGACGGCGTGAATATAACCGCCGCCGCACGCTGTTGCGCCTTTTCCGCAATGCTTTTGGCCTCGCAGTGGTGATTAACTCGGTGATGCTGGCGCTCTCCCAGCTTGGGCTTGATGTGGCACCGCTCCTCGCCGGGGCTGGCGTTGTCGGCATTGCCGTCGGCTTTGGTGCACAAAAACTGGTGCAAGACATCATCACCGGCATTTTCATCCAGATCGAAAACGCCGTGAACGAAGGCGATGTCGTGGAAGTGGCCGGGCTTTCGGGCGGGGTTGAGCGGGTGTCGATCCGATCCATCCGGCTGCGTGCGCTAGATGGCACACTGCATATTGTGCCGTTTTCCTCGGTCACGACCGTGTCGAACATGACCCGCGATTTCTCGGCCCATGTCGCGGAATTCGCGATTGCCGCTGAGGACGATGTGGCGGCGGTGCATGACGCCTTGCAAGAGGCTTTTGCTCAACTCAAAGCCTCCGATCTTGGGGCCGATCTGCGTGGCGATGTCGATCTTCAAGGGATCGTTGGCATGTCGGATGGGTTCTACACCTACCGCGCGCTTTTGCGCACCGTCCCGGCGGCACAATGGGCTGTCGGGCGGCGGTTCACGCAACTTGCCCGCGCCAGTTTGGCGGCGCGCGGGATTACAAGCCCGCCAGCGCCACGCCGGATGCTCTTGGGCAATACCGCCACGTCAGCGGAATAGAGCCAATCAGCCAAGCACCAAAGCTTCACGTGCCCGCCAATTCGGAAGCACGGACCCAGGCTTGGCCAAAACTTGCGCCAGCGCCGCAATGCGCCGGTGGCGCTGCGTTCCCTTCGCAAAAGCCTCCCCCAAGCCCGCCTCTGAAACGGGTTGGCCCAGAAAATAGCGGCCATCGGCGGCATAGCGCCCGCTTTCCCCCGCCCACCATTCGGCCACCAGATCGGGCTCTGGCCAAGGCAGATCCTCGTCCGGATCAAGCGCAACCATCTCGTCTTCGGGGTCATCATTGGGCCCCTCATCGAAGTCTTCTGGAGCGCTTCCCTCCAGATCCAGTGCTGCCAAATCTACGCCCGTGATCAGGCTCAAGCTTTCGCCGGCGCGGCGCGCCAATTTTGGGTCACGCATCGCCTCAATGAGCCACGGCACCTGTGCGGGCAGGCCCATCAAGCCAATCGCCAACGCCACGGTTTCGGCCCCCTCGGGGCCCAGACCTGCAAGCCAGTTTTGCGTAGCGTCCATGGGACTTGCGAGCACCGCCAATTCCAACGCAGTTCGCGTGCGCGCACCGGGCCCAACCGCAAGGCTCCGCAGCGCATCAAGCGGGCGCCCGCGCTCGCCCAACAAGACCGCCGCGCGGATCAGTTCAAACGCCACCTCTGGCGCGAAATCCTTGCTGGGGCGAATAAGCGGCACAAGATCGCTACGCCCCGTCACCCCGGCCAATTTGGCCGCCTGTGCACGCACCATTGGCACCGGGTCTTGCAGGAGCGTTTCAAGCGGCACCTCGATTGCGCCGCGCTGCACCGATGCAATGGCAAGCCCCAACGCCCGCACTGTGGCGCGCATATCTTCCAAAAGCGGTGGAATATGGGCCCCCATCTGCTCCGAACCCAGCCAACCCGCGGCCGAGGCAACTGCACGGCGCAACGCCCCTGTGCCGTCGATTGCCACGGCATCCACCACTTGCGCGATGGCGGCCTCATCGCCCGTTTCAAAGGCGCACACGGCCAGCGCAAACGCCTCTCCCGGCTCTTGGTTCGCGTCAAAAGCCGCCTGTGCAGTTTCAAGCCCCGCAGCCGCCGCCACACGCAGGCCGTCCAGATTGGCCTCAATCCGTTCATCAAGGCGGGAGAGGAATTTCCGGTCATAATGCGGCGCATCAACCGCCAAGTCACGCCGCAGCCAGTGGATCGCCACTTCCTCGGCATGAACTTCAACCATCAGCGGGATATGCGCGGCCATGGTCAATTGAGCTGCACGGAACCGCCCTTGATCCGGTTCATCCCCGAAGAGCGGCTGCAAATATAGGTGCCCCGCAACACGATCTTGCCCGCACGGGTGAGCGTGATGGAAGCCTTGCCACAGCGCAAAACAATCTCGCGTTCGCCCATGATCTCAAGCCGTTCTTCGCGGCCATCAACCTCGGCCGAGACCGGGGGGCCACTGAGGTTGGGGAGGGGGGTGGGCGAAGGTACGGGCGGAGCCACGATTTTTCCGAGGATCACCGGTTGCAGCCCTCCCGAGCCCCCCGCGAGACTAAACGACACTGCAACCCGACACCCGACATCGCCGATCCCCAACGAGACAAGTGCGAGCGCAGGGCGTGGGTGTGGCACCCCTTCACATATGATACATGGCGTTCCATCCGCCTCAAACGCAGCCAGTTGCGCAAGGTGGATGGTGCTAGGCTGTGCCGGCACATCCGACGTGGCGGGGGCCGGAATTGGTTTGTGTTTGGTCATCTAAACTCTCCTTGTCCCGCGAAACATCTCAGATGATCGGTGCTTCAAGATCTGTCCAAGATTCGCCGTCGAACCAGACGACCTGCTGGTCCCCAATTAACAGGAGTTTGCCAGCATTGGCGTCTAATGCCGAAACATCTTCAATCATCCCTTTCGGCAGGTCGACCGCGACCACCGCACCGTCTTCGATGGTGAATAGCCCTCCAGTTTCTGCGGCAAGATACAGCTTGCCCTTAAATTCCGCTATGTCCCAAAAATTCGCTTCGGTCGCGTCATTTGGCACGATGTCCCAGGTATCATCGCGCCCGATCAAAACAACACCGGCACCGCCACATACGACTGCACGACCATCTTCGAGCATTTTCACGCCAGTTAAATTGACGTTGGTAGGCACCTCGCGCCGAACCCATTTCTTGCGCTTGGTCCAAAGATCCCCCTGCATCCCAACCGCAACCAAATTATCCGGCCAAGTACCATCGAGCCCCAGAAAACCCGCGACCTCATCCTCATTCTCGGTCACGAAAACCCCTGTGTCGGCACGCACCCATCTCATCGCACGCAGATCAGAGCGATAGACCTGACGCCGCATTCCATAACACAGCAGCGTATTTCCTAACTTCGACAAACCCTTAATAGCCCGTAGATCATTAGGGCCATTGTCGGTTGGGTCCACTTGAGCGTAATCCGCATCTTCTGGAATAGACCTGATCACTTCACCGTCAGGGGCGACAGAGATCAGGGTTGGCCCGTCTTCCGTATCAAAACTGCGGATATCGGCGATCAGATTGTCAACGTAGGACTTTGTCCATTCTCCAGTGTAATAGAAGAATAGGTACATGCGCTTTTCCAGCGCCTCCTCGATATCGTCACGCACCGCAGTCAGCACCAGTGACTGACCATCATCATCGATACGCCCGCCAGTGAAATGATATTCTGCCTTTTCCCCAGAATCATCGCTCATTTCTTCGGCCGTCCTCCATGTTTTTTCTCGTAATCGGGTCGCGTGGCCTTTTCGATTGCCTGCTTGTGCGGTTTATTCAAAGGCCGATCGCGATCCGCGCCATAAAAATCATCCAACTGGGATTCGAGACATCCACGCGTGCAATTGCGTCCGAAAGCATGCGCATGTGCAATCAACGTAGCGCGCCGTGCTGCACCGTAGTTCCAACCACCATTGGGTTTATCTGCCTTGTATCGCTTTCCCCCTTTCATGAAGGATTCTTCATAAACCCCTTGGACACTATGGAATATCCCATGTTCTTTCTTGGTCCGACCATTGTTTACACAAACACAAGGGGCTTCCTTGTACCCGTTCGGCTGCGCAGATTTCTGCGCCATCGGAAAATTTGAATTTCCCTTTACCCAATGATCCTCGATCATATGGTGCCCCGTGTTATTGGGCGCACAGCACATGGCTTTATCTTTCTTTTTAGGGACGAGAATGCAGGCCATTTTCTTTGCGCAATCCGGGGCCTCAGAGCAATCCAACCGTGGCAGCCCTGTCTTTGTTTTATACTTTTTTGCCTTCTTACAGGCTTTCTTTGCGTCTTTGATGTCATCTTTACAGGGATGATCTTTATCCACCCTGCCCGGAGCACTCATGGAATCCAAAAACATCCAAGGCGGCGTATTTGGAGGCGAGCCGTGGTTGTGCGTCGTCATATCAAGGTGGCGTACCGCGTTTTCCCCCTCGATCTTCACATCCATCGACCACGAGGTGAAATAGACTTTTCCGCGATTGACCGAGGAAACCACGCCCTTCTTGGCGGCAGAGCCCGCCTCATCCCCCGTCGATTTCTTGAAATAGCTGCGGTTCTTGAGCATGACCTCCTTTTTCGAGATCTTCACCGTGCGGCTGCCCTGCGTTGTGTCGGTGGTCATGCCCGTATTCGGATAAGGCACGGGAACACCGGGCGGCGTCGCGGGGCATTCCGGAGGCGTCATGCAAACGTCTGGGAAAGCGCAGATGGACTTGCCAGACCCCGCCTTGCACGAAAGCTCGCGTCCATTGGCAAAGACATTGTTGCTCATGTCCTCCCTCCCCCCGCTAAGCCGCTTCGATCACAATGGCGGCGCGTCGGCCGCTGTCATCGGCCCCATGGTAAAGCGCGATTGGCCCCGGCGCATAGCCCTTGCGTGCCGCCGTAAGCGCCACCGCTAGGCCGCTCGGCACCACGGCGGCGCCGGTGTGGCCCATGCCATCGGCGAGCGTCCACACTTGCTCCGGGTCCCCTTTGCCTCGCCACAAACGCGTTTGCGCCAAGGTCGCCTCGCGGAAATAATATTGTTCGCCGGTTAGATCATTGATGCGATAGGAAATCTGGCCGTAGTCCAGCCCCGCCTCCCCAAGCGCCTGCCGCATCGCGGTGACCATCCCCTCGGCCCGCAAAGGTTGACCGGAATCCAGCGTGGCCTCTTCCACTCCGAAACCAATCCCGCGCACCAAAGGCCCACCTGTCGCGCCAAGCAGCACGGCAGCCCCCGCCTCGCCCGGCATAAACCCGGTCGGATTATTCTCGCTCAGCACCCGGCCCGCATGATCGTAGTGCCTCAAGGCGCCCGCCTCGAGCAGGCTATCCACCCCGGCGACAATCACCTCGGGCGTGCCCGAGGCAATCAGCGCACGAGCATCGCGTAGAGCAACGGCTCCGCCAACCTGCCCAAACGCGTAAGGGCGCAACATTTCCGGGCCAGGCAGATCAAGCGCCGCGATCAGCCCCTCGAGCAAAGCCTCGTCAAAGCCCGGACGGCGGCCGGGACGCCGGGTTTCAGAAAGACAAAGAAGGATTGGAATTTCAGCGGCGGGACTACGCGCCTGTGCAAAGCACTCCCGGATCGGCCCCGCGATTAGGTCCACCAACCGCGCCGTGCCGCGCAAAGGCTGCTGTAGCGGCACCTGCGCACCGAGCAGCCAATCGCCCCCCTGCGAAATGAACCGTGTCTCGGTAAAATTATCGAGCCGCGCGCGGAAGGCGGCACAGGCGGCAGGCGCGTTCAGCCCAATCGCGCTGCACATTCCGCAGCCCAAAAGCGCCAGCCCGCTCATTCGACCTCCTCCGCGGTTTTCTGCGCGACCAAGGCCCCGAGCGAAGGATAGTAAGCCTTGCCCAAAGCACGGGCGCGCCAATAGCTGCGGCTGCGCGGCCCAACGATGCAAGACGGCACTTCAAAAATATCGCGCGTAAGCGGCAGCGATGCCCGCCAAGTCAGGCTAAACTGCCGCGCGGCAGGGCGGATCACCACCGTATCCAGCATCGCCTGCGTGCTGACATCTGGCGCGCGGGCGCGCACGAACAGCACTGGCATGTCAGCGCTCGGAAGAGGAAAGGCCGTGTAACCCTCTGGCGTGAGGTTATGAAGCTCGACCAATTCGCCGCCGATTGGCGCAGGCATCTGTTGATCAGGCGGCGCGGCTTGGTGGTAGCGCGGGTCGAAATCGGCGGGCAAAAACGGAAAGACATTGTCGATCCAGTTTTGGTCATAGGTGCCGCCGTGGCGAAGACGCTCGGGCCAGCCGCGCCCAAGCGGGCCGTAACTCATCGGCGCGTGATGCTCCCACGGCAAGGTGACAGGGCGGCCCGGTTGTTCGGTATTGGGCAACGGCTGACCATCGAGCAGGCCGCGATTGCCGGGCTGATGCCAGCCACGCCCGACCGGGTTTTTCGCGTAAGCTGGGGGCGGATCATCTTCCGGATCAAGCGCATCCACTCCGCCAAAAGCCCGGTCATAGGTGATGGGCATCAAGTTGAAGGGCGTCGCCTCAGAGATCGTGGGCCTTGCCCCCGCCTCTTGCCAAACCCGGTCCCCGACCACGTCAATCTGTTTGCTCAGGTTCCCAAGACGCAGCCCGGTTGGCACGCGCCGTGCCAGCCGCCCCCCCGGCGCATGGGCCACGGCCTCAACCAGCACATCGCAATAGGGCTTACGCGGCGCAAAATCGGATTCGTCACGCGGGGAAGAAAAGCCGGGCGCGCCCCAAAACGTGTCCGCCGTGGCCAGCCCTTCGGGCACGTCAGCCAATGTGCAGGGCCGATCCGGCGCAGAAGGGAAAGCATAGGTCCGCTTGATCACCACCACGACATTTTCGCGCCCGTCAGGGTCAAGCCCAAGGGTGAAGCCCGTCACCAACCCCGGTGAAGCATCAATCTGCATGGCCCATGCTCCACGCCCCGGCACCACCGCAGCACGCCAGATCGGCTCTTAACACCCGCGCTGAACTGCCTTTTGGTCTCAAATCCTGTCTCCGAAAATCGGGCCCTGCCCTCTAGTTTTGCAGCACTTTCGATCCTTTGACCGTCACGGTCGAACTGGCCTTCAGCACCATCTTGCCCTTGGCCGTAATGGTGGCATTGCCCGACCCCGTGACGGTGATGTTCTTGCCCGTCAGCGTGATCGTGCCGTCTTTTTTCATGATCAATTGGCTTTTGCCGACGATCAGCGCCAATTCATCGCCAACCACCACCGTCTTACTTTTGCCAACGGTTTCGCTCGCGCTTTTGCCGATGCTGACACTATGTGACGACCCAATCGATTCAATCGCATCATTGCTCACGACATAGGTCGAACCGGCCCCGATAGTTGTCGCCGAATCCGCCCCAATCGTAAGCGATGAAGCCGCCCCAATCGTTGTGGTCGCACTTGCGCCGACGGTCGTGGTCGTGTTGTTCCCGACCGTTAAAACCATGTCGTGGCCGATGGACTCAGTATGATTGTTTGCGACAGTAATTGTCTTATCGTTGCCCACCGTGCTCGACTTATCATGGCCGATCTGCTCGGACTGATCATTGCCAACCGTCTTCGCCCGGTCATGGCCGATCTGGTGGGTTTCGTCGTTCTCGATCACCGTGTTGTGGTCTTTTTGCGCATGCATAAAGACCTCTTCACTGCCCGCCTCATCTTCAAAGCGGAACTCGTTATACCCACTGCCTTTATGGGTGTTGGATTTCCACGTGCTGACGGTTTTCTTGCCGGGCAGATCATAGGGCGGCGTGTTTGACCCGTTATAAACGCAGCCCGTGACCAGCGGCTTATCCGGGTCACCTTCAAGGAATTCGACCACCACTTCCATGCCGATGCGCGGAATGATCATCCCCCCCCAGCCCGCGCCCGCCCAATTTTGGCTGACCCGGCAGCGCATCGAATATGCACCGTCCAGATCCCAGTGAAACTGCACCAAAATCCGGCCATGCTCGTCGCAGTCAATCTCTCCTTCGCCCACCACTTTCGCGGTTTGTGGCCCCTGCACCGAGGGAATAGGGCTGCGCAAAGGCGGTGCCAGCGGGCTTTTTTCGGGGATCAG
Organism: Rhodobacter aestuarii; assembly: GCF_900156655.1. GTDB lineage: Bacteria > Pseudomonadota > Alphaproteobacteria > Rhodobacterales > Rhodobacteraceae > Rhodobacter > Rhodobacter aestuarii. The sequence goes on along the minus strand of NZ_FTOG01000010.1, from coordinate 89,466 downwards.
CACATAAGCCCCCCGGAAGGCGACCTCGTCAGCATCTGCGCCGCACGTGGCATAGCCTTCGCCGACAAAACGATGATGCGCCGACAGGCAGATGTAGCTATCCCCCTGCCCCGGCACCTTCCCATTGCTGCCTTGCTCGCTCCCAAGCGTCACCCGGAGCCCACCCGCAAGCGTCACCACATCGCCCGAGGCGCGCACGCGGGCATCGCCGCCGCGTGCACGGTCTAGGCCCAGCCGCACCATCGCCCGCCCATCGCCTTGGCTCAGATAATCGCCGGGGTAGTCAAAGCTTTCAATCGAGCCTTCGGCATATTGCGCATCGCCCTGCTGCACGACTTCCATCGCCTGATTGGGCTTTTTGAACTCGTAATCCGTGAGCTTGATCGCGCCTGTGGTCAGGTTCCGCTCGGTTTCCCAACTCCAGAAATGTTCTTCATCAGATTGGTGATGCGCGTCAAAGCCAACATAGGCGCGCGTGCCAATCGTTTCATGGGCGCTTGGATCATCGGTCAGCACCATGCGGTGATTGCCGACTTCGTGGAGGAAATGAAAGCTGATCCCGAAGCGCTCCATCTGGCGCCGCGCAAAGGCCAGATCACTCTCCCGATATTGCACGGTATATTCGAGTTCGGGATAGTTGCGCATCACCATAACATCGAGACCGCCATAATCGCCCAGCAATTCGCCAAGAATGTCGACGACGGTCATATTGTGGAAGATCCGCTGGTTGCGCCGGAGGCTCGCCAACCAAACACGCGGACGCAGCACCATCTCATAGCGGTGCCCGCCTTCGCCTGGGCCAATCCAGCGCGCACGCGTCACGATCCCATCGAAGGGTCGGTCCTCGTCGCCGTTTTCGATTTCCACCGTGGCATGCGTGCCAATCAGATCATCGAAGTTGATATCGGCATCGGTCGAGAGCGCTTCCACGCGATACTCGAACAGATCATTCAAATAGTCGGTGCCCTCGAAACGGAGCAAAACCAAAACATCGTCACCGAGCGCAGTTTTCAGACGCCCGAGCCGATCCGATTGACGCAGGTCGACTGTCATGAAACGGACCCCATCGTAAAAATGCTTGGTCCAGCATGCAGCATAAGGGCCAATCCGGCAAACCCGAATTGGCGCAAAGCGCCCGAACCTGCCCTAAAGGTCGGTTCGGGGCGGTGTTTTCAAGGCACTGAGGCGCTTAGCTGCCGCGTTGAATGATCTCACGCACCCATGCGGGCGCGGCAACGTGCTGGTCTGAGAAAATCTCGAACGCATCAATCCCTTGGTGGAAGTAAAGCTCATAGCCCGAGAGGAACTCTGCCCCGAGCGCCTCCACCTGCGCGCGGAACTGCGTGTTGATCGGCGTGTAAACCGCATCAAAGGCCCAACGCGGCGCGCCGGTCACGCCTTCGGGCAGGGGTGAACCCTCACGCCCCACCATGCCAAGCGGCGTACAGTTCACCACCCCATCAAAACCGGACAGCTCCGCCGCGTTTTCCGCCCTGCCTGCGGTCACTTTCATCAAAGGCGCATGGCTGGCGAGGGCTGCCGCCAAGCTTTCGACCTTGGCCGGGTCCATATCGACCAGCACAAGTTCGGTCGCGTGCAGGTCGGCCAGCCCAAAAGCCACCGCACGGCCCACGCCGCCGGTGCCCAGCAGCAGCACACGCCCCGGCAGCACCGCGCCGAAAGTGGCGTGGTAAGCGGCCTTGAAGCCCGAATGATCGGTATTGAACGCCAAAGGCCCCATCGGCGTGAATTTGACCGTGTTGGCCGCGCCCATCGCCGCCACCACAGGGTCGCCCGGTTGCACTTGGGCGGCAGCCTCTTCTTTGAACGGATAGGTGACATTCACCCCATCAAAGCCTTGCGCCGCGCAATCGGCCAACACCTCAGAAAAGCCTTTGCCGCGCTCTGCCGGGATGATCAGGTCATAGGTCACATTGCGGTTGAGCGAGAGCCCACAGGTCACATGCAGCGCGGGCGAACGGGTGGCAGTGATGTTGCCGCCAATCAGGCCGAGGCGCAAAGTGCGCGGCGAAGGTTGTTGCGTCATGAAGTCCGGTTCCGTTGGGCCGAGCATCGCGAAAGCGCGACGAGTCGGGGCGCGAAAGATGCGCCAATCTAGCCCGCACCCCTCCCCCGAACCATGATTTTCAAAGCATACACATGCATTTAAGCGCATTTTTCGAGCAAAAAATTAACATCAACACAGGGATGAATTTCGCAATTGCAATAGAACCCGCGCGCGCCGCAAGTTAGGGTTCGCCGAACCTTTGACGGGAGGCAAAATTGTCGAAGACCATCTTCATCCTGAACGGCCCCAACCTGAACCTGCTCGGCAAGCGCCAGCCCGAGATTTACGGCGCAGACACGCTGGACGACGTGGAAACCCGCTGCCGTGCGCTTGCGACAAGCCTTGGCTTTCAGATTGAGCTGTTTCAATCAAACCATGAAGGCGTGATCATCGACACGATCCAACGCGCCCGGGAAGAAGCCGCCGCGATCGTCATCAACCCCGGCGCGTTCACCCATACCTCGGTCGCCATTTTGGATGCGCTCAACGCCTATGACGGGCTGGTGTTCGAATGCCACATCTCGAACGTGCATAAGCGCGAAAGCTTCCGCCACCACAGCTTTGTATCGGGCCGCGCCGATGGCGTAATGGCGGGCTTTGGCGTTGAAGGCTACGAACTTTGCGTGCGCCGCGCCTGCTCACTTTTGTCGAAATAAGCCCATGCTGACCGTCCTTGCTCTGCTGCTGCCCGTCTATCTGCTGGTGGCAGCGGGCTATGTGGTGGTGCGCACAAATTGGGTCGCGGGCGCCGAAATGGGCTCTCTGGGGCGGCTGGTATTGCGGGTCTTCATCCCGGCGATGCTGTTTTACGCGCTGTCCAGCGCGCCTTTGCACGAAACGATCCGCCCCGGCTTCTTAGCGGCCTATGCGCTGGCCTCGGTCATCATGTGGGGCGGAACGCTTGCGCTTTCCAAAGCGCTTGGCAATGGCCGGACAGAGGCGGGGCTGGAAGCGATGGGCGCCTCGGTCTCGAACTCGGCCTATTTTGGGTTGCCCGTCGTCACCATGGTCTTCGGCCATGAACTCGCGCTGCGGGTCTTTGCGCTGAACCTGCTGGTCGAAAACTTGGTCGTTTTGCCGCTGGCGATTGGCTACCTCGACACGGCGGGCGGGCGCATCAGTGCCAAGAGCTTACTGCGCACCACGGCGCGCAACCCGCTTCTGATCGCCTCGGTCGCGGGGCTTGCCTTTGGGGCAACGGGGTTGCCACTGCCCGAACCGCTTATCCGCACATTTGAGATGTTAGGGCCCGTCGCGGCTCCGGTGGCGCTTTTGGTGATTGGCGCGGCGGTCGCGGATTTGAAAGCCAGCGCAATTGCGGGCGGCGCGCTGCGACTGATCCCCATCAAGCTGATTGTCTTCCCGACCGTCACCGCCGCTTTGATGTTTGGTTTCGGGGTCGAGCCCACCATGGCCAAGGCGGGCATTTTGACCGCTGCCGTGCCGATGATGTCGAGCTTTGCGCTGTTCGGGCTCAACTATGGTCGCCCGCAACTTGCGGCAAGCGCGGTGATTTTCACCACCGCGGTCTCTTTCATCACGCTGACGGCGCTGATCACGCTGATGGGGGTCTAACCCCCCGTCAGTCGGCGCTGGTGTAAAGCGCCCCGCTTTCCAGCATCGCATCGACCTCGGCATCGGAGAAGCCAAGCTCAAGTGCCAAATCCCGGTTGTGTTCGCCCAGCCCCGGCGCGGCGACCGGCGTGCCGAGATCAAGGCCCGAGAATTTGAACGGCAGGTTCGGCACTTTCACCTTGCCCAGTTTCGGGTGATCTTGTTCCAGCACCATATTGCGCGCGGCCACCTGCGGGTCATTTGCCACTTCGGCAATGGTTTGAATGGGGGCCGCAGGCACACCAGCCGCATCCAACGCGGCAAGGGCGGCGGCGCGGCTGGATTGCGCGGCACACCATGCCCGCACCAGCACAATCGCCTCGGCATTGTGGTCATTGCGATTGGCCGCACCGTGGAAGCGGACATCGGCGGCAAGCGCCTCACCCCCAATCAGATGCGCAAGCTTCAACCACGTATCATCGACCTGCGCGGCGATCACCAGATCGCCATCGGGCGCCGAGAAACAGCCGTAAACCGTGGAATCGGGGAGGTTATCGCCAGTGCGCTTGGGCATTTCTGCGCCGTCTGACATCAGATAGCCTTGCAGCGCGTAGTCATGCATCGAGACCATGCAGTCATAAAGCGCAAGATCGACATGCTGGCCACGCCCGGTTTGCATCCGGCTGATGATCGCCGCCAAAACGGCGGTCGCCCCATGGCTGCCGGTATACATATCGGCCAAAGGCATCCGGAACAGCGGCGGCGGTGCGCCTTCGGTGCCCACAATCGACATCGCGCCCGACATCGCCTCGGCAATCAGCCCAAAGCCGGGGCGTTCCGACAAAGGCCCAGAATGCCCAAAGGCGGAGACAGAGGCATAAATCAGCCGCGGGTTCAGTTCAGAGAGCTCCTCATAGCCCAGCCCGAGCTTTTTCAGCGCGCCGGGGCGGTAGTTTTCGACGAAGACATCAGCCGTGGCGGCAAGGCGCTTCATCAATTCCACCGCTTGCGGCTGGCGCAGATCAAGGCATAGGCCCCGCTTGCCCATGTTCTGTTGCAGGAAATACCCCGAAACGCCCTCGCGCTGCGTGGGCGAAGCGCGCCCCGCATCGCCCGCACGCGGCCGCTCCACCTTGATCACATCAGCACCCAGCGCCGCCAATTGGCGCGACAGGAACGGCCCGGCAAGGAAGTGGCTGTAATCAATCACCTTAATGCCCTGAAGGGGCAGCGGCGCGGTGGGGTTGGTCATCGCAGGCTCCTTTTCTTGCGCCCTAGCTATAGGGCCGCCTGCGCCTTCCCAAGCGTTCCGAGCCAAGCCGAGGCCCGAACAAGCGGCAGCGCGTCTGTTTTCCGCCTCAGAACATCAATTGATGCATCATTCACCATCAAGATCGCGGATATTCTCGCGCAAGATCAGTTCTGCCGGAATCGGGCGTAGATCGGGGGCCGTGCCGCGATGCTGCGCGATGACAGCCGCCACAGCGCGCGACGCAATCACCTCCATATCTTGATGGATCACCGCCGCCATCCGCCCCTCGATTAGCGCGGCCCTCGACAGCGCTGTGAGGTTAAATGTGACAAAGCACAGATCTTGCCCGCGCCCGGCATCAGACAGCGCGCGCTCAATCCCGCGGTTGCCCGCCGCAAAGTTTACAATCCCCTCCAGCGCAGGAAAACGCTTCAAAAGCGTTGTGGCCAGGCGGAAGCATTCTTCGGGCGTGTCATTGGTCGAAAGCGTTTCGACCACCTCAATGGCAGGAAAGTCTTCGCGCAAGATCGAGCGCAGGCCCGCCTCGCGCTCTTCATGGCTGCGGTAGATCGCTTCCGAAAAGAAATAGGCGATTTTCCCTTTCTTTCCCATCATATTGCCCAAAATTTGTCCGGCTAGGCGACCCGCCGCGCGGTTATCAAGCCCGATATAGGGCAGGCCCGTCAGCCCCGGCAAAGTTGTCAGCACGCTGACCACGGGAACGCCCGCAGCGATCAATTTGCCAATCGCGTCACGCACCAGTGGATGCTCGACCGGCTGCACGATAACCCCCCCGGTGCCATCGCCCAAACAGGCCAACAAGGCCTCGGCCAAAGTGACTACATCGGTGCGTTTGACAAAATCGAGCCGCAGCGCCACCCCTTTTTGGCGCGCGGTTGCGCGCAGGCATCGGCCCAAATTGTCATTGGCAAACCCCGGCGGCCCGCCAAGGAAAGCGCGCAGCGCGAGCCCAGCCGGCGCGGGCTGCATCAGCTTTGGCCGCGCGCCCGACGCCGCCAATTCCCGCTCTGCCGCACGCACCTTTTCAACCGTGGCGCTCCGCACCCCTGGGCGGCCGTTCAGCACCCGGTCAACGGTGGCGGTGCCCACCCCTGCCAAAAGGGCAATATCGGAAATGCGGGGCTTTTGCTTGTCGTGATCGCTCATGCGGGCAAGATGAGGCATCAAAACCGCGCCGTCCAGCCCGCCGTCGCGGAAGTTTTAACCCACCGTGGTCACGGCCCGCATTTCCGCGCGCAAAAGTTCAATCAGCTCTTCGGCAAAGATCGAACGCGGAGTTTCGCTGTTCACCACCGCATAGGTGCGGAAGGTGGTGGGTTCCTTCAGCGCGATCACCTTGAGCCCTTCTAGGTTCTGATCGGCAACCGAGAATTCGTCAATCAACGCCACCCCCACCGCTTGGCGCACCAAGGCTTGCACGGTTTGGCCGAAGCGTGCCTCGATGATGAAATCCACCGGCAGCCCCGCATCTTTCAAAGGCCGCGCAACAATCGCCCCATAGGGGTCCGACGGGGAAATCCCGATCATCGGGTTTTTCGCCAGATCATGGATCGAAACACGTGGCTCCTCGGCCAGTTCATGCCCTTCGGGCACCAAAGCCACCACCCGCCCGGTGCCCAAAGGCAGGCAGGTCAGCCCCGGATGGTCGATCTTGAAGCTATTGGCTACCAACTCGCCCTTGCGCAGCAAAAGATAGTCGATGCTCTCTTCGATCTTCGTTTGGTCGATGGTCATGCGCAGATCGGGGTAGCGTTCGCGCAGCCGCCGCACGGCATAGGGCAGGACGCGCTGCGCAATCGAGGGCACAGAGGCAAAAGCAAACACCCGGCTTTCGCCGCGCTTGAGCATATCAATCGAGCTTTGCAGGTTCTCCACCTTGGCGAAGACCTCGTTGATCTGAGAAAAGATCCCCCGCGCCTCTTCGGTTGGCGCGAAACGCCCATGCGCGCGCGAAAAAAGTCGCAGCCCCAATTGGCTTTCGGTGTGCTTCATCACCCGGCTGATGCCCGGCGCAGACACGCCCAGCAAATCCGCCGCGCCCTTGACCGTTCCGGTAATCAAGATGGCCCGGATCACCTCAATTTGCCGCAATGTCAGCATGGGACCTCCCTATCACGCGCACAGAAATTAACATCGCATACGCATCAAGGCAAATACGGATATTTGTTGTTATGTAATGCGAGCCTTATGGTCGCGCCGACCCCGAACGGGAGCGGGAAAGACCATGACCTTATCGAACAGCGTGCTCATTGAAGACGAATTCCTGCGCGACGGCTTGCAAAACGAGGCGCGGGTTTTCTCGGTTGAAGAAAAGCTGGCCTATGTGCGCGATCTGATGGCCGCCGGGGTGAAGCGCATCCAAGTGGGCAGCTTTGTGCATCCAAAATGGGTGCCGACGATGGCCAATACCGATGAGCTTTGCGCGGTACTGCCCGAAGCCGAGGGCGTGACCTACACCGCGCTCGTGCTCAATGGCGCGGGGCTCAAACGCGCGCAGGCGGTGGGGCTGAAGCATCTGTCGCTTTCGGTCTCTGCCTCAGAAACGCATAGCCGGAAGAACACCAACCGCAGCGTCGATGAAGGCCGCGCCGCGATGGCGCCGGTGATTGAAGCAGCGCTTACCGATGGCATTGCCGTGCGCGCAGGCATTCAATCGGCCCTTGGCTGCGGCTTTGAAGGCAAGATCGACCCCGAGGTGGTGATTTCCATTGCCAAGCAATGGTCCGCGCTTGGAGTCAGCGAAATCAACTTGGCCGATACGGCAGGCCTCGCCAATCCGGTGCAGGTGGCCGACCTGTGCACCCGTGTGCGCGACGCCATTGCCCCTGAAGTGGCGCTGTCGCTTCATCTGCATGACACGCGCGGGCTTGGCATGGCGAATATGCTGGCGGGTCTGCAAGCGGGCGTGCGGGTCTTTGACACTGCGCTTGGTGGCCTTGGTGGCTGCCCGTTCATCCCGAAAGCCGCTGGCAACATTTCCACCGAAGATGTGGCCTTTGCGCTGGAAGAAATGGGCTTTGAAAGCGGCATCAACTGGCGCGCCTTGCGCAGCGCCGTGGCCCGCGCCGAAGCACAGCTTGACCGCCCCCTGCCCGGCCGCATGGGCCATATTTTCCAACCCGGTGAAGCGCAGGAGAATGCCGCATGAGCCGTATCTATGCCCTTGAATATCTAACGGTTCCGGGCCTCACCCCGCGCGAGCTGGTCACTGTGGCGGCCGACGCGGGCTATGATGCGGCGAGCTTCCGGCTCATTCACATGGGCGTGGCGGGTGAGCCCGATTGCGACCCGTGCGACGCACAAATGATCCGCGAAACCAAGGCGGAATTGCAGGCGCGCGGGCTGAAAGCCTATGACGTGGAACTGGCGCGCATCCTGCGCGAAACGCCCGCCGCTGACTATGAGCGCGCCTTTGCCGCCGCTGCCGAATTGGGCTGCACCCAAGCCATTTCCTCGGCTTGGACGGATGTCCGCAACGACCTGCCATTTATCGTCGAGCGCTTTGGCGAGATTTGCGCCCTTGGGTCGCAATATGGGTTGACGGTGAACCTTGAATACCCGGCCTTTTCGCGGCTGTGCTGCATTGAAGATGCGCAAGAGGTGCTGACGCTGACGCGCGCGCCGAACCAAGGTCTTTTGATCGACACGCTCTATCACTATTTCACCGGCGGGAAGCTTGCCGATCTTGCCCGCGTGCCGAAGAAATGGGTCAATTTCCTGCATGTGAATGACACCCATCACATGGCCTTATCCAAGGCCGAAATGATCCATATCGCCCGCGATGCGCGGCTTTATCCGGGCGAGGGGGTCATTCCTTTCGCGATGATCGCCGCCACCTTCCCCGAGGCCGATATTGCCATTGAACTGCCCAATGCCGAGCGCATGGCCGTTCTTGGCCCCACCGAACACGCCCGCCGCGCGCTTATGGCCGCGAAACGCTTTTTCGACGATGGCGAAGCCGCCACCGTCAGCGCCGCTTGAGCGCCAGCCACTCAGGAGACCCAATATGGCCCGTGAACTCACCCAAGAAGAAATGGCGACCGCCGATGCGATGATCGCCCGCGCGCGTGCCGCGATGGAAGAAATCAAAGACTACGATCAAGAGCAGGTGGACCGTCTGGCCCGTGCGCTTGGCTGGAACTGCGGCAACGAAACCACCTTCTTGCGCATTGCCCAGATGGGCGTGGATGAAAGCGGCATTGGCGACCGTGCGGGCCGCGCGGGCAAACGCTTCAAAATCTTGGGCGTGTTGCGCGATGCTTTGCGCGGCAAATCGGTTGGCGTGATCGAAGAAGACACCGCAAAAGGCTTGACCAAAATTGCCAAGCCCGCAGGCGTCATTGCCTCGCTCATTCCGACCACCAACCCCGAGCTCACCCCCCCGGTGACCGGCATTTATGCGATCAAATGCAAAGACGCGGTGATCTTTTCGCCCCACCCGCGGGCCAAGAAAACCACCTTTGAGATGGTGCGCGTGATGCGCGAAACGCTCGCCAAACTGGGCGCGCCGCGCGACATTTTCCAATGTGTCGAGAACCCCTCGATCCCGATGACCGATTACCTGATGGCCCATTGCGATCTGACGATGGCGACGGGCGGCAAGCCGATGGTGCAGGCGGCCTATTCCTCGGGCAAACCGGCTTATGGCGTGGGCGCGGGCAATGCGACGATGGTGATTGATGCCGACGCCGATATTGATGAAGCGGCGATGAACTCGCGCATCTCGAAAACCTCGGATTTCGGCTCGGGCTGTTCGGCCGATGGCAACTTGGTCATCCATTCCGCTGTTTATGACGCAATGAAAGCCGCGCTGATCCGCGAAGGTGGTTATCTGTGCACCGCCGAAGAAAAAGAGCTTCTGGCGAAAGCACTGTGGAAAGAAGACGGCTCCCGCCGCATTGAAACCGTGGCGATTGCCGCGCAGCGGATTGCCGAATTTGCGGGCTTCACCATCCCCGAAGACCGCAAGTTCCTGATGGTCGAACAAGACGAGATCGGCAAAGAGCATAAATTCTCGGGCGAGAAACTCTCGGTCACGATGGCGCTTTATAAAGCCGCCGACTTTGACGATGCGCTCGCCAAAGTCCGCGCGATCTATGACGTGGGCGGCAAGGGCCATAGCTGCGGGATTTATTCCTTCAACGAAGAGCATATCCTGCGCCACGCCGAAAACGCGCCGGTCAGCCGCGTGATGGTGCGCCAGCCGCAATCCAAGGCCAATGCGGGTTCGTTTGAAAACGGCATGCCAATGACCTCGTCGCTTGGCTGCGGCATCTGGGGCGGCAACATCACCAACGAGAACGTCTCGCTCAAGCACTACATGAACGTGACGTGGGTCGCGCGCCCGATCCCGATGGACCGCCCCTCGGACGAAGAGCTCTTTGGCGAATTCTACAACACCGAGGTCATGTAAGAATGGTCACGACGCATATCGAACCGGGCAAAGACCTGATCTCGAACCAGCTTTGCCGCTACCTTGAAGGCCGGGGCGTGAAACACGTCTTTGGCCTGTGCGGGCACACCAATATCGCCGTTTTGGCGGCGATGGCGGAAAGCGGCATTGAGTTTGTGAACGTGCGCCATGAGCAAATCGCGAGCCACGCCGCCGATGGTTATGCGCGGGTAACCGGAAAAGCCTCGGTCGTGCTGAGCCACCTTTCCCCGGGCCTGACCAATGCGGCCACCGGAGTGGCGAATGCCGCGCTTGATTGCATCCCGATGGTGGTGATCGCGGGCGATATCCCGTCTTATTACTACGGCAAGCACCCGCACCAAGAGGTGAACCTGCACGCCGATGGCAGCCAGTATGAGATTTACCGCCCCTTCGTGAAACGCGCTTGGCGGGTCGATACCCCCGAACTGCTGCCCGAAATCATGGAAAAAGCCTTCGCTTTGGCGGAATCCGGCCAACCCGGCCCTGTGCTTGTGAACGTGCCGATGGATTACTTCTCGGCGCAGGTTCCGAATGCGCTGTGGGATCGGCTCTCGGCCAATGCCAAAGAACTGCGCAAACCCTCGCTCGATGACGAAACCGCGCGGGAGATTGTCGGCAAACTGCTTTCCGCAGAGCGCCCGGTGATCTACGCCGGCGGCGGCGTCGCGCTGGCGAAAGCGTGGGATGAGCTCAAAGCGCTGGTTGACCATCTGCAATTGCCCGTCGCCCATTCGCTGATGGGCAAAGGCTGCCTGCCAGATGATCATCCGCTGGTGCTGGGGATGACCGGCTTTTGGGGCACAAGCTTCACCAATGCGCAAACGCTTGGGGCGGATTGGCTCTTGGCGCTTGGCAGCCGCTTCAAGGAAGCCGATAGTTCCTCGTGGTATCCGGAATATACGTTCGACATTGGGCCGGGCAAAACCAGCCTGATCCATATCGACATCGAGCCGCAAGAAATCGGGCGCAATTACCCGGTCGACATTGGCGCGGTGGCAGACTTGAAAGCCGCGCTGAAAGTGCTGGTGCGGGTCGCCAAAGAGATGTGCCCCGAAGGCGTGCAACGCCCCGAACTGGTCGCCGAAATCGCGAAGTTCCGCGCCGAGTTCAAAGCCTCGAACACAGCGATGCAAACCTCAGACGCCTTCCCGATGATGCCAGAGCGCATCTTGGCCGATCTGCGCGCCGCGATGCCGCGCGACGCAATCCTGACCTCGGATGTGGGTTGGAACAAAAACGGCGTCGCGCAGCAGTTTGACATCTACACCCCCGGCTCGATCCTGATCCCGGGTGGTTTTGCGACGATGGGCTTTGGCCCGCCCGCCGCTGTGGGCGCCAAAGTGGCGGCCCCTGATCGCGTGGTGATCTCGCTTGTGGGGGATGGGGGCTTTGGCCAGAACCCCGCCGTTCTGGCGACGGCTGCGGCTGAGGGGCTCGCCGTGATTTGGGTGGTGATGAACAACAACGCCTTTGGCACCATCGCGGGGCTGCAAAAGGCGCATTATGATCTGACCTACGGCACCACCTTCCAAAAGGCCGAAAGCCCGCTGGAGCAAACGCCCGATTACGCCGCCATCGCCCGCGCCTATGGCGTGGAAGGTGTGCGTGTGGCCTCCGCCGCCGAGTTCAAACCGGCACTAGAGGCCGCGATTGCCTCGGGCAAGCCCACGGTGATTGATGTCGCGATGATCAACAACCCCACCCCCACCTCGGGTCATTGGAACATCCTTGACATCTACTCGCCCGAGGGCGGCGTGGGTCACGTGACCACCGACTAAACCAGAACCACGGGCCGCCCCTACCCCGGCGGCCCTGGACCCTGCCACGTGGGCCAGCGGGCAGGGAATAAGGCGGGCGGCAGGGCAAAGCGCTCCCTCCCCATTTGCGGTTTGCACCTGCCGCCCGGCTTCGACTAAACTGGCGCCGAACCGGGCCAGCAACGGCCCCCAGATCAAGAATAACAACCGCTTGCAGATCACTGCACCGCCCGGAGGCCCTGATGCGCGCGATCTCCTCGATTTCCTTCTCCGGCCAGCTTGAAGATAAGATCACCGCCGCCGCCGAAAATGGCTTCGACGCGATTGAGCTTTTCCGCGAAGACATCATCGGCTTTGAGGGCACGCCCGACGATATCGGCCCCTTCGCGCGCGAAGCTGGGATCAAAATCCTGTCGCTGCAATCTTTGCGCGACTTTGAGGGGCTGACAGGCGCCGCGCGGACCGAGGCTTTGGCACGGGCGGAAAAGTTCCTCGACCTTGCGCAGCGGATCGGCGCGGAAATGCTGATCCTGTGCGCCAATACCCGCGCCGACAGCAATGCCGCTGGTGCGCTAGAAGATTTGCGCCTTTTGGCCGATATGGCCGCGTCGCGCGGGCTGAAAGTGGGCTATGAGGCGCTGGCCTCGTCGCGCCAGATCACCTCCGTCACCGCCGCTTATGAGGCTGTGAAGGCCGTGGGGCGCGCCAATTTCGGCCTTGTGATCGGCACAGTGCACCTGTTCGCCTCGGCCAGTGGCTCGCTGGAAGATGCGCTGGCCACCCTGCGCGAGATTGAACCGAAGGACATCTTTTTGGTTCACCTCGCCGACACGCCCACCACCCGCATTGACCCGGCGCTGATTGCCGCCTCTTTTCGGCTGTTTCCGGGGCAAGGCACGCTGCCCGTCGCCGCGCTTTACAGCCAGCTTGTGGTGCAAGGCTTCGAAGGCCCGCTCTCGATTGAGACCTTCAACGACCAGATCCGCTCTTTGCCCGCCACGCGGATTGCCGAAGATGCGATGCGGGCCTTTCACCTGCTCGAAGAAACCCATGCCCGCGGGGCGCATCCGCGTTCGGACGTGCAGGCCCCGGGGCTTGTCGAGTTCACCGCGCAAGGTGAGGATGCCGACGATTTCATCCGCCTGTTCACCGCGCTTGGCTTTGCCAAAACCCATGAAAACGGGGCCGTCAGCCTGTGGCGACAGGGGCAAATCACCCTTGCGCTGAACACTGCAGCGCGCGGCCTTGCGCATTCGATCTATCTTGTGCAGGGCGCCTCTGTTTCTGGGGTCGGCCTTGTCGTCAACGATATGCCGCTGATGCTCGACCGGATCGGGCGCTTTCATGGCGAGGCGGTGGAACTGGCCGAGCCCTATGGGCTGGCGCGGCTGCGCGGCCCCGGCGGATCGGTGCTGTTCTTGCAGCCCGAGGCGTTCACCCCGGGCTCTGAATTCACCGCGACGGGGGCGAAACCGGGCGATGGGCTTACCCATATCGACCATGTCGCGCAAGCGCTGCAGCCGAACCTGTTCCTGTCGGGGCTTCTGTTCTACCGCGCCACCTTTGATTTACGCGCGCACGAGCTGCGCGACGTGCTTGACCCGCATGGAACGGTGCATTCGCGCACGCTCGTCAACGACAGCGCCGCTTTCCGCATGTCACTCAACGCGAGCTTTGGCGCGGGCACCACGACGCAGCGCTTCCTTGGCAAATCGGGCTTTGCGCCCTTCCATCATATCGCGCTTGCAAGCGACGAAATCTTTGGCCTAGCCGCGAAAATGGAACCGCAAGACCTGCTAAGCGTGCCGGCAAATTACTATGAAGATTTGGCGCTGCGCTTCGACCTTGCGCCCGATTTCATCGCCCGCCTGCGCGAGGGCAATTTGATGTATGACCGCGATGAGCGCGGCACCTACCTGCAGCTTTATACCCGCGCGATCAACGGCTTCTTCTTTGAGGTGGTGGAACGGCGCGGCTATACGGGCATGGGCGCGGCCAATGCTCCGGTGCGGATGCTCGCGCAGCTGCGCGAGATTGAAGCCGAAGAGGCGCTGCACCTTCTGTAAAAGGGCAGCGCCTGATCGTTTCCTACGCTCATTGATGCATCATGCAAACGGGTCGTAAAGGCCCGGCTCACCCTTCATCAAAGAGCGCCCCATAACGGTGCGGTGAATTTCCGAGGTGCCGTCAAAAATCCGGTAGATGCGGGCATCGCGGTAATAGCGCTCAATCGGCAGGTCTTTGCAAAAGCCCATCCCGCCAAAGACCTGCACCGCGCGGTCAACCACCCTGCCTAGCGTTTCTGCCGCTTGCACCTTCACAAGGCTGATGCGCGTGCGCGGGTCTTTACCCTCGTCAATCTCCACAGCGGTTTGCCACAGCGCCAAACGCGCCGCGTTGATCTCCATCGCGCTGTCGGCCAGCATCTGCGCCACGAGTTGGAACTCGCCAATCGCATGGCCGAATTGCTTCCGTTCACGCGCGTAGTCGATCATCAGATCCAGCACTTTGGTGGCCTTGCCAATCGAGCGCGCGCCCACCTGCGCCAGCCGCACCCGGCCCAAAACCCCAAGCGCCATGCGGAACCCCATGCCGCGCTCGCCCAGCATATGGATGGGCTTCAGCGGCACCTCATCAAAGCTGAGTTCTACATGGGACGTGCCGCGCAGCCCCATCATTGGCTGATCGCGCCCAATGGTCAGCCCCGGCGCGCCTTTATCAACCAAGAACAAAGAGATACCCTTCGCGCCTTTGTCTGGGTCTGTGACCGCAGAGACAACGAAAAAGTCCGACACAAAGCCATCCGAAATGAAGTGTTTGGAGCCCGAAAGCTTCCAGCCCCCCTGCCCGTTTTCCACCGCTTTGGTGCGGATGGAAGCTGCGTCAGAGCCCGCACCGGGTTCGGTGATGGCGATGGAGCAGACGCGCCCCCCCCGCACGGTCGGGGTCAGCCAACGCTCGATCTGTTCGCCTTGGCAGGCGAGCAGCACTTCATACACGTTGCCAAAGGCGCGGCGCACCAAAATATCGGTGGTGCGGCCAAACTGTTCCTCGACCAGCATCGTGTCAAAAGCGCTGAGACCGCCGCCGCCAAATTCTTCGGGGATGTTCATCGCATAAAGCCCAAGGTCGCGGCTTTTCGCAAAGATCGTATCAGCCTTTTCCTGCGCCAAAGCGCCGTTTTCCTCGACCTCCGCCTCAAGCGGCGCAAGCTCTTCGGCAATGAAATCGCGCACAGTTTGCACAAGAAGTTTTTGCTCGTGGGAAAGGCTCAGATCCATATCATCCTCAAGGCTGGAAGCACTGCCTCTGCCTAAGGAGGGTGGGCGCATCGGTCTAGCATTGCCCCCGCACCCAAATGAAAGAGGCCCGCTCAAGCGGGCCTAAATCACATCAAATCATCAAATGATGCATCATTTTGCACCGATGCGATGCAGAACATCGCACCGCCAAGCCGCCCTTAGCGCGGGATGATCGCGCCCGGTTGTGCAATCACCGCACAGGCTTGCAGATGCGCGCGCCCCAAAGCCTCGGCCTCAGAAGCGCCCTGAAGCACCGCCGCCAGATAGGCGCCGTTGAAACTGTCGCCGGCGGCGGTGGTATCCACCACACGCGGCGCAGGCGCATAGGGCGGCGCGGTCACAGTAGCATCAAAAGGCATGGCCCCGGCCGCGCCGCATTTGAGCGCGCCTTCGGTGAACCCCGCCGCGCGGAACCGTTTGAGCACTTCAACCGGATCGCTCTCGCCACCAAGCGCCATCTCGTCATCGACCGAGGGCAGCGCGATATCGGTGACTTCCCAAGCTGCCGAGATTGTCTTGCGGGCGGTCGTCTCGTTTTCCCACAGACGCGGGCGGTAGTTGCTGTCAAACACCACCGTCGCCTGATGCTGCGCCAAATGCTCGATCAGATGCGCACGCACATCGGGCGGCAAGATCGCAAGCGTGATGGCGCTGAGATAGATCACATCCATGCCTTCAAGCTGGGCGAACCCATCTTCAAAAAGCGTGCGCGCGGCGGATTGGTTGCGCCAATAGCTAAAGCTGCGCTCCCCAGCCGCGTCGGTGGCAATCACATAGACACCCGGCAGACGGTCGGCGTGATGGGTGATGCAAGACGTTCCCACCCCTTCGGAGCGAATAAACGCCTCCATCCGCGCCGACATCGCGTCACTGCCCAGCACCGTCACAAACTCAACCTGCGCCTGCGGGAACCCGCGTGCGAGGTAGATCGCGGTGTTGAGCGTGTCACCCGCATAGCCGATTTGGGCCCCCGCGCGATCCGGGTTCAACTCGATCATCGCTTCGCCAACACAGGCAATCTTCATGGGGTCCTCACATTACCGCGCCAACCTGCCACGGCAGGAATTCATTATCACCAAGGCCTTGGGCCTCAGATTTCGTCACACCGCCCGAGGCCACGCGCAAGATCTCTTCAAAGATTTGCGCGCCCTTCTCGGCCAAAGTTACCCCCGCAAGCACATCGCCGGCGTTCAGATCCATATCTTCGGGCATAGCCGCAAACAGCCGATCCGAGGTGGCAATCTTGATTGTGGGAGCGGGTTTTGAGCCAAAGGCAGAGCCGCGCCCGGTGGTGAACACAATCAACTGCGCCCCGCCCGCAATCTGCCCGGTGGCAGAAACCGGATCATAGCCGGGCGTATCCATATAGACGAGGCCCTTGGCCGTAACCTGTTCGGCATAGTCATAATAGGCGCGCAAGGGGGTGGAGCCCGCCTTGGCGACAGCACCAAGCGACTTTTCCAAGATCGTGGTGATACCACCTTGCTTGTTGCCCGGAGAGGGGTTGTTGTCCATCGACCCGCCGCCTTGGGCGGAATAGTCTTCCCACCACGCCAAACAGCCGGTGAGCTTGTCAGCCACATCAGCCGTCGTGCGGCGTAGCAAAAGCTGTTCGGCCCCGTGAATCTCGGGCGTTTCTGATAAGATCACCGTGCCGCCCTGCGCCACGATCATGTCAGAGGCCACTCCAAGTGCCGGGTTTGCGGTGATGCCCGAAAAGCCATCCGACCCGCCGCATTGCAGGCCAATCGTCAGGGCCGAAACCGGGCAAGGCTGACGCGTGATCGCGTTCACCTGCGGCAGCAGGCGGCGCACCTCGGCTTTGATCTTCTCAATCGTGACACGGGTGCCGCCCATTTCTTGGATCGTCAGGCCGTGAAACCGCTCTGCGCCGGCATCGCCAAAGCGTGCTTGCATCCGCGCGACCTGCATCACCTCGCAGCCCAGACCCACAAAGATCGTCGCCCCCACATTGGGATGGGTGGCGGTTCCCCAAAGCACGCGCTCTAGGTTATCCGCCCCGCGCCCGGTCGCAGCCATGCCGCAGCCCGTACCATGCGCAAAAGCGGCGATACCATCGACATTGGGGAAGTCTTTCAGCGCGCCTTCGGCGATCAGCTCTTGCGCGGCATGGCGAATGACAGTGGCCGAGCAGTTCACCGTCGCGCAGAGCGCCACCATATTGCGCGTGCCAACCCGGCCATCGCCGCGCTGATAGCCCATGAAGCTGCGCGGCTCCATCGCGGGAACAGCCGCCTCCGCCTGCGCCAAATCTGCGCCCACCGCATAGGCGCGATCATGGTCGCTGAAGGCGCAATTGTGGCTGTGTACATGCGCGCCCGCCGCAATGGCTTCGGTGGCCAAACCAATGATCTGGCCAAATTTCACCACCGCATCGCCCGGCGCCATCGCAACCCGCGCGATTTTGTGCCCCGCTGCCAAGGGCGCGGGAAGGCCCGCCCCAAGACCAAGCGGGTCCGCCCCCGCCGCCGCGCGGGCGGTCAGCACCGCCACCGTATCAGCGGGGTTGAGGATCAACACCTCAGCCATGGGCCAAAGCCGCCATCACACCGCGCAATTCGGCCAAGCCGCGCATCCGCCCAATCAGCGGATAGCCCGGGAAGGTGCCGCGCCCGATGTCGGACAGCAGTTCCTGCCCATGATCGGGGCGCATCGGAATGACCGCATCGGAGCGGCCCTCGGCCACGCGGCGCGTTTCTTCGGCCAAAAGCGCTTTCACCACGGCAACCATATCGGTGTCGCCGCCCAGATGCGCTGCTTCTTCAAAGCTGCCATCGGGGTCTTTTTTCACATTGCGCAGATGGGCAAAGTGAATGCGCGCGGCGAATTGTGCCGCAATCGCTGCCGGGTCATTGGCCGGGTTTGCGCCCAGCGAGCCGGTGCACAGTGTCAGCCCGTTCGCCACGCTTTCAACCGCTTGCAAGATCCACGCAATGTCTTCGGCATTCGAGACCACACGCGGCAGGCCCAAAATATCGCGCGGCGGGTCATCGGGGTGCACGCACATCCGAATACCAAGCTCTTCCGCTGTCGGGATCACCTCTTCCAAGAAGCGCTTGTAGTTCCGGCGGATTTCTTCGCGACCAATGCCGTCATACAGTGCCAATTGGCCCCGCAGACCGTCAATATCATAGCGGTCAAAGGCCCCGGGCAGGCCCGACATGATCGCATGCAAAAGCGCATTGCGATCCGCTTCGGTGCTCGCCTCGAACCACGCTTTCGCCCGCGCGCAGACCTCGGGGGAATAGTCATTCTCCGCGCCTGCGCGGCCCAGCATATGGATTTCAAAGGCCGCCATCCGGTAAGCCTCGAACCGCAAACACGTCCCGCCACGCGCCAAGGGCGCTTGCAGATCGGTCCGGGTCCAATCCAGCACCGGCATGAAGTTGTAGCAGATCACCTCAATGCCCTCGGCGGCAAGGTTCGCCATCGACTGCCGGTAGTTGGCAAAAAGCGCGCTCAGATCACCGTCATCGCGTTTGATCCGTTCATGGATCGGCAGGCTCTCCACGACCGACCAACGAAAGCCCGCAGCCTCAATCTGGCCCTTGCGCGCGGCGATCGCTTCGCGCGACCAGACCTCACCATAGGGGATTTCATGAAGCGCATGCACAATGCCCGTGGCGCCCGTTTGCGCGATTTCAGGCAAGGTGAGGCGGTCGAAGTCAGGTCCGTACCAACGCCAGCATTCTTCCATCAGAGCACCTCCTCAATCGCCTTACGCGCACCCACTTCAAGCAACCGCCCATAGGCTTCGGTCACCGGCATTTGCAGCATTTCGGCCATCTCATGCGAAAACACCTCGCGCAGCCCCAAAAGCGCCGCCACTTTGCCAGCCGGGGACGCGCTGCTGTCCGAAAGCGTGCGCAACTGCGCCGCCAGCGGGTCTTTCACCTCAATCGGTGCGCCCGTTTCATCGACGCCGCCGACGTAGCGCATCCATGCCGCCACCGCGAGCACGAGACCCGGCGCCTTGCGCCCGACGACAATGTCTTCCGCCAAAGTGCCCAAAATGCGCTGCGGCAGTTTTTGGCTACCATCCATCGCGATTTGCCACGTCCGGTGCCGGATCGCAGGGTTGGCGTAACGCGCGGCCAGCGCCTCGGCATAGGCTTCAAGGCTTTCACCGGGGGGCGGCGTCAACGCCGGGATGATTTCATCCATCCATAGCTTTTTGACAAACCGCGCAAAGACCTCATCGGCCATCACTTCGGCAATGGTCTCATGGCCCGCCAGATAGCCCAGATAAGCCAGTGAAGAATGCGTGCCGTTGAGCATACGCAGCTTCATATGCTCGTAGGGCGTAACATCGGCAACCATTTGCGCGCCCACAGCGCCCCAATCGGGCCGCTCATCGTTCACAAACGTGTCCTCAATCACCCACTGGCGGAAGGGTTCATGCATCACCGGAGCCGCATCATGGCAGCCAATGAGATCCGTCACTTGTGCAATATCTTCGGGCTTCGTGGCGGGGACGATCCGGTCCACCATCGTTGCCGGGAAGCGGCCCTCCGCCTCGATCCAATCGGCCAAGGCCGGGTCAATCTCGCGCGCGAGCGCCAGCACCACACCGCACAGCACCTTGCCGTTATTGGGAAGGTTGTCACAGGTCATCGCTGTAAACGGCGCCACACCCGCCGCCTGCCGGCGTTGCAGTGCGCGCACAATATAGCCCGGCGCCGAACGCGGCAGCGCATTGGCGATATCATGCACAATATCGGGATGGGCAAGGTTCAGCGCCCCGGTCGAGGGCTCGTGGCAGTAGCCCTTTTCGGTCACGGTGAGCGAAACGATCTTCACCGCCGGGTCCGCCATAGCGGCCAGCACCGCCTCGGGGTTTTCCGGTGCGACCAGAACATCGGTCACCACCTGCACATGGCGCGGCTTCACCCCCTCGGGCGCAAGCTCAAGCGCGATATAGGTGCCCGATTGCGGCGCCAGCGCATCCCGCGTGCCCGCGCTTTGCAACGACACGCCCAGAATGCCCCAATCGCCCCCCGAAGCGGCGATTGCCTCTTCGGTGAAAATGGCGCCATGCGCACGGAAAAAGGCGCCAAGGCCAAGATGCACGATGCCCACTTTCGGGGCGGGCTGGGTGCGGTCCAAACGGGGGGAAGTGTCAGCGGGCAAGCCAGCCTCCATCGACATTGAGCACCGCGCCGTGGATGTAGCGCGCGGCGGGAGAACACAGGAAAGCGGCGGTGCCGCCAATATCTTCGGACGCGCCCCAACGGCCCGCCGGAATACGATCCAAGATCGCTTTGTTGCGCACCGGATCAGCGCGCAGCGCCGCGGTGTTGTTGGTGGCAATGTAGCCGGGAGCGATCGCGTTGACGTTGATCCCCTTGGCCGCCCATTCATTGGCCAAGATCTTGGTAATCCCGGCAACGCCATGTTTGGCCGCAGTGTAAGACGGCACGCGAATGCCGCCTTGGAAGCTCAAAAGCGACGCGATGTTGACCACAGCCGCGGGCGTATTGTCTTGCTCGAGTGCCGCTTCGGCGAAGGCTTGGATGGTGAAGAACACCGCCTTCAGGTTCACATCCATCACCGCATCCCAATCGGCCTCGGTGAAGGACAGGCTGTCATCACGGCGGATGATCCCCGCGTTGTTCACAAGGATCGAATAGCCTTCGCCCGCGAACACGCCCTGCCCCGCCATCGGATTGGCGAGATCAAGCAAAAGGGACTCTGCTTTGCCCCCCGCCTTCTCAATCAACGCAACCGTTTCATAACAATCGCGCCGACCAACGCAGGTGACCCGCGCGCCTTGGGCGGCGAGCGAAACCGCAATCGCCTGCCCAATCCCGGTATTGGCGCCGGTCACAAGCGCGCGGCGGCCTTCTAGCGAAAACGGGTTCACCGCAACTCCTCCGGCTGGATGAAGTCCATATCAGTGTAATCGACATTGTCGCCCGCCATCGCCCAGATGAAGGTATAGGGCCCGGTGCCCGCCCCTGAGTGGATCGACCACGGCGGCGAGATCGCGGCCTCTTCATTGGCCACGAACAAGTGCCGCGTCTCGGTGGGCTCGCCCATCAAATGCATCACGCGGGCTTTTTCATCCATGTTCCAGTAGAGGTAAGCCTCCATCCGGCGATCATGGGTGTGGGCGGGCATGGTGTTCCAGACCGAGCCATCCAGAAGCGTGGTATAACCCAGCACCAGTTGGCAGCTTTCCATCACCAGCGGATGGATGAATTGGTTGATCACCCGCTTGTTGGCGGTGGCAGTGTCGCCAAGACGGACCTCTTTGGCATCGGCCAAGCGAATGAGCCGCGACGGGCAGGTGCGATGCGCCGGGGCCGAGGTGATGTAAAACCGCCCCGCGCCCGAAAAGCTCACCGGCCCGGTGCCCATGCCAAGGTAGAGCACGTCGCCGCGCTCCATCGTGTAGCTTTCACCCGCCGCCGTGACGGTGCCCGTGTCGCCAATGTTGACGATGCCCATCTCGCGCCGATCAAGGAACGAAGGGGTGCGGGTTTCCTCGACCTTATCAAGCACCAACGTGCCCGCACCCGGCACAGCGCCCCCCAAAACGAAGCGATCATAATGGGTATAGACCAAGCGAATCTCGCCCGTAACAAACAGGTTTTCTGCCAGGAAATGCTGACGCAGCCCCGCAGTATCGAGGGTTTTCGCGTGATCTTGATGCACGGCGTGACGGGTTTCAACGCGCAGCATGGTGTCTCCTTTCACAGAAAATCGTCGCGGCGGGGCGCAAAGCTGTCGATCAGCACGCCCGGCTCAAGGCACAGGCAGCCATGCACTGCGCCCGATGGGATGGAAAACGCATCGCCCGGACCGACCTCAAACCGCTCGCCCGAAAGCTCGAAGCGGAAGCGGCCCGATTGGCAATAGGTGGTTTGCACATGGGGGTGCGAATGCAAGAGCCCCTCGCCGCCCGCCTCAAAGGCGAAGCGCACCACCATCAGATCAGGCGTTTCGGTCAGAACCTGGCGCGATGCGCCAGGTCCGGTTTCGATAACGGGGTAGCTTTTCATCAAAGCCTCCTTAGTGGAACACACTCGGCAGCCAGAGCGAGAGCGCCGGAACATAAGTGACCAGCATCAGCGTGCCAAAAGCGGCGATGTAGAAGGGCCAGATCGAGCGGACCACCGACCAGATCGAGACCTTGCCCACTGCACAGCCAACAAAGAGCACGGCCCCCACCGGCGGTGTGCACAGGCCGATGCCGAGGTTAAGCACCAAGATCACGCCGAAATGCACCGGGTCGATCCCGAATGCCTGCGCCACCGGCAAGAAGATCGGCGTGCAGATCACGATCAGCGGCGACATATCCATGAAGGTGCCAAGGATCAGCAGCACGACGTTGATCAAAAGCAAGATCACGATCGGGTTGTTCGAGAAGTCTTGCAACGCGCCAACAAGGGCGGTGGGGACTTTCAAGAACGCCAGCAACCAACCAAAGGCGGCCGCACAACCGATCACCATCAACACCATCGCAGTGGTGCGCACGGCGGCTTTGGTCGCGGCAACGAACTCCGAAAAGCTCAGCGTGCGGTAGACCAGCGCGGTCACAAAGATCGCGTAGACCACGGCGATGTTGGAGCTTTCCGACGCGGTAAAGATGCCCGAACGCACCCCGCCAAAGATGATCGCCACCAAGATCAGGCCCGGCACCGCATTGGCGAAGATCCGGCCCATCATGTGCCATCCCGGGAAAGGCTCGGTCGGATAGCCGCGTTTTTTGGCCACGAAATAGGCCGCAACCATGAGCGAGAGCGCGAGCGTGATGCCCGGCACGATGCCCGCGGTGAAGAGGTCCGCAATCGAGATTTTCCCACCCGCCGAGATCGAATAGATGATCATATTGTGGCTGGGCGGCAGCATCAGCGCGATGATCGAGGCCACAACGGTGATGTTCACCGCATAGTCGGTACCATAGCCGCGCTCTTTCATCTGCGGGACCATCAGACCACCCACAGCCGAAGCGTCAGCAGCGGCAGAGCCAGACACGCCCCCGAACATGACCGAAGCCATGATGTTCACCTGCCCAAGGCCGCCACGCAAATGGCCAACAAGCGCGCCCGCAAGCGCCACAAGACGCCGCGCGATATCGCCGCGCACCATCAGATCGCCCGCGTAGATGAAGAAGGGAATGGCCATCAGCGCGTAAACAGAGACGCCAGAGTTCAACCGTTGGAACACCACCACCGGCGGCAAGCCCAGATAGACAACCGTCGCAAAGGACGCTGCACCAAGGCAAAAGGCGACCGGGGTGCCGATCAGCAGAAGTGACACGAAGGTGCCAAAAAGGATCCAAAGTTCCATGGCTTAGGCCTCTGCTTTGGTGGATTTGGGGGTCTCGTCTTCGTGGTCATCCCCGAAGCGCGACGTGGGCAGACCAGCCGCGCGGCGTGCGATCCGCTCAATGCAGAAAAGCACCAGCAAACAGCCGCCCACAACGATCGGCAAAAAGTCGAAAGCGCCGGAAATACCAAGGCTCGGCAACTTGTTATGCGCGGTGCGCTCGGCCAGCTCCCAACCGTATTTCACCATGCCTACGGCGAATGCACCCACCACGATGTCCGAAATCGTGTAGAGCGCGAGCTTCACCTTCTCGGGCACGAAATAAAGCACCACGTCGAAGCTGAGGTGATAGCCTTCCCGGATACCGACCGCGGCCCCCAGAAAGATAAACCACCCCATGATCATCACCGCCGCCGGTTCTGTCCACGGCAGCGACGAGTTCAAGACATAGCGGAAGAAGACCTGCATCGCGATAAAGGCAGTCATGATCACGACGCCCGTGCCAGCAATCCACAGCGCAATCGTACCCAACAGCCCGGTCACGCGTGCGACCATAAGCATGAAATTTTTCACCGACCCCTCCCGGCTACTAGAGAAACGCCGCGCGAGGCCCCCCTCGCGCGGCGCAAGCAGTTAGATCACTCGGTCGCTTGAATGCGCGCGACGAGGTCTTTGAGCACGTCCGAGGTCACGTATTTCGCGTAAACCGGTTCCATCGCTTCGATGAACGGGGTTTTGTCGATATCGGTGATGACTTCGACACCAGCGGCTTCGAGCTTGGCCTCCGACTGGGCTTCTTGCTCGGCCCACAGGCGACGCATTTCCGGAACCGAATCCCGCGCGGCTTGACGCACGGCGGCTTGGTCTTCGGCGCTCAGCCCATCCCAAGTCACTTTCGACATCACCAGCACTTCCGGCACGATCAAGTGCTGGTCGAGCGTGTAGTATTTGGCAACTTCGAAGTGACCCGAGCTGTCATAGGACGGCCAGTTGTTTTCGGCCCCGTCGATCACGCCGGTTTGGATCGAGCTGTAAACCTCGCCATAGGGCATCGGGGTCGCGTTGGCGCCCACCGCGCTGACCATGTCGACAAACAGGTCCGATTGCATGACGCGGAACTTCATGCCTTCAAGGTCGGCCATCGTTTTGATCGGCTTTTGGCTGTTGTAGAAGCTGCGCGAGCCGCCATCGTAGAAGGCCAAACCGATCAGATCGTGGGGCGTGAAAGCGTCCAGAATTTGCTGGCCGATGTCGCCGTCCATCACGGTGTGCATATGGTCCACCGAACGGAAGATATAGGGCAGCGAAGGAACTTGCGTTTCTTCGATGATGTTGTTGAACGGCCCAAGGCTAACGCGGTTCATATCGATCACACCGAACTGAGTTTGTTCGATGCTGTCTTTCTCTTCGCCCAGCTGGGCGGAGTGATAAACCTCGATGCACAGCCGACCATCGGTGCGCTCTTCCAGCAGCTTGCCCATATATTCAACGGCCGCAACGGTGGGGTAGCCCTCCGGGTGCGTATCCGACGAACGGAAGGTGGTTTCGCAGGCCGTCGCGGCCCCGGCGAAAGCCACGCCAGCCAGAAGGGTTGCAAGGGTGGTGAGATGTTTCATGGATTGTCTCCTCCCATGAGTGGCTCTCAGAGCCGATAGGCCTGCCGCGCAAGCCGGTGAGCGAGGTCTTGAGCGACCTCAAAGGCCTCATCCTCCGCAAGCCGCCCCGTGGCGACCAGCGTGGCGAGGAAGGCAGAGTCGACCCGGCGCGACACGTCATGACGGGCCGGGATCGAGCAAAAGGCGCGGGTGTCGTCGTTGAAACCGACGGTGTTATAAAGACCCGCAGTCTCGGTGGTCATTTGGCGGAAGCGCCACATGCCCTCGTAGCTGTCATGGAACCACCACGGCGGCCCCAGACGCAGGCAGGGGTAAACGCCCGCCAGCGGCGCCAATTCGCGCGCATAGGTGGTTTCATCGAGCGTGAACAAGATCACCGTCAGGTTCGGCTCTTCGCCCACCGCATCCAACAGCGGCTTGAGCGCGGTGACGTAATCGGTGCGCGAGGGGATGTCATAGCCCTTATCGCGGCCGAAACGATCCAGCACCGGACCGGAATGGTTGCGGAAGGCGCCGGGGTGGATTTGCATCACCAACCCGTCATCGAGCGACATCTTCGCCATTTCGGTGAGCATCTGTCCGCGGAACGCCTCGCGCTCCGCGGCATCGGCCTGCCCCGACATAACCCGGTCATAAAGCGCAGCAGCTTCTTGCGGGCCAAAGTTGTGAGTGGTGGCTGTCGGGTGGCCGTGGTCTGTGGAGGTCGCGCCGAATTCCTTGAAATAGGCACGCCGGTTGCGGTGCGCGGCCAAGTAGCCCGCGTAAGAGCCCGGATCTTCGCCCGCCATCGCGCAAAACTGTTCGACGTTTTGCACAAAGCCACCGAAGTCCGGATCAACCACCGGGTCAGGGCGATAGGCGGTGATCACCCGCCCCGTCCAGCCGCTTTCGCGGATCATCCGGTGCCATTTCAGGTCATCCAGCGGGCTTTCGGTGGTCGCGATCACGTCGATCTTGAACCGCTCGAACAGCGCGCGCGGCCTGAACTCGGGCTTGGCGAGGCACTCGGCGATGTGGTCGTAATACATATCGGCGGTCGCAGCGCTGAGCCGCTGATCAAGGCCGAAAACGGTTTCAAAAGCGTGGTCGAGCCAAATCCGCGAAGGCGTTGCGCGCAGCAGGTGGAAATGCTCGGCAAAGCGGCGCCAGATTGTGCGGCCATCGGTTTCCACCGGGCCACCATCGGCACGCGGCACGCCAAGGCTTTCCAGTTTCACGCCTTGGCTGTGCAACATGCGGAACACGTAATGGTCCGGTGTCACAAACAGTTGGGCGGGGTCCGGAAAGGCTGCGTTTTCAGCAAACCAACGGGGATCAGTGTGACCATGGGGAGAGATAATCGGCGCATCTTTGACGGTGTCGTAAAGCGCCCGGGCCATGCCCCGCACCCGTTCTTCAACCGGAAACAGGCGGTCAGCGTCCAGCAGAGCCATGGTTCATCCCCCATTCTCTTGTTATTCCGACAGTGGACTGTGCCACTGATATAAACTAATATGCTAGTATAACCGCGCCGTCAATGAGGATGGACATGACCAACGCTTTGCAACTTCCGAAACTCGATTTTGCCCCCACAACCGTGGCCGATCAGGTCTATGCAGAGCTGCACCGACAGGTTTTGTCGCTGGAACTCAAACCCGGTGCCAAGATCTCTGAAATTGAGGTCGCCAAAGCGATGGGCGTGTCGCGCCAACCTGTGCGCGATGCGTTTTATCGTTTGTCAAAGCTTGGTTTTTTGCTCATTCGCCCCCAACGCGCGACCACGGTCACGCTGATTTCTGGCGCCGCGGTGATGCGCGCGCGCTTCATCCGAACCGCACTTGAGGTCGAGACGATCCGCACCGCCGCCCCCCGGCTGAGCGAGGCGGATCTGGATACCTTGGCGGAGATCATTGAAAAGCAAGACGTGGCGATCAAGGCGGATGATCGCAACGGATTTCATCTGCTGGACGATGCATTTCACCACGAGATTTGTGCGCGGGCGAATCTGGCGTTTACGTGGGAATTGATCTCGGAAAACAAGGGCCACATGGACCGGGTGCGGATGCTTTCACTGTCCTTTGCCTCACGCACCGCTTGGGAAGACCATGTGGCGATTCTGGCCGCGCTGCGCGGCCGCGAGCCCGAAGCGGCGGCGGCGGCGATGCGCTCCCACCTGAGCCGGATCAAAGAACAAATCGACCGGATTTTGCAGCAAAACCACGACTATTTCGCCGAAGAAACGAGCGACGCCTCGCTTGATTTCTAAACCTATGCGCGCATCCTTGTGAGGGGTGCCAAACGGGTATAAGCGCCAATTATTCAAGGCCCCGGAAAGGCCAGATCGCCGAGGGAGGGCGCATGAGCGGCAAGGTCATCGCATTCGTCGATGGGTCGATTTACGCCACCAGCGTCTGCGACCACGCGGCATGGATCGCAAAGCGCACTGGCGCGCCCGTTGTGGTGGTGCATGTGCTGCGCTCCAATGGCGTCATCCCGCCCGATGTGGGCGCCCCCGCGCCGCTTGGCCGCCGCTCTGGCGTGATGGATGAACTCGCCGCGCTCGATGCGCAGCGCGCCCGGTTGATGGGCGTCCAAGGCCGCGCGCTTTTGGAAGATGCCAAGACTTTGCTGGAAGCAGCGGGCATTCAAGATGTGACCACCGAATTGCGGCAAGGCGATCTTGTCTCAATCGTTGGGGACTATGAGCCTGAGGCGCGCGGCATCGTTCTTGGCAAGCGCGGCGAAGAGGCCGATCAGGCGATGGAGCATTTGGGCGCCAACCTCGAGCGGATTTCGCGGTCTTGCCGGGGGCCGGTGCTGGTAGCCAACCGCGCCTTCAAGCCGATTGAGCGGATTTTGGTCGCCCATGATGGCGGGGTCTCCGCGCTCAAGGCGGTGGACCATATTGCCCGCAGCCCACTTTACACCGGGCTGACGGTGCATCTGGTCGCGGTGGACATCGACTCACCTGCCGTCAAAAAGCGGCTCAGCGATGCGCAAGCCATGCTCGCCGCCGCGGGGATTGTGGCCGAAACCACGTTGACCCAAGGCCAACCTGAGGCCGTGCTGGGGCGCATGGTCGATGAAGAGAACTACGACATGCTGGTGATGGGCGCCTATGGCCATTCCCGCATTCGTTCGCTCTTCATCGGGTCAACCACCACCGCCACGATGCGCGCCTGCCGCGTGCCGGTGGTGCTGTTTCGCTAAAGCTCAATTGACCCGGATGTTGAACACATAGGTGCCGCCATCCATGTGATGGTCCACCATTTCATTGCCGGTGGTGCGGCAGAAGGCTTCAAAATCCTTCACCGCGCCGGGGTCGGTTGCCTGAATTTCAAGAACCTGCCCGGCGGTCATGTCCTTGATCGCCTTTTTCGCCCGCAAGATTGGCAAAGGGCAATTGAGCCCTTTTGCATCAAGCACCTGATCAGCCATCATCTGTTCCTCCCTCAGATGTAAAGATTGATGTCGCAGCGCGTCGCGGCATCGACCCAAGTGGCCGCGCCACCCAGTTCGAGCCCGTCGATCATGTCGCTTTTCTTGTATTCAAAAAGGTCCATGGTCATCTGGCAGGCGATGATCTTCACATCCGCCTCCACCGCCATTTCGCGCAGCTCCTCGATCGAGGCGACGCCCTTTTTCTTGAGCATATCCTTCATCATCGTGGTGGTAAGCGCGGTCGCGCCGGGCATCGCAGCCACGATGTTGGGCATCGCCATATGCATGCCGCCCATGGGCATTTCCATCGCCGCATTGCCCAGCGGGTTGATCTTTAGGTCGAGCTTTTTCTTGAGCAATGTCAGCCCGTAAAAGGTGAAGAACATCGTCACCTCTAGCCCCATCGCGGCCGCGGTCGTGGCCAGAATGAACGGCGGGTAGCCCCAGTCGAGCGTGCCCTTGGTGACAATGATCGACATGGATTTGGTTTCTGTATCCGTCATGCTCCCTCCCTTGAGCATGGGCAATCATCACCCGTCCCGCCGCCAAAGTCGGCCGGTGGTCGGGGCCTCCCTGCCCCGTTTCACATCCTCCCGAGCCCATGCCCGAGAGGAAACACTCACATCAATCAGGCCGCGCAGCCGGCAAAGTTATCGGCTTCCATCTTGGCCTCATAGGGCCCGGCGACCTCTGACCCCGGCACCAAAACCGCCGCAGCGGCGGCCGGGTCTTCGGGCTTCACCCGCACCATCCAGCCCGCACCATAAGTGTCGGTATTGGCAAGCTTGGGGCTGCCGGTCAGTTCGTCGTTCACGGCGACAATTTCAGAGCGGAACCCGATTTTTGCCGGGCCGACCCATTTGCCGCTTTCAACCGTGGCGACCGATTTGCCCGCATCAATCGTCTTGCCGACCTTTTTGGCCGTAAAGGCCACCAGCGCCCCGGCCATGGCCGTGGCGATCATCGTCATCCCAACGGTATAGGTGCCGTCGGACTCGGCACGATACCAAAGGTTGTTGGGCACATCATAGAAAAGCTCGTCGGGCAGGTTACATCCGCGCACGATGGGCATGTGTTTTTCCTCCTCAGGCCACGCCCGCATGCAACGGACGTGACGAACAACAAAATTCGCCCAGCCCCGTCTGCTCAAGCTTACCACCGACGAAGAGGGCCAAATGCTTCACCACCATCGCCTCCAATCGATGGGCGGTGACCGTATCTTCACCGTATTCCAGTGTGACGTTTCTGCGAAATACTATTTCGCGGCAGGTCTCACGACAGGCGTTAAAACTGGGTGTGCCCTTGCAGCCCTGCCGGTGTAGCGCCAGCAGCCGAAAGCCCTCCACCTCCCCCGCTTCGGGCACTTCGCCACGCGCCGCGAGCCAGGCTTCCAAAATCTCTTCAGCCCGTTTTAAAAGCGCGTCAGGCGAGGGTAGTTCAGCGCGCCCCTCAAGCCCCGCGTCGATTTCGGCCAGAATTTCGGGGAAAACCGTGTCCATCACTTCAGCCCCTTTTCCCGCAAATAGGCGCGCGGATCGGCCATATTCTCGGCCACCCCCACCTTGCGCTGCGAAAGGCCTAGCGCCATGCCCAAAAGCTGCGTGAAATAGAGGATTTTAACATTGGTCTTGCGGCCCAAAAGCTTCTCGGCACGCAGTTGATGGATTTCCAAACTGGTGTGACAGGTCGGGCATTCGGTAGCGATGACTTCGGCCCCGCAGGCCTCCGCCGTCGTCAGGATATTGAGCACCAATTGGGTTGAGGTATCGGCATCCGACATTGCATGCGCGCCGCCGCAGCAGGCCGTTTTCAGAGGAAAATCTACGTTCTCTGCGCCTGCAGAGGCCAAGAGATCATCCATGAAATGCGGCGCGTAAGTCGACTCGCTACCTTCGCCCTGATCTTTCTCGGGGAAGATGTGGCGCGGGCGCGTGTACATGCAGCCATAGTAATTCGCGACCTTCATGCCCTTGAGCTTGCCTGCGGTGCGGCGCGCCAATTCTTCCTCGCCCACCGCACGTTTAAGCCAATCCAGCGCGTGGATCGTTTCAACGCCGCCGGGCCTATAGGCATGGTGCCCCGCCTTGGCGGAGATACGCTCGTTCGCCTCCACCGCCTGTGGGTTCTGCGCCAGATCGTATTCGGCCTTTTTGAGGTTGTGATAGCAGCCGTTGCAGGGCGCCATCACCACATTAAAGCCCATCTCTTCGGTCTTCGTCAGATTGCGCGCCGAAAGGTAGGTTTGCACCTGCGGGTCGATGTTTTTTACCTCCATCGCGCCGCAGCAGTTCCAGTCTTTCACCTCAACGAGTTCAAGCCCAAGCGCCTTGCCCACCGCCTTGGTAGAACGGTTATAGGCGTGCCCCGTCCCCTCAAGCGCGCAGCCCGGATAATAGGCCACCTGTTTGAGATCCTTTTCCTTGAGATCTTTGGCCATCAGTGCCCCCCCTTGCCCGAAAGCCCAAGCGCCTGCGCCTGTTCGGCATGGCGTTCGCGCACATAGTCCTCAATCGCCACGCCGGTTTTGCCCCAGCCACGCGTTTTGGGCCGGAACACCGCCGTTTTCAGCAGGTTGAACAAGTAAAAGACCGGGAATTTCTTCACCAAGCCAGCGATCAGGTCCCGCAGCCACGGCGGCGCGAGCGGCTGCCCGGTGCGCCAAAAGAAGATGCGCAGCACATGGCCTTCCTCGATCTTGCCGGACTTCAGCACATTGTCGGTAAAGCCCCGGTCGAACACCGAAGACGGGCTTTCGCTGGTATGGCCCTTCAACTCCAGCCAATGCGCAGTGGCTTTCATCACCGCTTCGGGCACCACATCGCGCGGGCAGGCATAGGTGCATTTGTTGCACGACACGCATTGCCAGATGATGTCCTTGTCGCGCAGCAGTTCTTCCTCAAGCCCCTGCCGGATCAGGTAAATCCAGTAGCGCGGGTTGAACTCGGGGTTGACCGCATTCATCGTGCAGGAATTGGTGCAAGAGCCGCATTGCCAGCAGCGGTGGATGTTCTCGCCCCCCGGCAGCGCCGCGATTTCCTCCTGCATCGCCTCGTTATAATCGGTGATCGTGCGCGGCTTGATGAAGGTGGACCAATGGCCCGAGACATCGACGCCATCAATCACCAACTCATCATTGGTCACCAGGTTCTCGGGCCGGATCAGGGTCTTTTCATGAATGGGCATCAGCAGCCTCCGGAGCGTCTTCGGCGGTGGTCAGGTCGAGACGGGCGGAAAGCGAACCGCCAAATTCATGGGCGGAGCCATCAATCAACCGCAGTCGAGTGCGCCCGGTCTTGGTATCCACAGCATCAAGACCCAGCATCCGGCGCGTGTGCAGCATCGGATCGCCTTCTTGCGTGAAATCATTGCGCAGATATTGCCCGCCGCGATCATTGATATAGCCCGCATAGATATGCGCCATCAGCAGATCGGTCATCCAAAGCCGGTCACGGTAGACGCCTTCGCCTTCCAGAAAACCGTCAATCTCGGCACGCAAGGTGGTGAAGGTCGCCAGATCATCGGGCGCGGTGATTTCTGCGGCATCGACGTCTTCGGCATGCCAAATCTCACGCAATACTCCGGTGGAAACGCGCGCATCCCAGATCCAGCGCGTCATCAGCGGGACCGAGGGCTGGGTGAAATGCAAAAGCTCCGCCCCAAGGTCGCGCACCCAACGCATTTCCTTGCCATCCGGGAAGCTCGCCATGAAATGGGCCAGCCGCTCCTCCACCGTGCCACCGCCGTGCAACAGCACCTCAATCCGCGCGGCCATTTCTTCGATACCGATCCGCGCAATCGCCGGACCAATGCGACGGCGCACCGGCGCGATAAAGGCCGCCAAATCAAGGAATTCGGTCTCGGTGATCCCGGTGGCAGACTGCCCCAACAGCTCTTTGAAAAGCGCCGATTTCAGATGCAGTGCCGTGATATAGCGGCTGACCCCGCCGGTCGGCTGCGCGGACTCGCCCAAATTGGTGAAGGCGCGGCGCAAACGATCCCCTGAAAGGTCCAGCACCGGGCCTTTGGCAAGCACCGCCTGTTTGCGATTACGGCCAAACATCACTCTGCCGCCTGTGCCATGCCCACGCCTTGGCGCGACAGCGCGGCAATCGCCGCCGCTTGGCCTTGCGCAATGGAATCGTCAATCGTTTCCGGGCCAGAGGCCGCACCACACACATAAACACCGGGGCGCGAGGTTTGGCCGGTGGTGGTGTAGGCTGCCGCCTTGCCGATATAGCCATATTGGTTGAGGTTGACGCCGAAGACCGAGCCGAGGGTCATGTTATCGACATTCGGGTCCATACCGATCGCGTGCACCACCATGTCGAAGGGAATGGTGATCGGGCGCTTGACCAGCGTATCCTCGCCCTTCACGACAAGCCGCTTGCCGTCCGAAGTCACCTCGGCGATCCGCGCCTTGATGTACTTGACCCGCGCTTCTTCTTGGCTCTTCCAGTAGAACTCGCCCTCGTAGAGCCCGAAGGTGCGGATATCCATGTAATAGATATAGACGTTGGTTTTGGGGCTCAGTTCGCGAATTTCCATCGCCATATTGGCCGAAACTGTGCAGCAGATTTTCGAGCACCATTCGCGGCCAATCTGCCGGTCGCGCGAGCCGACGCACAGCAAGATCGCCACCCGGTCGGGCACACGGCCATCGGACGGGCAGCGGATGCCCTTGCCCGAGGAAATCATCTGCTCCACCTGCACCGTGGTCACCACATCCGGGTAAGTGCCAAAGCCCCATTCCGGCTTGTTGAGGCTGTCGAAATGCGTGAAGCCGGTGGCCAAGATCGCCGCATCGGCCTCGATCTTCGTGCCGTCTTTCAGCGTCGCAACGAAGCTCCCCGGATCGCCCGCAAAGCTTTGCACCTGCGCGCCGGTGTGCACGGTGACCTTCGCGTTTTGCTGCACCCGCGTGACCATGCCGCCGATGGCATCTTTCGCCCATTCATGGCTCGGCACGAGTTTCGCATAGCCTTGCAAGATCGGCGCGCCGCCCAGACGGTCGGCCTTTTCCACAATCACCGCTTGCCGACCCGAGGCCGCAACCGCATGGGCCGCCGAAAGCCCCGCCGGGCCACCGCCCACGATCAGGATGGGTTTCTCACTCATACTTCACGCTCCCTGTTCGGTTTTTTCGGGCAGGCTTTTCGGGGGTTTGACGTAGCCGGGGCCTGAGGTGATCGCGCGCTTGGGGTCATAAAGCGTCTCAATCCGGCCCTCTTTCACCTCTTCGAGATAGCTCTCGAACTCGGCCTTCGCCTTTTCCCAGTCGATCCCCATTTTCTCGAGCAGCCCCTCGAACGGGCTTGCGTGCCAATGGAGTTGGGCAAGTTTGTAGGGATGCGCGCCCATCGTCAGCGCCGCAAACTGGCAATCGGCCATCACCGGCAGCGCATAGACCTTGTCCACCGCCTTGCCGATCCACTGGTTTTTATCGAGCGTGGTGATGCAGCCGGTGTCATGGCCGATCATCACATCTGACCGCGCCTCTTCGACCGCCACCTTGATTTTGCGATCAATCGCATAGGAGCGGGTAAACTCACGCTCGCCGATGATGTGGCGGAAACCAAATCCGCAGCAATCATACCACGTGGAATAGTCGATCACCTGCGTGCCAAGGCTATTCAAAAGCCCCGTCGTCACCGCGACCCGGTCACCATTCATCACCGTATCGTCATAGATCACGTCTTCCGGCACCATTTTATAGACATGGCAGGCCGGGTGCACCGTGGTGCGGATGTTCGACACGTCGATCTGCTGGCGCTCTTTGATCCGGTGGCGCATGACGTGCAGCCATTCCGAGTAATGGACGATCTCTTCCGGGATCAGAAGCTTTCCATCCACCAGCCGCCCCAGCTTGCCGAGGATCTTTTTGACCTCTTCGCGCAGCTCTGCCGAATGCAGCAAAAAGCCCCTGATTTCTTTGTAGTTTCCGAAGGATGTTCCGCAGTGGATGAGTGGGTAATAGGTGCCTTCTGGGAGCCCCTGCGCCTTCGCCGACACATAGGCCTGATGCATGTTACGTAAGAACACGGCGGCCAGCGAAACCACATTGCCGATGCCCGAGCCGTGGTAATTCCATGCCGTGCAAGAGGTCTGATCCGTCTCATCAAGGTACGTCAGATCAAGTTGGTTCATGATCCACAGCACCGAGGAAGGATAGCCCGGAATATTGCCGCATTGGCCGCAGGACTTGTGGTGCCAAAGGTTCGTCGTCGGGATCTTCTTGTCCCAGCCGTAAAGCGTTTTCGCCATTTCGGGGGCGTGATGATCCCCCACCCGATGCACGACGATTTCACCCTCTTTTTCAAGCTGCCACATGATATCGCGCACATCTTCTTTGCGGTCTTTGCCGGTCAGAAGGAAGCGCTTGTCGATCTTTTGTGTGACCCAATCGGTGGCGCGCTGCGCCTCGTTTTCGGTCAAGTTGGTGGGGGCCCAATCGGCGCCAAAGCCATTATAGGCGCCTTTCCCCTCGGTCTCGTTGGCCATCTGCCGCACTCCTCCCAAAAGCTGCGGGCCTCATTTCGCCACGGGCGTGGCGGCGACGCTCAATCGTCGTCATCGTCCTCTTCTTGCTCTTCGAGCCATTCCTCCCATTCGTCGCGCTTCTCCTCCATCACGTCAGAGACCACGTCGAAGAGGTTCTCATCGACCTGTTCGAGCTGCTTGAGCACCCCGGTCGCCTCCCAAATCGTATAAAGCTCGACCGAGGTGCGCAGGTTCACCTCCCAAGCTGTGTCGAGCGTGTGCATCGTCGGCATCGGGATCGCCTTGCGCAGCACCATCAGCGGCGCATCGACCTTCGCGACATTCGGCCCCCAATCGGGAAAGGCTTCCCGGGTAATCATGTTCGGCGCCAACTGGTTACCGGTCGACACAACCTTGAGCAGAACGCGCGAAAATGGCCGCAGCACCTCTTTCACCGAGGGCAATTCATGTTTGATCGCCACTTCGCGCATGATCATCACCAGCCCACCGGGCGAGTTTTCAAACGGGCAGCGCGCGGCACAGGTATAGCATTGCGCGCAGGCCCAAATTTTCTCATGCATCGCGTCGTAAATGCCCTCGAGATTTTCGGTCCAAAGCAGCTGAACAATCTCGCGCGGCGAATAATCATAATACTGCGCCGAGGGGCAGGTGGCGGTGCAAATCCCACAATTCAGACAGCCGTGAATCTCGTGATCGTAAAGCGGATGGCCCCGAATATCGTCGAAGATTTCTTCGAGTTCTTCATAGGCCACGACCGGCTTTTCCGAGACCGGGTCTGCAATCTGAGGTTGTGTCGTCTTGGTATGCGCATTCATGGCTGGCCCCTCCCCAGGCTGGCGCAATCCTCTTACAAAGCGCAAGAAAATCTTAGTAAGTCAGCACCTTGGCGTCGTCATCTTCCATGATATCTTCGATCACCTTGGCCCCGCCAACGATCCCAGAACATTCCGGGATCAGGTCTTCGGGGGTCATGTCAAAGAGATCAAGATTGGGCGAACAGCACCAGAATTTGGCCCCTGCCTCATGCGCATCTTTGATGAAATCATAGACCGTTTTGGGCGAGCCTTCCTTGACCACAAGCCCTTCTGCCACGCCCTTTTTCATCAAACGCCCTGCCGTGGCGGTGCACACCACATCGACCTCGTAATCCATTGCCGCGGCGACCGTGGCTTGAAAGAACGGGGCCCCCAATTCCTCGCCATTGCGGGGATCTGTATTGACCATGAGTATGATAAGCTTGCTCGCCAAGGCGCCCTCCCAAACGACCGTGACCACATTTTATCGGAGTATTCGAACAGCACTCCCAACACCGTTCGAATGCTTAAATCGTCAGATGTAATTTTTGGAATGTCAAAAGATTTTTTCAACGCTGCGTTGCAGAAGGCGACATCCAGCCAGTTTGCGCGATCAGCGCGACCATGAACGGACCCAAGCTTTCGGCAATTTCGCGCTGTGCCATGCCCAGCGCGTCAAGCGCCTCCACCGTGGCCTCGGGCGTTTCGGAAAATTCCATGATCAGATCTTCTGCCATGCCGCGTTTCATCCCCGGATGGCCAAGCAGGCCAAGGCTGTTTTCCCCAACCGTGAAGCCCAGCATTTCACCCTCCGATCCGGCCATCACCGGGGCCATACCGGGGCCCAAAACAGGGCGATCGCGCAAATAGCAGGCCAAGGGCATTCGCTGCGGCGCGGCAGGCCCAAGCCCTGTGATTTCTGCGTCCGCAACCTCGAATCGCAACGGCGCTTCCTCGGCACCGCCGCCCCCCGCCACAGCCAGAATCAGCGCCCCCAGCCCAAACCCCACCACGGGCTTGCCTGCCTGCAAAAACGCCTGCGCCAAGCGCAACTCGGGCCCAAGCGAGGGCAGGATATGCCCGGAAACGACGCCATAGGGCCCCGCCCCCAAGAGGATCAACCCATCGGCGGCGGTGCCCTCGGGCAAGCTGCCCCCGGCCACAAAGGGGCGAAAATAGCGAAACCGCAGGTTCCGCCCCTCCAGATGGTCTTCGATCAGGCCAAGGTATTCGGCCTGCGTATGCTGGATCACCCAGATCGTTTTCATCGCATCCTCCCCTTTGC
Source organism: Rhodobacter aestuarii (assembly GCF_900156655.1). Taxonomy (GTDB): domain Bacteria; phylum Pseudomonadota; class Alphaproteobacteria; order Rhodobacterales; family Rhodobacteraceae; genus Rhodobacter; species Rhodobacter aestuarii. Next base: position 52,170 of record NZ_FTOG01000010.1, on the reverse strand, counting down.
CTCGATCAGAGCAGGAAAACCACACAAGTCAACGCGCGGCGCATTCGTTCATTTTTTTCGATTAGTTCAATAATATCATTTCGCTTTTATGAATGACGGAATCGTATCAAGCTATTTGCATCTGAACACCCTCACGGATGCCAAGCCCGAAGGAGCCGCCATGACTGCCACCGCCGTTCCGGCCGCCGAGCCACGCATTTCGATCTGGCCCGGGGTCTCCTTGGTGGCGGCAATCGTGGCGGCAGCCTTTGCCGTGCGCATCCTGCCGGGGGTTTCCATGTTCAGCCCGCTGATCATCGCCATCGTCATCGGCGTTGTCGTGCGCAACACCTACGGCTTGCCCGCAGGCGCTGTGCCGGGGCTTGCCTTTTCGCTGCGGCGGCTCTTGCGCGCTGGCATTGTGACGCTGGGTCTGCAACTCACGCTGGGGCAAGTGCTATCGGTCGGCGGCATGGGGCTTGCGACGATCTTGATTGGGCTTTTTGCCACCTATTTCTTCACGCTGGCCGCCGGGCGCTGGCTGGGCGTGGAAGCCGGGCTCACGCGGTTGATCGCCACCGGCACCTCGATCTGTGGGGCGTCTGCCGTGCTTGCGGCAAATGCCGTTGGGCGCGAAAGCGATGAAGATGTGGCCTATGCCATCGCCTCGGTCACCATTTTCGGCACGCTCGCGATGGTGCTTTACCCGGTGGTCGGCCAGTCGATGAGCGCGCATAATTATGGGCTTTGGGCAGGCGCCTCGATCCACGAAGTGGCGCAGGTGGTTGCCGCCGGTGCGCAAGGCGGGCCGGAAGCGACCGCTTTTGCCACCATCGCCAAACTGACCCGGGTTGCCCTTTTGGCACCGCTGATCCTGATCATGGCGCGCCACGTGGGCAGTTCTGGCCGCGCGCCGTTTCCGTGGTTCGTGATCGGCTTCATCGCCATGGTTGGGCTGGCCTCCACCGGTTATGTGCCCGAGTTCGTCACCAAAGCTTCTGGCCCAGTCACGCAGGTGCTGTTGGCGATGGGGCTTGCCGCAATGGGGCTGCAAACCGATGTTGGCCGGCTGCGCGCCAAAGGGGTGCGCCCGCTCGCGCTTGGCCTTGTGGCTTCGCTCTTCATTGCCGGTGTGACCTTCGTACTGGTCATGGGCGCTTCGCTCTTTTAACTTCGGGCCATGACCCTTGAGCAATTGCGCATCTTTCTGGCGGTGGCAGAACGCGAGCATGTGACCCGCGCCGCAGAAGCTTTGCACCTGACGCAATCGGCGGTTTCTGCCGCCGTTTCTGCACTGGAAGCCCGCCACGGCACCAAGCTCTTTGACCGGGTCGGGCGCGGCATCAAACTGACGGATGCGGGCAAGCTTTTCGTCCCCGAAGCGCGTGCCGTGCTTGCACGCGCCGCCGCCGCCGAACGGGTGCTGGATGATCTTGCCGGGCTTGCACGGGGCAGCCTGCGCATTGCCGCAAGCCAAACCCTTGCCACCTATTGGCTGCCGCCGCTCGTTGTGCGCTTTCACGCGGCCTATCCCGGCATTGCGCTTGATCTGGTGACTGCCAATTCCGAAACCGTGGGCCATGAGGTCGCCGCCCTTTCCGCCGATTTCGGTTTTATCGAAGGCGGCGCCGCCCACCCCGGCCTCAGCGATGAACCCTTCGGTGAAGATGAGCTGTATCTGGTCGTTGCCCCCGGCCACCCTTGGGCGGCAAGCGCCCCAAGCCAAGACGTTCTTGCCGCTGGCCCATGGATCATGCGCGAAGAAGGCTCTGGCACCCGCGCGCGGATGGATGAAGCGTTGGTCGAAATGGGCGTGCCCAATCCCGGTGGCAAGCTTGAATTCCCCTCAAATGAAGCGGTGCGCTCAGCGGTGATCGCAGGTGGCGGCGCCACGCTCATTTCGCGGCTCGCGGTGGAGGCTGAACTGGCCGATGGGCGGCTGGTGCGGCTAGAGGCCCCGCCCGCCGCGCGCAACTTCCGGCTGCTGATGCACCCCGAACGCCACCTGACAGAAGCGGCAAAGGCCTTTTTGCGCCTCGCCCTGCCAGACCCGAGGCTTTAGCCTGCGGGTTCGTGACGCATCGCCGCCGCCACGCGCACCGCACGCGCAAAATCGCTGCCGGGGGCGGACATCAGCGCCGCTCGCGCGTTTTCAAAAAACTGCGCCACGGTGCTTTCCACGTCAGCAAGTTCGACCCCGCGCAAAGACGCCTCCAAATCCGGCACGATCCGCGGCGGGGCAACAAAGAAATCGCCCGTGAACAGCACCTCGCGGATGCGGTCATGCGCGGGGCCTTCAAGCCGCAGATGCGCGGTAATTGTGCCCCCCGCCCCGGCATGCGTCCCCGAAAGCACATCCGCCACGCGGGTCGGATCATCAATGCCGTAGACGAACTCATCTGTGCCGATCTCTTCGTCATGGAACTTTTGCGCCAGTGCCTCTTCCTCAGCGGTGATCGCCCCCCAAGAGGGCGCAATGCCAAGCCGCTTAGCAAAAGCCGCGACGAGCGCCTCTTTCACCTCGGCTTCGGGCGGCGGAGCACCGTTGAACAGTTCGGTCATTGTCACGATCCGCTGTGCCCCGGCTTGCGCCCCATGGCGTGCGAGCTTGGCGGCGGGGATGTTCAACAGCCCCGCCATCTTCGCCCCATCCATATCGCGCAAGATCGTGCCCTGATAAAAGATCGTGTCGCCGTCGAAGAACCCACCGGTGCCCGAGATCTTCCGCCCCTCCACCTCAATGTCATTGCGCGGGCGGTAGCGTGCGGCAATTCCTAGGCTTTGCAGCCCCTCAGCCGCTGCCTCGCACAATTCACGCGCCACATCGCCCAAGCTGGGCAAGCCAAGGGTTTGCTTGTGAAACACCAATTCCCAACCAAACTGGCCTTCATCCAAATAAAGCGCGCCGCCGCCCGTGACGCGCCGCCCAATCCCGACCCCCGCGGCGCGGCAAGCGGGCAAGTTCAACTCCTGCCCAATCGCCTGATGCCGCCCCACCAAAACCGTGGGCGGAAAGGTCAAAAAACGGATCGTATCGGGGATGGTGCCCGCCTTATGCGCCTCGATCAGTGCCTGATCAAAAGCGATCTGCGCACGGCCCGGCCGCACCCCCGTATCAATCACGCGGAAAGGCTTAGTCATATTCGAACTCCTCTCCCGGCTCATAGCTCTCGTTGGCCCGCGCCATATTCAACTGGCTGCGCACCCGTTTGATATCCACCGGACGCAGCGCAAAGGGGTAAGACGCGATGTCCGAGGGCGGGCTGTCGCCATAGGGCCGATCGCAGGCGGAAATATCTTCGGCAAACTTGCCCGGGCAACCGGAGGTGCGAAAGGCGATCCCGGCATCAATGATCGCATCCAATTCCGATTGCGGCAGCCCAAAATCCGCCACCCGACCCAGATGATCAAACCGCATCTGTTCCACCCGCACCCCATAATAGTCGATCAGATAGCGCCCCAGTTGCACACGCCGCCATTGGTCGCGCGGGGTGGCAGGCAGATGGTCCATCAAGCTGCCCTGTTCGGGGTAGAAGCTAAACATATGGCTGTGCCCGCCCATATCGACCAAGCGCTGCACCACGGCCAGCATCTCGGCCTCGGTCTCGCCCATGCCAACGATCAGATGCGCGCCGAACTTTTGCGGGCCGAACACATCGCGCGCCCAGTCAAGCGCCTCCCAATAGCCCGCCCAAGAATGCGGCGATTGCACGCCTTTGCCGCGCGTGCGGTCAAAGATCATCGGCGTCGCAGCATCAAGCGCCACGGTAAAAATATCCGATCCCATATCCCGCAACCGCACAACATCTTCACGCGTCATCGTTGTCGGGTTCGACAGGATCGAGATTGGGATTTGATCCGGGTCGATCCGGTCGGTCCATGTCTTCAGCACCGTTACGGTATCGGCATCTGAGTTCGGATGCGTGATCATGGAAATGCACATGCGTTGGAAGGGCGTATTCTCGACATCTGCCGCGATCCGGTCCACCACCTCGGCCATCGGCACGGCGGGCCAATCCACGCGGATAAAGTTGCGGTCCGCATAATTGCGCTCGGCCTCGCGGTGGCGCGCGAGCCCGCAATAGGCGCAATTGGCCCGGCATCCCTCGGGATAGGTCAAAAGCAGGTTCAAACAGCGCGTGCAGGAACAATTATACATCTGCCCCTCCACCAGCCCGAGTGTGATCGCGGCGGCGGTCGACATTTGCACGTAGTCGGGCGAGCGCATGGCAGGCGTCATCACCCGATAATCTGGGCGGTAAAGCCCCTGCGGCGCGTGGCCCGCCTGTTTCACCGCACCACCGTTTTTCATGCCAGCAGGTGTCGGCGCCGGGGCGCGCGGAAACATAATTTCGGGCGCATTAAAGCCGCTGGCAACGCCTTGGGCTGGGGTTTCGGATTTCGTGCAACTCATGCGAGCTCCTCCACGCGGGTGGGGTCTGTGCGGTATTCGGGCCAAGCAATCCACGCGCGGCGCAAAGCAGCCACATCGGGGCGGCGGCCCGCCGCGTAATGCGCCATCAATTCGGCGCGGCGGCGCACCGCAAGTGTAAGCGAGGGGCCAAACAGATCTTCGATTTCCTCAGCATAATCCGTCTCTGCCGCAGCCTTCCCGGCGGCCATTTGCGCAGCAGCCTCGCCCGCCATCCGGCCCGAAAGAACCGCTGTTGCGATCCCCGCGCCGGTAATCGGATGGGTCAGACCCGCCGCATCGCCCGCCAGCAAAACAGTTGCCGCACCACGCCGCGCAACCGGGCCAACCAAGCCCCCCACGGGTATTGTGCCCCCGATCAAGCGGCGCGCCTGAGTGCCCACACGACCTTCGGCGATCAGTTCTTGATGGAGTTGCTCAAGCAGGGGCTTAAGGCTCCCGCGCGCCTGTGCTGCCACGCCAAGACCAAGGTTCGCCTCATCTCCGCGCGGAAAAAGCCAGCCATAGCCGCCGACAATCTCGGGCGCGAGGAAAATATCGGTCGCATCATGGGCGACCCGCAGCGGTACGGTGATTTGCCGCGCCTCGCACAAATCGCGGTTCACCAACCCAACGGCCCGCCCGACGGCTGAGCGCGGACCATCGGCACCGATCACCACACGGGGAGTAAAACGGCGCCCATCGGCCAAAAGCGCAGCGCCATCCTCCGTAAACGCCACAAGCGCACAGCCAGAGACAAGTTCCGCGCCCGCCTTAAGGGCTTGCGCGACCAGAGCCGCATCAAAGCGCGCGCGGTCGATCATCACGCCCGAAAAGCCCGCGCTGCGCAGCGGGTCATCGGTCAAATACGTCTCCATCGCGGCGATTTCTTGCACCGCAGCAGCGCGCACGGCGGGGGTTTCCAAAGCGAGCGCCGCAGGCACGAATTCAGCGCATTGCACGGGCTGGCCCGGTGTGGCGCGTTTATCTACCGCCAGCACCCGCGCCCCCGCCTGTGCCGCCGCCGCTGCGGCAGATGCCCCCGCCGGGCCAAGCCCGACAATCAGCACATCCACACTCATGCCGCGCACCCCGCACGCAGACTTTCCCCCTGCCCGAGCTTGATCGAACAGCAAGCATGGGCTTGCTCCCAAGGTCGCCCAATCATATCGGCCACCGCCACCGCACCCTCCGCCGGGAAGGCAATGCCATCCAGCCCCGCCATCACCGCATAGGCATCGGTGATACGCTTATGCATCCCCGCAGGGCGCGCGCAGCCCAAAAGCACATCGCGATCCGGCAGCACCTGCCGCGCGCGCAAAAAGATGCGCCCCACATCATCGGCGGGAACGGTGGCGAAGGTGCCGGGCGTTGCGTAAAACGGCATCACCACCACCAAAACAAGCGCCTTCGTTGGATAGCGCGCAACCATCTCCAGCGCGCGCTCTTCGCCCAAAAGTTGCCCGTAATGCAGCCCAATCACGATATGGGGCGAGATTTCCATTTTCGTGGCGCTGAGCGCGGCAAGCGTTGCCTCAAAATCCTCCACCGGGCGCTGAAGATGATAGACCTGCTCAATCGTTTCTTGCGCGCCGATCACATCCATCATCGCCGTATCGACGCCCGCCGCCTCCATCCTTTTGGCGCCCGCCACATCGGTCAGCGCGGTATGGATGGCGATCCGCATCTCAGGGAAATCGCGTTTCAGCCCCTCGATCACCGGATAGAATTTATCATAGCGAATTTCATTGCGCCGGTTCGAACCGCCGGAGAGCAAAAACCCCTGCAAACCTTGCAACATCACCAGATCGCGGACTTTGCGATCCAATTCCTCGGGCTTTGTGGCCGGGATCATTGGTTCAAGGATCTTCGCCTTACAGTGATCGCAATCAAGCGCGCAGGCGCCGCCCGTGATCGAAAAGGCCGGGAAAGCGTTCTTGCCACAGCCTTTGATCTCTTGGCTGTCATATTCCTTGAATGTGGGCGTGGAAAAGCGCACGGGTCGGGCGCGTGTGCGCGCGGCATGCGCCTGCATTTCGGCCACCAAACCAGCGTCGAATACCGCATCTTCCAGCGGCTCAATATCGCCCAAACGCTCTATCCAGTCACGCATGGAAGCCTCCTTCCTATCGTCGCGGAAAAGCCGCAGGTGGCGGCAACAAGCGCCTCGACCTCCGGCCGGATCGGGCCGGGGTTTTCCGGGTCGGCGATGCGTTCAAACCAAACCGCTGCGCGGTCTTCAGGCTCGACCAAATCGCAATCGAGACTTTCTAAAACGCTGCGCGCCGCTTTGGGCAGTTGCGCAGGAATGTCTTGCCCCGAAAGCCGTGCCCAAAGCCCTGCCCAAGCGCGCCCCAGCGTCCAAGGGTTATAGCCCCCCCCGCCCAAAACCACCCGCGCCGAAGCCAAGGCACAAACTGCATCGGTCGCGGCCCAAAGCCGGGTGTTGGTAATAGCAAGCGACGAAAGCGGGTCACCCAAAAGCGCATCCGCCCCCACCGTCACCACCACCGCATCGGGAGCAAAGTCGCGCGCGGCAGGCAGCACAGCCTTTTCCAAAACACAGTCGAATTCGGTGTCATTGAGCCGCGGCGGAAGCGGCAAATTGCGAAGCGTTTCCCCCTGATCTTCGGCCCCGCCGGTAAAGGGCCAGCGACCCGCCTCATGCAGGGAAAGCGTCATCACGCGCGGATCTTTGGCAAAGGCCAGTTCCACGCCATCGCCATGGTGGGCATCAAAATCGACATAAAGGACGCGCGAACGACCAAGATCGAGAAGCGTCAAGATTGCAAAAACCGGATCATTGAGGAAGCAAAAGCCGCTCGCGCGTCCGCGCAGCCCATGATGCGTGCCGCCGCCGGGATGAAAGGCCACCGCGCCTTGATGCGCAAGCCGTGCCGCCAGCATCGCGCCCCCCACAGACACCGCCGCACGATGCCAAAGCCCCTCGAAAACGGGGTTTTCCAAAGTGCCAATGTGATAGCGCGCGCGATCTTCGCTGCTGGCATGGCCAGCCGCCTCGGACCGCTGGATCGCGTCTAGATAATCGGGTTGATGGAACCGGGCAATCTCGGCCCGGCTGGCGGGCAAGCATTCAAGCGGCGCATGGCCGCGCCCAAACCAGCCCAGCGCCTCGCAAAGTCGCTCCACCGTTCCAACGCGCGGAATGGCCAGCGGATGGTTACCAGAATAGCCCGTCTGCCGAAAACAGGCAGCGGTGATAAAATGGGCCGTCATAACTGATGGCCTCCCTCCCTAAGCGGGCTCCCCTCCCGCAGGTCAAGTGTTATTCAGAAAGCAGCATGTGACAAGACAAAACTGTCAACCAAAGGTTGCGGCGGATTAGGCCCCTGCTGTGGCGCGGAGCTGATCCAAAAAGGCCTGCGCCGCCGGGGAAAGCCGTTTGCCCCGCGGCCATGCCACATGCCATGCACGTTTGAGTGGAAAACCAATAACATCGAGCGCCACGAGCCGCCCAAGTTCCAGTTCTACCTCCACCGTCGCGCGGGACAAAACCGCGATGCCGAGCCCCGCCCGCACCGCCTGCCGGATCGCGGCATTGGCGCCAAGTTCCAATCGCACTTTCGGCGAAAGCCCCTGCGCGGCAAAGAAGCGTTCGGTCGCGATCCGCGTGCCCGATCCCTTTTCACGCATCACAAAAGGGGCTTCGGCGAGCATCTCGGGCGCGATGGCACGCGCTGTTGCCAGCGGGTGATCGGGCGGCGCCAGCAGCACCAACGGGTTTTGCGCGAAGGCGAAATGCTCTGCCTCCACCTCCTCGGGCGGGGTGCCAAGGATGTAAAGATCGTCTTCATTCGCGGCGAAGCGCGCGAGCAATTCGCCCCGGTTGCCGACCTTCAGCGCAACCTCAATCCCCGGATGGTTTTTGCAAAAGATGCCCAAAAGCGTGGGCGCATCATATTGCGCAGTGGAGACAGCCGCGAGCCGCAAGGAGCCGGAGGAAAGCCCTTGCACCTCGGCCAAGCGGGCCTCCATCCGGTCGATCTCTCCCAAAATCTCGCGCGCGGAAGCCAGCACCACCTCCCCCGCCTGCGTAAGGTAAAGCCGCTTGCCGATCCGCTCGATCAGCGCCGCGCCGATTTGCTCTTCCAGCGTGCGCACTTGGGTGAAAACGGCGGGCTGGGTCAGGTGCAAAGCCTCCGCCGCGCGGGTGTAGGAAAGCTCCCGCGCCACCGCCGCAAAGATCTGCAATTGCCGTAAACTCGCTCGCATGAATAGCCTTTTCTAAAGTCTATACCTAAAAACTATTCATTTTTACCTAGTCTCGCAAGCCGCTAGCTTCCTCCCAAGCCAACGCATGGGGAGGAGACCCGCCAATGAATGCCCAGCCCAGAAAGACCTATGACGCCGGGGTAAAAGACTACCGCGCCACCTATTGGGAGCCGAATTACACGGTGAAAGACACCGACGTTCTGGCGGTGTTCAAAGTGATCCCGCAAGCGGGCGTGAGCCGTGAAGAGGCCGCAGCAGCCGTCGCCGCGGAAAGCTCCACCGGGACTTGGACCACGGTCTGGACCGACCTTCTGACCGATCTCGATCATTACAAAGGCCGCGCCTATCGGGTGGAAGACGTGCCCGGCCATGACGAAGCCTTTTACGCCTTCATCGCCTACCCGGCAGACCTGTTCGAGGAAGGCTCGGTCGTCAACGTCTTCACCTCGCTTGTGGGCAATGTCTTTGGGTTCAAAGCGGTGCGCTCGCTGCGGCTGGAAGATGTGCGCTTCCCGATCTGGTTCGTGAAAACCTGTTTCGGCCCGCCGCATGGCATTCAGGTTGAACGCGACAAGATGGACAAATATGGCCGCCCGCTTTTGGGCTGCACGATCAAACCCAAGCTTGGCCTCTCCGCCAAGAACTATGGCCGCGCCGTTTATGAATGCCTGCGCGGCGGGCTCGACTTCACGAAAGACGACGAGAACGTCAATTCGCAACCCTTCATGCGCTGGCGTGATCGGTTCCTGTTTTGCCAAGAAGCGATCACCAAATCCGAAGCCGAGACCGGCGAGCGCAAGGGCCATTACATGAATGTCACCGCGCCGACGGTGGAAGATATGTTCAAGCGCGCCGAATTTGCCAAGGAACTTGGCACGCCGATCATCATGTCGGATTACATCACGCTTGGCTGGGCCGCGCATAATTCGCTGTCCAAATGGTGCCGCGAAAACGGGATGCTGTTGCACGTCCACCGCGCCATGCATGCCGTGATTGACCGCAACCCGAACCACGGCATCAATTTCCGGGTGCTGGCGAAACTGCTCCGCCTTTTGGGCGGCGATCACCTACACTCGGGCACCGTGGTCGGCAAGCTTGAGGGCGACCGTGCTGCCACGCTCGGTTGGATCGACCTTCTGCGCGACCGCTTCGTGGCGGAAGACCGCGAACGGGGGATTTTCTTCGATCAAGATTGGGGCTCGATGCCCGGCGTCTTCCCGGTCGCCTCGGGGGGCATCCATGTCTGGCACATGCCCGCGCTGGTTTCGATCTTTGGCAATGACTCGGTCTTGCAATTCGGGGGCGGCACGCTCGGCCACCCTTGGGGCAATGCGGCAGGCGCGGCGGCAAACCGCGTGGCGCTGGAGGCCTGCGTGCAGGCGCGTAACGAGGGGCGTCAACTTGAGAAGGAAGGCAAAGACATTCTGACCAAAGCCGCCCAGCACAGCCCCGAACTGAAAGTGGCAATGGAGACGTGGAAAGAGATCAAGTTCGAGTTCGACACCGTCGACAAGCTCGACGTGCAGCACCGCTGATCGCTCCCCCTTCCTCAAAAAGGACACCCCGAAATGAGCACCGTTCAAGACTATCCCTCCCGCCTTTCCACGCCCGAAAGCCGCAAGATGGGCACCTTTTCCTACCTGCCGCCGATGGATGACGGCGAAATTCGCAAGCAGGTGGAGTGGATTGTAAAACACGGCTGGAACCCGGCGATTGAGCATACCGAGCCCGAATTTGCGGGCGCCACCTACTGGTATATGTGGAAGCTGCCGATGTTTGGCGAAAGCGATGTTGATGCGATCTTGGCAGAGTTGAAAGCCTGCCACGATGCCAACCCCGGCCATCATGTCCGGTTGATCGGCTATGACAATTTCACCCAAAGCCAAGGTGCCAATATGGTCGTCTATCGCGGCGCCGCCGTGTGACGCCCGGCACCTCGCGGCCCGCCTGCCCCGGCGGGTCGCATTTCTGGGGAGGATGCGATGAAGGATATGATCGAAGACCATCTGGTTGCGGCAGAGCCGTGGTATCGCCCGGTCGCAGATGAGGTTGCGCTGTTTCAGGCCGCGTACGCTGCGCGGATGCCGGTGATGCTTAAAGGCCCTACTGGCTGCGGCAAAACCCGCTTTGTCGAACATATGGCATGGCGCTTGGGCAAGCCGCTTGTCACCGTGGCGTGCAACGAAGACATGACCGCCTCGGACCTTGTCGGGCGGTTCTTGCTCGATGCCAATGGCACCCGCTGGCAAGATGGCCCGCTCGCCTTTGCTGCGCGACATGGTGCGATTTGCTATCTTGATGAGGTGGTCGAGGCCCGGCAAGACACGACCGTTGCGATCCACCCCCTCACCGATGGCCGCCGCGTGCTGCCGCTTGAAAAGAAGGGCGAATTGCTCAAAGCGCATCCAGATTTTCATCTCGTGATCAGCTATAACCCCGGCTACCAATCGCTGATGAAAGACCTCAAGCAATCCACCAAGCAACGCTTTGGTGCGCTCGACTTTGCATGGCCCGAAGCTGCGGCAGAGGTGGAGATTGTCGCCCATGAGGCGGGGGTGAGTGAAGACACCGCCCAGAAACTGGTCGAGATCGGGGCCCGCGCGCGCAACCTCAAAGGCCACGGGCTGGATGAGGGCGTCTCGACCCGGATGCTCGTGCATGCGGGGCAATTGATCGCCCAAGGCGTGGCCCCGGTGGCCGCCTGCACGATGGCAATCACCCGCCCGATCACCGACGATATGGATATGCGCGATGCACTTGATGCAGCCGTTGCCACCTTCTTCTGAAAAGCCCGCTTTGGGCTTTGAGGGCCTTCCTGCCGATCATGCAGGCCTTCCCTTCTCCCTGCCGGACCCGGCGGCGAAGGCCCTCGATCAAATGCTGCCCGAGGCACGGCGGCGGCTTTCACCGCGCGGGCTTGATACATGGTTGCGCGGGATAGATGCGCTCAACCGAATGGGGCGCGGTGCGGGGCCGATTGCGGCCTACGCCACTGCCATGCCGCAAGTGGCGCGCGATCTGGGCGAGGATGTTCTGGCCGAAACCACCACCGCCTGCCTTGGCTTTGCCTCCCGCACCTCTGGCGCGGTGATCGAGCGGATCTTGGAAACCGCGCCCTTGGCGGCAAAGCGGCTCGCCGATGCGGGGCTGTTTCTGGCTTACTTACGGTTCTTGGAACATGTGCTGGCCCGCGCGCCGCGCGCGATCCGCCCGATGCTTGACCATCTGGGCGAGCTGTTCGATGTGCTCACGCTTGGCGGCCTGCGCCGCTGGGCCGACTGGGGGATCGAGGCGCATCGCACCGATACCCCCGCGCTAGAGGCTTATTTCGCACTCGGCTCGGACGCCTCCAAATCGGTGCTGCAATCCGAGCGCAAAGGCGTTCTGCTGGTTGATGTGCAGCGGCGCTTGGGCATGTATTTGCGGGCACTTTGGGGGCGCGATTTCGTGCTTGTGCCCACGGCGGGCGATTTTGAAACCCGTGCTGGGCTGCGCCCCTTTGCCGAAAGCCATATGCTGCATCTCCCCGATGCTTTGGATGATTGGCACGGCGAACCGGGGCTTGATCTCTACCGCGCGCAAGTCGCGCATCTGGCGGCACATTTGGCCGTTTTACGCGCACCGATTTTGGCCGAAGGGCTGGGCGCGCTGGACCTTGCCTGCATCGGGTTGATTGAAGACGCCCGCGCCGAAGCGCTGGCAATCCGCCGCTTCCCAAATCTGCGCGGGCTTTGGGCGCGGTTTCACAGCCAAACCGCGAGCGGCATTGCCGGGGTCTTTGATCGCATTGCCCGCGTGCTGCTGACGGGCACCGCAGAAGACGACCTTTCCGCCTGTGTTCTGGCGCAGTTCAGCGCGCTGGATTTGCACGAGCCCGAGGCCACGCGGGCGCTTGGCCTGACGCTTGCCAATCGGCTCCGCAACCAGCCCTATTCCGCGCATCGTGATCAGCCATCGTGCCCTTATCGCTGCGACAACCGGGTGCTTTGGGAATTTGAGGAAATCGACTGGGAGGTTCTTACCGCCCCCGCGCAAACGCGCCGCTATGTCTCGGTCTGCGAGATGGTGAATGAGGTGGAGGTCGAGACCGCAGGCGAGGATGCGCAAGAAATTTGGGTGCAATCGGCCGAGTTCTTTGACGATGACGGTACCAGTTTCAATGCGCGCGAGGGCAAGCCCGCGCTCGCGCCGCCGGTGCTCTATGAAGAGTTTGACCACCGCCTGCAAATGGCCCGCCCGGCTTGGGCGACCCTGCGCGAGATGCGCCCCAAAGCGGGCGACGCGGCTGCGGCGGAGGCGATTTTGGAGGCGCATCGCAAGACCTCAGACCGATTAAGGCATTTGATGGAGGCTATGCGCCCGCAAGGCACGCAGCGCATCCGCAAGCTGGAAGATGGCGATGAGATCGACCTTGAGGCCGCAGTCCGCGCGGTGCGCGATATCCGCATGGGGCGCGAACCTGACCCACGCGTGATGATGCGGGTGATCCGCAAAACCCGCGACACAGCCGTTTTGGTGCTGCTCGATCTTTCGGAATCTACCAATGACCCGGCGCCGGGCGGTGAAACGGTGTTGAGCCTGACCCAATCGGCCTGTCTGATCCTGTCGCAAGCAATCGACCGGGTGGGCGACCGATTTGCGATCCATGGCTTTCAGTCGGATGGGCGAGAGAATGTGTTCTACACCCGGCTCAAGGATTTCGAAACGCCTTGGGGCACCGGGCCCAAAGCGCGGATCATGGGGGCTGAGGGCAGGCTTTCCACCCGCATGGGCACCGCGATCCGGCACGCGACGGCGGAACTTTCCCGCGTGAAAGCCGCGCGAAAGCTGATGCTGGTGCTGACCGATGGCGCCCCTTCTGACATTGACGTGCGCGACCCGCATTACTTGCGCGCCGATTCCCGCGCGGCGGTCGAGGCGGCGCGACGCGAGGGCGTGACGCCCTTTTGCCTCACGCTCGACCCCGGCGCAGATGCCTATGCAGGCCGCATTTTCGGGGCGCAAAATGTGCAGGTATTGGAAAAGGTCGAACGGCTCCCTGAGCGGCTCCCGATGCTTTACGCAGCGCTGACCCGCTAGCCCTTGCAATCGCCCTCCCACGGGTCTTTCATCGCCTTGGGCGGCCCCGTTGCGGCGCCCGAAAGCGAGGAAGAACCATGCTCAAGAACATCGACCCGATCCTGACGGCAGACCTGCTTTATACGCTGCGTGCGATGGGCCACGGCGACGAGATCGTCATTGTGGATGCCAACTTTCCGGCGGAAAGCTGCGCGCAAGAACTGATCCGTCTGCCGGGGCTTACGGCCACGCGGGTGATGGATGCGATTTTGTCGGTGATGCCGCTCGATGACTTTGTGCCCGAGGCGGCCTTCCATATGGAAGTGGTCGGCGACCCCGATGCCGAACAACCGATTTTTGCCGATTTCCGTGAGATTTTGGCCAAGCATGAAGGGCCGGAGGCGAAACTGGGCCGGGTTGAGCGGTTCGATTTCTATGATCGCTCGAAAAAAGCCTTTGCCATTGTCGCGACGGGCGAGACCCGGCTTTATGGCTGCTTGATCTTGAAAAAGGGCGTGATCCGCCCCGAATAACCCCCAAAAGGAGCACCGCCCGCCCCGGGAGGGAGGCGGGCGGCGACTTCGGCCTTGAGGCAGCGAGGGAGGAGAATGCTACCCCGAGGTCAGCGCGCGGGGGGGGGCCGCGCGATTTCTTAGCGTTTTACCCGGTCAAGCACCTTACGCACTGCGGCGCTGATGCCCGGCACGGAAAGGCCAAACTCCTCAAACAGCCATTCGGTCGAGCCTGTGGGCACAAAGCCCGGGAAGCCGAGCCGCTCAACCGGCACCGGGCATTCGCCTGCCGTCAGTTCGGCCACAGCCCCGCCCAAACCGCCCCGGACCGAGGCTTCTTCGACCGTGACAATCGCCCCGGTTTCGCGTGCAGCGGCAAGCACCGCCGCCTCATCCAGCGGGTTGATCGTCGCCATGTTCAGAACCCTCACCGAAAGCCCTTTATCCGCCAGTTTATCCGCCGCTTCCGCCGCCAGATGCACCGTGGTACCGCAAGCAATCACCGTCACATCGCTGCCCGAGCGGACCAGTTCGGCCTTACCGGCCGTGAACACGCGCCCAGGCACATCAAGGTTCGGCACTGGCATCCGCGAAAGCCGCAGATAGACCGGCCCCTCATGCGCGGCGGCCCATTTCACCGCCTCCGCCGTTTCCCATGCGTCGGCGGGGGCGATCACGGTGATATTGGTGAGCGGGCGCAACCAAGCAAAGTCTTCGATCGAATGGTGCGTTGCGCCCAACTCGCCATAGGCCACGCCGGAGGATTGGCCCACAAGTTTGACGTTGAAATTGGCATAAGCCACATCGGCCTTCACCTGCTCAAGCGAACGCCCGGTCAGGAAGCAAGAGGCCGCCGAAACAAAGGGAATACGCCCGCCATTGGCAAGCCCGGCCCCCACGCCAACCATCAACTGCTCGGCAATGCCGACATTGATCAGCCGATCGGGGAATTTCTTTTGAAACCCGCCCAGTTTCGACGAGCCGGTGGAATCGTTCACCACCGCCACGATGCGTTCGTCTTCGGCGGCCAAAGCTTCCAGTGTTTCCACCCAAGCATTGCGGCAATCATGCAGGCCAGCGCTCACGGGTCCATCATGGGCCATCACACCAACTCCTTCATCGCTTGGGCATAAAGCGCATCATCAGGCACGGCATGGTGCCATTTCGCTTGGTTCTCCATGAAGGAGACCCCTTTGCCCTTAACGGTATTCGCAATCACACACAGCGGCTTGCCACGACCTTTGGGGCTCGCGGACAGCACCTCAAGCAGCGCGCCAACGTCATGGCCATCCACCATCGCGACCTCAAAGCCAAAGGCACGGTATTTGTCATCCATCGGATCCATGCCCGAGGTCACCTCGGTCGATTGGCCCTGTTGCAGACGGTTGCGGTCAATGATCAGCGTCAGGTTTTCGAGCTTGCGGAAACTCGCGGTCATCGCCGCTTCCCAGTTCGAGCCCTCTTGCTGCTCGCCATCCCCGGTCAGCACGAAGGTGCGATACTCCGCGCCCGTCAACTGGCCCGCAATCGCAATGCCGGTCGCCACCGGGAAACCATGCCCCAAGGGGCCAGTGTTGGTTTCCACGCCGGGCAGATAGTTGCGGTTCGGGTGGCCGTTCAGCATCGAGCGCGGCTGCATATAGGTTTGCAGCCAGCTTTCCGGGAAATAGCCCGCCGCGCAAAGCGCCGTGTAAAGCGCCCCCGTGGCATGGCCTTTCGACATCACGAAACGGTCGCGGTCTTCCCATTGCGGGCGGGCGCTGTCGTAGCGCATCACGCCAAAGTACAGCGTTGCCAGAATGTCGATGGCAGAGAAATCGCCGCCCGGATGCCCAAGCTGCGCTTTGTGGACCATGCCAAACGCGGTCCGGCGCATCCACAGCGCTTTCTCGCGGATCAGCTCCACGGTTTCGGGTTTCGGGGTCATGGTATCCTCGTCAGAAACGGTGGGGGATGAAGAGCTGCGGCTCTGGTTCGCCCCCGTGGTGATAGATCGGCCAGCCGAGGTAGCGCACCACGGCCTCGTTGAGCACATCGGCCACATGGCCACGCACCATCGCGACGTGATGTTCAAAGCCGTTATGGCTGGCGAATTTCATCAGTTTGCGCAACTGCGGCACCTGCGCGACGGCAATGCCGCCATCCATGCCAAACGGATCTGCGGTGAAATCCCCCTCGCCCAGATAGCATTTTAGCGTGCCGTTGCGGTCATCGGTCGAGAGCCGGAAATAGGTCATCGGGCCGGGCTGCACCTTGCCTTTGACCGCGCCAAAGCAATTGGACCGACCAAGGCTTTCGCCCAAAACGTCCAACTCGCCAATCTCCGGCGTCGTGCCCAAGAAGCTTTTCGGGTAGTTGCCGCAATGCGTGCAAACGCATTTATCGGGCTCATAGCCGTAGTTATTGTTCCAATCGAGAAGCGCGGATGGCTGACCAGAGGCCAGCGCCAGCGCATACATGGAAACGGCGCCGATCACATCGACCTCGCAGGCCGAGGGCATCAATTCCTCGCCCATCATCGACATGGTCACGCAGGTCGCGCAGCCGAAATTGTCTTGCAAGCTCCGCCAGCACTGAATGGCCGAGGCATCGCAGCCGTTTTCCGCGATCCAGCGGTTCACGGCGAGCGTCCATTTCGCCTGTTTGACGATTTGGCTTTGCTGGATATGGGCCGAGATTTTGCCGTAGCTTTTCAGCTTCTCAAGCTTCACCGCCAGATCGGCATCGTCATCGGCAATCGCGCCCGCCGCCGCCAGCAGTTCGGAAAGGTCGGCAGTCACAACGGTCATGCCGCTTGCTTGCAAAAGCTTTTCGGAAAACCGCATGGTTTGGAACGGGCTGGTGCGCGCGCCAATCGCGCCGATGCGCGCGTTGCGCAGGCCGCGCACGGTGCGGCACACACGGGCGAAACGCTCCAAATCCGCCCCAAACTCCGCCCCGCCCACATCGCAGGTGTGGGTCGTGGTTTCGGTAAAGGGCACGCCATATTGCCAAAAGTTGTTCGACACCGAGAGCTTGCCGCAAAACGCATCGCGGCGCGAATGCACATCGACCTTGTCGATCTCGTCATTCGAGGCTTGCAACAAGATCGGCACATTCAGCTTGGCGCGGTTGACCAGTTCGGCCACGGCAATCTCGTCGCCAAAGTTTGGCAAACAAATCACCAGACCGTCGATCTCGTCACGGTGCGCTTTGAAATGGCGCGCATAAAGCTCGGCATCCGCAATCGACTGAACGGCCCCGTTCGCGGTGGCCTCAAACGGCAAAATCACCGCGTTCACACCGATTTTTTCAAGCTGCGCCAGCACTTCGTCGCGCGCATCTTTGCAGGGCGCGGGACTAAAAAAGGCGCGGCTGCCAATGACAACGCCAAAGGTCACCTTGCGGTGGATGTTCAGGCTCATGTCTCTCCTCCTGGCCTCGCGGCCGACATTCGCGGGAACCCGTAGATATTCGCGGGTTACTTTCGATTACTTTCGATTTCTTCGTTTTACGCCGAGTCGGAGATAAAAAGCAAGCATAGCTCGCGGCACCGCACCGCATTTGCAGCACCTCGAATCGGCTGCATTTGCAGCATTTCACGCCGCAGTGCTGCATTAGGGCAAACATTCAAAGCCAAGCATTCACGTTACCGTCAGAAAACCGCAAGAAAGCGCGATTATCCGAAAATACTTGACGACAAACGAGAGCAAGGCGCAGGATCAGCCTCGGGGAGTCGCCCCATGAGGGGGTGCGACGACAAGGAGGAACCCATGAACTTGAAAAGACGCCTTCTGGTGTCGGCTATGGCCGTCGCCATGACCGGTCTGATGCCGAGCTTTGCCGCTGCTGCTGACACGATCGCCATCATCACGCCCAGCCACGACAACCCGTTCTTCAAAGCCGAAGCCGATGGCGCGGCGGCGAAAGCAGTGGAACTTGGCTATGACACCATGGTTTTGGTGCATGACGACGATGCCAACAAACAATCGGAACTGTTCGACAGCGCGATTGCCGCCGGTGTGAAGGCTATCATCCTCGACAACGCTGGCGCCGATGCCACCGTGGCCGCCGTGCAAAAAGCGGCTGATGCGGGCATTCCGTCGTTCCTGATTGACCGCGAAATCACCGCTTCGGGCATCGCTGTCAGCCAGATCGTGTCGAACAACTACCAAGGTGCGCAACTCGGCGGCGAAGAGTTTGTGGCGCTGATGGGCGAAGCGGGCAAATATGCCGAGCTTCTGGGCAAGGAATCCGACACCAATGCCGGGATCCGCTCGCAAGGCTACCATGACGTGATCGACCAATATCCCGATCTTGAACTGGTCGCCCAGCAAACCGCGAACTGGTCGCAAACCGAAGCCTTCACCGTGATGGAATCGATGCTGCAAGCGCACCCGGAAATTAAGGGCGTGATCTCGGGCAACGACACCATGGCGATGGGCGCTTGGGCCGCACTGGAAGCGGCGGGCCGCACCGATGTGATCGTGGTGGGCTTTGACGGGTCGAACGACGTGCGCGACTCGATCATGAAAGGCGGCATCAAGGCGACCGTCCTGCAACCGGCCTATGCGCAAGCGCAGATGGCGGTGGAACAAGCCGATGCCTATCTGAAAACCGGCTCGACCGGGGTTGATGAAAAGCAGCTGATGGACTGCGTGCTGATCAACGCTGAGAACGCCGCGCAGCTCGAAACCTTCGCGCTTTCGGAATGATCCGCTGAAATGACCGGCGCGCCAACCCCTTGGCGCGCCGGAGTCTACCGGGACCAAGGCCATGAAATTTGTTACCGTGACGGCCCTGTGCCTGGCTTCGGCCATGGCGCTTTCGGGCTGCAAGATCGTGCCCGACACGGCCGAAAATGATGCCACCCCCGCCGCCGATGCAAGTGGGGACGCGGCGCGGATCGAGGCCCTATTGGCCTCCAGCTATGACACAGAACTTCTGCCGCATATCGCGGCCAAGGCCCAATCGGTTGCCACGCTGCGCGGCCAGATTGCGGCCGATTTC
The DNA here is from genome assembly GCF_900156655.1 of Rhodobacter aestuarii. GTDB lineage: Bacteria > Pseudomonadota > Alphaproteobacteria > Rhodobacterales > Rhodobacteraceae > Rhodobacter > Rhodobacter aestuarii. The sequence continues at coordinate 32,988 of NZ_FTOG01000010.1, read as the reverse complement.
GCCGCTGCAACGGCAGAGCATGGCGCTTCGGGCGCAGGCGCGGGCGCGCCGGTAAACTTTGCGCTCAAAGACACAGGCACCGTTGTGGCGAGCAAGCTTGACAGCCGCGCGCGCACGCTTGATCTGGATGTCGATGCCGATGGCACTGCGGATGTCGTGTTGCAGCTTGGCCCGGTGGTGCGCGGCTCTGCACTGCGCGATGTCGCGCCCAAGCTCTATGATTTCACCTCGTTCCGCGACCAGATCGAATTTGCGAAACTGGGCCGCGCGCTCAATGACCGCGCCTCTGGGAGCCTAACGATCCCAGAGGGCGATCTGATCGGCAAAACTGTGGGCTTTACCGGTGTCGTGCCGCTCAAATCCGCCAAAGACAAATGGCTTGTGACGCCTGTGGCGCTTGAGGTGATGCCATGACAGAAGCGCACCCGATCGGGCTGTCGATCCGGGGCGGCGTCAAGGTTTACCCCGGCACCCGCGCGCTGAAAGGCGTGGATTTCGATCTGCGCATGGGCGCGGTGAACGTGCTTGTGGGGGAAAATGGCGCCGGCAAATCGACGCTGATGAAACTGATCGCGGGCGTGGAAGAGATGACCGAAGGCGTCATCACCATGAATGGCCGCGAAATGCATTTCCGCGACAAGGCCGATGCGGTCGCCGCAGGCATTGGGATCGTGTTTCAGGAGCTGAACCTGTTTCCGAACCTGAGCGTGGCGGAAAACATCTTTATCGGCCATGAGCGCACCCGCGCGGGCATAGATATCGACACTGAAACGCAACGCGAGGAAGCCCGCAAGCTGATGGAGCGGCTTGAACAGCCGATCGCCCCAGATACGATCTTGGGCACCCTGCGCATCGGCCAACAGCAGATTGTTGAAATTGCCAAAGCGTTGGCGCTGAAAGCAAAAATCCTAATCTTGGATGAACCCACCTCGGCGCTTTCTGCGGCGGAAGTGGAAGTTCTGTTCCGGGTGATTGACGAGCTGAAAGCCCAAGGGGTTGGCATCGTCTACATCTCGCATCGGCTCGAAGAACTGATCCGGGTCGGCGATTACATCACCGTTTTGCGCGACGGCACGATCACGGGCGCGCGCTCGATGGAGGGCGTGGATATTCCGTGGATCGTGCAAGCGATGATCGGTTCGTCGTCGAAAGAATATGGCCGCACCGAAGTGACCGAATTTGGGCCAGAGATTTTCCGCGCCGAAGAGATCACCCTGCCCCGCATCGGCGGCGGTTTCACGGTCGACCATGTGTCGCTCTCGATCCGCGCGGGCGAGATTGTTGGCCTTTACGGGCTGATGGGCGCAGGCCGGTCTGAGTTCTTGGAATGCGTGATGGCACAGCATCCGCATTCCACCGGCAAGTTCTGGGTGGAAGGCAAACCGCTTGTCGAACGCGACGTGCCGGGCCGGATTGCGCGCGGCATCGCGCTGATCCCTGAAGACCGCAAACGCGATGGCCTTATCCAGATCATGGCGATCCGGGAAAACCTGACGCTGTCTTCGCTGCCCGTCTTCACCAAGCTTTTCCACCTTGATCTGAAAAAAGAGGCGCAAACCGCGCGCGACTTCATCAAACGTCTCACGATCAAGGTCGCAAGCCCGGAAAATCCGGTCTCTTCGCTTTCGGGCGGCAACCAACAAAAGGTGGTGATCGGCAAAGCGCTGATGACCGGGCCGAAGGTGCTGTTGATGGATGAACCTTCGCGGGGCATCGACATCGGTGCCAAGGCCGAGGTGTTCCGCACCATGCGCCGCCTCGCCGCCGAAGGTCTGGGCATTTTGTTCGTCACCTCTGACCTTGATGAGGTGCTCGCCCTGTCCGACCGTATCATTGTCATGGCGCAAGGCCGTGTGACAGGCGAATTCCCCTCCGGCACCGATGCCGCACAGGTGATTTCTGCCACAACCCCCAATGCGCAAGTTTCGAAGGAAGCCGCCGAATGACTGCCGTTCCCGCAACCAAAGACGCGCAAGGCTCGTCGATCCTGCTGACGTTCTTGCAAGCCCGCACCTATGTGGCGTTGCTTCTGGTGTTTGGCTATTTCGCAATCATGGCGCCGAACTTCCTGTCGCTCGCCAATACCGTGATCGTCGCGAAACACGCTGCGCTGACGGCCTTTTTGGCCATTGGCATGACCTTCGTCATCATCACTGGGGGGATCGACCTCTCGGTCGGCTCCACCGTGGGCCTGACGGCTATGGTCTCTGGCTGGTTGATCCTACACGGCATCGACCCCGGCCTTGGCTGGTCGATCCAGTTCAACACCGTTGAAATCGCCCTTTTGGTGATGTGTGTCGGGATATTTGTGGGCTGGATCAATGGGATATTGATCACAAAGCTCAACGTTGCACCCTTCATCGCCACCCTTGGCACGCTTTATATCGCGCGCGGTGCGGCACTGCTGTCCTCGGGCGGGCGCACCTTCCCGAACTTGGCGGGCAATGCCGAATATGGCTCTGACACCTTCCCGCTGATTGGCGCGGGCACGTTTTTGGGGCTGCCGGTCCTGATTTGGATGCTGATCGTCGTCGGGCTGATCGCGGCCTATATCGCGAAACGCACCCCTTTGGGCCGCCACATCTACGCGGTGGGCGGCAACGAGCGGGGCGCAGCGCTTTCGGGCGTGAAGGTCGACCGGGTGAAGCTCTTTGTCTATATGTTCTCGGGCTTTTGCGCGGCGCTTGTGGGGCTGATCATCGCCTCGCAACTGCAAGCGGCGCACCCCGCCACGGGTGAAACCTTCGAACTTAACGCCATCGCCGCAGCCGTTCTGGGCGGCACCTCGCTCTCGGGTGGGCGCGGTAAAATCTCGGGCACGATTGTCGGCGCCTTTGTGATCTCGATCTTGGCGGATGGTCTGGTGATGATGGGGGTCTCTTCCTTCTGGCAAACCGTGATCAAAGGGCTGGTGATCGTCGCTGCTGTGGTCATCGACCAAGCGCAAAGCAAGCTGCAAGCGCGCGTCGCCCTGCAACAAGAGGCCGCCACGGGGCGCTGATGCGCCCCGTTGACCGGGTCGGCCCTTCCCGCGTAAGGGAATGGACCGACCCAATATCCCGAAAGACCACAACCGACAGGCGATCCCGTGCCCCTAAAACCCAGCCAGATCCGCGATGAAAGCAAGGCGGGCCTTTTGTCCGAACCGCGCCGTCGCCGTATTCTGGAATGGATCGAGGAAGAGGGATCGGCGCGCGTGCGCGACCTTGCAACCGCGTTCAAGGTTTCCGAAGCCACGATCCGGCAGGATTTGGAAAAGCTCGAAGCGGATGGGTTCATCACCCGCGAACATGGCGGCGCTTTTTTGAATGCGCCCACCTCACCCGCCGAGGGGCTGGTGCTGCATCATCAAGAAAATATGGACAAGAAGCGCCGCATCGGGGCGCTGGCTGCTGGGCTTGTAAGCGATGGCGAAACCATCATTTTGGATGCGGGCACGACCACGACCGAGGTCGCAACCCGCCTTGTGGCGCGGCGCAACCTGACGGTGATCACCAACGCGCTCAACATCGCGATCATCTTGGGTTCTGTGCCGGGCACGGCAGTGCATATGCCGGGCGGGCAGTTCAAGGCGCCGACGCTTTCGCTTTCGGGGGATAAATCGGTCGAATATTTCCGCAACATCTTTGCAGGCAAGCTGTTCTTGGCAACCGCAGGTGTCGCGCTGGACGCCGGGCTGACCTACCCCAGCTTTGCCGATTTGCAATTGAAAGAGGCGATGATCCGCGCAGCCTCTCATGTCTATCTTGTGGCCGACAGCACCAAGATCAACAAAAGCTCTTTTACGCGTCTGGGCGCGCTTGAGGTGGTGCATTCCTTCATCACCGATGACGGGATTTCCGACAAAGACGCCAAAGAATTCGAAGCCCGCGGGATTGAGCTTCTGATCGCAACCTGAGGGCCGCCGCGCTTAGCGCAGCGACGCCTCGATATTGCCGCCATCCACCGTCATCACATGGCCCGTCGTACGCTCGGCTTTGGCCAGCATCACGAAGGCTTCGGCCACATGGCGCGCCTCAACCTCGGCCTTGAGCAAGTTGCCCGCCATATAGCTGCCCTCGTCGAGCCCCCGCGCGGCAGACCGCGCCGCGATCATATCGGGCGTAAGCAGGCCCGAGCGGATGCGGTCGGCATTGATACCATTGACGCGAATGCCCTCGCCGCCGTGTTCGAGCGTGAGTTGCTTGAGCAGGAAGAACAGCGTGGCTTTGGGCAGGCCGTAAGCCGCAAAACCCTTGCCCGGGTTCACCGCCTGCTTCGAGACGTTGAACAAGATCTGCCCCGGCTCCGCCCCCCGGCAGCCGCGCGTGCCAACTTGCGCGCGATAAAGCGCGATGGCGGCTTGCGCGAATGCCAGATGGGAGAAGAAGTTGAGTTCAAAACTTCCGCGCAGCACGGCACCATCCAGCGTGGCGATATCACCATTGATCGCCGCTCCGGCGTTTGAAACCAGAATATCCAACCCGCCAAAGCGCTTGGCACAGGCGGCAACGGCCTCGGCAGCGGCCCCTTGCTGAGTGATGTCACAACCATAGCCGCCCGCGTCACGGCCGAGTTTCGCCACCGCTTGATTGAGCACCTCGCCGGGACGATCGACGATGAAGATCGAAGCGCCCTCGGCGGCAAAAGCCTCTGCCGTGGCCATGCCAATTGCCCCCGCGCCCCCGGTCACCAAAACCACGCGGCCTGCAAGCGGTTTGGGTTTGGCGGTACCAAGCTTGGCAAGTTCCAGCGGCCAATATTCCATGTCGAACAAATCACCGGGGGTGATTGACGCAAAGCCGCCCGCCGCCGCGCCATCGGCCTTCACCCGGCGCGACTGGTCGCCAATATCCGCCGCGATCCGCGCGGCTTTGGCATCCATCCCCACGCCCACAGCGCCAATGCCTTCAAGCCAGCACAGCCCCGGCAGCGGCGTGAGCATCTCGACCGGGCCGCCGAAGCGGGCTTTGTTTTCCTCGAAATAGGCGCCGTAGCGGGCGCCCCAAGCGGCCACAGCATCGCGCATCGCCTCGGGCGTTTGCGCATCGCGGCGCAGCACCAAAACCTCTGCCTTGGTGCGAATAACATGGTCGGGCGTCGCCACGCCCAGATCGGCCAGTTCTTCCAGATCAGGGCGCGCGCAAAAGGCGCGGGTATCCTCATCATCGCGCAAATCAAGCACCGGAAGCGCCGCATCGCCGGGCAAAGACGTAGCCAGCGCCCCGCGCAAGGCGGCCAGCATCGGCGCGACCTCCGCCACCGGCAATGCCGCGGCGGGTTTGAGCGGCGCGGGACGACGATCTTGCAGCCAAGCTTCAACCATATTGGCATGCTCAATCACGCGGGTATAGCTCGCCTTTGCATCTGGCCCCCAGGTGAAATGGCCGTGGTTGTGCAGCAAAAGCCCCTCACACTCCGGGTTCGCATCAAAAGCCGCCGCCGCCGCTTTGGCGAGCCCAAACCCGGGCTTCACAAAGGGCACCAGCGCGATGCGATCCCCGAAAAGCTCGCGCAGCACCGCCTCCACCTCGGGCAGGTTCGCCAGCACTAGGAAGGGCGTCGCATGGGTGTGATCGACGAATTTATGCGGCATCCACGCGTGCAGTAGCATTTCAACCGAAGGGTTCGGCGCGCTCGGGTCCAGCAAATTCAACCGTTGCAGTTTGACCAGAGCGTCATCGGCCACCGCGTCGCGCGCTTTGAGGTCCAGCATCGGTGCCAGCCGCACGGCGGGCAGGCCATCGGCCCCAATCGTCGCCAAATCGTGGCCCGAGCCTTTGATATGCAGCACCTCGACAGGCTCACCGAACAAATCCAACGCCGTGGTTTTGACCGAGGTATTGCCCCCGCCATGCAGCACCAAATCCGGGTCCGCCCCGATCAGCCGCGAGCTATAAACCCGCTGCGCCAGATCACCTTCGCCCGCCGCGCGCGCGGCCTCGTCGCTCCAGAGATTGCGGATCATCGGGACCTCCTCGCTTACCTGCATATCGGCTGGATTTCTTTACTTTTGTCACCTATTCTTGTCAAACGGCGAAACCGGAGGGCGACCATGGCAGCAGGCGCGAAACGACGCAGTCTCGGGCGGGTCAGCGGCGAGAATGCGGTGATTGAGGTGGCGTGGATGTATTACCACGATGGCCGCAACCAGCAGGAGATTGCAGAAGCGCTGGGGATCTCGCGCGCGACGGTGGTGAACTACCTGCAAGAGGCGCGGGAAACCGGGCTCATCCGTATCACCTTGGCGGCACCTGCCTTTACCACGCATCGGCTGGCTTTAGAGTTGCGTGAGAAATTTGGGCTCGCGGGCGCATGGGTCGTGCCCGATGACGGGCTCGTGGCCGAAGAGAGCTTTGCGCGTGTGGTGCGCGGCGCGGCGCAATGGCTGCCGGATTTGCTGGCCCCCGGTGACAGATTGGGCGTGGCTTGGGGGCGGACCGTTTTTGAACTGGCCGAACAGGTCGAAGCCCGCGCGATTGCAGATTTGACGGTGCTGCAACTGGTGGGGTCAATGGCCACGCCCTATGGCTTCACGGCAGAAGCCTGCTCGACCCGGCTCGCGCAACGACTTGGGGCGCGGTGCCTGAACCTTCATGCCCCCGCGATCCTGAGCCGCGCAGAACTGGCGGCCGAATTGCGCGCCGAGCCGATTTTGAAACGGCAGCTGGATGCGCTGGAAGGCGTAAACAAGCTCCTGTTTTCCGCAGGCACGGTCACCGCGCAAAGCCACGTGGTGGAAAGCGGGCTCGCCAGCCCCGAGGAACTGGACGCCCAAGTCGCACGCGGCGCGGTGGGGGTGATTTGCGGGCGTTTCATTGATGCCGAGGGGCAACCGATGGCGGGCCCTGTTGAGGCGCGGATGATCGGCATCGCCCTGCCCCGCCTTGTGGGCTTGGAGATGGGGCTATTGGTGGTGCCGGGGCTCGACAAAGTCGCCCCAAGCCTTGCCGCGATCAAGGGCGGCTATGTGAGCCACATCGCCACCTCGACCCGCGTGGCCGAGGCGCTGTTGGCCGCGTAAAATGGATATCAGGCCCGGCTGCCTGCCGGGCCATCGCTTGCTCAGCCAGCCAACATGGCCGATTTCAGATCAGAGAACATCTTCTCCATCTCGGCGGTGTCGGCGGGGCACAGACCACGCTCGGTCAAGAGCCCTGTCACCAGTTCGGCGGGCGTCACATCAAAGGCTGGGTTGCGCGCGGGCGTGCCATCGGGCGAGATTTGCACCAAGGCAATCTGACCATCCGCCCCACGGCCCTGCACCAAAGTGACCTCTTCTTGATTGCGCTCTTCGATCGGGATTTCCTTCACCCCATCATCCACGCGCCAATCAATCGTCGGCGAGGGAAGCGCTACATAGAACGGCACACCGTTCGCCTTGGCCGCAAGCGCCTTCAGATAGGTGCCGATCTTGTTGCAAACATCGCCGCGCGCGGTGGTACGGTCGGTGCCCACAATCACCATATCCACCTCGCCATGCTGCATGAAATGGCCACCGGCGTTATCCACCACCAAGGAATGCGGAATGCCGTGGTGATTGAGCTCCCAAGCGGTGAGTTGCGCGCCTTGGTTGCGGGGGCGCGTTTCATCCACAAACACATGCACCGGAATGCCCGCCTCATGCGCGTGATAGATGGGCGAGGTTGCTGTGCCCCAATCGACCGTGGCAAGCCAACCCGCGTTACAATGGGTCAGAATATTGACGGTTTGACCGGGCTTCTTGGCGGCAATCGCTTTGATGATCTCAAGCCCATGCAGGCCGATATTGCGGTTGATCTCCACATCTTCATCACAAATCTCTGCGGCGCGCTTGGCGGCGGCTTCGGCACGTTCGGCCGGGGCGAGCGGACGCAGCACACGCTCCATTTCATCCAAAGCCCAACGCAGGTTGATCGCCGTCGGGCGAGTTTCGTGCAGCACGTCCCAAGTTTCCGTCAGACCCGCATCGGACGGGTCTTCTTGCATCGCGACGGCCACGCCCCAAGCGGCCGCCGCCCCAATCAGCGGCGCGCCCCGCACCCACATATCGCGGATCGCCACAACAAAATCGGCGCGGGTTTTCAGCGGCACAATGCGCAATTCATGCGGCAGCCAACGCTGATCAATCACCTGCACCACGCCCGCGTCATCTTGCCAGATCGTGCGATAATGGGTTCCGTCGATCTTCATGCCTGCCTCCTGCGCCAATTTGGCGGCAGGATTTCCCCCACTCCGCCAAATGTCAAACAGGAATGACAATTGAGGGAGCGACAAAGCGGCGCCTGGGGCGCGCATGTGACAAGCACGCTTGGCGAGTTCCGCGAGCTTTGCCGTGCCGCTCAGCGGTGGGATCAGCGGGGAGGTTCGTCGCTAGAGGATACATCCAGCCAAGGCGCATGACCGCTTCCTTCGCAGCCTCCAAGGCATCGGCGCACAGAGGAACGGAGCGGACGGAGGTTCTCGTTTTGACGCGTCGGTCTTAACCAGCCAGCGTAGGTCATCGTCGAGGTGTTGGCATTCGCTTTGTACCTTACGCAAAGCGTCATCAGGCAAGGGGTTGCGGTCCTTCACGCCCGCCGAGCGGTCAAAATAGACCTTCCCGAACGGGTTGGTCATTATGACACCCAATTCACTCGCCACGAAGTTGATAATGGAGCGTACCGTCCCGAAGATCCGGCTGATACTGCTGCCCGTCAGACCACGTTCCATCAAAGAATCGCGGAAACGGTTCGCGTCGGCCTTGGTGTAGGCCATGAGGTCCTTGTCGCCGCAAACGTCGATGACGTAGCCGCAGGACCGTTCAGCCCCTCTGTGGAAGGTCACAGGGCGATCTTTGCCCTTAAGACGGAGATAGATCCCGACTGCCTCAGAGAGTTTTGCCGTGCCGCTCACGGGCTCAGGTGCCGCGCTCGGCTGAGTGGACGCCCCGACATTGCCAAGACGGAGCCGATGCATCCCCGGCAAGGCCGCATCCTGCGAGCGTAAGTGATACCAGTATTCATCCAGCTGATCGGCGGCGCGTCTGGCACGAGCGGCGGCAATTTTGGCTGATCTTGTTCGCAGCGAATAGGCGATTTTACACGTCTCATAGCCGGGCCAAGTCGGCATCCATGACAGTTTCCGGAGACCCCGTGTATCGCCCGGTAAGCGAGGTGGCAAAGAACCATCGCCCGATAAGCTTCTGAAGCACATGCTCAGGCACAGCATAGCGTTTTCGACCGAGCAGATAGAACGCATAGGCATAAAGGAGCGCATTGTTTGATGAAATCATCTCGGCGCTACGGAAACCCGCACCGACGATCGCGCTGAGAAACTGATGCCAGTTTGTCAGGTCTAGCACCTCGGCCTGCGCGGACTTCAGCACCTCGAACTGTGCGTCGCGCTTCGAAACGGTGAACTCGCCGGTCTCACCATCCTTGCCTCTGAGAATCTGATAAACGCTCTTGAGACGCCCACGACCGAAACCGTAAGCAATTGATACACGGAGTAGCTGGTCCGGGTCGGGGTCGATCAGGTGGTTGAAGGGCGATCCGCGCATGACCGCGCGAGGGCGGACCACCCTGCGGGGCATCTTTGGCAAATGACCGATCTCTTCATCACACCGATGGGACCACTGGGACAGTGGGACCAGCTTTCTGAAAACGAAAAGGCGTGGATCGAGTTCATCCGGGTGATCAGTGCGGGGCGCGATCCGAAGATCACACCAGAACGCGTGCGCAAGCTGCGTGAACTTCTGGACGCGGGATGAGGCGTCGGAGGGGTATCTCTGACCAGACTGACGCGAAACCAGTCCCACCTGGTCCCAGGGTTCGCGTCATTCATCTGCGCTCTTTCAGGGCAGTCCCGGCGCACATTGGCGGCAAACGCGCCACTTGCCCGCTCGGCTTGATCCTATCGGTGCTTTCATCAGTGGAGGAATTCTCCTCGCCCGCATAGCGTCTCAAACAAATGCTGTCACCGCCCCCACACGCGCCGGTGGCAGCCCGATAATGCAACAGGAGCCGAACATGCCCAGCCATCCCTTCTTTCATCCGGTTTCTGGCTTTGATCTGCCGCGATATGCGGGCGTGCCCACCTTTATGCGGCTGCCCTATGTGGCGCTTGATGATCCTCGGCTGAAAGAGGTGCAGATCGGTCTGATCGGGAGCCCGTGGGATTCTGGCACCACTAACCGCCCCGGCCCGCGTCACGGGCCACGGCAATTGCGCGATTGCTCCACCATGATCCGCGCGCAAAATGGCGCGACCGGGGTGCGCCCCTTTGAGGCGATAAATTGCGCCGATCTGGGCGACATTGCCCCCAACCCGGCCGATATCCATGATGCGATGGCACGGATCACCCGGTTCATGGAGGGGATCATGGCCCACGGCATCCGCCCGCTTACCGCCGGGGGTGATCACCTCAATTCGCTGCCGATCCTGCGCGCACTCGGCAAAGCGGCACCGCTTGGCATGATCCATTTCGACAGCCACACCGATCTGTTTCACAGCTATTTCGGCGGCAATATGTATACCCACGGCACGCCCTTCCGCCGCGCGATCGAGGAAAATCTGCTCGATCCCAAGCGGGTTGTGCAAATCGGCATTCGCGGCACGACCTATGACAGCGAGGACCGCGACTTTGCCGCCAGCGTTGGCGTGCGGGTGATCCCAATCGAAGAATTTCACCAGCGCGGTGTGGAAGACGTCATGGCCGAGGCGCGCGAGATCGTCGGCACGGCGCCCACCTACCTGTCTTATGACATCGACTTCATTGACCCGGCCTTCGCGCCTGGCACGGGCACGCCCGAGATTGGTGGGCCGAATTCCTACCAAGCCCTGCAGGTGGTCCGATTGCTTGATGGGGTCAACATCATCGGGGCCGATCTTGTCGAGGTGTCACCGCCTTTCGACCCAACGGGCGGGACCGCGTGGCTGGGGACTTCGGTGATGTTCGAAATCCTATGTCAAATGGCAAGCACGGCCTGACGCGGGCGCGAGGTCAATCCTAGGGTGAGGGTCTTCTGCCGCTAGGCACAACCTGCCTCACAGCATGGGACAACGGGACCAGCATTTCCGCGATTGGAGCGAAAGGATAAAGCGCGCACCGAGCGCTAAATGAGGGATGGGGCGCCGGAACGCTGGACCTCAGCCATTCCCTGGGGAGGGGCGCGAGCCCCTCGCTCACAGAGTGATCATTCGTTATGAGGAATGTTCAGGTGCGTTGCGAAGCACGCTTGCATATTCGCTTCGTGCTCGATCAGATCAGACAGTCGCCAGCGCGTGACGCCGGGACCGATTTTTCGCGCTTTCGGGAAGTCGCCGTTTCTTTTCCACCGATAAATCGTGTCAATGGAGACGCCGTAGCGCGCGGCAACTTCCTCGACCTTCAGATAGACTTCGTTTGCTAGCGACTGTGCGTTCAATGATCTTCTCCGGTGCTGCATTCGGTCGCGAGCGGGCTTCATCTCGGATTTCAGGGAAGGGTTGCGGCCTTCACCTTGCCAACCCCACGCATAGAATCTCCGCCTCGAAGCATCACATCAAGCGCACACGAAATGTAGCCCAGATGTAGCCCAGAACGAGGGCTACGCAATAGACCTGCAGCGGCTTCTTCAAAAGTTTATTTGTTTTCGGGGGTTTAAGTGGTGCCCAGAGCCGGAATCGAACCAGCGACACGCGGATTTTCAATCCGCTGCTCTACCAACTGAGCTATCTGGGCACCGGGCCGTTCCGGCGTTGGTGGGGGGTTACTAGACGAGGGCGCGGGGGCTGTCCAGAGGGTATTTGCGAATTTTTGCGTCGCGCGATCAGATCAGTGTCGCAGCCCGCCCGTGTCGTCGGGATCACGCTCCCGCGCGGGGTCATCTTCCTCAAGCGCTTGGCCCGGAATCACATAAGACCCATTGAGCCAGCGCGCCAAATCAATGTCGGCACAGCGCTTCGAACAGAAGGGACGATATTTCGGATCGGCGTCTTTGCCGCAGATCGGGCAGCTCATGCCGCGCCACCGATCAGCGTCGCCAGCGCCACCCGGTCGCGTTTGCGCACAAGCTCATACATGCCGAGCGGTGTCCACCCGGCCAAGCTGGTTTCCGCCGCTTCGCCCTTGAAGGCGGCGCGGAGTTGTTGCTCCAGCGTGGCACGGCCTTTTTTCGGCATCGGCGCAAAATCCACCACCACCTGCCCACCAAGGCCGCGCAGCCGCAACTGGCGCGGCAAATCCCGCGCGGCGGCGATATTGGCTTTTAGGCTCGCGGCGGGCGAGGTGTCATTGCCGGTATTGATATCCACGGCAATCAGCGCGCGGGTCGGCTCGATCATCATGTGCCCGCCACCCGGCAGCGCTACGCGCGGCGAGAGAACCGCGTCGATCGCCTCTAGCACGCCGTGGGCCTCAAACCCTTCGACCACTTCATCCGGCACCGGGTCGGCCCAGTCGCGCCATGCTTCTTCGTGGGGGCCGGGGGCATCCACCAGAAGCTCCGGCGCGCCTTCGCTATCACCCAAAACGGCTTCGGCCAAATCCCGCAAGCCTGCAAGGTCTTCGACGATCTCGCCCTCTTCGGTGCCTTCGCAAGCCGAGCGCAAGATCAGCCCCATATCGGAGCCTTCCATCACCACGCCTGCCAGCGCTTGAAGCCCGTCGCGGGTCTCTTCATCGCGGATCCGGCGCGAGACATTGAGCCCCGGCGCACCGGGGGTGACAATGCCGTAGCGGCCCTTGAACAAAAGCCGCAAGGTGACCGGCAGTGCTTTGCCGGGTTCTGTCCCGCCCGAGACTTGGCACAAAACGCTTTGCCCCGGCGAAAGCCCCTTGGCATCGCGCAGAAAGCCCTTTTCGTTGCCCGGAAGCTGCACGAAAACGCCGCCTTGGCCCTTCATCTGCCGCTCAACCTTGGCGCGACAGATCGCTCCGGGCGCCAAAGCCACCGCATCCGAGGCATCGACGATCAGGTCTTCAAGCCGCCCGTCGACCATCAAAGCGGCCGCCTCAAGCCCCTTTACCTCGCCAAGAACAACGACCCGGCCTTTCATGCGCTTTCTCCCATCGCGATGCCCGCCGATTGTAGCAAAAGAGCGGTTTCGGCCAAGGGCAGCCCCACAACCGCGCTGAACGAGCCTTGGATCCACGGCACAAAGGCGCCGCCCAACCCTTGGATCGCATAGCCGCCCGCCTTACCGCGCCATTCGCCGCTGGCAAGATAGCCGTTCACATCGGCATTCGAGAGCGGGCGGAATTTCACCACCGTATCCACCAGCCGCTCGCGCAGTCCCGTCGCGGAACGCACGGCAACAGCCGTTAGCACATGGTGGCGTCGGCCAGACAGCAGCCACAAAAACTCGGCCGCCTCTTTTTCATTTTCGGGTTTGCCCAAGATCCGGCGGCCACAGGTCACCGTGGTATCGGCGCAGATCACCACCTCATCGGCGGCGCAGGGCAGAATGGCCGCCTTTTCCCGCGCCATCCGCGCTACATAATCGCGCGGGCGCTCGCCCTTGGCGGGCGTTTCATCAATGTCGGGGGCACGTACCGCAGCGGGCTCTAGCCCCAATTGGGCCAGAAGCTCACGCCGACGGGGGCTGGCCGATCCTAAGATCAGCTTCACTTGAACCGGTAGTTGATGCGACCCTTCGTCAGGTCATAGGTGTTCATTTCCACCTGAACCCGGTCGCCAGCCAGAACACGGATGCGGTTTTTCCGCATCTTGCCTGCCATATGCGCGATGATCTCATGGCCGTTTTCCAGCTCGACCTTGAACGTCGCGTTCGGCAGGAGTTCCTTCACGACGCCGGGGAATTCGAGCATTTCTTCCTTGGCCATGGTCACTCCATTAGGGATACCCGCCGATCGCGGGCGCGCGATACATGCGCCCGGATCAGGAAAAATTCAAGCGCAATGTCAAGCCTTGCGGGGGTTTTCCATGACAAGGTGGACATGCGCAGCTTGCATAGGCTGTTCGGACCAATGGCGGAAGGTCAGCACCTCGCCGTCGGTGCGGGCTTTGACAACCGCTTCCAGATCAACCGTGGCGGTGACCCAACCGGGTTCGTCATAGCCCCCTTCGGCGATCACGCCCGTGTCGCACCAATTCACGTCAGCGGGGGCATAAAGCGCTGCAGCACCGTGATTTTCATCGACAGCAGGGCACCAAGCAGCCTGCCCCACAATCACCGACTGGACCGAGACGCATTGGTTTTCAAGCGCGCGGGCCTGTGCGCCGGTGCGAACGCGGTGGTAGCCCGCGCGCGTATCGGTGCAGCTTGGCACCAGAAGAAGCTCTGCCCCCGCCTCGCAAACCGCGCGCGCGAGCAGCGGAAATTCGCTGTCATAACAGATAAGCACTGCGATCCGCCCAAGCCCCGTGTCAAACAGGCGCAGCCCCTCAACTCCGGCATCAATGAACCAATCTTCACGCTCAAACCGCGTCATGATTGCCTTGTCTTGATGCCCAATCCGGCCTGAGGGGCCAAAAAGCGCCGCCCGATTGCGCCGCACCATCCCCTCGACCACCGGGCCAGAGGGAGCCAAGATATAAAGGCCAAATTCGATCGCGAGCCCTTCAAAAAGCCGTTCCATCGCATCGTGATGGCGCGCGACTTCGGCGACCGCGCGTTCCAAATCTGCCGCAACCTCGGCCCCGCCAAGCGAGGCAAGCTCCATCGCGCCATATTCGGGAAAAACCAGCAAATCGGCCTGTTTGAGCGCGGCACTTTGCACCCAAGCGCGAATTTTCGCCTCATAAGCGGCCCAATCCGCGAGCCAATCCAGAGGATAAGCCGCAGAAGCAATGGTGATGCGTCTCACAGCGGCTTCCCCCAAAATTGCAGCGCCTTTTCAGTTTGGGTGCTGTCGCCCAGATCGGTCCAGCGAAAATGCGCCACAACGCCCGGCATGGGGGCATAACCGCGCTTGCGCCAAAACGCATCGAGCGGGCGGTAGGTGGCGGGTTTGAGCGGATGATCGTCGGGCCGGATCACCGAGCAAAAGGCGGAATAGCTGCGCCCAAGCGCGCGGCCATGCGCCTCGCGCGCGTCAAAGAAAGCGTGGCCCAACCCGCGCCCGCGATAGTCTGGCAGCAGCACCGATTCGGCGCAGTAAAACACTTCTTCAAGCGTCAGCCCCGTCTCCGCAAAGGGCGCGGCGAAATCATCGGCATGGTCTTCGAGCGGCGTGCCAGTGGCCGCGCCGACCAGCCGCGCGCCATCAAAGGCCCCCACAACCACCGCGTTTTCAGAGTTTCGATAGCTTTCCAGATAGCGCCGCTCATAGTCGAGCGAGCCATCATAGATATAGGGCCAATCGCGAAACACCGCGATGCGCAGCGCCGCGACATCGTCGAGCGCGGCATCCAAAGCGGGGCCAGTGAGAACCCGAACCTCCATCAGCTGACCTGACGGATCCAGTCCGCCAAGTTGTAATAGGTGGTCACGCGGGAAATGCGCCCGTCGCGCAAGGTAAAAAAGGTGCCTGCGGGCAGCACATAGGTTTGCCCCTTTGCCTCGGGCAGGCCTTCGTCAGTTGCCAAATAGGCCCCGTTCACAACGAACTCGGCGGCCGCGCGGGTGCCTGCATCATTCGCCATCACCACCACATCGGTGAGGGTTTCCCGGTAGCAATGGGTCATATGCGCGTTAAATTCGCGGAATTTCTCGACCCCACGGCGGATTTTACCCTCGTTGACGTGATGCTCAAAATCTTCGGTCACAAGCGCTTCCATCGCGGTGGTATCGCCGCGATTGAAAGCGTCGAAATAGCTGGAAATGGTGGCAAGGGCGACGGCACGGGGCATTGGGAAACCTCTCTGACTTTGGGGCAAATTGGCATGCCGCCCCGGTGTCGTCAAACCGCAGAACCGGCAAGACGGTGCTCAAAACCGTCTTGCCGTCGCTCTTCAGGCCAGCGCCGCGCGGATCGTTTCCGCGATCGGCGTCGTTGGGCGACCAATCAGGCTGGAAAGCGTGTGGCTGTCATCAAAGAGGCCCGCAGCACTGCCCGCCCGTTCATCCGATTGCGCGAGCGTTTCCGCAAAGGACGTCGGCACACCAAACCCTTCAAGCGCTTTGGCGTATTCCGCTTCGGGCAGGTTGACGAATTTGACCGGTTTGCCGGATTGGGCCGCAACCTCGGCGGCAAATTCCGCCATCGTGAAGGCGGTATCGCCCGCAAGCTCATAGGTTTTGCCCGCATGCGCCGCATCAAGCGCCGCGACCGCGGCCGCTTCGGCATAATCCGCGCGTGCCGCCGTGGCGAGTTTGCCATCCCCGGCCGCCCCAATCACTGCTCCATGTTCAATGGCCGCCCCCAATGCGCCGGTCAGGTTTTCGCTATACCAGCCATTGCGCAGAAGCGTGTATTGCAGCCCGCTTTCTTTTAGCGCGGCTTCGGTCGCGATGTGGTCTGCCGCCAAAAGCGTGAGCGGCGAGGCATCGCCCTTCAGCACAGAGGTATAGACCACGCGCGTTACGCCCGCCTCTTTTGCGGCGGCAATGGCGCGTTTGTGTTGGCCGGCACGGTCATTGAAATCATTCGACGAAATCAGCACCAGTACCTCAACCCCGGCAAGGGCGGCGGCATCGGGGGCGTTGTAATCAAACGTGCGCGCCTCATATCCGGTTACCTTTTCCGGGCTCCGCGCAAGGGCCACGGGGGCGGCGCCGCGCGCTTTGAGTGCAACAAGAACAAGTTGGCCCAATTGGCCGGTGGCGGCGGTCACAGCAATGGTCATGACGATCTCCTTTATCATTTGCTTGCCACAGATAGTCACGCAAGCTAACAAAAGGTAAGTACCCACATATATGTAAGTATGCCTTACCCATGCACAGGAAAGGTGCAGAGACGATGCGGAACTTTTCACGGGGCGATGTTTTCGCCGCCGCCTGCCCCTCGCGGCAGATTTTGCAGCATGTAACCTCGCGTTGGGGCGGGCTGGTGCTGATTGCTTTGCGCGAGGAAACACTGCGCTTTGCGCAATTGCGCCGCCGGATTGATGGCATTTCCGAGCGGATGCTGGCGCAGACCCTGCAGGTGCTTGAAGGCGACGGTCTGATTTTGCGCAAAGATTATGGCGAGGTGCCGCCACGCGTGGATTACACTCTCACCCCGGCAGGGCGCGAAATCTCTGCCCGCGTCTTTGCGCTGAGCGATTGGATTGAGAAAAATCTGCCCGAGCTGCTGGCGCTTACGCCGGATGCGGCGCCCCAAACCGTTCAATGATGTGATCGCGGATTTGGTCGCGAGTCTGGCGGTAATAGCCCAACCGCACGTCGCGCCCCTCGCCCAGGCCGGTCGGGTCCATGATCATCCAGTGTTCAACCTCAATGTGGTAGAACCGCGTTAGATCGAGCGCTTGGTGATAGGAGGCGGGCGAGAGCGCGACGATCAGGTCAAACCCGCTCAGATCATCGCCCATCTCGCGCAATTCATGGAAGCTGCGCGCCTGATGCCGCTCTAAGTCCACGCCAATTTCCGCACAAACCGCAATCGCGAACCCATCTGTATCAAGGTCCGCCTTCACCCCCACCGATTGAACATAAACCTCGCGGCCATAGAATTTTTTCATCATCCCTTCGGCCATCGGCGAGCGCGTGGCATTGTGATCGCAGCAAAACAGGACCGAATGGGGAAGGCTGGCCATCAGCTTACCGGGGTCAGAACGCAGACAAGGGTGAAGAGCCGCCGCGCGGTATCGATGTCGATCTCGGCTTTGCCCTCAAGGCGCTCTTGCAGCACCCGCGCCCCTTCGTTGTGAATGCCCCGGCGCGCCATATCAATCGCTTCGATCTGGCTCGGCGGCAGTTTCTTGACCGCCTCAAAATAGCTTTCACAAATCTGGAAGTAGTCCTTCACCACCTGCTTGAACGGACCAAAGCTGAGGTGGAACTCAGTCACCTTCTCGCCGTTTTCAAGGCATGTATCAAAGACAAGCCGCCCATCGCGCACCGCCAAAGTCAGTGCGTAGGGGCCGGGCGGGGCGGTTTGCCCGTCGCGCCCCGGCAGCGTCCAGCTATTGTCTTCGAGCAGGTCAAAAATCGCCACGCGGCGTTCTTGTTCAATTTGCGGCGTCGGCGCAGGCAGGCCGGAATCATCCAGATCGATGCGAGAGATACGGTTCATCAGGCCCCCCCATCATTGAGCGCATCAAGCCGCGCGCGGACCGATAGCCCGTGCGCCTCAAGACTTTCCGAAATCGCCAGCGTCTCCGCCGCCGGGCCGATGGCCCGCAAGGCCTCGGGCGTCATTTTCGCCAAAGTGGTGCGCTTAAGGAAATCCAGCACCGACAGGCCCGAGGAGAACCGCGCCGAGCGGGCGGTGGGCAAAACGTGGTTCGGCCCGCCAACGTAATCGCCAATCGCTTCGGGCGTCCAAGTGCCCAAGAAAATCGCGCCGGCATGGGTGATTTGCGCCGAAAGCGCCTCGGGGTCTTCTACGCAGAGTTCGAGGTGTTCAGGCGCAACGCGGTTTGACAGCATTGCCGCCTCGGCCAGATCGCGGGTGACGATAACGGTGCCAAAATCGCGCCACGACGGGCCCGCAATCTCGCGCCGCTCCAGCGTTTCAAGGCGCTTTTCCACCGCTTTGGTCACGGCCTGGGCAAAATCCGCATCGGGCGTCAGGATCAGCGCTTGGGCGGATTGGTCATGTTCGGCTTGGCTCAAAAGATCAATCGCCACCCAATCGGGGTTGGCCGTGCTATCGGCAATCACCAAAATTTCCGACGGACCCGCGATCATATCAATGCCCACGCGGCCAAAAACGCGCCGCTTCGCCGCCGCCACAAAAGCGTTGCCCGGCCCGGTGATTTTATCAACCGGGGCAATCGTATCGGTGCCATAGGCAAGCGCGGCCACCGCCTGCGCGCCGCCAATGCGATAAACCGCATCCACGCCAGAAAGCTCTGCTGCGAGCAGCACCAGCGGGTTCACGGCGCCATCGGGCGTCGGACAGACAACCACCAGGCGTTCCACCCCCGCGACTTTCGCCGGGATCGCATTCATCAAAACGGAAGACGGGTAGGAGGCCAAACCGCCCGGCACGTAAAGCCCCGCTGCCGAAACAGGCGACCAACGCCAGCCAAGCTCGGCGCCGTTTTCTTCCGTCCAGCGCTCTTCCATCACCGGCATTTGCCGCAGGTGATAGGCGCGAATCCGCTCAGCTGCGAGTTCAAGCGCCGCGCGTTCCTCGGCACTGACCTTCGCCACCTCTGCCGTGATTTCTTCGCGGGAAAAAGCCATCGTTTGCGGGCTGAGCGCCAGCCGATCAAATTTCGCGGTATAGTCGATCACCGCCGCATCACCACGGTCGCGCACATCGGCAATAATCGCCGCCACGGTGGCATCGACATCGGGGCTGTCTTCGCGCTTCATCCCCAAAAGGGCGGTGAAACGGGTCTCGAAATCGGCGTCGGTCGTGGCAAGAAAATGCGGCATCTCGGGCTCCTTGTTCCGTTCCGGGATAGAGCGTTGCAAGGCGCGGAGCAAGGGTTGGCCCATCCTTGCCCCCGGATTTCAACGCGCGCGAAACGCCTCAGGCCAGCGCCTTTTGCAAAGCGTGCCCCAAAAGCGCGCCACCACTGGCCGCCGGGTCAGCTGTCCAGCCCTGAGAGAGGTAAAATCCGCGCGCGGTATTGGTGGCGGTGAGCCGCCCCTCCGTGCGGCCAAGCGCCCGCAACTCCGCCTCCAAAGCCGCCAAAAGTGTGCGCGCGTGGCCCTTGCCCTGCTGTGCGGGGTCGACAAACAATAGGCTAATCCGCCCGCGCCCCTCGGGCTGATCGCGCCAATCGAGCCCACCAACCGCCGCCAGCCCCGCCGCTTGCGTAACGAAAAGGCGCTGTGCCGGGTCTTTGATCCGCGCGGCAAGGGCTGCGCTGTCATTCGCGGCAATCCACGGCCGCATCCGGTTTGGCTGGCCGTGGTGATCGGCGTGGCACAGATCACGGATCGCTGCCGCAATCAGCGCGGCCATCGCAGGCAAATCTTCCGCTGTTGCGGGGCGGATCATTCCGGGTGCTGCGGCGCTTGCCCCGAAACGGCCCCGTAAGGCCGGGTCACATCGCGCAGATCAAGCGCCAAACATTCCACCTCAGCCGCCAAGGCGCCATCGCCCGCCAGCACCAAAACCACGCGCCCCGCGCCCTCTTCCCCGGGCTCAAACGCGATATCGAGCACCGACAGCACCAAATCAGAATCGCGCCGGTCAAAGCCTTGCGAGGCGACTTTGAGCACATCGGAAATCACAAACAGCGCCTGAACCCGCTCATAAGCGCGCCCTTCCGCCTCGGCCCGCGCCTTATCTTCCCAACGGAAGCGGTTGAGCAGCATCGAAAGCCGCCGCGCTTTGGGCTCATAGCGGATTTCAGACACAGGCAGCACCGCATCTTGCACCAAAGCCGCCATCACGGCCAAATCCTCGGCACTTTCGGCGCGCAGGTTCAGCGGCGCCTCACCGCCATCGGCAAAACGTGCATCCCGGCTCATGACTCTTTCACCCGTTCAATATGCGCCCCCACGGCGCGAAGCTTGTCTTCGACCCGTTCATAGCCGCGATCAAGGTGGTAGACGCGGCTCACCACGGTTTCCCCCTCTGCGGCCAAACCCGCCAGAATCAGCGAGACCGAAGCGCGCAGATCGGTGGCCATCACCGGTGCGCCTTTAAGTTTTTCGACCCCATGCACCGTGGCATGACCGCCATGAACCTCGATCTTCGCGCCCATCCGCATCAATTCGGGGGCATGCATGAAGCGATTCTCAAAGATTCGCTCTTCCAGCACCGATGTCCCCTCGGCAGTGCACAACAGCGCCATCATCTGCGCTTGCAAATCGGTCGGGAAGCCGGGGAAGGGTTCGGTCACCACGTCAACGGCCCTGATCCGCCCGTTTTTGCGCTTCACCTTCAGCCCGCGCGCGGTTTCCTCCACCGAAATCCCGGCGGCATCCAGTTTTTCGCAAAAGCTTTCGACAAGCGCGATTCGCCCGCCCAAACATTCCACCTCGCCGCCGCAAATCGCGGGCGCCAGCATATAGGTGCCCAGTTCGATCCGATCGGTCACCACCGGATGGGTCGCGCCATGCAGCCGGTCCACGCCCTCAATCACAATGTCCGAGGTGCCTTCGCCCTCGATCTGTGCGCCCATCGCCCGTAGGCATTGCGCCAGATCAACAATTTCAGGCTCGCGCGCGGCGTTTTTGAGCACCGATGTACCCTTGGCCAAAACCGCCGCCATCAAGAAGTTTTCGGTCGCGCCGACAGAGGCAAAGCGCATCTCATGCACCGCGCCTTTCAGCCCACCTTTCGCTTGCGCGTGCAGGTAGCCGTCTTTGAGTTCAATCTCGGCCCCAAGCGCGGTCAGCGCATCAATGTGAATATCCATTGGGCGCGCGCCAATCGCACAGCCCCCGGGCAAGGATACAACCGCATGGCCCAGTCGCGCCAAAAGCGGCCCGAGCACAAGGTTTGAGGCGCGCATTTTGCGCACGATGTCATAATCGGCGACCGGGTTAATCTCGCCATGGCAGGAGGTGGCGAGCACCTTGCCATCTTGCAGCGCTGTCACCTCGGCCCCGAGCGAGGCCAAAAGCTGCGTCATCGTGCGAATGTCAGACAGCCGTGGCGCATTGGTCAGCGTCAGCGGCTCTTCGCTCAAAAGCGTTGCCGGCATCAGCGCAAGGCAGGCGTTCTTTGCCCCGGCAATCGGAATTTGCCCATTCAGCGGCCCGTTGCCGCGCACCAAGATGCTATCCACTACTGGTTTCCTTCCGAGCCGCTTTCGGCTTCATTTTCCACACCACCCGCCGCCGCGTCGCGTTGCCGCGCCTGTGCTTTGCGCCGCATCAGGTTTGCACGCAATTGCGCCGCAAGCCTTTCTTCACGGCTTTGCGGGGCGGCTGTGCGGGCATTTTTGCCTTGCGGGGTTGGGGTCGTGTCCTCTGTCATGGCCTTTCTCTAGCCGCCCGAATGAAATGTGTCGAGAGAGCGTGCGAATTTGCGCTTGCAAGCCTTCGCGATGTCGTCTACATCGCCGCCACGGTCGATGAAGGCCGAAGGGTGCTGCAGTAGCTCAGTGGTAGAGCACTCCCTTGGTAAGGGAGAGGTCGAGAGTTCAATCCTCTCTTGCAGCACCATTTTGTTTTCCTTGGAATCAAAAACTTAGCCTTTTCGGGCGTTTATGCCCATTGCACTGTACCAACTCTTGTACCAAGACTGCATTGGTACAACGGGGGCTAGCATGGCATTGGCAAAGGTTGCAGGCACCAAGATACGCGGTGGCACCTATCACCTGAATATCTCGATTCCGCCGGAAATCCGCCACTTGCATAAAGGCCGGGCGCTACTGACTGGCACGCTCAAGACGGCGGACCCGAAGGTCGCGGCGAATGAAGTCATTCGTGCCCGTGCCCAACTACTCGAGCAAGTGGAAGAAACGGCACGCAGTGCGGACGTGAACGCGCGCCTTGCGGAACTGCCGCCGGATCAACGGGCGCTCTATGACCGCGCTGGTGGGCTAGAAGGCCTTCTCGAGGCCTTTCAGAGCACACAGACCGCGCGCGCCTTTCTTGCGGCGGGTGACCTGTCCACCATGACGGATACCGAGGAATTTCCGCCCGACCCGCTGGAAATTGAACTGGCAGCCGCAGAGCACCGGGCGGCGTCAGCCGCCCTTGAGGGGATTGCACGGCGCGAGGCCAAGACGCTGCGCTCGTTGGGAGAGAAAGTAGAGGTGCCGGGCGGCGACCTTTCGGGGGTTGCTGAACTGGCTGAGGCCTTTATTCGCGCCAAGGAGTACACCATCCAGAACGCCGAAAGCGTACGATACACCGTCCGCCGATGGATCGAATTTCATGGGGACCAACCGCTAGCCAAACTGAGCAGGGCGCATCTAGCAGAGTTTGACGACGCCGCCCGCGACCTTCCAGTCGCCCGCGAATGGCTCAAGAAGCCCATGCGCACAGCCGTTGCTGCTGCCCAAAAGGGGAACCTTGACCGGGTAAGCTACAAGGTCCGTGAACGACTGATCAATCACCTAAAGGCCCTGTCCGCTTTTGCATTGAATAAGGGGGCGCTGACTGTGGACCCTTGGGTTGGATACAAAATCGACAAGCCGAAGGGAAAAATCGCAGAGGCAAGCACGCAAAAGCGCAAGGGCTTCCCTCCCGAACAAGTGAAGGCTATTCTGGCCTACGTTGCCGCGACCACTCACGCGGACACCGCCGACCACTGGCTTCCTATGCTGTCAGCTTATTCAGGCGCGCGCCGGGAAGAACTTGGGCAACTGCTCGTGGAAGATGTTCTAACCGGCGGCGATATCCCGGCCCTTCGGATCACCGATGAAGATGAAGTGCAGAAAGTTAAGAACGAGCATTCCTTGCGCGTTATACCTGTTCCGCCGGTCTGTATCGAAAGGGGCTTCTTGGACTTTGTCGCGCGCCGCCGTCAGGCGGGCGGGGCTATGCTTTTCCTTGAAGAGTACACCGACAAGCGCCACCAAAAGACCTTGCGCGAAATGACCCCGGACTCACGCGGGCGGCTGACAGAGATTTACGGTGGGCGCTTCTCTCGCAAAGTCCTCGCGCCACTTGGGATCAAGACCAAAGGCCAAGGGTTTCATGCTCTGAGGCATAGCTGGACCGATGCGGCGCGGCGCGCGAAGATCGACCCTGAAATCAGGCGGCTGATCGCGGGGCGGCTCGACGGGGAAGACGCTACGGAAGCCAGATATGGGAGCAGCGACCTTTTGACCGAAAAGCTGGAAGCGCTGAAGCAAGTTGCAAAATTCGTAGAAGCATGAGGCGAATTCAAGCTTACCTATCGGATCAATCAGTTCAAAAGCACTTGCCTCGAACGCCGCGATGAGCGAACGCGTCAGCGAACATTCCCTCACGAAAAACGCTCACGAAACCTCACGCCGACGTTACCGTAAGCACAGATTTACCGCCTACATGCGCGCAAATAGCTGGTTTTAAACGATAAAAAGCTGGAAGGGGCGTGTGTGTTGGAAATTTTTCTCAAGTACATTTTGGAGGCGCGTTTGGCCTGTTAACCTGTTGTTTTTAAACGATTAGTGAAACGAATCGGGGTGGCGTGCTGGGGCGCTTTTTTCCTACACCCGCACAAGGCGTTGAAATCGCTTAAAAATTCTGGATCAGTGTAGCAAATGTAGAGGAATGGGGGGTCTGGGCCTTATATATAAAAAGAAAATATTTTTCACACGCACGCACGGAGCGCGAAAAGTAGGGGGTCGCTTTTTCGAGTGGCCCCTTAGCGGGGGAGCGTAAAAAATATTTCTTTTTCTCCTGTATAAGGATGGACTTTATCTACATTATCTACATTACCTACATTTTCCCCCTAAAAACAACCACTTACGACGATGTAGGAAATTGACGTCATTTTCCCCTTCGAACACCCCTTGAGATGCCGTCGTAAAATCCTTGCAAATCATAGGCTTACATGAATGTAGACCCCTTATTCTCTACTTGCACCTCATCCGGTGCCTGTCGTGAAGGCTTCGCCCCTTTCCCCTGCCTGTCGTAAAGGCTTCCGCTTTTCTTAGCCCGGTTCCGTTTTTCCCCACCCCTGTCGTTAGCTCCGCCCCGCGTCAGCGGGCGCGGGCGCGCGATCTATTTTCCCGCGCCCCCGCACCTATCGTAATCTCGTACGCACCAGATCGGCAGGCACAGCTCGCTCTCCCAAGTGCCCTTAAGTCGCCGCGCAGCCGCGCGAGAGCAACTTTCCCCCGGGCAATTGCTACACTTGGCCTAAAGGCGAGCCACCAAACTTCGCCAACAATGGAAATTGGTTGTTCATGATTCCAGTTGCCGAACAAGATAGACGCAGCAGTGAAGCCGATATACAAACTGACCTAACGGGCGTTTCGCCAGTTTGTATTGGAGGGATTCGCTGTGAAAATCGTCACCTATACTCGCGTTTCCACCGACCGGCAGGGGCGCAGCGGGCTTGGGCTGGAAGCTCAGGAAGCCGCGATTGCCGCCTATGCAGCCGCTAACGCGGCCCAGATCGTCGGCGCGTTCACCGAAGTGGAGTCGGGCCGGAACAACGCCCGCCCGCAACTGCGAGCCGCCCTCAAGTTGGCCCGCGTGACCGGCGCTAAGCTGGTGATTGCGAAGTTGGACCGACTGAGCCGGAATGCCGCTTTCCTTCTAAATTTACAGGAGTCGGGCGTGGACTTCGTGGCCTGCGACAGCCCCACCGCCACCCCCCTGACCATTGGCATTCTCGCCCTTGTGGCGCAGGATGAAGCCCGCGCTATCAGCGAACGCACCAAAGCCGCGCTGAAAGCCGCTAAGGCCCGTGGGCAGGTCTTGGGCAACCCGAACGGGGCAGAAGCCCTGCGCCGTGCAGGCAAGGGTAATGGGGCTTCCTGTGAGGCACAGAAGGCAGCCGCGCTGACGCGCGCCCACGATCTCGCGGACGTGCTGCAAGACGTGGAAGCTCAGGGTCACGCTACCCTTGCAGCTATCGCGGCGGAACTGAATCGGCGCGGCATCAAGACGGCTCGGGGCGGGATGTGGCACGCATCTAGCGTGGCGAATGTGCGGCGCAGGCTGACGGTCTGATAGTCCGCGTCAGCGAGCTTCTCCAGCTAAACATCACATGGACACGTTCTTCCATGCTCAGGGACCCAAAGGGGGGCTATGGGGTGGGGCCGAGAAGCGGTGCAGTAGCCGTTAGCGAGTTGCAGAACGCGCTCCATTCACAATGTTACATTTGCGACATGCAATTTAATGCGTTGCATAGTGTCGGTTATGGCGGGGAAGCGGCCCGTGACCTTGCAGTATTGCAACTGCGGAAACCGGCGACAGCCGCTGTTCGCGACGCGCCGGTTGCGGAATTTGCTATCCGTTCGCAAGCCCTTATCGTACGAGCTGATAGCGGTCCACTAGGCTCACGAGGCACATGGAACCTTGCCTGTAACGTAGTCGAACCAAAATCTGACAACATATGAAACAATTAATCCACTAACAGTTTCACTATTGTTCAGATTTTCTCAGGGCTTGGCCTTCTCTAACGCGGAAGTCAGACTGGCCCTGAACTTTGAGAAGTCGATTACCGAAGGTAGATCGGTGGCAAGTTTTTCGATAAATACTTCTTCCGAGATTCCTCTTGATTTTAGGTCTTTGAGCAATCTGGCGTAGAATTTCTTGCTTTCAGATGTCGTTCCATTTGGGTAATCTTTAACGTGCTCCGCAGATAACTCTGAAATCGATTTGATCGTGAAATACTTGTCTCCGATCATTGTCTTCGCTGACTTGTTCGCGCCCCTCACGCAAACATCAAGTAAAAACTTCTCAACACTATCTACCGGAAGGAACATCTTGCGCAGCGTCTTGTAAGTCTCAGGAATTAAATCTTTTACATCGCCATCAATCACACTAAATATTTGCCGATCAAGACCAAGAACATTTCCTGCGAGTAGATCCCTGTGCAGTCGCAACACGTTCTCCCAGCCGCCAGCAGGAACAATATGAATTAATCTGCTTTTTGAGAGGTTGTTTTTTTCTATTGCCTGCTGAACTATAATTTTAGCAAGGATATCCTCGACTAAAATTAAAGTATCGAATCCATCATGCTTATAAACATCACGGATAACGTAGCTGGGATATGCAGGGTTAACCGCAGAGACCTTTCCGTTGTCGTTTTCAATTTTGTAAATGCGTTTTGGCTCAATCCTGCGAATAACCTCCGGGGAGTGAGAGGTAAGAATGACCATCAAGTTTTCACTTAAATCAGCGAGTTCATTTATTGTCTCGAGAAATCTATAAACCGCAATTGGGTGCAGTGCGACCTCAATTTCGTCAATCAAAGCAAGAATTAGCTCATTTTTGGGCAGGGATCGGCGAACAATGGCGTTATAAACAAAATGTAGAAGTGTAATGAGCAGGCATTCGCCTGAACTCATTCTATATTGGCTTACGATCTTCCCATTAATTTCGTTGAAATACGGCGTATTTATTAGCCCCAAGCCCTTTGCAATATCCCTGTTCTTGAGGCGCTTTAGGTTTGCGTATTTCCCGAGAGCGCCGTGCAGGATGTAGCTCAACTTGTCTTTGACATAGTCATCCGCATCAACAATATCGCCCTTACTCAAGTCGCCGGATTTTAGAAGGTTGTCCACGAGGCGTGAATCGTGAAACCTTGATCCGTAGAACAGGCTTCCTTCATACATACCGTTAATTCTAAGCCTTCGGCCATCATTTGCCCACCAGCCTTTTTGGGGGTCAGGCGACCATACACGTTTATCACCAGAGATCGATATCGTTACCTCGGAGGACTGGTCAAAATCATCGTCGTCCAACTGTCGTAGGGAACCCCGCATGAATGCTTGAGAAAGCGCTAATAGTAAAGTGCTTTTACCTGAACCATTGCCGCCAACGATCACACTCGTTCCTTTAACGAGCGGAAATTCTAAAAACGCGTTCTCAACATTCTTCAGACGCTTCACTTCGATCGATATGGTATCCATACTTGACTACCTCACCTTATTCACGGGTCTTGCTAAATGAGTAGCGATTGAAAAGGCCAAGGTCCATAGCAGTCTAGCGATTGGATGATCTAGCCCATTAACGTGTAACTTGGTCCTTCCGTCCGTGTCGCGGTTTCTTGGCGCGACGCTGTGCAGGGTAAAGGGGCAGCGATGCGCCTTGCCCCATCAAGACACCACGATCGAATGACCGCTTAGTCTGCAGACCCCGGGAGGGCTGATCGCCCGCACTGGGCCGCTTCCGAGCGTTCGCCATTTCTGTCATGCTGGGCTTCAAGCGACACGGACGCTAGGGGAGCGCGCATCATGATCTATTGCATCTCAGAGTTTGGCTCGGAGGGGCATTTGGATGCAAAGATCGAACTCGATGGATCCGACGTCCTCCTGCAAAGCCGGGGTGGAGCGACCGGCGGACGAGCCGCGCGAAATACAGACTATGAGAAAGCCCTCCAGACTATAATAGAACGACTGTACGCGGACGAGCACACGATTGATGCCGTATTTCTCGACAGCAGGGTTGCTCGGAAAAAGCCCGAAGAAAAACGTCTGCTAGCGAATGCTGCGGAACTTAACGGCATGTCGGACGAAGCTGTAGTGGCACTAGTCCGACGGAGAGCAAGTCGATGGGGGCAAGCGCCCGGTACGCGAGGTGGCAATTCTACGAAGGCGTTGCGTATTCGTGTGCGGAACCTTGATCAGTCGGGCTTGCGGTCCGCTTTGGTGCTCATGAAATGGGAGACCGCGCGCACGCGCAGACGTGGTCTGAGGCCGCTGGCGGCGGAAGAACAGAGAAAGGTAAGCATCCACAATGTCGAAAACGCGGTAGCCCGCCTGTTGACCGGCGAAGACGCCCCGAATTTTTCGGGTTCTAAGGACTACGATGTAGTCGCAAAAGACGGGACGCTCCTCGCTCCCAAAAAGGTTTTCGGGCTCGCGCTGGAGGAAGCGCTCGGCATCGAGACATTCCCGGAGCATTTCAAAGCGGGATGGAAACAGCCTTGCTTTCAGATAATCCAAGCAGCAGGATTTGAGATCGTCGAAAAAGGCTTTGTTGGGCCTAATCCTGACGAATTGCACGAAGAGCTTTCCGATATTCCACTAGACGAAGCGGACCGATCGGCGCAGGAAGGCGACGTCAGACTTGTGATGCATTTTCGCCGAGAGCGAGCACGTGGGTTGTCAGAAAGGAAGAAGGCTGCATTCATCCGGGAACACGGCCGTCTCTATTGCGAGCGCTGCAACATGGACCCGGTCGCGGTATACGGAATAAATGGGGACGCCTGTATCGAGGTGCATCACGCGCACGTCCAAGTGAAGGACATGCGTGAAGGCCACCAAACCAACTTGGAAGAGCTGCAGTGTCTTTGCGCTAACTGCCATAGGATCACTCACAGGGAACTTGCTTCGCAGAGCTGAACATCGCCGACGGCGCCGTCGTTGCTGCCGTCAGCGAGTTTTCCTAGGTGAGCATCCGCGCCATTCAGCCCAGATTTTTTCTGCGGCGGCTGACTTCTTCGGATGTCATCCGAGCTAGTCGAACAGCATCGTCCCGCTGATCCCGTTGTCGAGCTTGTACGTAATGTTCGAGAACTGTGTTCGAGGATCAGTTTCCACCGTTGCCGTCCCCGACCGAGCCATGCCGACGCATTGAAGCGGAACCGTTTGCCTAGTCACATGTCGAGCATCCTTGGCATTGACCATACCCGCGCATTTCCAAGCGTTCCCATACACGGCAAAGCTGAGCCGCATGACCCCCGGTTCATTTGTGGGCAGAAGCGCACCGTAGGTGTTGGGGTTTACAACCCCACAAGCCGCCGAAACACCGACCAAGGCCAAAACAGCAAGCGACGAAAGTCTCATGTGAAATTCTCCTCTTAGATGAAGCGGACATAGAAATCAGTTTGGGCCGAATTAAGGCGTTTAAACGAGAAAATGGATCGCCGGTCTTTTCGTTCGACGAGGTCTCGGCGATCCCAGCCCGTCTCGGCGGGACAGGATCGCCAGAGCATCAGTCCTGCCAATGCTCGTCGAGAGACAGAGTATCAATGCGGAGTTGACCGTGGAAAGCCTGCCGGTGAAGGTGCTCGGATAATCTGACGCGTGACAAAGAACTCGGTCTCACCCACGGCCTAAGCCTTATCGATCACCGGGCACAGCCGCTCATTTATACTAATACTATACAGGTCAATCGAGAGCAAAACAGTGCGGACAGTCAAGGTGTCGGACTTCTTTGGGCGTGCCATAGGTGAGTTCTTCGGACGTCATCCTAGCTAACTCCTAGATAACCATGTGCCATTTTCAATCACCGTGATCGCCTGCTGACGCAGGTATCGATTCGTTGGTATTTTGTACCAATGCCTGCACCACGGGACTGTACCAACGCGAATTCTCCGTATGCACTTTTTCTATTTTATATCGGTATGTTATGCGAAATTTTGAGAGCAGACGACGAAAATTCAATCCTCTCTTGCAGCACCATATTTTCTTCTTACATGTCAAGAAGTTGGCTGCTATCAAGGGCTTAAGTTGAATTCGGTTCTACACCGAGGTTCTACACAATGGTCCTTCCGATGAGTCGTCCGCACAAGAACCCCAAGACTGGTGTCTACTACTTCCGGCAACGTACGCCCTCCGACTTGGTGGCGGTTTTCGGCAAAACGGAAGTCAGCAAATCCCTCGGAACGAAAGACCCGGAGGAGGCGAAAGTCCGCCACGCCCTGGCAGCCCAGGAGCAATCGAAGGCTTGGAACAGGCTCCGCAAGCGCCCTGAGCCGCTGCCCCATCGCCAAATCGTGGCCCTGAGCGGTGAAGCCTATAGGGACAGCATGGCGGCACTCGAAAAGGAACCAGGTGAAGTCACGATTTGGGAACGCGTTATCGAGTTGCAGAACAAGAAGGCCGCGACCCCAGAAGGCCTTGAACAATGGTACGGCCTCGAAGCGGACAAGTTGCTCGAAGCGCACGGCTTGGTCACTGACGACTACAGCCGCTCCCGCCTGATAGCGGAGTTGCACCGCTCCGGGATGCAATGGGCCGAGCAGCAGCGTAAGCGCGCCGCTGGCGATTACAGCCCCGACCCGGAGGCGAACCGCTTTCCTCCCTTGAACCTGCCCGAGACGACACCTCCCAAAGGGACCGCCAAAGGCCCCCGATTGAGCGATTTGTTTGAAGCATGGGCGAGAGACCATTTGGCGGACGGGAAAAGCCCCCGCACCGTCCTCGACTTCCGCAAGAAGATCGAGAAATTGGTTTCTTATCTCGGCCACGACAACGCCGCTGAAATCACCCCCGAGAACATCGCTGATTGGTGTGATCACCTGCGCCACAAGGAAAACATTGGTGCCCGTACGGTCAGCCAGAAGTATCTCGCTGTGGCGAAGCTGGTCTTCGCGGTCGCGGTTGAAAAGCGGAAGCTGAAAGAAAACCCCGCGCAGGCAATCAAGGTGCGCTTCTCCAAGCCCACGAAATCGCGCCCTAAAGGGTTCACCGATGAAGAGGCAAAGGCCATCCTCCGGGCAGCGTTGCGTGACCCTGAAAGCCTTGGGCAGCGTACCACCGAGAACAAGCGCGCCATCCGCTGGATACCCTGGATTTGCGCCTTCACGGGGGCGCGGGTCACCGAGATTGCCCAGCTACGCACGAATGACCTGATCGAAGAGCATGGCGTCCTCTGCCTGCGCATCACGCCCGATGCAGGTTCTGTCAAGGCGCGTAAGTATAGGCTTGCACCCATCCACCCGCAGCTCCTCGAACAAGGGCTGCACAAAATGATGCAAGGTCTTCCGGCGGGGCCGATCTTCTACTCCACCGCCCCCATTCGTGGCAAAGCCGCCGACCCTGTGGAGCGAGCGCAGAGCGCAGGCGCTAAGGTGGGCCAATGGGTGCGCGAAGTTGTCGGCATCACAGACCCAGAAGTCCAGCCGAACCATGCCTGGCGGCACCGCTTCAAGACCGTTGGCCGTGACACGGGAATGGACCTCGAAGTCCGTGACGCCATCCAGGGGCACTCCGACGGGCGCGCTGCGAGCGACTATGGCGAGGTCACGATCAAGGCCATGTGGCAGGCGATATGGGCGCTGCCGCACTACGATCTAAACGACTGACGCGGCCTAGCACTGACGCAGGGTGTCCAAATAAGACACGTCAGGCTGGACAGACGGGGCCGCTTTCGGTTCCCGTAGCGGTGCCTGGTGGCTTTAACAGATTGCCCGTCCCCTCGAAGACAATCAGCCAAAGACTTTGCCCTAGGACCAGCACAGCGCACCGTAGCGCCACTGGGTCTGCTGACCTCGCAGGCGGCGGCCCGCCGACAACAGGCCTACAGTCCACCTTGTCGGGCGGCATCGGGCCGACTTTGCCAGATCGAAGATGACCTTCGCCTCTCGCCTTTTCGACGTGGGTCTGGTTTCTAGGCGTTGCCATCAAGGAAATAACCCATGACTTCCCAAGCATTTATGCCCGCTGTCGCCGCCGCCCTCGAAGGCGCAGAACTCCCGGAGCGTTTTGTCCTGCCGCAGGATATCACGGTCGACGAGACTTTTTGCCTGCGCGACCTCCGCAGCAATCAGACCCATCTGCGCTCCCTGGTCCAGTTGCTGCGCACCCTTGGCGATCTTGACCCGATATTGCTGTGGCAAGAGATTGACGCCGGGGGCAAGGCCACGGGCCGCTTGGTCCTCCTCGACGGGCACCATCGGCTGGACGCCTACGCCAGCGTGAAGGGCCGCCGCGCGCTGATACCAGCCAAAATCCTGAATGGGGACCGTAGCGATGCCCTCCTGGCGGCGATAGCGGCCAACAGTCGGGAGAACCTGCCGCTGACCAAAGACGAGCGGATGAACGCGGCCTGGCAGTTGGTGCGGCTCCCTGGCAAGCGGCTGTCGGTGCCGAAAGTGTCGAAGGCGGCGGGCGTCGGCACAGCCAGCGTTGACCGGATGCGCAAGCGGTGGCGGGTCATGCAGATCGAGGGCAAGACCCCAAGCGGCGTTTGGTGGAAAGACCGCCGAGATAATGCGCCCGACATCGACGACCGCCCCGAGTTGACCGATGCCGAGCGCCTGGCCGAGATCGAACGGCTGTCCAAGGCGATATCGGAGGCGCTCGAACGGATGCCTTGGAAGGATGAGGCGTTGGCCGCTCAGGCCCTGCAACGCGCCATTGGAAGCCATAAGCTGCGCTCGATGATGGAATACCTGTATGGTGAAGTCGACGAGTTCAGCGAAGATGCTGACGAGATGGAAAAGGTGATGGACGCCCTCGGCGGCTCTGTCACAACGGCAGATGAACACCAAGCCGACGACGTCGGGTTCTGAGACCCCGCAATCACATCAGCTATAGATCACGTCAATGACGTGGTTTGGTCGCGCTGGTGGCCTCTGCTGCCTAGGCCTCATTCATGTCATCGGCCAGCCCTTCGCCGCCATAGCATCGCCACAGGTAGCCCTAGCTGCGAGCTATGGACCACTGATCAGCCCCGCTAGAGCAGCTTGGCCTGTCTGCCTGTGCCGCTCCTGGGTCAGCCTATGCGCGCTGATGGAGCGTTGCTGACGCCC
>NZ_FTOG01000023.1 GCF_900156655.1 Rhodobacter aestuarii | reverse complement strand
TCGGACGGGCGATAGCCCGGACGACCCGGCGTTGCCGGAGAGACCCGTGCCGTGAAATCGGCGATTTCGACCGACTTTTTCAACACTATCCGCCCTGTGATGTATATCCCTTCACCCCGCGCTGCGCAGCGGTATCCTTCAGCCGCGATACCGCAAGGCGTCGACCAGCAGGCGGAAGGCCGGGGAGGCGTGGCGGCGGTTGGGGTAGTAGAGGTGATAGCCCGGCAGGGGCGGTGTCTCGTCGGCCAGCACCTGGATCAGGCGACCCGTGGCGAGGTCTTGCGCGACGATGTCTTTTGGCAGCATCGCCAACCCCAGCCCGTCGAGGGCCGCGTGGTGCATCAACTCCAGAGTGTTGAAGATGACGGGGCCGGAGATGCGCACCCGGGTGTCCTTGCCGCGGTGCAGGAAGCGCCACGCGTAGAGCGTGTCGGAACTCGGCAGGCGCAGCCCGATGCAGCGGTGCTCGGTCAGCGCGTCGGGCGTCTCGGGTCCGCCATGCCTGCCGAGGTAGGCGGGGGTGGCGACCACGGCCATCTCGACATCGGGCGAGATGCGCACGGCGATCATGTCCTTCTCGACCTGCGCGCCCAGGCGCACGCCCGCATCGAAACGCGCGGTCACCACGTCGACGAGGCCATAATCGACGATCACCTCGACGGTCAGCTCGGGGTAGTCCGGCAACAGTCGCGCCAAGGCGGGCGCGATCACCCTGCGCGCCGCATGTTCGACGCAGGTCAGGCGGATGTGGCCGCCGGGACGCGCGCGGGTCTCGACCAGTTCGGTCAGCCCCGTCTCGAGGTCGCGCAGCATGGGCGCCATCCGCGCCACCAGCCGCTCGCCCGCAACCGTGGGCGCAACAGAGCGCGTCGTGCGGGCCAGCAGGCGCACATCCAGCCGCTCCTCGAGCCGCCGCACGATCTGGCTCAGCGCCGATTGCGAGATCCCCATCTGCTGCGCCGCCTTGGTAAAACTGCCCGCCTCGGCGACCATGACGAAGGCCGAAAGATCGGCGATATCCTCGCGCCGCATTCATCACCTCAATTATAAGTCCAAGTAGACTTTGCCAGCTAATCGCAAGGCGCGCCAGCGGGCATAGTGGTCTCATCACCGAATGGAGACCGACATGACCCGCATCACCTTTCCGAACTCGAACACTCCCGCCATCGCGATGGCAGCACAGCTCCACCTGCCCGAAGGCTTTGACGCGGCACGCAATTACCCCGCCATCGTGGTCACCCATCCCGGCGGCGGGGTTAAGGAACAGACCGCCGGCACCTATGCCGCCGCGCTGGCCAAGGCGGGCTTCGTCACCATCGCCTATGATGCCTCGCATCAGGGCGAAAGCGGTGGAGACCTGCGCCAGCTGGAGAACCCCCATATCCGCACCGAGGACGTGAGCGCGGTGATCGACCACCTGACCACGCTGCCTTTCGTCGATGCCGAGCGGATCGGCGCGGCGGGCATCTGCGCCGGCGCGGGCTACACGGCGAATGCGGCGATCAACGATCCGCGGATCAAGGCGGTGGGCACTGTCAGCGCCGTCAACATCGGCGCGATGTTCCGCCACGGCTGGGACGGATCGCTCCCCTCCGAGGCGGCGATCCCCTACCTTGAGATGGGCGCGGCCGCACGGAGCTCGGATGCGGCGGGCAACCCGGTGGCGCAGATGCCGATGGCGCCGCTGAAGGAAGAGGACGCGCCGAACGAGGAGTTGCGTCAGGCGTGGGAATACTACCACACCCAACGCGCGCAATGCGCCACGGCACCCGGCTGGGCCACCGCCCGCAGCCTGACGCAGTTGGTGAGCTATGACGCGTTCAACATGGCCGAGGTGTTCCTGCGCCAGCCCTTGCAGATCGTCGCCGGGTCCGAGGCGGGCAGCAAGTGGATGAGCGACGACCTCTACGCGCGTGCGGCCAGCGCCGAGAAGGGGTTCCACGTGGTCGAAGGGGCGAACCACATGATGCTCTACGACGGCGCGCAATTCGTGGCCGAGGCGGCGGGCGTGCTTGCCACGTTCTTCGGCAAACACCTCGCGGCATGACTTGTGAGCCCCCGTCCGGCCAACCGGGCGGGGGCTTTGAGCGGGATTTGGGTTTCCCGGCCCTGAGCAGCCACTCGTCACGTCTAGAGTTGCTGCAACGCGGCTTCCCCAAAGCGGACGTCCCAGAATGTGGACAATGCCAACTCTCAGAAGGCATGATCAACTAGTCTTTGAGCCTCCGGATCTTCGTTTTTCCGTTGCGCCGGTCACCAAGTACAGCGAGGCTAGGAGAGTACGCGCACCGGCAAATCGCTTCGAAGGTCTCGGGTATGACTCTGATGGGCATTCGATCCGTCAGAGATACGCCCATCTAATATTTGAGTAAAATCAATGATCCTTTATAAAACGATCGCTCTTAAGTTTGGACACCACCTCGAAAACGAAATGCCTGTGGATATGCACGGCCCCGATGGGCAGCGGGTCTCGTCCGAGGAAATCCGTCAGCATTGGCAACAAGTTCTTAGCGATCTCTCCTCGGCGAGGATCTATTTGCTCGACCATAACGCTGCGAATTATCTCGACTCGTTGAGAATGGATGTCCAAGGCATGCCATGGGAGCATCGTCCTGAGTCCGACATTCAAGACTATGTGCGCGATATCGAACTTCCGCGTGACCTCATTTGGATAGAGTATGACGACCGCAAACTGTGGGAAGACCGTTGTGCTCGAGGAGTAACGACCCTGGACAAAGAAGAACTGAGCAACCGGCGTCAGCGAGGGTTCCTCTTTGATAATCGTTCTCCCGAAAAACTGAGCGTAAGCCTCTTCTCAGCAATGACGGACACCATCTTCTTAGATGCGCCCTTCGTTCTGGAGATTTCGAAATCACGAGATGGTCGTCCCGACTTTAATGACACCTTTTGGAAACCTCAGCGGACAGTAGTGGCGGGATTTATGAGGGCAGGACTGTTGCCCGATGAAGCTTCGTTTAGGGAATACTTCGAGGAACACAAAGGTCACCTCACATACGATATGGTAGTCGGGTTTATGCTCTTCGCTGCTCTCGCTGCGCGTGAGGACGACTTGATATCGCAAGAAGTTGCGAGCCTATCAACATCACAGGCCAAGACAGCGCGGAAGTTTGGCAAGGCTTGGATGACTGAAGTTCTCAAGTCTCATGTCACCATTCGAATTGGACCGGCAGGCGAGCGACACTTGACTGAGCAAAAGGCCAGGCTTCGCTTTGAGCAAGCACAGGCCGGAAGCCGAGCTACACCCACTGAGCATTGGGTGGCCGAACATGAAAGACGGTACGCCGACGGGAAAGTGGTACGGGTTCGAGCGCACAAGCGAGGACAACCAGCAAGTAGGGATTTACCCACGCGCGTCGTTGGCCCGAGAGTCGAGGTGTGATTTTTCTGACAATCGTTATTCAGAGACAATAACGCTGCTCAGCCTACGGTGCTGGCCCAACGCTGCTATTCAGACCATCTCGATGCCGCACGGCAGAATGCCGGGAAGTGGCTACCCGAGTACAGGGCTGCACGCCTCGACACATTGACTCTTGGCCTCTGTAGTGCGATACTACTGCCTGAGGGGTCTTAATCCCCAACGGCATAGACGGGCTAAGCATTCGGTGCTGCCCAATATTTTCAGGGGCCGCTGCTTAGGAGGTGCTTTGTCGCAGCTCCTGCAGCGGCCTCAATCGCTATGTCTACCTTTTTATCTGCATAGCCCCAAAAGCCGCCGAACCACCGGCGTGCAACGCCCGGCTTTATCGTTCTCTCGATTTCGGAAGCTAGTTGGGCGGGGCTCAGGTCCGTTTGCCGCAAAATTTCAGACATCTCACGGCACGCCAATTCATCCGTCTGGTCGCCTTCGCTGGGCTCTAAGTTTGACAGTCGCCCAAGCAGAGCTTGTATCGCTGGCTCTAGCGATTTCGGTCCGGAAATTTTTTCAGACGCTACCTGCCGAAGGTAGAATGAGTGAGAAAAAGAAATTGTCCGAATTTGGATATAGAATAGGCGTGCCAACCGCTCTTTGGGCGTCTCTGCCGAAAGCGAAGCGTCTGATGATATCACGGCTACATCGAAACTTTGTCCTTGCTTGCCGGATCTCGTCAAAAAAAGCTCAAGGTCTTCGCTCTGAAACAAGTCGCGCCTTTGCTTCTCCGATTTGATTTTTGTCTCCCGACCAGATCGAATGAATACGAACGGAGCACCGACTCCGACATACTTGGAGCCAACTGTTTCGATATCAAAAGTGTTGAGAGATTTGTTCTTTGTACTGCTAAGTATCCAGGCATCCCGAAGAGCTTGCGCCGCGTTTGAAAAGGGCAGTTTAATTTCTCGGTCATCCAGTAAATCAAGCCGCAGATCGCTCTGCAACACTTGTGCGGCAATTTCCGAAGTACTGTATTCCACCCCACCTGCGGATCGAGCTATCTCATGAATGGAGTCCTCATTCAAACGGAACCCGAGCTCAAAGCGACCAGACATCTGCCCATCGAAGTAGAATCGTCTATATACGGGATACGCCAAGATGGAGCGCAGAAATCCCGGAATCGGATTTAGAAAATATTGTGACGGATACTTAACTAAATTGTCGCAGTCTGCGTAGTAGTTCTCGCCAGAATAACCTGCCGCCGACTTTGTTCTTGTATGAATTTTTCCGAAACCACGCGCAAATTCGGCTCTCGGGTCAGTTTGTCCCCATGCGGGGCGTTCCAAACGGCCTGCGTTCTGCCGGTGTAGGCTCCGAAAATCGGCCAATGGAAATACAACTGCAAAGTACATGGCACCTCATTCTTGCGCATCTTGGCTGATAGAAGCAGATAGATACCCCAAGGTCCAGCAGAGACAGCCTCTCATAGGTGGCCAAATCACGAAGGACATGAAAGGCTGCTTTCCTGGTCTTGACCTGCCCCCCGGAAGTTCCCTCAATCTGATGTAGAGTCTGCCCAACCTGAAGGAGCAGACGAGATGAGGAAAAGCCGTTTCACCGAGGCGCAGATTATCGGGATGCTCAAAGAGCAGGAGGCCGGTTTGCCGACCTCGGAGCTGTGCCGGAAGCACGGTTTTAGCCCGGCGACGTTCTACAAGCTGAAGGCCAAGTATGGCGGGATGGACCTTTCGGACGCTAATCGGCTCAAGCAACTCGAGGCCGAGAACGCGAAACTGAAGCGCCTTGTGGCCGATGTCATGCTGGACAACGTTGTGCTGAAGGATCTGCTGGGAAAGCGCTAACGACGCCGATACAACGGCGGGACGCGGTGCTGCGCGCGCTGAAGGATCATCCGATCTCTCAGCGCCGGGCCTGCGTCCTGATCGGTGTCGATCCGAAGACGGTGCGGCGAAAGAGGCCGCCCGACAACCCGGAAATCCGTGAGGCGATGCACGAGATCGTCGAGAAGCGCCGTCGCTTCGGCTATCGGCGCGTCGGCATCCTGCTCGAGCGCAAGGGCATGATCATGAACGAAAAGAAGCTCTACCGGATTTACCGGGAAGAAGGCCTGTCGGTGCGGCGCCGTCGCGGCCGCAAACGAGCGCGGGGCAGTCGAACGCCGATGCCAGTGCCGCTGCGGCCGAACCAGCGGTGGTCGCTGGACTTCCTGTCCGACACGTTCGGGGCTTGCCGCAAGTTCCGTATCCTGGCCGTGAACGACGACTGCTGCCGCGAAAACCTCACCCTGATCGCAGACACGAGCCTTTCCGGGGCCAGGGTGGCACGCGAACTTGATGCTCTGGTCCGGATCTATGGCAAGCCCAACTGCATTGTCTCGGACAATGGAACCGAGTTCACCAGTAATGACCTGCCCCCCGGTCGTCCCTCAGTCATAACGAGAGTCCTTGGGGTTGATAGTGGTCTGTTTCGGGTTGGGCAAGCGCGCCGGGCGCGGAGCC
>NZ_FTOG01000025.1 GCF_900156655.1 Rhodobacter aestuarii | reverse complement strand
GAACCGGGAGTTGCGCCAAGCGAACGAGATCCTTCGCAAGGCCAGCGCGTATTTTGCGATGGCGGAGCTCGACCGCCGGTCGAAGTGATGGTGGGCGCAGGATGAGACTGGTGCAGACCAGCCAGAGCGGTTCATCGCACCTGACAAAATCCTGATGGCGTTGCGACTCGCCGCCACATTCGGCAGCCAAGAGCGGTTCCGGACGGCGCTCGACCGACGCGCCTGCACTGTCGTCACGGGTTTCGAGCCCATGCAACTCGCCAGCGCGGGCACTGCGATCGGCCGCCTTTTTCTGCCGAAAGACTGGACATCATATGCGTACGCCCCGCGCACCGGAGAAACAGCTGTGCTGCAGCTGCTGCGCCCGACAGAGAGCGGCACGAACAAAATCACCGAGCCCGCGATCGCGCACCTCGAGGCCGATATCCTCCCAGCCTTGGCACGGCCGCATCCGCTGATGATCCTTCTGCCCATTGGCGCCCGTCTGTCGTCGGATCTAAGCCGAGCGTTGCCACCGGCGATCCCGCTCGCGCCCATTGACCGGGAGATCATTCTGGCGCTGCTGGCACAAACCCACTCCGCGACTGGCAAGATCGACCGCACGTTGGTTGCCCCCCTTCTGCCCGGCGACGCGCGCCTGGCCGGCATGGATATGGCGAGCCTGATGTCCGCCTTGCGCGAACCGAACGCACCCGCTGTAGCCTGCAAGCTGGCGGCGCTTCTGGCGCCCATGGCCGATGCATCTTCCGACATGACGCTTGAAGAGATCGGCGGCGACAGCCCGGCCCATCAGGCAGCCGCGGACATCGTGTCCGACCTGGCCGCATGGCGCCGCGGCAGCGCGCGGTGGAGCGACCTGCCCCATTCGCTCATGCTCACGGGCGCACCGGGCACCGGCAAGTCCGTGCTCGCGCGCGCCATCGCGGCGACGGCGGGCGTGCCCATTGTCGAAGCAACGCTGGGGAACTGGCAAAGCGCCGGCCACCTTGGAGACATGCTGCGCGAGATGCGCCGCTCCTTTGCCCAAGCCATCCGCCAGAAGCAGCCCTCGGTGCTGTTCATCGACGAGATCGATGCGGCCGGCTCACGCGTTGGCAAAGACCAACATAACGCAAACTATCGCGCTAATGTTATCGACGCGCTGCTCACCCAGATCGATCAGCTCACCCGCGCGGAGGGCGTGATCCTGATCGCCGCCACCAACCATCCGGAGGCGGTGGACCCGGCCATTTTGCGCCCGGGCCGGTTTGATCTGCATCTCTCCCTGCCGCTGCCAACGCAGGCGCAGATCCGGCATATGCTGCACCGCGCGCTGCCCGAGGAGCGCCCCGAAGATCTCGCGGCGCTGGCCCTCGCCTTCTCCGGGCAGACCCCGGCGGCAATCGATGCTCGACTGCGCGCGGCCCGGGCCGCCGCGCGCCGGGCCGGAGACCGGCTCACGGCCCGGGCACTGAGGGCCATGCTGCACGCGACAGAGCCCGGTCGGGCGGGGTATGACCGCCGCATCGCCGTCCATGAATGTGGTCACGCCATTGTTGCCACGCTGCTGGGCGCGGTGCCGGTGCGCCGGATGCAGATCGCCCCTGAAGGCGGTTCGACCTCCCGCGCCTCAGCCATTCACGAAGGCACAGCGCCCGAGTTCGAGGATGAGCTGACGATCATCCTTGCCGGACGGGCCGCAGAGCGGTTGCTGCTCGGCTCGATCAGCGCCGGCGCCGGTGGCAGCGCGGACAGCGATCTTGCGCAGGCCTCTGCATTGCAGTTGCAATTCGATCGTGAGTTCGGCCTTGGCTGCAACGGCAATGCGTGGCTCGGAGAGCCGGATATGCAGCAGCTTTCATCCGATGACCGCGACCGCCTTCGCGCAAAGCTGGACCAATTCGAGCGCCGCGCCCGCGCGCTGCTCGCCCCCCACCGTGATCTCATCGAGCGGCTCGCCGATCACCTGCGCGCACATCGCGATCTCGACGAGACCGCGCTTGCCCCTTGGCTCTCGGATATCGCCGCCGATGCGGCGCCCACCGCGCCGTCGTGACCGCACAGGCCCCGGTCAAAAGAATGTACAAAAAACGTCGGCGCGGCCTCTGATCGCCGGGCCGACAGCGCGATCAACGTCGACATCTCGCGGATTTGCACGAAGTTTATTCGCAAACTTCGCCGCGCACAGCCGCGATCGCCAACTTACCGGGCAATGACGTCCACGCCAGTGCCCCGTGGCACAAAACCAAATCGCAAAGATCGCGCACGCAGGGCCCGATCGCGCTTCAGAGCCCCCGTCGGCCCCAAAATCTGGAGAACTCCCTCTTGGTAAAACTTTGCCTCTTGCAGCCCCGATCCCGCCGCGAAGCACGGTCGCGCCGTCCCCCCTCTGGAGAGAGAATTCTCCGTATTTTCAACGGGGTTTTCCACAATTGCGTGCAGAGCCATGGCAATTTGGAACGCCGCCCGCAGCCACTTCAGGCTATGATGGTGACAACGGCCCCGGGGCCCTTCCCGGTCAGCAAAGTATCACCATCCCCCGCCGCGAGAGCCTCGCGCGCGGGACCGGGAAAGGCATGTCATGGCACGCAAGCGGACAGAACGCGGGAAGGACAGGGCGGCACAGTTCCCCGTCAGGCCGACGGTCGGGACGCCGCGCGAAGGAGATTACGCCCTGCTGCTTGCCTTCCTCCGTGCCCTTGCCCGGGAAGCAGCACGGGCCGACCACGCCGATACGTCCCCAAAGACCGCCCGCATCTCGCGATGATCGCGCGGATCCGCCATTCTTGACGGAGCAGGCGGGCCCGCTCAATCTGTTCCACATTCTCATCTGAGGGACTCGCTGATGAGCAAACCGCTTCGTGCCGCGCTTTACGCGCGCTATTCGACCGACAAACAGCGCGACGCCTCAATTGAGGATCAACTCCGTGTCTGCCGCGCGCTTGCCATACGGCAGGGCTACGACGTTGTCGAAGTCTATTCCGACCGAGCCACCTCGGGTGCAAGTCTGATGCGTCCGGGGATCCAGAGGCTCCTTCAGGACGCACGGAGCGGTGGACGCTTTGACGTCGTGATCGCCCATGCGCTTGACCGGCTCTCGCGCAATCAGGCCGACATCGCCAGTCTCTACCAAACGCTGCAGTTCCTCCGCATCCCGATCGAGACCGTAAGCGAAGGGCCGATCGAGGAACTACATATCGGTCTCAAGGGGACGATGAATGCGCTCTTTCTCAAGGATCTCGCCAAGAAGACCCGCGAAGGCTTGCGCGGTCGGGCGCTGGCGGGCAAATCCGCCGGTGGGTTGACGTATGGCTATCGCGCCGTGCGGCGCTATAGCGCCGAGGGTGAGCCGATCCGTGGAGATCGCGAGATCCATCCGGAGGAAGCCGCTGTTGTCGAGCGGATCATGCGCGCCTATGCCGAAGGACTTTCACCGAAGAAGATCGCCGAGATGCTGAACCTCGAGGGCATTGCGGCACCGCGAGAGAAGTATTGGAGCGCCTCGACGATCCACGGGAACCGCGAGCGGGGCACGGGGATTCTCAACAACGAACTCTATGTGGGCAAGCAGGTCTGGAACCGACTGACCTATGCCAAGGATCCCGAGACAGGCAAACGCATCAGCCGGTTGAACCCCGAGGAAGCTTGGGAGATCACGGATGTGCCGGACCTTCGTATCATCGACGATGACCTGTGGCAGGCGGTTCGGGCGCGCCAAGGGGCGCTGAAGTCCAAGGGGACCGATGTGCCGATCTGGGATCGTCGCCGACCGAAGTATCTTCTTTCGGGTTTGATGGTCTGCGGCTGCTGTGGTGCGGGCTTCGCGAAGGTCGGCAGGGACGGGTTCGGCTGCTCTGGCGCGCGCAACAAGGGCCGTGCGGTCTGCACCAACATGACGGTGATCAAGAAGGACGACCTCGAGGGGCGGGTTTTGCACGCGTTACAGCATCACCTGATGGACGACGCGGCGGTAAAAGTCTTTTGCGAGGAATATACGGCGGAGCGGAACCGGCTAGCGAAGGCTGCGGATGCGGGGCGCGCGGCCAGGGAGAAAGACCTCCGCGAGGTGACGGGCAACCTCGACAAGCTGGTCGATGCCCTTCTGGCGGGCGTTCCCGCCGCGCGCGTCAAGGACCGGATGGAGAAGCTGGAAGCACAGAAGACGGAGCTTGAGGCACAGCTTGCAGCCGCCCCTGCCCCGTCATCGATGCGGTATCACCCGTCGATGGCGGGGGCGTATCGGGTGCGGATCCGGGATCTGATTGCGGCGCTGAGCACACCCGATCATGCGAGCGAGGCGAAGGAGACGCTGCGGGCTCTGATCGAGAAGATCGTCCTGCGTCCCGTGCCGTCCGCGACGGCGAAGGGAGGCGTGGAACTGGTTGCGGATCTCCACGGCTCGCTCGCGGGGCTTTTGCGTGTGGCAACGGGCCAGCCTGTGCATGCGGTGAGGCG
This sequence comes from Rhodobacter aestuarii, assembly GCF_900156655.1. GTDB lineage: Bacteria > Pseudomonadota > Alphaproteobacteria > Rhodobacterales > Rhodobacteraceae > Rhodobacter > Rhodobacter aestuarii. The sequence continues at coordinate 189 of NZ_FTOG01000025.1, read as the reverse complement.
ATCAACGGCGGGGCCTGGGGCCCCAGAGACACAACTTGTGTCGAGCGGACCGCTTTCGCGACCACAAGCCGTTGATATAATGGAAGAATTAGTGTTGGTTGCGGGGGTAGGATTTGAACCTACGACCTTCAGGTTATGAGCCTGACGAGCTACCGGGCTGCTCCACCCCGCGCCGGTGTTTTGTGGCGC
>NZ_FTOG01000030.1 GCF_900156655.1 Rhodobacter aestuarii | reverse complement strand
GACGTATCGCGCATCGGCTTTCGGACAGCAAATCTCCTTCGATGGGCAGGCTTGGCAGGTTGCTTTCAGGCAGCGGTATTTCTTGCGCCCGCCGGTGTCCTGCCCCCGGTTTGGATCGGAATAGTTACGGCGGAATTGCTTGAGGGCGTGACCCTCAGGGCAGATGTACTGGTCGTTCGCCTCATCCCACTCGAAGTCGGAACGGGAGAACGTCCCGTCCGTCCGCTCCGACTTGTCGATGACTGGGATGAAGGGAATGATGCTGCGCTTCTCGACCAGCCAGCCAAGGTTCTCGGCATTGCCATAGGCGGTGTCGGCGGCCAGCCAGTCAGGTCGGATCCCGAACCGCTTTTCCGTCCTGTCCAGCATGGTGCGCGACGCTCCGACCTCTGCTTGGCGGATGGCGCGCGTCGCCTCAACATCCATGATTACAGAGCTCTTCGTGTCGATCAGATAGTTGGTGGCATAGGCAAAATAGGGGCGGCTTTCCTCCGCACGGGTCCATTGCGCGGCAGGGTCCGACTTGGCCACGAACTTCGGCTGGCTCGGGGACGCGGCCCCGAAGGCGGCATCATCCAGCGTCTCCAGGTATTCCTGCGCTGCACGGTGCCCCGCTTCGCGCGCCACCTCCGGGCTCCAGTCTTCAGCGGCGATTGACCGGACCTTGTTGGCGTCGGCGGAGATCAGGCTGGCATCCACGGCGAAGCCTTCGCCAGACACTAGGTCCTCTTTCAGGCAACGCTCGACCGTGGCCTCGAAGACCTGCCGCAGCAGGTCGCTTTCCCGGAGCTTGCCATGCCGATAACGCGAGAACGTCGAGTGATCCGGAACTTTCCCTTCCAGCCCAAGTCGGCAGAACCAGCGATACGCCAGGTTCAGGTGGACCTCGTCGCACAGGCGGCGCTCGGATCGGATACCCATGACGTAGCCAACCACCAGCATCCGAATGATCAATTCGGGATCGACGGAGGGACGGCCGAGGTGGCTGTAGAACGGGCGCAGCGCATCCCGAAGGCTGTCACCATCCAGTAGCAGATCGATCTCTCGCAGCAGGTGATTGGCCGGGACGTGCCGCTCCAGATCGAAGTCGTAGAACAGCTGCGCCGGAGCCTCTTGCCTGCCCATCATCCCGAAATCCTCCCATCCCCTCATATTTGAGTGAATCGAAAGACTTGCCGCAGCGCAACACGGACTTTTTCAACGGCATCGGCGGA
>NZ_FTOG01000031.1 GCF_900156655.1 Rhodobacter aestuarii | reverse complement strand
ATGGCAAAGGCAAAGTTTGAACGGAACAAACCGCACGTCAACATCGGCACGATCGGTCACGTTGACCACGGCAAGACGACGCTGACGGCTGCGATCACGAAATACTACGGCGAATTCAAAGCCTACGACCAAATCGACGGCGCGCCGGAAGAGAAAGCCCGCGGGATCACGATCTCGACGGCGCACGTGGAATACGAGACCGAAGCGCGCCACTACGCGCACGTCGACTGCCCCGGCCACGCTGACTATGTGAAAAACATGATCACCGGCGCGGCGCAAATGGACGGCGCGATCCTCGTGGTTGCTTCGTCGGACGGCCCGATGCCGCAAACCCGCGAGCACATCCTGCTCGGCCGTCAGGTCGGCATTCCGTACATCACCGTCTACATGAACAAAGTGGACCTGGTGGACGACGAAGAGCTGCTCGAGCTGGTGGAAATGGAAGTTCGTGAGCTTCTGTCGGACTACGACTACCCGGGCGACGACACCCCGATCGTCAAAGGCTCGGCGCACCAAGCGCTGATCGGCGAAATGAAAGAGATCGGTGAAGATTCGATCCACGCGCTGATGAAAGCCGTTGACGAATACATCCCGACCCCGGCGCGTGCGGTTGACCAACCGTTCCTGATGCCGATCGAAGACGTGTTCTCGATCTCGGGCCGCGGCACGGTTGTGACCGGCCGTGTGGAACGCGGTGTGATCAACGTGGGTGACGAACTGGAAATCGTCGGCATCCGTGCGACGAAGAAAACCACCTGCACCGGCGTTGAAATGTTCCGCAAACTGCTTGATCGCGGTGAAGCTGGCGACAACATCGGCGCGCTGCTGCGCGGCATCGACCGTGAGGGCGTGGAACGTGGCCAAGTGCTGTGCAAACCGGGCTCGGTGAAACCGCACACCAAGTTCGAAGCCGAAGCCTACATCCTGACCAAGGAAGAAGGCGGTCGTCACACGCCGTTCTTTGCGAACTACCGTCCGCAATTCTACTTCCGCACCACCGACGTGACCGGCACCGTGAACCTGCCGGAAGGCACTGAGATGGTGATGCCGGGCGACAACCTGAAGTTCGAAGTCGAACTGATCGCCCCGATCGCGATGGAAGAAAAACTGCGCTTCGCCATCCGCGAAGGCGGCCGCACCGTCGGCGC